>CAWEFW010000055.1:0-18587 GCA_963808435.1 uncultured Actinomycetota bacterium | reverse complement strand
CGAGAACCGCTTCCTGCGTACACTCTGGCCCTGACGCGAAGATTCCCCTTTACTTGCACGATCACGCTCGCTAGTGGGCTACAGCCACCCTGGTTAACCCCATTTCGCTCCACGAATGGCTCCACGGATGCCGGATGCCTTTGCTGACCCGCGAGCGCTTCCTGCCAGCTGCCAGCGCGGTCGGAACTCAAAGGCCTATGGATGGTCTGAAGTTCGTCCGAGCATCATGGCGATGTCGGCGGCGAAGATGATCTCGGAGTCATCTTGTGGCTGGTAGCCGATGACCCGGCGGGCGTTGCTGATGCTCCAGAAGGTCCGGGCGTTGTTGCTCACGCCGTAGAAGATCTGGAACGGGACACCGAACTCGTCGTCGATGGAGTCGGCCTCGATGGAGCGGACGTAGAGCTGCTGAAGATCGCGGGCGCTGATGTAGCCGGCGATGTCGCGCAGGTAGTCAGTCAGCGGGCGGTCCGCGAAGTCGGCCGCCTTGATCTCCCTCGGGCAGACGATACGGATCTGGACGTTCGGCACCGGGCGACTGATCGAGCCGCACGCGTAGAGAAACCCGAGCGACTCGTAGGCCACCTTGGCCCAGCCGTAGAACGAGTCCGGTCGCGGATAGTCGAACGGGTCGACCCGGTCGATCAAGCCTTGCTTGTACGGGCGTTCGTACCACTTGCTCGCCTGGTTGGTGCTGGCGGAGACGACCCGCTGAACGTCGGTCGCGGCCGCCACCTCGAGCACGCGGGCGGTCATGTCGACGTTGACCCGTTCACCTAGGTAGGTGACCGGTTCCCTGGGACGCCGGAAGCCGCAGTGGACGATCGTGTCGATGTCGGCGCACAACGCTGTGAGGCGGTCGTCCGGGTCGTCGAGCAGATCCAGGATCTGCACGTCGTCGACCCGGTGGCCGTCGCGGTCCTGGTTCGTGACGTCGACGAGCGTGAGGGCGTATCGCTCACGAAGCGCCGGCAGGACCAGTGTGGCGACATAGCCGGTGGCCCCGGTGACAAGCACCCGGCGTGTGCTCAAGGCCGTCGACGGTCGTGTGGGAAACCCATGGGCCCATCATCGCCGACGGGCCGACGGGCCGACGGGCCGGTGGCGCCGGCCCGTTGGCCTGCGCCCCGGGTAGGAGGCGAATCTACGACCGACGGATTACTTCGATCAGGCCAGCGTCTTTCAGGGTGGTCTCAATCGACAACGCTCCTGTTTTCGAGCACCAATGAGGCTGCAGCCGTATTTGCGGGGGTTGAGGCCGACGCGGTAACTGCTCATGGAGAAAGTCCTTAGCTGTGTGTGGCGTTGGATGGGTGGGAGAAGCTTCGCGGGAAAGAAGTGTTACTGGACTGAGGAGAACCAGGGCCTGGTCACGCAAACAACGACCCTGGGATTGACACCTAGCCCTCGACCAGCTGAAAGGCGGTTTGGGTCGTCTCCTGGTCAGACGCGAAGTCGTCGAGGTCGTTGGCGCCGGACTGAGCGGAGAGGAGGTGCCGGACGCGACGCCAGGTGGCGCGGTGCCCAGACTCGTAGAGGGTTGGTGTCAGGTGTGCGCCGTCTGGACCAGTCACGGTGAGCCGCGCCGGTTGCGCGGTCAGACCGCTCGGGATGGTCAGCTCCACGCTGCCGTCGGCGGTCAACAGGCGAACTGAGGCACTCTCGAGATCAGCATCGGTGCAGACCAGGCTGAAGTCGACCGGGTGGCCGGCCGCTCGGCCCTCGGCTGCGTATCCCTTGCTCGAGCGGGTCAGCACACGTAGGTCGGTGACGGGGCCCACCAGGACACGGAGGAGGGCCAGCTGGTCGAGCATGGCGGTCTCGATGGGCGAGCCGACCGGGAGATTCACCTGGCACTCGATGTGAGAGCCGTGAGGCAGTGCCGTCGTGAACGCCGTCGATGCTGCTGCGACGACCGGGTTGGTCGCCCATCGAGTGTCCAGGGCGACCAAGGCCGCACGGTCCCGGAGGGTCTCCACGTCAGCCGGCTCGGGCTGCACCACGATGACGGCGACGGCCCCGGCGTCGAGCGCACCGATGGCAGTAGTGGGCCAGTCGGCCGACCCACTGACGATCGCCACGCTGCCTTCGGCGCCTTCACCTGGCGCGTACGAGAGGGGAAGCGAGGCCAGTACGGTGGCGGCCGACGATTGAGCGCCCTCGGTTGCGTAGATGGTCACGGGAGTGGTCATACGAGGGTTCCTTCGTGATAACGAGTCCGGATCAGATCGGCGGCGGCGTCGGCTATCGCGATGGCGAAACGCAGGTCGTCGATGAGGTCGGCGGTCGGTGGTGGCCCCTTCTCGCCGCGAACGATGGCGGCGATGTCGCGCCATTCGCCCTCGTAGCCGTTGTGCGTCGCGGGACCCCAGGTCTGTGACGAGGTGGCGGTGCGCAGCGTGGCAACGGCTGAGCCGGCGTGGACGTAGGACGGCGGGAACTCCACCTGGAGGGCCTGGTGATCGCTGTGAGCTTCCAGTACCCACTGCGCCTGCCACGTGGCGGACATCGTGGCGTGCAGGACCACCCGTCTGCCGCCGGCCGTCAGCACGATCTGGTAGCCGAACGGCGCCAGGGCGTTCGCGCTGTGCACGACGAGGTCGTCGAACCGCGGCAGCAGCGCCCGTACCAACGGCAGGTCGTGGATAGCCAGACCCATGACGCCGGCATGGACCATGCCGGCTTGCACCTCGGGATCGTCGAGGTCCGCCCCGGATCCGGTCGGCCGGGTGATCACCTCGGTGGCGAAGTCTTCGAAACGGGGGTTGGGCGGCAACACGATCGAGGAGCGGATTGCATGGCTGTCTTCGGGCAGTGAGCCCCAGTTGGCCACCGCCGCCTGCCATCCAGGATCGAAGGCGTGCATCGCCCCGACCACGATCGGAACGCCGGTCTCGATCGATACTGCGGCGATTCCGCTGGCCTCCTCCCCTGACATCGCAAACGGCTTCTCGCACAGCACGGCCTTCTTGCCGGCTCGGCATGCTGCGATCACCTGGGCTGCGTGGAACTGGTGCGGACTGCAGATGGCCACCACGTCGACCTGTGGATCGTCGAGCAGCTCGTTGATTGATGTCGACCAGCGAGCGCCGACCCTGGCTGCGACAGAGCGGGCGATGTCGTCGGCGATGTCCATGACGTGAGTGACTGTGAACAAATCGGTCAGCCGAGCGAGAGTCGGCAAGTGGATCGCCTGCGTGACCGGGCCGGCTCCCAGGAAGCCGACGCCCAGAGGTTGAGCATTCATCGATGTCCCTCCATTTCCATGCAGCCCGCACCAAGTTCTTGCTCCTCAAGACAGCTCACAGATGACCTGTTCGCTCGAGTCAAAGTAGCGGCCGCGCTGCTTCTCCCCGAAGGGGCCATAGGGCCGCAGACGACGACCTCCGCGGGCTGGGCCGACCGGCCGGCCCGGACATCCGCTGGGCCGGCCCGCCGGACACGTCCGTACCAGGACCGGTCCTCACCCCGACCGCGCCGCCGGTCACCTCGGCCCCGCCGCTGGCGGTGGCCGCTCCCGGCAGGTCTGAAGCCTTGCGATATCGCGAGCCACCAGGGCCGGCATCGGCGAATGCACGGCCAAGCGCAAGGCCGGGGGCCGGCCCGACCCCGACGATGACGGCATATCCGGGGGTCAACAATCATCACTTTCGTAGATGGGCGCGGTCAGGAGTGGCCAGCGTCGATGAGGGTTCGCCGGTTGGTGGTCCAGATAAGCAAGGCGAGAGTCAGGGCAGCTATGCCGCCGAGGAGCACGGCGTACCAGCCGCCGATCTGCCAGAGCAGTCCAGCAAGAGCGGAACCGACGGCGCCGCCGATGAAGTTGCCGGTGACGAAAGCGGTGTTCATGCGGCTGCGGGCGGCAGGGTCGATGCTCAGCAGCCGGGTTTGGTTGAGGATCAGGCTGGCCTGGGCGGCGATGTCGAAGGCGACGATCGCGATCAGCAGGACAACGATGGAGGTTTGGCCGACTCCGGCGAGGACGAGAGACACGATCGCTAGGGTCAGCGCCCCACCGGTGACGGGCACGGAGAGGCCGCGGTCGTGGAGCCGGCCAGCGCGGCGGGCCATCAAGGCGCCAGCCAGGCCGGCGAGTCCGACCAGCCCGATCGTGGAGACGGAGTAGGAGAAGGGCGGGGCGGTGAGAAGGAAGGTCAGCGCCGTCCAGAACAAGGTGAAGGTGCCAAAGGTGGCGGCGCCGAGGGCCAGGGTGACCGGCACGGCCCGGTGGCTGCGGACGGCCGTGAACACCGATCGGAGCAGCGCCGGGTAGGACATCGCCGGCCGGCCCGGCAGGGTGGGGATCACCCGGGCCAGCGCAATCGCGAGGACCCACGCGGCGACCGCGGCGATCGCGTAGATCGCCCGCCAGCCGAACAGGTCGGCAACGCTGCCACTGATCGTGCGGGAGAGCAGGATGCCGACCAGGATGCCGGAGGCGATGGTACCGACGACCCGGCCACGTTCGGCGGGATCGGCGAGCTCGCTGGCCAGTGGGATGAGGAGCTGGGCGCCGACGGCGGTCAGTCCGACCAGCAGCAACGTGACGAACAGGACGGCCCAGCCGGGCGCGGCGGCAGCCCCGGCCAGTGCGAGGCCGGAAGCGCCCAGGACCATCGGGATCAGCCGGCGGCGGTTGACCAGGTCACCGAGCGGCACGAGGAGGAAGATCCCCACGGCGTAGCCGATCTGGGTGATCGTGATCAGAAGGCCGGCCACCGACGTCGCGACGTCGAGGGAGGTGGCGATCTCCTCGAGCAGCGGCTGCGCCCAGTACAGATTGCCGACCGCCGCACCACCGGCCACCGCGAACAGCAACGTCCTGCCTCCGTTCATCGTCGGCGCCGATCCGGCACCACCACCCCTTGGGCCGCTACCAGCAGCTGAAATCGGTGATGAGGCCATGGATCCTTCCGGGGCTTGCGGGAGATTCTTCGTGCATCGAGGGTCCCTAGGACCTATGTCGCCCGAAAGGCGTACGCGTCCCTATGGCGGGTTGCGCCAGGCGGCGACGGTCCGGTTGATGTAGGTCTCGACGCTGGCGGTGACGTCGGCTGAGGGGTCGAGCAGCCATTGCAGCCCGATCCCGTCCAGCACGGCGGTGACCAGGCGGACTTCGATGTCGATCTCGACCGGGGTGAGTGGTGCGACGTCGCCGGTATCAACGGCCTGCTGCAGGTGGGTGGCGAGGGTAGCAAGATTGTCGGTATAGCGGCGCTGAATGAAGGCGTGGGCCGGGTGGGCCGGGCTGGATGCCTCGGCCGCGATCGTGGTGAACAGCTCGAGCAGGCCCCGGTTGCTCAGATGTGCCGTCATGACCTCAGGCAGGTGTTGGAAATACCCGAGGCCGGTGACGTCAGACAGCCGCGCTTCCACGGTGCGCCGGTCCCATTCTTCGAGAACGGCCGTCAGCAGTCCTTCCTTGCTGCCGAAGTGCTGCAGCAGGGTGGCGTGCGAGATCCCGACTCGGTCGGCGATGACGCGGATCGACCCGCCGGCGTAGCCGCACTCGCCGAAGACGGTGATGGCGGTGGCGATGATCTGTTCCCGCCGGCGGATCCCGGTCCGGTAGGGACCTCGCGCGGTGGTCCCGGTGCTACTCGTCATGACCTCACCTTTGCACGCTCGTTGCCGAAAGTCTACCGATCGGTTATATTTCATCTGGACGGGAGGGCCGCCGGCCCACCTTCTGCCCCCACGGCCGACCCGAGCACTGCCCCCGCATCCACTCCGAGGACGACCCCGACCTCGGCGCCCCGCTGTGTGTCGACTGCTACGACTACGGCGGGCAGGTCGCCTTCAACTTCTACGCCCCCGAGCTGTGGCGGCGGTTTACCATCACCTCCGCCGCCGCCTCGCCGACCTCCTCCGCATCCCTCGTACGCAACTGCGGGACCACCTCACGGTGTCGTTTGCGAAGGTGGCCGAGTTCCAACGCCGCGGCGTCGTCCACTTCCACGCCCTCGTCCGCCTCGACGGACCCGGCGACGGCTACCCACCGCCCGCGCTGCCGGTCACGGTTGAGCAGCTGCGCGACGCCATCCACATCGCCGCCCGAGAGGCCTCCGTCACCACCGACCCCTACCAGCAGGACGGTCCGGTGTGGGAACTGCGGTTCGGCCGTCAGGTCGACGTCCGACCCGTTCACGGGCAGGCCCAGCGTGACGCCTCCGCCGGGCCGATGCACCCGGAGATGGTCGCCGCCTACATCGCCAAGTACGCCACAAAGCCGCCGAGGACTTCGGCCTTGCCGCCCAGCGACTCCACCCGCTCACCGACCTCGGTCGGCTGCCCGTCACCGATCACATCCGCCGGCACCTGGCCGAGGCCGTACGGATTGGCTCCGCCGCCGATGCTGCCGGATACACCACCTGGCGACGCTGCGCGGCTATCGATGGCTTGTCGAGACACATATCCGCCCATCGCTAGGCCGAATGAAGTTGGCCAAGATCACGCCCACAGAGATTCGGCGAGTGCTCGAATCAAAGGCCGACAGTGGACTGTCTACTGCGACGGTCCGGCACATACACGGATTGATTAGGAACTCCCTGGCGGATGCCGAGCGCGAGGAGCTGGTGCCTAGGAATGCGGCCAAGCTGGTTCGTCCGCCGGCGCTGGATCGTCCAGAGCGGCGAGCGTTGACGATGAAGGAGGCGCGGTCCCTCTTGGCGTCGATCCGCGGTGATCGACTGGAAGCGTTGTGGGTGTGCGCACTCAGCCTTGGGCTTCGTCGAGGTGAACTGCTCGGGCTGCGTTGGGTCGACATCGACCAGACCGCGGAGACCGTCTCCGTGCGGCAGGCGCTACACCGTGTGGATGGCCGTCTGGTACCGGCCAAGCTCAAGACTGACCGGTCCGCCCGTACGATCCCGGCCCCAGCCGTCGTGCTGGACCACTTGCGCGAGCGTCGGACCCGCCAGTTGGCCGAGCGGCTACGGGCCGGTCAGCGGTGGCATGAATCCGGCCTGGTGTTCACCTCGATCGTCGGGACTCCGCTGGAACCGCGCAACGTTGATCGGGCCTGGCACCAAGCCCGTGCACGTGTCGACCTCCGCTGGGTGAGACTGCACGACCTCCGGCACGCGTGCGCCACTTTCATGCTGCTCACTGGTGCCTCTCCACGGACCGTCATGGAGACTCTCGGTCATAGTCAGATCACCCTGACCATGAACACCTACGCTCACGTGCTCCCCCAGGTCGAGCGCGAGGCCTTGGATCAGACCGCGCGGGCCCTCTTCGGTGAGGTCGCGAGCGGCGCCTAGGCTGTATTTTCTGGCTGTACGGCTCACGAGCTGACGGCTCGTGACAGCATTTCCCCTTGTCAGGTTGGTAGGCCCCGTGGGACTCGAACCCACAACCCGCGGATTAAAAGAGCGATGGTCCGCGCCAATTCGCGCCTCTTCAGGCGTCAGGAGTTGCGCTGATCCCCCCGCGGGCAGCGTCTACTCCCTCCAGTGGACGCTATTTCGCACCACGATTGATGTCACACGCGCCTACCCGACACGGACCGACCACCGCCCCGAGATAGACCTTGTTGGTCTCCAGGGAGTCGTTCACTGGCCGGCCCGGCGCCTGAGCGCGTCGAGGTCGTCCGGCTCAGCCGGGTCTCGGCCTCAGCGCGGATTCGGTCGTAGTAGGCCGGCACCGGGGCGAGGTCGGACCGTACGTAGCGGGGTTGAGGGCTCCCGGGTCGGCCGGATCGATGTATCCAGGGTCCCGATACGGAACAGCCCCATCGGTAAACCGCCGGGCTCCTGGACGCCGAGGCGCTGGTCGATGTTCCACGGGCTTGGTCGGCAGCGAAGCATGACGATCAAGATCATCCGACAGTCCCACACCGTGGTCGGCGTCAGGGTTGCGTTCTTAGCTGGGTCGGCACAGGTCGTCCCTGGGCACGTCGGCCGGACGACCTTTGATGGCAGTTCTTCGGAGGATCTGGACCGACCACCGATGAATTCCGCCGCTCCGCCGAGTCGATACTGGTCCAACGATGCTGAGGAGAATCATGACAAACACCACGTCCTCTGTGCTGCCACCGGTCGTCGACGCGACCACCTGGCGACAACACCTCGACGAGCTTCGGGTTCGCGAGAAGGCGGCCACCCGGGAACTGGACTCCATCGCCGCCCAGCGTCGCCGGCTACCGATGGTGAAGATGCCCGGCTACTCCTTGGTCGGCGAGGACGGTCCGGTCCGGCTCCTGGATGTCTTCGATGGAAAGCACCAACTCATCACGTACCACCACATGTGGTCGCCGGGTGAGGAGTGGCAGTGCGGTGGCTGTACCGGTTTCACGTCCCAGTTCACGCGCTTGCAGTTCCTCGAGCCGTATGACGCTCGGTTCGTCATCGTCACCCAGGGCCCGATCGCCGAGGCGCTCGCATACCGCGACAAGGTCGGCAACAAGATGACCTGGTACTCCACCGCCGACAGCCCGTTCGGCGCCGATGTCGACGCACCGCCCGGGGGCGGCTTCGCCGTGAACGTCTTCCTACGGGACGGCGACAACGTCTACCGCACCTGGCACACCAGTGGTCGTGGCACCGAGCAGCTCAGCCACACCTTCCCTCTGATCGACCTGTTGCCCTGGGGCCGACAGGAGCCGTGGCAGGACTCCCCCGAGGGCTGGCCACAATCGGAGACCTACGAAGGCTGGCTGGACTCCACCGACATCGCTCGCCTCTACGGACCCGGCGCCAGCAAGGACTGAAGGCCCAGCCTCTCCCCGCGCTGCACCACGGCGTGCCGCAGGACGGTCGGCTTGCGGGAATCGCGGCAGTACGACCAAGCTAGGCGCAGTGCCACACGCTGGGGTACAGGTCCCTACGACAGCCAGTTGACCATCTCGGCATCGTTCGCCCGCAACATCAGTTCGGCATCGCGGAGGCCTTCCCAGTTCTCGTCGTGGTCGAGGATTCCGGTGTTGTCCACGGTGGCGATGCGCCACGAGAAGTACGCAGCTTGGACCGCTGCGCGGTAGCGGGTGAGCGCGCCGAGGTGGTCGACCAGCTCGGCGCTGGACGCTGGACTGTGGTCGACGTAGGCCTTCCAGAACGAGGCAGCGTTCTGCCGTCCCCCGAGGTACATCAGCGCCGACGCGACGTCGTACAGCACCGGCCCGCGGGTGGTGGCGCTCCAATCGATCAAGGCGACCTGGTCGGTATCCGGCTGGCGCAGAAACGCGTCGGGTGCGGGGTCGGCGTGGAGCAGCCCCCAAGTGAGTTCGGGTAGGTCGCGGTACTCGTCGAGCACACGGCGGACGGTCGGTCGCACCCACGGCCCCACGTCGTACACCAGCTCCGCGACCTCGTCGCTCATGAACGGACCGGACTGCTGGGTGACCTCGACGGCATGGACAGCGGCGAGCGTGACCGCCAGGTCGTGTTGATCTCGCGGACTGGTTGGGCTCAGCGGCAATCCGTCGACGAACCGGAGCAGAGCCACGACGCCGACCTCCGCTGGGTAGATCAAGTCGCCGGCAGCAGTGGCAAGCGGCTCGCCCGTGATGAGTCCGTGGCGTGCGAGCCGTTGAGCGACCTCACAGCCAGCCGCCAAGGCGCCGGCGCTGCTGCCTCGCACCCACTTCAACACGGCTCGCTGGTCGGCCAGGTCCACCAGCGCAGTGGCGGAGTTCATCCCACCGCCCAGCGGGCTGGCCGCGCGGACCGGGCGGCCCCATCCGGCCAGCACCAGGCTCGCAGCGAAGCGAGCCAACGCCTCCTCGTCCACCCACAGAACTAGCGATACCCCCAACTGCCTGACTGCCGCTACAGCACGGCCCGCAGTCCGGTCCTCTTGCACAACGCCGATGGCTTGGCGCCGAGCGCGGGTTGCAGTCAACATGCCGCTGACTACGTCTCTTCATAGGCGCCGCGGAGGCTCGAACCACTACCCGCGGATTGAAAGAGCGCTCGTCCCGGTCGATCCAGGCATCTCCAGGCGACACAGTTGCGCAAACTTCCCGTCTAGCCGCGTCCAGAACGCGTAGTTAACGCCAGTTCGCACCACGATTGATGTCACGCGGGCTAGGAACCACTCTGCCCCTCGCCGCGGCACAGATCTCAGGTGGAGGAGCTGATCATCGTCACCACGCTCTTGTTGTGGACACAGATCAACCTTGGTCCACATTCGTGCCGGTGAGTGCGGTGCTCGTACGTAACAACGCCCGGTCGCAGTTCGCGGACGATTAGGGGTCAACTCCTTTAAGAATCGGCCGCATCGCTTCGTCAAGAAACGCCTTGAGGTAGTCCGTATCACCACGTCGGTCAAGCAGGACGACTGTCCTCAATGACGTTACGCTTGTTTACGAGTAATGTTGAGATTCCGTTCAGCTTCACCCAGGATCTCACCGAGGATTTGCGCTGCGAGTGTTGGCTCGAACTCGATAAGCCAGCCTATGAGCCGACGGGTTGCGCGATCCAAAAAGGCTCGCAGGTTCGATAGTGCCGGTCCGTCGCGCCAAGGATCGATCTAGGCGCTGGCCTTCGGCGAATTCGCCGAGAACAGCATGACGGAGGGTGATGGCCAAATCGCCGACACGTACCACCCAGTCGGCATTGACGGCAGCATCTACGGAGAGGTCGTCAGCAACCTCTCTCACCAGAGATGCCCGTCTTGAGCGCAGTGCCCAACGACCACGCCGCTCCGGCCGGTGCTGGTGGCTTGGTTGGGTCACGCACCGTATAGTCCTTGTCGTGTAACCGTCGATCAGCGTGTTGGTGGGTATCGGGATTGGAAGCTCATCCTGCTCAACTCAAACTCCGTCTGTGTTAGCGCTTCGGTGAGGCAAGGAAGGTATGTCATGTTTGTAATGACAGCTTTTGGGCGCATGAAGAAGTTGGTAGCCCGCCGCTTCGCGGGCTCAGGGTCCCGCGAAACCCAGTTGCCTACGCCTCCAACCTGTCTGCACTTGATGGCCAAGGTTGTTGCATCAAGTCCGAACTGATATTCAAGAGCTGTGAACTGGCCTGAGTCAGCCTCCTGTCCGGAATCCTCCAACATGGCCAGCATTGCCCCGGCATGACCTAGGGCGAGCTGATGCACATAGCTGTCTTGATCGCTCGGCGGCAACACAATTATGACCCTAGATCGCCTGTTGAGGGCTGCGATCTGGCGAATCTCCCACGAGAACCCATCGCCCATGTCCTGATTTGGCGGCAGAATCAAGACAATGGAGTGAGCACGCCTGATGAGGTGCAGAACAACGATCTGCCACTCGGAGTTCGGTACCCGCAGGAAGGTCAAGCCTGGTGGAGCCATCAAGGTGTTCTGGTCAACGATGGCAAATGTATCTACGGACAGGGCATTGCGGGCCGCCTCTGCGACGATTTGTTCTATTGTCACGTTGCGACGGAACATCCACGTGGTGGCGCCAAACTTTGCGTTCAGGTCTGGTACCACAATTTGGCCATCCGCTCCGAACGGGCGCAGCACCAGGCAGTATTCTCGTTGGGACTGTAACAGCGGAAAAAGGGCCTGCTCGTAACTGACGGTCGAGGCTGACCGTTTGTACTTAGCGGCGGCAATGAGTGACATCGTGACTATAATTAGAACGAGGGTGGTGATCGTCCAAGCCACAGGTGCGATCAGCCATCGCCATCTTGTTGGTCCGGCAACGGCCAAGTAAATACCGGCAGGCAATACAATAAGAGCGATGAGTACGGCACGAATGTTGACGAACTTCCGCAGTCTCACCCAGAAAGCCTTCATATTCCCCAGCTCCTCTGCATGCCTCACCAGGAAGGGCGGCCGGCAGGTCATACCTATCGCTTCCAGCGCACTCGAGCCGAGCTGCCACGCCACTGAACGTAGGAGGTGATAGCTCGTCGGTTGATACTTGGACTGCTCCACAACAGTACGCGGCGCCTGGTCGCGACGAACTGCAGCCGGGGCGGGCGATCGCCGTGGCTGGCGAAATCGGAGTCGGCCGAACTGATGGCGCAACGAACGAGCGGCGCTGGAAGCCCGATGTCTGCTGCGCTAGGGTGGGCAGCCCGGGCCCACACCTGAGCGATGACACTGGACGTCCGCGCCGACCTGTTCGCGGACAACCTGGACGAGGCACCGGCCGCCTTGACCAGGCCTCGAGGGGCTTGCTGCGGGCCACGTGCGAGCTATCGGCCTCAGTTCGGGTGTGATGTCCTCGGACAACGGCGCCGACTGGCTCCTGACAACGCCTGATGATGAGAGCCGCCTCGGAAAATCGACCCCCGGACCTACGCACTACGAGAACCCCTTCCCGTGTTGACTCTGGCTCCGACCAGGAACTTTGGTTGCATGGTCGGCACCTTTAGACGGCCGCAGGCACGCTAGTTGACTCCAGTTCGCACCACGAATGGCGCCACGCCCAGATCATTGCGTGCGTACCAACGACGCCGTGGCTTGTCAGCGAGCGTCCGCCCATGTCCAGGCCGTTTCAGACGATGCGCTTGCTGACGGCAGCTGATCCCCAGGACTCTCATGCGCAAGGTCTGACTGTCGGCGCGGTCGGGTCCGACACCCGGCGCCGGGTTTTCGTTGTCATCCTCCGCGGAGCCGGGGCTGGTCGGGTTGGGCTTGGTCTGATCGCTATGCCGGCTCGGTGCTAGCGGATCAGATCGTTGACCTTCTTGGTGACCACCAGCGGTGCGCTTTCTGGGCCCTTCACGTAGGGGCCGATGTAGATCTGCTTCTCTGCCCATTGTCCGTCGGGCGTCTTGTAGTGCTGATGGCGGCGCCAGTAGCCGCGGACCAGAACGCGGTGGTCGAGGGTCCAAGCACTTTCAGCGTCTCGTTCCCGGGCCGGCCGCTGCGGCTGGCGGAAGGTGATCACCGTGATCTCGCGTGAGGCGTTCTGACGCGTGAGCCGTTTCGCGGCCGCTCGTGGGGCGTGCTCGGTGGCTTGGGCGGCGTAGGGCTGCTGCATGATCCGTAGCGCTGATAGCGCGTGGGATAGAGCGACGTTCAGGACCCGATGGTTCTGGCTGGATCCCTGGTAGAGATCGGCCACTGGATGCTTATCGAAGCCGATGCTGCCGAAACTCATGGGCAGGCGGTACGTGCCGCCGTGGGGGTTGACAGCTTGCGCCCAGCTGACGAGCAAGACCCCGCCGGGCTGCGCGAGCCAGATAATCGTGTCGAGGTCAAGAGCTGCGTAGTCGTCAGGACGGTTGGGTAACGGAAGCGGAGCGGCGAAGAAGAGCATTCCAGCCTGTGTCGGCAGGTCGTCAGTCAGGAAGGTCGCGCCGGCGGGAAGATCCTCGGCGGCCATCTTGACCACCGCAGACATCACCGGCTCGATCACGAACAGTTCGGCTGGCGGAACCGACTGCTCGATCAGGCTGCGCATCGCCCGCTCGCCTGCCTCGCTCTCGACTCGGGTGACGATCTCACTGCCGATACGTTTCTGGCCCTGGTACCAGCGGTCAAAGTAACGGTCGTTGAATGCAAGCAGTTCTTCCTTCGCGGCGATCGCCGCGAAGGACAGCCGCAAGACCACCAGGCGCCCTCCCTTCCAGTCGCCCGTGGCTGAAGGGCACGCGACCGCACAGGCTTGTTGAGATGGTTGCGCACCTTCACGGTCACGCGCGTCGCCCAGTCTTGTGCTCTGGTCCGCCCGGCCCCGGCCTCGGTGAAGCTGGGCAGATCCGGTATCGGCGATGATGCTGGACCGCAGATCGTCTCGCAGACCATCCGGCGCGGCCTCGGCCAGGCGGCGTCGCGGCTCGTCGCGAGGTCAAGCGTCGACGTAAGCCCTAGATCCTCATCTGCAACCGAACCGCCCGGATTCTCGTTACGTCGACGCTCGACCCACTCAGCGATGACAGCTCTGGACCAAGCCCTCCGCGCGCTACATCGGTGCCCGCCCACCGCAAGGCCGGCCCATGGCACCCAGGAACTTCGAGCGCTCACGATTGGGCAGGCTTGCTTCCGGGGCCTCGCTTATGGTAATGGGCTCGAGAGGGTCTCCATAGGGGCGTGCCATGGAACCAAAGTGTATCATAAACCATTCATTCTTGGATGATAGAGATCTTTTGGAAGTCTCATAGAACTCTGATAGTGCATCGACAGGAGCACGATGTCAAGAAGGCCGGTCCTCGCTCGAGGTGTCGCTCGGTGCTCGCATTTACTTGTGTTCTGGTGGCGGCAGTGTTCAGCCGCTCGGGTCGTACCCCTCGAGCGACCCATGGCCGCGCTCGTACCCGATCCGGACCCACCGCCCGACCTCGCCCCGGTGGCCACCCCGGCCAAGATCAACAGACCGGCAGCGATGAGCTCGTGGCCCTGCTGGCTCTCCGGTTGGGCTAGCCAGTTGCCAGCGAGGGTGCCGGCGACCTCGGCTCGGGACGGTGGGGCGTGTACGACACCGAGACCAGTGGCTGGCGCGGCATTGACCTCGGCGAGGTTGAGGCCCGTGCAGAAGGCCGCCGACCTCAATGTGGTGTTCGACCAGTACGGGCAGCGCAACGATGCCGACCGCCGTGAGGTCCGACCGCCCGTGCCCGTCGAGGCTGCGACCTGGCAGGCTGCCGGGGAGCTGGACTACCCGGGTCAGGGGAAGCCGGCGAGTGGTGGGGCGGGTGCGCGGGCCGGACGGGCACCCGACGTGGGTTCGGGCTGGCGACCTCCGAAGGGGGTCACCCATCAACTCCGACTAACAGGGGCCAGGCCAGCGTGCCGGTGCCCGCCGACGCAAGGCCCCGAGGAATCCACCGGGAGCCCGGGAGACTCCCTGGTGGTTACTCGTCGTCGTCGCCGTGTTGGGTGGACTTTCTCCGCTCCAGCCGCCAGTGGATCTCGTGGGTTGCCGGGTGCCGCCACTCGAGCATCCGGTACTCGAAGCCCGGTAGCAGCACGATCGGGATCGGATCAGGGGATGCCGGAGCGACCGCGCCCACCACGATCTTCGCGTCCGCGGGGATGAACGGGGACTGCGCGGGGATCGGTGCGGTGACGATCTCGACAGGGTCTCCATAGGGACGTGCCATGGAACCAGAGTGTACCAGTCACCGTTCCAACTGCGACGATAGAGACGTTTTGCGAGTCGTATAGAACCCTGATAGAGTACTCTTCAGATCTCACGCAACGGCGCGCTGATAACCGAAACACCAGAGAGAGACACACCATGCGCAAGCTCGTCCTCGGCCTCGTGGCCGCCGCCGCGATCGTCGCCCCCGTCGCCATGGCCCTTCCGGCCAGCGCAGCAACCACCTGCCAGGACGTGCCGACCACGACCGGCCCGGCCACGTTCCACGCCACCCAGCCCTCCGGCGGCGGCGGCCACTGGGTCCACACGTTCAACGTCAACGTGGCATCGGAAGGCGGGTTCACCGGCACCAACGTGATCACCGGCCTCGAAGCTGGTGTGCCGACGACGGTCAACGAGACCGTTACCGGCCAGATCACCGACAAGAACAACGACGGCGTCAAGGAGATCACCCTCGCGGCGAATCGTCCCGATGGCCTCTACACGTTCGCGTGGAGCGTTGTGACGCGCCGATGAACGGTGCGTACGACTCGATGACGGTCGGTACCGTCACCTTGGCGTCAGCTGAGGGCTGGACCGGCGGCCCGCTGCCGATCACGTTCACCGCCCCGGTGTTCGACACCCCGACCACGCAGGTCTGCACGACGGACCCGGTGGTCGACAAGGACAACCACGGCGAGTACGTCTCCGGTGCCGCGCACGCGGGCATCAAGGGCTCGAAGCTGGCGGAGATCGCCAAGGACAAGACCCTGGTCGGCCCGTACGGCGGCTGATCCACCCGCAGACCCGGCAGCCCGTCTCCCACATCGGGGGACGGGCTGTTGTCATGCGATCTTCGCGTCAAGCGGGCTGAACGGGGACTGCGCGGGGACGGGGGCAGTTGACGATCTCCACGGGGTCTCCATGGGGATGTGGCATGCGACCGACCACAGACCGTAACAATACCCTCATAAGAATGCGATAGAACTGATTATAGAGACCAATAAAACTATGATAGAGTACGCATAGAGTCAGATGCACGGACAGGCCGGGGCATCAAGAGAGGAACCAAGACCCATGAGCAACCACACCACGCAGCCCTACGGCCCGGTCGATCCGAACGCACCGTTCCCGCCAGCACGAGCTACACCGGGCGGTGCATCGAAAACCATGTCCCAGCCAATCCACCAGCCCTACCCGCCGCAGCAGCAGCCCCTGCCCACCGCTTCACCCAAGTCCGGTGGGGTCGCCCTCATCCTGAGTTTCCTCATCCCCGGCCTCGGCCACCTCTACACCGGCAACCCGATCTCCGCGGTGGTCTGGTTCGTGCGGCTGCGCTGGCATGGGCCTCGCTGTTCGTGGGCATCGGGATCGTGCTGGTCCCCCTGGTCATGGTCGGCGCGATGATCCACGCCTACATCTCGGCGAGCAACTTCAACGCCCGTCACAACGCGGTGCGCTAGTAGGAGTCATGCAGACCAGGGCTCCTGCCACTCGGCCCGGGGTCGAGCGCATCGCGGGTCATGCTGCACTCCCGTCCGTGGCCCGCCGGACATCGCCCTGGCTGTACGCGACGGCCAGCCGGTCCTCGGCCCGCAGCTCGCCCCGGTAGGCGTACCGGCGGCGGTCTCGGCGAGCTTCCGGGCTGACTCGACCAGCACGGCCGACCCAACCCGCAACCTGGCAACCTCCTGCTCGGGGTCTGGTCGGCCGCCAGCATGGACGTGCTTTCGCGCTGGCCGTGAAACGCTCCGGGAGAGGTTCACGGCACGGGGACCAGGGCCTCGTCGAGCGAATCGCCGTACTCTAGGCCTCCGCTGCTGCTTCAGCGCTCTTCGGTCGCTAGTCCGAGAGCTGCCTGCTCGGCGGCGCGGAGCGGGATCGGCCAGATCCTACGTGTAGGCGGGGCGTCCGAACGCCCACACACCTGGGGGATGGGGGAGGTACTGGTTCTCGCAGGACCCGCGCCCACGACGGCACCTCGTGACAGTCGAACGGATCCTCGCCGCTAAGTATCGTTAGACCGCCTGTCGGGTCGGGGGAGCGCCGAGCCGTGTTCCCGCAGAACGTGGCCGACCTGGATATAGGGACCGGGTCAATCGACACGCAAAGACGCAAAGCTCCCTCAAAGCCCGCCCGCTCACTCGCCGGGGTGTCGAATGCCCGAACGACCTGCCGGGCCTCGTCACGGCGAGCTGTACCAGGCCGAAAAACGGTTTAATACAGGGTCCCCTACAGACGAGGCGAACACCGCACTACGGACTGCCTGCCTCGCGCTCGACAACCAGGACTCTCCGCTCGACAACCACGACCGTGGGCTGCCACCACGACAAACAGCCGGCACGTCGGGCACGAAGGCGAGGTCGAGTTGCAGGGCAGCCTGAGGGATCCGTCGGCGGCGAGGAGCAGGCTGCCGCCTGACGCTCGATCAGAAACAGTGCAAGCAGGCCCGTCAGTGTCAGGCCGGTGGTGGAACGGCCCATCGCAATTCGGTTGGTGTTGCCGTTCGCCGGAATGCTGTCCAGGTCCGACCTCTACGTCGGCGCCGACGTCCGGTGACTGAGGGTGTCCGCTCAGTCCCAGTTTACGTGGCTCCACCGATCGGAGGTGTAGTCCGATCGCCTCACAAGGCGTACGCCGAGAACGACAGCCCGCGAGGAATGCCGTCAGAGGCACGCGACCGTTCAGTGCCGCATTGCTGCTCACCGCGTGACGGGGGTCGGAATGTCCGGTACAACGATTCCATGGAGCCGCAAGGCAATCAGCCGTGGGACGACCCGCGCTGGTTGGAGAAGTCGGACAACGCATGGCAACGCGGGCTTCGGCATCAGCAGGCGTGGTGGCGAGAGGAACGGTTGGGGCAGCCGCCCGGCCCGATCATCGGTGGAGACCGCCTGGTCGCGTCGATGCTGCCGAGGACGGTCGGGCTGGGCCCGAACCTGATGACCGCCGAGGCCCGGCTGGCCGCAGAGCGGGCGATAGCCGAACTCTCCCGGAGCGGCGGCCCGGGATATCCAGCAGGAACGACTGCGCAGGAACCTGCTGTCGTCACAGCCGCTGTGCTTCAACCTGTTCGGCTACCTGGGCGAGTATCCGGCCACTCTGCTGCCGTGGGTCCGCAGCTTCTCCCGACGCGGCGGAGGTAGTCGAGGTCGCGCTGGAGTGGGCACCCGCCGAGGCCCGCTGGGCAGGTCCGCCTTCGACGCGTTCGTCGAGTACGCGCTTTCGGGCGGGCGGCGGGGATTCATCGGCGTTGAGTGCAAGTATGCCGAGAACCTCGCGAAGGCCCAGCCGAAGCCAGCCCGGAGAAGTACAAGGCAGCGACGCGAGCTGGGGCCTGGATCGCTGGTGCAGAGACCGTTCTCGACAAGCCTGGTTCCGTCAGTTCTGGTTGACCAGCTGCTCACCCAGGCCGGGCTGGCGGTCCTACGTTCCATTAGGCTTCAGCGTCGTCGTCGCCTGCGCCGGGACACGTCAGGCGGCGATGTCGCCGCGGCGGTGTCGGCGCAGCTGGCCGATCCCGGGTAACTTCGTTCAGCTCGATCGAGGCGATCGTGGAGACCGTCTCCGGACACCAAGACTGGGCAGCGCTTCACCGAGCGCTACCTCGACTTCGCACCCATCCAGAGACTCCTCGCTCCGG
>CAWEFW010000054.1:0-12779 GCA_963808435.1 uncultured Actinomycetota bacterium | reverse complement strand
TCGAACCCACAACCCGCGGATTAAAAGTCCGCTGCTCTGCCAGTTGAGCTAGAGGCCCAGGTGAATGCGACGGTGGCACGCACCTGGACAGTCTTTCAGACCCAGCAACCTGGTTGACGTCATTGCAGTCCTCCGGCCAACCCGGCTACTTCGGCGGCAGCGTCCGGACGTAGGCCAGAGCGTGCTCGACCCATTGACTCAGCTCGTCGTCGCCCGCCGAGCTGTCGACGTCGATGCGCAGCCACCCGGACATGGGCCGGCCACGCATCTCGAACGGCTCGGCGCGGGGATCGGCCAGCAGGGACTCCGTGCGCGTGGGGTCCACCCGCAGCAGCAGCCCACCCTTGCTGCTGGCGCCGACCGCCATGTGGCCGTCCACCAGGAACGCCACGCCACCGAACATCCGCTTCTCCACGATCCCGGGCTGGCCCGCCAGGATCTCCCGGAGTCTGTCGGTCAGGTCTGCGTCGTACGGCATGGGATCACTATGCGACCCTACGCGGGGTCAGCCGGGATCCAAACGCACATCGCGCCCTTCGCGCGGTTGCCCAGGCAAAGTACGGTACGGCGGTCAACCGGACGTCCTCGGACCCAGTGCCGATCGGATCGGCGGCTGGCCTGAAGCGTAGGGCCACCACGAGGCGTTCGTGCGCACCCGTACGTGCCCTCCTGCCCGGACGAGCGGCATCCCGTCCAACTGCTCCGGGTCGCGGACCATCGACGCCTCGAAGTCCGGTACGAGCACCAGGTCGTCCAGCCGTTGGCCAGGATGGTCGACGGCCTCGAGGCAGTAGACCAGCGGAGCTCGTTCCACGGCGAGGCAGCGGCGGGTGGCATCGACGCGAGGGTCGGCCCGGGGTGAACCGCACGTCCAGAGGAAGATTCGAGGACGACCTCGTCGCCGACCGCCCAAGGCCCGCTCCACCGTCAATCAGGACTCTGCTGAGTCGGCCGGTCCGACCTCGCCGTTGACGGTCAGCGTGAACCTCCCCGCCCACTGCGGAATCCACAGCGCGAGCCACGGCCCGGCGCCGGAACCGACTCGACCACCAGCCGCACCCGTCCGTCCCACGGGTAGTCCGTTTCCATCCGAAGCACCGCATCGCCCCCGGCGACCGCAAGCACAAGGTGCCCGGGATGGACTGGTGCAGCCGGACCTCGGTATCGCTGCTCAGGGCGACGTAGTGCTCCAGCGACGCCATCGTTCGCATCACGTTGCGCGGGCAGCAGGCGTAGGGAGAACCACGGCTTGCGGGTGTAGCCGCCGTCGCCGCCGCGATCCAGGTGACACTCGCGCACCTGGAGCGGGATTCGCGTAGATGTATGTACACCCGTCCCTGGACAGTCCGCCCAGGAATAGGTTGTAGAGCGTCCGTCTCATCAGGTCGGCGTAGGGGGCCTCGGGGTGACCATCGGCATCCGCCACGAGAACATCACCTACGCGATGGCCGCGCCCGTCTCGCAGTAGCTCCGCTCGTTGGGCAGCTCGTACGGGTCGCCGACGCCTCGCCGCTGTGATGGGCGCCGACGCCACGCCAGCTGCCCGAATCGCTCGCCGGGGAACCGCACCTGGAAGTGCGAGTCGAGGTATCCGTCTTCCTCTGCACCGCCGCCAGCAGCTCGGCCGACGCCGCGGGGGACTCCTGCAGCCGAGTGCGGCCGGACTCTCACTCAGCGCGGGTCGAGAAAGGGCAGGTCGTTTCACGTACGCCGCCACCGGCCCGCCCGGCTGCCAGCGGGCGGCGATCCGCCCATAGCCCCCAGTGATCGCGTCCGAGGAGCCGGCTTCCTCGACGTCCGGATGCTCCCACCCACACGCAGTACGTGGGTCCGTTCTCCCGGCACCGGGAGAACGGACCCACCTATGACCTACTCGGAGGTTGTGGAGTGGTCAGAGTCGACGGGGGCGGTCCCACGGACCGCTCCCGTCGTTAGTTGTGCTACTCCGTCGCGCCGTGGGCGAGCCCGGCGCTACTTGCCTCAGCGAACGTGCCCTCAGGACCTGCCGGCGCCGGCAGGGTGAAGCGCGGACCAGGCACCTTCTTGCCCGGCACACCGTTGACCGACTCGGTCGAGTACGCGAACGTCAGCATCGCGAACGCGATCAGGTCGCTGTTGACCTCGAGCGCGTGCAGGTCGAGGTTGTTGATGGTGTCGCACGCCTCGTGATAGCAGGGGTCGAACTGCTCACCGGCGGTGCCGCCCCAGATCGCCTCCTGCTCCTCGGTCTTGATCTCCTCGGCCCCGGTGAACAGCCCACTGGAGGGGATGCCGGCCAGGATGAACGCCTCGTAGTCGCTACGTCCGGAGAACTCCGTGTCGTCGTACGGCTCACCGATGGCGGTGTAGTACGACTCGTAGACGTCCTCGATCGCCTCAGACCCCGCAGGAACGGGCACCGGCGCCTCGAACGTCGACTCGTCCGCGTCGTAGACCATGAAGATGTAGTTGGGCGAGCCGACCATGTCGTAGTTCATGTAGAGCGCGATGCGATCCCGCTCCGCCTCCGAGAGTCCGGCGACGTAGTCGGCCGACCCGAGAAGGCCCTGCTCCTCACCGGCCCACCAGGCGAACCGCAGCGTGTTCTCAGGGTTCAGGTTGGCCATCAGCAGCGCCGTCTCCAGGAGTGCCGCGGAGCCGGAGCCGTTGTCGTTGATGCCTGGTCCCTCGATGACGCTGTCGAGGTGGGCGCCGGCCATCACCACGTTGTCCTCGTTCTTGCCCGGCAGCTCCGCGATGACGTTGTAGTCCGTGCGGGTCTCTGCCGGCAGAACCTCGACAAAGGCCGTCGAACCTGGCGCCGACAGCGCTATACCGTCCTCGAAGCTCGCCCCGACGACCGGGATCCCATGCGTGACCGGTCCCGGGGCTCCCGGGATCGGCTCGTCCACACTCGTGGCGTCCGCGACGATCAGCGCTTCGCGATCGGGTGTGTTGCCCTGGTTGAAGATGATGACCGCTTCAGCGCCGGCCTGCTCGGCGTAGTACGCCTTGGTCCCGAAGAAGCACGTGCCGCGCTGGACCAGCGCGATGTCGTTGTCGCCGCTCCAGTCGAAGCCAGCGAAGTCGGCCGCTTCGCAGCCGCTGGTGGATACCGCGTCCACGCCCGTGTCCAGGTTGATGTCGATGGCGTAGACGTTGCCCTCGACCTCTCCTGAGCCGCTGCCGGTGAACACACCGGTCTCGTACTCCGCAGAGACGGGTGTCAGCTGGCGAAGCGTCGCCGGGAAGTTGAAGGTGATTTCGACCGGATCGAGCGTCACCTCGTAGCCGGCCTCCCGGAGCAGGCCAGCGACGTACTCGACGCTGTCCGCGTACCCGTCAGTTCCTGCGGCTCGTGTCCCGGGGTAGACCGGGTCGGTGCTGTTGTCTGCGATCTTCTGGAAGGCCTCCAGATGGTCTAGGACGCCTTCTGTGGTCACGCAGTCGAGCAGCTTCTGGTAGGTGTTGTTCGCACGACTGTCGCAGGCAGCGCCGGGCGCAGCGGACGCCGCCTGCCCCGGCATCAACGCCACCGTGAGTGCTGCTGCGGCGCCAACCGCCGCCAGGCGACGCGCACCCTTGCGCGACGCCAAACGATGAAAAGTCATTCTCCCCCGCTTTCTGGCCGGCAGATCCGGCCCGGATTATCTCAGAATGGCAACGTATGCCATCGGGCATGTATCCGCCAGAGGGGTCGCGCGGTCACTGTTGGCGCCAGGTCGGGGAGCCGGGCGCCAGATCCGCGCCACCCCGGCAGGGCAGCGCGGGGACGTGCAGCTGGAGCGGGATCGCCGTAGCGGCCAGCTCGGGTAGTGCGTCGCAGCGGCCGGCCAGGCGGTCCGGAAGGTCTTGACCAACGCCCCGGACAGCAGCGAGGACGCCGCGTACGGGCGGTCGTTGACGTACTGCCGAGAGCGAACGGGCCCCCGGGCACGGTGCGCGCGCCCTGAGCCGGTCGCCGAGCCTGGCGGACCAGCCCGATCGGGTCGACCTCGAGGATCAGCGCCGCCGTGCAACGCTGGGCCCGCCTCCGGGTAGCCCACGTCCGCCGTTCCGCTCGGCAGCGCGAACGACTGCAGCCGGTCTGGGTGCTTGTGCAGCAAGTAGCCCAGATGGGTGGCCGGATGGTGGGTGGTCGTGACGGTGAGGATCACCGTCGCGTTGTTGCGGACCGTGGTGGCTCAGCACGCCCGGTTTCTCCGCCACTCGGCCACCGTCGCCTCGAGATCGACGGGCCGAAGCACCACCGGTGGACCGTCGACTTTGCGGCGGTGTGTGTCGCGGATCCGCTCGTTCAGGTCGGCGACGATGCTGCGAACGTCAGCCTCGTCGCGTACGCCGGCCAGCGTCTGGGGCAGCTCAGCGACCTCCTTGCGCAGGGCCAGCGAGGTGGGCAGCGGCATCGAGATCTTCTCCCGCTCGAGGAAGCCCTTCACCCACCAGTCCTCCTCGTCGCGTCCGTTGAGCCCCGGCAGCGGCTGCCCAGCGCCGGGCAGGTTGTCGAACTCGCCCCGTTCCATGGCCTCGCGGATCTGCCGCTCGACCCAGCTCTCGTACCGCACGCTCCCCACGGTAGGTGCCCGCACCAGTGGCATGCTGAGGACGTGGACCTGTGGCAGGTCGGACTGATCGCGGTGATCGTGGTCGGGTTCGCCCTGATCGTCTTCGGGGCGCTCTGGGACCGGTCCCGCAACCAGCGTCGAGCCCGGGAGATGCTCTCGCCCCCACCGCGGACCATCCCCCAGTTCCGGCCGGACGCGCCCGCCCCGCACTACTTGTCGGATCTGCAGGCCCGCCGGCGGCCGACAGTAGCCGAGGCCAAGGCCCTGACCCCCGAAGAGCGCGAACGGGTCAACCGGCAGATCGCCGACGCCCAGACCGTCACCATCCGGACCGGGTACGCCTCGCGCGACTTCGTCACCGATCCCACGTCGGGCTGGGCGGTGCTGGACCACCCGGCGGTGTTGGTCTGCGCCGACCCGGTCGGGAGTATCCGCGAGCTGCTGCCGGTGCTGGAACGGCTGATGATGACCGGGACGCCGCTGGTCGTCCTCGCGCCGGACCTGGCACCCGAGGTGCGGTCGACCCTGGAGGTCAACGCGATCCAGCAGACGATGCGGTTGCTCGCCGTCACCCCCAGTGCCGCCGACCTGGCGAGCCTGGCCGCCGTCTGCGGCGCGGACCCGGTCGACCGTTCCGACCGGCAGGCAGGCTACTTCCCGCCCGAGCGGCTGGGCCGGTGCGAGCGCTGGGTCAGCACCGCGAAGGCCAGCCACGTGATCGTCTCCGCCGAGGTCACCCACACCGCGTGATCGCCTACCTGGCCGCGCTGGCGCCGATCATCTTCGGCACCACCTACCTGCTGACCAGCGACTTCCTGCCCCCCGGCCGCCCCCTGCTGGCCGCCCTGCTCCGATCCCTGCCCGCCGGCCTGATCCTGGTCATCGGCACCCGGCCGCCCGACCGGCGCTGGCTCCTCCGCCTCGGCGTCCTCTCGGTGCTCTACGCCTCGGGCCTGTTCCCGCTGCTGTTCCTCGCCGCCTACCTGCTGCCCGGTGGCGTCGCCGCGGTGATCAACTCGATCAGCCCGCTGCTCGTCGTCGCGCTGTCGGTGCCGCTGCTAGGCGCGAAGATCCACCCGGTCCAGGTCGGCGCCGGCGTGCTCGGCATCGGCGGCGTAGCCCTGCTGGTGCTGCGCTCCGACGCCCGGCTCGACCCTCTCGGCCTGCTGGCCATGACCGGCGCCGCGCTCATGATGGGCATCGCGACCGTGCTGACCAAGCGCTGGGGCCGTCCGCCGGGGATGACCGCAGTCGGCATGACCGGCTGGACCTTTCTGCTCGCCGGACTCACCCTGCTGCCCGTCACGCTGCTGGCCGAGGGCCTCCCGGACCAGCTGACCGCCCGCAATATCGGCGGGTTGGTCTACCTGGTGCTGGTCAGCGGCGTTCTCGCGTATGCGCTGTGGTTCTGGGGCTTGCAGCATCTGACCGCCAGCTCGGTCACCTTCCTCAGCCTGCTCAACCCCGTGGTCGCCGCGGTGCTCGGCTGGGTGGTTCTCGACCAGCGGCTCAACGAGTGGCAGCTGCTGGGGGCCATGGTCGTGCTCGTCTCGGTCGTGCTGGGCCAGCAGGCCACGCTGGACCGCCTGGGTCGGCGCCAACGGGCCCGCGAGTCACTAGCATCGCCTTCGTGAACGGGTCCGATCCCGACCGGCGCTGGCCGCGGCAGGTGTACGCGGTCGGCACCGAGCCCGACCCGCGCTTCACCTTCGCCAACGAGCGCACCTTCCTCGCCTGGATCCGGACGGCGTTGGGCTTCCTGGCGGCCGGGGTCGCGATCGCCGCAGTCGCCCGCCTCGCTGGGCCGGTGGGCTTGGAGATCCGGGTCGCCTCGGTGGTCCTGATCAGCTGCGGGCTTGCCTGCGGCGTCCTGGCGTTGCAGCGCTGGATGATCAACGAACGGGCGATGCGACTGGGTGAGCCGTTGCCGTCGTCGCCGATGCTGTTGGTCGTGACCGCGGTCGTGGCCGGGGTCGCGCTGCTGGCCGTGGTCCTGGCGATCCTGGCATGAGCAGTGCACCGTGGGACCCGGGCCTGCAGAATGAGCGGACCGGGCTGGCCTGGCAGCGCACGATGCTGGCCGGCTTGGTGTGCAGCCTGCTGGTCGCTCGGCTGCTGGCCGAGGTGTGGGTACCGCTCGCGGCGATCATCGGACTGGCCGCGCTGCTGGGGACGGCCGGACTGGGCTGGATCGCGCTCCGGCGCTTCCGGCGTCACGGCGACGCGTTGCACACCCGACAGCCGATCGGGGACGGCCGGCCCCAGGCCCTGGTCAGCGTGGTGGTCATCCTCACCGCGGTCGGGGCCCTGGTCTACGCCGTGCTGGCCTGAGACCTCACTGGAGGACGCTTGGAGTTGGACAGACGTTGACGCGTCTTGTCTGCACCCCGGTGTCGCCGAGTCACTGCCGAGCTGAGGAAGCCTCGTTGGTGAAGGCCTGGCTGAGAGTTGCAGGGCTCGGCGGCCCGGGACGTGCAGACCGGCCATAGGGCTTTGCGCTGCGAGCGCCTCAGTGAGCGACCGGCCGTCACGTCCCGGACCGGAGTGCTTCTCCGTGGCCTAGACGGAAGGAGCACCACCATGGAGGCTACGCCGCTGTTCGCCGGGATCGACTGGTCCTGGCAGCATCACGCGGTCTGCGTTGTCGATGACGCTGGTCGGCGGGTGCACGAGATGACCGTCCCGCATGTGAACGCCGGGCTGGACAAGATCACAGCCCTGTTCGCCCGGATTGGCGTTGGCCGGGTGGCGATCGAGCGGGGCGACGGACCCCTGGTGCAACATCTGCTGCGGCACGGGGTGGAGGTTGTGGTGATCTCGGCCCGGCAGGTGAAGTCGCTGCGAGCCCGTTATGGGACGGCCGGCAACAAGGACGACCGGTTCGACGCGTTCGTCCTCGCTGACGCGCTGCGCACCGACGCCGGCCGCTGGAGCATCGTCCGGCCGGACCAGCCCGATACGGTCGCGCTGCGGATGTTGGTGCGGGCCCGGCAGGACCTGGTCGGGCACCGGATAGCGGTCGCCAACCAGCTGCTGGCGGTGTTGCAGCACAACTTCCCCGGCGCGGTGGGCCTGTTCAGCCAACTCGATATCCCCATCAGTCTGGCGTTCTTGCAGCGGTTCCCGACCGAGGCCAAAGCCGCGTGGCTGTCGCCAATGCGGATGGCGCACTGGCTTCAGGCGCACAGCTACTGCGGCCGGCACACCGCGAGCCAGCTGATGGACCATCTCGCCCAGGCCACGCGGGGACGGCGCGGGGACGCCGCTGCCGACGCGAGCGAGGTCATCGTGCTCAGCCTGGTCGAGGTGTTGGTCCACCTTCGCGACCGGATCGCGGCCCTCGAGGCCCGGATCCGTGAAGGGCTTCTCGCGCACCCCGACGGACCCATCTTCACCTCGCTGCCCCGCGCTGGCACCGTCCGAGCAGCCACCCTGCTCGCCGAGGTCGGCGACTGCCGGGCCCGCTTCCCAGACGACACCGCTCTCGCGGCCGCCGCGGGCGTGGCGCCCTCCACCCGACAGTCCGGGAAGTTCCTCCACGTCGGCTACCGCCGAGGCTGCAACAGCCAACTGCGGGCCGCGCTCATCGACTGGGCCCAAGACACCCCCCGCGCGAACGCCTGGGCCGACGACACCTACCGACGCGCCCGCCAACGCGGCTGCCGCCACCCCCACGCCACCCGCATCCTGGCCCAGGCATGGACCCGAGTCCTCTGGCGATGCTGGCACGACCACCAGCCCTACGATCCCGCCCGGCACGGGCAACTCACCCACCTGACCACCAGCACGGCCTGACCTCACACCACCGCCGGCTCCTCCATCACCGCCAACCCCGCCGGAGCGCAGGCGCGGTCAAGATGGAGCCCCCCACCGGAGGAACGACCTTGACCGCGCCGAGCACCGGCACACCCTCAAAGGCAGAGGATCCGGCCACACCCCCCAAGGGTTGACATAGGGCTCTCAGCCGTAGCCGAGCTCGTGCAGGCGGTCGTCGTCGATGCCGAAGTGGTGGGCGATCTCGTGCACCACGGTGATCCGGACCTCCTCGACCACGTCGTTCTCGGTGTCGCAGATGGCCAGGATCGGTCGGCGGAAGATCTGAACCGTGTCCGGCAGCCCGGTGTAGAACCCGCCGCGCTCGGTCAGCGGTGTGCCGGAGTAGAGGCCGAGCGTGTCCGGCTCGACGTCGTCGGGCGGGTCGTCCTCGACCAGCACCACGCAGTTGTCGATCAACTCCGCCAGCTCGGGCGGGATGGTGTCCAGCGCCTCGGCCACCAACAACTCGAACTCCGCAACCGACATCTCGGTGGACATCGGATCAGCTCTCGACCGGTCGGTCGGCCCGGCGCCAGTACTGCTTGCCGCTCTCGTCCCGGACCACGACCCCGAGGTTGACCAGTTCGGCGCGCGGGTCATGAGCGCGCAGGTCACGGGCGGCGCGCTTGCCGTGCATCAACGCCCGGGCTCGCATGATCCAAGGCAGCCCGAGCGGCCAGTAGGGCACGCCAGCAGGCCCCACCGAGCGCGGCCCCGATCACCGCCGGGACCACCACGAAGATGGCCTGGCCTCTGCGGCCGTAGCCGAGCTGGGACGGGTTCGGTCATCGCAGCGATGCTACGGGCACCCCTCGGTCGACCAGCCAGCCGACCACGGCCAGCGCCTGGATGTCGCACAGGTAGGACCAGCACGGCCAGGTCGAGCAGCGGTCGCAGCAGGAACCCGTGCACACCCGGGACTGGTTCACGCATCGCAGCTAGCGGGCGCAAGACGTAATGACACTGTTGTAATTTATTGGATGGTATCCGCGTGTCGTCTTGCATTCCTGCGGTGAGTTCCACTCATTCCCTTGCCCAGCTGGGTGTGGCCCCGTTAGTGTCCTGCGCAGGTTGTGACTTATGTGACTGATGTGAACGGAGACCCGCCATGCGCCCTGAGTCCTTCGGCAAGGTCAGGACCGCCCCCGTCGAAGGGCATGGAGCGCTCCGCCACGCCGTCATCGTTCGCACCGCAGCCGTCGCCCTGGCCGCCGCCGTAATCCTCGGTCTCGTCGCCCAGCCGGCGAACGCCGCTCCGACGACCCAGGTCACGGCCACCGTCACCGTCAACGTCCGCGCCGAGCCCAGCACCACCGCACGGATCATCGGCGGACTCTTCCGCGGCCAGACCGTCACCGAGATCAGCAAGATCCGGGGCTGGAGCAAGATCAAGTTCGCGGGTGCCTCCGCCTGGGTGGCCAGCCGGTACCTGAGCAGCGGCCGGGAGCTGCCCCCACCGAGCCGGGTCGACGCCGGGGTCGTCAAGGTCACGACCACCGCCCTGAACCTGCGCAGCGGGCCAGGGCTCACGTACAAGGTCATCCGGGTGTTGGCGGAAGGCACCCGGGTGACCACCACAGGCAAGACGGCCAAGGGATTCGCCGAGGTCGTGAACGGGAGCGCCCGGGGCTGGGCCGCGATCCAGTACCTGGCCAGCTCCGGGACCGGGCGGCCGGCGGTGATCGGCACCCGGGTGGCCACGGCCGACCTGGACATCCGGACCACCAGCGGTTCTGACGCCCGGACCGTGGCCGAGGTGAAGAAGGGCACCCGACTCTCGGTCACCGGGGCAACCCAGAACGGCCGGGCCCAGATCGTCTACCGCGGGGCCGTGCGCTGGGTCACGGCCAAGTACCTGGCCAACCCGCGGGTGAGCCAGCCGGCGCCGCCGAAGCTGCCCAAGATCACCGGCACCCGGTACGCGACGACGACGCTCGACGTGCGGTCGACGTACGCGGACCGCTACACCCTGATCGCGGAGGTGCCCCGCGGCACCGCGCTGAAGATCACCGGCGTGGTGCGGAACGGCCGGATGCAGATCATCTACGCCAACGCCGTGCGGTGGGTCACGGCCAAGTACCTGGCCAGGTCCCGGCCGACCGGCATCCCGACCAGCTGGCAGACCGTCGAGCGCGGCCTGCAGCCCAACGCCGTCCGGGTGCACCGAGCGGCCCGCTCCCGGTTCCCGTCGATCCTGACCTACTACGGAGTGCGGCGCGACATCACGCCTGACCATCCGGCTGGACGCGCACTGGACCTCATGCTGCCCCGGTACCAGACCACCGCCGGCCGCCAGCTCGGCTTCTCAGTTGCCAGCTGGGCGCGGGCCAACGCCCGGTCGCTGGGCATCAAGTACGTGATCTGGGACCAGAAGATCTGGAACATCCAGCGTGACCGCGAGGGCTGGCGGCCCATGGCGAGCCGCGGCAGCGACACGGCCAACCACAAGGACCACGTGCACATCACCGTCTTCGACAGCTGAGAGATCGGCCGACCGGTTCAGCTCCGTTTGGTGAGCCGGCTGCGCAGGCGGGTGTTCTCCTCCTCGAGCTCGAGCACCATCGCGATCCCAGCCAGGTTGAGACCGGCCTCCAGCAGGGCGGCCACCCGACGCAACCGGGTGATGTCGGCGCCGCTGTACATCCGGGTGCCACCCGCAGTCCGCCCGGGCGAGACCAGGCCGGCCCGCTCGTACGCACGGAGGTTCTGCACCCCGGTGCCGACCATCTCGGCCGCCACCGAGATGACGTACACGCTCAGGGTGGAGTCACTCATCTTTCCCGCAACTTTCTGGTCCAGCTGGTTTGCATTGTGCTTGATCGCTAGATAAAATCTGTAGCGACCACTATAGATCAGTGGTCACCGCGAATCGACTAGCGACTGTGGAGGTGACCTTTTCAATGTTGATGCGAACCGACCCGTTCCGTGACCTGGACCGCCTCACCCAGCAGGTGTTCGGCACCGCCACGCGGCCCGCCTTCATGCCGATGGACGCTTGGCGCAGCGGCGATGTCTTCCACATCGAGTTCGACCTGCCGGGCGTGAGCACCGACACGATCGATCTCGATGTCGAGCGCAACGTGCTGACGGTGCGGGCCGAGCGCGGCCAGCCGAGTAACGACGACGCCGAGATGATCGCGGCCGAGCGGCCGCGCGGCGTCTTCAGCCGTCAGGTGATCCTGGGCGACAACCTGAACCTGGACGCCGTCGAGGCCACCTACAACGACGGGGTGCTGCACCTGACCGTCCCGGTCGCCGAGAAGGCCAAGCCGCGCAAGATCTCGATCGAGAGCGGCAGCAACGGCAACTCCAAGGTGATAACCGCCGACTGAGCCGGCCATGAGCTGCGGTTCCCTGGAAATCGCACCCGATCGAACGGGATAGGCCTCCGAGTGGCTTCGTATGGATGCGATCTGAGGGAGGTTTCCAGGGGACCAGGCTCTAGTGCCCCGAGTCCGAGGTTCTTCGGACTCGGGGCACTAGCGTGGGGCCGTGCCGACCGAGGAGGAGCTTGTCGCCCGGCTCCGGGCCGGGGACGATGCCACCTTCGCCCTGGTCCTCGACGCCTGGTCGCCAGGCATGCTGCGAGTGGCCCGGCGCTGCGTACCGACGCCCGACCTGGCCGCCGAGGTGGTCCAGGACACCTGGTTGGCGGTGGTCGAAGGGCTGAGCCGGTTCGAAGGGCGGTCCTCGCTCAAGACCTGGGTCTTCCGGATCCTGCTGAACAAGGCGCAGCGGCTGGGCGGCCGGGAGCGCCGCACCGTGCCGTGGAGCAGCCTGACCGCCGACGATGAGGGACCCACCGTCGACCCCGCCCGGTTCCAAGGGCCGGACGAGCCCTACCCCGGGCACTGGCGAGAGTGGCCTGTCCCGTGGCCTGACCCGGAGGATGCGGCGTTGGCCGCCGAGCTGCGACAGCGCACCGGCGTGGCCGTGGCCGAGCTGCCGGAGCGGCAGCGCGTGGTCCTGGCTCTGCGGGACATCGAGGGCTACGACGCGGAGGAAGTCTGCTCGATACTGGACATCACGGCGGCCAACCAGCGCGTCCTGCTGCACCGGGCCCGCGCCCACGTCCGCCGCCGCCTGGAGAGCTACGTCGCGGAGGTGCCGGCATGAGCGATCTCCGCTGCGACCGCGTGGTCGAGCTGGTGACCGACTTTCTCGAGGGCGCCCTGGATCCAGCGGACGAGCAGGACCTGGTCGAGCACCTGAACGGCTGTGACGGCTGCTCGGACTATGTCGAGCAGTACCGCCGGGCCGTTCGCACCCTCGGCGAGCTGCCGACCGACGACGCGGCGGCGCTCACCCCGGAGGCCCGTGCCGCCCTGCTCGAGGTTTTTCGCCGCACCGCGTAACGCTCCGACCGGTTCGCGGCACTAACCGGTATGAGCACTCTTCGTCCAGCCTCCGTCGCCGGCT
>CAWEFW010000053.1:0-117066 GCA_963808435.1 uncultured Actinomycetota bacterium | reverse complement strand
CGGTGGCAAGGCGCCCGGATCCGCCAGAGCCGCCTCGGCGTGCCCCGCATCGTCGGCCGCCGTGGCGGCCGGGTGGTCGGCCCGGAACACCGCGAAGAACCCGGTCGTCCAGGTGACCCCCGGTGCCAGCACCACCGGCTCGGTCTGCAACGCCACCGCGCTGTGCTCGCCCTGTACCCGGGTCCCGGTTAGGTCGGCGCCCAGGCCAGGCCACGGCGCGCCCTCGATCCGGCCGCGACCGGTCAGCTGGATGACGTCGGTGGTCCATCGGCGGGCGACCCCTAGGCAGCCGACCAGCAGCCATGGGGTCGGACCGGGCAGGTTCTGCCGGACGGCAACCGCCGTCCCGTGCCCGGCGACCTCGATCGGCGTGTGGTCCAGGTACTGGCTGACGTAGTACTCGTTGCTGCGCACCGCACTCAAGGGCGCCAGCGCCACGTCCTGCACGTGCACCAGGTCGACCTCGGCCGGCGCCGACCCATGGTTCGTCACGCTCACGTGCCAGAACCAGGCGGTCTCCCGCTCGGCCAAACGCAGCGCGACGGTGACCGCCAGGTCGTCCCACCGGCCCGCTCGGTCGGCCGTGCTGACTCCGCCCGCTATTGGCCTGGTCGGGGTGGTTTGTCCAAACAACGAGACCGAATGGAGACCCGCCGGTCCGCGTCGGCGCAGCCAGAGCCCGCCCGCACCGTCGGCCAGCGGATTGGCCGGGAAGAGCGGCACCGACACTCCGGCCACGTCAAGCCGCTCCACACTGCCGCTCTCGGTGAGGAGAACGGCCACCTCGTGAGCACTCTGGAGCTGCTGGGAGCCGCCGAGGACCGCGGTGTCCGATCGGTTGTCGACCATTTGAGCACCATCACAACACAGCCCAGCGGGTGCCGAACAGACCCCAAGGGGTTCGACCGCCTGTCTCACGATACGGAACCAAATTGCTGACGCGGGCTTTACAAACCGGTCGTCGCAGGTTTGAGTGAAGTGCAGGGCCGTGTGACTCACGGGAGAGTCGGGCTGACCGCCGCAAAGGAGCGAAGATGGTCAAGCACAAGGCATGGGTGGCCGGGCTGGCCGCCGTTCTGCTGGTTCTACCGGGCTGTGCGGGCAGCCGCGTCTCCGAGGAGCGGAGCAACGAGGAGGCCCCGGCCGAGGGCGGCATGGTCGCCCAGCTGAACTTCCCGGCCGAGTCGGACGCGTCCATCGGCAGCCTGGTGAACTACAACCCGTACGCGCCCAAGCAGCAGACCAAGACCTGGCTGAACGAGCCGCTGATGATCCAGAGCACCCTCGACTGCACCATCACGCCCTGGCTGGCCACCGGCTTCAAGTGGGAGGGCGCGCGCAAGCTGACCTTCGACATCCGCGAGGGCGTCAAGTGGAGCGACGGCACCGACTTCACCGCGAACGACGTGGCGTTCACGTTCAACCTGATGAAGAAGTACCCGGGTATCGACACCAACGGCGTGTGGACCGACACCCTGGGCGCTCCGGCCAGCTCGGTGACCGCGCAGGGCAACCAGGTGATCTTCGAGTTCAGCGGCGATGCCGCCCCCAAGTTCAGCACGATCATCGACCAGCTGATCGTCTCGGAGAAGCAGTTCGCCTCCGTGGGTGACCCGACGAAGTTCGTCGCCAAGGAGCCGGTCGCCACCGGTCCGTTCAAGGTCGGCAGCTACAACGGCCGGCGGCTCGAGCTGGTCCGCCGCCCCGACTACTGGCAGGCCGACAAGATCAAGGTCGAGAAGCTGGTGCTGGAGGGCAACCTCGATGCCAACCAGGCGGCCCTCAAGCTGCGTAGCGGCGAGCTGGACTTCTACACCGGTGAGATCCCGAACCCGGAGAAGACGTTCGTGGCGGCGGATCCGGCCCTCAATCACGTCTGGTACGCGCCCGCCGGCCTCACCGTGCTGGCGCCCAACCTGACCAAGAAGCCGTTCAGCGACGTCAAGTTCCGCGAGGCCCTGGCGTACGGGATGAACAAGGAGAACGCGACCCTGAAGGCAACGTACGGGCTGATGGAGGTGGCCAGCCAGTCCGGTCTGGTCCTCCCGAACAAGGCCTCGATGCTGCCCGACGGCCTCACGCCGGAGCAGACGGTCATCCCGTTCGACCTGGCCAAGGCCAACCAGCTGCTGGACGCCGCGGGCTACGCGAAGAACGGTGACGGCAAGCGGACGAACCCCGACGGCTCGCCGCTCAGCATCAAGATGTCGGTGCAGTCCGGCTGGATCGACTACGAGGCCATGGCCGACGAGTTCGTCGCCAACTTCCGCGAGCTCGGCCTGGACATCAAGGCCAACAAGACCCAGCCGGAGGCCGTCGACCAGCAGAAGAAGACCGGCGACTTCCAGATCATGATCAACTACATGCCCGCCGGCTGCGACTACGCGAACGGGATGGGGTCGACCCTCAGCAGCTCGGCGTTCCCGACCAAGACGACCGTACTCAACAATGTGGGCCGGTTCTCCGACCCGGCGGTGGACGCGGCGATCAACACGCTCTACGGGACCACCGACGAGGCCGTGATCAAGGAGCAGGTCGGGGTGATGGTGAACACGATGATGACCCAGTTCCCCGTGCTGTCGATCCTGTACGCGCCCGCTCGCAGCATCTACCGCACCGACAAGGCGGTCGGCTGGCCGAGCGCGGAGGACCCGTACTGCAACCCGCAGGACAACCAGCGACTCTGGATGACCCGGCTGACGGCGCCACCGAAGTGACCGCGACCCGCTGAGCGATCGGTGGCCACGCGATGAAGTACTTCCTGCGGAAGCCCGGGTTCTTCCTGCTGACCCTGTGGGCGGTCGTGACGCTGAACTTCCTGATCCCACGGCTGCCACCCGGCGACCCGGCGGAGGCGATGGTCCAGCGCCTGGCTGGCCAGGGCCAACAGCTCGACCCGGCCCAGGTCGAGGCGATGCGGATCTTGCTCGGCACCCCCACCGGCTCGCTGGGCTCGCAGTACGTGCAGTATCTCGGCCAGCTGCTCCGCGGTGACCTCGGGATCTCCTACAACTACTTCCCGTTCAAGGTCACCGAGGTGATCGGCCAGGCGTTCTGGTGGACGGCCATCCTGGTCACCGTCGTCCAGGTGGTCTCGTTCCTCGTCGGCACGCTGCTCGGGGCGTTCGCCGCGTGGAAGCGCAACGGCCGCTTCGACACGGGGGTGACGCTGGTGTCCACGTTCCTCGGCACGCTGCAGCCGTTCTGGATCGCGCTGCTGCTGATCTACGGGCTCGGCTACACCCTCGGCTGGTTCCCGACCACCGGCGGCTACGAGCAGTCCACGCCCGGGTGGAACGCCGCCTTCCTCTACGACGTGCTCTCCCACGCCTTCCTGCCGGCGTTGGCGCTGCTGATCGTCACGCCGACCGGCTGGATCCTGGGCATGCGGAACACCATGATCATGAACCTGAACGAGGACTACATCAAGCTCGCCCAGGCCAAGGGACTGCCCGACCGTGTCGTGGCTCTGCGGTACGCCGCGCGCAATGCGCTGCTACCCAGCGTGACTGGCTTCGCGCTGGCCCTGGGCGCGGTCCTCGGCGGAACGATCCTGGTGGAGACGGTCTTCGACTACCCGGGGCTGGGCCGGCTGATGGGCGAGGCCGTAGCGGTCAAGGACTATCCGCTGATGCAGGGGCTGATGCTCCTCGCCGCAGTGGCCACACTGGTCGCCAACCTGGTCGCCGACATGCTGTACGGAGTACTCGACCCGAGAGCCCGGAGGGCTGCATGAGGCCCGGCAGGAGAGGGGAGGGGCGATGACCACGGCCAGCACCGACTTCATGGCCGAGGGCGCGCCGGACCAGGCGGAGGCGGTCGAGCAGGTCAGCGCCGCCGATCGCCCGGAGTCGTGGCACCGAGTCGTCTGGAGCAGCAAGAAGGCCCGGTTCGGGATCATCGTCGTCGCCGGGTACGTCGTGGTCGCGATCTTCGCGCCGCTGATCGCCCCGTACGCACCCACCGACGGATCCTTCGTCCCGCTGTCGCCGCCGTCCGGAGCGCATCCGCTGGGCACCAACGTGGCCGGCCAGGACATCTTGTCCCAGCTGATCTACGGTGCCCGGGTCTCGCTGCTGGTCGGGCTGCTCGGCGGCACGCTGGCCACCCTGATCGCGCTGGTGGTCGGGATGATCTCCGGCTACACCGAGGGCACCATCGTCGACGACGTGTTCTCCTTCCTGACCAACGTGGCGCTGGTCATCCCGTTGCTGCCGCTGATCATCGTCTTGGTCGCGTACTCCGAAGCCCGCGGCCTCGGGCTGATCGTCGCCGTCATCGCCATCACCTCCTGGGCCGGCGCCGCGCGCGGCAAGCGCGCCCAGATCATCACCCTGCGCCACCGCGACTTCGTCACCGCGGCCAAGTTCTCCGGCGAGGGCACACTACGGATCGTGTTCTTCGAGATCATGCCCAACATGACCTCACTGGTCGCCGCGGCCTTCGTCGGTGCGGCCGCCGGGGCGATCTACGCCGAGGCTGGACTGGCCGTGCTGGGCCTCGGCAGCAGCGACTCCGTCTCCTGGGGCACGATCCTCTACCAGGCCAACGCCGCCGGAGCGGCCTCCCAGGGACTGTTCGCATGGGTGTTCGTACCCGGGCTGGTGCTCGCCGTCCTGATCACCGCCATGGCCTTCATCAACTTCGGGGTGGATCTGCTGAGCAACCCGCATCTGAGGGAGGGCTGAAAGGCATGGCGCTGCTCGAGGTCCGCGACCTCCATGTCCGCTACGAGCCCCGGCGGCACGCGCCCGTCGAGGCGGTCCGCGACATCTCGTTCGCCGTCGAACCGGGGGAGTTCGTCGGCCTGATCGGGGAGTCGGGGTCGGGAAAGACCACCCTGGGGACCGCGGTGCTCCGACTGCTGCAGAAGCCGGGCCGGATCAGCAGCGGGTCGATTCTCTTCGACGGGACCGATCTCACCACGTTGAGCCAGGATGAGCTGCGCTCCTACCGCTGGACCGACATCGCCACCGTGTTCCAGAGCAGCATGAACTCCCTCAACCCAGTCGTCCGCGTCCAGGACCAGTTCCGGGACGTGATCGAGTACCACACCGACCTGCGGGGCGGGGCTGTCCTTGACCGGATCAAGAAGCTGTTCGACATGGTCCTGATCGACCACCGCTTCATCTCCGCCTACCCGCATGAGCTGTCCGGCGGGATGAAGCAGCGGGTCAACCTGGCCCTGGCCCTCGCGATCGAGCCGCGGCTGGTGCTGCTGGACGAGCCCACGACGGGCCTCGACGTCGTCGTTCAGCGCGAGATCTTGGAGAACGTCCGGAAGCTGCAGGTCGAGCTGGGTTTCGCGGTGCTGTTCATCAGCCACGACATCGGGACCGTGCTCGACCTGTCCGACCGGATCCTGGTCATGTACGCCGGCGAGATCGTCGAGGAGCAGCCGGCGGAGCGGCTGCTGCAACGACCCGATGCACCCGTACACGAAGGGCCTCCTCGGCTCGTACGCCGACCCCCGCGACGAGATCGTCCGGATCACGTTCGTGCCCGGCCGCCCGCCGGACCTCGCCCACCGCCCGCCGGGCTGCCCCTTTGCGCCGCGCTGTCCCGAACGGATCGAGATGTGCACCCGCGTCGACCCGCCGCTCGAACCGCTCGACGGCGGCGAGGTGGCCTGTCACGTGGCCCGGATCCAGCGCTCCGAGATGGAGGGCGACGAGGCGGCCGAGGTCGGCGCGATCACCCGGGTGTTCGCCGGCCCGCAGTTCGTCAAGTCCGCGGACGAGTCGAACGAGGCCCTGGAACACTCGGTGCTGCTTCGCGTCGAGGGGGTGTCCAAGACCTTCGTCCAGCGCCGCGGGCTGAAGGTCATGCGGACGGAGGCGGTCCGCGACGCGAGCTTCGTGCTGCACCGCGGTGCGGTGACGGCCCTGGTCGGCCAGAGCGGCAGCGGTAAGTCCACCCTGGCCCGGATGATCACGGGCGTCGACCGGCCGACGGCCGGCACGATCACCTTCTCCGGTTCGGCCGGCGACGTCGTCGTCGGCGGCATGCGGGGGCGGCGGCTGCGCAACTACCGCGCCGACGTGCAGATGGTGTTCCAGGATCCCTACTCCGCGCTGAACCCGGCCAAGACCCTCGGCTACGTCCTGGGCCGGCCGCTGGTGAACTACCAGGGCCTGCGCGGAGCGGCGATGCGAGAGAAGGTGCTGGAGCTGCTGGAGCGGGTTGCGCTGACCCCGGCCAGCCGGTTCGTCAACCGCTTTCCCTATGAGCTGTCCGGCGGTCAGCGGCAGCGGGTGGTGATCGCGCGCGCGCTCGCGGTGGAGCCACAGCTGATCATTGCCGACGAGCCCATCTCCAGCCTCGACGTGTCGATCCGGGCCGAGGTGCTCGAACTGCTCAACCGGCTGGTGCACGACAGCGACGTCAGCATCCTCTACATCACCCATGACCTGCTCAGCGCCCGGATGCTGTCGGACGAGGTGATTGTCCTCAACCGCGGCCGGGTCGTCGAGCATGGCCCGTCACTGGAGGTCATCCGCAACCCGCAGGACGACTACACCCGACTGTTGCTCGACGCGATCCCCAACCCGTTCGAACAGATCAAGTCGGTAAGACTGATCCGTGATGACGCCGCTCAGGACCGTTCGGCGTCGGCATCGTCGGCGCCGGCACGATCAGCGACACCTACCTGGAGAACCTGACCTCGTTCCCCGACACCACGGTGGTGGCCGTCGCCGACCTGATCTCGGAGGCCGCGCAGCGCAAGGCCGAGCAGTTCGGCGTCCGCCGGTTCGGCACGGTGGAGGCGCTGCTCGCCGACGACGACATCGACATCGTGGTCAACCTGACCACCCCGAACGCCCATGCCGAGATCGCCAGCCAGGCGGTCAGCGCGGGCAAGCACGTCTGGAACGAGAAGCCGCTGACCGTGGACCGGACCAGCGCCCAGGCGCTGCTCAAGGCGGCGGACGCGGCGGGGGTCCGCGTCGGTTGCGCGCCGGACACGTTCCTCGGGTCCGGCCTGCAGCACACGCGGCGGCTGGTCGACGAGGGACTCGTCGGCACCCCCCTCACCGCGCTGGTGCTGCTGCAGACCATGGGCCCGGAGTCGTGGCATCCCAACCCGGCCTTCTTCTTCGCGCCCGGGGCGGGCCCGTTGTTCGACATGGGCCCGTACTACCTGACGGCGGTGGCCCAGATCTTCGGCCCGGTGGACTCCCTGGCCGCGTCCGGGTCCCGGGCCAGGGAGACCCGGGTGGTCGGGTCCGGTTCCCGAGCCGGCGAGGAGATCACGGTGAGCGTGCCGACCCACGTCAGCGTCCTGGCCCGCCATCGGTCCGGACAGTCGGCCGTCATGATCTTCTCCTTCGACTCGGCACTGCGCCGCACCGTGATCGAGGTGAACGGGACGGACGGCACGGCCACGTTTCCCGACCCCAACCGCTTCGACGGCGACCTGGGGCTGCAGCGGCCGCACCGCGAGGAACCCGAGGTGCTGACGGGACCGGCCGAGCTGTCCTCGCGCGGCACCGGGGTGCTCGAGATGGCTCGGGCCATCCGGGAAGGCCGACCGCACCGGGCCTCCGGCGAGCTGGCGTACCACGTGCTCGACACCATGATCAGTATCGAGGAGGCGATCACCTCCTCGTCGTTCGTGACGGTGCAGAGCACGTTCGAGCGGCAGCCGCCGCTGCCGGCGGACTGGGACCCGCACGCCGCCACCCTTTGACGCCACTTGCGCCCCTGAGCCCTTCGGCAGGCCCAGGACAGATCTTCGAAGGGCCGCGCGCCTGGCTCAGGCCGCGTCGCGGGCCTCGGTTCAGGTCTGGGCCAGCAGGTAGGCCCGGCTGTCCGCGACGGCCTGCATCCGGTCACCGTCGGTGTCGTCCAGCTCGACCACGCGCAGCGCCGTCGGGGCGGCGGCCAGGATGTCGAGCACCGGCAGGGTGCCCGAGCCGACTGCCGTCTGGGCCTTGGTGTCCAGCGACCCGTCGCCGTCCTTGACGTGCAGCGCTGCGACCCGGTCGCCCAGTCGGGCGAGCAGGGCCGGGACGTCCGCCCCGCCCGCGTACGCCCAGTAGGTGTCGACCTCGAGCACCACCTCGGGCGCCAGCTGGTCGGCCAGCACCTCGAGGGCGTGGCGGCCGTCGATCTTCGACTCCAGCTCGAAATGGTGGTTGTGGTAGCCGACCCGTACGCCGTAGCGGGCTGCGGTCACCGCTGCCTGGTTGAGTCCGTCCGCGATGGCGGCGACGTCGTCCGCCTGCTGCCAGCGCGCGGGGTCGACGGACGGCTGGACCACCGTCTGCACGCCGAGGTCCGCCGCCGCCGAGAAGACCGCGTCGAGGTCGGCGCCCAGGAACCCACCGTGCGCGGTCGGGACGGTGAGGTCGTAGCGGGCCAGGCCGGGCTTGAGGGACTCGGCCGTCTGCGGCAGGCCGTAGGGCTCGACCAGCCGGAACCCCAGCTCGGCCAGCTCACCCAGGGTCTTGTCGGCGTCGGCCGCCAACGCCTCACGAAGGGTGTAGAGCTGGACGGACAGCTCAGGGGACGCGGTCATGGCTACCTCCTTGTCGCTCCCTCCACCCTACGGATGCCGCGGCCCCGCGGACTCACGCCGGGGCGCTGAGGGGTGCGAACCGCGCAGTGAAGTGCCGCAGCGCCGGTGGCTCGAACGTTATCCCGTAGCCCGGCAGCCGGTCCGCATCCGCCGCGACGGCCTGGCAGACCTCGATCACGTAGTCGATGTGGCTCTGGGTGTAGGTCCGGCGGGGGATGGCCAGCCGGACCAGGTCCATGTTGGCGGGGTGCTCGGTGCCGTCCGGGTGGCGGCCGAACATCACGGTGCCGATCTCGCAGGAGCGGACCCCGCCGGCCTCGTAGAGCGCCACCGCGAGCGCCTGGCCGGGGTAGGCCAGCGGCGGGATGTGGGGCAGCAGCGAGCGGGCATCAAGGTAGACCGCGTGCCCGCCGATCGGCTCCAGCACCGGAATCCCACACCGGACGAGGGCATCGCCGAGGTACGCGGTGGAGCGGATCCGGTACCGCAGGTAGTCGTGGTCGACCACCTCCCGCAGGCCCTGAGCCAGGGCCTCGAGGTCCCGACCGGCCAGCCCGCCGTAGGTCGGGAACCCCTCGGTCAGGATCAGCAGCGTGTTGGCCCGCTCGGCCAGGTCGTCGTCGTGCAGGGCCAGCCAGCCGCCGATGTTGCCCATCGGGTCCTTCTTCGCGCTCATGGTCATCCCGTCGGCCAGGCCGGCCATCTCCCGGACGATGTCGGCCACCGCCCGCTCGCTCTGACCCTCCTCGCGCTCCCGGATGAACCAGGCGTTCTCCGCGAACCGGCACGCGTCGAGGAACAGTGGTCGGTCGTAGCGGTCGCACACCGCCCGGACCGCCCGCAGGTTCTCCAGCGACACCGGCTGGCCGCCGCCACTGTTGTTCGTCACGGTGACCATCACGCACGGCACGTCGGCCGCACGCCCGGCCAGCAGGGCGTCCAGGGCGTCGGTGTCGAGGTTGCCCTTGAACGGGTGCCAGGCCCGCGGGTCCCGGGCGTACGCGGGGATCAGGTCGACCGCCTCGGCGCCGGTGTACTCGATGTTGGCCCGGGTGGTGTCGAAGTGGGTGTTGCTGGGCACCACCTTCCCGGGCCCGCCCAGCAGGGTGAACAGGATCCATTCGGCCGCCCGGCCCTGGTGGGTGGGGATCACGTGCGGAAAGGGGAACAGCTCCTGCACCGACTCCTTGAAGATGGCGTACGACGGGGAGCCGGCGTAGGACTCGTCGCCGTGCTGGATCGCGGCCCACTGGTCCCGGCTCATCGCGCCGGTGCCGGAGTCGGTGAGCAGGTCGATCAGCACGTGCTCGGCGCGCAGCTGGAAGAGGTTGTAGTCCGCGGCGGCCAGATGGCGGCGGCGCTCGGTCGCGGTGGTCAGCCGCAGCGGCTCGATGGAGTGGATCCGGAACGGCTCGATGATGGTGTGGAACTGGCGCTCGCTCATGACCCCACCGTCTCAGGAGGGATTGACACCACCACGCCCGCCCTTCCAGAGTGACTGCTGGACCCAACCCCGGGGTCCGACAACTCGGAGGAGTGGCAATGACGCGCACGCAGACCCATCCCTTCCGTCTTCACTGGGCCGTTGGCCTGGTCGTCCTGGCCCTGCTGGTGGTGCTGCTGCCCGCCCAGCGTGCGGCCGCCGACCACACTCCCACCCCCAGTGCCGTGACACTGGTCGGATCGCTGCAGTCGGAGCTCGGCTGCCCCGGTGACTGGCAGCCGGAGTGCGCGGCCACCCACCTGGAGCCGGTGGCCGGCCAACCCGAGGTCTTCCAGGCCACGTTCCCCGTGCCGACGGGCAGCTACGAGTACAAGGTCGCGCTGAACGGGACCTGGGACGAGAACTACGGGGGCGCCGGCGCTCCCGGCGGCGCCAACCTCCCGATCACCTCGACCGGCGACCCGATCACCTTCACCTACGACCACCGCACCCATCTGATCAGCGACGACACCCCGAAACCGCTGATCTCCGACTCTGCCGCTCATTGGCTGCGCCGCGGCACGATCGCCTGGGACCTGCCGGACAGCCGCGACGGCTTCACCTATCGGCTGTACTGGGCCGCCGAGGGCGGGCTGGCCCGGGACGGCAACGAGATCACCGGCGGGGAGTCGGTGCCGCTGACCGTCGTCTCGGGTGGTCTGGCCGCCAAGCTCCAGCGGGCGTTCCCGCACCTGGCCGGGTACGAGGCCCTGAGCGTCCCGGCCGCCGCCCGGCGGCAGATCACCAGCATCCTCACCGCTCAGCTCGCGGTGGCCTCGTTCACCCCGGCGGGCGAGCTCTCCGCGGTGACCGGGGTGCAGATTCCCGGTGTCGTAGACCAGGTCTACGCCGGGGCGCGGACGCGTACGCTCGGCCCGGTCTGGCGGGGCAGCCGGCCGACCCTCCGGCTGTGGGCGCCGACCGCGAAGAACGTCGCTCTGCTGCTGACCCGTGCGGGCTCGAGCACCGAGCAGCGGGTCGCGATGACCCGTGATCGCGACGGGGTGTGGAGCGTGCGCGGGACGAGCGGCTGGCGCAGCGCACGGTACCGCTTCGAGGTCCGGGTGTACGCGCCGGCCACGAGTGAGGTGGAGACCAACCTGGTCACCGACCCGTACTCACTCGGCTTGACCACGAACTCGGCCCGCTCGATCCTGGTCGACCTGGACGACGCATCGCTCGAGCCCGCGGGCTGGAACCGGCTGCGTAAGCCGGCGCTGCCGAAGCCGGAGTACTCCACGATCTACGAGCTCCACGTGCGGGACTTCTCGATCTCCGACGAGACCGTGCCGGCGGCCCACCGCGGCACCTACCTGGCCTTCACTGATCGCGGCAGCGACGGGATGCGGCACCTGCGCCGGCTGGCCCGCTCCGGGCTGAACACAGTGCACCTGCTGCCGGTCAACGACATCGCCTCGATCGAGGAGGACCGGGCGGCGCAGCAGACGCCGACCTGCGACCTGGAGTCGTTCCCGCCGGACAGCGAGGCGCAGCAGGCCTGTGTCACCGCGGTCGCGGCCCGGGACGGGTTCAACTGGGGCTACGACCCGCTGCACTACACCGCTCCGGAGGGCTCGTACTCGACCGATCCGGAGGGGACGGCGCGGAACCGGGAGTTCCGGGAGATGGTCAAGGGACTGAACGGGGTCGGCCAGCGGGCGGTGATCGACGTGGTCTACAACCACACGCCGGCGGCCGGGCAGGACCCGAAGTCGATCTTGGACCGGGTGGTGCCGGGCTACTACCACCGGCTGAACCCCACCACCGGCCAGGTCGAGACCTCGACGTGCTGCTCCAACACGGCGACCGAGCACGCCATGATGGAGAAGCTGATGATCGACTCGGTGCTCACCTGGGCCACCGAGTACAAGGTCGACGGCTTCCGGTTCGACTTGATGGGACACCAGCCGAAGTCGTCGATGATCAAGCTGCGGCGGGCGCTGGACCGGCTGACGCTGCGCCGCGACGGGGTCGACGGGCGCAAGATCTACATGTACGGGGAGGGCTGGAACTTCGGCGAGGTCGCCAACAACGCCCGCTTCGTACAGGCGACCCAAGCGGAGATGGCCGGCACCGGGATCGGGACGTTCAACGACCGGCTGCGTGACGGCGTACGCGGGGGTGGGCCGTTCGACGAGGACCCGCGGATCCAGGGCTTCGCCAGCGGGCAGTACACCGACCCGAACGGGGCTGCCGTCAACGGGACGTCGGAGGAACAGCTGGCGCGGCTGTTGCTCAACCAGGACTGGATCAAGGTCGGGTTGACCGGCAACCTGCGCGACTACCGGTTCGTCGACCGGACCGGCGCGACCGTGACCGGGGCCGACGTGGACTACAACGGCGCGCCGACCGGGTACACGCTCGACCCGCAGGAGGGAGTCACCTACGTCGAGGCGCACGACAACGAGACGCTGTTCGATGCGCTGATCTACAAGCTGCCGCAGTCGACCAGCATGGCCGACCGGATCCGGATGCAGACGCTGGCGCTGTCGACCACGGCGCTGGGGCAGGGTGTGTCGTTCTGGCACGCCGGCGGGGACATCCTGCGGAGCAAGTCGCTGGACCGGAACAGCTACGACTCCGGCGACTGGTTCAACATCCTGGACTTCTCCTACACCGAGAACGGCTTCGGGCGCGGGCTCCCGCCGCGCACCGACAACGAGGCCAAGTGGGGCTACATGCGTCCGCTGCTGGCCGATCCCGCCCTCGACCCGGCGCCGGCCGACATCCGTGCCGCGCGGCGGCAGGCCAATGCGCTGCTGGAGATCCGGCAGAGCACGCCGCTGTTCCACCTGGGCAGCGCCCGACTGGTGCAGCAGAAGGTGTCGTTCCCCGGTGGCGGGCCGGAGCAGACGCCCGGGGTGATCGTGATGCGGATCGACGACACCGTCGGCCGAGACGTGGACCCGCGCTGGAAGGGCCTGGTTGTCGTGTTCAACGCAAGCCCGGAGGCGACGACCCAGGCGGTGCCGGGGACGGCCGGGCAGCGGTTCTCGCTGCATCCGGTTCAGGCCAACGGCGCCGACGCGGTGGTCAAGGGCTCGGCCCATGACCGGCAGGCCGGGACCTTCACGGTGCCGGGACGAACCGTGGCGGTCTTCGTCCAGCGGTAGGCCACAACCCGCATCTCGGAGCTTCAGCGGCGTTGCCAGCGTCGCTGCAGCTCGCGGTCGGTGGGGGGCGGAGCGGGTAGCGGCTCGTGCGTGGGCGGCGTACGCATCGCGTCCAGCAGCAGCGCGAGGTAGCGCTGACGCAGCTTGCGGTTGCGGTCCGGGACACCGAGGCCGATCGAGGCGAGCTGTTCGAAGATCAGCCCAAGGTCGTTGACGGTGACATCAGGGCGCAGGACCCCGGCGTCATGGGCCCGTCGGACGATCTCGACATTCAGCTCGCCACCGCGGGCCGCGGCGGCGTACAGCTCCGGGGTGGGCGTGAAGGTGCCGGCCAGCTGCCGGGTGAGTGAGGCGGCCCCGAGATCGACGACCCGGCGGAGGAAATCCGCGAACGCGGTCCAGGGGTCGCCATCGTCGGCCAGTGCGCGCTCAGCGGCCTCGATGTAGGCCTGCAGGCCATCGCCACACAGCCGCTGCAGCAAGGCGTCCTTGCTCGGGTAGCGGCGGTACAGCGCGCCGATGCCGACTCCGGCGCGCTCGGCGACGGCGGCGATGGGTGCCCCCGGGTCAGCGAGGAAGACCTCCCGGGCGGCTTGGAGGATCACGCCGTCGTTGCGGGCGGCTTCGGCTCGTCGTCCGCTGAGTGGCGGGTTCGCGGCGGTCGGTGGAGCGCTTGATCGAGGCATAATCTGCACTCTACCACTTGACCGGAATAGTCCGTTCCGATAGTCTGATGGAACAGAACAATACGTTCCGTTCCGAGGAGGAGAGATGGTCAAGAAGTCCAGGGTGGCGCTGATCTTCAGCACCTTGTTCATCGACGTCGCGGCGATGGGGATGCTGATCCCCGTGCTGCCGGAGCTGCTCCGCGGCTTCGTCGACGGCGACTTCGGCCGGGCGGCCCAGCTGGCCGGTCTGATCGCCGCCTTGTCGGCCGGCCTGAGCTTCGTCTGCGCGCCGGTGCTGGGAGCGCTGAGCGACCAGGTCGGGCGTAAGCCGCTGCTGCTGCTCGGCATGGTGGCTCCGGCGATCACCTACTTCAGCCTGGCGATCAGCCCCAGCATCACCTGGTACGTCGCGGGCTTCTGCCTCTCCGGCGTCCTGGGGGCGATCCTCAACACGGTCAACGCCTACATCGCCGACGTCACGCCGTACGAGGACCGCGCCGCCCGCTATGGGATGGTCGGGGCGGCGTTCGGCGTCGGCTTCATCGTGGGTCCGCTGGCCGGTGGGCTGCTCGGCACCTACGGAGCCCAGGTGCCGCTGTTCGTCGCGGGCGCGGTCACGGTGCTCAACCTGGTGCTGTGCGTGGCTCTGCTCCCGGAGAGCCTGGACCAGAGCAAGCGACGTCCGTTCCGCTGGTCCCAGGCCAACCCGGTGGCGACGCTCGGCCTGCTGCGCCGTACCCCGCTGCTGATCGCGCTCGCCGCGCATGCTGCTGCTGACCAACGTGGCCAACCAGGGCCTGTACGCGACCTGGGTCTTCTCCACCACGATGCGCTTCGACTGGAGCACCGCGGTCGTCGGCATCGTCTTCGCGGTGATGGGCGTCTGCTTCGCGCTGTCCCAGGGCCTGCTGGTCGGACCGGTGGTGAAGCGGCTCGGCGAGCGCCGCAGCATCCTGGTCGGGCTGATGGCCAGCGTCGTGGTCTACCTGGCGTACGCGCTGGTGCCGGAGGGCTGGATGGTCATCCTCGTCATCGTGGTCGGTGCCCTTGGTGCGGTCGATGAGCCGGCGACCCAGGCGCTGCTGTCGGCGAGTGTCGACGAGACCGAGCAGGGCGCGATCCAGGGCGCGGTGGCCAGCCTGCTCAGCATCGCGGCCATCGTGGGGCCGCTGGTCAGCACCAGCGTGTTCAGCTACTTCACCTCCGCGACGGCCCCGATCACCTTCCCGGGGGCGCCGCTGGCCTTCGGGGCGCTGCTCGTCGTGGCGGCCCTGGTGGTGGCGTGGCGGTTCGTGAAGCCGGCGTCGCGGCCGGTCGCGATTGCCGAGCCGGCGCTCGCCATGGCGGTCTGAGCGCAGAGCGGCGGCGTTCGCGGCCTTCCTCGTCTGTGCGGCAGAAATAGCCGCCGCGAACGGGGGGAGAGGCCGCGAACGCCGCCGTTGGCTTACCGTGACGATGTGGGGACCGATGAGGAGCGTGACGGGGTCGCGCTGACCAACCTGGACCAGCCGCTGTTCGACGAGTCCGGGGCCACCAAGCGGGACCTCGTCGACTACATCGAGCAGATGGCCGACGTGATGGTGCCGCACCTGGCCGACCGGCCGCTGTCGGTGATCCGGGTCCGCCCCGGGCAGCCGCCGTTCATGCAGAAGAACCTTCCGAAGTACACCCCGGACTGGGTCACGTCGACCCCGGTGTGGGCGGACCGGCCCAAGCGGGAGGTCACCTACGCCTTGGCCAACGACCGGCGCACCTTGATCTGGTTCGCCAACCAGCGCGCGGTGGAGTACCACCCGGCGCTGATGAAGGCGCCGCACTGGGAGCACCAGACCCACCTGATCCTCGACCTCGACCCGCCGTCCGGGGTGGACCGCAAGGAGGGGTTCCGGCTCGCCGTACGCGCGGCGCAGCTGGTCCATCAGGTGTTGGACGAGGCCGGTCTGGCCGGCGCGGCCAAGACGAGTGGCGCCAAGGGCGTACACGTCTTCGTGCCCCTGGCCCCGGCGGACACCTCCGATGTCGCCGCGGCCACCCGCGCGATCGCAGCCCGGGCCGAGCGGCTGGACAACGTCCTGGCCACCACGGCGTTCATCGTCGAGGAGCGGCACGGCAAGGTGTTCCTTGACTCGACCCGGGCGGGCGGGGCGACGGTCGTCGCCGCCTACAGCCCGCGGGTCCGGCCCGGCGTAACCGTCTCGTTCCCAGTGGCCTGGGACGACCTCGACGACGTGACGCCGACGGACTTCACTCTGCGTACCGTTCCTGACCTCGCGGCCGGCGGCGACCCGTGGGCCGCGCGGATGCCCGAGCCCCAGACTCTTCCCGCCGACCTGGTCGCCGAGGGCCACGAGATTCCGATCGCCCGGGTCCTGGCCATGCACGAGGGCAAGCGGCGAGCCCGCGCCCAGCGGGACGCCGACCAAGCCTGACCCGCCGATGCGCCCTGAGCTCGTCGAAGGCGCTTCGACAGGCTCAGCGCATAGGCGTTAGAGGCGGGTACGGATCCGGGCTGCCTGCTCTTCGACCCGGGCCATCAGGAGACCGTAGGTGAAGCCGTTGTGCCCGGCCCGCCCGCCGGCCGCGGCGCCCTGCCGGCGCAGGAACTCGGCGGCGACCACCAGGTCCTGGTGGTCGCCGAGCACGGTCTGTCGCTTCTTCGCCGCCTTGGCGAGCTTGCCGGCCTTCGGCGCCAGGTCGCCCAGCAGCTCACCCGCGTAGCGCAGCCGCTTGACGGCCTTGCGGGCCCGGTGCAGCTGGTGCACGTCGTCGCCGGCCCGCTTGAGTCGCCGCCGGGCCTTGCGTCGCGCCTTGGCCAGGACCGCACGGCCGTCCAGTTGCTCATCGGCCAGCGGTACCTGGGTCAGCCACCCCGCCAGGGTGGACATGAGCGTCGTGTACCGCTCGTCGCTGCGCGCCTCCTGCCAGGCGCGGACCGCGGCCGAGCGCTCGGCCGCCAGCGCCTCCTCGATCTCCCGCACCACCGGCCCCAGAACCCGCTCCGGCGGCAGCTCCGCCACCTCGGCGGTCAGCCGCCGGGCCAGGATGTCGCCGTCGCGGACCGGGCTGAGCAGAGCGGCGAGCCAGCGCAGGTTGTCGTCCAGGGTGCCGAGCGCCTCGGGGCTCAGGGTCAGCGCCGCACCAAAGTTGCGTAGGGTGCTGCGCAGCCTCCGGATCCCGACCCGGGTCTTGTGCACCGCCTCGGGCTCCGGCCGGTCGCGCAGGGCGATGTCCCCGAGCAGGATCGCCCGGCACTGGTCCTGCAGGTATGCGGCGACGGCCCGGTTGACCGTACGCGGGGCCGGCTTGGACCGATGGCCCGCGTACAGCCGGTCCAGCTTGCGCTGCAGTGGGGCGGGACGGGCGTCCGCCTGGCGGAAGATCTTGGTGATGCGAGTCAGCAGATCCTCGTCGCCGGCCGGGCCGAGCTCGACCTCGACCTCTCGCCATCGGTCCAGGACGGCGACCTCGCCGATGCCCGCGCCGGATACCCGGTCGTCGGCCACCTCGGCGAGCAGCTGGCCCTGACCGTCGAGCACCCGGGTGGCACAGCGGGTCGTCGTGATGGTGGCCACCTCGCCGAGTTCCTGCCCTGCGAGGACCCCGGCCACCCGCCGGCTCAGCGACTCCGGTACCCGTTGGCTTCGCGCCTGGCTCTGGAACTCCATCCGCGCCGGTCCGTCGGCGACCTTGAGGTGCCAGCCGGCGTCTGCGCCACCGGTCCGGCGGCGCAGGGTCACGCCGAGCCGCTGCAGAGTGCGCTGCCTCGTGTCGTAGTAGATCGCCCGCAGCTCGTCGGTGGCGGTCTCGACCGCCCCGCCGCTCGGGACCAACCGGCTCAGGTCGGGCATGCGCCACGACCGCTTGACCTCGAAGGTCACCTCGCGCTCCCGCAGCCTTCGCATGCTGCCCCCTTTGTCGGTCGGCGGTTCCCGGGTACACAGGGAAGCTGCCGCTGAGCCCGGGAACCAGATGCGTTAGGCGACAGACTCGCACGTATGCCCGGGAACGGCCAGAGTGGGCCGACGGCTGTCGCGCCTCGGTCCGGGTCAGGCCGGCAGCAGCATCCCGACCGGACTCGCGAGCAGGCCGGTGTCCAGCCGGCGGGCCAGGCCGAAGGCGCCCTCGGCCATCAGCGACCGGTGGTTCCAGCTGAACGCCGGGCGGGCGACAGGGGACACCACCCGCATCCAGGTCACCAGCGGGCGCACCTCCCAGTCGAAGCGCACCAGGGCTCCGCCGTCGACCGGCTCGACCCGAAAGATCCCGTGCCCGTCCACCCGACCGGACACCCGGGCGTCCACCCTGAGCTCGGAGTCCTCCACCAGGAGGTCGGCGACGAACGCCATGTCGTACGGGAGCCGGGTCCGGAACCGAAACTCCCAACCCTCGTGGCTGTCGGGTGTTCCCGGGGCCAGCCGGGTCACCCCGCGGACCGATGACCACCATTCGGGCCAGGCAGGCAGGTCGCGGAGGACCGCCCAGACCGCGTCCGGCGGGGCCGCCAGCCGCCATTCGTCGAAGAACACGAACCGCCCCCGGTCGACCATGCTCAGCTGCCCAGCTGCTGCAGAGCCAGGTACTCGTGCACCATGGCCACCACCATCGCGCCGGCGCCGACCGCCGAGGCGACCCGCTTGACCGAGCCGTGGCGGACGTCGCCGATGGCGAAGACCCCCGGCAGGCTGGTCTCGAACATCAGGGGCGCTCGCCCCTCGTGGCGCTCGGCCGCATCCCCGGTCAGCTCCGACCCGGTGAGGATGAAGCCCCAGCGGTCCCGGCGCACCTGATCGCCCAGATAGTCGGTCTGTGGCACCGAGCCGATCATGGCGAAGAGCGCATCGGCGTGCACCGTCTCTCGGGTACCGCTGTCCAGGTCCTCGAGCACGAGCGCCTCCAGCGTCCCGCTGCCGGTGCCGTCGACCACCGCGATCCGGCTCCGGACCGAGATGTTCGCGGTGTTGTCGATCTCGGTGATCAGGTAGGTGGACATGGTCTCGGCCAGGGACGCCCGGCGGACCAGGATGGTCACCTGCCGGGCGAACCGGGCCAGGTAGACCGCCGCCTGGCCGGCCGAGTTGCCGCCGCCGAGCACGAACACGTCCTTGCCGGTCATCGCGCGCGCCTCACTGACGGCGGCCCCGTAGAAGACGCCGCGGCCGTGCAATGCCTCGAGGGAGTCCACGCCGAGGCGTCGCCACTCCGCCCCGGTGGCCACCACCACGGTCCGGGCGCGGACGGTGCTGCCATCGGAGAGTCTCAGCACCCGCAGGTCGCCGTCACTGGCGATGTTCACCACCGACCGGGACCAGAGGAACGTCGCGCCGAAGGACCAGGCCTGGGTGTACGCGTTGGCGGCCAGCCGGGCTCCACTGATGCCCCGGGGGAACCCGAGATAGTTACGGATCAGCGAGCTGGAGCCGGCCTGACCGCCCATCGCCAGCGGCTCGAGCACCAACGTGCGCAGCCCCTCAGAGGCGGCGTACACGCCCGCACTGAGCCCGGCCGGCCCGGCGCCGAGCACGGCCACGTCGAACGGCGGCTCGTTGGCGAGCGAGTCCAGCAGCCCGAACGCCGCGGCGATCTGCATCGCGTTGGGGTTGGTCAACACCGGTTGGTTCGGCCGGAACCGCAGCACCACCACGGGCAGCTCGGGGTTCTCCAGACCCAGGGTCGTCAGCAGCTGGCGACCGACGTCCGACTCGGCGTCGTAGAACCCGGTCGGCACGTGGTTGCGGATGAACATGTCGCGCAGCTCGGTGGAGCGGGGCGACCATCGTTCGCCGATCACCTGCACCGCCTCGTACGCCGCTCCGTTCCGGCTGGCCCACTCGTTCAGCAGCTCGGTGACGGCGAGGTGGAAATCCTCGTCGAATGACGATCGGGGCCGGAACACCCAGGCGTCGAGCTGTCCGGCGGTGATCGCGGCGAACATCGGTTCGGCGATGTCCAGATCGCCCCAGCGGACCACGGCCGCCCGCAGCGCCTGCGGGTGCGTGGCACTCAGCCCGGCGATGGCGTCGAGGCCCTCCGGCTCGGTTCTGGAGTAGCCGCCCAGGAGGAGCGCGAGCGGTCGGTTCGGGGTCGCCGCCAGCTCAGCGGCCAGCTCGTCGACGGTTCCGCCGGCCAGGATCGAGTAGTCCGCGCCGTACCGCTTGCGCAGTTCCGCGGTGACCTCGTCGCGCAACGCCGGGTCCACGCACAGCACGGCGAGCGCTGCCGGTTGCGGCCGGCCGCCCCCGAGATCGGTCGCGGTCACCTACCATGCCTACAGTTCGTTCTCGTTCATGGTCAAGGGCAATACGCCGGTACGAGGGGGTATCGATGATCTTGCCCGGAACCCGGCTGGTGCTGGCGGTCTTCGGTGGGCTGACACTGCTCGCGTTCTGTGCGCTGTTCGTGGGGGCCGAGCAGACCCACCGGGTCTTCGCCTGGACCATCCAGCCGCCGACCACGGCAGCGTTCCTGGGAGCCGCGTATGCTGCCGGCTGCGCCCTGGAGCTGCTGGCCCTGCGGCGTGGCACCTGGGCCGCAGTCCGGCTGCCGTTCCTGACCATCCTGGTCTTCACCACCGTGACGCTGGCGGCGACCCTGCTGCACCTGGACCGCTTCCACTTCGGCTCTCCGGTGCCGCTGGCCCGGTTCGCGGCTTGGTTCTGGCTGGTGATCTACGTCGTTGTTCCGCTGGCCATGGTCGTCGTCCTGGTGGTCCAGGAGCGCCGGCCGGCGGAGCCTGACCGTTGGGTGCCGCTGCCGACCGTGCTGCGGGTCACCATGCTCGCGCAGGGCGCGGTGATGCTCGTGGTGGGTGTGGCGCTGTTCGTCCGGCCCGGACTGGCGGCCACCCTGTGGCCGTGGACGTTGACCCCGCTGACCGCGCGGATGGTTGCCGCCTGGCTGCTGGGGTTCGGGTTGGCGGTCGGGCTGGCCGGGCTCGAGGCGAACCTGGCCCGGTTGGACGTCGCGGCCATCGCGTACGGGCTGCTGGCGGTGCTGGAGCTCGTGGTGGTGGCCCGCTATCCGGAGACGGTGCGGTGGGGATCCCCGGCCGCCTGGGCCTATCTCGTGGTCGCGGTGTCGATCCTGGCCAGCTCGGCATACGGGCTGAGCCGGTTGCGCGGCGGTCGGGTAGCCGCACGGCGGGGGCTCGCCAGGCAGGACGGGCTGCCGTAGCGTGTCGAAGATGACCGAGCCGTCGCTCCTCAAGACCACCATCGTGGTGATGGGAGTGGCCGGATCCGGCAAGAGCACCGTGGCGGAGATGCTGGCCGAGCGGCTCGGCTGGCCGATGGCGGAGGGCGACGACTTCCACAGTCCGGAGAACCGGGCCAAGATGGCCGCCAACACGCCACTGACCGATGCCGACCGGATGCCGTGGCTAACCACGATCCGGGACTGGATCAACCGGACACCGAGCCACTCCGTGGTGACCTGCTCGGCCCTGCGCCGCTCCTATCGCGACCTGCTGCGCACGGCGCAGGGGCGGGTGCGGTTCGTCCACCTGACCGGTACCCCCGCCACCCTCGGTGCCCGAATCGGCAGTCGCACCGGGCACTTCATGCCGTCGAGCATGCTGATCTCGCAGCTGGAGACGCTGGAGGCGCTGCAGCCCGACGAGGACGGGGTGGTCGTCGACATCGACGCGAGCCGCGAGGAGATCGTCGACAAGGCGCTGAGCCGGCTGGGGCTGGCGCGGACCGAGTGACGACGGAGCCGCGCTAGGACGTGGTCGAGTAGTAGCGGACCAGGTCGCCGAGCGTCGCGTACCCGGTCCGGCAGCTCGGCTGGATCTCCCGGTCGGCCTGCACCGGCGCGTACGCCCCGCTTCGCCGCGGCGTGTTGGTGTCGCACCGAACGCCTCACAGTCCGCCACATGCATGCTTGTTGGCTCTTCTCGTACGCGTTGCGCGCTCGGAGCTGCCGCCGTCGTCGCTCTTGCGAACGGAGGAGCGCCGATTGCTTCTCGTTCTTCCGGTTGCTGCAGACTTGGCGGCACGGCGGGTCAGGGAGCCGCCGGGGCGGGGGTTGGCATGGGCCGGGCGACGAGGCCGTTCGGGCGTACCGGGCTGCACGTTGGCCCGCTGGCCCTGGGCACCATGGAGTTCGGCGGCAAGGTCAGCGAGGCGGATGCTCGCCGGCTGCTCGACTTGGCCTTGGATGCCGGAGTGAACATGGTCGACACCGCCAACGTGTACGGCCTGGGCCTGAGTGAGGAGATCGTCGGCCGGCTGGTCGTCGGCCGGCGGGAGCAGCTGTTGCTGGCCACCAAGTTCTCGGTTCCGACCGACGCCGACGACCCGAACTCTGGTGGTACCTCGCGGCGCACCGTGATCGCGGCGTGCGAGGCGAGTCTGCGTCGGCTGGGGACGGACTATCTCGACCTCTACTACGTGCATCGGCCGTTCACCCAGACGGCGATCGACGAAACACTGCGAGCCCTCGACGACCTGGTGCACAGCGGGAAGGTCAGGTCGATCGGTACGTCGGGGTTCGCCGGATGGCAGCTCGTCGAGGCACTGTGGTGCGCCCACGACCTCGGGTTGAACCGGCCGGTGGTGGAGCAGACCGCGTACCACCTGCTGGATCGACGGGCCGAGCGCGAGCTCGTGCCCGCGGCCTTGACCCACGGAACCGCACTGATCATCTGGTCCCCGCTGGCGGGCGGGCTGTTGACCGGTAAGTACCTCGCGGGGGCGGAGGCGTCCGGTGCCCGGCTGTCGCGAGACAACGCCTGGGGCGCCAAGCACTTCACCGGGACGGCCGACCGGGCCGTCCGAGCACTGGCCGATCTGGCTGGCCAGTGCGGCGTCACCCTGACCGCGCTGAGCCTCGCCTGGACTCTGCAACGCCCCGGAGTGGTGAGCCTTGTCGTGGGGCCGCGCTCGGCGCAGCAGTTTTCCGAGCAGCTGGCCGCTCTCGAGGTGACGCTTGACGAGGACGTCCTTACCGAGATCGACCGGATCGTGCCGCCCGGCGGGGTGACCGTTCCGTACTATCTCGATGACGACTTCGCCGACTTTCGGCCGCACCCGTATCTCTGGTGAAGGGCAGCCCCGTGGGTAGGCAGTATCCGATCGGCATCCTCGGCTCGGGCACGGCGGCCCAAACCCTCGGCCGTGGGCTGGTCGGGCTTGGTCATCCCGTCATGCTTGGGTCGCGCGATCCGGCCAAGCTGACCGGGTGGATCGACGCCGTTGGGACGGACGCCCACGTCGGCACCGTGTCGAACGCGGCCCGGTTCGGCGAGCTGCTCATCCTCTCCGTCCTGGGTCGGGCGGCGGAGGACGTGGTCCGGGCCGCCGGCTCGGAGAACCTCGGCGAGAAGGTCCTGATCGACGCCAGCGATCCGTTGGACTTCTCGAGTGGCCGGCCCGGACTTTTCGTCGGGACGGTGGACTCCCTCGGCGAACGGGTCCAGCGCCTGGCGCCACAGGTTCGGGTCGTCAAGGCGCTCAACATCGTCCTGGCCGACGTGATGATCAATCCAGCACTCAGCGGCGGCCGCCCCGATATGTTCATCGCGGGAGACGACGCGGCCGCCAAGGGGATCGTGACCGAGCTGCTCGGCCGATTTGGATGGCCGGTCATCGACCTGGGTGGTATCGAGAACGCGCGGTGGTTGGAAGCGCTGAGCCTGCTCTGGGTCGTGTACTCCCATCGCACCGGGAAGACCCATCACGCCTTCAAGCTCGAGGGAAAGTGACGAACCGGATCCAAGAAACCGGTCACAAGCTGCAGGTTCTCGGCCCTGGAACCTGCGGTCTGTGACCGGTTTCGGGGAGGGATGAAGGCGTTACGGCGCGGCCGGCGGCTCCGGGCCCGGCTGGCAGCGGGGGCACCACCAGGTCCGCCGCCGCTCGGGGTCACCGGGGATCTCCGGCGTCACCTGGATCAGGGTCCCGCAGCGCCGGCACGGCTGATGGGCACGGCCCGCGACCCAGTGGTCCTGACCGCGCCGGTTGTTGCCGGTCGTCACCTGGTACGCCCCGGGCACGAGGGCCGAGTGCCGCAGGGTCCGGGCGGCCAGCCGCACCAGCGCCGGCAGGTCGACCTCACCTACCGGGGTCCACGGGCCGAGTCCGCGGAGGAAGCACAGCTCGTTCACCCACAGGTTGCCGAGCCCGGCCAGATTTCGCTGGTCCAGCAGCGCTGCGTTGATCGGCCGGTCCGGCTCGATCGCCAGGCGGGCAACGGCCGCCTCGGCATCCCAGTCCTCGCGCAGCGGGTCCGGGCCGAGGTGGCCGACCACCTTGTCCTCGGTCGCTGTCGCGACGAGCTCGACGATCGGGATCAGCAGTCCGTACGCGGTGGGCCCGCCCTCGGCGGCCAGCAGCACCCGGATGTCGGGATCCAGCGCCCGCGGAAGCGCCTTCCCGGGTCGAACCACCGTCCACGACCCGTCCATCCGAAGGTGGGTGTGCAGCGTCTGCCCGTTGTCGAACCGGGTCAGCAGGTGCTTGCCGTGGGTGTCGTGCTCCAGCACCGTCGTGCCCACCAGCTCAGCCCCGGCCAGCGCCGCGACCCGCAGCTCGCCGCGTACGATCCGGCGGCCCTTCAGCGCCGTATCGAGCTTGCGGGCCTCCTTGTAGATGCTGTCGCCCTCGGGCATCTAATAGTCACGCCCGGGAGTGCGTCGGGGTCTGCGCCGCCCGGGCGGCGCCTCGCGGCGTTCTCCTCGGTCGAGATAGAACCCCGCTATCCCTCCCTTGTCGGCCTGGCGAGTCATCCACCCGGGACGACGCAGGACAGTCGACGGACTCCCGGGCGCAGCCACTAGTCCGGGACCGACAGGCGGCGGGCAGTGCGGAACAGGTCGACCAGCTGCCCAGTGGTGGTGGCGTCCTGGGGCTCCTTGTCGTCGCGCCATCGGCCGGTGAAGCGGGGGAACCGCATGGCCAGCCCGGACTCGGCCTGGAGCTGTCCCCAGCCGGCCGTGTGGTTGGGCGACACGGTGAGCTCGGCACTGAGCACCTCCAGCACCAGACCCGGCTCGCACCACAGGTCAGCCGGCACCCGGGAGTCCACCCGGGCCGGCCGGTCCCGGCGGATCAGCGGCGCTAGCCGCTCCGGCAGCGCCGCCAGGTCGGCGTCGGAGAACCCGGCCCCGCACCGTCCGACCGTGCGGTAGAGCTCGGCCTCAGGATCGTACGCGGCCAGCAGCACCGCTCCATAGCTGCCGGTCCGCCGCCCGCGCCCGGCGTACGCGCCGACGACCACCAGGTCGACCGTGTCGGCCAGCTCGGTGCGGTAGTCCCGCTTCAGCTTGATCCAGGACCAACCGCGGGCGCCCGCCCGGTAGCCCGACGCGGCACCGGTGGCCTTGCAGACCAGCCCCTCGCAGCCGTCGGCGACCGCCTGGGCGAAGGCGGCGTCCAGCGCCTCCGGCTCGCTCACGTCCTGGGTCGTGGTCAGCTGGAGCCGGTCGGAGAGGTTCAGAGCCTCGGTGAGCCGGGCCCGGCGCTCCGGGTACGGCCGGTCGGTCAGGTCCTCGCCGTCGGCGTACAGCAGCTCGAAGCAGAACAACCCGACCGGGACGTCCTGGGCGGCCTGCTCGATGCCGTGCCGGCGCCGCCGGAACATGACCTCCTGGAACGGCCGGAGCTCACCGGCCGACGCGTCGTACGCCACGATCTCGCCCTCGACAATGGCCTCGCGATGGCGGAGGCCGGTGCCCAGCAGCGTCACCACGTCCGGGAACTGGGCGCTCACCCGCTCCTGCCGTCTGGTGAAGAGCTCGACCTGGCCATCAGCGGTGCGGTGCGCCTGCACACGCATGCCGTCGTACTTGTGCTCTGCGGCGCAGGTGCCGCCGAGCTTGGCCAGGATCTCGGCGGCGTCGGAGAGCCGCTGGGCCAGCATGACCCGCGTCGGGTGACCCGGCCGGACCCGCAGGGTCGCCACGGCGTCGAGGCCGCCGCTGACCAGCGTGGCCGCCACCAGGCCGAGGTCGGAGCAGATGTTGTACGCCCGCTCCAGAGCCGGCCGGTCGCTCCGACCGCCGGCGTGCACGATGGCCAGGGCGTCCAGGATGGTCGGCGTGCCGATGCCCAGCCGGAGGTTGCTGGTGACCAGACGCAGCAGGTAGCGGCCCTCCAGCGGGGTGGCCTGGCCCAGCAGCCCGGTGAGCAGATCGAGCTTCCGGCCCTGGGAGCCGGTGCCCTCGGCGCGGGCGATCTGGTGCAGGGTGTCGACCACATGCTCCACCTGCAGGCTGGTCGGCCGGTTCGACGCCCGGGCCTGCAGCAGGGTCTCCGTGGCCTGTCCCAGGTCGCCGGCCTCGCGGACCGTGGCCACGACCTCCTCCAGCGGGGCGCCGGTCGCGGTCGCCACCGCCCGGACGGCCAGCTTCTCGGCCAGCCCGAGGTCGACCGCGGCGAACTCGGGCGCCACCTGGCCCTGGCAGAGGTAACAGACGGTCGGCAGCACGGCCTCCGGCGTCTGCTGGATCAGCTCGGCGAGCCGGTCGATCAGCAGCAGGCGCCCGGTGGTCCGCTCGAGGTCGGCGTACGCCTCGGCAACGACGGCATAGTCCACGTCGCCATCATGGCTCAGGGAGTGGTCGGCGGGCGCGCGGCTACGTCGGCGGCGCTCGCCAGGGTCGCATGCACCCGGTCCCGGGCCTGCGCGCCCGGCCGGTTGTAGACCCGCTGGCTGGGGTGCGGCGCCTCGAGCAGGGTCAGGCCGCGGTCGGCCAGCTCCAGCCGCAGCGGCAGCACTGCCCGCGCGGCCGCCCGGCCGAAGCAGGCGACCACCCGCAGGTCCGGCAGCAGGTCGAGCAACCGGCGCAGCCAGGCCAGCCCTGCGGCGATCTCACCCGGCGTCGGCGAGCGGATCCTGTCGGCGCTGCCGAGGTACCAAGGCACCGCGTTCCAGACCAGCACGAGCCGCCGGTCGAGCCCGACGGCTGCCAGCCCGCGCCACAGGTTTGCCGCAGCGGTGTCGTCGTTGTCGATCGAGATCAACCCGGTGGTGTAGCCGCCCGCCCGCGAGGGCGTCTCGAGCAGCAGCAGGACGCGGGCGGCGAGCCCGCCCCCGTCCGGATCCGCCCCCGGCACCACCGAGTCGGTGGCCGCCGCGATCTGCGCGGCCAGTCGGTTGATCGGGGCGACGTGCGGCTCGGTGGAGCGGGCGTACTTGGCGGCGAGGAAGGCGGCATCGCGATGGCGCCGAGGGCCAGGCTCGCCCATGGGTCAGGACAGTCGCTCGGCGATCGCGCGGCCCAGGGCCCGGCCGGACAGGTACGCACCCTCGACCCGGGACTTGCCGTGCCAGCCGTCGCCGCACACCCCGAGCCGGTCGTCGCCGAGAAGGTAGGGGTCGTCGCGCTGCTTCGTGGGCCGGGCGAAGGACCAGCGGTGCATGTCTGCATACGCTGGGGCGGCCGGAATCTCGAACCGGCGCCGGAGCGCCTCGACCATCGCGGGCTGTGCGGCGGCCGGATCCTCGAGGTGAGCGGCGGCGAAGTCCCCGGTCGAGTGGGCCACCAGGACGGGCGCGTCGTCGCCACGGCGGCAGCCGTCGTCGGCGACCCAGGCCAGTACCGGGTCGCCATGAACGAAGGCACCATCGAGTTGGGGCCACGCCCGCTCCCGCCAGCCGGCGGTCAGCGCCAGCACCGGCTCGTACGGGTCGTCGAGCGCCGCGAGCGCTTCGGCGTACGCGGAATCGAGCAGCCGCCCGGCCTGCGGGTCCGGCATGGCCAGCGCGACCGCGGCGTACTCCTGCCCCTCGACGGTCAGTTCCGGGTCGACGCGCTCGACGGTCGACGCCGTCCGGACGTCCAGCCCGTTGGCCAGATCCTCGACGAGGCTGCGCAGCCCGCGGGGCGCGGCCCAGCGCACCGGACCCGAAGTCGATGACTTCCCGGGGTCGCCGTACACCGCAAAGGTGTCGGTCCATGGTCGGGCGAGCCCACGGCGCTGCCAGTGCTCGACCACCGCATCGAAGGCGGGGTCGGAGGCGGTGAAGTAGGAAGCGCCGATATCCACCGGCCGGCCCGCGGTCGTCCGGCTGGCCATCCGGCCGCCGAGCCGTCGGCCGCGGTCGCGGACCACCACCTGGAGTCCCGACTGCTGCACCTCGACGGCCGCCGCGATGCCGGCGATTCCGCCGCCGACGACCAGGACCGGATCCACCGGGTCATCGTGCCAGCCGGCGAAGGCCCCTCGCGCATCGGTACCGACCGGTGGGGTAGAACCAGGTCAGGAGTAGGGCAACCGCAAAGGAGCACAGCATGAGTGACATGTCGCAGGCGCAGAGCGTCAGTGGCGGGGACCCGATGGACCTGGTCAACGCCGCCGGCACCGAGGACGACGTGATGCCGGGGCCGGGGGCCGATCTGGATGCCGCCGACGAGTCGGGCGACGAGGGCTCCGGCCGGACGATGGAGGTGGACTCGGACCCGGCGCCGGAGGGTGGGGCCACCCTCGACCCGCCGGGCACCGACGCTCCCGATCCGGCGTCCGGCGTTGACCCGCTGCACGAGAGCGAGGCATCGAACGTGCAGGTGCCCGGCGAGGCCGGCGGCGACCTGGAGTCCGGCGCCGACCCGATGCCGGACATGTCCGGCACCACTCCGTCGTAGCCCCGAGTTGTCTGAACCTCGGCACCACACATGGTGCCGAGGTTCAGACGATCGGCTCTCAGGCGCCGCCCTCCTGAAGCTCGACGGTGATCGGCTGGAAGCCCTTGCCGTCCACGTCGACACCCTCGGCCCGTAGCTCCTCCAATGCCTTGGTGATGTAGGTGGTGTCCTTCGCCGTCTCCGGCGGCGCCTTGGTGATGATCGTCGCGCCGGTCTCGTTCTTGGTGCTCAGCGCGATGTCCACTGTCTGCTTCCAGGCGTCGTCGGAGATCGTGCCGATCCCGCTGGTGGACGGCCAGATCAGCTTGTTGATCTCGTTGGTCATCCACAGCTGGTGGCTCTCACCCAGGGTCGACCCCGCGTCGGCGACGATCTTGGCCGCCTCCTCCGGGTTGTCCCGTGCGTACACCCAGCCCTTGATCGAGGCCTTGATCAGCTTCGTGGTCTGGTCCGCGTACGCGGGGTCGGACAGCTTGTCGGAGTTGGCCCAGATGGCGTCCTGCAGCATGGCGGTGCCGATGTCGTTCCAGTCGATGACGTTCAGATCCTCGGGCTTGTACAGCTCGCCGGTGTCCGGGTTCTTGGTCTCCAGCACCTGCGCGTACTCGTTATAGGTCATCGCCTGCGCCGCGTCGATGTCGCCGGCCAGGAAGCCGTTCATGTCGAAGGCCTGCTGGATCAGCGAGATGTCCTTGACGTCGACGCCGCTCTTCTGCATCCCGGCGAACAGCTCCCACTCGTTGCCGTAGCCCCAGCTGCCGACCTTCTTGCCGGCGAGCTGAGCCGGGGTGGTGATGTTCTTGTCCTTGAACGAGATCTGCGTCGTCGCGCTCCGCTCGAAGATCTGCGCGACGTTGGTGATCTTGGCGCCCTTCTCGATGGAGCCGAGCACCTTGGGCACCCAGGAGATCGCGTAGTCGACGTCGCCGGCGGACAGCACGTCCTGCGGCACGATGTCCGGTCCGCCCTCGACGATCTCCACGTCGAGACCGACCTCCTCGTAGTAGCCCTGCTCGACTGCCGCGTAGTAGCCAGCGAACTGCGCCTGGGCCACCCACTGCAGCTGCAGCTTGACCGGAGTCAGCTCCGCGGCGCTCGCCGACGTGCTCGCTTCGGGCCCCGAGTTCTCCCCCTCCGCGCCGCCGCCACAACCGGCCAGCACCAGTACTGCTGCGCTGAGCCCGAGGCCCAGCGCCTTCAACCTTGCGCCCATTCTCCATCCCTCCACAGGTTGTCCGGCGGTCAGCGAACCTGCTGATGCCGGGTCGTCCATCTCTCCAGGCCCAACGCCGCGCCGTAGAACACCAGGCCGAGCACGATCGAGCCGAGCACGTACGCCCAGGCCAGCGGGTAGTCGCTGCTGGAGGCGGCCGAGGTGATCGACTTGCCCAGCCCACCCACCGGGCCGCCGAAGTACTCCGCCACCAGCGCCGAGATCACCGCCAGCGAGGAGGCGATCCGCAGTCCGGTGAATGCGTACGGGGCGGCGGTCGGCAGGGTGACCGCGAAGGCGGACTGGCTGGGGGTGGCGGCGTAGACCTGCATCAGGTCGCGGTGCACCGGGCGGACCTGGCGGAGCCCTCGCAGCGTGTTGATGTACACCGGGATCAGCGCGGCCAGCGCGGCCACCAGCTGTCGCGCAGTCTCCTTGTCGGCGCCGTACATCGTGTAGAGCACCGGGGCCAGGGCCACGATCGGCATCACGGCCAGGGCCGCGACCAGGGGCGCGGCCAGCTTGTCGACCAGGCTGACCACACTGGCCACGACCGCGCCGGCGACGCCCAGCAGCGCGCCGACCACCAGCCCGACCAGGGCGTTCGCGCCCGTGCGCAGTGCGCCGGCGAGCACACTGTCGAGGTTGGCGACGAACTCCGCGCCGATGGCCAGCGGGGACGGCACGATGTTGGGCTCGATCTCCAGCGCCACGACGAGTAGCTGCCAGAGTCCGAGGAAGACCAGTCCGAACACGATCGGGGCGAGGACGGCCCGGTAGGCCGATCCGCGGGCCAGGATCCGGGTCGGGAGGGTCGCCCCAATACTCGCCGCGGAGCTTGTCGAAGCGACACTCATCGGGACTCCCGGCCCGCCGTGCTCACCGGCACTCCGTGCAGCGCCTCGCGTACGCGGGCCACGGCCTGGAAGAACCTGTCGTCCTCGCGCAGCGCGTCCTCGCGTACGCCGGTGCCCAGCTCGACCGGGACCTCCGCGACAATCCGTCCCGGGCGGGGGGACATGACCACCACCCGCTCGGACAGGAACACCGCCTCTGGGATGGAGTGGGTGACGAAGACCACCGCGGCCTCCGTCTCGCCCGCGATCCGGACCAGCTCGTTCTGCATCCGCTCCCGGGTCATCTCGTCCAGCGCCCCGAACGGCTCGTCCATCAACAGCAACCGCGGGCGCTCGGCCAGGGCCCGGGCGATGGCCACCCGCTGCTGCATGCCGCCGGAGAGCTGGTCGGGATACGCTCCCGCGAACTCGCTCAGGCCTACCATCTCGACGAGCTCGGCGACCCGGGCGCGACGGGTCGCACGGTCGGCCCCGTGCAGGGTCAGCGGCAGCTCGATGTTGGCGGTGACAGTGCGCCAAGGAAGGAGACCGGCCTGCTGGAAGGCGATCCCATACGCCTGGTCCTGCCGCGCCCGCCGGGCCGGCTGGCCGAACACCTCGCAGGTCCCCGCGGTCGGGGAGTCCAGGTCGGCGATCAGCCGCAGCAGCGTGCTCTTGCCGCAGCCGCTCGGCCCGATCAGCGAGACGAACTCACCGGCGCGTACGTCGAGCTCGACGTCCTCCAGCGCGACGACGTCGGCGCCGCGGCGGTTGGAGAAGATGCGCCGGAGTCCGGCGACGTGCACTGCGAGCTCGGGAGTACTCATCGGGCGCGCGCCCGTGTGTTGTTGTGCGCGCCTCGGGGGTTCAAGGGGTCGACCCCGTTGCTCATCATGGGGTCACCTCCACCCGCCGGTAGCGTCGAAGCCCGAGACCGATCAGGTCCACGAAGCCGGCCGCGACCAACCCGATCAGCATCGCCCCCAAGATCGGCGCCCAGGACTTCGCCGGGTCGCCACCGGCCGACTGCGCGTACTCGATGATCAACCGGCCGATGCCGCCGCGGAGCCCGATGGAGACCTCGGCGACCACGGTGCCGATCACCGCCGCGGCGGCGGCGAGCCGCAGAGCGGGCAACAGGTAGGGCACGCTGGCCGGCAGCCGCAGCTGGACCAGGGTGGCCCACCAGCCCGTGCCGTAGCTGCGCATCAGGTCCAGGTGTGTCGCGTCCGGGGACTTCAGGCCGCGCAACATGCCGACGGCGACCGGAAAGAAGGCGAGATAGGCAGCGATCACCGCGACGGAGTACTCGTTCTCCCAGGTGAAGGAGCCGATCTCGATCCCGGATCCCCAGCGGCGGACGAGCGGGGCGATCGCGATCAGTGGCACCGTCTGGCTGAGCACCACCCAGGGCAGGATTCCGGCCTCGGCCAACGCGAGCCGCTGCATCAACAGGGCCAGCAGGAGCCCGACAGTGACGCCGATCAGCCAACCCGCCGCGGCAATCCGCAGCGAGAAGCCGCAGGCCTCCAGCACCGTCGTCCAGAGCGGGTCGCCGCGGCGCCCGGTAGCCGGCTCGCCCAGCCGAGTGGCCATGTCCCAGATATGCGGCATCGCCCGGTCGCCGGTTCGTGGGGTGATCGCGCGGCCGCCGACCACCAGCCCGTTCTCCGGCCCGAACGCCTTGTAGAGCTCCCAGATCGCCACCAGCACCAGCAACCCGAGCAGCCCGAGGCCGACCCCCCGCCACCGCCTCATCTGGGATGTTCCCTGAGCTTGTCGAACGGCGCTTCGACAAGCTCAGCGCGCATTGCCCCTCTCATGCCTTCGCGGTCACGTGGTCACGCAGGCCCGGCATAATCAGCTCGCCGTACGCCCGGAGGGTCTCCTCCTTGTTGTCGTGCTGCAGGTAGACGGCGAACTGGTCCACACCGATCGCCTTGAGCTGCTCCAGCTTGGCCACGTGGTCCTCCGGCGTTCCCAGCAGGCAGAACCGGTCCACGATCTCGTCCGGCACGAAGGCGGTGTGGATGTTCCCGGCCCGGCCGTGCTCGTTGTAGTCGTAGTCCTGGCGGCCCTTGATGTAGTCGGTCAGCGCCTGCGGGACATCGCTGTGCTCCCCGTACTTGGCCACGATGTCGGCCACGTGGTTGCCGACCATCCCGCCGAACCAGCGGCACTGGTCGCGCATGTGCGCCCAGTCGTCCCCGACGTACGCCGGCGCGGCCACGCAGAAGGTGATCGCCTCCGGGTCCCGACCGGCAGCGGCCGCGGCCTCGCGGACGGACTTGATCATCCAGGCGGCGATGTCCACGTCGGCGAGCTGCAGGATGTAGCCGTCGCCGACCTCGCCGGCCGCCTTCAGGGCCAGCGGCCCATACGCCGCGACCCAGACCTCGAGGGTCGACGTCCGCGCCCATGGGAACCGCAGGTGCGAGCCCTTGTAGTCCACGGCCCGGCAGTTGGCCAGCTCGCGGATCACGTGGGTCGCCTCGCGCATCTCCCGGACGGTCGTCGGCTTGCCGTTGGTCACCCGGACCGCCGAGTCACCGCGGCCGATGCCGCAGACGGTCCGGTTGCCGTACATCTCGTTGAGGGTGGCGAACAGCGAGGCCGTCACCGTCCAGTCCCGGGTGGCCGGGTTGGTGACCATCGGCCCGACCGTGACCCGGTTGGTGCGGGCCAGGATCTGGCTGTAGATCACGTACGGCTCCTGCCAGAGCAGGTGCGAGTCGAACGTCCAGACGTAGTCGAAGCCGTGCGCCTCGGCCAGTTCGGCGAGCTGGACCGTACGCCAGGCCGGCGGGTTCGTCTGCAGGACAACGCCGAAATCCATCGTCAACGCCCTTCGCGGACTATGCGGGCTGAGCTTGTCGAAGTCCGCAGGCCTGGCCCTTCGACAGGCTCAGGGCGCATGGGAACGCCACTCATAGGAGGTACTGACTGAGGTCGCGCTTCAGGAACCGCCCGTGGCCCTTCGTCCCGACGTACCCCGACTCGTCCACCACCACGGCCCCGCGGGACATCACCCAGTCCACGTGACCGTCGATCTCGTAGCCCTCCCAGGCCGAGTAGTCCATGTTCATGTGGTGGGTCTTCTCCAGCCCGATGGAGGTGTGCCCGTTCGGGTCGTAGATCACCAGGTCGGCATCGGCGCCCGGCTGCACCACGCCCTTCCGCCCAGAGAGCCCGAACATCCGGGCCGGGGTGGTGGAGGTCAGCTCGACCCAGCGGGGCAGGGTGATCTGCCCGCTGACCACCCCGGCGTACATCAGGTCCATCCGGTGCTCGATGCCGCCGATCCCGTTCGGGATGGCGCGGAAGTCACCGGTACCCAGCTCCTTCTGCTCCTTCATGCAGAACGGGCAGTGGTCGGTGGACACCATCTGCAGGTCGTTGGTGCGGAGCGCCTGCCACATATGGTCCTGGTGCCCCTCCTCCCGCGACCGGAGCGGCGTCGAGCAGACCCACTTGGCCCCCTCGAAGCCGGGCGCGCCGAGCTGCTCCTCCAAGGACAGGTAGAGGTACTGCGGGCAGGTTTCGCCGTAGACGTTCTGCCCGGCGTCACGGGCGGCGGCGATCTGGGCCACGGCCTGCTTGGCGCTGACGTGCACCACGTAGAGCGGCGCCTTGGTCAGGTGGGCCAGCATGATCGCCCGGTGGGTGGCCTCCTCCTCCATCTGCCAGGCGCGGGCGACGCCGTGGTAGTACGGATCGGTCTTGCCGGCCTGGTACAGCTGCTCGGCGAGGACGTCGATGGCCGGACCGTTCTCGGCGTGCATCATGGTCAGCAACCCGGTCTCGGCCGACTTCTGCATCGCCTTGAGGACCTGCGCGTCGTCGGAGTAGAAGACGCCGGGGTAGGCCATGAACAGCTTGAAGCTGGTGACGCCCTCGTCGATCAGGGTGTCCATCGCCTTGAGGCTGAACTCGTCGACGCCGCCGATGATCTGGTGGAACCCGTAGTCGATCGCGCAGTTGCCCTCGGCCTTGGCGTGCCAGGCGGCCAGCCCGTCCTCGACCCGCTCGCCGTACCGCTGCACGGCGAAGTCGATGATCGTCGTGGTACCGCCCCAGGCCGCCGCCCGGGTCCCCGTCTCGAAGGTGTCAGAGGCGGCCGTGCCGCCGAACGGCAGCTCCATGTGGGTGTGCGCGTCGATGCCGCCCGGGATGACGTACTTGCCGGACGCGTCCACCACGGCGTCGACGGAGGACTCCAGGTCGACCCCGAGCAGCGACGAGCCTGGAGCGAGTACGCCGGCGATCGTCTCGCCCTCGACCAGCACGTCGGCGGTCGCGGTTCCGGTGGCGTTGACCACCGTCCCGCCCTTGATCAGCGTGGTGCTCACGAGGTGCACCCCCTCCTACTCGGGCCCCATCCCCCTCGAAAACCGGTCACAAGCTGCGGGTTTCCGGCGCCAGGAGCTGCAGTATGTGACCGGTTTCCGGAGGAGAGGAGCGGCATCATGGCTTGGCGATGGCGACGTAGGAGTCGGGGCGCCGGTCGCGGTAGAACTGCCAGGAGTTACGAACCCTCCGGACCATGTCCATGTCCAGGTCGCGGATCACCACCTCCTCGGTCTCCCTGCTGCCCAGCGGCCCGACCAGGCAGCCGGTCGGGTCGACGAACTGGCTGGAGCCGTAGAAGGTCACCGCAAGGTCGCCGTACTCGTTGTCCTCGGTGCCGACCCGGTTGGGCGCGGCCACGAAGTACCCGTTCGCCGCGGCGGCCGCCGGCTGCTCGATCTCCCACAGCCGCTCCGACAGCCCGGGTTTGGTCGCGTTGGGGTTGAACACGATCTGCGCCCCGTTGAGCCCCAGCTCGCGCCAGCCCTCGGGGAAGTGCCGGTCGTAGCAGATGTAGACCCCGACCGGCCCGACCGCGGTCTTGAACACCGGATAGCCCAGGTTTCCCGGCCGGAAGTAGAACTTCTCCCAGAACTTGTCCAGGTTCGGCAGGTGGTGCTTGCGGTACTTCCCGAGGATCGTGCCGTCGGCGTCCACCACCACTGCGGTGTTGTAGTAGACGCCAGGGATGTCCTCCTCGTAGATCGGCAGGATGATCACCATCGACAGCTCGGCCGCGAGCTTGGCGAACCGCTGCACGATCGGCCCATCGGCCGGCTCGGCCAGGTCGTAGTACTTGGTGTCCTCGGTGATGCCGAAGTACGGCCCGTAGAACAGCTCCTGGAAGCAGATCACCTGCGCGCCCTGCGCCTTGGCGTCCCGGGCGAACTGCTCGTGCTTGTCCAGCATCGAGGCGACATCCCCGGTCCAGGTGGTCTGGGTGATGGCCGCGCGAACCGTCGCCAAAGCTACTTCACATCCTCATCGGACTCGTCAGCCGTGCCGGCCAGCTCGGCCGGATCGACCGTGCCGCCCGGGTCGTCCTCGACCGTCAGCGAGCCGAACTCCTCCGGTTCCGTGGGAGCGCCCGTGTCATCGCCTTCGATCGGCTGGGCATCGTCAAACGTGGGGGTGGACATGCTGAACTCTATCGCCGGAGACCGGCACCGTGCTTTGTCAGGGCGTAACGAAAGGACGCCGTTCGTACGCCAGTTGAACCCCCCGTCGTACGCCCCATGCGGCCAGGGCGCCGGCGCCGGCCTCGACGGTGGCCGAGGCGCCCCGCTGGGGCCAGGTCGCCCCCGTCCACGGCCGCAGCGTCTTCACCTGTAGCACCACTCCGTCGCGGTCCAGGACGGCGACGTCGATGGGGTAGCGCATGCCCATCATGTGCACCGACGGGCACCGGGTTATCCACAGCGCGCCCTCCACGCCGTCGCTGCCGAGCAGCCCGCGACCCCGGGTTGCGGAGTCCTCGGCCACCGCCACCGGGGCCACCGGCCGGCCGTCGCAGAGCAAGGTGTCCCGGCCCGGGCCGAAGGTCTTGCGGGACCGTTTCATGCCCGCCCTGGCCCCCGCGTACGCCCCGTTCGGGGCCCGATCGGCGGCCCTTCGGTGTGCATACAATGAAGCCCTTTGTGACGGGGTCAGAGGGAAGCAGCGTACCGAGCGAGGGGGGTTGTCGGTGAGCCCCAGACGCCGCGCCGTCGAGCGGGCCACCCGCCGGCAGATGATCACCGACCGCATCGTCGTCGGGACGCTCGTCGTCGTCGCTCTTTCCGGACTGATGAGCGTGCTTCCCGCGTACACGCAGGTCGCGGTGTCCCGGTTCGCCTGCCGCGTCGGTTCGCTCGGGCTCGGGTCCTGCGGCGCTCCCGGCATCAACCTGGGGAACACCCAGCTGGCGCCCGCCCGCTGCACGGTGCTGGGCACGCTGGACGAGGCGCTACCGGAGGTCCGGGTCGAGCAGGTGACCACCAGCCAGGGCCTGCCCGTGACGATCAGCCAGGCCCGGTCGGGGGACGTGTACGTCGCCCTCGGCGGGGCCGCGCAGCCGGCCCCGCCCGACCTACTAGCCAGGGAGACCCGCGCGCCGCGTACGGTCCTGCCGGGAGTGTCGGTGCCGGGCCAGGCCGAATGGTTCCTGCCCCGGGGGCAGGGGCTGGACCAGCTGGTCACCGCCGCCCACGGCGAGCACCAGCAGTGGTTCGAACGCCAGTCCGCACTGGCCTTGATGGGGTCCCGGCTGTTCGGCCCGCACCAGGAGGTGCCGCCGCCGGCGCTGCTGTTCAGCCAGGTCCGGTTGGACCAGCCGCGGCTGCCGCGCTTCGCTGACCGGGCGGCGCCACCGCAGACCGACCGAGGCCGGCAGCGGCGGACCGGTCCGGTGGCGGCGGTCAATCACATGCGCGTGGACCCTGAGGTCCCCGCGCTGGCGGTGGTGAACCGCATCTCCGGCACTACAGCAACAGTGGCGAGCCTGAGCGGCACCCTGCGGCAGCGACCGGTGACCGGCGCGCTGCGCTGGACCCGTAACGCCGACGGCGTGATCACCTCCGTCCTGGTCACGGTGGTGACCGTCAACCGGCTGACCCCAGGGGAGAAGCTCGGATCGCTGCCCGGACCGGCGGTTGCCTACGTCTCCATCCCGGTCACCACGCCACCCGAACAACGACTCGTGGAGGCATGGCTCGCCGATCCGGCCGGCGTCACCGTGCCGCTGAACGAGCTGCTCGGCCTCCGCCCGGCCCGGACCTCCGACCAGCTCGGGTCGTTCCTGACCCGCGCCGCCACGGTGACGATCCTGCGGTACGCCTTCGTCGCGCCCCAGGAACTGCAGGCCCGGGCCCTGGGTGAGCTGGCCACGCTGCGCCGGCAGGACTGGACCGGCATCCGGATGGTCGCCGCCAGCAGCATTGCGCCGCAGCCCGGTGGGGGCCGCCGACAGATCGTGGAGGATCCGTCGTGCCGGACCTAGCCACGGCACCTGCCGCCCGCCGCTGGACCCGCCGGTCCGTGCTCGCGCTGGGGGCCGCCTCCGCAAGCCTGCTGCTGATGCGTACGCCGGCCCAGGGTGCGCCGATCACCGTCGGCGACCTGTCCTTCACGGTGCCGGACACGGTCCGGCCGGTTCCGCCCGCGGGCTCCACGTCGCTCGGTCTGGGCTGGCAGTGGCGGGGCCGGGGCGACTCGCCGACCAGCGACGGCCGGGCGGCGCCGGTGGTGCTGGCCCGCGCGGATCTCGCCAGCATCGACACGCAGGAGATCGTCGGGCTGCTGTTGGCCAACGCCGTCGCGGGATCGCTGCCCGGACTCGAGCTCGGCCCCCGCCGGGTCCGCTCGATGCCCGGCGGGGGCGACCAGACCCGGATCGACCTGGCGTACGCGGCCGCTCGGGCGCTGCCGTTCCACGGCACGATGCTCATCGCCACCCGGCCGGAGCCGCCGGCGGCCGTGCTGGTCGTCGTCGGCAGCGAGGCCCTGACCGCTGGGACCATCGACGGCGTCCTCGACTCGGCGCGGTGGCGGTCGTGATCAGGATCGGCCTCCGGGCCTGGGGCTTCTCGCTGGTCGCCCTGCTCGCGGCCTGTGCCGGGCTGGCGGCGGTCTCGGCCAGCGCCTCCAGCACCTCGACCGTGCGGCTGAGCATCGCGGCGGCCGTGCTCAGCGTGTTCGCCGCGCTGGTCGCGCTGCTGATCACCCCGCGGGATGAGCGCACCCGGCTGCGTTCCTTGCTCTGGGGCGGCCTGGTGCCGCTGGTGGTCGGGATCGGGACCGGGCTGCTGGCCGGATCGGCCGGCGGGTTCGTACCGGGTCTGCTGGCCCTGCTGCCCTGGCTGACCGGTGTGATCGTCGCGGGCCTGCTCGGTCCGCTGCTGCCGTCGGTCCGGCTGCCGCTGCTACAGCGGCGGGATGCCGCGGACCGCTTCTCCTATTGACGGGGTGCGGCTCACCGGGTCAGGCGCGGATCCCGGTCGCGCAGCTCGGCGGCCAGTTTCAGAAAGAAGAATCGGTTCTCGGGATACCGGTAGATGATCGTGAGACCGACGATGCCGCAGTCGATGGTCGTCTCGAGGTCGTCGGGGATCCGTGGGGGTGTCGGCGGGGTCGGCGTCGAATCGTCGTCGCCGGGCGGCGGCTCCTCCTCCTCCGGCTCCTCTTCCTCGGGCAGCTCGAAGTCGGGGTCGATCACGCAGCTCGCGGCCTGGAACGTCGTGGCCGCTTCGGCGGACGCGGTGGCCGGTCCGTTGCCGACGTTGTGCTCGTTCATCCGGACCGTGACCCGGACGGTGTCGGTATAGACGTTGTAGCAGTAGCTGGTCAGGGTGGCGTTGTTGGCCTGAGCCAGCCGGAAGGCGTCGACCCGGCCGGTCTGCACACAGACCCCACCGCCCAGCAGCAGGGGGATCTCGGCCGGGGTGAGGAAGCCCGGCTGCATGGCCCGGGGCGCATCGTCGAGAACACCACGGGCCCCGGCCAGGGCGGCTGCATCGGCGGCGTGCATCGCGCTCGAGCGTTCGTCACTGGCGGCCGCGAACAGCGCCGTGATGCCGATGGTGAAGATCAACGCCAGGATCGCCATCACCATCAGGGCGGTCACCGGACCCGATCCGCGCTCAGCGGATCGGCGGGTCACCCAACGCGGCATGGGGTTCTCCTGGCTCGATCGGTGGATCCGGAGTTGGAACGGGCGAAACGGGCGGGCCTCCGGTGAAGAGGCCCGCCCGGTTCTTTGGGGGGGTGGGTTGGATCAGGCGACCGCAGCTTGGACCTTGGCAATCGCGGCGGTGATGAAGGCGCCGATCTGCGGGCCGGCGGTCTTGGCCACGACGGCCACGGCGACGATGATGATGGCCGCGACGGCGATCATGCCGACGTACTCGAGGGTGCCCTGGCCGGCCTCGCGGCGCTTGGCGGGGGTGACCGGGCTGGTCAGGACCAGGAAGGTACCGAGCAGGTTGGTCATGAGCTTGTTCATGAGGTTCTCCTTGGACTGTGACCCTTGACCGGGTCCGGATCTGTGGGCTTCGGAACCCGTTCCGGGGCGGGCCTTCCGACACCTGGAACATTACGGATCGCGCGGCTCCTGGCCATGGGCCCACAGACCCAAACCGAGGCCCAAAGTTCGGCCGGCCTCGGCATTGTTTGCGCCACCTACTCGACCTCGCGCCTGATACATCGGGTGCGAGGTTGAGTAGGTGGCGCGAAGTCGATACGGACCGAGATGGCCAAGGGCAGGGGCGGCTAGTGGTGGGCCAGCCAGAGGGAGACGGCGTGGCCGCGGTTGTTGGCCTGGAGCTTGTTGAAGATGCGGTTGATGTGGTTCTTGACCGTCTTCTCGGAGATGAACAGGCTGCGGGCGATCTCGGAGTTGGCGGCACCCTCGGCCATCAGAGCCATCACGTCCGCTTCCCGTTCCGACAGCCCGTAACGCGAGGCCAGCGCAGCCTTGCTCGGCGTCGGGTTCGACAAGGCGGCCACGGCCTGGGCCGAGAAAGTCCCGATGCCCCGGGCGGCCATCCGCACCGCCGACAGCAGCTCGTTCTCGGTGAAGTGCCCGTGCACCAGGTAGCCGCGGGCACCCGCCTTCACGGCCGCGGAGACGACCTCAGGGGAGTCGGAGTAGGTGAGCATCAGCACTGTCGCGTGCTGGGCTACGTCGGGCGCCGCGCTGACCCCGTCCTGGCGGGGCATCCGTACGTCGAGGAGCATCACGTCAGGCTTGGCGGTTCGGGCCAGGGTGACGGCCGCTGCCCCGTCGCCGGCCTCGCCGACCACGACGATGTCGTCGGCCGTAGCCAGCAGGCTGCGGATGCCCATCCGGACCACGGCGTTGTCGTCGGCGATGCCGACCCGCACCGCTTCCGCGCTTTTCGGGGATCCAAGGGGGTCGTCCCCCTTGGATGTCCTCGTCGCGGTCGTGGTCAGGTCGTCCAGTGCCGTTGTGCCGTCCATCGAACCGTGGTCCCCTTTCGCTTCTCCGAACTGATCTCCACCGCGCCGCCGACCTGCTCGGCCCGTTCCTGCAGCCCGCGCAGCCCGAAGTGCCCGTCGGCCTCGCGGGCCCCGACCCGTTCCACGTCGAACCCGACGCCGTCGTCGGCCACCACCAGCTCGATCCGCTCCGGATCGCCGGTCAGGCGTACGGTCACCGTCTCCGCCTGCGCGTGCTTGTCGATGTTGTGCAGGATCTCCCGCAGCGCGGCGACCATCTGCGAGGTGACGGCCGGGCTCGCGTCCACGGCCGCCACGTCGACCAACCGGGCGCTGATCCCCGTCGTGGCCTGCCAGTCGACCAACACCTCGTTGACCACCTCCACCGTCGGCCGGTCGATCTGGCCCTCCCGCAGCGACATCAGCAGCGCCCGGGCCTCCCGCGCCGCCTGGTCGGCCGCATCGGCCAAGGACCCGGCCAGCTCCTTGGCCTGGTCGGGATCGCGGTCGACCATCCGACGCAGCGCCTTCGAGCCCAGCGAGATGCCATGGATGGACTTGCCCACCGAGTCGTGCATGTCGCGAGCCAGCCGGGCCCGCTCCTGGGCCGCACCCACCGCGGCCACCGCCTCCGCCGCCTGCTGCCTGGCCTCGACCATCGACTGCACGTTGCGCTGCACCACCGAGCCGATCACGCAGACCCCGAGCACCAGCGCGGGCATCCCGGCGACCAGGGCCAGCCAGCCCTGCCAGCTGGTCGGGGCCGCCGACAGCACCGCCGCCGGTGCCCCGAGGCTGCCGAACACCAAGGGAACGACCAGCAGCACCAGCACCCGCCGCGGGAACAGCAGCCCAGCGACGAGTGCGGTACAGACCACGGTCAGGGCGGCCGGCTGCCCGGCGCTGACGGTGGTCAGCAGGGCGATGCTGACCGCGGTGTCCAGCGAGGCGAGCAACGGGTGGCGGATCAGGATCGCGATCAGCCGGTCGCTGCGGCTGAACACCAAGCTGGAAATCGTCAGCAGGAAGAGCGAGAGGGTGGCGACGGGTGCGGAGGTGGCGACGGTCAGGGCGGCAGGGGTCGCCAGGGCCAGGCAGACCAGGCGCGCGGTGAACACCCAGCGCACCAGCCGGACGTAGCCCGGGTCGACCAGCAGGGCCTCGCTGGTCGGGCCGGCCGTCTTCGGGCGCGTTGCCGGCACCGCCGTACGCGGACCCGTAACCGCCGTTCCGGCAACCCCCGACGCTGCGCTCACCGCCGAAGCGCCCTCACGAGAACGCTCCCAGCAGGTCGCCGAAGTCGAGGTTGATGCCGACGATCAGGCCGACCACGACCAGGATCAGGGTGGCCGGAACCAGGACCAACGAGGTGACCAACGTGACCCGCGGCGCGGTCTGGTTGGCCCGCCGGCGCATCCGCTGGGCACTCTCCCGGCGCATGTCCGCGGCGATCTGGTTGAGCGTATCGGCGAGCGGCGCCCCGAGCTCCTCGGCCTGCAGGAACGCGGTGACGAAGCTGTGCATGGCCTGCGACCCGGTGCGCTGCTCCATGTTGGAGAACGCCGCCCGGATGCTGGCGCCGTGGGCCAGCTGGTCCAGGGTCAGCCGGATCTCACTGCTCAGCGCCCCCTCGAACCGGTCGATCACCCGGGCCATGGCCGCCCGGAACGCGATCCCCGCGCTCACCGTGACGGCGAGGATGTCCAGGAAGTCCGGCAGGTCGGTGTCGATGGCGTCCCGTCGCCGCCGGCTCATCCCGGCGATCCGGCCCAGCGGCAGGAAGATGGCGACCACCGGAATGAGCACGCCGGCCGCCGGGTAGCCGCCGAACGCGAACGCGACCACGCCGGGCAGCAGCAGGATGAACCACCAGACCATCTTGCGAAGCAGCCCGTCCACGGTGACCCCGACCGGGCGGCCGGCGTAGTTGATCAGCCGCTGCAGGTACGCCACGCCGCCCGGGCCGATCAGCCGCCGGATCCGGGGCACGAACCGCCCGGCCAACCGCTCCAGCAGGGAGAGCCGGCCGGCGGCCTCCCGCCGCCGCTCCTCCTTGAGCAGGATCAGGTCGGCGGCGTCCAGGTACTCGACTGGGCTGCCCGCGCATCATCCGGTAGCCGAGGATCAGGGTGAGCAGGGCCCCGGTCGCGCCGAGGGCCGGCCACATCGTCGAGAAGGTCAGCATCTACCGCTCGATCCGGGTCATCCGCTGCACCGTCAGGTGGCCGATCAGGAACAGCCCGATGGACACCACCAGGGCGATCTGGCCGATCAGCGTCTGGGTCATCCGCTCGACGGTTCCGGGCTGGATGGCGTTCAGCGCCAGCAGGATCCCGACGCCCATCAGGGTGACCAGGGCGCCGGTGGCGCGGGACTGGGCCAGCACCGTACGGACCTCGCGCCGGACCTCCTTGCGGTCGTCCAGGGTGAGCGAGATGTCCCGCAGCGCCTTGATCAGCGAGCCGCCGGAGCGGGCACTGACCACCAGGGTGGACATCAGCACCCGGACCTCGCGGGCCGGCAGCCGGTCGTTCATCTGCAGCATGGCGTCCTCGAGCGCGGTGCCGAACCGGACGGCCGCGTTCAGCCGCTGGATCTCGGTCTTGGCCGGCTCGGCCATCTCGCCCTCGGCCACCACCCAGGCGGTGGTGATGGACAGCCCGGCGTTGGCGCCGTTGGACAGCACCCGGGCGAGCTCGGGGATCTGCTGGACGAACCGCTCCCGACGCCGTTCCCGGGATCGCCGCAGCCAGCCCCGGAGCAGCAGGAAGCCGCCGGCCACCCCGACCACCGCGAACGCCGGCGCGAGCAGCCGGGCCAGCAGGTAGGGCAGCGTGGCGGTGACCAGCAGCACGACGAGGAAGACGACGATCGGCGGGTAGGTGATGCCGGCCAGCACGAACTCGCGCTCCAGCCAGCGACCCAGCCGGGTGCGGTTGAAGCCCCGGCTGACCCGGGCGAAGAGCGTACGCGGCACGTCGGCGGTGGTCGTGCCCTCGAGGGTGCCGACGACGATCAGCTTGTGCTGGGCGGAGTTGGTGGCGAACTGCCGGACCCCCAGCATGAACAAGCAGGCTGAAGGCGGCGAGCCCGACGAAGATCCAGATCATGCCGCCGCGACCTCCCAGCCCGGCGGCAGCTGCTCACCGGCGTTCCGCAGCGCCGCGATCATCTCCTCCGGCACCGCGTACCGGCGGAACTGCCGGCTCACCGGGTCGAACTCCGCCAGGGTGGCGAGCTGGTAGTCCTCGCGGCGGGCCGACATCAGGTACGCGAGCTGCACGATCCGCCGGGAGCCGTCGGCGTGCCGGTTCAGCTGCACGATCAGATGGATGGCCGAGTTGACCTGGTCGCGGATCGCGGCGAACGGGACCTCGACGTCGCTCATCGTGGCCAGCGTCTCCATCCGGGACAGCGCGTCGTAGGCGTTGTTGGCGTGCACCGTGGTCAGCGACCCCTCGTGGCCGGTGTTCATCGCCTGCAGCATGTCCAGGGCCTCGCCGCCGCGGACCTCGCCGACGACGATCCGGTCGGGCCGCATACGCAGCGAGTTGCGGACCAGCTCGCGGATGGTCACCGCCCCGCGACCGTCCACGTTCGCCGGACGGGTCTCCAGCCGGATCACGTGCTCCTGGTTGAGCGACAGCTCCGCCGCGTCCTCCACGGTGACGATCCGCTCCCGGCCCGGGATGAACTGAGACAGGGCGTTGAGCATGGTGGTCTTGCCCGAGGCGGTACCGCCGGAGACGACGATGTTCAGCCGGGCGCGTACGCAGGTCGACAGCAGCTCGGCGCTCTCCCGGTCGAGGGTGCCGCGCTGCAGCAGGTCGGCCAGCCCGTACGCCTTGGGGAACAGCCGGATCGTCACCGCCGGGCCGGTCAGCGACAGGGGCGGCAGCACGACGTTGACGCGAGCGCCGCGCGGCATCCGGGCGTCGGCCGGCAGCCGGGCGTCGACCATCGGGCTGGACTCGTCCACCCGGCGGTTGACCGCGGAGACGATCCGGTCGATGGTCTGCAGCAGCTGGGCCTCGGAGGTGAAGCCGGACGGGATCCGCTCCACCCGGCCGAACCGCTCGACGTAGACGGTGTCGTGGCCGTTGATCATGATCTCGGAGATGGAGTCGTCGGCCAGCAACGGCTCGAGGACACCGAGGCCGACCGCCTCGTCCACCACCCGGCGGACCAGCGTCGAGCGCTCGCGGGTGGACAGGATCACGCCCTCGCGGGAGATCAGGTGGGCCAGCACCCGCTCCAGCCGGGCCCGTCGCTCGTCGGCCGGCAGCCGGGACAGCTCCTGCAGGTCCACCTCGTCGAGCAGGATCTGCTTGAACCGGCGGACCTGGGCGTCGTCCGCCTCGCTCTCGGTCCGGTTGCGGTCCTGCAGCCGCACGAACCCCTTGCTGAAGTCTCGCCTCATGCCCCCGAGCCCCCGGTCATGGCATGGTCACCGAGCGGGTGATCTTGCCGTCGCCGATGAACAGCATCGGCGGGGCCTGCACTGTCACGGTGACCCCGTGGGCGAACCCGGTGGGCGAGGCGGTCACCAGGGTGATGGCTCCCGGCAGGCTGGCCTGGGCCGCGGCGACCGGCGAGCTGCCGAGCGAGAACGCTCGAGCGGCGTCGCGAGCCGCCTGCGAGGCCGCGTGCGCGGTGTAGGTCAGGACCATCACCTGCAGTGCGGCGACCAGCACCGCCAGCACCAGCGGCACCATGGCCATGAACTCGATCGTCCCCTGACCCCGGTCCCGTCGGTGGAGACGCCTGCGGCTCCGCGCTCCTGTCGGTTTCCCACGCAGCGTGGGAATCTCGCGCTGTGCCCAGGTTGCAACCCGAGCACAGGGCGAGTTCCCCACGCTGCGTGGGAATCTTGTGACTGATGGGGCGGTGGCCGCGTGGGCGGGGGTTGCTGACGGTCGTCATCGGGGTTCCTCCACGACGCGGTGGTCGGTGGTGATCCGGACGTCGCGGGTCACCCCGCTGCCGACCAGCAGTGGCGCCTTGACCGTCACCCGGACCGACGACCCGCTGGCGCTGAGCGAGACCTTGGAGTACATCCCGCCGGGCAGCGCGTCGGACACGGCGGACTGCGGGTTGGTGCCCAGCGAGACGGCCCGGGCGGCGGCGCCCGAGGCGACACCCGAGTACGCGAACGTCACGCCGAGCAGGATGGTCTGCAGCGCGAGGGCCAGGATCAACAGGGCGAACGGGAACATCGCCACCGTCTCCAAGGTGGCCTGGCCCGACTCGACCACCACCCGCCGGGGCCGGGACGAGCGGCCGGCGTCGGCGGCGACCGGGCCGCCGGCGGACTCGCCGCTGGCCTTCCGGCCGCGCCGCGGGGCGTCGACGTCGACGGCGTCGGGTCCCTCGGCGGCGGCGGCCGCGGCCAGGGCCTCACGGTAGGCGCTGGTCACGTCGAGCTCCGCCCCGATGGTGCGCAGGCTGCGCCACCAGACCTGGTTGCGGACCTCCGCCGGCGTACGGCTGTTGCCCGCCCGTTCCAGCCCCCGCTCCAGGTCGGGGATCAGGATCTGCGACCGCTGGCCCAGGGTGAGCATGTCGATGGTGTCCTGCTGGATCTCACTGCGCCGGACGAAGCGGTTGACCACCACGTGTACCCGGTCGGCCCCGACCACGCCCGAGGGACTCCCAGGCCACGACCTGGCGCCGCGCCGCGCGCAGCGCCGGCACGTCGGCGGTGACCAGCTGCAGCGTCATGTCCGCCGACTCCACCGCCGCGGCCTGCGTGGTGGTGATGGCCGAGCCCACGTCCACCACGACCAGGTGGTACAGCGTCCGCAGCTGGGCGATGATCCGGCGGACCGCCTCCGGCGTCACGAACTCGGTGTCGCGGATCTCCCGCGGGGTCAGCAGCAGGTGCAGGCCGCTGGAGTGCGCCACCACCGTGTCCGCGACGGCCCGAGCGGTCAGGTCCTCGCTGATCTTGGCCAGGTCGGCGATGGAGACCCGGTGGTTGACGTCGAGATAGCTCGGCACGTCACCGTTCTCCACGTCCAGGTCGACCAGGCAGACCCGCATGTTCGGGTCGGAGCGGGCCGCGTCCCAGGCCAGGTGCGACGCCACGATGGTCGTGCCGACCCCGCCCTTGGCGCCGGCCGCCGCGATCACCCGGCCGCCCCGGCTGGCGCCGTTGCCACTGTTCTGGTTGTCGGCCAGCACGTTGCGGACCGTCTGGTTCCACTCGAGCATGCTGCTCAGCCGCTCGTCCAGGTCCTCCAGGCCGAACGGATGGGTGAGTACGCCGCGGGCGCCGGCGTTCAGGGCGCCGGCGAAGGCCTCGGCGGTGTTGCTGGTGGTCACCACGAGCACGGCCAGGGCGGGGTTGCGCAGCGTCAGGTCGCGGACGATCTGCATCACCGGGCCGGGTCCGAGCTGGTCGTGCACGAAGGCGATCGAGGGCCGGTGGGCCAGCACCGAGGAGACCAGCTCCTGGGTCGACTCGGCCACGAAGCCGACCTCGACGTCCGCCTCGCTCTGGTCCAGCCGCGACCGCAGCTCCTGGACGATGACCTGGTCGGCGATGGCAATGACTGCTCGGTTCATCGGCCGGTCTCCGGTATCGCTTTGCCGCCGAGCTGGCGGGCGTCGAATGTGCGCTTCTCCTTGCTGCGGTCCTGCGCCACGCCGGGCGGCAGCCCGACGAGCCGGACCTCCTCGGCGAAGGAGTTGGCGTAGGTCACCGCCAGCGCGGCCGACGGCTGCAGCGCCAGGGTGACCGGGATGACGTTCTGGATCGACTTCTCGTCCGGCGAGGTGACCTGCAGCTGGCCCTGGACCGAGATCACCCGGACGTTCTGCACCAGGATCCGGGACTGCTTGGCCAGCCCGGGCACCTCGGAGAACACCGCGTACACGTCGACCCGGTCACCCGGCCGGACCCGGCCGGCCAGGCCGGTGACCGCGTCCACGTTGACCGCGATCTCGCGCTCGGTCGGGTCGAGGTCGCTCGCCGGGACCAGCACGTCGAGGCTCACCGGGGAGCCGGCGGTCATCGGGGTGGCGATCACCCGCCCGTCGAGGTCGGCGCTCTTCAGCACGGTGTTGTCGGCGGCCCACCGTTCCGGCACCTCGGCGGGCTCGGTGTTCTCACTGGACAGGGTGGTGAAGGCCGGCAGGTCGGTGGTCACCCGGTAGACCGTCACCATCGGCCCGACCCGGCTGTTGACGCTGGCCACGTAGCTGGAGACTCCGATGAAGACCAGCACCGCCGCGATGCCCGACAGCACCATCAACAGCACACCCCGCCGCTGTCGTGGGTTCATCCCCTACCCCTTCACCCGTGGTCAACCAACTCGAGAACCTGGCGCGCGCCGGCCGCCGGGACGGCGGCATGACCGCAGAACGAACACGCCCCGGCCACCAGCCGGGCGTCGCAGGACGGGCACGGCGGCTCGCTGCCCGGAGGCAGCCCGACGCCGGCCAGCACGGTCAAGGGCATCGCCGACCTGGTCGCGTACGGCTGGTGCGGCTCGAGCTCGATCGGCGTCAGCCGGACCACCGCGCCGCCGAGGTGGCGGTGCAGCAGCGTCGGGCTGCTGCCGGCGACGTACACCTCGTCGGTCGGGGCCACCGGCGACCCGGCCTTGGCCGGCACCAGGGCCGGCTCGGTGGCGATCTCCCGGAAGTACCCCGGGGAGCGGAAGGTGCTGGCCAGCAGCTGCCACGCGGTGGGTGACGGCTCGCGAAGGCCCCAGACCCGCGGGTACCAGACCAGGCTGCGCGACCGCGCGACCGCGGCATTGACCAGGGCGACCACCAGTCCCGGGATCGGCGTCGGCGCCGGCGGTCTGCAGCGCCGCGGCGCCGATCAGGGTCAGGGTGAGCGGATGGTGCCGAGGTGTGAGGACGGCCACGGAGGTGCGGGGGGAGGCCGCGATCAGGACGTGGGCCTGCTCCTTGGCGATCGACTCCGCATACCACGGGGCCAGCAGGAGCACGTGTCCCGCCGAGGTCGCCTGCGTCGGCCTGCAGCAGAGCGGCCGGGTGCTCCGAGGAGATTCCCTCGACCCGGTTGAGCCCTGAGGACCCGACGACGGCAATCAGCACAGTTATCCCCTACGACCGACTGATCTGACTCAGCTGACGCGCGCGGCGACTCTGCACCCGCGGAAGAACTCGGAACGTATCACGCACCGGGGCCACCTTCGTTATCCGTTGTGGGCGCCGAAGCCCCGCGACGGCGCCGTCGGGTCACGGCCAGGGCACCGGCCACCAGCCCGACCGCCAGAACCCCGGCTCCAGCCAGCAGGAAGTCCGGGGGCGACCCCGGAACCGCCGTCCGCCGGGGGTTCGGCTCGTCGGGCGTCGGATCCGCCGTCGGGGACTACGGATTCCGTAGGTGCGGTGGGTGACGGGCTCGGGGTGGGACTGGGCACCGCGTACTCGGGCTGGCCGCTGGGCCGGCCGTCGACGGCCAGGCTGAGCCGGACCTGCATCACCCGGCCGGAGAGGTTGGCCTGCAACGGGTCGAGCTGCAGGCTGACGAAGTAGTCCCCGGCCACCGCGGCGGTGGTCACGTTGGGCTCCAGCCAGCTCGCCGGCGGCGGCACCTCGCGGTTGCGCACCCGCACCGTGGGCGAGGCGGCGGTGACCCGGACCGCCCCGTTGCCCTGCAGGGCGGCGGACTGCTCGGTCAGGCTGACTCGCGCGGGGGAGTAGACGTTCACCCGGGTGGTGATGGCCTCGGCGGCCCCCAGCTTCCAGTCGCTGCCGCGGCGTGGGAGTCTCGGCCGTCACCCGCAGCCGCTGCCCGGTCTCCAGACGTACGCGGTAGAAGACGGTCTCCCCGGTCGCCACCGAGTCCCGCCAGGTACCCGGCTTGACCTCGGTGGAGTTGGAGAAGGACGTGCCACCGAGCCGCGACGGGCTGGGGGTGGCGGCGCGCACCGCCCCCGCCGTGCCGGTGTAGTCGGCGTCGGGCTCCGGCAGGTCGGCCAGGTTGCTGATCGGCGGCTCCTCCGCGATCAGCACCTCCACCGACACCTCGTCCTCGTTGCCCAGGGGCGAGCTCCGGGCGAGCGAGAGCAGCAGCTCGGGTGCGCTGGCGCACGGTTCGGGCGCGGGCGACCGGGTGATCGGGTCGACCTGGCTGGACACGACGGCACCGCTGAGCACGGTGGTGGCCCGGTAGCCACCTGAGGTCGCGGTGGCGGTGGCACACGGCGTACCATCCGGGGTCGCCAGGGTCAGCGTCCAGTTCTCGGTGTTCTGGCTCGGGTACGGCCGCACGATCGTGGAGATCGAGGCGGTCACGGTGGACCCGGGCGTCCGGGTGACCCGGTAGTAGCGGGGGGTGTTGCTGGCGTCGTAGGAGTCCTTGTACTGGCCGACCCGGATCGACGGCGCTCCGGCCTGGTCGACGGTGCCCTCCACCGGCGTACCGCTGGTCTGGAAGGGCCGCAGCGCCCGCTGGGTGATCCGGCGGACCGCGTCCTCGAGGTCGGAGGTGTTGTTGGCGTCGTAGTAGTTGCCGTCGCCGGCCTTGGCGATGCACTGCAGCTGCGAGCGGGCCTTGCTGTTGACCGCGAGCCCGATGGCGTTGAACTGCAGGTCCACCCCGGCCTTGGCCAGTCGGCGGGCGGCCGGGCAGGGGTCACCGTCGCAGCTCTCCTCGCCGTCGGAGATCAGGATCAGCACCCGCTTGCCGGACGGGCCGAGGTCATCGACCGCCTTCCCCAGCGAGTACGCGATCGGGGTCTCGCCCTTGGCCTCGAAGGAGTCGACGGCGCGGGACAACTGGCGCCGGTTCAGCGGGCCGATCGGCAGTACCAGCTTGGTGTCGGTGCAGGCCTTCGGATTCTGCTCTTTGGGCTCGGCGATCTCCGATCCGTACACCCGCAAGCCGACCTGGGTACCGGCCGGCACCGCGTTGGCCACCCGCTTCACGGCGCGCTGGGCGGCGGCGAACTTGGTCCCGCCGGAGGAGATGCGCTCGTTCATCGAGCCGGACACGTCCAACAGCAGCAACACCTGGGTGCTGTCTTCGGCCTTCGCCGGCAGCGGGGTGACGAGGAGGCCGGTGGCGGCGACGAGCAGGGCGAGTACGCCCAGCAATGTCTGCCGGAGTCCCCGTCCTGTGTGGGGGCGTCTGTGGTGATCCATGTCATCCCCGTCCTGGCCGAGACCTAACCTAGGCACACCTGCGGGTCAAGGATCAAGTCGTCCCACGCAGGTTGGGCCCCTGGGCCCAGGAGCATCGGGACCCTGGTCCGGGTGACCGCATCGGACCTCGCGGGGTTGGAGACGAGCGGAGTAGGCGATCCCCGCGGGCACTCCGCGGAGCGTGGACGGGCCTGGCGGGAGCCCGAGCCTGCGAGGGCGGATGGTTGCGATGCGGAATGCCCGCGGGGATCGCTTGGTGCGCGAGGAGCGCAGTTAGAGCGGCGGCAGCACGGCCCAGATGTAGGCGCCGGCGATCAGTGCCGGGCCGAAGGACAGGTGCGACTTGCGGTCCGCCCGCCCGCTGACCAGCAGGACCGCGGCCACCAGGCCGCCCAGGATGAAGCCGGTCAGCAGTCCGTAGAGCGCGGTCCACCACCCCCACCAGCCGAGCAGTCCGCCGAGCGTGCCGGCGAGCTTCACGTCGCCCAGGCCCAGCCCCTGGGCGCCCGGCGACAGCAGCGCGGCCAGCAGGAACACGACCACCGCGAGCCCGGCGCAGGCGGCCGCCCGGAGCAGGGCCTCCCGGTCGCCGGTGGCGGCCGAGCACAGGGCGAGCAGCACGGCCGCGACCGGATAGGCCGGCAGGGTGAGCCAGTCGGGCAGCCGGCGTACGTCGAGGTCGATGAAGGCGAGCACCAGGCCCCAGACCAAGGCGGCGCCGTAGGTGATGATCACCACCGGGGGCTGGCCGAGGTAGAACGGGGCGGCGACGAGCGCGCCGACCGCAGCCAGCACCGGCAGCAGCCAGGCCGGCAGCGTGCGGTGCACGGTGTCCTCGGGAATGCGGTAGCGGCGGCGGCTGAGCCACCAAGCGGCGAGTGCCGCGACGAGGGTGATGCCGACCGGGTACGCCCACTTCAGCACCCGACGCCTCCGCTCTGCCCGCCTACGATGTGCCCGACGATCTGACGGGAGGACCTTATGCGAAGCCGAGGGCGTGTCACCCGCCGCGTGATCGCGGCCGGGCTGGGCGTCGTGCTGCTCGGCCTGCTCGGCTGCACCGACCCGGAGGCGCCCGCGTACGTGGAGGTCGTGGACGGCAAGCTCACCGCGACCCGGCCGGTGGGCTGGGAGGTCCCGGTCGAGGTGGACGAGCCGTGGACCAGCGGCTTCCGGCTCACCCCGGAGTCGATCGAGCAGATCCAGTTCTCCGGCGACTTCGGGGAGTACGCCACCGCCGGCGAGGCGGTCGGCACCCTGATCGGGCAGGCGCAGATCAAGCTGGCCGAGTTCACGGTGGTGGAGACCCGTGACGTCGAGATCCGGGGCGCGACGACGGCCCAGGTGGTCCGCTACACCATCCTCGACAACGCCAACTCCCAGCTGGCCGGCACCTGGATCGTGGCCGCCCACTGGCCATACCCGCAGTCGGTCGCCGTCTCGATCCTGACGCCGCAGCACGACCCGGACCTGGAACGCCAGGTCCTCGACTCGATGCGGATGCGCCCGGTCCTCAGCTGACCTCGGGGATCGGTGTGGGTCCGTGGTTGGGTCCCCGGGCCCATGACCGGTGGTCCCTCCGCCGCCTAGCCTCGACCCCAACCACTCGACCGTGAAGGATCCCCCTCGCCATGTTCGCCCGGCTCAGCCGCCTCTCCCGGCAGCGGTCGCGCGGCGCTGCCACCCTGGAGTACGCGGCGGCGTTCGCCCTGGTGGCGATCCTGGTCGGCGGCACCTCGATCAGCGCGCGGGCGAGCACCCCGGCGTACGGGAACATCGTGCAGCAGGCGATCTGCAAGGTCGCTACCGCGGTGGGGATGGAGGGCGGCTGCAGCGGAGGCACCGGTCCGAACGACCCGAACACGCCGCCGACCGACCCGGGCTTCGACCCCAAGCCGAAGAAGTGCAAGGTCTCCGAGCACGGCGAGGAGGTCAACTCCGAGATCAAGATCGCCTTCATCAAGTTCGGGGAGAACGCCGGCTTCATCGAGCGGACCTTCAGCGACGGGACGGTGACCTACACCGCCACCGACGGAGCCTCGCTCGGGGTCACTGGCGGGTTCGGCGGCAAGCTGGACCTCGGCAAGGTCGAGCGCGGGGCGCAGGTCGACTTCGGCGCCGGGGTCAAGTTCGACTACGGCAGCACCTGGACCTTCAAGAACGCCGAGGAAGCGGCGGCGATGCGCAAGCAGCTCGACGACTACCTGGTCGAGCAGGAGATCATCAAGCACGACCCCTACTACTCGATCAAGTTCCTGTGGAGCGATCCCAAGGAGCCGCCGAAGCCGCCGTCGCAGAGCGTGTCGACCATCGAGACCACGTTCGACGCCGAGGGCAAGCTCGGGCTGAGCCTGCCGTTCGACACCGACCCCAACTCCGAGTCGGGCGTGCCGAACCTCAACCTGGCCGACTTCGGGCTGAAGTTCGGCACCACCGGCAAGTGGACCCAGATCAAGGACAACGAGACCGGGAACACCACCTACACCACCGGGGGCGAGGTCTTCGGCGAGACCAACGGCAACGTCGGTCCGATGGGCGGCCAGCTCAAGGGGATCCTCGGCTCCAGCATCGCGATCACCCGGGACAAGGACAACAACATCGTCGGGGTCACCATGGTGACCACCCGCGAGGGCAAGGCGACCAGCTCGGTGAACGTGGGCCAGGGCGACCTGGGCGGCAAGGGCTCGGACTCCGACTCGGCGAGCGCGGTGACCGTCACGACGGCCAACCTCCCGGTCACCACCGAGGAGCAGCGGGCCCTGGTCAACCAGTGGCTGGCCGCGCAGGAGGCCGACCCCAACGGCTACGTGTCGCCGGAGACCTTCTTCCCCGACCGGCTCGTCCAGGGTGACCCGTTCCAGAACCTGATGTACACCAACGCCACGGTGAGCAACGTCGAGTACAACAACGTCAGCGACAAGGCCGGCTTCGCGGCGGAGGTCAAGCTGGGCGTCGCCTTCGGCATCGACCTGAGCCTGGAGACCACCGACTCGCGGGCGGTCGACGCGACCTACCTCGATGTCCCCGGCAGCAACGGCACGCGGGCGCCGGTCGACTTCCCCGAGTGCGAAGCGGGATAGGTAACTTGGTCCGCATGTCTTCTGGACCCGCGTACGGAGTGTCCTCGCGCGCCCGGCCCGATCGGCTGAGCTGGCCGCGGGTCCTGGTCCGGATGCTGCTGGTGGTGCTGCCCGGGCAGCTGCTCGGCAACTTCCTGGTCATCGCGGCGCTCGGGGCCAGCGGCGCACTGCGCGACCGGCCGGGCCTGGGCGTGCTGGCCCTGGTGGCCGCCGGGCTGCTCGCCGGAGTCGGTCTGGGGCTGGTGCTGCGGCCCGAGCGGAACCAGCTGGTGGCGTACGCGGTGACGGGGGCCGGCGTAGGGATCGCGGTGTTCGTCCTGCTGCTCGGGCTGGCCCAGCTGCGGCTGCCTGCGATCAGTCCCGGCGCCTCCTTCGGCGACTTCCTGCAGGGTGCCCTGATCGTCGCCGTGGTGCAGACCGCCGTCGCCCTGCCGCTGTGGTGGCGGCGCGCCCGTTCCGTCTGACTTCTCTCTCACACACTTGGCTGCCCTCCAGGGGAAGCCAGGTCGGCCTGCGGGCAGCCGACTGGTGCGAACAGGGTGGTGACGGTGGGTCCGTGGGCCCAGCATGAGGCCCAGGACTTGGGCGGACAACAGGCCTCTGATTAGGTCTGACGTCACTGTCCGGGTGGCCCCGGCAGGCGCGAGGCTACGGGCATGCAGAGGCGTGCCTGGGTGAGTCGGCGCGAGGCGGGAGCGTCGGCCGTCGAGTACGCCGCTGCCTTCGCCCTGGTCGCCATCCTGATCGTCGCCGTGGCCTGGGCGGCCCGGCTGACGCCGATGGGCACGGTGATGACCGAGGCCGTCTGCAAGGTCAGTGCCGCCGTGGGGATCGGCGTCTGCGCGGACGGGCCGGACGAGGGGGGCGGGGAGCAGACCGACCCGGAGGACATCGACATCCCCTCCAGCCTCGACCCGGAGTCCGAGCTGGTCCAGCAGCTGCTGAGCACCGAACGGGGCCGGCAGACGCTGCAGTGGCTCTTCGACAACAACATCCCGATCCTGATCGACCCGAGTGCAACCGGCGCGTACTGGAACGGCACCGAGATGGTCCTGGGTCAGGGCTACGCCAACGCCGCGGTGCTGATCCACGAGACCAACCACGCCCAGGCCACCGTCAACGGTGAGTCGGCCGACGCGAACAACCAGAGTCGCAACGACTACGTGACGACTGCGGTCAACGAGGAGGTCGACGGCACGGTCGAGCAGATCCAGGCAGCGCAGGAGCTCCGGATCGCCGGCTACACCATCGCGCAACAGCCGGCCGAGGCGGCGTACACCACGGCCTATAACCAGGCCATCCAGAACGGTCAGACGCGGGCCCAGGCGGAACGCGCAGGCCGGGATGCCGTCCGGGACGAGTTCTACAATGGCAACATCGTCACCTCGACCACCGGCGATCCCTACCCCGACTACTACGGCGACTACTGGGACAGCGTGCACTGATGAGGGAGACGTGGAACCTGACCGGCACCCGAGTTCGTCGGATCAGCATGACGGGACATCGCCGCGGTGGCGTCCGCGCCCTGCTGGCCGTAGCGGCCCTACTGGTCGCCGCCACGCTGAGCGCCTGCGGCCCGAGTGGGCCCGAGCCGGGGTCGACGCCCTCGACAACGACGGGTCCGAGCGTGACTAGCTCCCCGGGCGACGTACGCGGTCGGCTCGCGTCGGCGCTGCAGGGCACCAGCCCGGCGTACGCGAAGCTGGTCGAGAACCCGCAGACCAGCCTCACCCCGGTCGAGGCGGACTGGCTCTCGGGCTGGCAGGTCCTCGACGTGGTGAACAAGACGCCGCCCCACCCGCAGCGGTTCTTCGTCGCTCTGTCCGACCAGGGACGGGTGGAGGTACTGACCGGCAAGCCGGATGCGTTCTCCGCCGTGCTGACCGACGCCGGGGTGCAGGTCGACTCCGCCGACCGGGCCGCCGACGTCGCGTCCGTCTTCCTGGACGTGACCCGTGACTTCCGGGCGTTCGCGTACCGGATCGACAGCGTGGACGACATCTCGTGGCTGCCCCGGCCGGGCGCGGACGAGGAGGCCAGGCGGGACGCGCTGATCAAGGACTACCGCGGCAAGGTCAAGCCACCGCAGGTCGCCGAGTCGGGCGACGGATGGCAGGTGACCGTCTGGATGGTGCAGGGCCGCGACCTGGTGACGCACGAGGTCGGCCTCGCGTCCGGTACGGCGGTCACCGACGCGACCGAGACGGTGGAGAAGGACATCCCGGTCCCGTACTCCGCCTGAACTCTTCCACGCCGACAAGTCGGCGCGGGAGGGGCGTCAGGGGTGGCTCCAGCGCTGGTGCAGCACGCAGAACTCGTTGCCCTCGGGGTCGGCCAGCACCTCGAAGCCCTCCTCGCCGGTCTGGCCGACGTCGACCCGGCGGGCGCCCAGACCGATCAGCCGGGCCACCTCCTTGGACAGGCTGCCGTCGGCCGCCACGTAGACATCGATGTGCCCGCGCAGCTTGCCGCTCTTGCTCTCGGCCGTGCGCTGCAGCCAGACCGTGGGTGAGCCCGGTTCGGCGTCCGGCGGCGGCCGCAGGTGGTCACCGTCGATCTCGTACCCCAGAGCGGCCGACCAGAAGGCCAGCATCCGTTCGACGTCATGGACGTCGAGGGTCCACTGCGCCAGCCGTACGGTCATGACGCCTTCTTCTCCTCGGCCATCAGCTTGGCCGTGTGGTCGGGCACGTACGTGTACAGCTCCCGGGGCGGCCGCTGGTAGCCCGTGGTCGAGGTCAGCCGCTCCGGCAGCTCCACCTGCGGCCCGGGCACCGGCTCGTACGGGATGCTCGAGAGCAGGTGCGCCATCATGTTCAGCCGCGCGTGTTTCTTCAGGTCGGACTCCACCACGTACCAGGGGCTGAACCGGGTGTCTGTGTGCACCATCATCTCGTCCTTGGCCCGCGAGTAGTCCTCCCAGCGGTTGATCGACTCCACGTCCGTCGGGCTCAGCTTCCACTGCCGCACCGGGTCGTTCCGCCGCGACCGGAACCGCTTCAGCTGCTCGGCGTCGGAGACCGAGAACCAGTACTTCCGCAGCATGATCCCGTCGTCGATCAGCATCTGCTCGAAGATCGGGGTCTGGGTCAGGAACCGGTCGTACTCCTCATCGGTGCAGAAGCCCATCACTCGCTCGACGCCGGCCCGGTTGTACCAGGACCGGTCGAAGAGAACGAGCTCGCCCCTGGCCGGGAGGTGGGCGATGTAGCGCTGGTAGTACCACTGGCCGCGCTCCCGGTCGGTCGGGCTGGGCAGCGCGGCGATCCGGGCGACCCGTGGGCTGAGGTACTCGGTGATCCGCTTGATCGTGCCGCCCTTGCCGGCCGCGTCCCGTCCCTCGAAGATCACCACGATTCGGGCGCCGGTGGTCTTGGTCCACTCCTGCAGCTTGACCAGCTCGGCCTGCAGCCGGAAGACCTCGGCCTCGTACGCCTGGTTGCTGATCTTCTTCGGTTTCTCCGCCTTTTTGGCCATGACCCAGACGTTAGCGGCCGTGCCGAGCACGGCGAGGTCAGGCGGCCACCCTGAGGAGGTGGTGCAGGCGGCCGCGCGGCGCACGAGGTGACCAAGCGAGCGCTCGCCCTGGTCCGGCCCGCGGCCAGGTCAATGACCGATCAGCGTCAGTGGGCGGGCTCATACTCGAAGGCCTGCGGTTCGGCGACGTAGTCGATCGGCTCGTCCGTGAAGCGGGCCGCCGTGCGCAGTACCGGGTGGTCGAAGAAGGACTCGGTGCCGGTCGGGAACAGCAACGGGTTCCCGGTCTCCAGCCAGGCGCTGGTGTGGATCATCGCGATCATCGGTCGCGGCTCACTGGTCCGGTTGGGCATCCCGGCGTGCCACAGGCGGATGTCCCGGATCAGCACGCTGCCGCGGCGGAACGTCGGCTGGATCGGCGGCGAGATTGCCCGTCGCCTTTCCAGGAGCTCGGGGGCGATCTTGATGTCGTCACCCACCCCGACCCCGAGCTCCCGGTGCGTCCCCGGCCAGATCTCGGTCGCCCCGTTGTCGGGCGAGACGTCGACGGTGAGCACGTTCACCACGAGCTGGGCGGGTGGGTGCGGTGACTCCAGGCTCTCGATCGGCCACAGGTGCCCGACATCGGAGTGCACCGGCTGCCGCTGGTCACTGGGCAGTGCGGTGTTGCCGCCGTACATCACGTTCTTCACGCCCGGGCCGAGCATCGAGGACGTTACCGAGATGACGTACGGGTTGAGCAGGACGTCGTCGAACAGGTACGGCGGGAAGGGCGGCGGGTCCTGCTGGATGTTGCCGGGGTTCCAGTTGTACGGCGCGTCCGGTCGGGCCCGAAAGGCATCGAGGTCGGCGACCATGCGCTCGTGCAACACGTCGAGATGGCTCGGTTCGACGGCGTCGTTGATCAGGACGAGTCCGTCGGTCCGCAGGGCGTCCACCGCGGCTCGCAGGTTGTCGCCGAGCATTCGGCCCGTCGCCCGTTCCTGGTCGGTGAGGTCGATCGTGATCAAGGGAGATGCTTTCCGCACCATGTCCGGCATGACCCCATAATGCTCGGTCGGCCGTCAGCGGGGGCTGGTCCAGGCGGACCAGAGCCGGGCGTAGGGCCCGTCGGCGCGCACCAGGTCGTCGTGCCGGCCAACCTCGACCACCCGACCCTTGTCCATCACCACCACGCGGTTGGCGGTGACCGCCTGGGTCAGCCGGTGGGCGATCACGATCGCGGTGCGACCGCGGAGCGCCCGCTCGGCCGTCGCCTCCAGCACCCGGGCGCCCGCGCTGCCCGCCTCGGCAGTGGCCTCGTCGAGGATCGCGATGTCTGGGTCGGCCAGCACCAGCCGGGTCAGAGCGAGCTGCTGAGCGTGGGTGGCGCTGAGCTCGTCGGCGCCGTGACCGACCACGGCGTCCAGGTCGAAGTCCACGCCGACCTGGGCCAGCGCCGCCCGCAGCTCGGCATCCGACGCGTCCGGGCGGGCCAGCCGCAGGTTGTCGGCCACCGTCCCGGCGAAAACGTGCACCTCCTGGGTCACTAGCACGACGTGCCGACGCAGGTCAGCCAACTCGGCCAGGGGTACGCCGCCGATCCGGATCTCACCCTCCCGCGGTTCCCGGACGCCGGCGACCAGGGCACCCAGCGTGGTCTTGCCCGCGCCAGTGGTACCCACCACCGCCACCCGCTCGCCGGGCGCGAGGGCCAGGTCGATGCCGTGCAGCACCTCGGGCCCGTCGTCGTAGCCGAACCGGACCCCGGACACGGCGACCGAGGCATCCTGCGGCGTACGCGGCGCCGCGGGGACCGGAGGAGCCGGGAGGTCGGTGACCCCGATCAGCCGGGCCAGCGCGGCGCCGGCGGACTGCGCCTCGTCGAGTAGGTAGAGCATCGTCATCAGCGGGCTGAACAGCCGGGTGAAGTAGAAGGCGGCCGCGGTCGCCGCGCCGAGCGTGATCGCCTCTGAGCGAACGAGGAAGAAGCCCGCCAGCAGGATGGACAGGACGCCGACCATCTCCGCCCCGTTCAGCACCGAGGCGAACTGCGACGACGTGGTGCGGGCCCGGGTCCCGGCCCGGACGGCCGCGTCCGACGTCTCCCGGATCCGGTGCAGGTGGCGGGCCTGCAGCCGGAAGGCGCGTACGGTCGCCGCCCCGGTCAGGCTGCTGACCAGACTCTGGGTCTGGGCCCCGTCGGCGGTTCGCTCGGCGGCGTACCGCGGGCCGGAGGTACGCAGGTACCAGCGGGTGGCCAGGATCCAGATCGGCAGGGGTGCCAGCCCGGCCAGGCCGAGCCGCCAGTCCAGCACGGTCAGCCCGACCAGGGTCAGCGCCACATCGATCAGCGCGGTGACCACGGCCGGGATCGCCCCGCGGAGACCCTCGGAGATCACCGTGATGTCGCCGCCGGTGCGTTGCACGAGGTCGCCCGTCCCGGACCGTTCGACAGTCTCCAGCGGCGTGTCCAGAGCCCGCCGCACCACCCGCTCGCGCAGCCGGGCCAGCACCTGCTCACCGAGCCGGGCCAGCAGCAGCTGTCCCAGACCGGTGAACACCGCCCGGGTCAGCAGGGCGACCAACAGGCTGACCGCGATCAGATCCACGGCAGAGACGCCGCCGCCCCCGCGGACCGCATCGACCAACCGGCCCAAGAGCGCGGGCACGAACACCACCGCCGCCCCGGAGGCGAGCAGGCAGGTCAGGGTCGCGACCAGCAACCCGGGGTGTGCGCGGAGCAGGACCGAGCTGGCCTGCCAGGTCCGTCGGGCGGTCGCGATCGGCAGCAGAGTGACCTGCCCCCGCGCGCTCGGCGGCGGGATCACTGGGCGCGATCCCGGGTGTTGTTGTGCGCGCCGCGGGGGTTCAAGGGGGTCGTCCCGCTCGCGGTGCTCACGACAGCACCGCCAGTCGATACGCCAGGTCGCTGACCAGGCTTGCGTGCGTGCCCTCGGCGGTGACCGCTCCATCGGTGATCAGCACGACCCGGTCGCAACGGGACAGGAGCGCCGGGCTGGAGGTGACCAGCAGCGTGCCGCGACCGGACCGGTGCCGGTCCAGTCCGCCGGCGATCCGATCCTCGGTCGCCGCGTCGATGGCGGTGGTCGGGTCGTGCAGCACCAGAACCGCCGGTTCGGCGGCCAAGGCGCGGGCCAACGCGACCCGCTGCCGCTGACCGCCGGACAACGTACGCCCACGCTCCCCGATCTTGGTGGACAGACCGTCGGGCATGGAGTCGCGGACGTCATCGGCCGCCGAGGCGGCCAGGGCCCGGGTCAGCGCGGTCTCCTCGTACGACCCGTCGGTCTGCAGGTTGTCGGCCAAGGTCCCTTCGAACAGGGCGGCGTCGTGCCGGGCCACCAGCACCGCGCGCCGAGCCTCGGCCAGGGCGATGGTCGTCAGGTCGGTCCCGTCGAGCCGCACCGTTCCGTCGGGCTCGGCATCGCGGCCCAGGACGTCGAGCAGGCCGACCGCGGTGCTGGAATCGGTGATCACCGCGCCGAGGTGCTCACCCGGGGCCAGGTCGAGGGCGAGGCCGCGGTGCCGTATCTGAAGATGCCCTTCGACAGGCTCAGGGAGCATGGTGTCACCGGGCGTGACCGCCGGCGGTGCGGCGAGAAACGTCGCCACCCGCCCGGCGGCGCCCCGGGCCCCGGCGACCAGGGGACCGAGCCGGGTCAGGGCCTCCAGCGGCTCGAGCAGGAACTGCGCCAGCCCCACCGCCGCCACCAGTTCGCCGATGCTGATCGTCCCGGCGAGGGCCAGCCGGCCGGCCATCCAGGCGACGACCACCAGCAACAGGCCGGTGAGGGCGGTGGTCGCGCTCAGGAAGCCGCCCTCGGCCGTCACGGCGGTCAGCCGGGCCCGCAGCGCGGTCTGGCTGGCCCGCGCGTAGCCCGCGGCCGCCGCCGGCTCCGCCCCGATGCCCTTCAGCACCCGCAGCCCGGTGACCAGGTCAGTGGCCGCGGCGGTCGAGCCGGCCAGAGTGTTCTGCTCCCGCTCGGCCCGGCCGACCAGCGGCCGGGCCATCAGCCGGGACGCCACAAGCACGACCGGGACGCCGATCAGCACGGCCAAGGCCAGCATCGGCGAGGCCGAGAACAGCACGGCACTCCCGGCGACCAGCGCGGCCAGCGCACTGGCCACCCGGGCGTAGGCGGTGACGATCTGGCCGCTCCGGTCGGCGTCGGAGCTGGCCAGGCCGACCTGTTCGCCGGGCCGCCCCGGCGCACCGCCAGCGGGGTCGAGGACCCGCGCCGCGACGCGTACGCGGACATCGCGCCCGGCGCGCAGCCGAGCCCGGTCCATCAGCCAGTACCCGATGGCCCCACAGCTGGCCAGGACCACGAAGACGCCCACCACAACCGCGAGCCAGAGCGCCAGCGCCGATCCGTCACCGGTGCCGACCGCCCGGTCCAGGACGACACCGACCACGACCGGGACCGCCGCCTCGGACAGCTGGTGCCCGACGGCCAGCAGGGCCGAGCCGACGACGTCACGCCGCTGCCCGCGTACGGTCGCGCGCAACACCCCCGTGGCGCCGTGCGCCGGGGGCGAAAGGTGTCCAGTGACGTCAATCATCCGGCGCCAGCGTGACCGCCGAGATGTCGTTAGGCAACACTTTTGCCGTCGTCAGCACCACGATCGCGGTGCAGGACCGGTCGCGCCGTCTCTCAATCCGATTCGGCGTATCGAACCGCCCGGGTCGCATCGTCAACCCGTGGACAGGTGCTGCAGGCCTGCCCGTCGTCCGCGACCCTGAAGTAGTAGCAGCAGCCCACCCGCCGGCGGCTGAGATGGGTCCGTCCCCGGCGGTCGGTCAGCCGGTGGATCGAGGACTGGTCGCCGAACTCGGCAGTGGCCCCCGGGAGCACCGTCGCCCCGAGTCGCAGCACCTCCTCAGCGGCCCCGACCTGTGCGTCTCCGCCGTACCAGAGGCCGGTGTCGAGGCCGTCGAAGAACGCCCCCAGCTTGCGTCCGGCCAGCCGAGTCGGACGGCCAGCCACTCGTTCAGCGCGTCGACCGCGGCGGCGGTTGCGGCCAGCGGCGTAGGGTCGGCGGTCACTCCGCGGCGTGCTCGGGTTCGGAAAGTCGGCGCTCGGCCTCTCGTCGCGTCGCTGGGGCGCCCCTGGCGCCTGGGTCACCACGGCCGACATGCACTCACCTTAGGTGAGCCTAAGCAAATTCGGCTAGCGGCCTCCGGACCATCGTCGGCAGTTCTATTCTGACACGGGATCCGGGGTCCTCAGGGCCGATTTCCCTTGCGGCGAAACCCGTTGCGCCCTGTCAGTGGCCTCTCGTAGCGTGATGAAGTCAGATCGCTGCGGCACCGTGCGATGAGTTCCCCGGGTCGGCGGGGTCTGATCTTCAGGACTCGATGCCGAGGCCCCGCCCCACTGGCCCTTTCAGACAAGGTCGCTGCACTCATGGTCACCACCACGTCCGGACCGCAAGCCCCCGCGGACAGGCTGCCGGCGCAGTCGCGCCGGATCATCGGCACTCTGCTGGTCGCTGCGTTCGTGGTCATCCTCAACGAGACGATCATGGGCGTCGCTCTGCCGCGGTTGATGGCCGAGCTGTCGGTCAGCGCGCGCACCGGCCAGTGGCTGACCACCGCATTCATGCTGACCCTGGCGGTGGTCATCCCCACCACCGGTTTCCTGCTGCAGCGGTTCTCCACGCGTACGGTCTTCGTGCTCGCGATGAGCCTGTTCTCGGTCGGCACCCTGCTGGCCGCGGTGTCGCCCGGGTTCTGGATGCTGCTGCCCGCCCGGATCGTGCAGGCATCGGGCACCGCGATGATGATCCCGCTGCTGATGACCACCGTGCTCAGGCTGGTCCCCATCGAGCGGCGCGGCGTGGTGATGGGCAACATCAGCATCGCCATCTCGGTAGCGCCGGCGATCGGGCCGACCATCTCCGGCTTGATCCTTCAGTTTCTGTCCTGGCGCTTCATGTTCGTCCTCGTGCTGCCGATCGCTCTCGCGGCGCTGGCGTACGGAGCGCGGACGCTCACCGACGTCAGCGAGACCGGCGATCAGAAGCTCGACCTGATCTCGGTGCTGCTGTCCGTGCCCGCCTTCGGCGGCATCGTGTTCGGGCTGAGTCAGCTCGGCCGGGGTTCGGGCACCGGAAGCTCGGTCGCCATCGGCAGCCTCGTCATCGGCGTGGTCTGCCTGCTGGCCTTCGGCATCCGTCAGCGTCGGTTGGCGCGCGGCGACGGCAGCCCGCTGCTCGACCTGCGCCCCTTCGGATATCCGATGTTCAGCCTCGGCCTGTCGCTGCTCTGCGTGGCGATGCTGTCGCTGTTCGGCATGGTGATCCTGCTGCCGATCTACCTGCAGACCGTCCGCGGCATCGACTCACTGCCGACCGGCTTGATGCTCCTGCCCGGCGGGCTGCTGATGGGCCTGCTGGGACCGACGGTGGGCAAGCTGTTCGATCGCTTCGGCCCGAAGGCGCTGACCACCGGGGGTGCGGCGGTGCTGACCTTCACCATGTGGCAGTTCAGCATGGTGAACGCGACGACCCCGATCTGGATGCTGGTCGGACTGCACGTGGTGATGAGCGCGGCCTTGGCCTGCCTGTTCACGCCGTCCTTCACCACCGCGCTGAACCCGTTGCCGCCTTACCTCTACTCCCACGGCAGCGCCATCATGGCCACCCTGCAGCAGGTCGCCGGCGCCGCGGGGACCGCGTTGCTGGTGGCCATCATGGTGGCCCGGACGGCGACGCTGACGGCGGCCGGTCAGCCCGCGGTGACAGCACTCAACGGCGGACTCAACACGGCGTTCCTGGTCGCGGCGGCCATCAGCATCGTCGCCGTCGTGCTGGCCCTGTTCATGCGCAACCCCAAGCCGGAGCCGGCCGACCCCGAGCGTTCAGCGGACGACTTTGATGTTGAAGCCGGGGCGCCCGACCGCGCCGTACAGGCGTAGCCAGAGGGGGATGTACATCTCCAGCCCGCGGGCCGCGGTGAGGTCGCCGAGGTCGAGTACGTCGGTCCAGCCGAGATCCGCGGCCAGGGTGGCGGCGGTCTGCCGGGCGTCCGCGTCGTTGCCCGCGACGAAGATCGTCGACTCCTGACTCAGCTGAGCCGGGTCGACCATCACCTCGTGGGCCATGGTGTTGAACATCTTGACCAGCCGGACCTGCGGCAAGGCCTGCTGCAGCTGCTCGGCCAGTGAGTCGGTGTTGGAGACGAACAGCGACGGTGGGAACCCGCGACTGGCGTCCAGGGGGTTGGACGTGTCGATCACCACCTTCCCGTCCAGCGCCGGGCCGACGGCCCGCAATGCGGCCAGCGAGCCGTCGCCCTTCGTGGCGTTGACGAAGACCTCGCCGGCCAGGTCGGCGTAGTTCGCCAGCGGCAGGGACACGCCGGCCCATTCGTCCCGAGCGCGGGTCTGTTCCGGGTCGCGGGTCCCCAGCGTTACGTCGTGTCCCGCTGCGGCGAAGGCCACGCCGAGGAAGCGGGCCACCACGCCGGACCCGACAATGGCAATCTGCATGGCGACATCATGACGGCTGGCGGTGGGAGGAGGAAGGGTGACGGATCGGGTTGCAGTGGTGACCGGCGGAGGCAGCGGGGTCGGGGCGGCGGTGGCGGTCTGCCTCGGCGAGGACGGCTGGACGGTGGTGATCGCCGGACGGCGCGAGGCCGCGCTCAGGGATGTGGCCGCTGCTCACCCTGACCTCGCCCTGGACCCTGTGCAAGCCGACGTCACCGACGAAGAGTCCGTACGCGCCCTGTTCGCGACGACCGTCGAGCGGCACGCGCGGCTGGACCTGCTGTTCAACAACGCCGGGATGGGCGGTCCGCCGCGGGAGCTGGACGAGATCCCGCTCGAGGAGTGGCGAGCGGTCGTCGACCTCAATCTCACCGGGGCGTTCCTGTGTACCCGGGAGGCGTTCGGGATCATGCGGCGGCAGGACCCGTCGGGCGGCCGCATCATCAACAACGGCTCGATCTCGGCCCACTCGCCCCGGCCTCGGTCACTGGCGTACACGGCCACCAAGCACGCGATCACCGGCCTGACCAAGGCCACCGCGCTGGACGGGCGGGCGTACGGCATCGCCTGCGGCCAGATCGACATCGGCAACGCGGCCACCGACATGACCGCGGCGATGTCCGACGGTGTGCCGCAGGCCGACGGATCGCTCCGGCCCGAGCCGCGGATGTCGGCCGACGACGTCGGGCGGGCGGTGGCGTACATGGCCGGCCTGCCGCTGGAGGCCAACGTGGCCACCATGACCGTGATGGCGACGGGGATGCCGTTCGTCGGCCGTGGGTAGTCCAAGCCCCATTTCGGGTAAGGCTGGCCTTACCTCCGCGCCCTAGACTGCGCGGGTGGACTTCTGGCGAGGCTGGCCGTTCCCGGCCGCTGTGGCGATGCTCTTCGTCATCGCCATGCTCCGGGCCGGGGCGACGTACGCGCTCGGCCGGGCGGCGCAGACCGGCGCCCGGCATACCCGGATCGCCAAGCTGATGGCCCGGCCGGGCTTCGCCCGGGTGCAGGACATGGTCGCCCGCTGGGGCGCGCCGGTCGTCACGCTGTCCTTCCTCACCGTGGGCATTCAGACCCTGGTCAACTTGGTGGCCGGGATGACTCAGATGCCGCTCCGCCGCTACCTCCCGGCGCTCGCGGCCGGGTCGATGCTCTGGGGACTGCTGTACGCGACGGTCGGGTTCGCCGGGGTGACCGCGTGGTGGCAGCTCTACCAGCGATCGCCCGCTGTGGCCGTTGTCGTGCTGGTCGTGCTGGTCGCCGGCGTGACCGCGTACGTGCTGCGCCAGGTCTGGCTGCGTCGATCCGCTCAGGTCGAGGCCGACGCTCGGTAGGGGCGTGAGTGCCCTACCGTGGGCGCGTGACTGCTGTTCCCTTCGACGCCGCGCTGTGGAAGCCGGTCGAGGGCTTCGGCTTCACCGACATCACCTATCACCGTGCCGTGGCCGACCCGGTGGTCCGGATCGCGTTCGACCGGCCGGAGGTGCGCAACGCGTTTCGGCCACACACGGTGGACGAGCTGTACCGGGCCCTCGACCACGCCCGGCAGAGCAGTGACGTCGGCGCGGTGCTGCTGACCGGTAACGGTCCGTCGCCCAAGGACGGCGGCTGGGCGTTCTGCAGCGGCGGCGACCAGCGGATCCGCGGCCCGGCCGGCTACCAGTACGCGGCCGGTGAGACGGCCGACACGGTCGATGCGGCGGCGCCGCGGGCGGTTGCGGGGGGGTCAGGGGGGGTCGTCCCCCCCTCGGGTCAACTCGGACGGCTGCACATCCTGGAGGTGCAGCGGCTTATCCGGTTCATGCCCAAGGTCGTGATCGCCCTGGTCAACGGATGGGCGGCGGGCGGCGGGCACAGCCTGCATGTAGTTTGCGACCTCAGCCTGGCCAGCGCCGAGCACGCTTGGTTCAAGCAGACCGACGCCGACGTCGGGTCGTTCGACGGCGGGTTCGGCTCGGCGTACTTGGCCCGGCAGGTGGGGCAGAAGTTCGCCCGGGAGATCTTCTTCCTGGGCCGCGCGTACGACGCGGACGAGGCGTACCGGATGGGCATGGTCAACCAGGTGGTGCCGCACGCCGAGCTGGAGACGGTGGGCCTGGAGTGGGCGCGGACGGTCTGCGCGAAGAGCCCGACGGCGGTGCGGATGCTGAAGTTCGCGTTCAACGCGATCGACGACGGGCTGGTCGGACAGCAGGTGTTCGCCGGCGAGGCCACGCGGCTGGCGTACATGACCGACGAGGCGGTCGAGGGCCGGGACGCGTTCCTGGAGAAGCGTCCGCCGGACTGGTCGGCCTTCCCCTACTACTACTGACAGGTTGTGGGGCGGTCAGACGACGCCGTAGAGCCGGTCACCCGCGTCGCCCAGACCGGGGATGATGTAGCCGACGTCGTTGAGCTTCTCGTCCACCCCGGCGACGACCAGCGTGCAGGGCACCTTCAGGTCGTCCAGCAGCTCGGTCAGCCGGGCGATTCCCTCCGGAGCGGCGAGCAGGCAGATGCAGGTGATGTGGTCCGCGCCCCGCTTGACCAGGAACTGTACCGCCGCGGCGAGCGTGCCGCCTGTGGCCAGCATGGGGTCCAACACGTAGCACTGCCGGCCGGTGAGGTCCTCGGGCAGGCGTTCCGCGTACGAGGTGGCGAGCAGGGTGGTCTCGTTGCGCACCATGCCGACGAACCCGACTTCGGCGGTCGGAATCAGCCGGGTCATCCCCTCCAGCATGCCGAGACCGGCGCGCAGGATGGGCACCACCAGCGGTCGCGGAGCGGCGAGCTTGACGCCCTGCGCTGGCTGCAGCGGAGTCTGCACGGTATGCGGGCTGACCCGGACCTCGCGCGTGGCCTCGTACGCGAGCAGGGTGACGAGCTCCTCGGTGAGGCGCCGGAAGGTGGGGGAGTCGGTGCTCTCGTCGCGGAGCAGGGTCAGCTTGTGCGCCACGAGGGGATGGTCGACGATGCGTAGTTCCACGCCCTGACCGTAGCGAGCGGGACGGGGGAGTGACAGGGGCGTCGGCACTAGGCTCAACGTCTGACACGATGGAACGTCAACGCACGTGCCTTGGGGCGAAGGAGTAGTCATGCCGGATTTCGACGACGAGGAGTACGAGTCGTTCGAACTCGAGGGCAAGGGTGGGCGTACGCCGACTGCCACGACGGGGGTGGTCGAGGTCGTGGATGACCTGGAGGACGTCGACGAGGATGATGACGACGACGAGCCGGAGGACGCGACCGACGACGAGATCGACTTCGTGCTGGCGGCGTACCGGGAGGACGGGCAGCCGTTTGTGCAGGAATTGGCCAAGGACCTGGCCAACGACCTGGATGAGCTGATCGTCCAGCTCCGGCGGCTGCCGGGCGACGCCGGGGCCATCGGGTTCGTCAGTCTGGTCGAGGAAGTCTTCGTGATCACCCGGGTCCGCGGGCAGCACGTACAGGTGCTGTTGTCCGACGGGACCGCGGCGGCGGAGTGGCCGATCGCCCGCGACGTGGCGGACTATCTCGGCGAAGACATCCTCGAGGAGGAGGACGAGCCGGAGCCGATGGGCGACCTCGGAATCCTGGCCGACCTCGGGCTGAGCGACTTCGACCTGGGCGCGATCCTGGACGACCTGGACATGGGCAGCGACGAGATGCTGCTGGCCATCGCGGACAAGATCAAGCTGAACCCGCAGTTCCGGAAGGTCGCCGAGGCGGCCCTGCAGGGCTGATCCCTCGGGTCTCGGCGACCGTGGCCAGCCAATGGGACGAGCCGATGCGGCTGGCCCTCGAACAGGCCGCCCGGGCCGCTGATCATGGCGATGTGCCGATCGGGGCCGTGCTGCTGTCTCCGTCCGGTGGGGTCATCGCGGCGGCCGGAAACCGGCGCGAGGTGGACGGCGACCCCACCGCGCACGCGGAGGTTCTGGTCCTCCGGGAGGCGGCCCGCACGGTCGGCTCCTGGCGGCTGGTCGACTGCACCCTGGTCGTGACGCTGGAGCCCTGCACCATGTGCGCGGGGGCGCTGGTGCTGGCCAGAGTAGCCCGGTTGGTCTTCGGCGCGTACGACCCCAAGGCCGGGGCGGTCGCCTCGCTGTTCGACGTGGTGCGCGACCCGCGGCTCAACCACCGCGTCGACGTACGGGGCGGCGTACTCGAGGCCCAGTGCGGGTTGCTGCTCACCGACTTCTTCGCCTCCCGCTGACGGTCCGGACGCCTGGTCGTGAGCAACGCCCGGCGGTCGCGGCCAAGCGATTCGCGCTCGGCGGGCCAGCCCAGGTAGCCTCTCCGGCGGTGGCGTGTCTGAGCGGCCTAAAGAGCACGCCTCGAAAGCGTGTGAGGTGAAAGCCTCCGAGGGTTCAAATCCCTCCGCCACCGCCAGTCTCACTAGGGGAAACGCCGGTCCGCGCCGTCGAGCGCGAACCGGCGTTCCCGTCCTATCGGTCAGCACCCGCGCGAGATGGTCACGGAAGTCGCGCATGTAGCCGCGAAGGAACTCGGCCGTGCTGTCGTCGCTGACCTCACCGTCCGGCGAGAAGACCTCCGGGTCGAACCGGATGTAGGCCTCCGGGGCGGTCATCTGCCGGGCGTTGCAGAAGCTCAGGACGCCACGCAGGCTCTGCTGCGCCAGCGCCGTCCCGATCTGGCCGATCGACGCCCCGATCACGGCGGCGGGGATGTGGTCGAACGCGTTCTGACCCCACGGCCGTGACGCCCAGTCGATCGCGTTCTTCAACCCACCCGGGATCGAGCGGTTGTACTCCGGGGTGACGAACAAGATGGCGTCGGACCTGGCGATCGCGTCCTTCAGGGCGACAGCCTCGGGCGGGTAGTTCTGGTCGTAGTCCTGGCTGTAGAGCGGCAGATTGTCGATCCGAATCTCGGTGAAGTCCAGGTCGTCAGGGGCCAGCCGGATCAGCGCCTTGGACAGCGTGCGGTTGATCGAGGTCGAGGACAGGCTCCCGACGAAGTAGCCGACCTTGTATCTGGTCACGTGGGGTTCCTTTCGGTGAGGCGACTCGGGTCAGAGAGGGGTGCTCGGGGCGCTGAGCGGTGAGGTGAGGACGACGATCTTCCCGGCGGCGGAGCCTGACTCCATCTCGGCATGGGCCTGCCGGATCTCGTGCAGCTGGTAGACGCAGGCGATGGGGACGACCGCGTCCCCGGCGGCGACGGCGTCCAGGAAGTCCTGCAGGACCCGGCTGGGCAGATCAGCAGCTTCGCCGGAGTAGGCGGTGAGCCGCACACCGCGCGGGATGTAGTCGATTGGGTAGAAGTCCCGGACGGTCCATACGTTCGACAACATCCCGGTGAAGCACACGACGCCGTGCCGACGTGTGGCCGCGAGGGTATCCGGCAGCGTCGGGGTGCCGACGAGCTCCAGGGCGGTGTCCACGCCGTCGGGCACAATCGTGCGCACCTGGTCCGCAACCTGTCCGTCGTCGACGAGAACGTGGTCGACGCCGACCGCCTGCAGCGCGTCCGCCTTACCGAGGCTGCGGGTCGTCGACAGCACGGTCAGACCGAGGCGCTTGGCCAGCACCGCGGTGGCCATGCCTACCGACGAGGTGCCGCCCCGGACCAGCAGGGTCTGCCCCGGCTGGGCGTCCAGGCCGACTGTCAACGATCCGTAGGAGGTCTGCAGCATCTCCGGCAGAGCCCCCAACGTGGCCCAGTCCAGGTCGCTCCGGAACGGCACCACCTGGTGGGCCGGGACGCAGGTGTACTCGGCGTAGCCCCCGTCGAAGGTGCGCCCCATCCCGCCCATCAGCGTGCACACCTGCTGACCGACCGGGAACTCCCCGCCCGGGCAGGCCGCGACCGTCCCGGTCGCCTCGATCCCAAGCACCCGGGGAAACGTCACGCCGTGGGCCAGCCCCAGCCGGGTGTGCAGCTCGGACCGGTTCAGGCCGAAGGCCGCAACCTTGATAAGCACCTGTCCCGGCTCTGGGGTCGGCACGGGGAGGTTCCGGATCTGCAGAGCCTCCGGCGGTCCCGGCGCGTCCAGCACCGCCGCCTTCATCGTCGTCATGAACGCACCGTCAACTCAGCCCGGTCTGCAATAGCCAGGTGGCCACGCAACCGACGCAGCGTCGCGGACAGTTGAGCCAGCTCGTCGGCCGGCAAGGCCGCGCCCAAGTAGGCGGTCAGCGCTTCAGCGAACGTGACGTTCGCCGCCTCAAGCAGGCTGTTGCCGGGTTCGGTGAGTCGGAGCAGATTCGACCGGCCATCGGTGGGATTGGGCTCTCGCCGACAGAGACCAGCCGCCTCGACCCTGTCCACCACCTTGCTCGCCCCGCCGACGGTGATCGACAACGTCTTCGCGATGTCCAGCACCCGACTGTCCGCGGTCGCGCCGATCGTCTGCATGATTTCGACCCAGGCCAGAGGCACACCGTGCGCCTCCTCGATCCTGGCCTCAACCCGATTCCACAGTTCAGTTTCCAGACGAACCAGGTTGCTGAACAGCTCGGTCAGCTCGACGTCCACGTCGGCACCCTACCGCTAACTAGATTCCGCGGAATCTAGTGTCCGCTGGGCTGCGCACGTTGGCGAGCAGCGCCTACCCGTACGAGATCGCGGGCTGGCTCAGCCGGGCGGTGGGTGACCAACGTGGTAACTACGGGTCAGGCGCCGGGCCGATCATCGGCACCGACCTCGCTCCGGAACGGCTGCAGATGGCGAATGACCTCGGACTGGTCGACCATGCCGTCCCGGCGGACGATGCGGCCGCCGACACCATCGCCGAGCTCACCGGGGGTCGGGGTTGCGAGGCGAGCATCGACTGCTCCGGCAGCGGGGCCGCCCGGGTGCTCGCCTTGGGCAACACCCGGACCTGGGGCCGGTGCGCGTTCGTCGGCGAGGGCGGCCAGATCACCTTCGCGGTGTCGGAGCTGCTGATCCACAAGCAGATCACCCTCTACGGTTCCTGGGTCACCTCGCTGCGGCACATGGAGGACCTGCTGGAGCACCTGGTCCGCTGGCGGCTGCACCCCGAGACCGTCGTCACCCACCGCTTCCCGCTTCACCAGGTCGACCAGGCCTACCAGATCGCCGACGAAGGAGCCGCCGGCAAGGTGTGCATCGTTATGGACTGAGCTGGTCGACGCTCAGCCGTTCCCAGCACGGCGTAACCCGTCAGGGTGTCGCCGTCGGATCGCTGGGCGCCGCAGGCGGCTCAGGACTGCGGCCGGTTACCTGAGCGAACGCCGCTGGGTCTGCGAGATCCTTCGCGAGCTTCTTGATCCACGCATCGGTGTAGAGGTAGTCGGAGTGAGGCTCGTCGTAGACGCAGTAGCGCTCGTCCGTCAATTCGGGTCGGGCTGCGCCCTTGTCTTGGCCGAACCTTGTAGTGACGCCATGCGGCGACGTGATCGCCGTACAGAGAGAACTTCAGACCAAGGCGTTCGGACACCAGTTTCGCTACCGCGCCAGGCTTGTGTCGGCCCTTGTTCTGGACCGCGACAAGCTTCTCGCGGACGATGTTCTGGACCACATCGCGTGCCTCACGCTGTTCGTGGGTCATCTCGTCCTCGCGTACGAAACTACGACTCTCCGAACCCCAACCGAGTCTTCGCCCGCCCTGTGGCCAGCGCATCGCCCCGGGCGAACCCCAAGTTGATCGTCGTGTCTGCGTCAGCCAGGGCTGGCTGGTAACGCTGTTAGGGCGTCGAGTTGGGCTTGTTCCAGTGTCACGTCGGCCGCTGTGGCGTTGGCGGTGATCTCGTCCACGGTCTCGGCGCCGACAATCACGGACGCGACCGCTGGGCGGGAGAGCAGCCAGGCCAGGGAGACCTGGTACGGCTGCAGGCTCCAGTCCTGGCTCAGGCGCTCGACGGCGCGACCGATCTCAAGCTCTGCTGCGGTGAACCCAGAACCCCCGAATCTCTTGTCGCCGGAAAACTCCCTGTCCTCGACCTGGGTGCTGGCCAGTAGTCCGCCGTGCAGTGGGCCGAACGGCACGATGGACAGTCCGAACTGCAGACAGGCGGGGGTCAGCTCCTGCTCGGCAGCGCGGTCGATGAGGTTGTACTTCACCTGGACGCAGACCGGTGCGGCAGCAAGGCGGCGGTCATCGGCGATCCACATCGCGTGGGTGACTTGCCAGGCTGGATGGTTAGACAGTGCGACGTAGCGCAGCTTCCCCTGTCGGACCAGGTCGTCGTAGGCCGCAAGTGTCTGGTCCAGTGGGGTGTCGGGGTCGGGGAAGTGCGCGTAATAAAGGTCGATGTAGTCGGTGCCCAGTCGGCGCAGGCTCTGTTCGACCTGCTGAATGATGTAGCGGCGCGAGAGTCCGGCGACTGGGTCGAAGCGGCGTTCACCGGACTTGGTTGCGATCACCACCTCGTCACGCCGACCGGCGAGCGCGCGGCCGAGGATCTGCTCGGCGGGTTCGCGTTCGGCCGCTGGGGGGACGCCTGGCCGGTCAAAGGTCGGCGTGGCTCCGTACACGTTGGCGGTGTCGAAGAAGTTGATGCCGGCGTCGAGCGCCGCATGCACCACCCGCTGCGCTTCTTGCGCGTCCGGTGCAACGCCGAAGGTCGCCGTGCCCAGACAGATCTTGGACACCTTGACGCCTGTCACGCCGAGCAAGGAGTAGTCCATGAGTCACCCACCTCCGGAGGGTTATTGGGCGGTGTAGCCGCCGTCGACAGGGAGCGCGACCCCGAGGACCATGCTGGCACCGGGGCTGCAGAGCCAGAGCACCGCGGCGGCGATCTCGTCGGCGCGGCCGAGTCGGCCGATGGGTTGGTTGCCGATGGCGTCGGAGACGCTGAGCTCGCCTTTGGCGATCATGTCGGTGACCATCGGAGTCTCGAACGTGCCGGGGCAGATGGCGTTGATGCGAACGCCGCGCGGGGCGTACTCGAGGGCCGCGCTGCGGGTGAGGCCGATGACGCCGTGCTTCGACGCGTGGTAGGCCGCTCGGCCGGGCAGTCCGACCAGGCCGCCGAGGGAGGAGCAGTTGACGATGGCGCCGCTGCCTTGGGTGCGCATCTGGGCGAGCTCGTGCTTCATGCAGGCCCAGATGCCGCGAAGGTTGATGGCGTTGACGCGGTCGAAGGTCTCGGCCGGCTCGTCGGCGGCATCGGTGGGTGGCGCCTGGATGCCGGCGTTGTTGAACGCCATGTCGAGCCGGCCGTAGGTGTCGACAGCGGCCGCAACCATGGCGGCGACCTGGTCTTCCTGGGAGACGTCGCAGGTCACGGCGAGCGCCTGGTGACCGGCGGCGGTCAGCTCGACGACGGCGGTCTGGAGGGCGTCTTGGTTGACGTCGGCGAGCACGACGGCGGCGCCGGACTCGGCGAACGCATGGGCGGTGGCCAGGCCCATGCCCGAGCTGGCTCCGGTGACGACGGCAACCTGACCGGCGAAGTCGTAGGTGGGGTTCATCGTGTCGATACTCCTGTTCCGGTTCTCAGTCAGGGGCGGAGGAGCACCTTGATGGCCTGTCGGGTGTCCATGGCCTTGTAGCCGGCGGCCGCCTCGTCCAGGGGCAGCTCGAGGTCGAACACCCGGCCGGGTCGGATGCGGCGGTTCACGATCAGGTCGATCAGGTCGGGCAGGAACCGGCGCACCGGGGCCGGTCGGCCGTGCAGGTGGACGTGGGAGAAGAACATCTCCTCCCCGGGCAGCGATACGTCGTGGGCGACACCGACGTAGCCGACGTGCCCGCCGGGCCGGGCGGCGCGGATGGCCTGCATCATCGATTCCTGGGTGCCGACGGCCTCGATGACCGAGTGCGCGCCGAGGCCGTCGGTGAGGTCTTTGATCCAGGCTACGCCCTCGTCGCCGCGTTCGGTGACGATCTCCGTGGCGCCGAACTCGCGGGCCAACGCCTGGCGGTCCGCGTGGCGGCTCATGGCGATGATCCGTTCGGCGCCGACCTGCTGCGCAGCCATCACCCCGAGGAGACCGACGGCTCCGTCACCGACCACCGCGACCGTCTTCCCCGGTCCGGCCTCAGCGGCGACGGCGCCGAACCAGCCGGTGCCGAGCACGTCGGACGCGGCGAGAAGGTCGGGGACCAGGTCCTCGTCCGGCAGCTCGGGGGTGGCGACCAGCGTTCCGTCGGCCAGCGGCACCCGCAGCCACTGCGCCTGCGCGCCGTCCGGGGCGCCGGGCTGCCGCTTGACGCAGGAGGTCTGGTAGCCGGCCCGGCAGATCTCACAGGTGTTGTCGGAGGCGAAGAACGAGCCGACCACGAACTGGCCCGGGCGCACGGTGGTCACCGACGAGCCGACCTCCTCGACCACACCGGCGTACTCGTGACCCATCGGCGAGGGCTGGGTGACCGGGTCGGCACCGCGGTAGGGCCACAGGTCGGAACCGCAGATGCAGGTGGCGGACAGCCGGATGACCGCATCCGTCGGCTCGAGGATCGTGGGCTCCGGACGGTCCTCGACCCGGACGTCGCCAGGGGCATGCATCACCGCTACACGCATCGAACAGTTCTCCTCGAAGTCACAACCCGGGCCGCCGACTGTTGCCGGCGACATCGCAAGCAAAACCGGTCACGCGGGCCTGAGGGAGTCCCTGATGGAAGGTGTACTGACAGGGCATCCCAGCCGTCGACAAGACGCCGTAGCGTCGCCACCATGGACAACCGCGCCGAGGTCCGTGAGTTCCTCGTCTCGCGGCGAGCCAAGATCACCCCGCAGCAGGCCGGCGTGCCCGATATCGGCAGCCGTCGTGTGCCCGGACTCCGTCGCGGCGAGGTCGCCGCTCTCGCCGGGGTCAGCGTCGAGTACTACAGCAAGCTCGAACGCGGCGCCCTCAGCGGCGTCTCCGCCTCGGTCCTGGACGCCCTCGCCCGCGCTCTGCAGCTCGACGACGCCGAACGCGCCCATCTGTTCCACCTCGCCCACGCCGCCGACGGCACCAGCGCCGGAATGCGGCCACGCCGACGCGCCACCAAGACCTGGACGCCGCGGCCGGCGCTGCGCTGGGTGCTGGACGGCATCACGACACCGGCGATCATCCGCAACGGGCGGATGGACCTGCTCGCCACCAATCGTCTCGGCCTCGCGATGCATGCCTCCGTCTACGATCACGAACCCGGCGATCCGCCCAGCTTCGCCCGCTACACCTTCCTGCACGACGACTCACACCGCTTCTATCCCGACTGGGACCTCGCCGCCGACACCTGCGTTGCGATCCTGCGGACCGAGGCCGGCCGCGACCCCCACGACAAAGCTCTGCACGACCTGGTCGGCGAGCTGTCCACCCGCAGCGAGGAGTTCCGCCGCCGCTGGGGCCGCCACGACGTCCGCCTCCACGGCGCCGGCACCAAGCACTTTCACCACACCGTGGTCGGCGACCTCGACCTCGCCTACGAAAGCGTCGACATGATCTCCGACCCCGGCCTCACCCTCACTATCTACGCCGCCGAACCCGCTTCACCTACCGCCCACGCGCTCGACCTGCTCGGCTCCTGGATAGGCACCAGCACAGCAGCCGACGCCAGCCCGACGCCCTGACGTCCGGCACGAACACCGACGGATCAGCCGCACTCCGGAGAGCCTCCGCTACCGAGGGGTGTACTGGCGTTACGCCCCTCCACAGGGCGTTCCTCCCGCAGCTACAGTCCTCGAGGAGGAGTCATGACCTACGCGTTCTACTACGACGCCCCGGGCAATGAGCAGATCTACCGGCTGGTGAGCAAGGCGATCGGTGATGAGCGCCCGGAGGGGCTGATCGCCGCGGTGGTCACCAAGACCGACAGCGGGCTGCGGCATCTGGACGTGTGGCAGTCCCGGCAGCAATGGCTGACCTTCCGGGACGCACAGGTGCGACCAGCGGTCGCCGCCGTTCTCACCGAGCTTGGCATCCCGGCGCCAGCCGAGCCACCGGAGGAGCACGAGCTCGACCTCGTTGACGTGGCTCCTTGAGCGAGGGACCTTCCCCGACGAGCCCGCTGTGATCGGACTCGTTGAAGCGGTCCTGGCCGACATGCCCGATGAAGGACAGGTCTGGCGATCCGCCGCTATCTCCCCGAAGGCTCCGCGGCCAACCTCGGTTGCCGCAGCAAACTGCAGCGGCACCGTCTCGCTCCTCCCGACAATCAGGTAGACATCCAAGGCGCTCTCGCTGGCAGTCGGCGTACGGTTTCGAGTACGGGGTCGATGATGATCTGCCAATTTCAGGTCCGTGACTTCGAAGCTGGCTCCGAGGAGGCACGGGTGCGCACAGCATTGGTTGGTCGGGAGCGTGAGCTGGACGTGCTGCTCGGCTGTCTCGACGAGTCACAGCAAGGTCGCGCGAACCTGGTCGTCTGCGTGGGCGAGCCGGGGATCGGCAAGACCCGGCTGGTCGAGGAGCTCACTGGTCAGGCTCGGGACCGGGGAGTTTTCACCGCGTGGGGCCGGACCGCCTCGACGGACGGCGCACCGCCGTACTGGCCGTGGCGAGAGGTGCTGCGGGCACTGGAAACCGCCGGGCTGGCCACGCAGGACACCCTGGCGGATGTGCTCGCAAGCGGTGTCGAGCCGTCGCTGGAGGAGCGCGTAAGGAGGTTCGACGAGGTGGCCCGGCTCGTGCTGGGGGCCGCGAGGAGTCGTCCGCTGCTCGTCGTCCTCGACGACGTGGACGGCGCCGACGAGGCGTCGCAGCTGCTGGTGCAGTACCTCGCACGCACGGCACGCGACGACCCATTACTGGTGGTCGCCTGCTGCCGCGACACGGCCGGCCCTCTCGCCGCCTTGGCCCAGGAGCCCAACACCACCCAGGTCGAACTCCGTGGCTTGGAGCGAGCCGCCGTGGGTGAGCAGGTCTCCGGCATCGTCGGGCGAGCGGCCAGCGACGACGAGCTGGCTGCCGTGTACAGCGCCACAGCAGGCAACCCGTTCTTCGTGGGTCAGCTCGCCCGCCAGCTCGCCGACGGATCTACATTCCCGGGGGCCGTGCCGAGGTCTGTGCTCGACGCGATCGGCCAGCGGCTCGGGCAGCTTTCCGCCGACTGCGCAGCATCGCTGCGTGCCGCGTCGCTGCTGGGGACCCGGTTCGCGGTCCCCCTCGTCGCGGCGATGACGGGGACGAACGTGGGCGACTGCCTGACGTCGCTGGACGAGGCGGCACGCGCTTCGTTGGTCCTCGAGGACGGGGCGCCGGGTGAGCGACGGTTCGCCCATGGCCTGGTCCGGGACGCGATCGTCGCCGGTCTGGGCAGCGCGCAGCGGGTCACCCTGCACCGTCGTGCGGCCGAGGCGATCGAGGCCCAGGTGGCGCATATCGAGGGGATGGTCTTCGACCTGGCGCACCACTGGGCGGAGACGGCGATCGACGGTGACCGGGCCGTCGCGGCGACGTGGACGGAGCGGGCCGGCCGCGAGGCGATGCGGTTGCACGCCTACGAGGACGGCCGCCTCTGGTACGGGCGGGCGCTGGAGCTCGGCGAGGGAGTACTGGACGAGGTCGCACGGTGCCGGCTGATGATCGCGTACGCCAGCGCCCAGTGCCTGTCCTCGGACATCAACGGCGCACTCCAGACCTGCGTCCACGCGGTCGACCTGGCCGTACGGATCGGCCGTCCCGACCTGGCGGGCGAGGCTGCGCTGGTGCCCGAGCCGATCTTCGACGAGGGGATCGACCGCCTGATCCGGGCGCTGTGCGAACGCGCCCTTGCCGTCCTCGACGGCGCGCCGGCTGCGCTCCGGGCCCGGGTGCTGGCCCAGTACGCCTGGGTCTGCGACTACCTCTGCGACCTCGATGCGGCCTATCCCGCCGTCGATCAGGCGCTCGTCCTGGCCGAGGCCAGCAGCGACCCGACCGCGCTGGAGGCGGCCCTCACCGCGCATCACATGGTCCGTGCCGGTCCTGACGGGCTCGCCGAGCGTGAGGACAACGCAGACCGAATGTGGGCACTCGGGACCCGCACCGGCCGGGCGGATGCCTTCCTGTCGGCCTCGGAGTGGCGCTTCGACGCCGCGAGCGAGCGCGGCGACCTGGCGCGGGCAGCCCGCGAGCTCGAGGCCATCGGCCGCTGGGCCGCGCTGGTCGGCGGCCCGATGGCGCAGTGGCGGCTGCTGCGCTGCCGCGCAATGCTCGCTCAGGCCAGGGGGCGCTACGCCGACGCTTACCGGCTTGGCACCCAGGCCCTCGGCACGCTCGCGGCCACCGGGTTCCCGCCGGCGTACATGATGTGGAGCGGGCTGCTGGGCATCCAGTGCCATCACACCGGGCACACCACCGAGTCACTCGGGACCGCCGGCATCACCGCCGCCGACGCCACCCAGGGGAACTGGCCCGTGGCCGGTGTCATCCCGACCCTGGCGCCGGCGAGCATGCTGGCCGACGTGGGACGGCTGCGGGAGGCTGCCGACATCTACCGCCGGCTCGGCCCGGTCTCGGAGTGGCAGGAATCGCCCCATGCCATGCTCTTCACCTGGGCGGTGGGCATTGCGACCGCGCAGGCCCTCGGCGCGGACGACGACGTGGCGATCTTGCGGGCCAAGCTCGGCGCCTGGCGTGGGCACCACGTCGTCAACGGCCGCTACGCGATGGCGTACGGCGGCCCGGTCGAGCTCTATCTCGGTCTCGCGGCCGCCCACCTGGGGCTCGTCGACGACGCGATCGCTGATCTCGAGCAGGCGGTGAAGGGCTGCACGGAGAACGGCGCGGAGGGGTACCGCGCCGAGGCCGGATACGAGCTCGCCTCGGCACTCGTCCGTCGCTCGGATCCGGGTGACCTGGCCCGCGCCCGGACCGTGGCGGTCGAGGCGCTGCGGCGGACCGACGAGCTGGGCATGCCGCCGATCCGAGCCAAGGCGAAGGACCTGCTCGATCGGATCGACACCGCCCCCGCGGCGGCGCTGACGCCCCGCGAGCGTGAGATCGCGGACCTGGTCGCGCAGGGCCTGACGAACCGCGAGGTCGCGTCGCGGCTGTTCCTGTCCGAACGCACCGCGCAGAACCATGTTCAGCACATCCTGGACAAGCTGGATCTGCCGAACCGGAGCCAGATCGCGCTGTGGGCGCGAGGGCGGGAACTGAGTACGTCGGTTGAGTAGATCGGTCGATGCGCCGTCGTCCCCGCACGCCTAGCGTCTTGAGGCATGACCGAAGCGAACAGAACCGAAACGAAGATCATCGCCGTGGTCGGCGGCGCGGGCGCCACCGGCGGCGGGCTGGCCCGGGCGATCCTCGCCGATCCGGCGGGCGGCTACGCCTGCCGGGTCATCACGCGAACCCCTGGCTCGACCGCCGCCCGGGCGCTGGGCGACCAGGGCGCCACCGTGGTGCGCGCCGACCTGGACGACGCTGACAGCCTGGTCACTGCCTTCGAGGGAGCGTACGGCGCGTTCTGCCTGACGACGTTCTTCGAGCATTTCGACGCCGAGCGGGAGGTCACCCAGGCCGCCAACCTGGCCCGGGCCGCCGCGGCCGCCGGCGTCGGGCACGCCATCTGGTGCACTGCGGAGGACACCCGGCGACGGTACGCACTAGCCGACGACCAGATGCCGACGCTCCAGGGCCGGTTCAAGGTGCCGCAGTGGGACGCCAAGTCTGAAGGCGACGTGCGCTTCGACGACGCCGGTGTCCCCACGACCTACCTGCTCACACCCTTCCACTGGGAAGCGTGGGTGTTCGGCCTCGGTGCGCCACAGCCCGGACCGGACGGCGTGCTCACCGCGATGATGCCGTTGGGTGACGCACTGCTGCCGGGTATCGCCGCTGAGGACATCGGCCGGTGCGCGTACGGGGTGTTCCGCAGGGGCGAGGAGTTCCTCGGAAAGACCATCGGGATCGCCGGAGAACACGTCACCGGCGAGCGGCTCGCAGCCGGGCTGGCGCGCGTGTGGGACGAGCCGGTGCGCTACCAGTCGCCGCCACTGGAGGTGTTCCGCTCCTTGCCGTTTCCCGGCATCGACGTCGCGGCCAACATGTTCCAGTACGTGGCCGAGGTCAACGGCGACTACTGCCGGCTGCGGGACGTGCGACTCGCCAGGGCACTGAACCCATCGCTGCTCGGATTCGACGCGTGGGTCTCCCGCACCCGGGCACCCGCCCGGATCGGCTAGGTGGCCATGGAGCCGCACGAGCTGATCTTCTCGATCACCAACGCGGGCGTGGCTGCCCGATGCCTGCACGTCGTGGCGGAACTCGGCGTCGCCGACCACATCCAGGACCGCCCCGTCCCCGCGAGTGAACTGGCACAGCGGTGCGCCGTCGACCCGGACGGGCTGAACCGGGTGCTCCGCCTGCTGTCCGCGCACGGCGTGTTCTCCTGCGCCGGCGGCGGATATCAGCACAGCCCTGCATCCCGGCTGCTGCGCAGCGACAACCCGATGTCGATGCGCGCCTTCCCTCAGATGATGGGCCTGCCGGTGGTGCTGAAGTCCTTCGACGAACTGGCTCACTCGATCCGCACCGGTCGCCCGTCGATCGAGCTCAGCGATCCCGACGGTCTGTGGGGCTACCTCAGTAGGGCGCCGGCCGAACGCGCGGTGTTCGGTCGGGCCATGAGCGCGAGGGCGGCGGGCGACACTAGGGCCGTCCTGGCGGCCCACGACTTCTCCTCAGCCTGCCGAATCGTCGACGTTGGCGGCGGCCGCGGCCACCTGCTGCACGCCGTGCTCGAGGTGACGCCTCAGGCACGAGGCATCCTCTTCGACCTGTCTGGGGTCGTCGAGGCAGGAGGACCGGCGCATCCCCGGCTTGTGCGGCAGGCGGGCGACTTCTTCGTCGACCCCCTCCCGGCCGGGGACACCTATCTGGTCATGGACGTGCTCCACGATTGGGCCGACGCCGAGGCGCTAGCCATCCTGGCCGCGATCCGGCGAGCGGCAACCGACGACGCCAGGGTGCTCATCATCGAGGGAATCCTGCCCGAGCATCTCGACCCGGGCAGCCTGTCGATCGACGTCATCATGCTCGCCGTCACCGGTGGTCGGGAGCGGACCGCCGACGAGCTGGGGAGTCTCCTCGGCGCGGCTGGCTTACAGCTCGCGCGGGTCATCGACACCCCCGGGCGGCTCCGGATCGCCGAGGCGCACCTCACCAGGCCGGTGGGTGACGACCTGATCGGGATCAGCCCGGGAGGTCGACGCACAGTTGGCGGGCGGCGGCGAGCAGAAGTCGTGGGGTGAGGTTGAGGGGCCGCACGTGGCCTCCGCAAGGGCGTCACCTGCGACCGCGCGGTGCGGCCGCGCAAACGGTAGCAAAGCTGATGGGCACAATGATGCAGTCTGGGGCCGTCGGTCCGTCGCACGATCGGAGAGGGCACCATGACGATCACCGGCAAACGTCGACACCTTGTCCTTCCACTTAGTTAGGTAGCCGATGGACATCGATGGGCTCGACACGGTCGTCCGCGCGTCGGGCTTCACCGGTGTCGTTGTCGTCCGTCAGGCGGGGGCGGTCGTCTTCAGCGAGGCGTATGGATACGCGACTCCGCGCTGGCAGGTGCCCAACACCGTCGACACTCGCTTCGACACGGCGTCGATCACGAAGTTGTTCACCAGCGTGGCCGTTCTTCAACAGGTTGGATTGGACCGCCTCGACTTGGACGCCTCGATCCACCGCTACGTCGACCTGTCGGGAACGACAATCTCCACCGCAGTCAGTCTGCGGCACCTCCTTACCCACACAAGCGGGATCGCCGACGACGCTGACGAGGAGGCCGGCGAGGTCTATGCCGATGTGTTCGTGGACATCCCGTGCTACGCGATCATGGAAACGGTTGACTTCCTGCCCCAGTTCGCCCACAAGCCGGCGCTAACCAAGCCCGGGTTTCAAGCCCGGTACTGCAACGTGAGTTATGTGCTGGCCGGGCTGGCGCTCGAACGGATCGTTGGGGAGTCCTACCGGTCCTACGTGACGAGAGAGATCTTCGAGCGGGCGGGCATGACCGGGGCCGGCTTCTTCGACCGTCGAGATTCGGTCCCGCGGGTGGCCGAGGGCTGGGACCTGGTCGACGGAACATGGCGCTCGAACATCTTCAGCTATCCGCCGATCGGATCGCCGGACGGAGGGGCTCACGCGGCGGCCAAGGATCTGTTGATCTTTCTCGACGCCGTACGGAGCGGGCAGCTGCTGACGCCCACGTTGACGGAGGCATTCCTGACTCCGCAGGTCGCTCGGGACGAGCAGGTCCGTTTTGGTTTCGGTCTGGAGTTCCGCCGGTCGACGCTGTACAAGGAGGGCAGCAACGCCGGCGTCAGTGCCCTACTCACCCGGTACGGCAACGCCGACGTCGACGCTGTCGTGCTGTCCAACGCCGAGGGTGCCGCGTGGCCGGTGATGGCAGAGCTCAACCGACGCTTCGAGTCTTGAGAGGTTTGCCTCAGCCGCTCACGACCGCCCCGGCCCGCCGCCCTATGAGGATCGGCCTAGGAACCCGGTGCAAGGACGTACATCACCGGTGCGAATCGGCCGAGGAACTGGTGAACACCCCAATTGCAGTTCGGTACGCGTCTCGGCCGTAGCGTTCGATGATGCGATCCGAGTCGCGACAAAGGCGAGCAAGCCGGAGCAGATCGCGCGACACGACCTGATCTTGCTCCTCGTCCAGCTCAGGCTGGCCGAGCCCGACCACTGTCGCGCATCAACTGGCGAGCGACTGTCGCACATCACCCGTCACACGACACATAGCCTGTGCCCCGCACTGCCGATTCTGGCTCTTAGATGATCAAGGGCCCGGTGCTCCGCGCCGGCGGGCGGCGCGTGTCCTGGCTCCGCTGCGGGCCGCGCCGCCTTAGCGCTGCTGCGACGATAGAACTGACGTGAACTGTGTCCTCTGGAGCCAAAACGGGGCCGCACACGGCAGCGAGTGGGGAGCTAGCGATGATCTCAGCCATGATCGAGACTGCGTTCGAGCGGATCAGCGGCTTGACGGTGCTCCAGCCAAGTGAAACCACCGAGCTCAGGTGCGAACTCCTCGATCAGAATCTGGTCGAAATCACCGCGTCGGCGAATGATCAGCGGCCCTCCCTCCGGCTAGAGGTAGATCTGGCTGATGCGGCCGGCTACTGGCAGCCCGGCGGTCGAACTCATCGGCTCCTTCCACCTGACTGGGTCGGTCCGGCTGTCACGAGCCTGGTCCAGTCCGCACCCGTGGGCGCCCTCTACAACGCGAACGGCGGGGTCCTGCTGGGCTGGGCGGCCGGTGAAGCAGTCTCCGAACTAGAGATCACCTACGGCGTGTCGGAGGAGCGAAAGTCGTTCGTCGTGCAGATGCAGCCGACGCGGCCGCTGGCAACCGACCTCACCATCGTTCTCGACGGCTCCCGGGCTGACCTGGTCGACACTCTTCGACGACTCTGCAGGTGGACGTCGCAGCAGTGCAGCGCGGAGCCGCTGGTCCCGCCGCCGGTGACTCGCCGCCCGGTCTACTCCACCTGGTACACCTTCTCCCAGGACGTCACCGCCGAGCTGGTGTGCTCCGAGGCTTCTCTGGCAGCAGGGCTCGGGTGCGGCTCGGTGTTCATCGACGACGGCTGGCAGCGTCACGGTTCCGGGCGTGGCTACCAGGGCTGCGGCGACTGGCTCCCCGACCTCGCCAAGTTCCCCGACCTCGCCGCGACGGTCGGCTCACTCCATGACACCGGCTCAGCCGTCGCCCTCTGGATCGCGCCGCTCCTCCTCGGCCAGGGCAGCGACGTCTACGACCGGCTTCACCGGTTCGCCCCGCACTATGCGCCTCCGCTGCAGTGCCAGGTGCTCGACCCTCGTCACGAAGAAGTTCGGAGGTTCGCCGTCGAAACCTGCCTTCGGCTGGTCGAGGACTACCAAGTCGACATGCTCAAGATCGACTTCCTTGAGCAGGCCATGGTCTACGGAGCCACCTCTGGTGACGCGGGTGTCAGGGCGGACGTCGGCCACGCCATGGCGGATCTGCTCGCCGATGTTCGGCGGAGACTCGCCGAAGCCGGACAAGCCGCGGTCGCCTTTGAGTTCCGCCAGCCCTATGTCAGTCCCGCGGTCGCTCGATACGGCCAGATACTCCGCGCCGGCGACTGCCCGGGCGACAGCACCCTCAACCGGATCTCCACCATTGACGCCCGCCTGATGTCGGTGGGTCAGATAGTCCACAGCGACCCGATTATGTGGGGACCGCAGGGCGGTGCGGAGGCTGTGGCCCAGCAGCTCTACGCCGGATGGTTCGGTGTACCTCAGATCTCGATGCGGCTCTCCACTCTTTCCCACGAGCAGAGCAACGCGCTGAACGGCCTCCTCGCCCTCTGGAGTGACCACGCCGCCGTCACTCTCGATGGCGAGCTGGAAGTCCTTGGCGCTGAGCAGGGGTACCACCTGATCCGGGCGAAGCGGGCAGACCTCCGGCGTACGGTGACCGCGCGCTACGCCCCGCTGGTCGTGGACCTTCCGGACCAGGCCGACCATGAGACCACCGTTCTGAACGCGACCCCGGATCCGAGGCTGGTCGTCCGAACCGCGCACCCGATAACGAATGCAATCCTCCGGAGGCCAGACGCAAGCGAAACCTCGCTGTCCACACCCGACGGCTCAGGACTGATCGAGTTCACGGTTCCGCCCTTCGGCAGCCTCAGTCTCAGTACCTGACTGTCAAGCGTTCGAGTGTATTGGAACGCACCATGACATGATCACCCAGCCGAGACCGACTCGTCAGGTAGTACCCAGACCGACACGTGAGGTCGTACGCCGACATGCGAGTAGAGGTCGGTCGTTTCCTTGTGGGCGTGCGTTTGCAGCAGGCGGGGCGTTCTGCAATGCGGTCATGCCCGGTCGTTCAGCAACTTCATGGCCGCCTCGACGCCCCGGGCGAGGAGCTGATCGGACAGGTCGCGGTCTGTCAGCGCCCGTGCGAGTTGCAGCGTGCCGAGCATCAATCCGAAGAGGGTGAGCGCGTCGGATTGAGCCGCCTCGGCGTGGGTTGGGTCGAGACGCGACGCGATGTCGTCGATGACGCCCATCAGTTCGTCGGTGAAGACCTGTTTGGTGGCGGCGGGGCGGCGGGCGATCTCGTCGAGCAGCGCAGCCGACGGGCAGCCGTCGGCGTACTGGTCGCGGTGCTGTGGGGACAGGTAGGAGCGGATGAACGCTTCGAGTCCCTGCCGATCCGGGGGTTGGGAGTCGAAGCTTTGGCGTTGGGCGCGCAGCTGGTCGGCGAGCACGTTCGCGACGAGATCTTCCTTGGACGCGAAGTGGGCGTAGAAGGCGCCGTTGGTTAGGCCGGCGTCGGACATCACGGCGGCCACGCCGGTACCGTCGATGCCTTCTTGTTTGAAGCGCCGTCCGGCGGCTTCGAGGATGCGTTGTCTGGTGTCCTGCTTGTGGTCCTTGCTGTAGCGCATGTGATCCCTCTCGCCGAACTTTCTCGATCGTGTACTGGGAGGGTGCTGCGAGGGTCCGACCCTTGGCCAGCCAACGGAGTTGGGCGGCCCTGCTCGCGTTCCTCTATTGCATTATGACCATACTATAGTATTATGACCGTAATGTAACCCCAGGCAGTACCCGCAAAGGAGAAACAGCATGACAGCGGTCCAGGCACCCACCGGTGCGGCTTCACACACGTGGCAGAACGCGCCGACGCACACCATCAACGCCGGCGGCGTGGAGTTCGCCTACCGTCAGCTCGGCCCGAGCAGCGGGGTGCCGGTGGTCTTCCTCACCCACCTGGCCGCGGTCTTGGACAACTGGGACCCCCGAGTCGTGGACGGCATCGCCGCCAAGCATCGGGTCATCACCTTCGACAACCGAGGTGTCGGTGCCTCCAGCGGGGCCACGCCGATGACCATCAAGCAGATGGCAAGCGACACCGTCACCTTCATCCGTGCCCTCGGCTTCGATCAGGTCGACCTTTTCGGGTTGTCCATGGGCGGCATGATCGCCCAGGTGATTGCCCAGCAGCAGCCGCAGCTCGTGCGCAAGATGATCCTCGCCGGAACCGGCCCCGCGGGGGGCGAAGGCATCGACAAGGTGACCCGCATCACCTACCTCGACACTGCGCGAGGACTGCTCACCTGCCAGGACCCCAAGCAGTTTCTTTTCTTCACCAGGACGGCCAACGGCCGCCGAGCCGGGAGGGAGTTCCTGGCACGGCTGGCGGAACGTACCAACGATCGCGACAAGGCCATCTCCGTGTGCTCGTTCCGCGCCCAGCTCAAGGCCATCCACCGATGGGGTCGGCAGAAGCCGGCAGACCTCGCGAGTATCCGCCAGCAGGTGCTCGTGATGAACGGTGACGGCGACAAGATGGTGCCCACCAAGAACACCATCGACCTCGACCGACGACTCCCCAACAGCCAACTCGTCCTCTATCCCGACGCCGGGCACGGCGGGGTGTTCCAGTTCCACGAGGACTTCGTCAAACGGGCTCTCGAGTTTCTCTGAGAGGCGAACGGTCATGAAGGCATTTGTCGTGGAGAAGTACGGCAAGAACAGAGTGCGCGCCGCCGACATACCCGAGCCTGAGGTCGGCGACGAAGATGTGCTGGTCAAGGTGAGCGCCGCCAGCGTCAACCCGCTGGACAAGATGGTCCGCAACGGCGAGTTCAAGCGTGTCCTGAAGTACCAGACCCCGTTCGTGCTCGGCCACGACGTCGCCGGCGTGGTGACTAGGGTCGGCTCCGCCGTACGGGATTTCCAGGTAGGCGACGAGGTCTACGCCCGCCCCCGCGACCTGCGGATCGGGACCTTCGCGGAATACATCGCGATCGACCAGGACGACGTCGCGCCCAAACCAGACTCGCTCACCCTGCACGAGGCAGCGGCGGTGCCGCTGGTGTCACTGGCTGCCTGGCAGGCCCTCGTGGACCGCGCCCACCTGAAACCTGGCCAGAAGGTCCTCGTCCACGCCGGCTCCGGCGGCCTGGGGTCGACCGTGATCCAGCTCGCCAAGCACCTCGGCGCCACGGTGGCGACGACCGCCAGCGGAAAGAACGCAGAGCTGATGCGCAGCCTCGGCGCCGACGTCGTCGTGGACTACAAGAAGGACGACTTCGCCGACGTCCTCTCCGGCTACGACGTCGTGCTGGTCTCCCTCGGTGGCGAAAACCTCCAGAAGTCGCTCACGGTCCTCAAGACCGGCGGACAGGCGATCAGCGTGACTGGCCCGCCGGACCCCGGGTTCGCAAAGCAGCTCGGGGCGCCGAAGTTCATGGGCGTCGTGATGGGGCTGCTGAGCCGAAAGGTCCACAACCAAGCCCGGAAGCTAGGTGTGAGCTACTCGTTCCTGTTCATGCAGGCCAACGGCGCCCAGCTGCGCGAGCTGGCCGCCCTCTACGACGCCGGCCACCTCCACCCTGTCATCGACAAGACGTTCCCATTTGACCAGACCCTGGAGGCGCTGGCGTACGTCGAGCAGGGCCGCGCCAACGGCAAAGTCGTCATCACGCTCGATTGACAACCGTGAACGCCGCCCGTCTCCCACCGCCTGAAGATACTCGTCGACGCCGGCGGTCATGCTGCCCGAAGCAAACAGTGGTGACTGAGGCTCGTGCAGCGGCTGCGCCGCCGTATTTGCCCTTGCATTCAGCCCGAACCCACCGCCAAGTAGCGACCTGGCGAGGACGCTATGCCAAATGCTGCTGATTAGGTCAGGTGACGCCGCCGGACGCCGCCCTCCGGAGGCGGGAGTGCGCGTTCAAGTCCTGCGGCGGCGCCAAACCCCCCGCCGTGATCCGAATGGGTCATCGCCACGCACTGCCGATGACCTGCTGACTGAAGTGTCGGCTCAGCGCAGCGGCTGCGACCTGCAGTCTCATCGGCAGTCTCATTCGCGCCCGTTCGGCGGCGTTCACGTGGCGTCGTGTGCTGCTGCATCCCGCATGGACGGACACCTAGGTACCAACCCGGGCGGCCGTCAGCAAACCTCGAATGCGTGTGAGGTGAAAGCCTCCGAGGGTTCAAATCCCTCCGCCACCGCCGGTCTGACAAGGAGAAACGCCGGTCCTGTCCTAGGGGCAGAGCCGGCGTTTCGCATGGTGGTCTCAATTGTGGTCTCAGTTGTGGCTGCAGACGCCTCCGGCGCCCCGGGCCGTACAAGTGCGGCCGTCGTTCGCCGAACCTGCTGAAGCGCATCGGCGCCGTGCCCGTCTTGGCGGGCCTCCGCCTGGCGGTTACTCGTCGAGGTCGCGGCTCTGGCGATGACTGTCCCTGGGCTACCCTGCGACCCATGCCGGTCAGACTCGATAACGTCGGCATCGCCGTCCGCGACCTGGACGCGGCGATCGCCTTCTTCACCGACCTCGGCCTGACCGTGCTCGGAAGCGCCCGGATCAGCGGCGAGTGGGCTGACACCGCCGTCGGTCTAGACGGCAACACCGCCGACGTTGCCGTGCTCCAAACACCCGACGGCCATGGTCGTATTGAGATGTTCCAGTACGTGCACCCGGACGCGATCGAGGTCGAGCCGGTCCAGCCGAACACAATCGGCATGCACCGCGTCTGTCTCACCGTCGACAACATCGACGCCGCCCTCGAGATCGCCGCCAGACACGGCTGTCACCCGCTCCGCGGCGTCGCCACCTACGAGGACGTCTACAAGCTCACCTACCTCCGCGGCCCCAGCGGCATCCTCGTGATGTTCGCCGAGGAACTGAAGAAGGAAGACTGAGGTTCAAATCCCTCCGCCACCGCCAGCCTGCTCGGTGAACGTCGGTCCCGCCGTGAGGAAGGGATCGATGGTGGAAGTACACAACTTGATCATCATGGCACCAGCGGGGTCTACAGCGTCTGGCCGCCGTCAGCGACCATGGCGTGGCCGGTGACGAAGGAGGCTGCGTCGGAGCACAGCCAGACGACCGTTGCGGCGATCTCGTCGGGTCGGCCCATCCGTCCGATCGGTTCCTGGGCGATGACCCTGTCTCGTTCTTCGGAGGTGCCACCGGTGAAGCGGTCCATCATCTCGGTGTCGATGATGCCGGGGCAGATGGCGTTGATCCGGATGTTCGACGAGGCGTAGTCGAGTGCGGCATCTTTGGTCAGGCCGACCACGCCGTGTTTCGCGGCGGCGTAGGCGGCGCCGCGTCCGAAGACCTTGATCCCGGCGCCGGAGGAGTATTGACGATTGCGCCGCCGCCGTACTGAAGCATCAGCGGGATCTCGTACTTCAGGCATAGGAACACACTTCGGAGGTTGATGGTGATGATCCGGTCCCATTCCTCTTCGGTGATGTCGGCGGTCAGTTTGGGCTGTTGTTCTGCGCCGGCGTTGTTGAAGGCGTAGTCCAGGCGCCCGAACTTTTCCGCTGTGTTGTTGAGTGAGGTCTGGACGTCCTCGCTACGAGTGACGTCGCACACGACGGCGAGGGCCTGACCGCCGAGGTCCTCGATCGCCCTGACCGTGTCCTGGTTGCCTCGTTGATCGATGTCGGCTACCACGACGTTGGTGCGTTCGCGGTCGAACGCAAGTGCGGTGGCGCGGCCGATGCCGCTGGCGGCACCGGTCACGAATGCGACCTTGGAGCTCCCCCAGAACCGTGGAGGCATCAGCTATAAGGAGTAGCGATGCCAGAGAAGCGCAACAAGTACGACCGGGAGTTCCGTGAGGGAGCGGTGCGGATCGTCAAGGAGACCAGTAAGCCGATCGCTCAGATAGCCCGTGATCTCGGGATCAACGAGGGCACCCTGGGCAACTGGGTGGCCCGTGACCGGGAGGCTCGGCAGGGCACCGACGGGCTGTCCACGGGCGAGGTCGAGGAGCTGAAGCGGCTCCGGGCCGAGGTCGCGGAGCTGCGGATGGAGCGTGATGTCCTCAAGCGCTCGGTGGTCCTGTGGGTGAAGGAGGCGACGAGGTGAGCGTGGCCCGTTTCATCGCCGACCAGAGGACCCGCTACCGGGTGCCGCACACGCTGACCTGTCTGCTGCTGGGGGTGAGTCTGTCGTGGTTCTATAAGTGGCGGGACCGGCTACCCACACCGCGGCAGCAGCGTCGGGCCGACCTGGACGTTGCCGTGGCGGTCATGTTCGCCGACGCCAAGGGCGTGCACGGCTCGCCCCGTCTGCACGTCGACCTGCGGGCCGCGGGCTGGGTTGTGTCGGAGAAGACGGTCGCGGGCTCGATGCGCCGCCAAGGCCTGGTCGCCCGGAAGGTCAAGCGCAGAAAGGGAACCACCAGGCAGGACCCGTCGGCGCCGAAGTTCCCCGACCTGCTGCGGCGCGACTTCACCGCGGCGGCGCCGAACCTGCGCTGGTGTGGCGACATCACCGAGATCCCCACCGCGGCCGGGAAGCTGTACCTGGCCACGGTGATCGACTTGTACTCCCGCCGGCTGCTGGCCGCGGCGACCAGTCTGCGCTGCGACGCCGAGCTGTGCGAGCAGGCCATCAAGATCGCCGCCACGATCCGCGGCGGCAAGACCAAGATCAACAATGTGGTATTCCACACCGACCGCGGATCGACCTATACCGCGCGTGCCTTCAGCCAGGTCTGTTCTGATCTAGGCGTTCGTCAGTCCATGGGCAGGGTCGGGTCCTGCTTCGACAACGCCGCCGCGGAGGCGTTCTTCTCCAGCCTGGAATGGGAGGTCCTGTCCCGCCACCAGCTGCTCGATCCTGATCATGCCCGGGCCGTCGTGCTGCCCTGGTGCTACGACTTCTACAACCACCGCAGACGGCACAGCACCGCCCATATGCTGAGCCCAATCGACGACGAGAACCTGACCGAACCAACCGCCGACCAACCGGCCGCGGCCTAAGAGAAGTCCTCCACGATTCGGGGGGAAGCACACCTTGCCGTCGAGGTTTCCAATCGTGTTGGGCATGTGTGCTCCTTGCTTCCCTGGCTTGTCAGGGGTCGCTGTGGTGGGTTGCGGTTAGGGATGGAGGACGACCTTGATCGCTTGCCGGCTGTTCACGGCTGGTGGCCGGCTGTGGTCGGCAGCAAGAAGGGCCCGCAGTCCTAGCATGCGCAGCGACCACCAGATCAGGTTGAACAGGGTGATTGTTCCGGTGACGGTGGCGAAAATGGTGGTGCCGGCGTCGGGCACCAGGATGGCCCAGGACAGCCAGAGCCCTTGATTCACCACGGCAAGGATGAGGAACAGCACGGAGACACCGACGATTCGCGGAGAGCGTACAAGCTCGATGCTCTGACCGGCGTTGGCGACAACGGCAGCGATGATGGCCACCGCGCCGAAGGCGGCGGATCCGAAGAGCTGGTCGACCGCTATCAGAATCCCGGCGGCCAGCAAGCTGGGCAGCAGCACCGGCAGGAGGCGGCGATGCAGTCCTCGGGCCTCAGGTACAGGATCGGCACGGTTGAGCACAGGCTCAGGGCACTGGTCACGATCTGCGGAACCTGTCCGATGCTGATGCCGTGCGCAGTCCAGCTGAGGTTGAACCAGCATCGCCCGCCACGCCGTCAGCGACAGCCCGTCGACTCGGCGGGTCCGGATAAGCCGCAGCACCTGGGGCAGGCCCAGGATCGTTCCGGACACGGTGCCGGCCCAGCCGAGGACCTCAACGGCAGACATTGCAAATCTCCCGATGCCGACCCACTGCAGGACAAGCCGGAAGGGTGCTGCCCAGGTGTCGCCTGAGCGGCCGGTCACAGCGTGAACTGACTGTGTCCGGCCGACGCGGCGAACTCGTCGCCGCTCAGCGATACGAAGCGCACCGGTACCGGGCTGTCTATGCGGACCTGGCCCTGCTCGCTGCACCCGGACGAGTCCGTGCGGGGTGGGCACCGCCCCGGCGAGGCGCTCGATGGCGCCCGGCCGCGGCGCTATCCGGACGACTCTTGGTAGAACAGGTCGAGCCGCACCCCGGGCGGGGCGTCGACCTCCAGTTCGACGTGACCGGCAACGATCCGGCCGAAGTTCACCGTGAGAAGGGCCGCCGCATCCTGCGTGCGGTCGACGGTGAGCGGCAGCTGGACGGTCTGTTTGTTCCCTGCTTCCCGCAGCTGTTGGACCAGCCGCTGGGCGGGATGGTCGGACAGGTCCGGTACCGGCGGGGCGGTTTGGAGCGTCACCGAGGGCGCCACGACCCGGGGACCGCCGAGCATGCCAATGTTGCGAGGAAGCATCGCCCCGTAGGGGTCGACCGGAGGGCGGGACTCCGCGAATGCGCCGTCGTGGGTAGCCTTCAGGACCGTGGCCGGGACCCAGGTGGAGTCGTCGAACTCGGGCTCGATCCAGGCCGGGTCCAGCTCGCGAGCATCGAGCAGCTCGACCGGCACGGCGTCCAGCGACTGGCCAGCACCCAGCGCCCGCCAGGCCCGGGACCGGGACACCCGCCACCGCTCATCGGTGACCAGCCACATTTCCCCGATCCGGGCTTCAACGACGAGCTGTGCGTCGCGACCCATGACCCCGCTCGACGCCGCGGGCTGCCAGAACGAGTTCGCGTGCCCGTAGTACGTCACGAGGACCGCTACGACGTTGCGTCCCAGATGCAGATGCTCCGCGATGTCGTACTCGTCGTACCGCAACCGTCGCGGCTGCGATCGGATCGGACCCCGGCCGACCTCGGCACCGTTGACCCACAGCACGTATCGCGAGTCCGCCGACAGGCGAAGCGGTGCCCGCTGCGGAACATCTTCGACGTTGAAGACCCGGCGGAACAGAGCGCGGGAGAACTCAGCCGGCGGAAGATCACCACCAACACTGGTCGGGTCGATCACGAACTCGGGCACGTCCGGGGCCACCCAGTGTCCGTGCCACCGCACGCCCGGAAAGTCAGCGCTCGTCATTGAACTACTCGCCGCCTATGGCTTCGCCAGCACCGGTTGGGTGCGGAGGAGGACCTTGATCGCGCGCCGCTGGTCCATGGCCTGGTAGCCGGCGGCGGCCTCGTCGAGCCAGACCCGCAGATGCAACTCGCCGCGAGCCGGATGATCGCATCCGTGGGCGCGTGAATCGTCGGCTCGGGCCGGTCCTCGACCCGGACGTCGCCGGGGCCATACATGACAGCGACACGCATTGAAGGTTTCTCCCTGGGTTGAGTTCGTGAGCCAGGTGGGTGTGATTTCCCTGTCAGAACGCGGGTTGGTCGGCGAGGTCGATCCGGACCGTGAGGCGATTGCCGGCCTGGGCAATTCGGTCCAGATCGGTGTCCACCGCTCCCAGCCGCACCAGGCCCGGGTTAGGAATGGACTGGCCGAGGTCGGCGTAGAAGATGGCGAACGTGCTGCTGGGCGCGGAGTAGTAGATCTGGCCCACAGCGGGGTCGAACACCTGATCCGTTCCATTGACGTCGAGCGGTCGGGGTAGCGGTCCGGACTTGGCCTGCCCCATCGGATCGCGCAGGTCCAGTTCCAGCGGCAGCATGGCAGCCAACTCGCGGGCCGCTGGCGTGCCGGCCAGCGTCGCGGCCGCGGTCTCGTTGCCGAACCGCAGCACGATGCGGACGGAGCCACTCGAGGATGCGGCCGGGGTGACAGGCAGGTTCGGGCTGTCGAGACCGGCTGCTGGGCCAGCGGAAGAGCAGCCAGCCAGCACCCCGACCAGCGACGCGGCAGCCAGTACTGCACCAGCTAAGCGACGGAAATGCGGTCGTGGGGTCGTTGTCATGTCTTCTAGGAAAGCGGTACCTCAGACCGCGGGAAAGTCACTGTTGATAGATGTACTGATAGGGCATCCCAGATCACGGCATCCCGCCGTACCGTCGTTGACGTGGACAACCGTTCCGAAGTCCGCGAGTTCCTCACCTCGCGGCGCGCCAAGATCACCCCCGAGCAGGCCCAGATACCTCAGACCGGTCAGCGCCGTGTCGCGGGTCTGCGTCGCAGCGAGGTCGCCACCCTCGCCGGGATGAGTGTGGAGTACTACGCCAAGCTCGAACGCGGTTCCCTCGGCGGCGTCTCCGCCTCGGTCCTCGACGCGATCGCGGGTGCCCTCCAGCTCGACGATGCCGAACGCGCCCACCTGTTCAACCTCGCGCAAGCCGCCGACGGCACCAGCGCCGCTAGGCGGCCCCGCGGCCGCAACCGGGACACCTGGACCGTGCGGCCAAGCCTGCAATGGGCCCTCGACTCCATCACCACCGCGCCGGCGATCGTCGGCAACAACCGCTCCGACCTGCTCGCCACCAACCATCTCGGCCGAGCGCTCTACGCCGACCTCTACAACAGCCAGGACGCGCCACCCAACTTCGCCCGATTCACCTTCCTCGACAGCGCCGCCCACCGCTTCTACCCCGACTGGGACCTGGCCGCCGACATGACCGTGGCCAACCTGCGCACCGGAGCCGGCCAGGACCCGCACAACAAGAGCCTCCACGACCTGGTCGGCGAGCTCTCCACCCGAAGCGACGAGTTCCGCCGCCGCTGGGGCTCCCACAACGTCCGCACCCACGGCACCGGCGTCAAGCACTATCACCACCACATCGTCGGCGACCTCAGCCTCGCGTACGAAAGTTCCGACCTGCGAGCCGAACCCGAGCTCAGCATGACCATCTACGCCGCCGAACCCGGCTCACCCACCGCCCACGCCCTCGCCCTGCTCGCCTCCTGGGCCGCCACCCAACCGACCGAGCTCCAGGCACAGTCATGAGTTCCCATCATGGCTAGATCGATCGCGACCAACACCCCGGTCGAGCTCGACAAGCTCCTGGACTTCGTCCGTCCCCGCCACCGGCTGCTACTGGCCACCACCCGCCGCGACAGCCGTCCGCAGATCTCTCCGGTGTCCGGTGGTGTCGATCCCCAGGGCCGGATCGTCATCTCCACCTATCCGGCCCGGGCAAAAACCCGCAACGCCGAGCGGAACCCACAGGTCACGGTGCTTGTCCTCTCCGACGACTGGAACGGCCCCTGGGTACAGGTCGACGGCGACGCCGAGGTGCTCCACATGCCGGAAGCCACCGACGGCCTCGTCGAGTACTTCCGCTCCATCTCCGGCGAGCATCCCGACTGGGACGAGTATCGGGAGGCCATGCGCATCCAGGACAAGTCACTGATCCGCATCACGCCGACCCGCTGGGGTCCCATCGCCACCGGCGGCTTCCGGCCGACGTGGCCGCCCGACTCGACGGCTGACCAGCCAGAAGGATGTGCAGCAGCATGAGCGACAAGAAGGTTTGGCTAGTGACCGGCGCAGGCCGCGGCCTGGGCGTCGACATCGCTAAGGCGGCGCTGGCCGCTGGTCATGCGGTCGTCGGCACGGGACGGAACCCCGAGAAAGTCAGCGCGGCGATCGGAGACCATGACGACCTGCTGGCAGTGACGTTGGACGTCACAGATCCCACCGACGCCGAGGCGGCGGTAGCGGCTGCGGTCGACCGGTTCGGCCGGGTCGACGTGCTGGTCAACAACGCGGGCAACTTCAACGCCGGCTTCTTCGAGGAGCTGAGCCCTGAGGAGTTCCGGGCCCAGATCGAGACCACCTTCTTCGGCCCGGTCAACGTCACCCGCGCGGCACTCCCGGTGATGCGCGCGCAACGCTCCGGCCTGGTGGTCACGATCTCCTCAACCGCCGGCCTTGAGGGCGGAGAGTTCACCAGCGCCTATGCCGCGTCGAAGTTCGGGGTGGAGGGCTGGATGGAGTCGCTGGCCCCGGAGGTTGCTCCGTTCGGAATCCGCACGATGCTGGTCGAGCCCGGCTTCTTTCGCACCGAGCTGCTCACGCCGGAGTCGACCAACTACGCCGCCTCCTCGATCGAGGACTACGCCGAACGGACCGAGCAGACCGTCACCGCCTGGATGGCCATGAACGGACAGCAGGGCGGCGATCCCGCGAAGCTTGCCGACGCGCTGGTCCACCTCGCCGCCCAGGAGGAGCCGCCGCTGCGCTTCCCCGCCGGCGCCGACGCGGTCACCGCGTTCGAGAGAAGGGCCAACAACCTCCTCGCCCAGGCCAACGCTTACCGCGACCTGTCCAGCAGCCTCGCCCTCGACTCGGACTAGGGCGTGTCACCCGACACTTCGGGAGACACGCCCTAGTCGTACCTTGGCGTGCAAGACGCGGTCGGACTCACAGCTGATCCGGACGTCGGCTGGATCGGTGAAGCAGAGGTCGTTGAACGGGCCGCCGTGGGCGATGTCGCCATCAGGGCCGTCCGTCACGCTGATGACGTCGCTGCCCAGGTTGCCGGACAGCCGGTTCGGCTGCTGCTGGAAGAAGTTGGCCCGCAGCCCGTCGTTCCCGCTGCCGCCGTCGATGTTCTCGACGTCGAGCTGAACGTTGTCGCCCTCACCTAAGGCGCCGTCGTTGGCGAGCAGGTCCAGCGAGACGCGCACCGTCTGGCCTCGAAACTCGTACGACGCGGTGTCTGTGCCGCTGCCGCCCTCGACGAAGTCGGCCCCGTCGGAGGACGCCGCCGCCACGACGGTGTCGTCGCCGTCCTCGCGTCTGGATCGAGCACGCGAACGGTGAGTGGACCAGATACATGGAAGGTCGGCGCAAACGCCCAGTGGATGGTCGCTTCCCGCAAGGCGACTGGACGCTCGCTGTGGACTGTTCATTCTCGGTCGATGTCGCAAGGTGTCGTTGCCGTCCGGGCGCCATCGTCTGACGAGGCCGATTGGGCATCTGACCAGGCGAACGCTCAGTGTCAGTGTTCGATTATGACCGGCCATACCGGCCAAGTACGGCTAGCTGCGCCAAATGCGTGCGCAAGTTACGCAGTTCTGTGCCAAATACGTGCGCAGTTGCTGGGACCCGGGGGGGAGGATGTACCGCGTGGAATCGATCTACCTCTCGTCAGAAGAGCCTCGGCTGCAACTTGCAAGCGACTCGGACCTGCTCGCAGCCGTTGCTGCTGAACTGTTGGAGGAGAACCACTTCCTCGATCTGAAGCGAGAGGTTGCAGCCGGAAAGGCTCAGAACAAGGAGACGGCCCGCGACTTCGCCCAGTTCGCAGTTGATGGCGGCACGTTGATAATCGGTATGGAAGAAGCGGATGAGGAGTCGATTCTGTTGTCCCCGCAGCCGCTGCAGGGCCTGCCCGAACGGATCGAGCAGATCGCGCGGGCCAACTGCGACCCACCGCTGGCGATCATCAGCCGGCCGATTCCCACGGCGGCGGACTCGGTGTCGCATAGGCCGCAGAGGATCGGTCCGAGTGCAGCAACAGCCATCGAGACTCGGATCCAGAGCCCGTTCACCGGCCCGTGATGCCGCTGCTGAACGCCCTCCAGTCCGTCCAGGGCGGGGGACCCGGCTTCACCGTGATCCTCACCGCCGCCCTGGTCCTCTCCGTCCCTACCGCGATCCTGTTCATGCTGACCCAGCGCTTCTTCCAGCGCGGTCTGGCCCTCGGCCAGTACTGAGCCGCACCAGGCGAGCGCACGGGCCCTTGGCTCCGCGGCCCCCGATCCCCTTCACCCACCTCGCACACGAGAGACGAACCCATGACCTCACACGTCCTGCCCGACGAACCGAGCCCGGTATGGGATTCCTCGTTCGCCACCTCCGACGACTTCCTGGTCCCGAGCCCGGTGTGGGACGCCTCCCTGCAACGGGGCAAGATCCTGGAGCACTCCTGCGACGCCGTGGCTGTCCTGGACGGTATCCGGCTGGGCCTGATCGCGGAACCGCTCGTCGCGACGGACGGGGACCGAACGGTCCAGTCGGTCCGGCTGCAGCGCCTCGCCGGCACCGACCCGGCGACGGTCGAGCTCCACCCGCAGCGCCCGCTCGACCCGTCCCTGGTCCGGCTCGAGCTCGGCGGTGCCACGCTCTCTCCGCGGACCGAGCCCGTCGGCCGGGCCGGGCTCCGGCTCCTAGTCCCCGAGGTCACCAGCCCGACCGAGGTCAGGGTCACGTACGGCCAGGGCAGCGCCAGCGTGGTCCTGACCACGACGTTGCAGCCGCCCCGGCACTACGACGTGCACGTGATCCAGCACAGCCACCTCGACATCGGTTACACCGACCGCCAGCACGTCGTGCGGGCCCAGCACCTGGGGTACCTCGACGACGTGCTCCGGCTGCTGCGCGACACCGACGGGCTGAGCGAGGCAGCCCAGTTCCGGTGGAACGAGGAGGCGCTGTTCAGCGTGGAGGACTGGTTCGCGAACCGCCCCGAGGCCCGGCGCCGGGAGTTCCTCGACCGCGTGAGCCAGGGCCGCATCTCCTTGTCAGCCATGCCGTTCAACCTGCACAGCGAGATGTGCAGCATCGACGAGCTCCACGAGCTGCTCCGGCCGGCGCTGGCCCTGAAGCAGCGGCACGGCATCGCGTTCCGCTCGGCCATGCAGACCGACGTGCCCGGGCACGTCGTCGGCCTGCCCGACGCGTTGAGCGGGTTCGGCGTCCAGTACCTGAGCGTCGCCCACAACTGGGCCGGCCGCTCGAACCCGGACGGTCTCGGCCAGATGGCGATGCCCCGGCTGTTCCGCTGGCGCGGACCCGAGGGCGGGGAGGTGGTGGTCTGGCGCACCGACACCCCGCACGGCCTGGCCTACATGGAAGGGCCGATGGTGGGCCTGCACGAGTCCTACGACGTCACCTCGGAGGTCTTCGGCGCCTACCTCGCCTCGCTCGGCACCCGGCCCTACCCGCTCCCCGTGGGCAGCATTTTCGGCTGGCTCGACGGCGGAGCGGACGTCGACGAGCGTCCGCCGTTCGCCTGGGACGTGCTGCACCTGCGCACCCACGGCCGGTGGAGCGACAACGCGGGCCCGAGCCGTGCCGTCAGCGACATCGTGGAGGAGTGGAACAGTCGCTGGCTCTTTCCGCGTCTGCGGGTCTCCACCAACGAGGCCTTCTTCGACGACGCCGTGAGCCGCCTCGGTGACGTGATCCCGACCTACACCGGGGACTGGAACGACTGGTGGGCGCATGGCGTCGGCTCGGCCACCGCCCCGGTCGGCCTGGCCCGGCAGGCGCAGAACGACCTCGCCGACGCCCAGACCCTGGGTGCGGCAGCACGTCTGCTCGACCCGGCGGCGCCCGCGGCCCCCGTCGTCCAGCCGGACGAGGGCTACCGGCAGCTGGCTCTGTGGGACGAGCACACCTGGGGCGCCTCCAACTCCTGGGAGCACGCCGACCACGGCTCCTCCGCCGGTGAGCACCAGTGGGCCTGGAAGGTGGCCCGCGCCTACGCCGCGGTGGACGAGTCCGACCGCGCGCTGCAGCTCTCCCGCGAGGCGCTCGCCGCCGGACTGCCCCGGCACCCCGACGCGCTGGTCTCGGTGTACGCGTTCAACGTCACGGCGACGACGCGGACCGACGAGCTGGAGCTGTTCCTGCCCGCGGGCCTCGTCCCCCTGGGCCAGCCGGTGGCGCTGGTCGACGCCCGCTCCGGGACCACGCTGCCGCACACCGAGCGCCCCGAGGAGGCCGGCAGCCGCGCGCTCGGCCGCTACCTGACCTGCCGCGTCGCCGACGTCCCCAGCGTCGGGTTCGTCCGCCTCGACCTCATCCGCGCCGATGCCCCTCCGGCCCGGCGCGACCACGCTGGCCGACCCCACCCACCTGGAGAACGCGTTCCTCGCCGTCACCGTCGACCTGTCCACCGGCACCCTGTCCTCGGTCGTCGACCGGGCCACGGGCCGGGAGCTGGTGGCGGCGGACAGCCCGTTCGGCTTCAACCACTACGTCTACGACCGGTACTCCACCATCGGGCGCTCGAACCACAACTCCTCGAAGTTCGCCGACGCCGGGAACCTGGCGCTGATCAGCAGCCGCGACGTCGGCGGCCCGGCCGGTGTGGTCTCCGCCACCCGTGACTCCCGCGGACAGCAGGTCGTCCTGCGCCAGCAGGTGGTCGGCGCCGAGTGGCTCGAGGTGACCTACCGGCTGCCGGCCGGCGTCGCCCACCTCGAGATCACCAACCGGCTGAGCAAGGGCAGCACCTGGGACAAGGAGAGCGCCTTCTTCGCCTTCCCCTTCGCCGTCGACCAGCCCACCGTGCTCGAGGAGTCCGCCGGCGGGCTGACCGGACCCGGGCTCGACCAGGTGCCCGGCGGAGCGGAGTACATGCGGGCCATCCGGCACTTCGTCGCCCTCCAGGACGGCGGCGGCGGCGATCGGCTGGGCGACCGCCGAGGCGCCGCTGGTCCAGGTCGGCAACCTCGCCCTGCCCTACGTGCCGTTCCCCGCGACCCTGCCCCGGACCGAGCCGGGCACCGTCTTCTCCTGGGTCCACAACAACATCTGGGACACCAACTTCCCGGTCCAGCAGAGCTTCGAGACCGACCTGCGCTACCGGGTCGCCGCCGGCACCGGCGACGCGCCGGCCCTGGCCGCCCGGACCGCAGCCTCGCTGGTCCAGCCGCTGCGCGCCGTGCTGGCCGAGGCGCCGGCCGAGGGGCCGCCGGCGGAGGCGTCCCTGCTCGGCTTCTCGGACCCTCGGGTCCAGCTGGTGGGGCTGCAGCACCAGCCGGACGACCGGGTGCTGGTCCGGCTGCGCTCCAACGCCCCGGACGGGCTCACCACCGAGCTCAGGCTGCCGGCCGACGTGCACCGGCGCGACCCGCGCAGCTACCTCGGGGAGGCCGGCGAGGCGCTCCCGGTCGTCGACGGCACGGTGACCGTGACCTTCCGGGGCTCCGGCGTCCAGGCCGTGCTCCTGACATTACTCAAGGAGTCCTATGTCCCGTCGTAACCCCATCAAATAGCGACTTTCTCAGCCCCTTCAGTTGCCCGATGGATCTACCGAGAAGCTTGAGTGCGAGGGATTCAACCCCGATGATGAGCCAGACGGCAGCGCACCGGAGCTGAACGCCGCCTCAGTCCCCTATAGGTCGAGCCGGCTGCACAGCTGGACCGTCCATCGCGCCGAGTCACCTGTAACAGGACCGCATTCCTTGGCTTGCCCGGCACAAGGTTGCGCACGGATTTGGCGCAACTGGCGCGTCCCGACCGCGGAGTGCCCAAGAACAACACCTGGTTGCATCATCCGCGTCGCCGCCTGAACCTGCGCCGACTCCTGGCTCTTGGGCTCACCTTGGAACGCGAGCATTGGCGCATAGGGTGACCGGCACCACCGAACCCTTGACCCAGCCCCACCCAGGACCCAACATGCACTCGATGGGCCGGGTGTGCCGTGTCACGCTCTGAGCGCTGACTCACAAAGTGGCTGAGGGCACACGAAGGGGTCGACCAGGCCAAGGCGGATGGCAAGAATGGTCCCTACCTCGTCACTGAGGAGGTCTGGCCACCCCGCTGGTCCCAAGGACGCCGCCATGACCTACCCAACCACGCGCCTCAGAGAACAAGTGCCAGGACGATGGCTGCAAAGAACACGCTCTGGGCGCTGTGCACGGCGATCCCGATCCAGGCGCTCTGATACCGCTTCGTGGGTACGCGAGATGAACATGTCGGCACAGGCTCACTGGGATCGACCATGGAACGTGCAGGTGGTACGCCGCGAAGAGGACGCCGTTCGCCACCCAGTCGCCACGCCCGAAAGCGCCGTTCATCCGAGGCAGGAGGAACCCACGAAGAGGAGTCCTCGCCGAGGACCAGTGTTGAAGACCCAGAGCACGACCATGACTCGAACCAGCCCCAGTTCCCGCTCAGGAAGCTCTGACCGGCGTCCGACTCCAGAAAGAGGCCGAGGTCACGGTCTCCGGCGCCGGAGGCGACGGAGGAACCCTGCTGCCGCGAACGCCACAGTCAACGGGATCACGACCAGCCAGACCCTGCCGCCGCGCGGCCGCTGCGCGGGCTCCGAGGCGAACGGAGCCAGAGCGCTTCGCGGAGAGTCGACCACCGGAGGGTCCCTTGCTCCGGCCCACGAGGGCGATGACGAGCACGAACTGCCAGATCAGGCCGACCGTGAGGAGACAGTCAGCGCCTTCACCATGGGCAGGTTGCCCTCGCCCGAGAGCTGGTCTGCGACCGCCGGTGCGACGAGCCATGCCAGCGCTGCCATCGGTAGGGCCGCGGCCGCCCAGACCGCAAGGATCGCCCGGCGACGGTACTGCGGGATCTCAACCTTGGAGACGGCGGCGTCTTTGGGGCCAGGGTTAGACGCTTCGGTCAATGGGGGGAGATGTCCAGCCGGGAGATCCTTCGCTGGTCGAGGGCATTCCTCGTGGCGGGGGTCGTCGGCTCGGAAGTGGCGTGGTGTGGTACGGAACATGACGGTTCTCCTCTTAGCAGGGGTTTAACGAGCGGCCGTCGACCGGCAATCTCGGCGTCGGGTGGCAATGTTCGGGCCGGCGTCGCCGAATCGCCCGGTCAGGTTCTGGAGTGCGATGCATGCCATGTCAGGACCGGCTGACAGCAGTCGGTGCCGCCGGCGTCTAGGTCCGGGCTAGGCGCACCGGCCGTCGCAGTTGCGGCGGACTTATTGCGGGCGGATCGGGCCCGCGACATGTCGAGAACCAACAACGCGAGGTTGGCGCCGGCGAGGGCTGCGACAATCGCGGTGAGAATGGCCAATGGGCCGTCGGTCGCGTGAAACCCCAGCCAGGCGCCCCCGAGCGCGCCTGTGGCCGCTGCGGCGAGTCCGACACGCTTGCTCCGGGCCGACCAGTCGCGATGCACCCATGCCCAGTAGATCCCGAGGCCGATCGGCACACCGACGGACAGGATGACGAGCAGCTGCGTTGTCGATGCGGACGCCGGGCATGGTCGTGAGGACGATCAGGGCGCCGAGGCACCATCCGCCCAGGCCGAGCACGAGCGGGTAGACCGACCGCAGCACCGCGCCGGACTTCGGCCCGATGCGGCCCCGCGTGCGCACCCGGCGAGCCATTCCGAGCAGGGACAGCACGGTCAGCGCGCGCCAGCGCGAGCATCGCGCCGAGGGCGATCTTCGCGATCGCTCCGAAGGTCATCGCGGGCGTGAAGTCGATGCTGGCAGGCACGTAGAGCGAGTCGTCGACCTGGCCGCTGTCGAAGAAGGTGTTGATCAGCCGGCTGCCGGCTTCCGGCTGCTCCCTAAAGACGGTGGCGTGTGGCCGAACCCCGGCAGCACGACCTGGTGGCCGTTGGGCAGGTACGGCAGGAGCTGCGTCGTCGCGACCTGCGGCGGCGTCATGGGGTCGAGCTCCCCGCCGATGAGGAGCGTCTCCACCTCCGAGGTCCGCACCCGGCTGTACGTGCCCTCGCTCGGGCGCGGCCGGCCAGGCGTCGGCCAGCACGCCACCACCCCAGGTGAACGCCGTAGCGGCACGGCCCAGGTTCGAAAGGTCCCCTTGCCCGCGGGCGAAGTAGTCGCGCGCCGCTTGGGCGTCGAGCATCGGCGGCGGCGGCGTACTGGCCTCGGACGAACAGCTCGGGGAACAACAGGTCGCCGAGGACCGACGTGAACCAGAACCCGCTCGCGTCACCCTCGGCCGCGGAGAGCCACGCGTCGAGCGTCATCGGGGCGGGGGTCGGTGATGCCGCCGCTGTCGAGTCCAGGAGCCCGAACATGGAGACGACCCGGACGTTCGCCGTCCTTGATCGGCAGGAAGAGCCAGCGGTCGGGGATGTCGGCGGCGGTCCGTCGCATCGTCGCGGCGAGGTCGTCGGTCCGCGTGCGGCAGCTGTCGTCGTCGGCGCAGAGGGCGGCGTAGCGGCCGATTTGCTCGTCGGTCGTGTCCGCGTCCAGCAGGAAGTTGCCGGGCGGGTTCACCGCGACCATCACCGACCGGTGGATGCTCTCGGGGTAGCGCCAGGCGTAGATCATCGCGGTGCGGGTCCCGGCGCTCTCGCTCAGCAGGTTGATCCGGTCGTAGCCGAGCGCGACGCGCGCGGACTCGAGATCGTCGACCTGTTGCACCAGGCCGTAGCTGGCGAGATCGACGCCGTCGTCGGTGAGCCGGTCCGCGCAAGACCGGTGCGCGTCGCCGTACGCGCGGAAGAACTCCTCGCTGAGAACGTCGGTCGAGCGCTTCAGCGCCGACTCGACCTCGGGACAGTCGAGCCGGACTGAGCCGTCTATGCCGCGGTAGCCGACGAGGACGAAGTCGCGGTCGTCGGTGTACCGGTTCGCGAACTCGAAGCTCCATATTCGATTGCCCGGGACCGCCGGTGAGGAAGAAGACCGGCTCTTTCGGATCGTCGGACGTGGCGCGGATGCGCGTCACCGGCAGCGCGATCAGCCTCGACTCCGGATCTGCCCGGGTCTCGGGCACGACCAGTGTTCCGCAATCGGCTGGGTAGCTGCCGTTCTCGGTTGCGTACTCGCACGGCTCGAGGATCAGATCGCCCGCGCTAGCCCCTTCCGGCACGGCGACCGGGCCGGCTCCGGGCGCGAAGCGCACGTACACCAGGCCGGCTACCAGGACTGCGATGAGCGCGAGAGCGACGACTCGCGTCGGCGTGAAGATAAGGGTTCTCGGCTCAAGGGTGTCTTGGTGCTTGGTGCGGAACACCTGCGGCCGGGAACGACCCGGTGTCCTGCGGTGACCTATCCGCTCGACGGTGCTCATGGCGGCCTCCCTCGCGTTCTGCTGAGCTGCCATCGACGCTAAAGATCAAGCGGGCGATCGGCGTCCCTCCGTAGGGGTGACTACAGCTACCCCAGCAGTGGTAGCCGCAGACCCGTTCCCGACCGCTTGGTGGCTCGACGACGCGTACGCCGCGCAATGGGGTCAGGATCAGGCGTTGGATACTGGACGCTGCGCCATCTGAGAGTGAATCCCGCACCGACGAGGAGTCGCTTTTGATACCCGCGTTGCGTGCCAGGATGAGCCGCCATCTCCTGGATGCGGCCGCGAACACCTGCTGAATCTGGTCGAGAGCCGTTCCGGCCAGGGCCGGTTGGCCGACCAATTGGGCGGTGTCGGCGAAGGTGAGGCGAGGCTCACCGGTCGCCTCGGGGGCTCAGCGGTCGACCAGTCCGGCGTCGTAGGCGGCGATCACTAGGTGGGTGCGGTCGCGGGCGTCGAGCTTGGTCAGCAGCCGGCCGACATGGGTCTTGGCGGTCGCGGCCGACATGTGCAGGGCGGCGCCGATCTCGGCGTTGGACAGGCCGCGGGCGACAGCCGCGAGGACCTCGATCTCCCGTGCCGTCAGCGAGTTGAACCACGCCGGCTTGGCGGTAGCCGGCGGGGCTTCGACGAATGCGGCGATGAGCCGCCGCACCAGCGACGGGGCCAGCACCGACTCGCCTTGGGCGACCTGGTGCACCGCCGCCAGCAGGTCGGCCGGCTGCGCGTCCTTGAGCAGGAACCCGCTTGCGCCTGCCCGCAGGGCGGCATGGACGTACTCGTCCAGGTCGAACGTGGTCAGCACGATCACCCGGGTCTTCGATAACGCCGGATCTGCGGTGATGGCAGCGGTCGCGCTGACACCGTCCCGGCCGGGCATCCGGATGTCCATCAGCACGACGTCCGGATGCTCCCGCCGTACGACAGCGAGGGCGGCATCCCCGGACTCCGCCGTCCCGACCACGGTGATCTCGGGATCGGAGGCCAGCAGGGCCGCGAAACCAGAGCGGACGAGGTGTTCGTCATCGACCACCACGACCGAGATCATCGCGGTTGATCCGAGGTCACCGGCAGGCTGGCGGTCACCAGAAACCCACCTCCGCTCGAGACGCCCGCAGTCAGCCTGCCGCCGAGGGCTTCGGCTCGTTCTCGCATCCCGGCGATGCCGTGGCCCGTCCGCGTCCCTGGTTCCCGTCCGACGTCACTTCCGGACCCGTCGTCACGCACAGCGACCTCAACCCGCCCGTCCTGGTGGTCCACCTGCACGCTCGCCGCCGACGCGTGCGCATGCCGGACGACGTTGGTCAGCGCCTCCCGGGTGATGCGATAGACCGCCGCTCCGGTCTGGCGGGGTATCGCCTCGAGGTCGTCCGGCAGCGTCAGCTCCACGGTCAGACCGGTCGAGCGAATCGTCTCGACCAGATCAGGTAGGTCGGCGAGGCCCGGCGCCGGGTGGTAGTCAGGCTCGTCCTCGCGCAGAGCGGCGACCACCGCGCGCACCTCGTCCAGCGAGCTCCGGCTGACCCGCGCAATGCTGTCCAGTGCCTCGGCGGCTCTCTCAGGCTCGTTCGCCATCAGATGACGACCCACGCCGGCCTGAACCGCGATGGTGCCAAGAGAGTGGCCGATGATGTCATGCAGCTCGCGCGCGATCCGCAACCGTTCCTCAGTCGACCTTCGCCGAGCCGCCTCCTCGGCCGTCCGGGCGCGCGCCTCCGCCAGATCCACCCGAAAGCGGCCCGTTCGACCGAGCGCCAGAGTGATGGCCAGGGCGAGGACGGAGGTGAACGCGTCACGCGCGCCGAACGGTGCACCGCCGGCCCACCACAGCAGGCCGAAGCAGCCAAGAGCCGCCGCGGTGCACACGGCCACCTCCCGCGCCGGGCGAGCGACCGCCACGAAATAGCCACCAAAAAGCAGGATCAGGGGCAACGCGCCTGCGTTGTAGCCGAGCAGCCACAACCCTGTCGTCGCCAGCAGACTGATCAAGAACGCTGCGGTCGGCCAGCGGCGTCGCCAGGCGAACGGCACCGTGGCGAGCACCAAGAGCAGCACGAACAACCAGTCGCGAGGGGTGTACCGGTAGTAGTAGGGGTCGTTTGTCGTCGGTGCCGCCGAACTGATCCAGCCGATGGCCAGGAACCCCAGCGCAACCAGGCCGTCGACGATGCGTCGGTCCCAGGTCGGGTCTTTGGCCACGTCAGACACGGTACGGCCAATTCTTGTCAGCGCGCATCGCCCGGCAGGCGTACGCCGGTGTCACCCTCGCGGCGTACGAGCCGGGCCGATCTCGAGCCCGCCGGGCGATGTGCGGAGCCGGCACCGCGTCCGAGCCTGAGTGGCATGACCACCACACAGTCGCTGCCGGCGCAGATCGCCGCCGCGAAGAACTCAGCGCAGTACTCCTTGCCGAAGATCCTGGGCATCTGGGCCTCGGTGACCGTCCCGATGGCGGTCCTGACGTTCGTCGTTGCCCCGGCGATCATGCCCCACACATCGCTGTACCCCGGACTGGTGCACTGGATCGCCATAGTGGTCGGGATGATGTGGCAGTTCGTCGTCTCGATGGCCATCCTCCGTCACGAGCTGGGCGGCCTGCGTTGGGCCGCCGTCAAGGAGCGGATCTGGCTCAACGGCCCGCGTGACCCGCGCACCGGCCAGCCGCGACGGCGATTGTTCGTCTGGGTTATCCCGGCGATTGCCGCCAACGTCCTCGGCGGGTACCTGGCCCTCCGGCTCGACACCGCGTGGACCGACTGGCTGCCGGCCTTGCGGGAACCGTCGTACGCGCGGCTCGAGGGGCTAGTCGACCCCCAGTTCCAGGGCCAGTGGTGGATCCTCGGGCTGGCGCTGGTCAGCCTGGTGTTCAACTACCTGCTCGGTGAGGAGCTGCTCTTCCGCGGCGTGCTGCTGCCGCGGATGGCCGGGGTCTTCGGACGCTGGGACTGGGTCGCCAACACCGTGCTGTTCGGGCTCTACCACGTGCACAAGATCTGGTCCTGGCCCAGCATGATCGCCAGCTCATTCGGCTACGCCTGGGCCGCCAGGCGCTACCGCAGCCTATGGATGGGCGTGATCGTGCACGGCGTCGAAGGCTATTTCATCGTGCTGGTGCTCGCCGTGATCCTCGGCTGGTATCCGTAGCCACTGGCCTCAGCGCGGATCGTCAGAAACCCACGCTAACGAACGCTCCCGTCGGTCAGCACGCGTCTGCACAACGCGTGCAGACCGACGGGAGCGTTCCGTTAAACGTGGGTTCCGGCAAGGGGGTCAGGGCGGCAATGCTGCCCCTTCGAAGCAGGGGGGCGCGGGACTCGCAGACGCCGTTAAGGTGCCAACGACGCAATACCACCGAAGGTCATTTGGGTGTGTACCTAAGCCACGCGCTTACGGTCCCCCAGTAAAGCCCGGCCGGTCAGTGTGGCCACGCTGACTACCAACACGAGTACAAGGAAAGCGACCGGCGCGGCTACTTCCAGCAGTTCAGAACCGGTGACCAGCAGGACCGCGCGGACGATCGATAGGAGGGCGACAGCAAGGGCGAGGGCTTTGGCCCACTGGGGCCGGGCCGCGATGGCGATGGCCGTGGCAAAGCCCGCGATCGCCAAGAACAGCACCGCATCAGCGAGGTCGGAGGCGACGAGCAGCCCGGTCAGCATCGCGGGCGTGACCGTTGACGCGGCCACGCACAGCCAGAGCACCGGCACCGCAGTGACAACCGACGCGGCCGCCACCGCCACACCCGCGTAGCGAAGGAGTGGCCGGCCTCGATCCTGTCGCTGTAGCCCCACGGCGAACAGCACAAACGCCACGGCGGCGAGCAGGCCGATGACCTGCGCCACCACGATGATCCCCAAATGATCTCGGTAGAAACCGAGAGCAGCCTGCACAGTGGCGCCCCGGCCCGGCACGGTGACCATCCCAGCACTGAGAAGGAGAAGGACGACAAATCCCAACCCCCACCATCCTGCCGTCCTGCGAGCCATGACCCTCTCCCCTGTCCGGTCAGCCCTCGTAGCCGTGGCCGTGCTTGTCGTTCTGCTTGACAACCGCCGCGCCAGAGGCGGGATCGTCGTTGACACCAGCGGACTCTACTCACGCTATGCGACTGTCCGGAGCGGCTGTCCGGCCTCGCTGACACGGAAGCAGTCAAGGCAGCAGAAAGCCAATCCTCTTCTTACCCGGTGCCACTGTCGAAGCCGCCGTCAACGTCAGATCGAGCAGTTAAGGCGATCCGACATTTTGAAATCAGCCAGCTTCATCGCAGACCAGATGGCCAACCGGGCGGACATCGGCAGAATGCGTTCAGATCCGGATCGTCGAAGAACGCGGGCCCCCGAGGCACCCACTTGTACCAACGTCCTGCGCCAAATATGTACGCAACTGTGCCTGCTAGCTAACGGAGACGGCCTTCTGCGCCCCGGTCAAGTCCTGAGCGTTCTGTAAATCCTGTGGCCCGTTGATCATGCTGCGACGTTTCGACGCCGGGTGGTTGTGCGGTTATCGGTTCCTGCTGGCGGCGGGTCCAGTCCGAGATCGGCGCGCAACAGTTTGAGCTGGTGGCGTTCCGGGTTGGTGATGGAGACTCGGCACCAGCGGTCGGCGGCCCGGATCAAGGTGGCGAAGACCAGCTTCATCGCCGCCTTCTCGTCGGGAAATCGGCCGATGACCTTGGTGCGGCGCCGTTCCTCGACGAAGGACCGCTCGGCCAGATTGGTGGTGCGGACTCGGATCCGGTGGCGGACCGGGACTCGGTGAAATGGCCAGCAGGGCGTCGAGGTCGTCGGCGAAGCAGGCCTCCATATGTGGCGCGTCTGCTGCCAGCAGAGGTGGGTGTCGACAGCAGCCCTCCAGACTATGATCGAAGCGGTGCTCGCCCGCCCCGTGAACCACCTTCTTGACGTCGAGTCCTTGAACCGGGCTCGCGAACGAGGCTAGGCGGTCCCCGTCGAAAGGGCCGGCCAAGATGAGCAGCCCAGCGGCGATCAGTTCATGGCCGGCGCCGTTATCCATCGCTGCGAACCAACGTCCCGCAACGCGTCCTGCGGTCTCCAGGCGCACGTCGTCGTGACCGTTGGTCAGAGCCGCTATACGTTCGATTAGAGGCTGCATCGAAGCGTCCTGGGCCGCAAGAAGGGCCTCGCCGTGGAGGGCGGCTGACAGTGTTTGATCTGTAGTGGACATGAGCCAGTGTCGAACAGAGATCGGGCTGCTCCATGGCGTCCGCACGCGGGACAGTTGCGCAGAGTGCCGCGTACGGCCATGGTTCGGGCGACCACCGAACTCCACTTGCAGGCGTTGAGGTGCGACCGCTTCCTGCCGGTTGTCACCGGGTTCCCGCCCGGCGCACGGGAGGCGGGGTCCGGGGTCGAGGAGATGCTCGGCCGGTTCAGCCCCGATGGTTCTCCAGACGACGAAAACGTCCGCGACACGAGCGCTGAAATCCACTGGGTGCGGGGCGGACTGCCGTAGTCTCCTGAGCGCGCTGCTCCAGCGCGAATCCTTCTTCTTCTTCTTCCCCGGGGGAAAGGCTGTCAAATGACGCCCAAACAATCATTTCTTCGACGCTGTCTTATCGCGCTAAGCGCTGCCCTAGTGGCTGGCGTATTAGTGGCGGTCGGTACGTGGATTCCTTCTGCTGCCACAGGACCACATACCGAAAAAGAGAATCAGGAAAAAGGGAATCAGGAAAAATGGGATCGGGACGATCCGGTTGCCCTCCAAATTGTCCTGATCAAGGACCACAAGTCCGGCCTGCTTTGGCCGGTCGAAGACCGGAAGTTCGATGTAGTTGTGCAGGCGGTCGACGCTGAGGGTGAACCTGCCAACGTCTCTAAGCCGACCAAAATCAAACTGAAAGAGATATTCGGCCCTGGTGTGCTCGGCGGTAACACCACCGCAGTGATCCAAAAAGATTTCTCTAGCACCATTATCTCGGGTGCGAGATATTCAGAGTTCGCCAACGGCGTCAAGCTAAAAGTCAAGGTGGTTTACGGAGAGCACCTAGCGCCAGACGAGATCGCCGTGGAGGTTGCCCTTACGGCGGTCGGCGCCAATGCCAAGCCGGGTAGAGAGTTAAGGCTCAAGGATCCAAACTGTGCCGCACCAACCGCAAAGGTGCCGACGTGCGGCTTCCTTTTCCTGCAAAACGGTGCGGATGGTCGCGTCACCTTGTCGGTCGGCTCGTGTGACGGCCTCGCGAAACGCTTTGGCGGCTGTCGGGAAGCCGGTGGCACCGAGGCGCTGGTAGTTACCGCGATTGCGAGCCTAAGGGATCTTCACGGAAAACCGCTCTACGACCGTAAGCACCCTGCCAAAGTCATCCTCGCGTGCGACAAGGCACTGTGTCCCAAGACTGATGACATGACCAAGTTCAAGGTGCTGTTCAGCCTGAACAACACGGGTCCGTTGAAGAAGGTCGCGCCACCCTGCCCGAAGGAGGGTGTCATCGGGAAAGACCAAAAGGCTTGTGTCGATTATGAGCAAAGCTTCCGCCGCGATGGCGACCTCTACCTGCCCTTCCTTTTCGCCCGCGATGCTCGGTCGGCCTGCTGCTGATCGACCGCGCTCACGCAGTCAGTCCGTCAGATCCGCGAGAAACATCTAACTCAGCCGGCGGACTCAAGTAGCGGGACCTGCACGACGCCGAGGGATCCCAGGGCGGCGGGCTTTCTGCTCCATCTGTGCTGCGCCAGGGTCCTGGCGCAGCACAGCCATGCGGGCGGCGACTGCAAGCAGGAATCCGCGCTCGTGAGCAACCTCGGGTGAGGAGCTCCGTCGCATGCCTTCGGCCAAAGCCGTCTGCGCTTGGGCGAGGTCCCCCGTGGCAAGCAGGGCAGCGGCCTGCACGCGGTACGCCGAGGGCAGCAAGGTTGCAGCATGGATGGAGGCAGCATCGAGCAGCGCTCTCTCGATGAGTGCTATCGCCATGTCAGGCGAGCCGGCCAATAAGTGCGCTTCGGCGGACGCGATATCGGCGTCCACTACTTCGTGTGGTTCTCGTAGCTTGGCCAGCTGAGCGCGCGATTCTTCAAGCAATCTCAGGCCTGCTGGTACGTTGCCGGCCCGGCTCTGCGCCTTGCCCATTTCTTTGCGCACGAGGGCCACCAGTTCCTCGTCGCCGACGGCGCGGGCGATTCGGAGCGTGTTCTCGAGCAAAGGCAAGGCCTCGTACGAGCGCCCCTGCCGTACCAGGACCTCGGCGCGGTTATAGTCCGAGTTGGCGGCTTGAGTCGCATCGCCGACGCGGCGAAACGACTCGGCTGCCCGGGCGTACATAGGAAGTGCATCAAGCCAACGGCCTTCGAGCATGCGGCGGATCGCAAGGTTGTTCAACATAAGTGCCTGCCCGCTAATATCCCCAAGCTCCTCCGAGATGCGCAGCGCCGTCTCCCCGTGTTGCTCCCCCGTGGATCCGCCCGACCACGTTTCAATCTCGTGCAGTACCAGGTGCGCCCGGCTCTGTGCTTTCAGCTCATGAGCCGCCTCTGCCTCGGCGAGGCCGCGCTCGGCCCATCGGCGGGCATCCGCGTAGCGACCCTGATTGACCCTGCAGAACGCGTACTGGGTTTGCAGCTGTGCACGAATGGCCCCTGCCTCCGGACCTGTCGAGCCGCTAACAGCGCGCAGACCCAGACTCGCCCGGCGGAGTGCATTTCTGTAATGGCCGCGGCGTTGTTCCACCCGCATCAGCTTGAGCGCCAGATGTGCCTCTCGCAGTGGCTGACCGCGTACGCACCGCAACGCTTCCAGAAAGGCTGCGGCAGCCTCAGTGGACCGGCCCGCCAAGAATTCTGCATCGCCCAGCGCCTCCAGGTAGAACGAACGCTCGCTCGGGTTAACGGCTGAGGAAAGGCGGGCAGCCTGGGCCGCCCTTCGGTAGGCATCGGCGGCGGCAGCGGGCGCATAGCGCGCCATTGCCCGCTCCCCGGCCCGCCAGCCATAGTCCATCGCCTTTTCATAGTTGCGGGCCACGAAGTAGTGAAGTGCGAGGAGTTCGGGGCGGCGGTCGGCCGCGGCAGGGGTGGCTTCCAGAACCTCAGCGGCCTTCGCGTGCAATTCGCGGCGTCGTCGATAGGGCAAGCCAGCGTACGCGACTTCGCGAAGAATAGGGTGACGAAAGCGTAACTGGTGACCGGTCGACACAATCAGGTTTGACAGCCCGGCGAGTAACTCGGTTCCCGACCTCTCGGGCGCAACGTCCCTGAACATCTCCATAAGCAGGGCCTCGGGGAACTCATCGCCGAGTACTGCGGCGCGCCGTAGCAGTGAACGCTGCGCCGGCGGGAGCTGGTCGATCTGACTCGCGGCAAGCTCTTCGACAGTCGACGGGAGCTCGTCCGGGTCCTCCCCTCGCGCTGCGGCGCGCGCGAGCTCACGCAGCAGCAGCGGATGTCCACCCGAACGCACGGCCAGCTCTTCAGCAATCGCAGGCGGCAATGGCCGCTCCGGGGTTGCCATCTCTGCCAGCTCGATCGACGACGTCATGTCGAGCGGTCCCAACTCGATTCGACCAGTAGCCGCGGGGATCCAGCCGGTAGGACGGTCGTCACGTGTGACAAAAAGGAGCCACGGCTGCTGTTGTTCCCGTCGAGCAATGGCGGTCAGCACACCCTCGCTCGCTGGATCTGCTAGATACGAGTCTTCGACGACGAGCATCACGGGGGTCGGAACCATCCGCTCTAGCAGGTCTGCGACAAGCTGGGGTACACGCTCCGCACGATGCTGCTCCTCCAGCTCGGCCACTTCCGGGCTCGGGGGGATGGTCACGTCGAGCACGACACCGAGCAGCGAAACCCAAGGGCGTAGCTCGGGCGCAGCGGTGGTCACGCAATCTTGGAGGCAGTTAGCGAGTGTCGCCGGATCCATGCTGCTGTTGGTGCCGAGCACCTGGTGGAGCAGGCGCCGCACCGGCGTGTAGGGCGATCCGGCGCCTGTGCGTTCACAATCGCAGTGCAACGTCGTAACCTCGCCGGCCTGCGCGACAGCCTCGTCAACCAGCCTGGTCTTGCCGATCCCTGGCTCACCGATCACTTCGATGAGGCCACCTGATCCGTTGATCAGCTGCTCAGTAGCACCTCTGAGAATGGCCATCTCGGCGTCCCGGCCGATGAAGGCATCCTCGCTGTTCTGTTGCCTGCGAGGCTCGAGCGGCTCGCCAAGCGTGACGACCGGCACCGGCTTACTTTTGCCTTTCAGGCTCGCCATGGGCGCGTCGTTGACCGCGTACAACCGCCGGGTGTGCTCCAGCACGTCGGCTGCCATGAGGATGGAGCCAGACTCAGCATGCGCGGCCAGCCGGGCAGCGAGGTTTACCGCGTCGCCCTTCACTGAATACGTTCGGCGACTGGGGGAACCGGTGTCGCCCGTGAACACCCGGCCCTGCGATATGCCGGCTTGCAGTGGCAGCCTGCCAGCCCGATCGACGGTCTCGCGGACAGCGGTCAGCAGCCGATCGGTGTCGTCGCCGGCACTGCGGGGCGCACCGCCGACGAGCAAGATCTTTCCACCGTTCACATCCACGTCTGTGTCGAGGAACGAAACTTCATGGGCAGTCGTGGCCTCCTGAATATTGCGAAGCACCTCATCGACGGCTCCGTGACCACCTCTGCACCCTCCTCGGCCAGCAGGGTGTCGGTTCCGTCGAAGCGTAGGAAGGCTACGGCCACCGTTCGGTGCTCCGGTTCGCGAGACGGTTGGGAGAGATAAGCCCACAGTTGAGGCGCTAGCAGCTTTTCAACAACGGTCGGCATAGGCTCAGGTTCCGACTGCGGTGGACGGTTCGCGGGTGTCGGTAGACCGGAGAGGAGATGACCCCAGCCTTCGTGCGGGCGTACGAGGCCCGGCCCGAGGTCGGCAGCAGTGGCGTCCCCCACCAGCACCTCACCGATGCCGGCGGCGTGTTCCAGCATGGTGACCGCCGTAGCCGTTGGCCCCAGCAGGACCAGGTCCCGGCGCACGGCGGGATTTCCCGCGAGGATCAGATGGACTGGACCGGACTCGACACCAGCGGAAGCACGCAGCTTGACTCGGCCGATAGACGTTTTGGCGCGTCCGATTTGCGCGAGAGCCCGATGCATGCGCAGCCCGGCCCTGCAGCGCGGCGGCCATGGTCGGCACCGTCGAAGAGCAGCAACAGCGCATCACCGCCCCATTTGAGAAGGTCGCCACCCTCGTCCTCGGCGTCCGTCAGCAGTTGACTGAAGACAGTGTCGAGGAGGTTGCTCAGCTCCTCGGCGCCTTCCCGGCCCCGGCGGGCCAGCCGTTCGGTGAGCGGGGTGAAGCCGGTGATGTCGAAGAACAGCAGGCTTCCTTCGACGACTCGGTGGGCAGACCCCTGCTCGGCGGCAGCCCACGCGGGCAGCAGTCGAGGCACGTACGCCGTCGCGGCCGGAACCTCCCTGAGCGCCGCCAGCCGGGGGTCGCTGGCGTCCATTGGCCAACTCTAGATGGCGATGACCGATCAGAGTGAAGTTGATCATGGCCGGGGAGCCAAAATGAGGCGGCTCGGCTTTGTCGGCCGGGGTGGTCCGCGCTGTCGGAGCGTGATTACGGTTTGTGCATGGGCGAATTCGCATCGCAAACCGAGGAGGAGGCGAGTTGACGCGCTTTGGCTACACGCTGATAACTGAGCAGAGCGGGCCAGGGGACCTTGTCGGCTATGCCGTTGCCGCTGAGCAGGCAGGCTTCGACTTCGAAGTATGTAGCGACCATTACTCTCCGTGGCTGATGTCCCAAGGACATTCGCCGTACGCCTGGAACGTGTTAGGTGCGGTAGCGCAAGTGACCGCCCGCGTCGAACTGGCGACGCTTGTCACCTGCCCGATCATCCGGTATCACCCGGCAGTGGTCGTGCAGAAGGCAGCGACCCCTCCAGTCCGAGAGTTGCAGTCGGGTGAGCTGGTGACCTGGGAGGGCGACTACTTCCGGGTGGATCGGCTCGCTTGTGGGATGCACCGGAGGGTGGCGTACCGATCGCCGAACCAGCGGAATTGATCATGGGCTCGCTCGATCGCCCTCTGCTCCTCGGGATTCGTTCGTATTGTGCTAGAGGCGGACTGGGATCGTTACGGCCCGGCTCGCCTGTCGATCTACCGCGTCAACTGTCGATAACGGCTCTAATCAGTCAAGGCCGGCGCTGCGCGCCCGGCCGCTTCGCGTGTCCTCGCTTCGCTGCGGGCCGCTACGCGGCGTCCCTGATGGTCTCCCTTAGTTCTCACGGACGGGCTTGCGGGGATTAGCAACCGGGCCAACTGGTTTGTGGCAATCCGTGGCTTAGCGGCGACGCCCGACGGCGAGGAGTCGTGTTCCTTGACGACTACATGCCTAACGTCGAAGCCGCTGTCGCCTCGGGGTTGGTCGGTGTCTTGTTCAGATCCCCGGAGCAGGTCGCTCGCGAGATCGGCGTCAGACGGACCCACACCTAGCCGCCGACCTGTCAGTTTGTAGATGGCCGGGTCGGGCTTCCGCATTCCCACTTCGCACGAGGCCACGACCACGTCGAACAGCGCGGCGTCCAGCCCGAACAATTCAGTGGCACCGTTACGCCGAACGGTGTTGGTCAGGCAGCCCAGGGCAATCCTTCCTCTCAACGCACGCACTACGTCAATCATCGGCTTGTTCAGCGCGAACCCCGTGAAGAACGCCTGCACAAAACCATCCACATTGAGTTTCAGTCCCTGCTGGGACGCCTCGAACGCCAGATCGCAGCACGTCTCGCTCGTCTAGAGTGCCCGTCTTGTAGCGTGCGCACGCTCCGACGGGGTTGGTGAACCAGGCATAAACCAGCTCCCGCGGAAGGTGCGCGTCGCGAAGAAAGTCGGACAGAGTCGGCAACGGTGAAGTTGTCAGCACGCCCCCCAAATCGAAAACCACCGCCTGCGCGTGCACCGCGCCCTCCACCCTCCACTGTTCAGACCAGCACCCAGCGCAGAAACCGGCAGCCAGGGACCATTCATTGTTTGGCAAGCGACGCCTCCACCGAAACCCACCGATGCGCAACTACAGCCAACGCCCACCTTCACGAGCCGCACCGCGTTGGCCCTGATCG
>CAWEFW010000052.1:0-57629 GCA_963808435.1 uncultured Actinomycetota bacterium | reverse complement strand
GGAACCGCGATCGCGGCGCCGGGTCGTCCACCATGTGATCTAGGCATATCGGGCGCTGCTGACGCCCGCGTTTCGTCGGGGGTCGAAATGAGCAGTGGCGTCCGCATCCGCTGGGATCGGGTGTGCATGCTGCTCGCGGTCGTCACCGTCTCGGTCATCGTCATCACGCATGCGATCGTGCGCGCGGCCACGGCCGCTGATCCCGGACCGCCGCCCGATACCGCGACGCCCCAGGTCGCGGCGCCCCCGGTCGCGGCGCCCGTCGCGCGCCTGTGCCCGGCCGACGGCGTTGGAGTGGTGCGGACCGCACCGCACGAGGACGGTCAGCGCACGGTCGCCCTGACCTTCGACGACGGCCCCGGCGAGTGGACCGATGACGTCCTGGCCGTGCTGGCCCAGGAGGACGTGAAGGCGACGTTCTTCGTCGTCGGTCGCGAGGCGGCGGCCGCACCCGACCAGGTCCGACAGCTCTACGCCGCCGGCCACGCCGTGGAGAACCACAGCTGGTCCCATCCCTCCGCGGGCCGGAGTGGGCACTGGAACTCCCGCATGATCGGGTCGCAGCTGCGGCGGACCAGCACCGCAATCACCGGTGTCACCGGCCAGCCGCCCTGCTACTTCCGGCCGCCCCAGGGCGTCGTGCCGGGTGCCGAGCGCCCGGCTCGGGCCGCTGGCCTGACGATCGCCCTCTGGTCGGTGGACACGCGCGACTGGGCCACCCGCGGCACCAAGGCCGCCGACGTGATCCGCACCCGGGCCCGCGCCGGCCTCGACGAGCCGAACCCCATCGTCTTGCTGCACGACGGCGGCGGCGACCGACGGGCCACTGTCGCCGCGCTGCCCCGCATCATCGACGACTACCGCCAGGCGGGATATGCCTTCGTCACTCTCGCCGACGGCCGCGTCTAGCGGCCTGCACCTGATTTCCCTACGCGCGTTTCACGACTGTCCGGCGTGTCGCGGGTTCCCGGGAGGAGTGGAGTCGCAAATTCAGATCAGCACTCCAAGAAGCATCGCGAGACGGCCAGATGCGGACGAGACGCGGGCGGTCGGGCAGGCACCTGAAAACGCGACGCCCGCGGCTACAGAAGGGTGCAACACGCCGGACAGTCGTGAAACGCGCGTCGCGAATCCAGGTCGGCGCGTAACGGGCGGTGGTTCACAAGCGCTCAGCGGGCGATCATGCCCGCGGAGAGGTCGATGTCGGCGCCGCAGAGCCCCGGCATGTTCAGCATTGCGACCACTGCGGCACCCACCTCCTCCTCGGTGACCATCCGCTGCAGGGCCGCACGGGAGACGAACTCCCGTTCGGCGTCGGCGGGGGTGGTGCCGGTGCGCTCGGCCTCGCGAGCGAAGTTGCGCTCCATCCGCGGTCCTCTGACCGGGCCGGGTGAGAGCGAGTTGACGATCACCCCGAGCGGGCCGACCTCATGCGCCAGCGTCGCGGTCAGTCCGATCACCGCCATCTTCGACGCGGTGTAGGGGGTACGACGGGCCAGCGGCCGCTTGCCGCTCACCGACGCCAGGTTGATCACATCCCCGGTTCCCCGCGCGACCATCGCCGGAAGGAAGGCCCGGCACATCAGGAAGACACCGCGGACGTTGACGGCGAACACCTCGTCCCAGTCGTCAACGCTGATGTCGACCAACGACGCGACCGGCCCGGCCACGCCGGCGTTGTTGACCAGGATGGATACGTCCTCGTCGGTCAGCCGGTCGGCCAACGCTGTGACCGACGCGTCGTCCGCGACGTCAGCGACCTCGGCCCGCGCCATCGGTCCGACCTCGGCCGCCACCGCCGCCAGTTTCTCGGCGTTCCGGCCGACCAGGATGGTCCGCCCGCCGGCGCCGGCAAGAGCGTGGGCGATCGCCCGTCCGAGACCGTTTCCGGCGCCGGTGACCAGCGCCGTGCGGCCTCGGATGGCCTCGGTCATGAGGGCCGGTCGAGGAGCTCAGGGCACATCAGCGCGCGCTGGCGGTGAGACTGGCCGGCGCCCAGGGCAGGGCCGCGCCGGCGTACTTGTGGGCGCGGACGTCACCCGAGCGAGCGTGCCCCTCGAACAGCTCCACCCGGGCTGCCCGCCCGCACAGCTCACCCAGCCAGGCGCTGGCCTGCGGGTCGGTGACCTCCTGGTAGGTGACCGTCTTGAGGTACTTGCCCACCCACAGCCCACCCGTGTACGTCGCGGCCTTGCGGGTCGGCAGGGTGTGGTTGGTCCCGATCACCTTGTCGCCGTAGGAGACACAGGTGCCCTCGCCCAGGAACAGCGCACCGTAGTTGCGCATCTTCTCCAGCGCGTCGCGGGGGTTGCTGGTCAGGATCTGCACGTGCTCGGAGGCGTATTGGTCCGCGAGCGCGTACGCCTCGTCCAGGGTCTCGACCACCGCGACCTCGCCGTGGTCTCGCCAGGCCGGTCCGGCGAAGTCGGCGGTCGGCATGTCGACCAGGATCTGCTCCACCAGCTCGATCGCCCGCCGGGCCAGGGCCTCACTGGTGGTGATCAGCACCGCGGGCGAGTCCGGCCCGTGCTCGGCCTGGCTGAGCAGGTCGACGGCCACCACGAACGGGTCGGCCGCGTCGTCGGCCACGATCAGGGTCTCGGTCGGGCCGGCGAAGAGATCAATGCCGACCTCGCCGTAGAGCTGCCGCTTGGCCTCGGCCACGTACGCGTTGCCCGGTCCGGTCAGCAGGTCCACCTTGCCGATCGTCTCGGTGCCGATCGCCATCGCGGCGACCGCCTGCGTGCCGCCGAGCAGGAAGATCTGGTCGGCGCCGGCCAGGTGCAGGGCTGCCACCGTCGCGGCCGGTATCTCACCCCGGATCGGCGGCGTGCACGCGGTCACCCGCTCGACCCCGGCCACCTTCGCGGTCACCACGGTCATGTGCGCGGACGCGACCAGCGGGTAGCGCCCGCCCGGCACGTACGCCCCGGCCGCGGCCACCGGGATGTTCCGCTGTCCGAGGTGCACGCCGGGCGACAGCTCGACCTCGAAGTCGGCCAGCGAGTCCTTCTGGTGCTGTGCGAAGGCGCGTACGCGGTCCTGGACCGTGCGGATGTCCTCGATGGCCTGGGCCGGAACGCGGGCGACGATCTCCTCGATCTGGTCGGCGGAGAGCGCGAAGTCATCCGGCGACCAGCGGTCGAACTTCTCGGAGTACTCCCGGACCGCCGCATCACCTCGTTCGCGGACCTGGGCGATGACCTCGGTCACCGTTTCTTTCACGCCGGTCAGGCGGACGTCGTCGGTCCCCTTGGCGGCACTGGACTTCAGATAGGTGGGCACGTTACTTCCTTGTCGGGTGGTAGAGCTCGGGTCGTAGGTCATCGAAGGCGTCGTTGTGCGGACCGAGCCGCTTGTCGTCGGCCAGCGCGGGATCAACGTCGGCGCAGAGCACGTCCGGCCGGCCGATCGGCGCCTCGGCCAGCGGGTAGCCGGACAGGTCGCAGATCACACTGCCGCCGGTAAAGCGCTCACCCCGGTCGGTCCCGCACCGGTCGGCCACGGCGATGAAGATCTTGTTCTGGGCGGCAGCCGCCTGGGCCTTGGCGATCTCGATCGGCCGCTCGCCGTCCGGCTTGGGCAGCAGAGGCCAGTTGGCCGGGGCGGCAACGATCTGCGCCCCTTGAGCGGCCACGCGCCGGGTGACCTCCGGGAACTCCAGGTCGTAGCAGATGACCACTCCGATCCGCCCCGCGCTCGTGTCGAACACCGGCGGAGTCTCGGCGCCCGGTGTGAACAGCAGCTTCTCGCGGTCCCACAGATGGGTCTTGCGGTAGCAGGCGAGCAGGTCGCCCCGGTCGATCAGGACTGCGCTGTTGTACGGCCGGTCCTCACCCGAGGCCTCGCAGAACCCGGCGACCAGCACACACCCGTGCCGTTCCGAGAGCTCCCGCAACGCGCTGACCGTGGGGCCGGTGACGGGCTCGGAGCGCTCGGTGGCCTCCGCAGCGTCGGCGAACGCCGCTCCGGTCGCGGCCAGCTCGGGCAGCACGACCAGGTCGGCTCCCACGGCCGAGGCCCGCTGCACCGCCTCGACCACACCCTGCCAGGTGGCCGCCGGGGCGTCGACGTCGATCGCGACCTGCGCGACCGCTACCCGAACCACGTCCTCAGTCGTCCTCCGTGGCGGTGACCATGACTGCCACCGGCGCGAGGTAGCCGTTGGGGTCGAGCATCCAGCCGGCGTCGAAGGCGGCCCCGATCACCTCGGGCGCCCACTCCAGCCACACCCGACCGTCGCCCCCGTTGATCACCAGGAGCTCCCCGGTGCCCTCGGTCGCCGCGTCGTCGCCGGCCTCCAGCAGCTCGAACTGCCGCCAGCTCCCGGCCGGGACCGACAGCATGTCGAACCGGCCCAGCTCGACGGACTCGGCCGCGGCACCCTCGTTGAGGGTCACCCGCCAGCGCCCGGACTTGACCGTGACCACCTGGGTCTCGTGGTGCCGGTGCCGGAGCACACCCTCGCCGGGCGTGGCCCGTAGCCAGGCGACGTTGAACGAGTGCGGCTCGTGCAGCCGCGGAACCGCCCGCCGGTTCTCGGTCATGCCGTAGCCGATCACCAGCGCCAGCTTGGCGCCGCCGCCGGGCAGATCCGAGCACAGGAACGACCGGTCCGCGTAGACGCGGTCGCCCGGCTGGGTGACCCGCTGCCGCAGCTCCTCCGGCGTGTACGTGGTCAGCTCGTCGATGTAGGCCTGCGCCATCGGCTTGATCAGCGGCACGTCGGTGGGCACCACGTCACCGGCGACGGTGTCGATCAGCCGGTTGTCGGCGGTCAGCAGCAGCCCGTGCTTCTCGGCGTCGCGGAGCACCGACGGGCCCCAGATGATGCCGCCGGTCACGTCCTGCCCGAGGAAGGTGAGCAGGATGCCGTCGTCGGGGCCCTCGTTGGTGAAGCCGCGGAAGATCCAGGTCGGCACCGAGATGATGTCGCCGTCGTTCGAGATGTACTCCCCCTGCTTCCCGTCGACCCCCCAGCGGACCCGGAAGGTGCCGCCGAAGTTGATGAAGACCTCGGCGGTGAAGTGCAGGTGGAGGTTGTTGGTGACGCCGTTGGGCATCCCGGCGGCGCCGACGTTGAAGCCGTGCAGCTCGGTCAGGTTGACGAACTGGTCCGAGCTCTGCGAAACGCCGGGGCCGATGAAGGCGTAGTTGTCCTTGCGGTCCGAGCCGGGCGTCCGGCAGTCGATGAAGGCGGTGCGGCTGGACACCCATTCGCTGCGGCGGACCGTGCGGCGCTCCAGCTCGCCGGCTTCGACGAGGACATCGGTGGTCATGGCGGTACTTCCTAACGTGTGTAGTGCGGAGCGCGCGGGCTCAGTAGATGTTGGCGGTGACGATTCCGTCCTCGCCGCCGCCGTAGCTGTAGATCTGGGAGCGCAGGGCGATCTCGTCGAAGAGCCGGACCTCCTGCACGATCCGCCCGGACTGGATCAGGAACTGGGACACCCCGAGCACGTCCACCTCAGCGCCGTTGTTCGGGCCGTACGCCGGGAAGCCGTTGTAGGCGCCGGTGAACTTCCACATCACGGCGATCCGCAGGCCGGCGTAGCGCTCGGCGTGGTTCGTGGCGATGTCGCGGACCTCGAACCGCCCGCTCGGGAAGGACCGCAGCAGGCTGAGCAGCGAGCGACGGTAGCCCTCCGGCCGGATGACGGTCCGGTAGCCCACGGTGTGCAGCGTGAGGTCGCGGACCATGAAGTCCTTGACCTTCTCCAAATTCCGGTCGTTCCACACCTGCTGGATGAACTCCAGCACCATCTCCACCTCGGGGCGGAAGTCGTCGGGCCGCGGACCGCTGTCCCCGGCCGCGATCACGTCGGGCTGTGCCGGCTCGGTGAAGCTGCCGACGTAGCCGCGGAAGACCTTCTGCCGGGCCACCTCGTCAGGGTCGAGCCCGAGCTGCAGGGCGATGGCCAACGAGTCGCGGACGACCCACTCCTCGACCATCCGGCCGCGGCGGTAGAGACAGTTGGCGATGGTCCGGCTGACGAACTCGTTACTCGGGTCGGCGGACAGGATCCGGTGCGAGCTGAGGAACGCATCGTCGCCCCGGGCCTCCCAGACCACGTCGTCGGCCTGGCCGATCCGGTCCGGCAGGTCGGCGATCCGCATCAGGCTGCCCTCGATGACCTCGTCCCGGGTGACCGAGGTGCCGTACGCGCCGTGCACGATGGAGTCCGGTTCGTAGTTCTCCCGGATGTAGCCGATGGCCCGGTCCACCCAGATCAGGTCGGTCACCTCGCGGATGAACTCGTCGGGGTCACCGTAGGGTTTGTACGCGATCGGGTCGAGCGGCATACGGGTTAGTGTATGCGTATGCACAGTTGCCGCGCAACCGGGTGTGACGCACCACTCAGGGCGCCCTGAGCACCTGTTAGCATACGTATGTCTTTCGACGAAAGGGGCCTGATGAGCCTCAAGGATCGGCTGGCCACCGGCGACCGGCTGCTCGGGGTGCTGCTGCGCATCCCGGCCGAGGAGCTGGTGGAGATGTGCGCCGTCGCGGGCTTCGACTTCGTGCTCATCGACTGCGAGCACGGCCCGGCCGACCTGGTGCCGCTGCGCCAGCACCTGGCCGTCACCGCGGCGTACGCGGTGCCCACGCTGGTCCGGGTGGGCAGCGCCGAGCCGGCCCTGGCCCTGCGGGCGCTGGACGCCGGCGCCGCCGGGATCGTCGCGCCGCACATCGACACCCCGGATCAGGCCCGGGCCCTGGTCGACTCGGTGCACTATCCCCCGCTGGGCCACCGCGGCTTCGCCACCTACTCCCGCGCCGGCCGTTACGGCCAGATCGACCCGCGGGCGCACCAGGAGCGGCTGATCGCCGAGACCCTGGTGATCGGCATGATCGAGTCGCCGGAGGGCGTGACCAACTGCGCGCGACATCCTGGCAGACCCCGGGCCTGGACGGGATCATGATCGGCACCGCCGACCTGCGCGCGTCCAGCACCGCCGCCGACCCGGCGCCCGCCGACTCGATCCGCGCCGTCCACGACCAGCTCGCCGAGCGCGGCCGGGTGCGGCTGGACATCGTCAACGGCCCCGACCAGGCCCGGCAGTCCTTCGCCGACGGCGCCAGCATGGTCGTCTACAACCTCACCCACACGCTGATGGAGCACCTGGCCGCCCTGGGCTCCGCCCGACCCTGATCCGACCCCTTCATGCCGGAAACCGGCCACAAACGACGGTTCTAGGGGCTGAGAGCTGTCGGGAGTGCACCGGTTTCGGGCAAGAGGGCTCCGCGCCCAGCGCCGGAGCAAGGTCTCGACCGCGGCCGGCTGCTCCAGCGGCGACAGGTGCCCGCACTGCTCCAGCTCGACCAGCTCCGACCCGGGGACCAGCGCGTGCATCTCCGCGTGCCGCTCGGGGCGGCACAGGGCGTCGTCGTGGGCGGAGATGATCAGCGTCGGGCAGCGGACCCGGCGTGAGTCCCGGACGCTCGTCGACCCGGGTCGCCTGCAGGGCCAGCTGGGCGTCCAGGGTCTCCGCACCGATCTCGTCGGCCATGGCCAGGGCGACCTCGGCCAGCTCCGGCCGGGTGGCCCGGGCGTACGGCGAGAGCAGCGCGGCCTTGATCTCGCGCTGCAGGTCGCGGGCGGTGGCCCCGGCGGCCAGGGCGGCCCGCTGCCGGGACCACATGGCGTACTGCTGGCTGGTCGGCGGCCGGGAGGTCGTCGACATCAGGCAGAGCCGGGCCACCCGCTCCGGCGCCCGCCGGACCAGGGCCATGGCCACGATCCCGCCGAGGGACAGCCCGGCCAGGGCGAACCGCGGCGGCAGCTCGTCGAGCAGCCGCTGCACCTGGCCGTCGACCGACGGCTCGGTCAGGATCGGCGTGACCGCCGGTCCCACCTCGATGGCCGACCAGAGTGCGGCCGAGCAGTTCAAGCCGGGAAGCAAAACCAGCGGTTCTTCGCTCAACCCTTGACGGCCCCCGAGGCCAGCCCGGCGATCAGGTACTTCTGGGCGATGAAGGCGATGACGATCACCGGGAGGGTGAGCAGAATGGCGGCGGCGCCGGCCTGCTGCAGCATCGGCAGGGTCTGCCCGAGCTGCGTGGTGATGAAGACGGGCACCGTCTTGCTGGCGGTGTCGGTCAGGATCGCCGCAGTCAGGTACTCCTGGAAGGCGAACAGGAACAAGAAGATGCCGGCGGTCAGGATGCCCGGACCCATCAGCGGGATCATCACCTTGCGCAGCATGCTGATCCGGGTGCAGCCGTCGATCATGGCCGCCTCGTCCAGACTGCGCGGGATCTCGGCGAAGAAGTTGCGCAGCAACCAGATGCTGAACGGCTGGTTGATCGCCACCAGGGCGATGGCCAGCGCGTACGTCGTGTCGTAGATCCCCAGGGACCGGCTGATGTCGTAGATCGGCAGCACGACGGCGAACCGCGGCAGGGCCCGGAAGATCAGGGCCAGGATCAGCAGGACGGCCGAGACGTAGCCGCCGTACCGGGACAGCGCGTACGCCGCCGGGAGTCCGATCAACAGGCCGAACACGGTGGTGATGCCCGCCACGATGAGGGTGTTGACCAGGTACCGGGCGAAGTAGGTGGTCTGCCACAGGTCGACGAAGGCCTGCAGGGTCGGCGTGTAGATGAACACCGGCGGGTTCGCGAACGCGACGTTGGTCGGCTTGGTCACCGACATCGCGGTCCAGATGAAGGGGGCCAGCGACAGGACGCAGGTGGCGAGCAGGAACAGCCCGGCCACCACCCAGAATGCGCGACGCTTGCGGGCTGGCCGGGCTGCCGGCTCCGCGGCCTGGACCGCTTGGCTGACGCTGAGCTGGGGCTCGGTGGTGGTCATCGGGCTGCCCTCGCTTCCTTGAACGTGTCGCGGATGAAGGGCGTCAGCATCAGCAGGATCAGCAGGATGGTGAGCACGCTGACCGCGCTGCCCAGACCGAGCCGCTCGCTGCCTTCGCGGAAGGCGATGTTGTAGATGTACAGCATGATCGACTCGTTGCCGATCTCGACGGCCTGCGGCGCGAGCGGGATGAGCTGGTCGAAGGTGCGCAGCACGTCCATGATCGAGATCAGGGTGACGAAGAACAGCACCCCCCGGATGGTCGGCACGATGACGTAGAGGTGCGACTTGAGCGAGGTGGCCCCGTCGATCTTGGCCGCCTCGATGATCTCGTCCGGCACGCCCTGCAGCCCGGCCAGGATGATCAGCATGCTGAACGGCAGCAGGTGCCAGATGGTGAACAGGATGATCATCACCCGGTTCGGCCAGACGTCGGTGAACCAGAGGATCTCGGTCCCCGTCAGCCTGGTGAACGCCAGGTTGGCCACCCCGCCGAAGTTGGTGTCGAACAGCCAGGAGAAGGCGGCCGCGCCGACCACGGCGGGCAGCACGTAGGCGACCAGCAGGATGCCGAGCACCACCGGCCGCAGCTTGCCGATCTGGTTGACCAGGGTGGCGATGACGTAGCCGAGGACGACCAGAGCCGCCGTGACGAACAGGGTCAGGACGACGGTGAAGAGCACCGCCCGTCCGAAGCGCGGGTCGGTCAGCGCCGCCGTGTAGTTCTGCAGGCCGACGAAGACGCCGGGCGCCCCGTACTGCACCTCCTGGAAGCTCCACTGGATCGTGCGGTAGAGCGGCACCACGAGCAGACCGAACATGACGAGCATGCTGGGTCCCACCAGCAGCCAGAACTCTCGCTTACGCATTCCTCACCTCCTCTACTTGGGGTTAGATCGAATGCCCGAGCCAGCGGATGTGCCCTGAGCCTGTCGAAGGGCGTTCGACAGGCTCAGGCCACATGCCTCGGCGCCCGAGATCAGTACTTCTCCATCACCTTCTCGGCCGCGGCCTGCATCTGCGCCTGGCCCTCCTCGACCGAGATCTTGCCGAGGATGACCTGCGCCACCAGGGAGATCACGGCGTTGGAGACGTCGGGGACGTACGGAGCCGTGATCGGCGCCTCGGTCTTGGCGATCGAGTCGATCGCCGCCTGGGCGTACGGCGAGCTGTCGGGCGTCACCGCGCCCTTGCGCGCCGGGTACGCGGCCGGGACCGCGGACTTGGAGGCCTCCTCGCTGACCGACGCGGCGATCATCTGGAAGAGCAGGTCGGAGTCCAGCTTGGTGTTCTTCGGCAGCGACCAGCCGTCGATCGACAGCCGGCTGAACAGGCTGTCGCCCGCCTCGACCGCGGGAGGAGCCGCGAAGGCGAACTTGTCGAAGTACTGGCTGTTGGTCTGCTGGGTCAGGTCGTTCATCCGGCCGGAGAACATGATGGCGATCGCGGCGGTGCCGTTGTACATCTGCTGCTGCACCTTGGGCTGGTCGAAGGTGGTGACCTGCGGGTCCATGTAGGGCAGCAGGGACCGCATCTCCTCCAGCGCCTTCTTGGACTCCGGGCTGGTGAACTGCGGCTCCTTGGTCTCCGGGTCGACGAAGTCGGTGCCGAGGGAGTTCAGGGCCGCCTGGTACTGGGTCGACACGTCACCGGTGGCCAGCCAGGGCAGGGCGATCGGGTACTTCATGTCCCCCGCGTCCTGGATCTTCTTGGCCGCGTCCTTCATCTCCGCGAAGGTCGTCGGGGCGGTCAGGCCGTTCTTGTCGAAGACGTCCTTGCGGTAGGCCATCACGAACATCTGCGCCTGCATCGGCAGCCCGTAGAGCTTGCCGTCGTAGCTCATGCCCTCCCGCATCGACGGCTCGATCTGGTCGAGCTTGTACTTCTCGGAGTGCTTCGCGAACAGCTCGTCGAGCGGCTGGAGCTTATCGGCGTCGGCGTTCGGCCCGATGATGAAGCCGTAGGTCTCGATGATGTCGTAGGTGCCGGTGTCACCGGCCAGCGTCGCCGTGGTCTTCTGCACCTGACCGGCGAAGTCGATCGGGTCGTGCTTGACGGTGACGTTGTCCCGGGTGCAGCTCTTCACCATCGTGTTGGTGAACGGGTCGACCGCCGAGGAGTTGTAGGCCAGCACGTTGACCGTGGTGGGCTCCGCCGGGTTCTCGAAGTCACAGGCCACCTGGGTGGCCGTCTCGGCACCGGTGCGCGACCCGGCACCACAGCCCACCAGGGCCAACGAGGCCACGATGGCCGCAGCGCCGAGAAGGACCCTCTTCTTGGGTCGATTTCGCATGGACAATCTCCTGTTCAACGTGAGCCGAGGCCGCACATGGTTGGGCCGGAACAACCGGTCATCCGGGATGTTATACGTATGCATGATGGTAAGGACAGGCTAAGTCCGCAATCGGTGCACGACGGTGACCCGATCAGCGACCAGCAGCCGGGGCGTCGTCCCGATCCAGCAGGTCCAGCCGCAGCTGGGCGCTGTCGCGGTGTCCGGGCATCTCCTCGAAGTCGGCGATCGTGACCACCAGCTCGGCCTGGGGGCGGGTGGCATCCCGCGTTGCCCGCTGGTAAGTGAGCTGCTTCAGGTAGCCGGTAACCGAGAGCCCGCCCGTGTAGCGAGCGGCCCGGCCGGTGGGCAGGACGTGGTTGGTCCCCGACATGCCCTTGTCGGCGTACGCGACGGTCGACCACGGACCGAGGAACAGCGACCCGTAGTTGTGGAGCTGCTCGAGGTAGAAGTCGGGGTCGGCCGTGAGGATCTCGAGGTGCTCGGGGGCGAGGAGGTCCATCACCTCCGCGGCCGTCTTGGCGGAGTCGGCGACGTAGATCGAGCCCCAGTCACGCCAGGCGGCGCCGGCGATGTCCCGGGTGGCCAAACCAGTGAGCTGGCGCTCGATCTCGACCTCGACCGCGGCGGCCAGCTCGGCTGACGTGGTGACCAGACAGGCGGGCGAGCTCGGGCCGTGCTCGGCCTGGGCCAGCAGGTCGGCCGCGACCATCTCCGCCGTGGCGGTGTCGTCGGCGATGACCGCGACCTCCGACGGGCCGGCGAGCACATCGATGCCGACCTTGCCGTAGAGCTGACGCTTCGCCTCGGCGACGTATGCGTTCCCGGCGCCGACGATCATGTCGGCCGGCTGCCCGTCGAGCAGTCCGAAGGCCATAGCCGCCAGAGCCTGGACGCCGCCGAGGGCGAAGACCCGCTCAGCCCCGGAGGCCCGGGCGGCATAGAGCACCGCCGGGTGCGGCTGCCCCTGGCGCGAGGGCGGCGTACAGCTCACGACGTTCGGCACCCCGGCGGCGCGGGCCACGCCGACGGTCATGAAGGCACTGGCCAGCAGGGGGAAGCGGCCGGCCGGCAGGTAGGCACCGACGTTGTTCACCGGGATGTACTTCTGACCGCAGACAACCCCCGGAATGACCTCGGCCTCGAAGTCGGTCAGGTGCGCCCGCTGCATCTCGGCGAAGCGGCGGGTGCGCTCGGCTCCGGCATCGAGGGCGGCCTTGAGATCGTCCGGCAGGTCCTCGGTGAGGGCGGCGACCTGGTCGCCGGTGATCTCGAAGTCCTCGCCGCCGGTCCACCCGTCGAGTTGCTCGGCGTACCGGCGTACGGCGGGTCGTCCGTCCCGTTCGATCTCGGCCAGCATGGCCGACACGGTCTCGCTGACCTGCGGATCGGCCTGGGCCGGCACATCGGGCCGGGCTGGTTCGCGTACGGTCGTGACAGTGCCGCTGATCAGTTTCCGGTCCCGGGCCGTAAGGTGCATACGTATAAACTAAGGTGGACGTCCCGGTCCTGGCAAGTGAACCACCGGAGCCCACACGAAGAGCCGGTGGGCGGTCCGCAAGAACGTCGACGACGAAGGAGGGTGCGTGAGCGCCGAGATCAGGACGACCCACGTCGGATCGCTGCCCCGGTCGGCCGAGGTCACCGACCTCCTGTTCGCCGCCGAGCGCGGCGACGAGGTCGACGACCGCCGGTTCGACGAGACCATGACGGCAGCGGTCGACGAGACGGTCCGGCGACAGGTGGCGGCCGGCATCGACCTGGTGTCCGACGGCGAGATGGCCAAGATCAGCTACGCCACCTACATCAAGGATCGGATCACCGGCTTCGACGGCGACTCGCCGCGGCGCCCGCCGGCCGACCTCCAGGACTTCCCCGGCTTCCTCAAGCGCCAGGCCAGCAGCGGCGGCACGCCGACGTACCGGCGGCCACGCTGCGTCGGTGAGGTCAAGCCGCTGACCCTCGCGCCGCTGGACGACGACCTCCGGCGGTTCGCCCAGGCGCGGGAGCACCATGGCCAGCCGGCCGGGTTCATGAACGCCGCCTCACCGGGCGTCATCGCCCTGTTCCAGCCCAACGACTACTACCCCGATGACGACGCGTACCTGGAGGCGCTGGCCGAGGCGATGCGCCCCGAGTACGAGGCGATCGTCGCGGCCGGTCTGGTGCTCCAGCTGGACAGTCCGGACCTCGGGCTGGGCCGGCACATGATGTACGCCGACCGCGACGACCAGGACTACCTGCGGCTGATCGAGCGCCACGTCGCCGTGCTGAACCATGCCCTGCGGGACGTGCCCGCCGACCGTACGCGGATGCATGTGTGCTGGGGGAACTACGAGGGCCCGCACCACCGGGATGTCGAGATGGCGGTCATCCTGCCGACGCTGCTGAAAGCAAAGCCGGCGGGACTGCTGTTCGAGACCGCGAACCCCCGCCACCAGCACGACCTCGAGGCGTTCGCCGAGCACCGGGGGCGGATCGGGGAGGACAAGGTGCTGATCCCCGGCGTGATCGACTCGACCACGAACTTCATCGAGCACCCGCGCGTGGTGGCGAACCGGATCCGGGGCTTCGTCGACCTGGTGGGCGCCGAACGGGTGATCGCCGGCACCGACTGCGGGTTCTCCACGTTCGCCGGGTTCGGTGCGGTCGATCCCGACATCGTCTACGCCAAGCTGGCCACTCTGGCCGAGGGGGCCGCGTTAGCCATGCATGCGCGCTGAGCCCTTCGACATGCCAGTCGAAGTCGCCTTCGAGTCAGTGGTCGACAGGACACGTCTATCGCTAGGCAGTCAGCGGTGCGCCGTGAGTGCGGCGCAGCACGAGCTCGGTGGGGAAGATGTGCGGCGCCGACGGCTCGGCCTCGCCGCTCAGCTGAGCGACCAGCAGAGCGACCACCGCCTGGCTCATCTCGGCGAACGCGACCCGAACGGTGGTCAACGAGAAGACCGGCCAGCTCGCCATCGGCAGGTCGTCGAAGCCGATGATGGCCACGTCGTCGGGCACCTTCACCCCGAGCTCGACCGCCGCGTTGATGGCGCCGACAGCGACCTGGTCGTTGGCACAGAAGACAGCCGTGGGGGCCGGGCGCTCCTTCAGCAGCCGCTTCATGCCGGCGTACCCGCACCCGTAGGTGAACCAGTCGCGGTGGACGTACCGCTCGGGTAGGGCTACGCCCGCCTCGGCCAGCGCATCGCGGAAGCCGCGTTCCCGGTCCCGGGCGGTCGACGTCTGCTCGGGCCCCAGTAGCCCGGCGATCCGCCGGTGGCCGTCGGCGACGAACCGGGCGCCGACCTGGCGGGCCCCGTCGATGTTGTCGGCGACACAGCTGACCGCCTCCGCTCCGGGGATCGTCCGGTTCAGCATCACGTACGGAACCCCACGCCGGGTGAGCGCGGCCGGCAGGGTGGAGTTCAGCCGGGTCGTGGTCAGCACGACCCCGTCGATGGACTGGTCGAACAGGCGGTCGTACGCCGTGGCCTCGTCGATGTTCTCGTCCTCGGCGAAGAGCACCAAGCGGTAACCGTGCTCCTCCAGCGCCGCGTGCACCGGGGCCATCAGCTCGGGATACAGGGGGTTGCCGAGGTCGGCGACCATCGCCACCCGGCGGGTGCTCCGGGTGGACAGGCTGCGCCCGATCGCGCTGGGAACGTAGTGGAGCCGCTCGGCGGCCAGCCGGACCCGCTCCCGGGTGTCGGGGCTGACCCGTGGATCCTCCCGCAGCGCCCGGGACACCGTGGGTTGGGAGACACCGGCCAGGCGGGCGACGTCGTGGCTGGTGACCCCTCCGTTACGGTCCGCCATGGTCTCTCAACTCGATCCTGGTGTCCCCCGACGGCTGAGCTCGTCGGACGCTCGCTGGGTGCTGCGTGCACGTCACGGGCCTCAGGCCCGAGGATAGCCGGAATACGGATGTATTCACGAGGAGAGATGATGATGTGATGACCGACCCATCACCCCGGCAGATCCCGACGTTCCTCAGCGAGCAGGCCCGTTCGGCGCTCGCCGCGACACGGGTCAGGTCGTCCTTCCCGGCCCTCGATGACACCGACGGCTGGCTGCGCCTGATCGAGATGGCGAATGCCGAGAGACGCGAACAGTTCGCGGGGATCGAGTTCGGAGTTCAGGGCGAGGAGCGCGAAGTCGCCGGCGTGCCGACGTACGTGCTGTGGGCCGACGACATCCCCGACCCTGATCAGGTACCGGTCTACCTGGACATCCACGGCGGTGCCCTGATCTTCGGCGGTGGCGACGTCGCCCGACTGTCCGGGTCACGAAACGCCGCCGTCACCGGCCTGGTCCACTGGGCGGTCGACTACCGCGTGCCGCCCCTCCATCCCTTCCCCGCAGCCCTCGACGACGTCACCGTTGTGTACCGGGCGCTGCTCGACCAGCGCGACCCTTCGGACATCGTCGTCGGCGGCGGGTCCGCCGGCGGGAACCTGGCCGCCGCCCTGCTGCTCCGCGCCAAGGACGAAGGGCTGCCGTTGCCGTCCGCGCTGGTCCTGCTCACCCCGGAGGCCGACCTGACCGAGTCCGGTGACAGCTTCCACACGGTGGCTGCGTTCGACAACACCCTCGGCAGCCTGCAGGCCGTCAACCTGCTCTACGCGAACGGCCGGGACCTGGCTGACCCGTACCTGTCACCGCTGTTCGGGGATCTCGCCGGCTTCCCGGCGACGTTCCTGACCACCGGGACGCGCGACCTGTTCCTGTCCAACACCGTCCGAATGCACCGCAAGCTGCGCGACGCCGGGGCGGACGCCGAGCTTCATGTCTTCGAGGCCCGGCCCCACGGCGGGTTCGGCGGCGCGCCGGAGGACGTCGAGGTCTTCACCGAGCTACGCCGGTTCCTCGACCGGCACCGGCGCCGGGCCTGACGCGCCGCCGAGAGGGGTCAGCCGTTCGAAGGTGCCGACGAGATGGCCTCGACCAGGTCGCCGATCTTGTCATCGGGAAGGTTCCGGGCGACATCAGCCTGGCTGACGATGCCGATCAGGTCGTGACCGTCGATGACCGGAAGTCGGCGTACCCCGTGCTGCTTCATCGTCCGGAGGGTCTCCTCGACCGAGTCATCAGCCCCGATGGTGACCGGCTTGCCTTCGGCCAGTTCGGAGACCTTGGTCGACCTCGGGTCTCCTCCCTCGGCAATGCACTTCACGACGATGTCCCGGTCGGTGAGCATTCCCTTGAGCCGGTTGTCGTCGCCGCAGATCGGCATTGCCCCGACGTCGAGGTCACGCAGCCTGCGGGCCGCGTCGGCCAGCGTGTCGTTGACCGAGACGCACTCCGCGTTACCGGTCATGATGTCTCGTGCGGAAGCCATGATTCCCTCCTGCTGGTTAGGTGAGTGGCTGCTTTCTGGCAGTATCCACCTCGCATCTCGGCGGCCTGACCAGGGGTGGCCGGAATTGTCGAGAGAGAATTCCGGGTATGACCGCCGTCGAACTGTCGGGCTGCGTGATCGTGAACGGCATGCCCGGTGCCGGCAAGTCGACGGTGTCCACGTTGGCCGCCCGGCGACTGCTGCGGGCGGCCCGGGTCAAGGGCGACGACGTGAACGAGATGATCCTCAGCGGCCGAGTCCCGTTCTCGGGCGAGCCACCGGAGGAGGCGGCCCGCCAGGTCGAGCTGTGCCACCGGAATATGTGCTCACTGGCCGGCAACTTCGTCGACTTCGGTTTCTCCGCGCTGATGGACACAGTCGTTGCCGACCGGGCGGAGCTCGAGTTTCTCCTCGCCCTTCTTGCGCCCCGACCCGTCCGTCTGGTCACCCTGGCTCCGGGGGCGGCTGTCTGCCGCCAGCGCAACGCAGCTCGGGAGCCCAGCGAGCGATGGGAGTTCACCGGCTACGAGCGGCTCGACGCCGACATGCGCCGGGGGTTCGGCGATCTTGGCTGGTGGTTCGACACCTCGACGCTCACGCCGGAGGAAACGGCCGAGCGGATCGTCACCGGGGCGGCCGACTACCCGCCTCTCCCCTGACCCATCGACGTAAGCCCCGACCTGGCCGGACACAGTCTCGTCACCGTCTTTCTCGAAGACTTCGACGCCTTTGTCGCGGCGGCGGCAGCACGGGGACTGGAACCGGCGGAACGACAACGGCGTACGCAAGTCGATCTACCGCGATCCCGACGGAAACGAGATCGGGCTCGGCGGTGGACCAAACCACCGCGGCACTAGCATTGGGACTACCACTCCAGGCGATGGCAGCGGGTTCTCATGGCTGGTCATGGACGATCTTCCACGACTGTTGGTCCGCGTCCCGGCGGCTCGGCGCTCGCGGCGATCCGACACCAGATCCTGGTTGTCTTCGTCGCCACCTCACTGCTGATGGGCTGCACAGCGGGTGAGTCGACCGATCGCGGGCCAGGTGCCACCGATCCACCGACCTCGCCGGCCAGTGTCGAACCGACAGCGGAACCCAGCCCCAGGCGAAGCGCTAGCAGCCCGAGTACCACCAGTCCCGGTACCGAACGGCTCTGTGACACGGAGGTCGAGTCGGCCAACCCGGTCCTCCGCGGGGTGCGGTTCGGCCGCCATGACACGTTCGACCGCCTCGCGTTCGACTTCTGCCAGCCGGCCGACACCACGCTGACCGCGACCGTCGTCAAGCAGCTCATCGAGGATGGGTCCGGCGACGAAGTCGACCTCGAGGGCACGTTCTTCTTTGCCCTGACGCTCCGGCCAGCCGACGCTCACTCGGACGCCGGCGAGGCCACCGTTTCGAACGAGGCCGTCACTGTGACGGGCAACTACGTGCAGCAGTACAAGCTCATCGGGGACTTCGAAGGCGTCGTCACGTACGGCGTCGGTGTGAGGAGGGTTGCCGAGACTGCCACCGCGCTCCAGTCCGACCCGAACGATCCACGACACCTGGTGTTGTACTTCGACCTGGGACCACAGGTCGGTTGAGCCCTGACCGGCATACTGCGCCCATGGCAGTTCACACTGCGCGAGCCGTAGGCGCAGCTGGCACCGCCCTGGTCGCCGCCAGCCTGGTCGGAGGCGCGGTCTCGGTCGCCGCCGGCACGAACACCTGGGCTACCGCATGGACGAGCCAGGCCACCCTGGCCGCGCCATGGCCGATGCTGCTGGTGCAGGCGGGCGCCACGGTGCTGGCGGTTCAGTCCGATCGCCGGCTGTCCGTGATCGGATGCTCCGTGCTCGGACTCGGCGCTGCGGTGAGCGGGGTCTCCGGCTTCTTCGATGGCCAGCTCGGCCGATCCGACCTGGGCCCCGGATACGTGGCGGCCCAGGTCGGCTATGTCGTCGTCGCCTGGCTTACGGTCGCTGCTTCGGGAGCCCGGTTGTGGTCTCTCCGCGGACGGCAGCCTCGGGCGATCGCCTAGTTGCCGGCCGCCCGGTACTTCTCGACGACGTCAGCCGGCACCCGGCCCCGACTCGACAGCTCGATGCCGTTCGACGCCGCCCAGGCGCGGACCGCCTTGGTGTCGACCTGGTCGCTGGACGACGACGAAGCGGACGACCGACTTCTACGTCCACCGACCCGCTGAGCCTTTTCCAGGTACGGACCGATGGCCTTTTCGAACTTGTCGGCATTCGCCTTGCTGAGGTCGATGCTGTAGTCGACGCCCGACCAGCTGAAGGTGATGGACTGCGCCTCGCCGTCCTTGATCTCAGTACCGTCGAGATCGTCGATCAGCACAATTTGGGTGCGCTGGGCCATAAGGGTTTGACTCTCTTTCTCGTTGACGCCGAGTGGAGTCTAGCCACCCAAGATCACCAGCTCTGCTGCGACACGTAGCCGCAGTGTTTTTCGAACCCTGGACGAGTTCGCCATTCCTCGCAGTGACACATTGATGGTCTAAAAACGGGGACTGTAGTAACTCCGCAAACTCAGCGCGGGGGTCGGCGGACCTGGTTCGCCTCCCGGGCGGCGGCCCAGGCGTCCGCTACCGGACCGAGATGCCCCAGCTTGTCGGGGTTGCCCACTGAGCGGATCGTCTGGATCTGGCCGTCGAGTACCTCCAGGGTCCAGGTGTTGAGCACCTTGTCCTCTCGATCGCGGAAGATCGCACCCGGCTGGCCGTTCACCTCGTGCGGCTCCAGCGTGACCCCGATCTGGATGAACCGGGGGAATACCGCCGCCAGTGCTCGGGCCACCTTGTCGGCTCCGACAATGGGCCGGGCCGTTTGCGGGGCCTTGCCGCCACTGTCCCCGACGACCGAGACGTCAGCGGCCAAGAGCGCCCGCAGGCCGTCGACGTCGCCGGCGCGTAGTGCTTCGAAGAACTGCGCCGCCAGCTTCTCTCGCTCGCGGCGGTCGGCCTCGAACCGAGGGCGTCCGGCGTCCATGTGGCGGCGTGCCCGCACCGCGAGCTGGCGGCAGGCCACCTCCGACCGGCCGACCGCCGAGGCGATCTCGGAAAAGCTGAACCCGAACACCTCCCGCAGCACGAACACCGCCCGCTCGAGTGGGCCGAGCCGCTCGAGCAGCAGCAGCGCCGCCATCGATACCGAGTCGGCCAGCTCCGCCGAGCGGGCAGGATCCTCGTAGGGGTCGGTGAGCAGCGGCTCGGGCAGCCATTGCCCGACGTACGTCTCCCGTCGGAAGCGGGCCGAGCGCAGCACGTCGATCGAGATCCGGGTCACCACGGCCGAGAGGAAGGCTTTGGTCGATGTCGGTTGGGTCGGTGTGGCCTGGTAGCGGAGCCAGGTCTCCTGAACCGCGTCCTCGGCCTCGCTGACACTGCTCAGGATCCGGTACGCGATCGCGAACAGCAGCGGCCGCAGCTGCTCGAACTCCTCGATCCGGCTCATGCCAGCTCTTCTCGAAAACCCTGCCGCCAGGAGGGATAGCGGAGCGACCAGCCGAGCTCCCGCTTGGCCTTGGCGTTGGAGAAGCCGCGCCCCTGGGTCATGATGCCTACCGCCATCTCGCCGGCCAGCGGTCGGATAAGCCACGCGGGAACCCGCCGTGGCGGTTTGGCCTTGACGCACTCCGCGAGGTAGGGCAGCCACTCGCGGACTGGCGCCGGTTCGTCGTCGACGATGTTGAACACGCCATTGGCCCGCTGCTCCACTGCCAGGACGGTAGCGCTCGCGGCGTCGTCGACGTGCACCCACGAGACGTAGCCGGTGCCCCCACCGACGAGGGGCAGCAGCCGCTTCCGCACGAGCTGGAGCTGATCGTCGTGGGCACCCGGACCGTAGAACCCGCCATAGCGCAGGACCGCGCCGCCTGCCCTGACCACGACGTCCTCGAGGTGGTTGATCGCTTTCGTCCCCTCCAACACCTCGAGCGGGTCGTCCTCGGTCTTGACCCAACCGCCATTGCGTAGTCCGTTCATGCTGGCGTGGCTCTGCGTGACCACGTGGGAGACCCCGATCGCCTTGGCCGCGGCCAGCAGGTGGTCGATCCCCTCGCTACGCAGCCTGTTGGTGGCCGCGAAGAAGCGGTCGGGCTTTCTCGGGTTGGGCCTGCCGGAGTGCGTCATAGACAAGGCTGTCATCTGGTTCACGATCGCGTCCGGCCGGGCCGCGGCCACGGCCTCCCCCACCGCCGCCGCATTCAGCCCGTCCATCACCACGCCGTCGGCGCCCAGCTCCGCCAACAACCCCAGCTTGTCCGGGCTGGTCGTCGTCGCGGTCACCCGATGGCCACGCACCACCAGCAGCGGCACCAACCGACGCCCGATCACTCCAGTCCCGCCGGCTACGAGGACCCGCATCGACATCTACCTCCTGGCTTTGGAATCGACGTTCAGCACGAAGACGAGGCAGCCCGGGTCGTCTGTGACGGAGGGGGTCGTCGAGGCGGTTCGCCGGGGCTCGGCTGACGGCGAACGTGGCATGATTTCGTCTGTGGGCAGCCGACCGGCCGCGGCGCAGCATCTGCGGGATCTCGCGGTCCTCCGCCGCGTCCGCGACCGGATTGACCGGGAGTATGCGCAGCCGCTGGACGTCGAGGCGCTGGCTCGCGGCGCCAACATGTCGGCCGGGCACCTCAGTCGCGAGTTCCGGCTCGCCTACGGCGAGTCGCCGTACGGCTACCTGATGACGCGGCGGATCGAGCGCGCGATGGCGCTGCTACGTCGTGGCGACCTGAGCGTCACCGAGGTCTGTTTCGCGGTCGGCTGCTCGTCCCTGGGTACCTTCAGCACTCGCTTCGCCGAGCTGGTGGGCGTGCCGCCCAGCGTCTATCGGCGCGAGGCGATGCGCGCGACCATGGGGATGCCGTCCTGCGTGGCGAAGCAGGTGACCAGACCGATCAGGAATCGAGAAGCGCCGGCCCCAAGCCGCACCTAGCGTGATGCCATGAACATCTCCATCTACTCGAGCTTCCTCCCGCATACCGACCCGGACGCCTCGCTGGCCTTCTACCGCGACACTCTCGGCTTCGAGATCCGCAACGATGTCGGGTACAAGGGGATGCGCTGGATCACCGTCGGCCCCGCCGACCAGCCCGACACCTCCATCGTGCTGCACCCGCCGGCGGCCACCCCGGGCATGACCGACGAGGAGCGCCGCACCATCCTCGAGCTGATGGCCAAGGGCAGCTACTTCGGGGTCAACCTGGCCACCGCGGACCTCGACGCCACCTTCGCGAAGCTGGAGGCCAGCGGCGCCGAGGTCGTCCAGGAGCCGACCGACCAGCCGTACGGCGTACGCGACTGCGCTTTCCGCGATCCGGCGGGCAACATGATCCGCATCCAGGAGCTGACCTGAGTCGGGTCTACGCCGTTCCGGGCGGCTCGAGGGGCGGGTTCCCGGCATCCAGTCGAGCCTGAAGATCGTGCCGCTGCCCAGGGCGGGTGAGCCCGCTGCGCCGGCGACCGCAGGCACCTATTTACAGAGACCCACAATGCGAATAGAATACGAGTTCACTTCCTGGGTCAGGTAGTGGAGCCACCCGCGGCAGGAGTGGTTACTATGCCGGTGAATGGAGTTCTCGAGTACCTCTGGTTCCGAGAAAATGACCCATGGTGGGCGACGCTTTTGCGAGCCGTTACGCTGATTGCCCTGGTAATTCTTTTTGTCATCAAAGGTATGCATAAAGTGCCCTCAGGCAGCAAGGCGTTGCGGACTCGGTTCAACAAGGTCGTCCATTACCGGCGAGACAGCTACGACCGGGTGGATTACACCCTGCATCGTCGCGGTGAGGCCCGAGTGGTCGGTCCGGGCCTCGTCGTCGGCATCCCTTTCGTTCACAACGTGATGGTCGAGCTGGTCACCGAGCAGTTCGTGCCGTTGCCACCGCTGATTCGGTTGCATCCCCTGCGGGAGTTCGCCTCCCAGATCAACTTCCAGGTTGTCGACCTGGAGAAGGCGCTCGTTGGGGTCGCCGACTACAAAGGGCTGCTCGTCAACAGCTGTGCCGCGGTGGTTCGGACCCTCGTCACGCAGCCCGACCTCAGCGATGACGACATCTCGGCCCAGCTGCTGGAGGACGAGTCGCTTCAGGAACGCGCCAACGAGCTGGGCATCCGACTGTTGCGGCTCAACGTCTCGACCTCCAACCTCACCGAACCGGCGCAGTTGGCTCACGCCTTCCGGCAGGAGGGGATCATGCTCGAGGGCAACCGGGCCGCCGTGCTCGCGTCGCCGACGTTCAAGGGAGCGTCCAGCCCGGCCGCCCTGACGGCGGTGGATGGCGACGCTCCGGCGGCGTAAAGCCTCCGAGATTTGCGCACAGTCGCGTGGTACTCGTTGATCCATCTTCCTGGCGACTGTATCCACCCAGTCAGCCGCAGTTGAGGAGAGCATGATGACCGCGACCTACACCTTCGACGTCCTCTCCACCCTCGACGGCTACGGCTCCTACACCGCCAACGCCGACTGGGGCGGATACTGGGGCAAGCAAGGTCCCGAGTTCCTCGACCGCCGCCTTGCGTTGTACAGCACAGAGCAGCGGATGGTCCTCGGGGCCAACACCTTTCGGCAGTTCGCGCAGTTGCTGGGCTCGAGCACCGAGCCCGACGGGCTCGACCCGGTGAACGCTCGGATGAGAAGTCTGCCGGCAACGGTGGTGTCGTCGACGCTGGAAGGCCCCCTCGACTGGCCGGACGCGACCCTCGTGAGCGGTGACGCCGTGGACGTCGTCGCCCGGCTCAAGGAGGGGTCCGAGGTGCCGTTGCGTTCGAACGGCAGCCTGTCGTTGAACCGGGCGCTGATGGCCGCCGGCCTGGTCGACTACATCCAGGTAACGCTCTTCCCGGTCATCAACGGTCAGACCGGGGCGGAACCGATCTTCCAGGATGCGGCCGACTTCGACCTGGAGCTGGTCGAGAGCCGGACGCTCGACGGCCACACCCAAGAGCTCATCTACCGGCCCACCCTGCATTGAGCTGCACAGATCTGCGCAACAGGCGTCGAATTGAATCGTGACGCGATGCGGCCCGCAGCGGAGCGAGGCCACGTGCCGCAGGCCGCGGAGCCGCCCCTCAGGAGACTGCTGGCGACACGCCGGCCAAGCGTAGTATCAACACATCATCCTGGGGGTGTCTGAGATGGCATCCGAAGCCGAACGACAGCCTCGTCCGCTGAGACGATGGCTCCAGAAGGTCCGCGAAAGTTGGCGGCGATCCGAGGCAGTTCGGACCGCACACGTGCGGCTCGCCGGGCCGACAAAGACAAGGCCGACAGGCAGGGATTTGGCGGCGGGTTCGGCGGGCTCGGCGGGTTCTAAGCCATCTCGCTTGCCGGGTTACAAGCCATCTCGCTTCCGGCCCAGCCAGGCCGTCACGATCTCCGCTCCGGTCAGCCGACCGGCCGTTCAAAAGTGACCAGGACACCTTCGACGCCGCCCGGCCCGACGCGGCCCTTGACTTCAACGGCTGTGATCGCCTTGAGCTGCCAGCCCTGGGCAGCCTGCTGGTTGAGCACATTCTGAAGCTTTTCGCCGGACATCTTGCCGCCGAGCATGCCCTCGCGGAGCTCGACCACTACGTACTCGTATCGAATCGCCATGCGACGACGATACTGGGCCAGGCTCTAAGCGGGTTACGCGTCATCCAAGCGCGGGCATGATCACGTCGTTCACCCAAAGCCACATGTTGTAGCCCGCCAGGTCCATCTCAGCGGTGGGCACTGACCCGACTGCAACGACCAGCTCGTGTTCGGGTACGACGGCGATGAGCTGACCAGCCCAGCCTTGGGCCAGCCACGCGGGATGGCCGTGTGGATCGAAGTCGAGCCACCACATGAGACCGTACTGGAGGCTCACCTCGCCCGAGGTCATCGTCTGCTCGACCCATCCTGCGGGGAGGATCTGCTTGCCATGCCAGACGCCTCCACTGAGATAGAGCTCACCGAACTTGATCATGTCCGCCGGCCGCAGCCGCAGCAGGCAGCAGGCGGTGTTCAGGCCCGCCGCATCGGTGGACCAGTCAAATCGGGTCAGCCTGTCGTAGGCCGGGTCGCTTAGCAGGACGCGTCCCTCTCGCGCACCACGAGAGTCGATCTCCAGTGGGTCGAAGAGCTTCTCCCGCGCATACTCAAGGACGGTGGGCTTGCGGTGCGGATCGGCGCGAACCAGCGCATCCCGCAGCACGGCGGAGACCAGATGTGTGCCCCGGCTCGAGTAGTTGAACCCCTGTCCCGGCGGCTGAACCAGGCCGTCTGTCAGGATCATCGGTATCGGATCGGTCCGCATCTCAAAGACGGGATGGATGCTCTCGGAAGGTGCGGGGTCATCGGGTGGGAAGCCAGCCGTCATGGACATCAGCTGGCGCAGCGTGATTGTCTTCTCCTCCGCCGTCATATACCGCTGGTAGCGCGGAAGCAGCTCGACCAGGGTCGCGTCCAGCCCACTGATGATCTTCTCATCAATGGCAATGCCGATCAGCGCAGAGACAACGCTCTTTGTAACCGACCAGACATGCAATGCGTCCCGCGGCTTGCTTCGGTTCCTGTAGTGCGCGACCTTCGTCTCACCGCCGACGCTGACCAGGACCGCGTTGATGGTGCTGAGGCGCAAAGATCCGGAACTGATGTCGTCCTTGACCGCGGTCTCCATCACCGCGTAGTCGACCATCCGGGACGGGGATGGCGAGGGCGTTGGTGTTGGCGCCTGGGTGCATCCGCCGACGAACGCCGCCAGGACCGAAATCCAGCACAGACCGATGAGTCGGTGCCTCATGGGCTGACGATAGCGTGCCTCACACTGGAGCGGTATTGCCGCAGTGACTAGGTTCGATAGGCGACGCGGACGTCGGGAGTCCAACTTGCGCTCCCTCGCACGTTGCTGACCCCGTGAGGCCCACTGGCCCCCTGGCCGGTCTGCGTTGGGACGAGGCCAATCAGATCGCGATCTCACACCACTACTGGGTGATCGACGACCAGCTGCAGCGGTTCTCCTCCCCGCACCGCTCGTGTGGCCGGGTGAGCTCGACCTCATGGCGCGGATGGCCGGCCCAGCGCTGCGCCACCGCTGGGCCAGCTGGACCCGAGAACCGTTCACCAGCGACAGCCGCAGCCACATCTCGCTGTGGGAGAAGTCCACCTTGTAAATCTGTGGATCCGGGCAAACTGTACGGATTTGCTCACGATGTCCGGCCACTCGGTACTCAGGCCAGACCAATCATCGCCGGCCGAGCGCACCACGGCCGCGTTGCTGTCACCGTTGCTGCCAAGACCTCTGCCGCTTGTGAGCCCCCCAGAGATGAAGAAGCTGGATCAGGAAGGTGGAGCGGACTTTCCTGAATATCCGGACCTCCGCTCACGAACGATCCCTCTGGTCATCCGTGGGGGCTTCGACCGGCGAGGCTTCAAGGTCGTTGGTTGCGGGCACTCGACGCCACCGATCAGGGCTGATCACCATGGCGATGAGCGCGATCACGGCGCAGAGCACGGCCGCCAACCAGTACATCCGCACCCGATCATCTCCGGTGAACAGCGCGACGAAGAATCCTCCCGCACCGTTGACTGTGGCGTGCAGGAGGAAGGCGACCGGCACACTCCCCGCCGTGCGGAGGTAGATCGCCGTGAAGACGAAGGTCAGGGCGAAGACAAACGCGGCGTCCGCCCAGGGGATATGGCCGGCGACGAACAGCGGAAGGTGCCAGAGCACCCACAGCACGCCCAGGATCGCGCTGCTCACCAGTGCGGGGTGGCGCCGCAGCAGCAGCGGCAGTGCGTAGCCCCGCCATCCCGGCTCCTCCCAGGCCCCGGTCAAAGGGTTGATGAAGAAGATCAGCGTTGCTGTCACGATCGACGACCAGCCGGCGAGCTGGGCCGCCGAGGGTTGGGCTGCCCCCAACAGGACATTGGCGTACGCGACGATCGCCCAACCGGCCACGGGGGCGAGCAGGGCAACCGCGTACCAGCCCACACCGACCCGCCACTGGAGCAGGCGGCGAAAGTAGGTCCGCAGTCCCTTCCGGCCACCTACGACGGCGGCGGTGATGATGGCCGCCAGGAACGGGCCGCACGGCAGCACCGGCCCCGGAAACGCGCCCAACGCATAGGGAATGACGGGTAGCCAGGACAGAACCAGGGTCAAGACCGAGAAGCACAGCAGCGGGTAGCGGGCGATGCCGGCGGCCCTTGGCCCGCCGTCGAGATCTTCGGGGAGAGCCGTCGCGATGGAAGACAGGGACGCACCTTTCGTCGAGATGATTCCTTCTCCCACCTTGGAGCCAGCGTCACGGCACGACATCCCGGTGGACCCGTGAACCAAGGGGCCGGGTTTCTCCCATCGCCGCAGCAGCGACCCGCGGGCTGGACGGGGGCAGGCTCGGCCCGACCCACACGAGCAGAAGGCAACCGGCAAGATCTCCCAGTTGACGGCCCGACTCCGGGCGGCTGAGACCGACCTCCCGTTACGGTTCTGGGGGCCATGCGGGCCCTATGAAAGCCAGTCAGCCCGACCGAAAGCGGCCGAAAGGCGCTGCTAGGCGAGAATATGTGGAGCGGACGACGGGGAACCGAACCCGCATTCTCAGCTTGAGAAATGGCTCCCATACCGGTCGACCCGCCTAATCGGCGCGGGGGGTGACCGCCCGCAACCGATGCTCGGGCACGTCGGGGCACGGCGTGCGTCGGTGTTCGATTTGGGCGACCTACGCAGGCCGCCACCGTCTGACGCCCCGCTCGCACGTCGAGAGCTAGGCGGGCGATCTCGCCGCGCCCACCGCGACCCCGGCGTTGACGCACGAAAGGCCCTGACCAGCGCCCAGTTCACTCTAGCCTTCGCCGCGGCTTCGTGGGAGAATTGTTCAGCTTTGTGTGCGTGTGGCTCAGCGTCGAACCACAACGCCCGGGCATAAGGGGGCTCGTGATGGGCGACGAAGAAAACGTCCCTGATCTGGGGGACGACGTAGAGATCCCAACTCCGGAGACTGATCCTGATTTTCCGCCGGAGCAGGAGGTAGCGGAGATCCAACCACTCAATGAGGACGAGGGCCAGGATCCGTATGAGGGTCGCGACGACGTAAAGCAAGATGACGGGTCGGAGGACGACCCATTCGAGGAGGAGGTGGGCTGATGCCTCGTTCTCCTGTGGTCGCGTTGGCGTACGCCAAGAGTGTCGAGCGCTATGACAGTGGAATGTGTCTGAAGTTCGTGCGCACGCGCTACGGAGTCGGTCCGCGGGCCGCAAGCGCGTCGGAGGGCTTCGCGATGACTGATCACAGGCACACCTCCACGCCGCCACCAGGTGTCCCGGTGTGGTGGACCGGCGGAGAGTTTGGCCACGTCGCGATCTCAGCTGGCGGTGGGTATGTGATCTCGACCGATTGGCCCCGCGCGGGCGCCGTTGGACGGGTCGCGATCAGAACCATCACCGACCGGTGGAACAAGCGATACCGGGGCTGGAGCGAGGATGTCAACGAGGTCACGGTGTTCGTGAAACCGACGGTCGACTTGTCGGCGTTGGTCGCTGCTGCTGAGTCCGATCCTCATCGACCGCAGGGTGGAACAACACCGGGGTCAGTGGACGACGTGAAGGTCGTCGAGGCGGCATTGTTCATCCAGGGATTGCTTGACCAGAGGTACGCCTTCGACGGCAGCCTCGGCAGCAAGACGCTGAACAGTTACGCCGCGTGGCAACGCAAGGTCGGGCTCGAAGGGCAGACGGAGAACGGCTTACCCGGACGAGAGAGTTTGCGCAAGCTCGGTACCAAGTACGGATTCAAGGTTGTCGCCTGACCAAGATCTCCCGCTGATGTGCAACTCGGGTGGAGGCCGGCTTCACTGGGCACTATCGCGCCTTGTCGGAGGATAGGCCTCGCGTCAACCGTCGCAGGGCAGCGGCTCACTCCGCTAGGCGCTATCCCAGGTCAGACAACGCTCACTGAACTAGTAGGTCCGGAGTCAGGGTCGACACTGCCTCAGGCCACAGGTCCAGCGGTAGAGGAAACGGCCGTCGGACCGCCTCGCCGGTGCGAGGCATGAATGACCTTGATTTCCGGGCATCGGCGGAGCCCCGGCTGATCAGACTTGCCCGAAGATGCTTCAGCGGCGATGTTGCTATAAAGAGCGGCAGGTGGCTCGGCGGTCTCCAGCCCGAAGTCGGCTGTCGGTCAGCGAGCAAACGCGGACGTGACGACGAGCCACCCCTAGTCATCTGCAGGGGCCGCTCCCTGCACGAATGCCTCGAGGACCCGCACACGGGTGCCATGGGGCTGGCAAGAGGAGTCGTCTGAACGGTGATCTCATCGCGGACCGCGCCAACGGCAGCGACGGCTCGGTGAAGATCCGCGGGGGTGCCGTCCGATCGCCGCGAACGTGTCGTACAGGGCCGTCAGCTCAGCCCACTGAATCAGGCACTTCTCGTTCAGGGCCCAGGTCCTGCCATGGACAAGGCGGGCATGCGCGCATTGCAACACAGCGCGAGCAAGTGCCCCCGAGCAGCTGGTCGTGTTCGCGAGCACCTGCACCTGCCACACCGGCAGACCGGCTGTGGCTGGTCGGCTCCCACGTCCTGGTCGTCGGCGCGACGGGCTACGCGGCCGGCTGCTGCTCCTCGACGAGTAGATCCGAAGGCAGGGACCTCTTAAACATCCGGTGCCTGCCTCCAGGCCGAAAGGGGCTGGCCGGGGATCGGTTGTTGCCAGCATGATCCTTGTACTGCTCGCCGGATAATTGCGGCCATGGATTGATTGACGGGTTGTGACCCGGCTGGCAGTTGCACACGCCGCCTCGTGTGGGAAGGGCACAGGTATAGGTGTGTCTTTGGGTGGTCGTATTGCTGGCGTAGGTCATGCTTTGCTCCGAAAGTTGTATGTCGGACGCCTTTTGAGGACGCCGACGGCGTATCTACATCGCTCGGCTTGGCGAGGATGCGGCTGGTGAAGGGCCCGATGTGAGCAGGGTCGGGAGACGAGCGCACGGCGTCGGCACACGACCGAGACGGTCAAACTCTCAAGATGGATGTGGTTTGGGCCTTTGAGGCCGCCACGGGCTAGGCGGAAGTCTTCACCTGCCGGCATGCTGCGCCTGGATTCGGCGCGCGCTTACGGGGCAAGCCTACGCTACAACAGGTTGAAAGTCGAATCACTCCGATGCGACCGTCGTCCTGCAATCAGGCTCGACACCCGCGACGCGAATCGGGCCCGTGCCCGCCCTTCTTGACCCGCGGTTGCATTTGAGCCTGACCCGGGAAGCGGCGCACCAATTGCACCTTCCTGTGATCAGGCGCGACGTTGTTCAGTTCGGGACCGACGGGGAAGTGTACGGGCGAGATCAACTGCGGAGAGGACTGCGACGGCCAACGACAGCGCGCCGTGCAGCACCAGGCGCCACCAGGCGGCAGGGTCCTCGCCGCCACTTAGACGAAAACGACCAACAGGAACTCGATCACAGCCAGCAGCCCAAGTACTGCAGGTGGAGCCCAACCGGGGGACCGAGCGGCCCACCAAGTGCACAATCCCAGAACCACCGCAAACACGATGCCTGCCGGCACCTGGTACACGACGCCATCGATGAGCTCGCCGATCGCGAACAGGCCAGCGGCTACCACCAGCCAACGCCGAACCATCGACACGCGACCACCCTCTGCGCACGGTGCGTCAATCCTAATGCTCGCGGGTAACTTCGCCGCTTTCTCGCGAGCATCTACGCGTGAGCTTCCTGGCAGAGGCCTCGGCCCTGGGCCTCGACGTGGGCCCGCAGCAACGGCTGGCGACCTACGGGATCCTAGGCCCTGGCCTATACCACCAGCTCTCTCGACTATGAAGGGGCGGTGGTCGCGCGGCTATGTGCTGAGCGACCTCCCGCCGGCCTCACGCTGGGCGGGCGGCGCCATTCGCCATCCAGCCGTGGTGACCAATCGCGGTTACCACGGGTGGATTCGTTCTTGGCTCAGTAGCTCAGGCCGTGCCCGAACGGGTAGAGCACTCCCCCGCCAGTCGCCGGGATCGTGACAGGCAGCTTCCCGGACGGGTTCACTTCGCCGAACATCACCCTGGCCAATGACTCGAGCGAGCCAGGTGTGAAGCCGTACGTCGCAAGATAGGTGGGGGCACTGGTATTCCCCGCGATGTCGTAAGGGTTGCGTACCCCCGCCCACACCACCGGCTTTCCGCTGGCCAGCAGGGCACCGACCAGGTCCTGCTGAGCAGCGTTAGCGTTGTTCGTTGTCACGACGACGAGGTCAACCTGCGCAGCCAAGGCGACTGCTTGATCTATCTGCGCCGGGGTGGGACTCGCGCTCGTCCCGAACGTCGTGACGGTTTGGCCGCGCGCCCTGATGGAGTTACTGAGGTGGTTGGCGACGGTGTCACCGAGCAGAACCGCGTCGTTCCGACCGGTCACGAGAACTCGCCGCGAGTCGTCCGACAGCGGCAGCACGCCAGCGTCGTTCTTGATGAATGTCGTGGTGTGGTCGGTGATCTCCTGCGCGTCAGCGAGGTGGTCGGGCGCACCGACGACCCTCTCGGCATTGCCGACGTCTACGAACGGGTCTGCGAACAGTCCCTGCCGCATCTTGAGCCGCAGGATGCGATAGACCGACTCGTCGAGCCGCTTCTTGGAGATTCCTCCGCTGCGCACTGCGTTCAGAACCGCGTTGTAGGCGACGTTCATTGTTGGCGGGAGCAGGAGCTGGTCGACGCCGGCCTTGAGTGCTTGCACGGGCGCAACGTCAGGCGGGTACGTGCTGGTCGCCCCACCCATGCCGAGTGCGTCGGTGACGATGAGCCCGTCGAAGCCGAGGTCCTCACGAAGCAGTCCGCTCATGATGGGCTCGGACATCGTTGCCGGGGCGCCGCTCGGGTCCACCGAAGGCACGACGATGTGGGCTGTCATGATCGACTCAATGCCGCGCTCGATCGCTGCTTTGAATGGCGGCAGGTCGATTGCCTCCAGCTCAGCACGGCTGTGTGTGATCTCTGGTAGGCCGAAGTGGCTGTCGACGGCGGTGTCGCCATGGCCGGGGAAGTGCTTGGCCGTCGCGACGATCCCAGCGCTGTGGTAACCATCGACCTGAGCGGCGACGAGGTCGGCGGCCAGTTCGGCGTTCTCACCTACCGAACGAACGCCGATCACCGGGTTGGCGGGGTTGATGTTGACGTCCGCGACCGGACCGTAGTTCTGGTTGATACCGACTGAAGCAAGCTCGGTGCCGATCACCTCAGCTGAGCGGAAGGCATCCTCAGTCGATCGGCCTGCGCCAAGCGCCATGTTGCCGGGCATTGCGGTGGCGGGCGCTATGAGCCGATATACGACCGCGCCGCCCTCCTGGTCGGTGGAGATAAGCAGCGGGATTCCCATCCGCTGGCTGGTAGCGGCTGCCTGCAGACCGTTTGACAGGGTGGCGATCTGATCCGGCGCCCGGACGTTGTCCGGCCCGATTCCGCCGACCCCGCCACCCCGACGGGGGTCGAAGTAGATGACGCCCCCGGGTTTGTACTTGTTGACGACGTCGGCCGGTGTGCGGACACCCGATCCGTACTTTGCTTCATTGCTAGCGGCTTGTGCGTCGGTAACGTTGTTCGCGTCCTGGCCGAAGACCTCAACGACGAACAGCTGCCCGACCTTCTCCTCCACGGTCATGTGACGGAGCATCTCAATGATCTTGCCCCGCAGCGGCGCGTCATCGGAGTAGACCGGACCGCTTGTCCCTGGCGGTGGACCGAGGGGATCGGCGGCCGCGGGTAACCCCGACCCGAAGAGCGCCATGCCGGCCGACAGTGCGGCCGCAAGAAGCAGATGGCCTAATCGACGTGGCATGCCAACCCCCTGTAGACACGCAGCCTTCGACGGGAACAGATGCCCGAGAGGGCACACCACGACACCCAACCGTAAATGGCAGCCAAGATCTAGCCCCGACGTGGAACAATCTTCGTCCGCTGTGACTGGTCGGCTGCGGCCTCTCCCTCACCACTGTGCGCCAGGCAGTGTTTGCGCTGCGCCGGTGGATCCGGTCGACTGCCTGTCGGTCATGACCGGTCTTGGCGTGTACCCGGATCCAGAGCGGTTCCCGGCTGCCGGTGCGGGCTTCCGGCGCGACGCCTACGACGCCGCATCCTGATCAACCCGCCCTATCCCGCTTCGCGCCCGCGGAGCTTTGATCACATGACGGTTGTTACACGGCAACGAGGACGGTGGTCAGTGGCCGCGGTCTGGGTCGCGCCCTTCGGCCGGCTCATCGTCCGACTCGGGCCTGTGCCAGGGCAGCGAGCTGCCGGCGGGTTCGTCCTCGATCGCCTGTACGGGCGTTTCCGTGGGTTGCGCCGGCTCGTGAGCCAGGGCCCAGCGCAGGTAGCTCTCCTCGGCGACCGGCAGCGTGGCAAAGAGCATCTCTTTGCCGATGACGTCGATGATCCCGGCTCGCTCCAGCGGCTGGTACACGTCGTTCTTAACCCGAGCCAGGCCCAGGTGGATGCCGCGATCGGCGAGCTCTCGGGCCAGCTCTCGCAGGCCATCGGCCGCGGTTATGTCGATCTCGACGTTGGCCTCGACGTTGAGTACGAACCACCGCACCGGGGAGTCCGGGTAGGCCTCGTTCTCTATGGCTATGAGCTTGCCTACCCGCTCGCGCAGGTCGTCGATGTTGGCGAAGAACAGCGGAGCGTCATAGCGATAAAACATGCACCCGGGAATTGTCCGCGCGTCGGGGTAGTCGGCCACATCGTGCATGCCGTCGACGCCCGGCACCCGCCCCAGGACGCCCTCATGCGGGCGCGCCAGGCGGTACAGCATCTCCAGCAGGCTGAGCGCGATGGCCAGGACAACGCCTTCCAGGATGCCGATGAAGACCGTCCCGACCAGTGTGATGACGCCCAGCATGAACTCGCGCCGACGAAACCGCCACAGCCGCCGGAACTCCGGGATCGACACGAGCTTGCCCGCCGCGTAGAAGACCACCGCACCGAGGGCCGCCCACGGCAGCGGTGCCATCAGCGGACCGGCAAAGAACAACACGGCGACGATGCACAACCCGGCGACGAGCGAGTAGACCTGGCTGCGCGCGCCACCGGCGATCGCCAGGGCTGTACGTGACCCGGAAGCGGAGACGGGATATCCGCCAAAGACGCCGACCATCGCGTGCACACCCGCCATCGCGGCAAGTTCGGCCTGCGGGTCGGGCCGGAGTTCAGCCGCGGTCTCACCCCCGGCGGGGGCGAGCGGGAATCCCCGGGCAATGAGCATGATGTCGCTGTAGCCAACGATCGTGATGCCCAAGCCGGCGAGCAGTAGCATCTTGACATCCTCGAACGTCACCTCGGGCAGGTGCGGCACAGGCAGCCCCGAAGGGACCTGGCCCACCACCGCCACCCCGTGTGACTCTAAGTCGAACACGACCGAGGCCACGGCGGCCAGCACCACCGCGATGAGCGGCCCGGGCAGCGACGGGCCCAGCCAGCGCAGTAGCAGGATGACTGCCAGCGTGCTCGCGGCGACCGCGAGCGTCAGCCAGTCGGTGTCGGTGGCGACGCCGAGGAAACCACGCACCTCCTCGACGATCCTGCCGCCCTCGAAGGAGGTCCCGGTCACCCTGCCGAGCTGGCCGACGACCATCAGTACGGCGCCGCCGGCCAGGTAGCCGACGAGCAGCGGGGTGGACAAGAGTTCGGCGATAATACCCGCCCGCAGCAGCCGAGCAAGCAGGGCCCACCCGGCAACGATGAGCGCGAGGGTAGCGCTCAAGGCGACGGCACGGTCAGGGTCCTGCGCGGCCAGCGGGGCAATCGCCACGCCGGTCATCAGGGCGATCGTGGACTCGGGTCCGGGGGACAGGATGCGCGAGCTGCCAAGCACGACATAGGCGAGAATCGCTGCAAGCGCCGCCCACAGGCTCGCCACGGGAGGCACGTTGACGATCGCCGAATAGGCCATCACCTGCGGGATGAGATATGCCGCCACGGCCAGCCCCGCAATGCTGTCCGCGCGGAGCAACCGCCGCGAGTACCTCGTCGTGAGGTAGTTCAGGCCGGGCGTGAGACTGCGCAGCACCCAGAGGACTCGGTGCTCAGGTTTCTTGTCGAGCTCGTAGTGGAGGGCAGAGCGAGGTCGCAGGTGCGCTGGGATGGGGACGCGCTCGTCGGCTGCCGGCTTCCTGTCAGTTGGCCGCTTCTTTGCCACAGCGCGTCCTTGAGTGTTGCCACACCAACTGGTGTCCCCAAGCGTTCACCTGGTCTGCACCAAGGTTTCAACCCGGGACTCTACCAATCTGTTCGGTCGCCGGGTCCCGCCTGGGGCTGACACGGCCCGCGCGAACTCTCCTCGCGAGGAGTGACCCCGAGGCTGTCCGAACAGACCCTGCTCGACCGGCTCCAGCAGCTGAGCTCCTGGACACCACGCTCAGTACCGCCCGTCACAGGCTACGAGCGTCACCTCCACGCCACAGCTCCCCACATCCCTGTCGCGCGTGGCCGGCTGCGCGTACCCATGCCACGCGGCTGGCCGGGACCAGGCGGCCATCGCCGGCAGTCCAGTGCACTACGCGCCAGCGAGGTGCCGGCAGTCGCGTGCCAGCGCTGGTTCGTGCTGCACAAGACAGCGCATCCGCCACGAACGTGACGCGCCTGCTCGACGGCTCGAGAGTTCCGCTGGTCCCTGGGCCGCAGCTGGGCAGCTTACGGCCACGGGCCAACGGGGAATGGAATGGTGTGGCGCTCCCCGTTCTGCAGTTCAACGTGGCGGTGGAGCGACGCGCCATGCTCCGAATCGAGTGCCATTACCCGACACGAGTCGGTGTCTCGTGCTTGCGGAAGATCTTGACATGATCTCGAGCGCCGAGGGAGAAACCATCGGACCGACTGCTAGCCGGCGACCCAGGCTTTGGCCTGCTCGAGGTCGGCCACACGGAAGAGACGCGCCTCTCCGGGGAAGAGCCACAGGAACAGCTTCGATGCACGAGCCATCCACTCGAGATCGGTCACGATCGCGGACCGTTTCCAATCGCCGTGGTGCTCGATCAAGACGTCGAAGCCGAGTTTGGTGTCCTCCCAGAGCCCGTTGCCCTCGACGTCGTCCAGGTCTTCGATCAGATAGAGGGCCCGCAGCCCCTGGCCGCTGTCGACTGCCGCCTTGAGCGCGGGGACGAGGATCTCCGCGTAGTCCTCATCCTCCACGTCGCCGTCGATCCGGAAACCGACTGTTCCGTCGGGCATGTTGTGGAGTCGCTGAAGCATGCTCGGGAGTGTACGCGGATTGACCACGACCCAGCCGTCGGGACAGCGGCCTTCCGTCGTTCTCGGACCTTTCCGGTTGCTGTCCGTTGACTACTGTCAGGGAAGGCCGGCTTCCCGACACCGACCCCAAATCGTAGAGTCGAGTCGTGTCGATCGCAGGCAAGACCCGGGTCGTCGGCTAAAGATCCGTGTGGACCGAGTGATCTACACGACGATCACGCTCCTGTCCCTGCTGATCATCTACGACGGTTGGGAGCAGCTGCGGTTCTGGAACGTCGTGGCCGTCATAGTGGGACCGATTCTCGCCATCTTTCTAGGCGGTGGGCCGGTGCCGAGGTAGCTGGTAGAACGTGTCGATTGAGCAGGGGGGAGACCCTCCGATGTGGGGTGCCACCTCGGCGTGGAGTGGTCCTCCAGCACGTGCATCCATGACACTCGGCTCCGATAGCGGCCAGAACGATCGCAGATCTTCTGACACTGCGGCAGCGTCACAACTGGGGCACCGGCAGCGACTGCCCGTCTTGCGAAGACGAAGTGTGATGGTGGAGGCTCAGTTGGCTGGTTTGCTCCCCGTAGTGTCTGAAGCTCCTACCTCCCCGCACTCCGCTAAATCGTCAGCTGATGGCAGGAATCAAACCTCGCTGGACGATGTTCACAGGTTGGAGCCTTGAGGAAGAACCCCGGTCGGACGACCGTGGCGAGGGCCAGTCAGAGGGTGAGGTTGCCCTGATGTTGAACGAGTTACTCCTCTACCTGGTGGGAACCCTGACCATGGTCGGCGGCATCCTCCTCCTTGAGCGAATCGTTGCTGGTCCGCACGCCACGGCCGGCACTGGGTACGCCCGCGTGGACAGCGCCTTTGACTTCGATCGACTGCTGCGAAAGCAGTACAGCGCCCGAGCGACGAGCCTGCTACGCCGCCATGGAAGCTCGAATCTTCCACTTCTGCAGGATGCCACCCACGGTTACCGGCAACTTCGGGATGGCGGCGAACAATTCATCCCGGTCACCAGCATCGTGGGGTCGGTCGACGGCGCATCTCAGCTGTTCGACCGGAACTTCCGGCCACTCAGTGAGGGAGCCCGGGCCCGCCTGGGCAGCGTACTGGTCGCCATGCGCCAAGGTGAGCCGCTCCCGCCCATCGAGGTGTGGGCTTGGCACGGTGAGTACTACGTTCTCGACGGCCATCATCGGGTTGCAGCAGCGCGCGCTGTGGGTAGCGACTACATCAGCGCCCATGTCGTCGAAGTGGGTTAAGACTCGGTCGGGATCGCTCCACAGCCTTCCGGCGCACTCGGCCAGTGACCGGAACGCATACCTTCGCGTCCCGCTTCGACACACCACCACCCCGTACCCAAGGCTGGCCGCAGGTGGACTGACGCCTTGCGTGTTAGCGAGGCCGGACAGCCGCTCCGGACAGCCGCTGGGGTGGTGAGTAGAGTCCGCTGGTGTCCGGGAAGATCCCGCGGTCTGGCGTGGCGGTTGTCAAGCAGAACGACAAGCAGGGCCACGGCCATAAGGGGCTGACCGGACAGGGGAGAGGGTCATGGCTCGGAGGACGGCTGGCTGGTGGGGGTTGGGATTTGTCGTCCTTCTCCTGCTCAGTGCTGGGATGGTCGCCGTGCCGGGCCGGGGCGCCACGGTGCAGGCTGCTCGCGGTTTCTACCGAGATCATTTGGGGATCATCGTGGTGGCGCAGGTCATCGGCCTGATCGCCGCCGTGGCGTTTGTGCTGTTCGCCGTGGGGCTACAGCGACAGGATCGAGGCCGGCCACTCCTTCGCTACGCGGGTGTGGCGGTGGCGGCCGCGTCGGTTGTCACTGCGGTGCCGGTGCTCTGGCTGTGCGTGGCGGCGTCAACGGTGACGCCCGCGATGCTGACCGGCCTGCTCGTCGCCTCCGACATCGCTGATGCGGTGCTGTTCTTGGCGATCGCTGGCTTTGCCACGGCCATCGCCATCGCGGCCCGGCCCCAGTGGGCCAAAGCGCTCGCCCTTGCTGTCGCCCTCCTCTCGATTGTCCGAGCGGTCCTGCTGATCACCGGTTCTGGACTGCTGGAAGTAGCCGCGCCGGTCGCCTTCCTTGTACTGGTGCTGGTACTCAGCGTCGCCACACTGACCGGCCGGCCTTTGCTCGGGGACCGTAAGCGTGAGGCTTAGGTACACAACCACTGCAACTGCGCGACTTGCTGACGGCTGCCTTATCAGGTCGAGGCACCGTGCCGGCGCGGGCGATGTTTGCGCATGCCAGGAGTCCACGAACGTCCAGCGACGGCGCCGGCAGTCGTGTCCCGCTGTCACCCACTTCGTCACCCAGGCGCGCGTTGCGACCCTCTGCTTGCAAAGGGGCGGCATAACCGGCGAGGAGCTCCGGTCGGCGCTCGTCAATCCTCATTCGGACAGTCCTGGACGTGTCGAGTGGTGGCAACGCTGCTGTACGTCTGACTTATCAGGGATGCCCGGCCGCCGAGCGCGGGGCGAGCGACAGCGTACGAATGTCCGGGATTGTCAAACCTATCGGGCCAATCACCGAGGAGGAGCGCCACATGACTGCCCATCAGCTCGTCGACGAGCAGGCAAGGACTCTGAGTGTGAAGGCAGGAGGTCTCTGCCTTCTGATCGGGGCGCTCGCCTTCGCGACGGCGCGCCTGTTGCATGGTGACACCCCGGCCGCCGACGCCGACGCCGCACTAACCTTCGTCGGCGGGCGATCGGGCTACGCCGCCGTACACATCGTGGCGGTACTGGCTGCCGCCACGATCGCAATCGGAATTACGGCTCTGGCCAACTCAATTACTTACCCCTCAGCCTGGCTACTGAGTCGCGCTGGAACCACGACGGCAGTCATCGGCACCGCCATCTTCGGCGTCGAGAGCACGAGCGAAGGGCTGGCGCTGCCCGAGCTGGCGTCGGTGGCGCAGGCCGATCCCAGCCAGCGCGCCGAACTCCTCCGAGCCGCCCGGGCAGTTGCCACCGCAACCCATGGTCCTTCTCTCGTCGCCATCGCGCTGTTCATCGGGGCCACCTTGCTACTGATTGGGTTGGCCATTCGGCTCAACGGTTACCCCTCCTGGCTGGGCATCCTCGGCACAGTCATCGGTGCGGTAACACTGACCGCCTCCGTCGGGCTCTACCTATGGCCGTCGTTGTTCCCTGGATCTCTGCTCTACGGTGTCCTCGCCTCCGTCGTCGCTCAACTGTGGCTTGCGGCCGTCGGAGTTGTCATGCTCCGGCGGGGCTTGGTGCGGGAAGTTGTCGCCGAGGGCTGAACAACATTGACCTCCTCATTACGAGGTAGTCCAGTGGGTGACGGCAGGTGACGGTTGTCGTTGGATGCGCTGGGCGGCTCGCTGGCTGGCGACGGCTTCGTGTGGCTGCAATGTGGTGTTCGGGGACATGTCGGGGACATGTCGGGGACACGCGGCATCAGTTCGGGGTAGCTCTATTCGGCGCCCTCCGAGTGATCTCCGTGGTCAAGCCGTCGCGGCATCTGGAACTGCCCCGACCTCTTCGTCCCGGCCGCTGCGCATGTCTAACCCGAGGGGTTTGGCATGTGGGTCTTCTCGCGCACCTGGAACAGGGTGCATTCGAGTTCGGCCGGAGCGCCGGGGCCCTCGATCACCAGGGTGAAGTAGTACGGCGTCACCTGGAAGTGGGTCCGCGTCCGGTTCTCACCCTCGGTGGCGTGGTACGGCTGGCCCCGCTCGAGTGTGGCGGTGGCGTCGACCGTGCCGGCGGGCTCCTCGGAGATCTGGAGGCGGAACTCCCCCTGCCAGGTGCCGCCGTCAACGACGACTAGACCGCTGGCGTTCGCCTCGGGTCGGTCGGCGTAGTAGACATCGACGAACAGCTCGTCGAGTGTGCCCTCGATGCTGTACTCCTCGACGTTGCTGGTCGTGCAGCCCGCAGGATCCTGGAACAAGCCGGTGCCGATCTGGACCAAGGTCGCGGGGTTGGTGAAGAACAGCGATCCTTCGACCGCAGCGCCGTCGCAGGTGAGATCAGTGAACGTGACGTCGCCGGGGGTCGTGTCGTTGTCGTCGTAGGTCAGAGTCACATCACTGATCGCCAGCGGGGTCACGATGTGCTCCTCCACGACATGGACATTGCCAGCGTTGAACTTGTCGCGGATGACCTGCGGCTCCCCAGCGGGTGTGTAGCTGCCCGAGAAGTAGACCTCACCGACCGGCTCACCCTCTTCCTCTCCCCGGCCCAGGACCGGGATCGCTGCCCGGAAAGTGCCCTCTCCCCAGTCGCTGGTGCCAGTGTCGAAGCGGCCGATCGTCTCCCCCGTGGAGGCGTAGGACAGCTGCACGGCGCTCTGCGTGCCGGCCAGGTCTGACCGGGCCACACTGACCGTGATCTCCACGTCTTGGCTGACCCCTGTGCACACCACGTCGGCAGTCTCATCGACGACGCGCGTGGGTGGCGCCGCATGCGCTTCGAGTGGAAAGGCAAAGGTCGCCGTGCCCAGCAGAGCGAGAATGACCAGAATTCGTATTGCGACGGTCCGCATGACAACCCCCTTGTCATCGCCCAGCTGACTCACCTAGGGCAGATACTCACCCTAAGGTCGATTGCGATCGCTGAGCAACGGGTCGGGGGCAAACGCTGGCGCGGGTCTGACTCGTGCCTTATCAGGGATGCCTTTTCGCCGTCGCGGGGGCGGTCGACCGCGTATGAATGTCCGGGACTGTCCAGAGTTGTAGGCCCGTGAGCGGGTGGGGTGCTACTCACTTTGTTACTCACAGGTGTAGCTCCGCCTTACCTACGCTCGCCCTTCGCGAGGGCGACTTTCACGATCCCTGGACCGAACTGCCTACCAGCTCGGCTGACTCGTATTTGTCACGTCGCGGTAGCCGGCGATCATCTGAGCCGGCACTCCGCTTCGGTTCCAGGTCGCTCCGGTCAGCCGCTGCGGTGTCGTAGCGCCTGCCTGTTGGAACACCACCGGTGCGAACTTGGCCACGTTCTCCCCGTTCACGATCATGGTTGGGATGAACGCCTCGGCAGGATTACCGAACACCTGGGCCTCCCCGGACCCATCCGGTAGGAGGTGTGTGACGACGCAATTCTCACCGACCATCTGCTGCGACTTTCCTGCACAGCGCCTGCTGATATTGGCCACAGCGCGCCGTAGGGCAACCGAGTCACGCTCGGAGCCCAGCTGGCCGAGAAGTTCCCTGCGGTCCGTATCATCGACGGCTGCCGTCCATCCCGTCGGGTAGACCCGCGAAGGGCGCGGTCGATGGCAGGTCACGATGAAATGATCGAGCAGCTGGGGTAGATCGTCCTGACCAGCGCGTTGGTAGTTGGAGATCATGCACACCCACGGCCGCTTGTCCGCGAACAGCGTCAGCGTGAACGTGTGCCTTCGCCAGTTCGCGCGGACGCGCCGGAGCCAGCCGCCCTCACTCACGAGCACAGTTGCGACCTCTCTCGGCGACCGCTGCTCACCCGGCCCGTGCGTTAGAACGCGCGTCAGCCATTCCGCCGTATGGTTCGCTTCGTGGTCAGCTGCCTCAGGGTCGAAGGCCGAGCCGCAGCGTGCCGAGGTGGTGGCCGCGGACGCTTCCGCTAAGTAGCGGCGGTGGTGCCGAAGAGGTGTCGATGGAGGGCGTCGGCCAGCCATCGCTGGAAGTGTTGGGAGGTCCAGCCGGACTCGTAGACCAATTCACGGTAGACGCCTGAGGCGGCCAGCGCGCGGTACACCGCCTGTGCTTCGGGCAGCGGGACGACCAGGTGGTCGTCGAGCGAGGCGATCATGGCGTCCATCACCTCGTTACGGCCGGCGAGTTTGGCCCGAAGAAGCTCGCGGGTTTCGGGGCTTTCATCGGTGGCCGCCTCGAAGATCATCACCACTTCGAAGTCGGCCGCATACAGCTCGGTCAGCCAGCTGGCCGCGCCGGCGAGCCGGCGGGCGGGATCCGGTTCAGCGAGGACGGCGGCTGCGCGCTCTCTGGCTTTCGCCTTCTCCAGCCAGCGCTCGCAGATGTGGGAGAGAATCTCCCGCTTCGCTCCATAGGCTGCGTAGACCGTCCGCACCGCCACCCCGGCCTCGGCGGCGATGGTCTCAATGCTGGTCGACCCGTACCCCTTGTCAGCGAACAGCCGCCGTGCCGCTTCAGCGATGCGGTCCCGGGTCGCGGCCGCCTGTTCCTGTCGGTAGCTGGAGGTCTTGACGGCCGATGCCACACGCGCGACACTATCACTGCACATAGTGCAGTGATACTGCAACGAATGCAGTACCCATGATCCAGGGAGCAACCATGACTACCGCCGCAGAACGCACCACTGCTCGAACCGACAGCGCCCATGACTCTGTCGCCCTCACGGTGATGCGGAGGATGTTCGACGAGGGCTTCGCTACCGGCAACGCCGACATCGTCGACGAGCTGTGCGCCCCGAACCTTGTCGAGCACCAGTTCGGCATGGCCGGCAACGCGAGTGAGGCGATTGCCCACGTCAAAGAGTCGATTCGCCAGGTTCACAACGCAACCCCGGACATGGCCTTCACCATCGAGGACGCGGTCGAGTCCGGCGACACCATCTGGGTCAGAGTGCAGGCCCGGGGCACCGCTACGGGCCCGTTCTTCGGGCCCCCGTCGGGGCGAGCGGTGCAGCTAACCGTGATCGATATCGCCCGCATCGTCGATGGCCGGATCGTCGAACACTGGGGCGTTCCAGACCGATTCGCCCTCCTCGCCCAGACCGGCGTGCTGGATCGACTCGCCCCGCCGCCTGCGACCGCATAGCCCCGACTCTGCCCGGGCATTTCTGTCAACTTAATAGCGCAGCTAGACCGCAGAACTGCGCCAGGTGTCGCAGATCAGGTGGCAGAGAACTGTCGCCCATCAGCCGACGGAGCACAAGAGACCCAGCACGATGTCACGGTGCCGGACACGGCCACGGGTCACGGGCCACGGAATCGGGACCTTGTGCGGACTCGCTAGGCCGGCTCGAAGTAGTCCTCGTCTAGCTGGGTGCTGCCAACCGGGGCATCCCCCGCTGCTCGGCGGTCTGGTGCTCCAGCTCGGTGTAGGACAACTGCGGCCGGTCGCGCACCGGCGACCCGTACCGGAACCCGGCGATCAACACGTACACATCTGCTGCTGCGACCGCGTCCCGGCACACCTGCGCCGGCTTGTCGTCCCGTGCCGGGAAGTACGCCATGTCAGTGACTGCGTCCCCGGCCTTGATCACGGCGTCCTGTGCCGCGGCGACGAACGAGCGCCCAACCGGGTACCGCCGCAACTCCGCCGTGTGGGATAAGAACACACGCCGCGGCGGCAGCTCCATGGGCATAACCCACAGCATCCCAGCACACACCACCCAACGCGAGAACACCAATTTCGCAGGCGGATGTGTCACGGTCGCACGGCGCCACCTCGAGGAGCTTGTCGCGTCTTTCCTGTCTTCTCGGGTACGCCCGTTAAGTGTCGACTCGGGCGGTTAGATGCTGCACTACATCAGCCGGGGTCGGCAGCTCAGCGATTTCCTGCTGGATTTGGCGCGCCGCCGCCTGCTCCATTCCACCCGAAAGCAGATCGGTGGCCGTTCGTCGGATCGCTCCCGGTTCGTATTCGTCGTTTCGAATCGCCCGCGCTGCACCGACCTCGCTCAAGAACTCGGCGTTGTAGAACTGGTCGGCGCCCTGAGGCAGGATCAACTGCGGCAACCCCGCCGACAGCGCACCCAGTACCGAACCAGTTCCACCGTGATGAACGATGAGATCAACCAGTTCCAGGACACGAGGCTGGTAGACGAACTTCTCCAGATGCACGTTGTCGGCGACGTCGCCCAGCGCCGTTAGATCACCATCGGGTCCTACGGCCACCAGGAGGTCGACATCCAGGCTGGCTATCTCACTGATCGCCCGCCGCAGGACCTCGACCGCGCCGAATGACACCGTGCCCAACGTGAGATAGACCCGCGGTCGGACCTGGGCTGCCTCCAACCACCTCGGCACCGTCCCAGAACTCTCTGCGTACGGTATTGGACGGATCGGAATCTTCGTCACGTCGAGGGCCCCGCTGAACCGCCGTAGCGACGGTGGGGTGGGGTCCAGGAGACTCCGGCTGAGGAGGGGGTCGTGGTCCGGCGGCTGAAGGCCACGCGTGGTCCACAGATCTCGCCGGTAGCGAATCGCTGCGGGATGAATCATCGCGAAACCCTGGTGGGCCAACTCGATGGCGAATGCCACCGAGGGAACACCCAACACACTGGCAGCGATGCCAGCCCCGGCGTCCAAGGCCTCATAGATCACCAAGTCCGGACGCGTCTGCTCGAGCGCCGGCAGCAGGGTTCCGGTCACGGCCTCAGAGGTGATATCAGCGAAGAGCCCGATCATGAAATCGAATCCACGAATGCCGGGGTTGCGCCGTGCTGTCTCGCTGAATGCGGTATCCAACCCAAAATCGGGTGGCTGCTGCGCGATGGTTGGCAGCGGGAGTCGCCCGAGAAACGGTGACCCGACAGCGACAGTGACCTCGTGGCCGGCATCGGCGCAGGCGAGGGCGAACGGCATTAACGGATACAGATGCCCATAGGCCGGGATGGCCGCGATGACAATCTTCACCAAGTCATCATGTCATTTCCGCAGTACTTGACGCCGGTCGTCGGGCGGGCAAAGCATTGAACGGTAGGCCGTCAGCGGTGCGGCGGCCGAGCCGTACGAGAGGACGTGGAGATGAGTGCCGAGGAGCCGATTGGTCTGGCGTTGGGCGGCGGCTGGGAGGCCGGGCCGGTTCGGATCGGTGACACAGTTCGGCGCCGCTCGGGACGCTGGACACCCGCGGTGCATGCGCTGCTTCGTCATCTGGAGTCGGTCGGTTTCGACGCTGCACCGAGGGTTCTGGGCGTGGACGGGCAGGGCCGAGAGGTGCTCAGTTATATCGAGGGTCAGGCAGGTAATTACCCGCTTCCTGAGAGCCTGTGGTCCGACGCTGTACTCGATCAGACCGCCCAGCTGCTGCGCCGCTACCACGACGCGACCGTTGAGTTTGTCCCGCCGGTCGACGCTTCGTGGCTGCACGGGGTGAGGGAGCCGGTAGAGGTCATCTGTCACGGTGACATGGCCCCGTACAACTGCATCTATCGCGGTGACACCATAATCGGCTTTATCGATTTCGACTGGGCTGGGCCCGGGCCGCGGCTGTGGGACCTCGCGGAGGCAGCCTATAGGTTCGTTCCGCTCACCGACCCGACCACCGACCAGGACACGATCTCAACCGATCAGCCTCGCCGGTTACGGCGGTTCGTGGACCACTACGGGCGTGACCTCTGCGCCGGGATACTCGACGCGGTCGTTGAGCGTGAGCGCTGGCAGATCGACTACATCATCACCGGAGCCGAGGCCGGCGATCCGGTCCAACAGCAATGCCTCGCCGCAGGACACGTCGATATCCTCACGACCAACCTGGCACACATCCACAGATACCGAGACGAACTCGACGCAGCGCTGGCGTAACCCGAGCCGAGTCAACGAGGCGGCGCGGCCCGCAGCGGAGCGACGACACGCGCCGCCAGGCCGCCGAAGGCGGCCCTTGACCGGTACAAGAGGCGTCTTCGACAGTCCTCCCCGCCCCGATGCACTGGCAGGCCGACCAGCGCTGGCTCTCATCGGTCCCGAGACCTACGCATTACGAGTGCAATCTGATTGCCCCACGCTAGGCGTCGGCTTGTTGGAGCAGCGCCGTGACTAGGCTGAATGGGATCTCGTCACCTCGCGTCAGTTCGCATGGAACTGTAGTGCCTTGCGGACCTGGTGCGGACCTAACAGGGAAGCCGCCGAACGTGTGCGGAGTAACGCCTCTTTCCCACGGCCCCGCCGGCTGAGTGCTGGCGCAACGTGTCGAGGGCCACGTACTCGACCTCCACGTGCCCATGCCAGGTGGGGAAGAGTTCGCTCACCTTGTCGTGCACGCCACCCAAGGACACGAGCAGCTCATCGTCGGGCTGCACCGTCAGCACCGCTACGAGGTCAACGTCGCTCCGGCCGGGAGCGAAGTCGCCAACGACGAGCGAGCCGTGCAGGTACAGGCCCGTGAGCACGGGGCCAAGGCCGTCCGAGAGCAGCTCGACCGTCTTCGCGAGCAGCTGTTCAACGTCTCCAGGCAGCGATCGAGATTGGCCAGTTCCGGCAAGAGTCACCCTCGAAGCGTCCCTTGACGGAGATGAGACGTGCCAATCGTTTCTCCACCAGCGTCAACGCCAGAGCTACTCCCTAACACGGCGACGGGGGTTACACCGAACCCCTGTCCCAGCCACATGCGGCACTACTGCCTACATTGATGTCACCCGGCCCGGGGCGCCGAGCCGCTTTGTTAGCGGATGCGGTCAGGACGGTCGGCTGTTCGAGCGCGCACCAGCCGTACGCCGGTCGCAAGCAGCCACACGAGCCAGGCGGCGAGGCCGGGCAGCCCCACGAACAGGAGCGCCGAGCCGTCCGCGATCGCGAGGTTGGCCGCCCCGGCGGCGAGCAGCAGGCCTCCCCCGGCCACGCCGAGCAGACGCTGCCACGGCGGCGTCAGCCCGCTCGTATGCGTCGCCAACGCAGCGCCGATGAAGGTGGTGCCGAGCGCCGGCAGCGACCACGCGAACGCTGCTGCATGCATCTGCCAGACGAGCTCGAACGCCGGGCTCGGCTCGGCGAGCTCGCCGGCGGACAGCACGACGCCGATCCACAGAACGGCGTAGAGCGCGAAGACCGCCGAGAGAGTCGCGCCCGCGGCCACCGCGAGGCGCGACCAGTCCGCGCCCGCACCCCCGCGACGCCCGACGAGCCCGTGGAGACCGGTCACGAACCCGAGCAGCAGCGGCAGGTTCAGCGCCTCCAGGCCGACCGCGATCGCGACCACGACCCGGTTCTGCGCGTGCCAGGCGAGCACCTCCTCGATCGGGTCCCCGTAGGCGGGAGGTCCGGTCACGGCAAACATCGCGTTCTGGATTGCCATCGACGCTGCGAGTGCGATCGCCGTCGCGCCGACAACCCGCATCGTCACCGCCCCGGCTGGACTCGTCTCCGGCACCGGGCGGGTTCCCGCATCCGGTCGCTGTCTGATTTTCACTAGAGCCTCCTCACGTTCGAGCCGCGACTCTCGCTGGCTCGTACACCGTACGTCGTACACCGTACTATGACTCGTACGCTGTACGATTGTCAAGCCGTTCGAGAGCGCGAGGAGATGATCTGTGTCTGTGAGGGAACAACGCCAGGTCACGTCAGACGCGGGGCTGAGCAAGCAGCGGCTGGTGGTCGAGGCGGTCCGGCTCGCCGACCGCGAGGGGGTCGACGGGCTGAGCATGCGCCGGCTGGCTGGCGCGCTCGGCGCGGGCGCGATGTCGCTCTACTACTACGTGGCGAGCAAGGAGGAGTTGCTGGACGCCATGATCGACGTCGTGTTCGAGGAGATCGAGCTCCCGCCCGAGGAGACCGACTGGCAGTCGGCGATGCGACGGCGGTCGGTATCCGCCCGACAGGTTCTCGCACGCCACCCGTGGGCGAACGGCCTGATGGAGTCGCGGACGTCGCCGGGGCCCGCGAACCTCCGCCACCACGAAGCGGTCACCGCCTGCCTGCGGAGGGCTGGCTTCTCGGTCTTGATGGCGACGAACGCCAACTGGTTGCTCGACAGCTACGTCTACGGGTTCGCCCTCCAGGAAGCCAGCCTGCCGTTCGACACCGCCGACGAGCTCGCGGACATGGCCAAGGACGTCTTCCTGCCCCAGCTTCCTCCTGACGAGTTCCCCTACCTCAACGAGTCGGCCGCGGTGCTCGTTGCTGACGGCTACGACCCGGCGGAGGCTTTCATCTTCGGCCTCGACCTCGTCCTAGCCGCCCTCGAGCCCCTGAGAGCCTCCGCATAGCGACGCTCGAGGACCGTCGCGCGGCCCTCTGCACCGCAGCTCCGATCCATGACCGCCGCACCGGGTGTGTTCCTACGGGCGTTGTTCTCGAGTTGCGGATGCCGTGGGTGGGGCGGGCGTCGGGCCTCGATGACCCTGGCGATGGCCTCGTCGCCGTCGTGCCTTGTAGACGAGACCCAAAGGAGTCCAGGCGACCGTCAGCCCCGACCGACGGTCGGGCGCACCCAGGGAGCGGATGACGGGAATCGAACCCGCATTCTCAGCTTGGGAACGTGAGTCAGGCTGCCTGTAGCTGTGGGTGTGGGCTTGATCTTCGTGGTTCTACGTAGTTGAGCTCCGCCGGAGTGGCGAGATTTCGTACACCGCGTCGTACAGGGCGAGGACGCGCCACTGCCACCCCAGAGCGGGGCAAGGCTCGTTACGCACCGGACGACGCATTACGAGGCGTCCACGGTGGTCGGCGGAGAGGGACGTGGGATGCGGATCACACAGGCTGGGCGGCGCGACCGAAATATCGGCGGCGTTGGGCCGGTTGGTCTTTCGGGACGCGCCGAAGCGTCCCAACCAGTCAGTCCACAGATCCCTCGAGGGAGAAGCATGACCACCAGCACCACCGACCATAACGACGTGACCAGCGCCAGCCGCGCTGTCGTATCCCACGATGGCGACCGCCGTGTCGCCCGGGAGACCAAGCCGTCGTTCAAGACCACTGAACTGGTCGTCTACGTCCTGTCAGTCCTCGGTGTCTTGATCGCATCCGCAGTGACCGACGTCAACGCTGACGGCCAAGGATTCAGCGCCTACCAGGCCTGGTTCCTGGTCACTCTACTGACGATCGGTTACCTGATCAGCCGCGGCCTGGCCAAGTCCGGCAGCCGCGACGAGACCCGCTGAACCGTAAGTCGCCAAGTATCCGCTGAATCAGTGGATCGCTAGTCAGAGGCGCTGCTCACTCAGTTCGGTCGACACCAGTGCGCCCCCTGCGGAGATCCGCAAGGGGCGCACTGCTCTACCCAGTCGTATGTGCGCCGGACCGACGGTGAGTCCGCTCCTCGGGGCTTCGACGCGGTCTGAGATCTTGCCCAAGAGGGCCCGACCTTCTAGTCCGTAGGTCTCGATCTGGCGTCCCAACCGGACTACCCTGCTCGCCTTTACGTTTGAACCGGCCGCCAGACGTCTACCGGTGTCCATCGAAGTGCGAGGTAACTGCTGGGTCTGGCTCCCAGAATGGCTCCCAGCTCACGATCTTGATCCGCTGATCCGTAGGTCCCGGATAAGTCCAGGCGGCGCTGCTGGCTGTGATCTTCCCTTAGTGGCGTGTCGTTGAAATAGCATTACGTTTCCGGTTGATCTTGTCGAGTACCTCGTCGGCGGGCTTGGTCCAGATGAACGGGTGCCGGCGGTGGTTCCAGCCGGTGATGAACGTCCGGATCTTGATCATCAGGTCGCGGACGGAGCGGAAGGTGCCGCGGCGGATGGCTTGGCGTTCGATGATGCCGAACCAGACCTCGACCAGGTTCAGCCACGACCCTGAGGTGGGGGTGAAGTGCACGTGGACGCGGGGGTTGGCCGCGAGCCAGTCGCGGATCTCGGGTCGCTTGTGGGTGGCGTAGTTGTCCATCACCAGGTGCAGCTCACGCACGGGGTAGGCCCGCGCGAGGTGCTTGAGGAAGGCCAGGAACTCCTGGTGCCGGTGCCGGTTCTTGCACACCCCCGTCACCTGACCGGTCGCGATCTCCAAGGCGGCGAACAGCGTGGTGGTGCCGTGCCGGACGTAGTCATGGGTGCGCTGCTCGGCGTGCCCGGGCTGCATCGGCAGCACCTTCTGGGTCCGGTTCAACGCCTGGATCTGAGACTTCTCGTCCACACACAGCACCACCGCGTTCTCCGGCGGATTCAGGTACAAACCGATGACGTCGCTGACCTTGGCGACCAGCTCAGGGTCGGTGGAGAACTTGAACGTGTCGGCCTTCCACGGCCTCACCCCGTAGTCCTTCCACACCGCGGCGACCGTCGCATGATCGACACCCAGCCGCGGCGCCAGCAGCCGGCTCGACCAATGGGTGACTCCTAGCGCGGCCGGTGGCGGACTCAGCGTCGCGGTGATGATCGTGGCCCGGTCGACCCGCCGAGGCCGGCCCGGCCGTCTCTCGTCGGCCAGACCCGCGATCCCGGCCTCGGCATAGCGGGCGCGCCAGCGGTTCACCGTCGGCCGCGACATCCCGACCTGCACAGCGATGTCTTGGTTGGCCACCCCGTCCGAGGCCAGCAGCACCAACCGGGCCCGCGACACCACACCCGCCGGCGCCGTCGTCGACCGCACCAACTGCTCCAGCATCGGCCTATCGCCCACTCGCAACAGCAACGGCGCCGCCGTCCGATTGGCCATGCCTCATTGTCTCACCCAAACGTAACACTATTTAGGCGACACACCACTAGATTGCCGTCTGCCGGATGGGTCGATGGGCGGGAGTGGGCGGGCCAGGGATTTACGGTCGGGTTGGCGAAGCCTCCGCGCGTCCTTGTGGCCCGCTCGTGTCCTTGACTTCGAAAGGCTCAGGCGGAGGTTGCGACGCGCCCGGGCCGCATCGTGGCCGTACTACGTGGGCGTGAGAGTCGTCGCGTAAGTACATGCGGCATCCAGGGTCATGGCGGCTCCTTCGTCGAACGCGAGGTCGAAGGCGCTGTTGTCGAGGTGGGCGCGGGCGGCGCCGGCGGCGCGGTCGACGTCGACACGCTCGGCGGGTGGCAACGGCGCGTCGACTGAGGCGCGGAGGGCGGTGGCGGCGCCGAGGAGGGTGGCGCAGCGTTGGTAGTCCCCTCGCAGGACGGCGACACCGGCGAGGCCCTCGAGGGGAAGCGCTACGGCTCGAGGGTCACCGATCTTGCGTGCGATCGTGAGGCTCTCGATGTGGTGGGCCTCGGCCTGGTCGGCGTCGCCCTCGAGTTCGGCCGTGTAGCCGAGCCAGGCATGGGTCAGCGCGACGCCTGACTCCGCGCGCCCACGCCGGTAGACGGCCAGCGCGTGCTCATGATGGGCGCGGGCAAGGTGGTAGTCACCCTGACGGCGGGCGCACAGGCCCATACCGTTGCGAATAAACGCGATCTCCGACTGCAGGCTGAGCCGTTGGGCGAGGCGCAGGGCCTCCTCATGGCGTGCTCGGGCGGCGGGGTAGTCGCCGGAGAGCACGAGGATGTTGCCGGCGATGGCGAGCAGGTGAATGGTCTGCTCCGTGTTACCTAGTTGTGTGGCTAGCTCGACACCCTCATCCAGCGCATGCAGCGCCTGCTCGTATCGGCCACGGATGTGAGCCAGTCCACCCAGCCGCCACAGGGATTCTGCCTGTCCCCAGCGGTCACCCAGGTTACGAAAGGTAGCCAGCGCGGTCGTGAGCTGGTGCTCCGCCTGGCGCAGGTCGCCGTTCATGCTGGCCGTCCCGCCGGACAGCATCTGCGCGACGGCTCCAGGCCAACCGGCCGCCGCGGTGGCTTGCGCCACCAACTCTTGGCTGCGTTGCCGTCGGCCTTGCCGATGAAGCTCGTGCGCCAGCAGCGCGGTCGGCACTGCTGCCCCGTCGTGGTCGCCGCTGCTGCGGTAGCACTCCGCCGCCTCCTCGAGAATGCGTACCAGCTCTGGGGTGCTTCCCTGTTGCGTGTCGAGCCGCGCGACGAAGGTGAGGGCGGCGGCGCGGTCCGGGCTGGGCGCAGGGTCGGCGGCGTGCAGAGCGAGCATGGTGAGCCGGCGGCTGTCGGTGACGTCGCCGGTGAGCCACCAGAACTGGCTGAGCGCACCGGCCAGCCGCAGGGCCGTCTCGCCGTCGCCGTGGCCGCTGGCATACTCGATCGCGGCCCGCATATTGGCGCGCTCGGCGGTCAGCCGCTGCAGCCAGCGGAGCTGGTCCGGTCCGTGCAGCTGCGAGACCGAGGCGGCGGCAAGATCGGCGTAGTACCGCGCGTGCGCGGCGCGCAGGGCGGTGTGCTCGCCGGCGTCGGCCAACTGCTCCGTCGCGTAGACCCGGATTGTCTCCAGCATCGTGTAGCGGGCCTCGCCGTCTGCGGCCGCCACCATGATCAGGGACTTGTCGACCAGACCCGCGAGCAGGTCGACGATCCGGTCGGCGGTGATCCCGTCGGCCCCAGGGCTGCCGTAGCTGGGGCCATCGTCGGCGCAGACCTGCTCGACCGCGTCGAGGCGGGCTCCGCCGACGAAGACGGCCAGCCGGCGCAGCAGCACCCGCTCGGCCCGGGTGAGCAGGTGGTAGCTCCACTCGACGACAGCCCGCAGGCTCCGTTGCCGGGCTGGCCCGGTCGCACTCCGGGTGGTGAGTAGCGCGAAGCGGTCATGCAGCCGGGCGAGCAGCTGGTGGGGCGGGAGCATCCGGGTCCGGGCGGCGGCGAGCTCGATCGCCAGCGGCACCCCGTCGAGCGTCCGGCAGATCTCCGCCACCGCCTCGGCCTCGTCGTCAGCGGTTCTCCCGATGCCGCCCGCGGCGGCCGCGCGGTCTGCGAACAGCCGCACCGCGGCGTAGCCCAGCACCGCGCCGGCGGACAGAACCGCCTCCGTTGGTGGCACGGGCAGCGGCGGCACTGACCACACGGCCTCCCCGGCGGTGTTCAGCGACCGCTGGCTGGTGGCCAGGATCCGCACCCGGGGTGCGCCCGCCAGAATTACGGCCGGCCAGGCGGCCGACGGCCTCGGCGAGATGCTCGCAGTTGTCCAGCACCAGGAGCAGCTCCCGGTTGGCGAGGAACGACCGCAGTCGGTCCTCCGGGTCGGTTCCCGCTACGCGCAGCGAGGCCAGTCGCCCCCCGGGTTGATCCTCAAGCGCGCTCAGGATCGCGTCGGCGAGCAGCGTCGGTTCGCCGAGGGGAGTGAGGTCCACCCACCAGACCCCGTCGACCGCGGCGCCGACCAGCTGACCGGCGGCCTGCAGGGCGAGGCGGGTCTTTCCGACCCCACCCGGCCCGGTGAGCGTGACCATACGGGAGGCCTCCAGAAGCGCCAACACCTTGCGGACATCTCCGTCTCGGCCGACGAAGGTGGTCACCGGCGCCGGCAGGTTGCTGCGCCGGCCGCCGGACAGGCCGTGCGACCCCGCCGGCGGTGGGGCCAGCTCCGGGTCGTGAACGAGGATCTGCTGGTAGACGCCGCGCAGCAGCGGCCCCGGATCGACGCCCAGCTCGTCGGCGAGCATGCGGCGGGTCGACTCGTACAGGTCCAACGCGTCGGCCTGGCGGCCGCCGGCGTACAGGGCACGCATCAACTGCGCGCTCAGCCGCTCCCGGAACGGATACTCCGCGACCAGGCCTTCCAGCTCGACCACGACAGCGGCGTGCTGGCCGCGAAGCAGGTCCGCCTCGATCCGGTCCTCCACCACCGCCAGCCGCCGCTCGGCGAGGCGGACCGCGGCGGCCTGCCCGAACGGCAGATCCGCCACGTCGGCCAGCGCCGCCCCCCGCCACAAGCCCAACGCCCGCCGCAGGGTGTCGGCCGCCGCAGCCGGATCCCCGGCGGCCAACTGCCGCCGGCCCAACTCAGCCAACTGCTCGAACTGAGTGAGGTCAACGGCGTCCGGGTCGACCGCTAACTGGTAGCCCGACGGGTGCCAGACCAGCCACTCCTCGACCGCTCCACCACCCCGCAGGACCCGGCGAAGCTGCGACACCGTCTGCTGCAGCGCATGAGCGGGATCCGCCGGCGGGCCCGCTGCCCACACGTCGTCGATGAGCCGCTCGGCTGGCACCACCTTCCCAACGCGCAGCAGCAGCGCAATCAACAACGCACGCTGCCTTCCGCGGGGCACGTCGACCGAGTGGCCCGCGCGCTCCACCACCAGCGGCCCCAACACCTTGAACCTCAACGGACCCCCAACAACGCGCCGGCCCACAACGTCAGCAAATGGTCTGCCAGTGCCTTCCTACGGATGTCCCACGACGAGGCCGAGCACCACTGTGTCAGCCCAAATGATAAAGACCTCGAACCAACCGTCCCACCGTTGTTGTCCCGCCGGGGCGCGTCGGAGGTACTACGAAATCTCTCAGCCGCGTGATCCGAAGCAGCGCTCAGCAGTTCTCAGATGCGGCGCCCGCGCGGTCATCGACCTACGAGAACGCCCGTACGCAGACCGCGGGCCTACGACCCGACGTCATCTCAAATCTGTACTCGAATGATGACGGCCCGATGGGCGCTAGAAGAAGTGCCACTCCAAGTGGTTCGTGGCTGGTTCCCGTGTGACCGCACTGTGAGCGGTGTGTGCGCGGGACGTGAACGGCCGCCCCTACCGTCACGGCCATGACACACCACAGGAACCTTGCAGTCGGCACAGTCCTGCTGGAATTCCTCGTCGGCGGTGGCAATGACGCCGCGCCCGCCGAGGCTCCGAAAGGCGAGGTCTCGCCCAAAGCCACAACCGCGACCGCGCCGGCACCTGTGCCGTTCACCCCGAAGTATCGCTTCCGAGAGCGACAGGCCCGCAGCCCGCACGGGTTGTGCCTGTCAGCGCCTCGCTGGACATCACGATGCGGACGATCATGACGGTGGTCTCAATGAGGCCGGTGCTCCGGCTCCTGCTGGTGGTGTTGATGCTGCTGCTGACCGGCCCGCTCCGCGCTTGCGAGCCGCTTGCGGCGAAATCGTCTGAGGTCGGGCGTAGGCCGCCTGGCTTCACCGAGGTGTATCCCTACACGGACGGCATAGAGGTCCAGGTCACCGATGTCTGGACCGGGCGCCGATTTGGCGTTCCAGTGGTTGAGCTGACCGTCACCATTCGGAACGGATCGGCGCACAGCTTCGAAACCTGGATCAGGGGTGAGTTACTGTACGGCCCCTACCGGATGCCGGCCGTGCGGTATGTGACCCCCCTCATCGCCAGTGGGGCCGACCCGGATCAGGAACCGAGACCGGCAGTACAACCAGCTCCGGGCGAGACCTGGCCAGCCAGGGGACCGGACGACAGTGGAAGCGTGCAGCTGCTCGCAATGGGCGAGTACTCCGATCCCTACCGGCTCAGCTTCGTAGTTCCATCCGGCGGCCTTGACGACGTCATGTTCAACCTTGCCATCGACGCGGGCAAGCACGACCCGGCTGTCTTCGTCGGAGGGCTCTGATCATGAAACCATCATCGGCGTCGCCTCAGATGGTCGCGAGTCTCCATCGGTCCGCCTTCCTCCACGGTGCCGGATCCCGGCGACATCTAGCGCAACGGAGGCATTGCCCGCCGGAGCCTGGGCTTGCGGGCGCCCGGGTGTTGCTGACCTGGTGGGCTGGGTTGGGTTAGTGCGTTCACCGGTCGGGCAGCCGAGTTGGGTCTGGTCTGTCAAGGCGTTCGTGGCGGATCGACGACTCTGCGGCCCAGGTCGAAAGTGGACTTGAATCACTGACCTCTGCCTTATCAGAGCGCGCCGGACAGGTGGCGGTCCTGCGCGTAGTGAACCGCACCGGCATGTCCGGAGACTTAGCGGTTTGAGAGCGCAGCGGTCTGCTGGGCTCTGGTCTGAGCGTAGTGAGCGGCTTCCATTTCGGCGGGCGGGATGTCGCCGCAGTACTCGTAGAGCCGGCGGTGGTTGAACCAGTCGACCCATTCAGCGGTGGCGAGTTCGACGTGGTCGACGTTGCGCCACGGTCCCTGTTTCTTGATCAGCTCGGTCTTGTAGAGCCCGTTGATCGTCTCAGCGAGTGCGTTGTCGAACGAGGAGCCGACGGCGCCGACCGAGGGCTGGATGCTGGCTGCGGCGAGCCGTTCGCTGTAGGCCAGCGACACATATTGCGACCCGTGGTCGTGATGCTGGACCAGCCCGGCCAGATCCGTCCGGCCTGCGCGGGCCCGGGTCCAGATGGCCTGCTCCACGGCGTCCAGGACGAGCTGGGTTGCCATCGTGGTGCCGGTCCGCCAACCCAGGATGCGGCGGGCGTAGGCGTCGACGACGAAGGCGACGTAGACCCAGCCAGACCAGGTCGACACGTAGGTCAGGTCGGCCACCCACAGCCGGTCCGGCGCCAGCGGCGCGAACCGGCGTCGCACCAGATCCTGGGGCAGCCGTCTGGCCGGGTCGGCGATCGTGGTGCGTTTCACCTTGCCGCGGACCGCCCCGGCCAGGCCGAGCCGGCGCATCAGCCGCTGCACCGTGCAGCGGGCCACCTCGACGCCTTCACGGTTCAGCTGCAGCCACACCTTCCGGGCGCCGTAGACGCCGTAGTGCGCCGCGTGCACCCGGACGATTGCTCGGCCTCGAGCTGCTTGTCGCGGATCTCGCGCCGACCGGCGTCCGGTCGAGATGGTCGTAGTAGGTGGACGGGGCGATCGGCAAGCCATGCTCGGACAGCACGGTGCAGATCGGCTCGACACCCCAGACCAGGCCACCGGCTTCACGGTGGCCGCGGTGGCTGCGGATGAACTCCACGATCAGTGGTGTGGCCGGTCGAGCTCGGCGTTGCTCCTATGTCAAGCAGCGACCGGCAACTGGCTGTCGGGGCGGTCTTGTCCGGCTGCGGACTCGGCCTGTTGGTCGGCTTTCAGGCTGGCGAAGACCGCGTCGGAGAGGCGCCGGCGGAGGAGGCGGAAAGCAGCGACCCGGTCCTTGCCGCGGCCGGTCTGCTTGTCGAGGTAGGCCCGTCCGGGGCCGATCCCGCGGGCCTGGGTGACCGCGATCATGTGGAGGGCGTAGTTCATGGCTCGGTTCCCGCCGCGGTTGAGCCGGACCTTGCCTTTACTTGATCCTGACCAGACCGGGACCGGGGCGGTGCCGGTGAAGCGGGCGAAGGCGTCCTTGTCGCGGAATCGGTGTACCCCGGCGGTCTCCCCGACGATCAAGGCAGCGGAGAGCACCCCGCACCCGGGAACGGCGAGCAGCGAGGGCGCGAGCTGTCGGACCAGGTCGCGCAGCTCATGTTCCAGGATGGTGATCTGCCCGTTCAGCTCCTGGCAACGCTCCAACAGCTCTCGGGTGAGCCTTGCGACGACGCCGTCGAACTTGTCCAGCTCGATGAGCAGGTCGGCGACCAGCGCCTGGCGTCGCAGGCCGCGAGAGGCGACCTCGAGATCGGGGTCGAGCTCGTGGAGGAACCAGCGCACCTGGCAGCAGATCCGGGTCCGCTGCATCACCAGGTCACGCCGGTGATCAGACAACAGCTTCACCTCCCGCGCTGGCCCGTCGAGCTCGGCGACCGGCAGCTCGGGGTGCCGCAGCGCGGCCAACGCCACGGCCTGGGCATCGATCGGATCGGACTTGCCCGGCTCACGGCCCACCTTCCGGGCCTCGGCCATCAACCGGGTCGGCACACGCACCACCCGAGCCCCACCAGCGAGCAGGTCGGCCTCAAGCCGCCGAGTCAGATGGCGGCAGTCCTCCAACGCGAACCTCACCTCGCCCGCATAAGCCCCGGACAGGCGGCGTGACCAGCCGAGCAGATCCAAGTGACCCTCGGTGTTAGTGCGCACCGTCTTCTCCGCCAGCCGCCGGCCTACATCGTCGACCGCAACCAACGTGTGGGTGCGCTTGTGCGAGTCGGCACCGATCACGATCATGACTTCCTACTCCTTCGATAGAACCTCGCGGACATGAAGATCCACGAGCCCACCGAGCAGGGCACGCCTCAATTCAGCACGTCAGGGACGCGCGGCAGGCTCCTATCAAGCCACTGACCGGTGGACCCGCAGACACCCGGCCGAGGCCGCACAACGGACGACCAGCCACCAGCAGAACGGGGCAGCAAAGAAACGAGCGAACCCCGACCAGGCACCCCTGACGATGGCATTGACGCAAAGAAAGTCGAGGCCGCCTTGAGGATCGCGTTGGCCCGTTTCAGCTCGGCGTTCTCCCGCCGCAGCCGCTTCAACTCCGCCGACTCCTCGCTGGTCGTCCCGGGCCGACGCCCGCCATCGACCTCGGCCTGACGAACCCACTTGCGCACCGTCTCCGGCGTCCCCACCCCGAGCAACCGAGCGACCTCACCCATCGCAGCCCACTCCGACTCGTGCTGCCCGGCGATCTCACCGACCATCCGGACCGCCCGATCACGCAACTCCGAGCGGATACCTCCTCGACGTACTTCCCTGACATGACTCCAACCTTCCCAACGATCGGAGTCTCCGGACACGCCGGTGCGGTTCATAGCA
>CAWEFW010000051.1:0-96298 GCA_963808435.1 uncultured Actinomycetota bacterium | reverse complement strand
TCCAGTCGAAGCCAGCGAAGTCGGCCGCTTCGCAGCCGCTGGTGGATACCGCGTCCACGCCCGTGTCCAGGTTGATGTCGATGGCGTAGACGTTGCCCTCGACCTCTCCTGAGCCGCTGCCGGTGAACACACCGGTCTCGTACTCCGCAGAGACGGGTGTCCGCTGGCGAAGCGTCGCCGGGAAGTTGAAGGTGATTTCGACCGGATCGAGCGTCACCTCGTAGCCGGCCTCCCGGAGCAGGCCAGCGACGTACTCGACGCTGTCCGCGTACCCGTCGGTTCCTGCGGCTCGTGTCCCGGGGTAGACCGGGTCGGTGCTGTTGTCTGCGATCTTCTGGAAGGCCTCCAGATGGTCTAGGACGCCTTCTGTGGTCACGCAGTCGAGCAGCTTCTGGTAGGTGTTGTTCGCACGACTGTCGCAGGCAGCGCCGGGCGCAGCGGACGCCGCCTGCCCCGGCATCAACGCCACCGTGAGTGCTGCTGCGGCGCCAACCGCCCCAGGCGACGCGCACCCTTGCGCGACGCCAAACGATGAAAAGTCATTCTCCCCCGCTTTCTGGCCGGCAGATCCGGCCCGGATTATCTCAGAATGGCAACGTATGCCATCGGGCATGTATCCGCCAGAGGGGTCGCGCGGTCACTGTTGGCGCCAGGTCGGGGAGCCGGGCGCCAGATCCGCGCCACCCCGGCAGGGCAGCGCGGGGACGTGCAACTGGAGCGGGATCGCCGTAGCGGCCAGCTCGGGTAGTGCGTCGCAGCGGCCGGCCAGGCGGTCCGGAAGGTCTTGACCAACGCCCCGGACAGCAGCGAGGACGCCGCGTACGGGCGGTCGTTGACGTACTGCCGAGAGCGAACGGGCCCCCGGGCACGGTGCGCGCGCCCTGAGCCGGTCGCCGAGCCTGGCGGACCAGCCCGATCGGGTCGACCTCGAGGATCAGCGCCGCCGTGCAACGCTGGGCCCGCCTCCGGGTAGCCCACGTCCGCCGTTCCGCTCGGCAGCGCGAACGACTGCAGCCGGTCTGGGTGCTTGTGCAGCAAGTAGCCCAGATGGGTGGCCGGATGGTGGGTGGTCGTGACGGTGAGGATCACCGTCGCGTTGTTGCGGACCGTGGTGGCTCAGCACGCCCGGTTTCTCCGCCACTCGGCCACCGTCGCCTCGAGATCGACGGGCCGAAGCACCACCGGTGGACCGTCGACTTTGCGGCGGTGTGTGTCGCGGATCCGCTCGTTCAGGTCGGCGACGATGCTGCGAACGTCAGCCTCGTCGCGTACGCCGGCCAGCGTCTGGGGCAGCTCAGCGACCTCCTTGCGCAGGGCCAGCGAGGTGGGCAGCGGCATCGAGATCTTCTCCCGCTCGAGGAAGCCCTTCACCCACCAGTCCTCCTCGTCGCGTCCGTTGAGCCCCGGCAGCGGCTGCCCAGCGCCGGGCAGGTTGTCGAACTCGCCCCGTTCCATGGCCTCGCGGATCTGCCGCTCGACCCAGCTCTCGTACCGCACGCTCCCCACGGTAGGTGCCCGCACCAGTGGCATGCTGAGGACGTGGACCTGTGGCAGGTCGGACTGATCGCGGTGATCGTGGTCGGGTTCGCCCTGATCGTCTTCGGGGCGCTCTGGGACCGGTCCCGCAACCAGCGTCGAGCCCGGGAGATGCTCTCGCCCCCACCGCGGACCATCCCCCAGTTCCGGCCGGACGCGCCCGCCCCGCACTACTTGTCGGATCTGCAGGCCCGCCGGCGGCCGACAGTAGCCGAGGCCAAGGCCCTGACCCCCGAAGAGCGCGAACGGGTCGACCGGCAGATCGCCGACGCCCAGACCGTCACCATCCGGACCGGGTACGCCTCGCGCGACTTCGTCACCGATCCCACGTCGGGCTGGGCGGTGCTGGACCACCCGGCGGTGTTGGTCTGCGCCGACCCGGTCGGGAGTATCCGCGAGCTGCTGCCGGTGCTGGAACGGCTGATGATGACCGGGACGCCGCTGGTCGTCCTCGCGCCGGACCTGGCACCCGAGGTGCGGTCGACCCTGGAGGTCAACGCGATCCAGCAGACGATGCGGTTGCTCGCCGTCACCCCCAGTGCCGCCGACCTGGCGAGCCTGGCCGCCGTCTGCGGCGCGGACCCGGTCGACCGTTCCGACCGGCAGGCAGGCTACTTCCCGCCCGAGCGGCTGGGCCGGTGCGAGCGCTGGGTCAGCACCGCGAAGGCCAGCCACGTGATCGTCTCCGCCGAGGTCACCCACACCGCGTGATCGCCTACCTGGCCGCGCTGGCGCCGATCATCTTCGGCACCACCTACCTGCTGACCAGCGACTTCCTGCCCCCCGGCCGCCCTCTGCTGGCCGCCCTGCTCCGATCCCTGCCCGCCGGCCTGATCCTGGTCATCGGCACCCGGCCGCCCGACCGGCGCTGGCTCCTCCGCCTCGGCGTCCTCTCGGTGCTCTACGCCTCGGGCCTGTTCCCGCTGCTGTTCCTCGCCGCCTACCTGCTGCCCGGTGGCGTCGCCGCGGTGATCAACTCGATCAGCCCGCTGCTCGTCGTCGCGCTGTCGGTGCCGCTGCTAGGCGCGAAGATCCACCCGGTCCAGGTCGGCGCCGGCGTGCTCGGCATCGGCGGCGTAGCCCTGCTGGTGCTGCGCTCCGACGCCCGGCTCGACCCTATCGGCCTGCTGGCCATGACCGGCGCCGCGCTCATGATGGGCATCGCAACCGTGCTGACCAAGCGCTGGGGCCGTCCGCCGGGGATGACCGCAGTCGGCATGACCGGCTGGACCTTTCTGCTCGCCGGACTCACCCTGCTGCCCGTCACGCTGCTGGCCGAGGGCCTCCCGGACCAGCTGACCGCCCGCAATATCGGCGGGTTGGTCTACCTGGTGCTGGTCAGCGGCGTTCTCGCGTATGCGCTGTGGTTCTGGGGCTTGCAGCATCTGACCGCCAGCTCGGTCACCTTCCTCAGCCTGCTCAACCCCGTGGTCGCCGCGGTGCTCGGCTGGGTGGTTCTCGACCAGCGGCTCAACGAGTGGCAGCTGCTGGGGGCCATGGTCGTGCTCGTCTCGGTCGTGCTGGGCCAGCAGGCCACGCTGGACCGCCTGGGTCGGCGCCAACGGGCCCGCGAGTCACTAGCATCGCCTTCGTGAACGGGTCCGATCCCGACCGGCGCTGGCCGCGGCAGGTGTACGCGGTCGGCACCGAGCCCGACCCGCGCTTCACCTTCGCCAACGAGCGCACCTTCCTCGCCTGGATCCGGACGGCGTTGGGCTTCCTGGCGGCCGGGGTCGCGATCGCCGCAGTCGCCCGCCTCGCTGGGCCGGTGGGCTTGGAGATCCGGGTCGCCTCGGTGGTCCTGATCAGCTGCGGGCTTGCCTGCGGCGTCCTGGCGTTGCAGCGCTGGATGATCAACGAACGGGCGATGCGACTGGGTGAGCCGTTGCCGTCGTCGCCGATGCTGTTGGTCGTGACCGCGGTCGTGGCCGGGGTCGCGCTGCTGGCCGTGGTCCTGGCGATCCTGGCATGAGCAGTGCACCGTGGGACCCGGGCCTGCAGAATGAGCGGACCGGGCTGGCCTGGCAGCGCACGATGCTGGCCGGCTTGGTGTGCAGCCTGCTGGTCGCTCGGCTGCTGGCCGAGGTGTGGGTACCGCTCGCGGCGATCATCGGACTGGCCGCGCTGCTGGGGACGGCCGGACTGGGCTGGATCGCGCTCCGGCGCTTCCGGCGTCACGGCGACGCGTTGCACACCCGACAGCCGATCGGGGACGGCCGGCCCCAGGCCCTGGTCAGCGTGGTGGTCATCCTCACCGCGGTCGGGGCCCTGGTCTACGCCGTGCTGGCCTGAGACCTCACTGGAGGACGCTTGGAGTTGGACAGACGTTGACGCGTCTTGTCTGCACCCCGGTGTCGCCGAGTCACTGCCGAGCTGAGGAAGCCTCGTTGGTGAAGGCCTGGCTGAGAGTTGCAGGGCTCGGCGGCCCGGGACGTGCAGACCGGCCATAGGGCTTTGCGCTGCGAGCGCCTCAGTGAGCGACCGGCCGTCACGTCCCGGACCGGAGTGCTTCTCCGTGGCCTAGACGGAAGGAGCACCACCATGGAGGCTACGCCGCTGTTCGCCGGGATCGACTGGTCCTGGCAGCATCACGCGGTCTGCGTTGTCGATGACGCTGGTCGGCGGGTGCACGAGATGACCGTCCCGCATGTGAACGCCGGGCTGGACAAGATCACAGCCCTGTTCGCCCGGATTGGCGTTGGCCGGGTGGCGATCGAGCGGGGCGACGGACCCCTGGTGCAACATCTGCTGCGGCACGGGGTGGAGGTTGTGGTGATCTCGGCCCGGCAGGTGAAGTCGCTGCGAGCCCGTTATGGGACGGCCGGCAACAAGGACGACCGGTTCGACGCGTTCGTCCTCGCTGACGCGCTGCGCACCGACGCCGGCCGCTGGAGCATCGTCCGGCCGGACCAGCCCGATACGGTCGCGCTGCGGATGTTGGTGCGGGCCCGGCAGGACCTGGTCGGGCACCGGATAGCGGTCGCCAACCAGCTGCTGGCGGTGTTGCAGCACAACTTCCCCGGCGCGGTGGGCCTGTTCAGCCAACTCGATATCCCCATCAGTCTGGCGTTCTTGCAGCGGTTCCCGACCGAGGCCAAAGCCGCGTGGCTGTCGCCAATGCGGATGGCGCACTGGCTTCAGGCGCACAGCTACTGCGGCCGGCACACCGCGAGCCAGCTGATGGACCATCTCGCCCAGGCCACGCGGGGACGGCGCGGGGACGCCGCTGCCGACGCGAGCGAGGTCATCGTGCTCAGCCTGGTCGAGGTGTTGGTCCACCTTCGCGACCGGATCGCGGCCCTCGAGGCCCGGATCCGTGAAGGGCTTCTCGCGCACCCCGACGGACCCATCTTCACCTCGCTGCCCCGCGCTGGCACCGTCCGAGCAGCCACCCTGCTCGCCGAGGTCGGCGACTGCCGGGCCCGCTTCCCAGACGACACCGCTCTCGCGGCCGCCGCGGGCGTGGCGCCCTCCACCCGACAGTCCGGGAAGTTCCTCCACGTCGGCTACCGCCGAGGCTGCAACAGCCAACTGCGGGCCGCGCTCATCGACTGGGCCCAAGACACCCCCCGCGCGAACGCCTGGGCCGACGACACCTACCGACGCGCCCGCCAACGCGGCTGCCGCCACCCCCACGCCACCCGCATCCTGGCCCAGGCATGGACCCGAGTCCTCTGGCGATGCTGGCACGACCACCAGCCCTACGATCCCGCCCGGCACGGGCAACTCACCCACCTGACCACCAGCACGGCCTGACCTCACACCACCGCCGGCTCCTCCATCACCGCCAACCCCGCCGGAGCGCAGGCGCGGTCAAGATGGAGCCCCCCACCGGAGGAACGACCTTGACCGCGCCGAGCACCGGCACACCCTCAAAGGCAGAGGATCCGGCCACACCCCCCAAGGGTTGACATAGGGCTCTCAGCCGTAGCCGAGCTCGTGCAGGCGGTCGTCGTCGATGCCGAAGTGGTGGGCGATCTCGTGCACCACGGTGATCCGGACCTCCTCGACCACGTCGTTCTCGGTGTCGCAGATGGCCAGGATCGGTCGGCGGAAGATCTGTACCGTGTCCGGCAGCCCGGTGTAGAACCCGCCGCGCTCGGTCAGCGGTGTGCCGGAGTAGAGGCCGAGCGTGTCCGGCTCGACGTCGTCGGGCGGGTCGTCCTCGACCAGCACCACGCAGTTGTCGATCAACTCCGCCAGCTCGGGCGGGATGGTGTCCAGCGCCTCGGCCACCAACAACTCGAACTCCGCAACCGACATCTCGGTGGACATCGGATCAGCTCTCGACCGGCCGGTCGGCCCGGCGCCAGTACTGCTTGCCGCTCTCGTCCCGGACCACGACCCCGAGGTTGACCAGTTCGGCGCGCGGGTCATGAGCGCGCAGGTCACGGGCGGCGCGCTTGCCGTGCATCAACGCCCGGGCTCGCATGATCCAAGGCAGCCCGAGCGGCCAGTAGGGCACGCCAGCAGGCCCCACCGAGCGCGGCCCCGATCACCGCCGGGACCACCACGAAGATGGCCTGGCCTCTGCGGCCGTAGCCGAGCTGGGACGGGTTCGGTCATCGCAGCGATGCTACGGGCACCCCTCGGTCGACCAGCCAGCCGACCACGGCCAGCGCCTGGATGTCGCACAGGTAGGACCAGCACGGCCAGGTCGAGCAGCGGTCGCAGCAGGAACCCGTGCACACCCGGGACTGGTTCACGCATCGCAGCTAGCGGGCGCAAGACGTAATGACACTGTTGTAATTTATTCGATGGTATCCGCGTGTCGTCTTGCATTCCTGCGGTGAGTTCCACTCATTCCCTTGCCCAGCTGGGTGTGGCCCCGTTAGTGTCCTGCGCAGGTTGTGACTTATGTGACTGATGTGAACGGAGACCCGCCATGCGCCCTGAGTCCTTCGGCAAGGTCAGGACCGCCCCCGTCGAAGGGCATGGAGCGCTCCGCCACGCCGTCATCGTTCGCACCGCAGCCGTCGCCCTGGCCGCCGCCGTAATCCTCGGTCTCGTCGCCCTGCCGGCGAACGCCGCTCCGACGACCCAGGTCACGGCCACCGTCACCGTCAACGTCCGCGCCGAGCCCAGCACCACCGCACGGATCATCGGCGGACTCTTCCGCGGCCAGACCGTCACCGAGATCAGCAAGATCCGGGGCTGGAGCAAGATCAAGTTCGCGGGTGCCTCCGCCTGGGTGGCCAGCCGGTACCTGAGCAGCGGCCGGGAGCTGCCCCCACCGAGCCGGGTCGACGCCGGGGTCGTCAAGGTCACGACCACCGCCCTGAACCTGCGCAGCGGGCCAGGGCTCACGTACAAGGTCATCCGGGTGTTGGCGGAAGGCACCCGGGTGACCACCACAGGCAAGACGGCCAAGGGATTCGCCGAGGTCGTGAACGGGAGCGCCCGGGGCTGGGCCGCGATCCAGTACCTGGCCAGCTCCGGGACCGGGCGGCCGGCGGTGATCGGCACCCGGGTGGCCACGGCCGACCTGGACATCCGGACCACCAGCGGTTCTGACGCCCGGACCGTGGCCGAGGTGAAGAAGGGCACCCGGCTCTCGGTCACCGGGGCAACCCAGAACGGCCGGGCCCAGATCGTCTACCGCGGGGCCGTGCGCTGGGTCACGGCCAAGTACCTGGCCAACCCGCGGGTGAGCCAGCCGGCGCCGCCGAAGCTGCCCAAGATCACCGGCACCCGGTACGCGACGACGACGCTCGACGTGCGGTCGACGTACGCGGACCGCTACACCCTGATCGCGGAGGTGCCCCGCGGCACCGCGCTGAAGATCACCGGCGTGGTGCGGAACGGCCGGATGCAGATCATCTACGCCAACGCCGTGCGGTGGGTGACGGCCAAGTACCTGGCCAGGTCCCGGCCGACCGGCATCCCGACCAGCTGGCGGACCGTCGAGCGCGGCCTGCAGCCCAACGCCGTCCGGGTGCACCGAGCGGCCCGCTCCCGGTTCCCGTCGATCCTGACCTACTACGGAGTGCGGCGCGACATCACGCCTGACCATCCGGCTGGACGCGCACTGGACCTCATGCTGCCCAGGTACCAGACCACCGCCGGCCGCCAGCTCGGCTTCTCAGTTGCCAGCTGGGCGCGGGCCAACGCCCGGTCGCTGGGCATCAAGTACGTGATCTGGGACCAGAAGATCTGGAACATCCAGCGTGACCGCGAGGGCTGGCGGCCCATGGCGAGCCGCGGCAGCGACACGGCCAACCACAAGGACCACGTGCACATCACCGTCTTCGACAGCTGAGAGATCGGCCGACCGGTTCAGCTCCGTTTGGTGAGCCGGCTGCGCAGGCGGGTGTTCTCCTCCTCCAGCTCCAGCACCATCGCGATCCCAGCCAGGTTGAGACCCGCCTCCAGCAGGGCGGCCACCCGACGCAACCGGGTGATGTCGGCGCCGCTGTACATCCGGGTGCCCCCCGCAGTCCGCCCGGGCGTGACCAGGCCGGCCCGCTCGTACGCACGGAGGTTCTGCACCCCGGTGCCGACCATCTCGGCCGCCACCGAGATGACGTACACGCTCAGGGTGGAGTCACTCATCTTTCCCGCAACTTTCTGGTCCAGCTGGTTTGCATTGTGCTTGATCGCTAGATAAAATCTGTAGCGACCACTATAGATCAGTGGTCACCGCGAATCGACTAGCGACTGTGGAGGTGACCTTTTCAATGTTGATGCGAACCGACCCGTTCCGTGACCTGGACCGCCTCACCCAGCAGGTGTTCGGCACCGCCACGCGGCCCGCCTTCATGCCGATGGACGCTTGGCGCAGCGGCGATGTCTTCCACATCGAGTTCGACCTGCCGGGCGTGAGCACCGACACGATCGATCTCGATGTCGAGCGCAACGTGCTGACGGTGCGGGCCGAGCGCGGCCAGCCGAGTAACGACGACGCCGAGATGATCGCGGCCGAGCGGCCGCGCGGCGTCTTCAGCCGCCAGATGATCCTGGGCGACAACCTGAACCTGGACGCCGTCGAGGCCACCTACAACGACGGGGTGCTGCACCTGACCGTCCCGGTCGCCGAGAAGGCCAAGCCGCGCAAGATCTCGATCGAGAGCGGCAGCAACGGCAACTCCAAGGTGATAACCGCCGACTGAGGCCGGCCATGAGCTGCGGTTCCCTGGAAATCGCACCCGATCGAACGGGATAGGCCTCCGAGTGGCTTCGTATGGATGCGATCTGAGGGAGATTTCCAGGGGACCAGGCTCTAGTGCCCCGAGTCCGAGTTCTTCGGACTCGGGGCACTAGCGTGGGGCCGTGCCGACCGAGGAGGAGCTTGTCGCCCGGCTCCGGGCCGGGGACGATGCCACCTTCGCCCTGGTCCTCGACGCCTGGTCGCCAGGCATGCTGCGAGTGGCCCGGCGCTGCGTACCGACGCCCGACCTGGCCGCCGAGGTGGTCCAGGACACCTGGCTGGCGGTGGTCGAAGGGCTGAGCCGGTTCGAAGGGCGGTCCTCGCTCAAGACCTGGGTCTTCCGGATCCTGCTGAACAAGGCGCAGCGGCTGGGCGGCCGGGAGCGCCGCACCGTGCCGTGGAGCAGCCTGACCGCCGACGATGAGGGACCCACCGTCGACCCCGCCCGGTTCCAAGGGCCGGACGAGCCCTACCCCGGGCACTGGCGAGAGTGGCCTGTCCCGTGGCCTGACCCGGAGGATGCGGCGTTGGCCGCCGAGCTGCGACAGCGCACCGGCGTGGCCGTGGCCGAGCTGCCGGAGCGGCAGCGCGTGGTCCTGGCTCTGCGGGACATCGAGGGCTACGACGCGGAGGAAGTCTGCTCGATACTGGACATCACGGCGGCCAACCAGCGCGTCCTGCTGCACCGGGCCCGCGCCCACGTCCGCCGCCGCCTGGAGAGCTACGTCGCGGAGGTGCCGGCATGAGCGATCTCCGCTGCGACCGCGTGGTCGAGCTGGTGACCGACTTTCTCGAGGGCGCCCTGGATCCGGCGGACGAGCAGGACCTGGTCGAGCACCTGAACGGCTGTGACGGCTGCTCGGACTATGTCGAGCAGTACCGCCGGGCCGTTCGCACCCTCGGCGAGCTGCCGACCGACGACGCGGCGGCGCTCACCCCGGAGGCCCGCGCCGCACTGCTCGAGGTTTTTCGCCGCACCGCGTAACGCTCCGACCGGTTCGCGGCACTACACCGGTATGAGCACTCTTCCGTCGCCAGCCTCGCGTCGCCGGCTGCTGCCCCTCTACGTCGCCGCCGGGCTGCAGGGCTTCATGCTGTGGACCCCGGTCGAGAAGCTGTTCCTGAACGAGATCGGCTTCGACGCGGCCTCGGTCGGGACTGATGGCGGCGGCGTACGCGGCCCTGGTGCCGCTCGTCGAGGTGCCGTCCGGGCTGCTGGCCGACCGGTGGAGCCGCCGCGGCGTGCTGATCATCGCCAACGTGGCCCTGCTGCTCAGCGTGCTGGTGGGCGGCCTCAGCCAGAACGTGGCGACCTACATCGGCGGCGCCATGGTGCTCGGGGTCTACTTCGCGATGTACAGCGGGACGATGGACGCCATCGTGTACGACACGGTGCTCACCGAGACCGAGAACAGCGACCTGTTCGAACGGATGATCGGCCGGGCCCGGGCGGTGGAGAGCGCCGCGCTGGTGGCCAGCTCGCTGGCCGGCGGCCTGCTGGCCGGGCTGCTGTCGGCCCGGGCAACCTACTTCCTCTCCCTGCCGTTCACGTTGCTGTCGATCCTCGCCCTGCTGCGCTTCGCCGAGCCGACGCTGCACCAGGCGACCGAGCGCACCCCGATCCGGGCGCAGATCGCGGTGACCTACCGCACGATCGCCGGTCGCGGGCGGCTGCTGCCGGTGGTCGCCCTGGGCGTGCTGACCGCGCTGATCAGCCAGGTGATCTTCGAGTTCGGACCGCTGTGGCTGGTCGCCCTGTCGGCGGCGCCGGTGGTCTACGGACCGTTCTGGGCCGCCCTGGTCTCCACGCTCGGCTTCGGTGGACTGCTGGCCGGACGCCTGCCGATGGACCGGCCGCTGGTGCAGGCCGGGCTGGCCGGGGCCATGGCGCTGGCCTCGGTCGTCCTGACCCTGACCCGCGACCTGGTCGTTGTCGCCGTCGCCCAGGTTGTGCTGGTGCTGCTCGCGATGGCGCTCAGCATCCACGTGGCCCGGCTGCTCCACGACGAGGTGCCCTCGGCGGTCCGCGCCGGCGTGGCGTCCGGGGTCGGTGCGTTCTCCTGGATCGCCTTCCTGCCGTTCGCGCTGGTGTTCGGCCTGGTCAGCCGGAACCTCGGCGTCGACACTGCGGGCTGGATGATCACCGGCGCGGTGCTGCTGGTCGCCGTGGTGCTGGCTGTGGAGAGCGTGGTCCGGCGGCCAGCTCAGCCCGGCCAGGTCCAGCCGGCCACCTCCGGGATGTCTGTGCCCTGCTCTCTGGTGTAGGTACGAGCCCGGACCCGTGCGTCGATCATCTCCTGGCGCAGCCCAGCCGCTCGGGTCCCCAGGCTCTCTACGCGGTCGATCACGTCGATGACCAGGCGGAAGCGGTCGAGATCGTTCAGCATCACCATGTCGAACGGCGTGGTCGTCGTCCCGTTCTCCTTGTAGCCCCGGACGTGCAGGCTGTCGTGGTTGGTCCGCCGATAGGTCAGTCGGTGGATCAGCCACGGATAGCCGTGGAACGCGAAGATCACCGGCTGGGTCTGGGTGAACAGGTTGTCGAACTCGGGGTCGGACATCCCGTGCGGGTGCTCGGACTCCGGCAGCAGCCGCATCAGGTCCACGACGTTGACCACCCGTACGCGGAGGTCGGGCAACCGCTCGCGCAGGATGGCCGCGGCGGCCAGCGTCTCCAACGTCGGGATCTCGCCGGCGCAGCCCAGCACCACGTCGGGCACCGACCCGATCTCGTCCCGGTTTCCCGGCCCACTCCCAGATGCCGGCGCCCCGGGTGCAGTGCAGGGCCGCCTCCTGCACGTCGAGCCAGTCGGCCTGGGGCTGCTTGCCCGCCACCACGACGTTGACGTAGTGCCGGGAGCGCAGGCAGTGGTCGACGGTGGACAGCAGGGTGTTGGCGTCCGGCGGCAGGTAGACCCGGACGATCTCGGGCTTCTTGTTCAGCACCACGTCGAGGAAGCCCGGATCCTGGTGCGTGAAGCCGTTGTGGTCCTGCCGCCAGACGTGAGAGGACAACAGGTAGTTCAGGCTGGGGATCGGCCGCCGCCACGGCACCGCCGCGCTGGCCGACAGCCACTTGGCATGCTGGTTGAACATGGAGTCGACGATGTGGATGAAGGCCTCGTAGCAGGTGAACAGCCCATGTCGCCCGGTCAGCAGGTAGCCCTCGAGCAGGCCCTGGCACATGTGCTCGCTGAGCACCTCGATGGCCCGGCCGCGGCGGTCGAGCCGCTCGTCCCGCTCGTCGATCTCGACCTGCCAGCGCCGGCCGGTGACGTCGAGGATGTCCTGCAGCCGGTTGCTGGCCAGCTCGTCGGGCGCGAAGGTGAGGTAGGTGTCGGGGTTGTTGCGGGTCACCTCGCGCAGCCAGCCGCCCAGCACCCGGGTGGCCTCGTGCGACGTGGCGCCGGGGCGGTCCACGCGTACGCCGAAGTCCCGCCAGTCCGGCAGCCGCAGGTCGTGCGCCAGCCGGCCGCCGTTGGCGACCGGGTTGGCGCTCATCCGCCGCTCCCCCGTCGGGCTCAGCTCGCGGAGCTCGGGCACCAGCGCGCCGGTCTCGTCGAACAGCTCCTCCGGCTGGTACGACCGCAGCCACGCCTCGAGCGCCTTCCGGTGCTCGGCATTCTGCCGGACGGCGGGCAGCGGCACCTGGTGGGCCCGGAAGGTGCCCTCGACCTGTTGCCCGTCGACCACCGGCGGACCGGTCCAGCCCTTCGGCGTACGCAGAATGATCATCGGCCAGCGGGCGGTGGTGTGGTCCTCCGGGCCCTCGGCCCGCGCGGCCTGCTGGATGGCGGCGATCTGGTCCAGGCAGGTGGCCATCGTCTCGGCCATGGCCTGGTGCACGGCGGTCGGATCGTCGCCGACCACATGGTGCGGCTCGAAGCCGTATCCGCGCATCAGGGTCTCCAGCTCCTCGGCCGGGATGCGGGCGAGCAGCGTCGGGTTGGCGATCTTGTACTCGTTGAGGGCCAGGATCGGCAGCACCGCGCCGTCGCGGGCCGGGTCGATGAACTTGGCGCTGTGCCAGCTGCCAGCCAGCGGCCCCGTCTCGGCCTCCCCGTCGCCGACCACGCAGAAGACGGTGAGATCGGGCGAGTCCAGCGCGGCCCCGTACGCGTGCAGCAGCGAGTAGCCGAGCTCGCCGCCCTCGTGGAACGACCCCGGCGTCTCCGGCGCGCAATGACTGGGCACGCCGCCCGGGTAGGAGAACTGGTGGAAGAAGGCGGCCATGCCCGGCTCGTCCGGAGTGACGTGGCTGAACAGCTCGGAGAAGGTGCCCTCCAGCCAGGCGCAGGCGTTCGGGCCCGGCCCGCCGTGCCCGGGGCCGGCGACGAAGACCGCATTCAGGTCGCGCTCGACGATCAGCCGGTTGGCGTGGGCGTACACCAGGTTGAGCCCGGGAACCGTGCCGAAGTGGCCGAGCAGCCGCGGCTTGATGTGCTCGGGGACCAGCGGCTCGCGCAGCAGCGGGTTGGCCTTGAGGTAGATCTGGCCCACCGAGAGGTAGTTGGCCGCGCGCCACCAGGCATCGATCCGGTGCAGGGCGTCGGTGTCGAGCGGGCCGGCCGCGTCGCCGAGCGTGTACGCGGTGGGTGGCCGGGTCTCCCCGGCGCCGGTGGGGTCCTGGTCGGCGGCGGTGTCCCCGCCCATGCTGGCAAGCTGCGTCATGGCGACTGTCTACCCCAAGGTCGTCAACCGCTCGCAGCGGACGGGTCAGTCGCTGGCGGCCCAGGCGTCGTCCGGTCGGCTCGTAGCCCAGGGCGCGAGCCTCGGTGAGATCGGCGATCTGATAGCGGTTCGCGGAGATGCCGTTGACCACGACCGAGCCGTCCACGTTGGTGGCCTCCACCGCGGCGCGGACCAGCTCAGCGGCGTCCCGGGAGCTCAACCAGGCCCCGTGTTGTCCTCGCCACTCCTCGGTCGCCGGTGGATGGGTTTCGGCGAACCAGCCGATGCGCAGCGCGACCACGGTCGTCGACGAGGTGGCGGCGATCGTCGCGCCAAGGGCCTCGGCCCAGGCCTTGGTGGCCCCGTACAGGTTGAGCGGACGGGGCCGGTCCGTCGCTCGGTGTTGTCGGCCGCCGGGGTTACCCGCGACGGCGTGCAGGCTGCTGGCCAGCACGAGCCGGCGTACACCGCAGGCCGCGGCGGCCGTCGCCACCTGGTAGGGCGCCTCGATGTTGGCCGGCAGCAGTGCGTCCCAGGTGGCCTCCGGGCTCGGGTCGGCGGCCAGGTGCACCACGGCGTCGGCCCCGGCAAACGCCTCACGGCAGGCGTCCCCGTCGGTGACGTCCACAATGCCGACCCCAGGTAGCCGGCTTGATGTCGACCAGGACCAGGTCCCAGCGGTCCGCCAGTTCGGCGCAGACCGCCTGCCCGATCCGCCCGGCCGCACCGGTGATCACTACGCGTCGCTGATTGGTCACGGTCCTGACCGTATGTGACCGCCGTCGGTCGCCGACCAGAGGCGCTGGGTCATCGGGCACCTTGGTTCCCCTTCGGGCACCATCCGCTCCGAACCTGGATGGCGCCGCGGGACGAGTCCTACGCTCGACAGCATGGCCGGTCGGGCGCATCGCGTCCCACGGGCACTCTCGAGTTTGGCCCAGGGGGCCGGGTCGGCGATCCCATTGGCGGCTACGAGCGCCTCGCACTCTGACGTTCGTCTACTGCCGCCGGACTGACCGGGGACCAGCTCGGCGATGCCAGGCTCATCTGCTCACTCCGTGGAGTCGACCTTCCGCTGGAGGAGATCCGGGCCGTCCTGCCGCCGACAACGAGCCCGAGGTCCAGGTCATCCTCACCGAGCACCGACGCCGGCTGGCCGATCGCGTCGACCGGCTGGAGCGCATGCTCGCCACCTCCGCCTCCTACGTCGACCGCGGGGTGCCCCTGCCGGCTCCCAACGGCTGCCGGGTCGTGCAGGTCGTGGTCAGCACCCGTGACCACGACCAGTCGGTTCGCTTCTATGCCGATGTCTTCGACCTCGCCTTCACCGCTGACATCTCCTCCTTCGTACTCGGCGCGTACGACACTGACTCCTTCTTCCTGCTCACCATCGAGAACTGGCTGGATGACGAGACCCCGTCCTCGTTCGGGATGCTGGTCGACGATGTCGACGCACGCCACCGGCGCGCCCTCGACCTCGAAGCGACCGAGGTCAGCCCGCCGACGGACTAGGAGTGGAAGCCGCGATGCTCAGTGATCGACGACCCCAGCGGCAACCGCATCCAGCTGGCCCAGGCTTGACCCGCAAACCCGGGAGGTTCGGAGGGTTCCGCTCGCTACGCTGGGCCGGTGTTGGACGGGTCCGAACACGCGCGCATGGTGCCGATGCTGCCCTGCCGGGACATCGATGAGATGGCGGAGTTCTGGACCGCGCTCGGCCTGGCCGTGACCTACCGACAGGTCCGCCCCAACCCGTACCTGGCCTTGCAACGCAACGGGATCGACCTGCACTACTACGGCATGGACCTCCACGATCCTGAACAAAGTCACTCCAGCTGCGCCATCGTGGTTCCCGATACGGCCCCGCTCTACGAGTCGTTCGTCCAGGGTCTGCGCGACCGGTACGACCGGGTTCCGTTGAAGGGCCTGCCGCGGATCACCCGGCCGCGGCATCGGGCCAACAACGCCGGCTTGAGCGGGTTCAGTCTCATCGACCCGGCCGGTAACTGGATCCGGGTCACCCGCCGAGCCGACGACCAGCACGAGCCGCGATCAGTCGACGACCGCACCGAATGGGTCACGGCCGGAGGTGGGCCACTGGCCCGGGCACTGGAGAACGCCGTCGTGATCGCCGACTCGCACGGCGACGAGATCCAGGCCCAGCGCACGCTAGCCGGGGCCGTTGCCCGACACCCGGAGGCACCGGTGGCCGAGCGGGCGGCGGCCTGGGCGTACCTGGCTGAGCTCCGGATGCGCCTCGACGACGCGGCCGGTGCTCAGCAGGCGATCGACGAGGTGAAGGCGCTTGCGCTGGCGCCGGGCCGATCGCCCCAGGACCGGGACGCCGTCGCGCGGGCCCTGCGCGAGGTCGAGGAGCTGTGACGAAACCGGCTGCGGCGATCGGACCCGGCGCGTTCGCCGTACGGCTCCGGCGGCTTCGCGAGGCGGCGGCGCTGACCCAGGAGGAGCTCGCGGAGCGGGCCGGACTCACGGTCAAGGCCGTGGGCGCGCTCGAGCGCGGGGAACGACGGAAGCCCTACCCGCACACGGTCCGGGCGCTCGCTGAGGCGCTGCAGCTGGACGAGTCGGCGCGCACGGCGTTCGTCGAGGCAGTCCGGCACTCCGGCGAGGATCGGCCGACCAAGCCATCCGGGCCGCCCGCCAGAGCCCCCGACGACGACCTGCTCGGCCGGGACCTGGAGCTGCGCGACGTGGTGACGCGGCTACGGGCGCCCGGTACCCGCCTGCTGACGATCACCGGACCGGGCGGCGTCGGCAAGACGCGGCTCGCGACGTCCGCCGCATCGGTCGTCGCGGCCGACTTCCCGGACGGTGTTGCGGTGGTCGAGCTGGCCGCCGTACGCGAGGTCGCCCTGGTCCTACCGACGATCGGGCGAGTGCTCGGTCTGACCCAGGTGAAGCCGACCGACGTGCTGGAGGTGGTGGCCGCGTTCGTGGGCCGGCGCCGGCACCTGATCGTGCTGGACAACCTGGAGCACCTGCTCGACGCGGCACCCGACCTGGCCGTGCTGCTGGACCGATGCCCCGGCCTGGTCGTGTTGGCCACCAGCCGGGCTCCGCTGCGGATCCGGTTGGAGCAGGACTATCCCCTCGGCCCGCTCGCCCTGCCGCGTTCGGGTGATGTCGCGACCGTCGCGGCCTCGCCGGCTGCCCAGGTGTTCCTCGAGCGGGCTCGCGCGGTCGACCCAGCGCTGGAGCTGAGCGCCGCCACGGCGCCCGCGGTGGCGGCGATCTGCGCGCGTTTGGACGGGCTTCCGCTGGCCCTGGAGCTGGCCGCCGCGCACGCCCGACTGCTGCCGCCGGCCGCCCTGCTCGACCGGCTGAGCTCAGCCCTCCGACTCGTTCGTAGCCGGGACCGGCCAGAACGACACCGGACCATGACCGCGACGTTGGACTGGAGCCACGACCTGCTGACCCGGGACGAGCAGCGGCTGTTGCGCCGCCTCTCGGTCTTCGCGGGAGGGTTCAGCCTGGCGGCCGCCGAACAGGTCGCGGGAGACGACGGCGCCGTCTTCGCGGCCCTGGCCGGGCTGGTGGAGCAGTCACTGGTCACGCCGGACGTCGGGAACGAGGCGCGCTACCGCATGCTGGAGCCGATTCGCGAGTACGCGTCGGAACGGCTCCGGGCGGCCGGAGAGGTCGAGCAGCAACTGGACCGACATGCGGACTACTTCTGCTCGCTCGCCGAGCAGGCCGGGCGCGAGCTGCGCACCGGAGCCCAGGCGGAATGGCTGGATCGTCTGGAGCAGGACCACAACAACCTGCGAGTGGCGTTGGGCACACTTCGGGAGCGCGGCGATCCAGGCCGGATGGCGCGGCTGGGTGCCGACACCTGGCTGTACTGGGTGCTACGGGGTCACGCCGGCGAGGCGCGTGCCTGGTTGGAGGACCTGGTGGGCGGCTCGTCGACGAACGGCATGACAGCCGTGGACCGGGCGGCGGCGTACCTCGGGCTGGCGGGCCTGCGCTACGCGGCTGGCGACATCCCGGGCACCCGTGCGGCCGCTACGGACGCGGTCGAGGTGGCCCAGGCGGACCAGCACCAGGTGCGCCAGGCCGAGGCGCTGCTGCTGCAGGGCGCATCCGCGGTCTTCCAGAACGACCTGGACGCCGCCGTTGCTCCGCTGGCCGAGGCCGCCAGCCGGGCCGAGGCGGCCGGCGATGCCTTCACGCTGGCCCAGGCGCGGTTCGCGCAGGGTCAGCTCGAGTTTCAGGCGGGCAACCTGGACCGGAGCACAGTGATCCTGGCCGAGTCGGAGGCCATCGCGCGGCGGGCCAGGCTGCCGTTCACGCTCGGCGTGGTGCTCAACATGCAGGCCATGGTGGCGGAGCTGACGGGCGCCGACGACGTCGCCCTGGACCAGCTGGAGGAAGCCGCCGAGCTGGCTGCCGAGGTCGGCACGACCTGGACCCTGGTCTACACCCTTCCGGCCCTCGGGATCCTGGCCGCCCGACGCGGACTGTTTCAGCTGGCGGCCGTCCTCTTCGCGGCCGGAGCCGCCACCGCCGAGGCCTCGTCGGTAACGGTGTCCTTCCCACCCAGTCGGGAGGGCGCCGACCACTGGCTGGCCACCGTACGTCGGGAGCTGGACCCCGCGGAGTGGGATCGGGCCGAGGACGCCGGGCGCGCACTGGCGCCGGTTTCCCTGCCCGGCCTGGCCGCCACCATCAGGCGGCACGGACCTTGTTGATGTAGCGCCGGTACTGCCAGGCGAAGACCGTCCGCACCAGCAGCCGAACCGGCGGCGGGACGAGCGTCAGCATCATCGTCTTCTCCTCCGGGGTGGCCTCCTCGAGCATCGCGCCGAAAAGAACCGGCAGTTGCGACCTGTCGACCTTCGCCATCCCGTGCTCACCGAGGCTGTTCCACTCCTCCTGGGTCACGCACCGGGCGGCGATCGGCAAGATGTGCTCCTCCTCGTCGGCGAGGTGCTCGAGCAGGGCGACGCGGAGCGTATCGAAAGTCGACGCCAACTCCTCGCCGACCGCCGGACGCGCCTCGGCCTCCCAGCGGGGTAGCGCCGCTGTGAGCTCGGCGATCAGCTCCTCCACCCGGTGGTGCTGGGCTTCCATCCGATGGATCAGGTCGGTGTGCGGGGGATCCCGGTCCAGCAGCTTGGGCCAGAGCAGGGCATCCTCGCCGGTGTGGTGCATGTCGAGGCCGCCGAGCACGAGCCGCGCATGGGCGGCGACTACGGCGGCGCGGCCGATGTCACCGGGAGCGACCTGGCGGATCAGACGTGGGATCGATGCGAACTCACGACGGAAGACCCGGTGGACGACGAACATGTCGCGTACGTCGGTGAGCTGTTGGGATGCGGTGTCGGTGGTATCGGTCATGTCGACCAGCCTGGCGTCGACCGGGGCGTGACTACAGCCACGCGACCCCCACACTTCCTCCACAGTCGTGGCGGCCCGCGGACCCTCAGCTCACCGGTGTGCCGGCGGCCACCGATCCTGGTCGGGCGTGCTCGTCACTCGAGATCGTGCCAAGATTCCAGCGTGGCCAGGGACACGCGTACGGTCGTCAAGTACGTGCTCGGGGCTCTGGCGCTGGTCGCCATGCTCGTGCTCGCCCCGTTCTTCCTCGCCTCCGGTCTGATGGCGCCCGGCTGGGCGGTCGTCGTCTTCAGCGTGATCTGGCTGGCGCTGTTCGTGCTGGGCTGCCTGTGGATCCGGCGCAAACCGTTGTGGGTGATCCCGCTGCCCTTCGTCGCCGCCGCGATCTGGCTCGGTGGGATGAGCGCCGGTGAGGCCTGGCTCGGCTGGACTCCCTGAGGCCGGCGTGGCGCCATGGGGCAGCCGGAGGACCGCAGCCAAGATCGCCCGCACGCCGGCCCGGACCATCGGGTCGTCATCGACCAGCCGACCCGGATCATGGACGCGGCTCGCGGCCGAGGCGCCCAAGGAGCCGCTCGCTGAGCACGACGTCGTGCGGCGACGGCTCGAGCTCCGACGCATCGGCGGCGCTCCAGCCGCGGTCGTCCAGGAGCAGCACCCGGCGGCCGTCTCCCAGCTCGACCTCGTGGCGGGCCGATACCGACACCTGTCGAGGTCCGGCACTGTCGCCGACATCGAGGAACGTCACCAGGCGCACCACTGGAGCCACGAGCCCATCATTCATCGCGAACGTCGCCTGGACAGAGGCGGGCGAGTCAGGCGAACGTGAACCGGGTGGCGTCCTCGTAGAGGACATTCCACGCCAGCACCAAGACAGGCGCCATGCGCCACGTGCCCGCACGGTACGAGTCCGGGGACACCGGATATCCGTACTTCGTCTGCGTGGCCTCGACCAGGCTGCTGATCTCGTCGGGGTTCGGCCGGTGCCACTCCGCAACGCCCTCCGCGATGACCGGAGACTCGCCCGACTCTGTGTGCAGAACGGCCCGGGGGTTGGCGCGGAGGTTTCGCACGTGGACGGTGGCCGGATCGCCGCCGAAGTAGAGCGCACCTTCCCACCAGATGCCGTCCACCGGGACGGTGTGCGGGCGTCCGTCTTGCCGCACGGTGGCGAGCCAGTAGGTCTTCGACGCGACGAGCTTCTGCTCGACCTCTGTCCACGTCAGGACACGGTGTGGCGTGCCGTAGGACTTGGGAAGCGTCAGCTGCCTGGCGGCGACCTCCATCCCAGCAGCATCGGGGGGCCGGCGAGCCCTGTCAACGCACCTTCGCCACAGAGACGGGAGACGCTGGCGGATCGGGAGCCTGGTTGCCGTCGGACCTCAACTCGGCCGCGTAGCCCGGACCGAACTCGCCATCGACTATGCCCGCTTCTCCACGACGCCTAGACTTCGCTACCACCTGCCGTCGGGACACATGCCGCCTGTTGTCACCGCTCCCCGCGTGCGTGCTGAGAGGGAACTGATGAGTGACACTGCGTTTCGCCACCGGGCGTGGACCCGCCTCGAGCCCAGCCTCCGCGAGAGCACAACGATCGACCGCTACCTGCAAGCGGCGACCGACATGACCGCGGACGTGATCGAGGTCGTGGGCTCCTACAGTCTCAGCATCAGCCTGTACGGGAAGCCGATCACCGTCGGCAGCAGCGACCGAGCGGCGTGGGACGCCGACCAGGTCGAGTTCGACACCGAGGACGGGCCCTGCGTGGAGGCGTTGCGGACCGGTGCGGTCTCCGGACCCATAGACCTGGCGACGGAACGACGCTGGCCGGCGTGGACAGCGGTAGCGACCCTGCTCGGCTTCTCCTCCGCAGCCGGAGTCCCCGGCGAAGTCAGTCCAGGGCAGCGGATCGCCCTCAACCTGTATGCCCCCGCACCCCAGGCGTTCGATGACGAGACCCTGCATCGGGCCACCCTGTTCGCCGAAGAGGTCGCGCGCACCATCCCGGCCGCTGTCCGGCTCTTCGAGGCCGACCAACGGGCCTCACAGCTGGAACAAGCACTCGCCAGTCGATCCACGATCGACCAGGCCCTCGGCGTCTTGATGACCCAGAACAACTGCACCCCAGACGTCGCCTTCGGCATCCTCCGGCGCGCATCCCAGAACCGCAACGTCAAACTTCGCGACGTCGCCGCGGCCATCATCGAGCGCTACACCGGCCATCCTGCCGCCGCTCCCCCGCCCTTCCAAAAGCCGATCCGCCGCTCTGTACCCGGGGAGTGACGCGGGACGAGCAGGGCTGTCCAGAGATGGACCCCGCTGCCCACGGCTAGCGAGGGCACGTACTGAGATGTGCTCGGCCGAGGGGCGACCAGGTTTCTTCGTAGTGGTTTGACGATCGGGCTGTGGGGCATGGAGGGGATAGGTTCTGCCGGGTTCCGGAGCCCGTCTGGATTAGGTCTGGCGGTTCAGACCGCGAGCCGCCAGACCGCCTGATTGACGACTGGCTGGCCCGGTCGTCCTCCTGGGCCACGACCCGGTCCTGAGAAACCTGTTCTTGGCGGTCAGGAAGGAACAGCTGCGACTTCCGGGAACCCTCAGGAGGCATGGCGGGATGAGAATGCGTCATGGGCACTACACCCCTCCTGCGGCTGGTCGACGCCGTCACTATCCCGGTTCCTGATCTAGAGGAGGGCCTGCGCTTCTACCGTGACCAACTCGGTCATCAGCTCCTGTGGCGCAATGACTCCATCGGCCAGGCGGGGCTGCTCTTGCCCGACTCCACGACTGAGATCGTCCTGAGTACTGAGGTTGGCTACGCCCCTACCTGGCTGGTGCCCTCGCTCGCCGAAGCGCTCGACCGCATCACGGCCGCCGGCGGACGAGTAGTCGACCAGCCCAGGACCATTCCGGTCGGCCGTCTGGCGGTCGTCGCGGATCCTTTCGGGAATCGCCTCGTCCTGATCGACCTATCCGAAGGTCGCTACGTGACCAACGCAGCCCAGGAGGTGATCGGCGTCATCAAACCACCGGCGACCTAGAGTGCAGCGGCGGTCTTTCGGCTTCTGTTGACGGCCCGGTGGCCTTAGGCGTGCGCTGGGACCAGTCCGGCGATGAGTCCTTCGACCCGGCGACGGATCTCGTCTCGGATGGGCCGGACATGGTCGAGGTCTTGTCCGGCGGGGTCGTCGAGCACCCAGTCTTCGTAGCGCTTGCCGGGGTAGAACGGGCAGGTGTCGCCGCAGCCCATGGTGATGACGACATCTGATGCCTTCACGGCATCGGGGGTGAGGATCTTGGGTTGCTCGGCGGCAATGTCGATGCCTTCTTCCGCCATGGCCTGCACGGCGACCGGGTTGATGCGATCAGCCGGTTCGGAGCCGGCCGAGCGGACCTCGATCGCCCCGCCGGACAGGTGGCGGAGATAGCCGGCGGCAATCTGGGAGCGGCCGGCGTTGTGGACACAGACGAACAGGACGGACGGCTTGTCAGGCATTTTGCTTCTCCTTCACGGTCGGGTAGAGGGTGCGGGCGGTCAGGTGGCCGAGGGCGGCACCGGCGGCCTGGGCGGCGAGGAAGGCGGGCGCCGAGCCTGGGTGGATGCCGGCGAAGGTGTCGGACAGGGTCCGGGCCAGCGTGACGGCCGGGTTGGCGAAGCTGGTGGAACTTGTGAACCAGTATGCGGCGGTGATGTAGACCCCGACCGCCCAGCCGATGTGCTGGGTGCGGCCGGTCCGGCTGAGCGCAGCGATGGTCAGGACCAGGCCGGCGGTGGCGACCACCTCGGCTAACCACAACCCCGGCCCGGTCCGCACGGTGGTGGCGATGGTGACGGCTGGCCGGCCGAACATCAGGTTGGCCAGCACTGCCCCGGCGGCACCACCGAGCACCTGCGCCGCGACGGTCCAGGCGGTCTGCCGGGTGGTGATCCGGCTGCTGAGGCGTTCGAGCACCGTGATGACCGGGTTGAACGCGGCCGAGACCGGCTGCAGCACCACGATCAGCACGGTGAGCGCGGCGCCGGTGGCGATGGCGTTCTCCAGCAGCTGTAGGCCGGTGTCGTCGGGTGAGAGCCGTTCGGCGGCGATACCAGACCCGACTACGGCGGCGACCAGCAGTCCGGTGCCCATCGCCTCGGCCAGGATCCGCCGGCCCACCCCGGGCGGCTCCGGCCGCACCACTCTGGCGCTAGCCGTAGGTGCGTCGTGCTCGGCCCGCGAACCGGGCGGGCCGGGCGCTGGCCGCTCGGTCTCGGTCACTGGCAGCCGCAGCTGGCCGGCGCGCCGGACGTAGTTCCGCAGCAGGAGGCCTTGGCGTCGGTCGAGCAGCAGACCGTGCTGGTCGCATGGTCGCAGCAGACCGCCGGCTCGGGCTGGGCAGCTGTCGAGGTCTGGACCACGATGCTCTCTGCGCTGACCGGCCGGCTCGGCGAGCCCCCGGGCTTGGTGGCCTGGACGATCGCGTTGTGCATGCCGTCGGCGACCGGCTGGGTGAACCGTACCGACGGGCTGTCGAACCCCACCGCGGCCAGGCCCTCGAGGTACTCCGACCGGGATAGCGCTCCGGCGATGCACCCGACGTAGGAGCCGCGCTCGGCCCGCTCAGCCGGCGTCAGGTGGTCATCGGCGACCACGTCAGAGATCCCGATCCGGCCGCCCGGCGCGAGCACCCGGAACATCTCGGCCAGCACCTTCGGCTTGTCGATGCTCAGGTTGATCACGCAGTTGGAGATCACCACGTCGACCGAGCCATCGGGCAGGGGGACGTCCTCGATGGTGCCCTGGAGGAAGTCGACGTTAGTTGCGCCGGCCTGGGCGGCGTTGCCGCGGGCCAGATCCAGCATCTCGGTGGTCATGTCGACGCCGTAGACGTAGCCGGTCGGTCCAACCCGCTTGGCCGACAACAGCACGTCGATCCCGCCCCCGGAACCCAGGTCGAGCACGCGTTCACCGGCGCGCAGCTCGGCGACGGCGGTCGGGTTACCGCAGCCCAGGCTGGCCGCAACCGCGGCCACCGGCAGGTCGTTGCGGTCCAGCTGGGTGTAGAGGGTGCCGCCGAACCGGTCGTCGGTTTCCACCGGCGCGGGACAGCAGCTGGCGGTGCCGCTGTCCTGCACAGCGGTCGCGGCGGCGGCGTAGCGGTCCCGCACCTGCTCTCGCAGAGCGGTGCTCATGTTCTCGGTCATAAGGGCCTCCTCGGTGCCTCAAATTGATGATTGTCGATGCATCATAGCCACATCGTATCGAAGAAAGTCAATGCGTCACGTATGCTCTATCGCATGGTTGCCACACAGGCCGGAGGGCTGGCGGTGCTGGAGTCCTGCTGCTCACCCATCGTCGGCCAGGTGCTCGACCAGGCCGAGGCCGAACGGCTGGCCACGGCGCTCAAAGCCGTCGCGGACCCAGCCCGGCTCCGGCTCATCTCGATCGTCACCGCCTCAGACGGCGGCGAGGTATGCGTCTGCGATCTGACCGCCCCGGTCGGGCTGTCCCAGCCGACCGTCTCCCACCACCTCAAGATCCTGGTCGACGCTGGCATCCTGAACCGCGAACAACGTGGCAAGTGGGCCTACTTCCGACTCGTCCCCGGCGCGCTCGAAACACTGGGACGACTGCTCGCCAGCCCCGCCGCCGTGGCCGGATGAGCCTTCGGAGAAGGCTGCCGACCCGGTCGGCATCAAATCTTGAGTGCGGTGCGAGCGATGCCCCGTTGGTGCCGCTCGCGGGCGCGACGAAGGACGAGCGGCGCCGCGATCCGGCCGAGCACGTCAGCGGCCAGCCGTCCGACGTGTCGGAGCGGCTCAGCGTCGCAGCAGCCGGGCGGCATAGATGTGCGGTTGCACTCCCGCCGCAGCGGCATGGCCAAGGAGTGCGGCGTGGGCCTTGTTGGGGTGGTGGCCTTGGTCAATCAGGATCCCGACGGCCCGGTTGATCATGGTCAGCTCGTCCAGGCCGACCAGTCCCGAGATGGCGCTGGGCGGCGGAAGGTCGGCATCGAGCACGATCAGCTGATCCCTATCACGGCAGGCAGGACCATGCTGGGTGTCATCGTCACACTGGCCGGAACTACGCCGTCCGACGCCGTCTGTGCTGTCGGTCGACGTAGCGGGACCACCACAAGCTGTGACGATCGGTGTGCCGAGGGCATATCCGACGTCGGCGGCCAGGTCGACGAACGCGCCAGGCGTCGCAGCGTAGAAGACGACACGGCTCTTACGGTCGAACCCGGGACCTAGTGCGGCGAACCCAACACGCAATGACGTGGTGATCGATTCGACGTCCTGGGCGGGAACGAAGGCGGTGAGGGTGACCGGATGATCGATGTCGACGACCGTCAGGTGGAGCGCACAGTAGGAGGGAACGACCGTCTGGAGGCCCTCGACGAGTGAGACCAACGGCGCAGCGAGGGCGTCGTCGTCCAGTCCAACGCTGCTGCTGAGCCGTAGGAGATCGCGCAGGAGAACTGTGGGAAGGTCCACAGTGTTACTCCGAGGAAGCGGATCCGCTCGCTGATCGTGTCCAGCCTTGGTCGGTCCGGCAAGGCGCTGGTCCCGATGACTGCGGCCCAGACGGATCTGGAGGAAGGATGGGTGAGCCGCGTCACTGTCGACTGTACGCGCCGGCCTCCAAAGATCCGACAGGGAGGCCGGAGACTGGCTCCGGGTCAGTCGCTCCGGTGGCGAGCCTGAGCCCGGCGGACGGCTTCGTCGATGATCTGGCGAGCGACCACGACCAGCTTGCGATGCTCGTTCTGGCTCAAGGTGCGCAGCCGGGCCAGCGCCTCGTCCTCGGTGCCGCCGGTGCGGCTCATGAGAATGCCCACCGCTCGGTCGATGACAGCCCGCGTCTCCAACGCCGACTGCAGCTGCGCAGCTAGCCGCTGGGTCTGGGCCAGCACCTGCGCGTTCTGCACCGCTATCGCCGCGGGCACGGCGAAGATCTCCCCCAGCTCAGCGGCCCGCTCGTCGAAGACATGCCTGTCGTGGGCGTACACGTTCATCGCGCCCACTACCCCATCCGGGGTGGCCAGCGGTAGAGACAGCGCACTGTGCACCCCGAGGCGGGCAACCGCGCCGCCGAACCTTCGCCATCGCGGGTCGGAGCCCAGAGACCCCGACATCACCGTCTGGCCTTCCCGGGCGGCCGTGATGCAGGGACCTTGCCCCAAGCCGTACTGGATGTCGTCGATCTCGCTCACGAACGTCGCGGTCGCCACAATCGTGTTTGCGCGGTCGGCCTCCAGCAACGTCAGTCCCGCCCCGTCAGCACCCGGAATCGCTCTCACCGCAAACCTCGCCACCCGGGTCAACAGATCCTCCAGATCCAACCGGTTCGTCGACAGCCGCGACAAGCCGGCCAATCCCTCCTGAAGATCGTGCTCCTCCGCCGACCGCTCACTCGCCGAATGCCGACCCGCCACCTCGTCGGAACCGTCCGGGCCGGGCGACTCGACCTCCGGGGTCACCTCTGGGTCCATGTCCCTCACCTCCAGAGTCACGCTGGGTCTAGTCCCGGTTTGTCTGCTACCCGCTAGTCTCAGCCGCAACAAGTAGCGTAGCGCCGCGAGCGTTATCCACCTGCGGCCAACCTCTGCCCCGCGACGCCACTCAGGGCGCCAGACCCGCTGGTCAGTGTTTGGTGATCATCCTGAGAAGTCCGATGGAGGGTGCCACCTCGGCGTGGAGTGGTCCTCCTGAACATGCGTCCATGACACTCGACTCCTATACCGGCCACAACGATCGCAGATCTGATACGAGTCCCCAGCCTCGCCGGTTTCTGTTCGCCATCTGTGTCGTAGAAGTCCGCAGAGCACCCAGTGCACGTCGCCTCCCTGTTGTGACAGGCTGCTCACGGTTATCCGCCACGTCAAGTGGCTGAAGCTGCCCGACCGCGACCACCTGCCGGACGTACGAAGGCCCGTGAACCGAACCAGGTGCATCCCGGCCGAAAGGGCTCGACACTTACGACTTGCCGAGGAGGGCCACATGCGTAGAACAGCGGCGGCGGTCGGCAGCGTGATTTTCTTCGCACTGGCGCCTGGAGTTGTTGCGGGACTTGTTCCCTGGTGGTTGACCGGCTGGCGGGTCCGGCAACCCTTCCCGTTCTGGACCGTAACGCCACTGCGAGTCTTCGGCGTGGCAATGATCGCGGCTGGCGCTGTCGTGTTGGTACGGGGGTTCGTGCGTTTCGTGGTGGAGGGCGTTGGCACCCCCGCGCCGATCGCACCGACTCAGAAGCTTGTCGTCGGCGGACTGTACCGCTATGTACGCAACCCTATGTACCTGGCGGTCATCGCGGTCATCGTCGGGCAGGCGCTCGTGCTGGGTCAGGCTGTTTTGCTGGCGTACGCCGCCGTCGTCGGGGCGGCCATGGCGGCCTTCGCCCATGGCTACGAAGAACCGGCCCTGGCTGACCGGTTCGGCACCGAGTACGAGGCATACCGACGCGGGGTGCCGGCCTGGTGGCCGCGTCGGCGGCCATGGCAGCCGGGTGAGACTGACCGTCCCGGCGGGGAATGAAGCATTTCGAGGCGGGTGTGCGGTGCTTCCTGGCCCACAAAGGCGGACAGTCGCCCGCTTGCGTCGTATCGGTACTAGCCGGTCCGAAGCGTCGCGCTAGTCGTCACTCTGGCGCCACGTCAACGTACGGGACCTCGATCGCGTTGTTTCCGTAGCCGAGCCGGTTCCAGGGTGGGACCTCGGGCTGAACGTTGCCGGCGGCGTCGGTCGCCCGGGCACGGATGGTGTGTCTTCCGATGTCGGTCGCGGCCCAGTCGAATGACCAGTCCTGCCATTGGTATGGGCCTTTGGGGGGTTCGAGCTGTGCCGGGTGCCAGTCGCCTGCGCCGGTGAAGCTGATGTCGACGCGGGTCACTGGTCCGGTTCCCGACCAGGCTTTGCCACGCAGCGTGTATCGGCCGGCTCTGATGGTGGACCCGGGCGCGGGGTCTGTCATCCGGGCTCGGACCCGCATGAGCGTGACGGGTTCGTGTGGTCTGTCGGCCCACTCGTAGATGTAGTGGCCGGTCTGGAACTCACCGTGATACGGCTCGGTGAGGACGTCGATGCGTTTCAGCCATTTCACGGATGCGACCGCGTACCAATGGGGCGCGATGAGCCGGAACGGGGCTCCGTGGTCTGGACCGAGCGGTTGGCCGTTCATCTCGTAGGCGATGAGGATCTCGGCCGCCGGATCGGCCGCGTGGGCGAGGGGCAGGGCGCGGACGAAGGTCAAGTCGTCCCTGTTCGTGTCCGGAAGGACTGGCCGGAGGTGGTAGGACCCGTGGTCGGCGCCCTCGAACCGAACGTCGACGGCAGCAGCGGCCGGCTGCGCCCGCTCGAGCACGTCGGAGAGCAGAGCACCGGTCCAGTGGGCGGTTGAGACGGCGTAGGCGCCCCATGGTTCCCCGGTCGGTAACGGTCTCATCTCGAGACGTCCGTTCCCGGCACATTCGAGCGTGACGGCCCGCTCGATCGCCGGCAGCGCGCGGAGGTCTAGGAGGGTCAGGGTGGTCGGGTTCTGCACTGCGCCGCCGACTTCGAGGGTGCCGTCGTGTGCCGGGACCGCGAAGTTGCTGCGGACGTAGTGGAGGTTGGTGGGAGTGACGTCGGCGGCGAGTGCCTCGGGTGGCGCCTCAGCGTTGAACGGGGCTGGGTTGATCATCTGAAGTGCGGTACGCGCTCGTTCGAGGTCGTCTGCCGCCACTGTCATGTTCAGTCTCCTCTTGGGTCCTTGAGTCGCGTTCTGGGAATTAGTAGTCAGGATCGAGGAAGGTCGGTTCACGGTCTTCGTTGAAGGCGCCGATGCCTTCGGCGCGGTCCGGATGGATGGCCGATCGCCAGTGCGCGTCCATCATGGTGGCGATCGCCTGCTCGATCGGCTGCCCGTCACCCATTCGAACGGCTCGCTTGACCGCCTGGACCGCCGTGGGCGAGTTGCTGGCGATCTTTGCTGCGATCCTGCGCGCCGCGTCCATCAGCTCGGTCTGGGGGTGGATCTCGTTGACCATGCCCAGCCGGTACGCCTCCCTGGCGCTGATCGGGTCCCCCGTCATCAGCATCTGCAACGCCTTTCCCGGGGGGAGCAGGCGTGGCAGCAGCGCGGGAGAGCCTCCGCCGGCAGCCAGACCAATCATCGCCTCGGGCTGGCCGAAGGTGGCGTTGTCGGAGGCGATGATGAAGTCGGTGCTCTGGGCCAGTTCAGAGCCGCCGCCGTAGGCGATGCCGTTGACGGCGGCGAAGATCGGCTTCCGCAGCTGCCGGACCGTGTAAAGCGTGCGATCGAAGTCCTGCCGTTGCCGGAGCCAGTCCTCCTTGGTCATGTTCTTGCGCTGCCGCAGGTCGCTACCGACCGAAAAGGCCCTCTGCCCGGCCCCGGTGAGGATCACGACCCGCACGGCTGGGCGGACCGCGATGGTCTCGACGATCTCGGTCAGCCGGGCGCCCATGTCGGTGGTGATCGCGTTGTCGGCGTGCGGCCGGTTGAGGGTGATGAGCGCAATCCGGCCCTCGGAGACGTACTCGAGGAGAACAGGGGAGTCGGGCTCCGCGGCGTCGGATTGCGGCGGAGCGAAGTCAAGTGCCTTCCAGCGGTCGGTGGTTGTCGAGGTTGTCGCCACGTCGTCCTGCCCTTCAGGGTCGAGAGAGTCACGTCTCATGTCTGGAGTTCCGCCAGCCAGCGCATGGCCCGCAGGCCGGGGGCGAAGCAGTACTCGCCGCCGCGGGTGACGACGAAGGGCGGCATCTGCTGCAACCGCCGCCGGATGGGCTTGGTGGGAATGGTGAAGCTGCCCGAGCCGTCATTCGGCCCGACGAGCGGGTCCTTCTCGGTCGGGGCGCCGATGAAGATGCCGTCGTTCAGCCATTGGGTCTTGACGAACTCGAACTGCCGCTTGAGGTGCGCTCCGGCGAAGACGAAGATGATGCCCCGTTCGGCGCCGTCGTCTTCGAGAACTCCCTCGGGCAACGCCGGGCCGTAGCTCGTCCCGCGCCGGATCATCCGGTGGAGGCGGACGTTGACACTACCCTCGGCGTCGAGCGCGTCCCTCGGGTTGGCACGGCGGGCATGCGCACCGGCCGGACACTTGAGGCCGCGGAGGTCGTCGGCGTAGAGGAAGTCATTATGCCGGCGCCGGTCAGCCCCGAGCTCGGGATCGTCTCGCTCCGGGGAGAGCACGAGCGGAGCGCCGCTCTGCCAGCGGCCGACCATCTTGGCGCCGAGCAGGGCCTCATCCTCGCGGCTCGCCGCTTTGGCGCGGAGGTATTGCCGATAGGCCGCCACTTTGGTGTGCAGCTTTCGGAAGACGATGTACGTGCCGTTCCGACCGAGAATCTCCGGGGTTGGCATCGGCGGCAACTCGCCCGTCTCGTCGGGGTAGCCGAGGATGATCTCACCGGACTTGAACGGCTTCTCCTTCGGGTTGGAGGGGGGCATGCCGCTGCCTTCGACCGTCGGCTGGCCGATGCCGTCCTTGAAGCCGAAGGAGGTGCGCCCGGTGGGGAGCTGGTAGCAGTCCTGAGACCAGATGACCTCCACGCCGGAAAGCTCAGCGTGGGCTCGACGCATTTTCTCGACGGCGGCTTGGAGCCGCGCGGCGTCGGGCGAGAGCGCGGCCAGCGCGACGTGCACGTCGGGAGTACCGAGTGGCTTCTCCCAGTTGGCGGGGCTGCTCTCCCCTACGTCGCCCAGCTCGACCGCGCGGGCCGCCATCCCTTGCTGGAACTCCGGCGCGAAGCTGTCGAGCGAGTCCTGCGGCACGCCGAGCGCCTTCAATCCCTGGTAGGTGAAGGCCACGGTGACCCAGGCGCCGTGCCTCGGCTCTGAGCTGGGACGGCCATGGTCCACAACCGAGATCAGCCGCCTCACCAGCTCCCGCCCGGCCGTGCGGTCATCAATACGAAGGAGCACGTACTTCCCGACATAGGGCGAGGGCCGCTCGTGCAGCGCTCCGCTCTGGATGTCGTCCAAGTCCAGAGCCACGTCATGCCCACCGTTCATGGCCTCACCGACCGTTCGGATGACTACACATGCTCGGGGGGTTCGGGTGGGTCCGGATTCGGCGACGCCAGGTAGGGAAAGGTCCGCGAGGCCGGCCGGGTCGCGTGGTCGACACCGTCACGGATGACCGGCCCGTTTCCGGCGTTGACCAGCTGCGTGAAGATCGTGTCCATCACGTCGTCGTTGAGCGCCCGACCGCCGCACGTTTCATGCGCCTTACCGCCGCGCTGGGCAAGCTCGATCTCCAGAAACGAGCCGTGCTCGGCGTACGGCTTGCTGAGGTCGACGACCAGGAAGTCGGCGAGCACGAGGTTCGTCAAGGGGTGGTCGCCCTTTCCGTCAAGGGACCAGTCGGTCTTGCCGTCCAGCCCGTCCCAGAAGGCAAGGTTGGCATTCAGCCGCGCTCGATACGCGCCCCGGTAGGCCTCACCGAGATGGAACGCATCCTCCATGTTGTAAAGATCGCGGATTTCCAGATCCCGGTTGACCGGATCGTACTGCTTCATGGCCAGCATCATGTTCTTCACCTCGGGCCGCCCGACCCGTTCGATCCGAACGTTGAAAGTGCCGCGCGTGAGGGTTTCGGCGACCACGCCGACCAGTCCCACGCCGTCCAGGAGTGCCGAGTCGACCTCGACGACCAGGCTGAGGACATTCTTGCCGTCAAGGAAGATCGAACCGGGATCGGTGAACGCCAGCTTGCCCGTCGCGATCGTCTTCAGCGCCGCAGGTGCGTCCATGATGAACGGATCCCAACGCGGGCCTGCGAATACCCGCACCCCCCTCGCCGGCCCATCCCGCTCCTCGTTCACCCGCACCGACACCGTCTCACCCGTCGGGGTGATGCAGGTGCCCTCCTGGTCGACGCGCTGACCGCCGTCAGCACGCACCGGAGCCGAGAAGACGCAGTCGAAGACAAGTTCCGAACGACCAGCAATGAACGGCACCGGATCGTTCGCCGCGCTCGCGGTGAGCGGGCGCAGACGGAAACGGTAGATGAGGCCGTCGGAGAACGCATCTGTGGGTTTCGCAAAGGGGAGCGTGTTCACCACGAGCACCAGGTGTCCCGGCCGTTCCGGGCTGGGGAACGCGTAGACATCGGTGATGTCAGCGATGGGGTCCGCCAAGGCTCGCGGGCCTGAAATGTGATCCGACATCGGCGTTCCTCGCTAGCCCGCTTGGCTACTCGGCCGGTTAGTCCGCTGCCTCGTCCAGTAGTGGCTTCAGCGCGGGGTGCTGCAGGGTTTCCGCGGCCTCGGGGTTGTCCAGCACCTGCTGGAAGGCAGCGTTCACCCGCTGGGCCTTCCGGATCTCCTTCACCGTGCCGCCGTAGTTTCGGGCATAGGCAGCCGCCGTTTGCTGCGCGCCGTAGACGAACGCTTGCACCGCGGCGAGGTCCGGGAGACCCTCGTAGCCCTCCGCATGTTTGAAGATCGCGTCGAACAGTGCGAGCGTCGGTCCGGAGGTGAAGAAGTCCTCCATGTAGGCGTCCCACGGACCGTCGAAGCTGGTGATGAACGCGAGCCGGGTGTCGTCGTCGAACAAGACGAACCGGGCCTCGTGGATGGTCGCGATGGCCATGCCGTGCTCCCCCGGCCGGTACCCGGGAGTGTCCTGAAGGTCGCGGAGCGCAGCCCGTAGCGACTCCCCCGCACCCTGCTTCACCCTGAAGAACAGGCTGAACTCACTCGTCGGGCCAGAGCTGAGTCCCGGTCGGGGAGTTCCTGTCACAGGTGCCGTCATCGGTTCCTCCCCTTGAGTCGCAGCCTCTATCGGGTGAGCCGTTACGTCCGACCCTTGGGATCGCATTCCCCTACTACGTCGGCCTGATCGTATCCCGGCCGGCACACGATGTCTCACGGCTGGTGTGGGTATGGAGGCGTGGCGGCACCAAGGGCCGGTCAGGCCTGCCTCGCGGGCGCGCACTACCGTGCCTGTATGTCGACCGACCAGAAGCGCGCGTCCGAGCTTCACGGAGAAGCGCACGAGGTCGCCCGCGACGAAGGTCCCAGAACCGATGGCCGACATCGGTAGGACGGGGCGCAGCCGATCGGGGTCGGGAGACACGCCCTAGTCATCTCCCTTTCCTAAGGAGGGCCAGCGAGCCCTTGAGCAGCTTCCGCCCGACCTCGGGCATCGCGGGCCAGCTTGCTCACTCGCCGCCAGTTCTGCTCGGCGAGATCTTTGGCAGACGTGATCCAGCTGCCGCCGACTGCACCGACGTTGGGTAGGGCGAGGTAGTCGCCCAAGTTCTCAAGGGTCACGCCACCGGTTGGGCAGAAGCGGAGTTGGGGCACCGGCGAAGCTACCGCGGCCAGGTAGGCGGGTCCGCCGGCCGGCCCGGCTGGGAAGAACTTCAGTTCGGTAAGTCCGTGATCCAGAGCGGTCAGCATCTCGCTAACGGTGGCCACCCCGGGTAGCACCGGCACTCCGATCCTGGTTAGGTGATACAGCAGGCCCTGGCTTGCACCAGGGCTGACGAGGAATCGGGCACCGTGCTCGACGGCCAGGTCAGCCTGCTGGGGCGTGAGGACGGATCCGGCGCCGAGCAGGATGTCGGGAACCTCCGCGGCGATGGCGCTCAGGCCCTCAAGCGCGGGCTTAGTGCGCAGCGTGAGCTCGATGATGGGGATTCCCCCGGACAGCAGTGCGCGGGCGACCGGCACGGCGTGCGCCGGATCGGAGATCGTGACCACTGGAACGACAGGCGAGACGTCGAGCAGTCCGCGCACCTGGGGCGTCATGAGATGGTCTCCTTGCTGAGGCCGTGGAGGCTGTGGCGGTCGAGCGAAGGATCGAGCTGGCGGAAGGCGGACCGCGCGACAGTGGCGGCCATGGCCGCCAGGCCGAGTCGGCTCATTGGACCGCTTGCCCGCCGACGGCGAGGTGCCGTCGGGTCTGGTCGAGCGTGGGTATGAAGCCGGTGCCGCCGCGGCCGCCCACAACCAGGGATGAGGCGGCCGCCGCCTGCCGTGCCGCCCAGATGAGATCGTCGCCGAGCACGAGTCGCGCCGTCAGCGTGCCGACGTACGCGTCGCCGGCACCGGTCTGGTCCACCACGATGGCTGCGGGCACCGCGGCGATCCAGGCCTCGGTGTCGTCTGCGACGATTTGTACACCCGTGGCCCCACAGGTGACCGCGACGATTTGCGCGCCGAGCGCCCGGAGTCGGCGCCCGGCTGCGAGGGCGGTGTCCGCACTCAGCAGTGCGGCCGTCTCGCCTGGATGCGAGGGCGTGACCAGCCACGCTGACGGGGCGAGCTCGGCCAGCGTGTGAGCCGCGGCCTGGCTGGTGGTCAGCCGCGGCCGGTAATTAGGGTCGTAGACGAAGCGTCGGGCGGACTGCGCAGCCTGGACAACCGCAGCCCGGGTGGCGGGGGAGATGGCGCACGATATCCCGCTGGCGACGATGGCGCCCGCGGTGCTGATCACATCGGCCGGAAGATGATCAGGACTGAGGCTCGAGCCGATGCTGCCCGACCGCGCGTAGGCAAACTCCCGTTCACCGTGGGGATCGCTGTGGACCAAGTAAACGCCCTGTTGCCCGGTGGCGAAGTGCAGCAGGTCGGTGGAGATGCCGAGCTCGGCGATTCGCGTGGCGACGGCATGGCCGAGCTCGTCGTCGGTGACCACGGCGACCAGACCGACCCGCGCTCCCGCGGCCGCGGCGGAGGCGGCCACGTTGAGGGGGTCGCCGGAGATCCCGAGAACGGCGTGGACGTCGTGACCGAACGGCGACTGGGTGGCCACCTCGACCAGGACCTCGCCGAGGCAGACGATGTCGTAGGTCGCGGGCGAGACCGGCAGGGAGGTGTCGATGGTGTTCACCAGTCGTGCATCGACCCGTCACGACGACGATTGACCGGCAGGTACTTGGGATCGTACGGGAACTTGGCGGCGGCCTCCTCGTTGAAGCTCACGCCTAGGCCCGGCTGATCACCGGGGTGCATGTACCCGTCACGGAAGGCGTAGCTGGAGGAGAACAGCTCGCCGGCCGGGTCACGGTGGCCCATGTACTCCTGGATGCCGAAGTTCGGGATGCTGAGATCGACGTGCAGCGCGGCGGCCATGGCGACCGGCGAGAGGTCACCCGCGCCGTGCGAGCCGGAGCGGACGCCGTACAGGTCGGCCAGGGCGAAGACTCGGCGCAGGTGGGTGATGCCGCCGGTGTGGGACACCGAGGTGCGGATGTAGTCGATCAGCCGCTCGGTGATCAACTGTTGACAGTCCCAGATGCTGTTGAACACCTCGCCGACCGCAATCGGCGTCGTGGTGTGCTGCCGGATGAGTCGGAACGCGGACTGGTCCTCGGCCGGAGTCGGATCCTCGATCCAGAACATCCGGTACGGCTCCAGCGAGGCGCCCAGCCGCCCGGCTTCGATCGGCGACAGCCGGTGATGCACGTCGTGCAGCAGGTGCACCTGGTAGCCGAATTCCGACCGTAGCCGAGCCATCACCTCAGGCGCAAAGTCCAGATAGTAGCTGCTCTCCCAGATGTCCTCCTGGGGCACGTTGCCGCTCGCCGGCTCGTAGATGTTGCCGTCGGTCGGAGCAATGCCGTACGTCTTCTCCAACCCGGGGATGGCGGCCTGCGCTCGGATCGCCAAGTAGCCGAGGTCCAGATGGCGCTGGAAGTCCGCACTGAGTTCGTCCAGTGTCGACCCGCTGGCGTGGCAGTAGACCATGACCCCGTCGCGGGCCGCACCCCCGAGCAGCTCGTACACGGGAAGCCCTGCGGTCTTGCCCTTGATGTCCCACAGCGCGACGTCAACCGCTGCGATGGCGGTCATCGTCACCGGTCCGCGCCGCCAGTAGGCGCCCCGGTAGAGGTACTGCCAGGTGTCCTCGATCCGGCGTGCATCGCGGCCGACGAGCAATGGGCAGACGTGATCCCGAAGGTAGGAGGCGACGGCGAGCTCGCGGCCATTGAGGGTCGCGTCGCCGAGCCCGATCACCCCGTCCTCGGCCTCGACTACCAGGGTGACGTAGTTGCGGCCCGGTGAGGAAACGACAACTCGGGCATCGACGATCTTCACGGCAGTTCCTTCGCTGCAATCTGGATGATCAGGACAGTCGAAGGGCGGGTCCGAAGGACAAATACACCATACCGACCTACGCAGGACCGACTCAGCGGCTGCTTTCTTCGATCACGGCCAGCAACTCCGTCGCGGCGTCCTCCGGAGTCTTGCGTTCGAACAGCACGTCGGTGCCGATCCGGGTCACCTCGCCGCCGTACCCGGAGGCGTTCTGCGGCGTCACCTGCGGCGGCGCAACCACCTCGTCCTGCAGATCCTTGGCGAACGTCAACGACATCTTGCCGGTCGCGTCGAGCACCGGCTCGATCTCTGACTGGACCGCGGCTATGGCTGGAACACCCCGTTCCACCTTGAGGATCTTTGTTGCCGCAGGGTCTGTCATCAAGAAACTGACCAGCTTGGCCGCCTCCGCCGAGTGCTCGCCGCCGTCCGGAAGCGACCAGTACATCGACGCCTTGTTGACCATCCGCGGCGATTCACCCGACACCGGCGCGGGCAGCCTGAGCAGCTGCAGATCGCTCCCGCTGGCGGCGACGAACGCGGCAATCTGGGTGTGGAACTGCAGGTGGAACGCAGCCTTGTTCGTGGCGAACCGGGTGGCGTCCAGCGCGCTGGCAGTGTCCTCGACCTGGCTGCCAGCCGGCGGGGTCGCCTTGGAGTCCACCATCTGCTTGGCGAACTCGAAGTAGCTCACCAGCGTCTCCGGGGTGACTGCAGCCTTGCCATCGGTCGGGAACACCTCCTGGTTGTGCTGGCGAGCCCAGACACCGAGCTCCGCAGCGTTGGCGCCGAAGAAATCCATCCCGACGACGCCCTCTGAGCCGAGCTTCTGGGTGACCGTCGCGGCCATGGTGGCGAGGTCGTCCCAGGTCCACGTCTTGTCGTCTGGCATCTCCAGGCCGGCCTGCTTCAGCAGCTCCGGATTGACCCCGACCGAGAAGAGCGCGACGCCGATCGGCGCGCCGACCAGGGTGCCGCCGACTTTGCCGGTGTCGAGCACCTTGGCGTCCATCGCCGAGAGGTTGAGCACGGATGACTGGGTGCTCAGGTCGAGCAGCGCCTCGCGGCCGCCGTACGCCGCGATATAGGACTCGTCCATCTGGATGACGTCGGGCGGGGCGTCGGCCGCAGTCTGGGTGGCCAGCTTGTCCCAGTAGCCAGTCCAATCGCTGTTCTCCACCTGGACGGTGATGCCGGGGTTGGCCTGCTCGAACGCGGCCACCGCTTCCTCGGTCAGTTTCAGCCGCGAGTCGTTGCCCCAGGTGCTCATCCGCAGGGCCACCTGCCCGTCGGATCCACCGCCGCCACCATCGCCACCATCGCCAACGGTGCCAGGGGCGCAGGCGGCAGCTAGCAGCACCAGGGAGACCATGAGTGTCATCGGTCGGATCAGTCGGCGGACGCGCATAGCGGACTCCTCAGGTGATCCATTTCAATCTAGCGCAGCCGAACTGATCTGGAAATGGTGCTGTCAGGTCATCCGTGCAGTGATGTCGTCGGCAGCCATCCCGCCGGTCAAGTCGGCGTAGAACGGGTGGCCAGGCACCAGCTCCGCCCGCCGGATCGCTGTGCCGAGCAGGGCGGAGGCATACACGCCGGTGACGAACTCCAACGTGCTCCGGGTGCTGGCCAGGGTGGTCTGATGAGTGCGTCCGGCAAGCAGGTCGTCGACCAGACGCGTGATTTGAGCGGCGTGGTTGCTCGGTAGGTCGATGCCGGCGCTGGCCGCCCAGACATCGTTGGCATCGTCCGACGTCTCCGACGTGGAATCGCGCAGTGCACCGGTCGTGTCGCGGGTGCCCGGGTCCTTGCCGAGGCTCGCCGCCGTCGACGCGGGCGGGACCGGGACGAACGACCAGTCCGCGTCGCTATACCCGTACACGTGGTTGACCTCCAGCGTGCCAGCGGTGGTGTCGATCCGGATCCGGCTGAGCTCGCGTGGTGACAGCAGGCTGTTGACCACCGAGGCGACGGCGCCGTTCTCGAACCCGACAATGGCCAGCGACACGTCCTCGAACTCCACCGGTCGCGCCTGCCGGACCGCCGTGGCCGTCAGATGATGCCACGGTCCGAGCAAGTGCAGCAGCAGGTCGATCTGGTGGATCCCATGCCCCAGCGTCGGGCCACCGCCTTCGCCCGACCAGGTGCCCCGCCAAGCCGGATCAAAGTAGCTGTCCGGCCGAAACCACAACGTCTCGCACACCGCGACCTCCGGGCGGCCGAGTGCGCCGGAGCCGAGCAGCTCCGCGGCCCGGCGGGCGCCGGACCCGTGCCGGTGCTGGAACACCACGTACGCGGTGCCGTCGCCGGCCCGCTCCGTCTCGGCGACGACATCGAACTCGGCCAGGGTCGGGCACGGAGGCTTCTCGATCAGCACTGCCGCACCGGCCCGCAGCAGTTCCGCCGCCACCTCGGCGTGCGCGCCCGGCGGAGTGACGACGCTGACCAGGTCCGGGCGAGCCTCGTTCATCAGGCTCGGCACGTCCGGGTACGTCCGGCCACCGTAGGCCATCGGCGTACGCCTCGGCGCGCTCGGACACGATATCGACCAGCCCAACCAGCTCGGTGCGACCGGACCCGGCGTACGCCCGCGCATGCTGGTGCGCGATTCCCCCGCACCCGACAATGGCGACCCGGAGTCTGCTATCCCCGGCGCCGACCCGGCTGTTCGTCATCCAGCCATCATGCCTGCTCGACGCGGCCGTCAGAGAGCGGCACCTCGTCGGGTGGCGCGCTGTTGCGCCTCCAGGGCGAGCCGCATCACCTCGAAGGTGAGTTCCTGTGGGCTGTCGTCGTCCGCTCCCGAACGTCCCGAATCAGCCGGACGAGACGATCGTCGGGAGGGTTCTCTGAGCGTGGCAAGTTGTCGGGTTTCCGGCGTATCTTCAGTAACGCCGGCGCGGCCGCGCTCGTGCAGAGGTGGTGCGGCTCGGGAAGTGGCCCACGACCACGGGATCGTCCAAGCGCTCGGCCTAGGCTGACGGAAAAACCAATTGCGATATAAATCAGTCAATCTAGCTTACGACCGATTGCATAACGCAATCAGAACCGCGCGGATGTGCCGCGTGAGGAAAGGAATTGGGCATGGCTAAGTTCGTGTTCGGAATGAACCAGTCCCTGGACGGCTACGTCGACCATGTGGCGTTTGCGCCAAGCCCTACGCTCTTCCGCCACTTCATCGAGGCGGCTCAGGGGCAGGCGGGCAGTGTGTACGGTCGCCAAATGTATGAGGTCATGCGTTACTGGGACGACGATCATCCTGAATGGGACGCAGAGGAACACGCCTTCGCGACGGCGTGGCGGAAGCAGCCGAAATGGATCGCCTCGCGCTCGTTGAAATCGGTCGGTCCCAACGCCAGGCTTGTTGAGGATGAGCTTGAGGGAGCGATCCGCGAGCTGAAGGCCGAGCGTGACGGGGAGATCGAAGTTGCTGGCCCAAACTTGGCGCAAAGCCTCACCGAACTTGGCCTGATTGATGAGTATCGAATCTACCTGCACCCCGTCGTGCTCGGTCACGGCAAGCCATATTTCGCCGGACCGCGGCCGCCGCTCCGCCTTATGGCTCATGATCGGATTGACGAGGATGTGATCAGGTTGACCTACGTTCCTGCTTGATCTCGTAGCACCGGAGGCACCGCCGCTCGAAGCTGGCGGAGCGCAGGGACGATTCGTGCTGGCTTTTTTTAAGGCGACCAATGAGTGGTCCTCGGCGAACCTGAGCGCCGGGCCTAAACGCGATTGCTTCGATGGATCAGGTTGGCGAGGACGGCGATGGAGTCAGTGACGGTGTCAGCCCCGGCGGCTGAGAGTTCGCGGCCGCGGACTGGCGATTTGGCGAAGTCGATGGATCGAATGCCAGTGGTCCGGCTGACCTGAATGTCAGCCAGCGAGTCGCCGACCAGGACCGATTGATGTGCTGGTGGACCAATTGGCTAGGAGGTGGCCGGCGGGGGGCCGCTTCGACCGTAGCGCGCGGACACGATGATGGATATGGCGCGGCCGACCAGGGCGCCGAGGGCGATCGCCACCATCGTCTCCACTGTGGTGACCAGGGTTGTGGTGCCGGTGCTGTCCCCGTTGAGGAGGGCCGCGACGCCGACCAGGCCGAGGGCGCCGGGGACCAGGAGCCAGAACGCCGGTGTGAAGCTGACGATCGCCGGTGGCCCGGTTCGCTGCCGGGCGACCAGGTCGGCCACCGGGGTCATCGCGGCCGCGCCCACGAAGGCGGACAGTACGCCGCCGAAGAACAGGCCGCCCAGCACCTGGCCGCCGTAGGCCACATACAGAACCAGGAGGATCCAGCCGAGGGAGCTCGGACGCGCGCACAGGTTCATCACGATGCCCACGCCGAACACGCCGACAGCGAGCCAGGGCCCAACGGCACCGAGCGCCGGCTTGGTCGCCGCCAGGTCGAACGCGGGCACCCCGACGAGAGCGGCCGCCGCGAGGATGCCGAGGCCGAGCAGCACGAGCTGGGCGGCCCCAGCCGCCAGTCGCCCGGCACCGGAGACCATCTGGCCGGTCGACAGCTCGATCACCGCGGTGGTCAGCAGCGCTCCGGGCAACAGGGTCACCAGCGGGGCGATCAGGCTGGAGGCGACGTCGAAGTCAAGGCCGGTCCGCGACAGCAGGAAGACCACGAGCGACACGCTGAACGATGCAGCGACCGTCAGCAGCACCTGGAACCGGGATGGCACACGGCTTCCGGCGACCAGGAGGGCGCCGGTCAGGCCGCCGAGTCCGGCAGCCACCACGATCCCGAGCCAGGAGCTGCCGAGCAGGACGGCGAGGCCGACGGTGGCGAGCACTTGACCGACCACCTCGCATCGACGGACCGAACGGCGGGGCCGGGTACGGATCGCCACGATCTGATCGTGGGCCGACCGGGGATCGATCCGACCGGTGCGCGCGGCCCTGACGACGTCATCGAGCTCCTCGATCTGGTGCAGACGCAGCCGCTGACGGCCGCTGGTAACAGCCCTGGTCCGAAGCTGACCACCGGTGCCGGAGGAGACCAGGAGCGCGGTCGGCAGGGCGATGATCTCCGTGTCCGCCATGCCGTAGGCCCGGGCGATCTCCTCCAGATTCGCATCCACGTCGTCGATGTCGAAGCCGGAGTCGATCAGCGCCTCCCCGGCCGACGCCAGCAGCACCAGTACATCGGTGGCCGGTTCGGTACCGCTTCGCGGCGGAGCTGCCTCCGGCGGCGCCACCTGACCCTCGCCCTTCGGGGCGAGGCGCAGCAGCACAAGACTCACCAGGACCAAGACGGCGAGGGCGATCAGGACCGAGCTGAGCGGAACAGCTCCGGTCGAGCTGGCCGGTGGCGTCGCCGGTCGCTGGGCCAGAGGGCTCTCGGGTTGAGCGGGCGCGGACGTCGGGCTGGCACCCGGTGTCGGAGGCTCCGAAAGCGTGGACGGCGCTGCTCCGGTAGGCGTAGGGGATACAGCCGGCGTTGCCGTTGGCGTGAGTACTGGGCTGGTGCCGCCTGGCGTGGGAGTTCGGTCGTCCGGCGTGCCTCTCCGGTCGTCCGGTGTGGGCGAAGCGGAGGCGGTCGCAGTCGACGTCGGGCTTGGGGTGCCCGTGGGCGCCTGCGCCGCCACCGGCACCGCCGCACCAACGACGATGAGCAATGACGTAGCCGCACCAACAACAATGAGCAATGACGCAGCCGCCCAAACGATCAGGTCGCGCCGGCCGAAGCTCGCAACAAGGCGGCGGCGGTCCGCAACCATTGACCGGACTTTAGGGCCGGGGGCGATGATGTGGATCACCACCCGGCGGGGGCTGCCCCGCCCGGCCTAGCCTGCAGCCGAAGGTGGACCGAAGATCGCGGCGTGGGCGGAGTATCACTTTGGATTTCGCCCACAGCTGCCTATCATGATCATTTCCTGTCGCGTGGATGTCCGCCACTGTCCGTCTATGACTTGATCATGCCGGCGCAACCAAGATCGCTACCGCCCAGCCGCAGGTAGTTGTGACTGTGGGTGGGCAGTCTGGTCGATTAGTGAGCCTTCGCGGTGGCGTACCGCTGCATGAAGAGCGCCTCTGCGAGGGCCATTGACTCGATCTCGCTGGGAGCCACACTCTCGTTTGGAGCGTGGATGAGCGCGGCCGGCTCCTCAACACCAATCATGATCAACTCGGCATCCGGGTAGGTTTCGGCCAAGACATTGCACAGCGGGATTGACCCGCCCTGACCCAGCGTGCTCATCGGTGTCCCATAGGCATCCTTCATGGCGCTGGCGATTGCCTCGTACGCCGGCCCGTCGACAGCGGCCTTGAAAGGAGCGCCCTCCGCTTCAAGATCCACTGTGACCTGGACTCCCCAGGGCGCGGCGGTCTGGAGATGCTCGACGAGAGCCTGGTGGGCCTGATCGGGGGCGATGCCCGGCGGAATGCGTAGGTTGAGTCGGGCGGCCGCCCGCGGCACGATGGCTGCCGTTGATCCGAGCACCGGTGGACAGTCGATCCCGAGGATGGTGACCGCGGGACGCGCCCACAGCATGTCGCTGACACTGCCGCCTGTGAGAAGAGACACTCCGTCGAGTAGGCCGGCGTCGCTGCGGAACTGTTCAGGCGGGTACGGCTCGCCGGTCCAGGTCTGCGTGTTGTCCAGCCCGGTGATCGTGGTGTTGCCCTGGTCGTCTCGGAGTGTCGCGAGCATCGCGACGAGTGCTGCGAGCGCATCGGGTGCTGGTCCGCCGAACATCCCGGAGTGCACTTCGGACTTGAGCGCCTGTACGGTCAGGACGACGTTGATCATGCCGCGCAGGGTCACCGTTGCGGCCGGATGACCAACGGCGGCGTTGCCGGTGTCGCAGACCAGGATCGCATCCGCACGAAGCAGGTCTGCGTTCTTCGGTACGAAGTCCTCCAGGCCACCGGTGCCCTGTTCCTCCGACCCCTCGACGACCAGTTTCAGGTTGACCGGCACGTCGTCGCCGAGCGCACGCAGGGCCATCAGGTGCGCGATGATGTTGCCCTTGCAGTCGGCCGCGCCGCGACCGTACCAACGGCCCTCGACCTCGGTGAGCTGGAACGGCGGCGTACGCCACGCGGACTCGTCGAGCGGCGGTTGGACGTCGTAGTGCGCGTACAGCAGGACGGTAGGTGCTGTGGTGTCCGAGCATGGCCGGGATCCGACGACGGCTTGGCTCCCATCGACGGTCTCGGCGAGGTGTACGTCGGAGAAGCCGAGCTCGGAGAACTTGTCACGAACCCACTGGGCCGCTGCGGCGCATTCCTCCGGAGGAAACTGGCGGGGGTCAGCTACCGACCGGATGGCGACGAGCTCGCCGAGCTCGGTTCGGGCCTGCGGCATCAGGCCGGCAACACGCTCTCGCAGTTCCATGCCCTGCTACCCGCCTGCGACCGGGGCCGTCTTGAGCTTCTCGACCATTTGTTGGAATCTGGGTAGCTGGTCGGGGCAGTAGATCTGGATGGCGAGCAGCTGTCCCTTGAAGACCTTGCTGTCGGCGATGACTGGACGAATCCCAGGTCCGGCCGCCCCGTTGGTGAGCTGACTGAACAAGATCGACTTGCCCAGCGCGCTGGCCGGATCCTTGCAGAGCGCTCCGCCGTCATCACCGAGCACGCCGACGATCTGCTCCTGCGATGGCACGGTGCGTGCACCGGCCTTCTGGAGGGCCGCGATCAGCTGGTCGGCTTTTTCTTGGGCCTGTTGGTTTGACTGCGCAGAGCGGTAGAAGACAAAGCAGACGATCAGGAGGAGTACCAGCGCGCCGGCGATCACCGCATAGACGACTCTGCGATCACGTGGGGTCGATGTCTCTTGCACGGTGCTCATGACGGGCTCACCTCCGTCGGCTCCGGCTGCTTCCACGACGGCTTGCGGAACCTGTAGAAGAGGAACGGCACGAGGAGTCCGAGCCCGAGGGCGCCGCCCCCCACGATGGCCAGGTATACGCCGCCGCTACCGGACTCGAACTGCGAGGGCGGGATGAAGCCGATGAGCAGCGCCGCCAGCGATGCAGCGAACCCGACCCCGCAGAGAGCACCGAGCATCGGGGCCCGGTATCCGCGCGGATGATCAGGCTCCCTGCGACGTAGCCGGACGGCTGCCACGAACATCAGCAGATACATGATCAGATAGACCTGGGTGGTGATCACCGAGAAGACCCAGTACGCGCTCGAGACGGTCGGGATGAGCGCGTATCCCAGTCCGATCAGGGTCGTGATCACACCTTGGGTGACCAGGATGTTCTGCTGAACCCCGTTCTTGTTCAGCTTCTGCAGGAAGGGCGGGAGGTATCCCTCCTGCCGGGAGATGAGCAGCAGGCCCTTTGACGGGCCGGCCAGCCAGGTCAACATTCCGCCCAGCGAGGCGGCCACGATCATGAGGCCGAAGATCGGGGTCAGCCACTGAAGACCGAAGTTCGCGAAGATCGCCTCGAAGGCCTGCATGATCCCGGCGGTGAGCGAGAGCTGCTCGGCCGGCACTATCCAGCTGATCGCCAGCGCGGGCAGGATGAAGATCAACAGCACCAGCCCCGAGGCGAGGAAGATCGTTCTTGGGAACTCCTTACCTGGGTTGCGCAGCGATGAGACATGGACCGCGTTCATCTCCATGCCCGAGTAGGACAGGAAGTTGTTGACGATCAGCACCAGGCTCGCCAGCCCGGCCCAGGCCGGTAGCAGGTTGCTCGCGGTCATGGGCGCGGCCGACGGGTTTCCCTGGCCGAGGAAGACAACCCCGAGGATGACCAGCACCGCACCGGGGATGAGGGTTCCGATGATCAAACCACCGCTGGCCAGGCCGGCGATGCCCTTCGTCCCTCGCGAGGACACCCAGACCCCGGTCCAGTACACGACGACAATGACGATCGCGGTCCATACACCACTGGTGGCGAGCTCGGGATTGATGACGTAGGCCAGGGTGCTGGCCACGAACCCAAGCAGTGTCGGGTAGTAGAAGATGGTCATCGCGAACTGGCACCAGACCGCCAAGAACCCCATCGGCTTGGAGATGCCGCGCGCCACCCAGTTGTACACGCCGCCCTCATAGCCAGAAGCCAACTCTGCGGACACCAAGGATGTCGGCAGCAGGAAAATGATGGCCGGGACGAGGTACAAGAAGATGCAGGCCAGACCGTAGACAGCCATCGTTGGTGACGGCCGCAGGCTCGCCACCGAGGACGTGGTCATCAAGGCCAGAGCTACCCAAGAGATGTAATTCACCGCCTGGCGACGAGCCACACTCTTCTCAGCAGCCCTGTCAGCAGCCCTGTCAGCAGGCCCTTCTGCCGGAACGTCCATGGCCGTCATGACACCCACCTCCACCAGGACACATACGTGGTCAACGCCACCGCGCAGGCTTTGGGGGGATTGTCTTCCCGAATCAACGGCCACGCTCCACACGCCATCACCACATCGGCCTCCTCTAACCGGCTAACCCGGGACGTCATCAGCGTTGATCACGTTGGACTGTGTGCGCATCACCCCCCGGGGGGTGGTATTTGGCGGAGTGTGACGTCACCGGAGATGCAGAGGTCGTGGACTACTCGACGACGCGCAGTCCGTGGTCGGTGTTGTTCAGACGTCGGCCGCCGTCTGCGGTGACCGTGACGATGTCCTCGATCCGGACCCCGAACCTGCCAGCGAGATAGATTCCCGGCTCGACCGAGAAGCACATGCCCGGCACGAGCGGTTGCTCTTCACCCTCAACCATGTACGGCGGCTCGTGAGTGGTTACTCCGATTCCGTGGCCGGTGCGATGGATGAACTGCTCGCCGTAGCCCGCGTCACTGATGACACTCCGGGCCGCTCGGTCGATCTCCTGACAGCTCACACCAGGACGTACCGCGGCGACACCCGCCTGCTGGGCGAGACGCACCACCTCGTGCACCTCGCGAATCTCCGAGCTCGGTTCCCCAACGCAGACGGTACGCGTGGTGTCCGACCCGTAGCCGTATCGGAGCCCTCCAAAGTCCAAGACAACCGCATCACCAGCCTCGATCACCCGGTCCCCCGCCTCGTGATGTGGGTTGGCCCCGTTCGGGCCCGACCCGACCACGGTGAAATCGACCTGCTCGTGTCCGAACTGTCGCAATAGATCAGCGAGGTCAGCCGCGACCTCGGTCTCTAGCCGGCCAGCGAAGCGCCTCTGCACGATCTCGCCATAGGTCGAGTCGGCCGCGGACCCGGCCGCCGCTAGGCGCATGAGTTCGTTGTCGTCCTTGACCGCACGCATCATCGGCAGACTGTCCGTGATCGCCCGGAAGCTCGACTTCGGTAGCACTCGTTGCAGGCCCAGCAGATGCATGGCCCAGGCAGAGTCGGAGATGCCGAACTCCCCGTCGGGGCGGAGTAGCGGGCCAGCGACCTCGTAAGGATCGGTGCCGTCCTGCCATTCAACTAGCGACACGCTGCCCGCGCCCTCAGCAGCTTCAGCGTCGGGCCGCTCAAGGATAGGGACAAGGAGGGTCGGCTCTTCGTCCGGGGAGAGCACGAGCATCGTGAGCCGCTCAGTGATCGCCGTGGGCCGGTACCCGGTGAGCCACACCAGATCCGGGCCCGGCGTAACAATGACTCCAGCAAGGCCGCTCTCTGCAGCGGAGCTCACCACCCGACGCATTCTCGCCGCGAAGTCATCGTTGGTGAAGGATGCCGGTACCGGAGGATCAGACGTTGTCATAGCGACTCCTTCTGACTCCCACGCTAGACCACCCGGGCTGCATCTGTCGCCGTACGGCCGGACAGGATCTCGACCGATCACCGCGCCGGTGTCGAGCCGCACCCAACGATGATCAATAGCCGTCGCCGCCCGAGGGGTGCCTTGCCCTGACGGCGATGCGGGATGAAATCCGCTGCATGGCCAAGCCACTGCTGTGCCGACTCCGACTGCGCAAATGGACGAACGGGAAATCCGAAGACTCACGAGGGCTCTCAACTCGTCTGGGTCGTTAGCCAGGGCGTCGGACCCAGGCTCGCTGCTCCCAGAAGTATGCGCACCTGGCGCCGCGTCGCTCGCGACCGCGGGTTCTGGCCCACTTGACCGCCAGATGGCCGGTTGGTGGCCAACACCGAGTCAAGGCCGGCCCCCCAGCGTCTGGACGGCAGTCCGCAGCAGCAGCCGCTCACACCGTTTGGGGCCGACGGCCTCGGGCTCGATCCAGGCCCACGGCATTCAGGAACGGCTAGGCGCGCGGCTCCTTACCCTGCCTGGTCCACAGAACCTAGGGCTGCCTCGAGTCCGGCGGCAACCTCGTTCAGGGTGGGGGAGATGGCCGCTGGGTCCCCAGATTGGAGCAGCTCCTCGACACGTCCGCGTGACGCTCGTACGGCATCTCGCAGGGTGCTGGTCCCAGTTCGCGTAGCGTCGTCCGGAGCCGAAGCCTCCAGAGCGGTCAGCCGATCCTCGACAGCGGCTACGCGATTCGCGCCCACGGTCCAGCCGCCCTCGACCTGATCAAGAGAGCCCGATTGACCCAGCTCCGGGACGAGCACGCGGGCAAACCACGCCACCTCTTGCTCGGCCGTAGCAAAATCAGCCCTCCAGACTCGTCGACGGTGTGCCCGCACGAGAAGGGGCGTCGCGATCGCGGCGGCAAGCACTAGACCGGCCAGCGCCCACCAAAACCAGGAAACTCCGCCTGTATCGGCAGGCTCGCCCGCCGCAGACCCGGACGGCGACGGGCTGGCGCTCGGCGATGCGCTGATCGTCACCGACCGGGTGACAGTCGACGGACTCGGGGCTGTAGTGACTGTCTGGGTCGTGGTGGTCTCCACGCGGATCGGTGACCGCGAGGGATCCGTCGCCGCCGATCGCGTCGCTGACGGCTCCTGGGTGGCTGTCTCCTCCTGTGTGGGTGTCGGCTCCTGTGTTGGCCGGCTCGATGAGCGTTCGGGACTCGGTTCTCTCGGCGTCGGACTGGGAATCTCCGGACGCGTAGCCGACCTCGTGGCAGTCGGCAGCGACACCGTCGGCGTGGGCAGCTCACTTGCTGAGCGTGACGGCGATTCCGGCACCTCGATGTTCCCACCGCCAGCGCATGAAGTGAGCACCGCGATGGCCAAAGCAACACCAGCCATCTTCATGACCAGCGTTCCCACCGTGCCGACGGATCCAGCCCTCTTGCCCACCCCGACCCCCTGATGCATCGTCATTGAAACCAGGTACGGTCTGGCCGGCCCGCGTACTCGCGCCACATCGTAGCGTCGTTCGGGCTGAGCCATGCCGACACATCTCATCGGCGCCAGGTGATAGCGTCTGCGCATCGAGGCTGGACGCCTCGACTGAGTCTTGAACCTGGCTGTGGCCGGCGAGCTGGGCCTGACCGTTGAGGACGCGCGCGGAGTTCTCACTGCGATCGCACCAATCGTTGGAACCTCCCGAGTGGCGGCCGCGACCGTTCGCATCGTGGAAGCGGTAGATGTTGCCATCGAGGTCGCGGAGATGAACACCGACGAAGACGACGCCTGAACGCCGACCGCGACGGCTGAGGCCACTCCTGCGCATCGGCGGTGTCACTGCAAGTTAAGCCAGTCTTCCGAACCTGCCTGGCAGAACCCTGCCTGGCACCGCCCGTCTGAGACGCCGTATCCTCCGGAGCGGTGGGCGTCTGGTGCGGCGTCCGTTCGTCTGTCAACTCAACGGAAGGATCAACCAATGGCGACCCTGACCGCATGGGCGTTCCCGGGTGTCGGTGATGCCGACGCCATGGTCGACAAGCTCAAGGCGCTTCAGTCGCAGCAGCTGATCAACATCCAGGATGCGGCCGTGGTCAGCTGGGAGGTCGGCAAGAAGAAGCCGAAGACCCGGCAGCTGAACAATCTGGCTGGGCCTATGGCGCTCGGCGGCGCATTCTGGGGGATGCTGTTCGGGCTGCTCTTCTTCGTCCCGTTGCTAGGAGCGGCGATCGGCGCCGGCATCGGGGCTCTCACCGGGTCAATGACCGACGTCGGCATCGACGACACGTTCGTCGACGGAGTCAAGCAGCGGGTAACACCCGGCACGTCGGCCCTCTTCCTGCTCACCTCCGACGTTGTCGAGGACCGCGTCAAGGCCGAGGTGAGCGGCACCAAGGCCGAACTGATCGCCAGCAACCTCACCGCGGACCAAGAGGCCAGACTGCGCGAGATATTCGGCGAGGACTGACCCCTTAGGCTGCAGGCGGTCCACTCTTCCGCTCGACCTTCGCCCGGCACGTTTGGAAGACGGCCGTGAAATCGGGCCGGGCTCGACAGGTTCACCTTCCACGGCCTTCGACACAGCTTCGTAGCCATCCTGGTCGCCGCCGGATGCAACGTCCGTGAAGTCTCCGGATGGGCAGGGCACAACAGCGTGGCCTTCACCCTCACTCGCTACGGCGGGCTCTTCGAAGACGGCTCCGCCGAGGCGGTTGAGCGCCTGGACGCCCTCCTGTCTCACACTCTCGACGACCCTGCATCGCCGAAGACTGATCACGCTCCTGTACGCCGAGTGCGCGCAGAGCGGCGGTCTGCCCGGTCAGAAGACGGTCGGTGACCATCTTTGGCCTGGTCAACGTTTGGAATCCCCACGAGATTCGAACCCGCTGCCGCCTTGTAAGCGCGAAGCCACCGGCCCGCCCTACGGCGCTTACACGGACATTCTGGTTCAGGCCGACGCCCCGAGCCGCTGGTTATCTTCGCCTAGTTGTCATCGCTTGGGCTGGCGGTGTGTCCCCGTGTGTCCCGGGTGGACCACCGAGCGTCCCATCAATAGAGCGGTTCCAGTTTCGTGACGGCGCTGATTGTGGCCGTTCTGCGCACGGCGATCCGACCGTGGATTCCACCGACCGGGAGACGCCACGCGGGGGTCCGACTATGCAGAATTCAGCCGGGTCCGACCATCAACTCGCCAAACTGGCCGTCATGAGTCACATGACGCCTGCTCGGTGGGAGCGCGCAACGGAGGCACCACTTATGGTGGCTGCTATCGCCTTTCTCGTGGCATACGCCGTCCCGATCTTGAATCCCGATCTGCCGGACTGGGCGGCCACGACGTGTCGGTGGTGCGCTTGGGTGGCATGGGGGCTCTTTGTCACCGACTATCTGGCCCGGCTACTGCTCGCTACGAACCGGCGCAGATACATCTTCAGGCACCCGCTGGACCTACTGGTGATCGTTTTGCCCCTACTCCGGCCGCTGCGGCTGCTTCGTCTCATCGCCCTGCTCAACGTGTTGAACCGGCGCGTCGGGACGCGCCTGCGCGGCCGACTGGCTGGTCTACGTCGCCGGCGGCGCGGCCCTCCTGGCTTTCTGTGCAGCACTGGCCGTCCTCGACGCCGAGAGAAGCAGCCCCGAGGCAAACCTCACCTCATTTGGCGACGCCACCTGGTGGGCGATCACCACCATGACGACGGTCGGGTATGGCGACCAATATCCGGTGACTACAGTCGGCCGCCTCGTCGGTGTGACGCTAATGCTCGGCGGCATCACCCTCCTCGGCGTGGTCACCGCCACTCTCGCATCCTGGTTGGTCGAGGCCGTGGAAGCCGAGCAGCAAGAATCCGACGACATGAGGGCCGAGATCCGAACCCTGCATCAGAAGCTCGATCTACTGGTCAGTCAACAAGGTGAGCCTTCCCAGCGTGCTGACGGCACCTGATGAGGCTCAAGTTCACTTGGCAACTCACCCATTCTCGTCCCGAGCTCCGCGCGGATGGGTCAGCGGACCTCGTTGGAGTGGGAACCGTCACCGGTGCACAATCCAGGACACATTGAGCGGCACGGTTGCTGCTGTACTTCGCTGCTGTACTGGCCTTCCCATCCGCAGAGGCACATGCGTTCACCAGAGTGCGGAGCAGTCCAGGTCGTCGCAAGCGGTGAGCGTGCGCTGCAGGTAGGGCAGCCAGACGAACTGCAGACCGGTGAGTAGACCGCCGCGGCTGTACTCGACGGCGATGTAGACCCCCATTGGGATCATCAGCCGATAATCGGTCCACAGCTGCTCCCAGGAGTAGCCAGCGACACCGTGCGCTAAGAGCCGATCATGGTAACGCCGGAGCAGCGGCTTCTCCAGCCTCCGCCGATCGGCGACCGGCCAGTCAAGAACAGACGCGTAGACCAGGTCGTGGACACCGAGCCAGGTGGTCAGGCTCCAGTCGAACGGCTGCCGGTCGATCAGGTAGAGCGGCCGGGACCCCGTGCGCGGGACCAGGATGTTGGTGCAGCCGGGATCGCCGTGGATGATCGTGAACCCGTCTGAGTTGCGAGTGCGGTCGATCATGGCGGCCGGGTGCCGGGCGATGACCTGATTGATCAGGTCGGGCCAGTGGGTGGCCAACTCGCTCCTGCAATGCCCCAGCACATGCGGAACGCCGGGCGCGGCGATGTCAACGAAGTGCTGGACGTGCGCCTCGTCGTGGATCGGCTGGCCGGCCGCGTTCAGCCGGTCGGCGCCCCACCAGCGGGCGTGCATCGCCGCGAGACCGTCGGCCAGAGCGAGCGCATACTCCACGGTGGGCCGACGGCCGGTCGCCTCGACGTGGGTGGCGGTGACGTCGTCGAGCAATAGGTGATAGGCCCGGTGGTCCGTCGAGTGCGCGGCATCGTGACAGCGGACCAGCGGCGCATCCGGAACATCGACGTAGTCCCGGGTGTAGTAGCGAACCTCGGAATCGCTGAAGGACTCGTCATCGTCGAGGTCGGTGCGAACCATCTTGAGAAACAGGTTGGTCGGACGGTCGCCGGCCGCGTCGGCAGAGTAGCGCGGCCGTAGCCGGGCGTTGGCCGACCAGTTACCGTCGCCCTTGTCGAGTTCGACGGCGATCACCTTCCCGGCGCTGAGGGCGGCGCTAGTCGAAAGGGCAGCGGTCAGCCATTCCGGCGTGGCCTGCTCCGCGCTGGTGATGACGGTAGTGGGCATCGGCGATCCGATCGGTACGTCCTGCGTCGAACCTCCCACACCGCAAACCTCGACGGCGAGCCGTTTAGACCGACGCGACCAGGGCGGCCTGATCGTCTGATCCGTAGCCCCAGGCGGGGCGTGTTGGAGAGTCCAGGACGGTCCATCTACGGCGGGATCTTGCCCACTGCGTCTGTCACGGCCAGGAGCATCGCCGCCGGGTTGCTGTCAGCGCTGCTGTCAACCGAGCGCCTGCCTGACCGCTGCCTTATCAGGTGGGCGCTCAGTCGGCGAGACTTGGGCGCTTCCGACTGGCGCGGTATCCACGGCTGTCCGGCGGCATCGCTCACTGCTCTGTGGCGTTGACAAGCAGATTGACAAGCAGGTACATCGCTGGCGTGCTGATCGTCGCGGCCCGCGCAGCTATCAGCTCTTGCTTGCAAGTGCCCCAGTGTCCACCTGATTGTCGGGATACCTGCCAAGATTCGCGGATGAGCAGTAGTACTCAGATCGGACGCTGGCACGGGCTTGTCGTGGACTGCCCGGAGCCTGACCGGCTAGCAATTTTCTATCAGGACTTGCTCGGCATGGTCCGGATCCAGGACGAACCTGACTGGGTGGTTATCGGGGAGGCTCCCGACCGTCCAGGACTGGCATTCCAACGCTCACCGGACCACCGGCCGCCGGCGTGGCCGGACCCTGCGAGTGCCCAGCAGATGCACCTGGACGTGCGCGTCGAGGACCTCGACGCTGCTGAGCAGCAGGTGTTACAGAGAGGAGCACGACTGCTGTCCAGGGTCGGTGCGTCCTACCGAGTGTTCGCTGATCCGGCTGGCCACCCCCTTCTGCCTCGTACACGGCTGACCAGCACTCCCGCAGCGCCACGCCGTCGGCGCCCGGTGGCAAACCCCCCACCGCACCTCACAGATCCGTAGGACCACGATGGGCGTCTGCTGAGCGTGATCTGCCTCTTCGGCCCACAGCGACGACCCACCACTACGTCCATCGGCGTTCACCACTGCTCGGGGGTGCTGCTAGCAGACCGTTAGCGCTGTGTGGGTCGACTCGAGCGCGGCTACCGGCCCCCGGCCCCCAAACCGTCAACACTCTGCGGAAAGGATACGACCGGCTGTCCGGTCCGCCGGTCCTGCCTCGCCCACATCGCCAACCATCTCGCACGCGACTCGCTCGTAATGCTGGGTTTGCTCGGACGGTTTGGTCGGTGGCTTGTCTGGGCATGTAGGTGGTCTGTCCTGCCGGGTTCCGGAGCCCGTTTTTGACTAGGTCTGGGCGGTTAGACAGCGAGCCGTCAGACCGCCTTTTAGCCCCGGGCAGGCCGCAGAGGACCTGGTGGCGGCGCTGCGGCGCCGGTGATCGTGCCGCGCCGGACCAGTTCGTCGGCGACGTCGTGGAGTCTCCGGTTGCTGGACTGGCTGACCCGGGTCAACACCAGGAACGCGCGCTCCCCACTGATCTTGTAACGCTCCATCAGGATGCCTTTGGCTTGCCCGATCAGGTCCCGGCTGACGAGGGCCTGAGCCAGTTGGGTCTCCTTCCGGACGCCGGCGTAGGCGATGGCAGCGTGGGCGGCGAACAGCAGGCCGACCTGCTCGGACTCGTCGGTGAACGCATCAGCGGTGCGGGCGTAAAGGTTCAGCGCGCCGAGGTTGTCGCCTTCGACATACAGCTGCAAGGACAGCATGCTGGCCGCACCGGCTGCGCTGGCCCGTCGGGCGAAAAGTGGCCACCGACCCTCGGTGGCCAGATTGTCGACGCGAACGGTCTGTTGCTCGTAGGCGGCGTCCAGGCAAGGGCCCTGCTGTGTCTCCTCTTGGATGGCGTCGACCTGGAGGGGCAGTTCACCGGTCGGCGCTTGGGAGGTGACCCGCCGGCGGCCAAACACCACGCTGATCGAGCCTTCCTCGACGCCGGGAATCATGGCCACGGCGGCGGCAACAATCGCCGCCAGCATGGCGTCTGGGTCATCCTCCTGGTCAAGATCGCGAGCCAACGCGCTCAACCCTACGGCGAGCAGGTCGACGTCGGCTGTACCGGTGTCGGCAACCGACGGCTGACCACGGCCACCGGTCCCCGGGCGGTGATTGTCCACGTGACCCATCCTTACCTCGAAGCTGACGAGTTCCGCTCCCGCGAGGACGGAGCCCCGGGACCTCAACCTAACCGTTGAACCCGCCGCCTAAAAAAATCGTGCCCAGGTGCGCGGCGCTGACGGCGTTCACGCTCAGGCGTTGTCGGCTGACGTAGGCAAAGACAGGCCATTGTCCGACGGCTTTGCTGTATCTATGGCTGTACGTGTCGGCGGCCGCGGACTAACCCGAGCGCCTGACACGAAGGCGCACGGCCCCTGCCATCTGAGGACCTAGTGTCAGGGTCGTGGCTATTGGCGAGCCGCTGCGCGCAGCTGGACCAGTACGTCTAAGCGCACGTGATCCAGGAGTTGACCCCGGCCGTCGCCGCCACATTCGCGGACGCGGTCGAGGCGCTGCCTTATCAGCAGAATTCAGCTTCAGCCGGCAGATCATCACCGACCTGCTGCGGAACCAGCTGGGCTTCGACGGCATCATCTGCACCGACTGGCAGCTGCTCAACGACACCTTGTTCGCCGGCGAGCCGATGCTGGCGCGGGCCTGGGGGGTTGAGCACCTGACCCCACTGGAACGGGCGAAGAAGGCCATCGACGCCGGGGTCGACCAGTTCGGCGGCGAGGGCACGCCGCAGCTGGTCGTCGAACTCCTCCGCATCGGACAGGTCACCGAGGCGCGCATCGATGAGTCGGCACGTCGGCTACTCCGGGAGAAGTTCATCCTCGGACTGTTCGACGACCCATACCTCGACCTGGTCCATGCGGAGAACACGATCGGGCGGGCCGACTTCGTCGCAGCCGGCGCGGCCGCGCAACGGGCCGCGATCGTCCGGCTCACCGCCGCCGGAAACGGCCCTGCTGCTTTGCCGATCACGCCGGGTCTCCGGATCTATGTCGAAGGGCTCGGCGAGGAGTCCGCAGCCCGCCTGGGCGCCGTGGTCGCTGACCCGGCCGAGGCCGACCTGGCCGTGCTTCGACTGGCCGCACCCTGGGAAGAGCGACCCGGCATCTTCGAATCCCGCTTCCACGCCGGGTCACTGGAATACGCCGCCGCCGAACTCGACCGCATCCTCCACATATGCGAAACGGTGCCAACCCTGATCGATCTCTACCTGGACCGGCCGGCGGTCGTGGCCAAGATAGCGTCAGCCGCCGCGGCGCTTCTGGTCAACTTCGGGGCCAGCGACGAGGCACTGGTCGACGTGCTGCTCGGCGAAGCGCAGGCCCAAGGTCGGCTTCCTTTCGACCTGCCCTCCTCGATGCAGGCCGTCATCAACAGCCCCAGCGACGAACCGTTCAGCACCAAGGACCCAGTCTTCCGATTCGGCGACGGGATCCTCTGATACCTGTGCGGGAGCCCAGATGAGCTGAGCCATTGACCTCTGCCTTATCAGGGATGCCCTCGCCGCCGTGTCGAGGGTGAGCGACCGCGTGGAAACGTCCGGGACTGTCCATGGTGGTAGGCACGCCGGCGGGTGTGGTGCTACTCAGTTTGTTACTCGCGGTTCTATCGAACATTTGTTCTATAAGAGGTAGCCTTGGGTGGGTGGCGGCGGTTGAGCCTATTGAGCCGGACCTGCGGCACGTATGGGTACGTGGCCACGGAGAGCATGCACCGACCCAGCCTGGGCTTGTGCTTCCCCCGAATCGTGGAGACTTCTCTTAGGCCGCGGCCGGTTGGTCGGCGGTTGGTTCGGTCAGGTTCTCGTAGTCGATTGGGCTCAGCATCTGGGGGCGGTGCTGTGCCGTCTGCGGTGGTTGTAGAAGTCGTAGCACGAGGGCAGCACGACGGCCCGGGCATGGTGAGGATCGAGCACTGATGGCGGGACAGGGCCTCCCCATTCCCGGCTGGAGACGAACGGCTCCGCGGCGGCGTTGTCGAAGCAGGACCCGACCCTGCCCATGGCTGGTACAGCGTCTCGAGCGAACAGACCGGCTGTTGGCACGCGCGGTCTAGGTCGAGTCCGCGATCGGTGCGGAATACCACATTGTTGATCTTGGTCTTGCCGCCGCGGATCGTGGCGGCGATCTTGATGGCCTGCTCAGCTCAGCCGTCGCAGTGAACCGTCCCCGGTTCAGTGACTGGCGAGTTCTCCCGGCAGCGGTCGCGGTCGGGGGTTGATCTGACGGTAGTGGTTCTGTTCGAACTCGGTCGGGGGTAGGTATCCCAGGGCGCTGTGGAGGCGGTGGTGGTTGAACCAGTGCACCCAGTACAGGGTGGCGAGTTCGAGGTGGTCGACGTCGTGCCACGGCCCCTCGGGCCGGACGCATTCGAGCTTGTAGAGCCCGATCAGGCTCTCGATTTGGGCGTTGTCGTAGGAGTCGCCCACAGTGCCGATCGAGGCGACGGCGCCGGCGTCGGTGAGGCGCTCGGAGTAGCGAATCGAGACGTATTGCGATCCCGCGTCCGAGTGATGAATCAGGCCGTGGAGGCGCCCCTGGTCGGTGCGGCCCTCGCGTGCCCGGGTCCACAGGGCCATTTCCAACGCGTCCAGGGGTAGCGAGGTCGGCATCGACGCGGCGGTGCGCCAGCCGACGATCCGCCGGGAGAACGCGTCGGACACGAAGGCGGTGAACGCCATCCCGGCCCAGGTCGCGACGTAGGTGTAGTCCACCACCCACAGCCGGTTCGGCGCTGCGGCGGTGAAGTTCCGCTTGACCAGGTCCGGTGGCCGTGCCGCGGCCGGGTCCGGTCGAGTGGTCACGAATCGGCGCCCCCGGCGAGCGCCGTGCAGCCCGGCGGCCCGCATCAGGCGTTCGACGTGGCGGCGGGACACCGACTGCCCGTCCACACCGCCTTCCCGGACCAGGGCAGCGTGGACCTTGCGGACCCCGTAAAGACCGCGGCCGATCCTCGGGTCGAGGTGGACCCGGACGATCTCGGCCAACACCCGCTCGTCCCGCACCGCCCGCGGCGAGCGCGGTCGCTTCTTGTGTGCGTAGTAGCTGTTCGGGGCGATCTTGATGCCGTGCTGGGACAGCACGCGACAGATCGGCCCGACCCCGAACCGCTCCTTGTGGTCATCGACGAACGCCACTACCAGGGCAAACGCGGGTCGAGCTCCCGCGCGAAGAACGAGCTGGCCGCCAGCAGGATCTCGTTGGCCCTCTTCAGCTCACGGACCTCACGCTCGAGCTCTTTGACCCGCGCCGCCTCGCCGGTGGCCATTCCCGACCGCTTCCCCGCATCGATGTCGGCTTGCTTGCACCAACCGCGCAACGTGTCGGCGTTCACCCCGACCCGCGGACCGATCCGCACGACCGCGGCATTCAACGACAGTTCAGCGTCTTGCTCTCGAGCCTCCCGAACGAGCCGCATCGCCCGCTCTCGCAGCTCGTGGGGGTACTTCCTCGGTGCTGGCACAACAACCACCCTTTCGTGGCTTCAAGCCAGTCACGAGACCGGGGACGGTTCAACCAGCCGCAAAAGAACAACAGCCGAACCCACATTGACACGTCGGTTCAGCTGTCGCCGATGTCCTGAGAGATCACATGGTATCCCCAACGGGATTCGAACCCGCGCTGCCGCCTTGAAAGAGCCTTACAAGCCCTATTGCCGGATGTTGGCAAGCGTTGAAAAGTGCCGCTGACTAGGACATTCAGACCTCAGGCTTGTTGAACGTTATTGACAGCCTACGAGCGTCTTGTGTACCCAGCGTGTACCCAAGTTGATCTTGAAGCGGCCCGACCGATGTTGCAACACCGGCCGGGCCAGGAACCCCACTTGCGTAGGAAGCGAGATTCCATGCCCAACGTAGTAACCCCTCTGGCGACTGGCAACGTGACCAGCGCCGACGTGCTGACCATCGAGCTGGTCACACCGCCCGACACCCCGTCAGTGATTTTGGTGCGCTGGCCGGGTGCACCCTCAGTAACTGACCAGCGGCGGTTAGCCGAGGTGGCCCGGGCCGTCACCACGGTGATGGCCGAGGCGGTGGCCCGAGCGGCCACCTTCAGGGCGGGCGACCTGTAGAACCTTGAGCAAGATCACGAAGCCCCCGGCGACTTGGCCGGGGGCTTCGTGATTCGCCGGTGTCCGGTCATCCCTCCGGAGGGACGATGGGGTCGTCCGAGCAGTTTGCCTGCACGAACTTGATCATCTCCTGCACCGAGACCGTCGGCCCGAAAAGCTCAACGGCCGGAGGGAAGCCCTCGTCCACAAGTGCCTGTAACCCCGCTGCCCTCTCCTTCGGAGTCAGATCGTGGTCGCTGGATCCATGGCTGATTCGCTGGCCGAAGCAATTCGGAGTGCCAGGTTCGCCGACAGTATCCGCCGAAGCCGCGAGCGGGATTCCCCACATCGCGGCGGCAGCGGCCGACGCAGCAATTACGGTTCTGATCCGCATAAATGATTCCTTTCACCCGCCGAGGGGCGGTGGTCTGAACAACGTGGCTTCGCAGTCTGCCAGAGCCGCCGGCCATTGTGGCTCGAAGGGCTCGAAGAGAAGGAACAGACAATCCATGGCGCGATCAGCTCGTGCCCGGTTGGCAGCGCCGGTCGTACCCCTTCAACGACCTCGGCCGCGTTCGCAGCACCGACGCGGGTCCACCTCCGACCTCGCCACGGTTGGTGGTAACCCTGGCCCGTCGTCACCGACCAGCGGCGGCTAGCCGAGGGGGCGCGGGCCGTCACCGCGATCCTGGCCGAGGCCATCGCCAAGGTGGCCACGATCAAGGCGGGCGAACTGTAACACCCTACGCGCGTGGAACGTCGAACGCCGCCCGTGACGACTACTATCTGAGCCGAATTTCCTCTGTCACGCTCGCATAGCCGCAGGACACGTAGTCACTTGAAAACGTCTAGTCGACTCCAGTTCGTGTCACGATTGATGTCACGAGGGCTCCACGAACCTTGCCGCAGTCCTGCAGCGAACTGCTTCGGAACGGACAAGCTTGCCGCCTACTGTCGGTCACGATTGTCCTGGCCGACTCAGGCATCTCCAGGCGACAGCAGTTGCGCAGACTTCCCGTTCAGCAGCGTCCAGAACCGGTAGCTGACGCTAGTTCGCACCACGATTGATGTCACGAGGTGCTCCACGCGCCGCGGTCTGCTGCGGCGAACTGGGTCAGGACGGTTAAACTCTCCGCGACTGTCGGTCCCCACGCACTGGGTGGATTGCTGGCAGGCGATGACTTCGTGTGGCTGGACTGTGGTGCTTCGTGGGTCGGTCTTGACGCAGGAGAGAGCCCCTTTCTACCCCTAGGCCGGCGGCGGGCGTGCCGAGCCGCGCGCATGATCGCTGGGATTCTGTTAGGTCAGGCGCTCGATCTTTACTCCGCCGACCTCGGTGTGCACCGTGATCTCGTGCACCGACGCGGGGTCTCGGTCGACTTCCACGCTGCTCGCGCCCACATCGGTGCGGACCTCCACAGCGTAGGCGGTGGCTCCGGGAAGGCGGATATTCACCGCGCCCAGGCTGGTTGTGGTCCGCGACAGCGTCGGCGCATCGACGAACTCCAGGGATGCCGCTCCCGCCTCGGTCTGGATGATCACCTGATCACTGGTGAGGCCACGACCTTCCACGGCGCCGGCCTCGGTGGTGACGCGCAGGTCTCCGGCCAGACCGTCCAGTTTCACGGCGCCCGCCTGGGCGGTGATGTCGACCGACAGGGCTTCGGGCATTCGAATGGTGTACTTGACGACGCATCGTGTGTCGTCGTCGCCGCAGCCGGACTCGGTGAGCCGTAACGTCTGGCCCTCCACTTGGTGGGCGGTGATGGGTTTGCTACTGGAGTAGCGATGCTCCTCGGTGACGGTCACAGGGCCGTCGCCCACAACGATGGCCACGCTCGCGGCGCGAGCGCCGATTACCAGTGCTGTGAGGTGCTGGTCGATCTGATAGCTCAGCTCCTCGGTGGTGGTAGTGGGGCTGCCGATGCAGGCAGTGAGGGGTAGCAGGGTGACGGCCGTCAGAGCGGCCGCGGTTCGTAGTTTCATGGTTGTCAGCTCTCCGCAAGGGTTTGGTCGCGGACTCGTACTGGGTAGGTGACGCGGTTGCCCGTTGTTGAGCGCTGCGTCCTTGCTCAAGAGGCTCGGTCGCGGATCCTGGGGTGTGGCGGACGCCGCCTCAAGAGCGCCGAGGACCGGACGGTGTGGACGTCAAGTTCGGCTGGCTCCCGACCGGTATTTGCTGCTCGCCCTGCTGCGGCAGGGTGGGTGGCTCCTCCTGCTTGACGTGTCGGCGGGACAGGTTCGCCGGGCCAGCCACCAGCACGAAGATCGCTGCCGTGACGCACCAGACCGCCGCTTGCAGCACGGCCTGCCGGGCGAAATCCGGCTCCGCGACGACCTTGGAGGTGAGGGTGCTCCAGACCGTGTTGTTCACGGCATGCGCCAGCATGATGATCAGTACACTGCCGCGGGCGTTGTTGAACAGCCAGTTGAAGATGATGACCGCACCCATGATCTGGATCATGTCGGTCCAGCTCACCTGCCCAACCAAGATCAACGGCAGATGCCAGACGGCGATCAAGACGCCGAGGATCACTGCGGCACGCAGGGCGGTGCGACCCGACTGCAGGCGCGGCACTGCATAGCCCCGCCATCCCGGCTCCTCCCAGGCGCCGCCGAACCCGGGGATGAGGACGAACATCGCGAACGTCGTCAGGACGTCAAGTCCGTCGATGTCGGCCATGGATGGTTGGACTTCCGCACCCAGGGCGATGTTGACGAGAACGGCGACCGCACTCAGTACGACGGGAGTCGCGAGGGCTATGAGGTACCAGATCACGTTGACCCGCCAACGTCCCATGCGTCGGAACAGGCCGATGACACCGGACTTTCCTTCGGTGACCGTCAGGACGGTCAGTGCCGCGAGGAACGGCCCGAACGGTGCGACGGGTATCGGCAGGAGGCCGAGTCCGTAGAGGGGCCAGGCCCACCAGGACAGCAGAAGGGAGAGAACCGCAAACCAGATGAGCGGGTGTCGACGTACGCGCAGTTGCACGGTCATGATCAATTTCCTCCGGGATCGAGATCGATGCTGGGTTGACTTCGCGGTCTATCGGGGCTCAGCGAAAGCGACTGGTTCGGGTGCCGACGGGGCCGGTTGCGCATGGGCAATCCGGTCCTGTCGGACTAGCCAGAGTCCGAGTGCGGCGACAGCCAGCCCGAGGGCGACGCCCCACGGCGCGGTCGCGGCCTTGAACCCGACCAGACCGCCGATCGCGACGGCGATGGACAACGCCCGCGGGAATACGCGGGACCGGAACGAGGCCAGACCGAACATGATCCAACCGAGCGAGAAGATCACCACGCTGATCAACCAGCCGGTCATCAGCAGGCTTCCGCTCCGGTCTGCGCTGACCACAGTGGGGGCGACCTGGACGAGCCACGGAACGGCGAACGCGTCGAACCACATGTCACCGGCCAGGGCGACCGTGCCGATGAGCGCGGTGCAGAAGGCGACCGCTCCGAATAGCCCCGCCTCGCCGGCCTGGCGCCAGTACAAGGCGACCAGCGCGATCAACAACAAGGGGAATGCGATGAAGTACGCGGCGCTGACCACCATGAAGACCGGATCGGTCACCATCGCGGCCAGGTCGCTGCGGTCCGCGACGAAGAACTGACCGACGTGGATCACGGCAAACAGTCCGCCGGCGACAACGGCGACTGGGCCCGCATACCTGTTGAGCGGCGACTCGAGCATGAGCATCCTCCTTGATTGATCCGCGCGTTCGGCACGGCCTGTGAACCAGTGGCGACGACCTCGCGAGAGTCAAACTTCCTCGGGCCTGGGTGAGGTGTCTTCACCCTGTGGTGGTTCACCCTGGGTGATTCAGGCGCCTGCTCGGCTGTCAGTCGAGCGACCACCGATCTCGTCGGGGGCGAGGGGCATCGCTTCGACAGCGAGCAGGTCGAAGCCGAAGTCCCGTACTCGGTTCAACAGCCCGTGGAGCTGCCCCTGGTCGAAGGGCTCGGTCAGCAGGCGGGTGTAGCCGTGCCCGGGTTCGATCGAGACGCCGGGGAACGTCGCTCGGAACCGAGCGCCGAGGCGCCCATGAACGGTGACCGTGTACCGCCTCGACGGCATGACGCTCCTCCCAACCCTGGACCTGCTGGGGAACTACGCTGCCTCGCGTCTGGGTGAGCCGACCTCATCCTCGGCGCCATCACCCAGGGTGATTTCGGCGCAGCCCCGCCGTCTCAGGGTCAGCGGATCAGCTCGAGCTCGCGAGCCCGCGCGACGGCGTCGGCGCGGGTCGCCACACCGAGCTTCTGAAAGATGCTTCTCGAGTGGGTCTTCACGGTGTTGAACGAGATGAACAGCGTGCTCCCGATCTCACGCTGGGACAGGCTGCTGGCGAGCAGCCGCAGGACGGCCATCTCCCGCTCACTGAAGTCGCCGATTACCGGCGTGAGCGGCCCCGTGACTCGACGAGGACCGGCCACGCGGGACTCAGCTCGATGCAGAAACGCAGCTATCACGGGTCCTGGGTCCGGGCACGCCCGGATGACCGATCGGGCGTCGTCCAGGAACGCCCAGGCGGCGGCAGTCTCGTCCGTGGCCTGGGCCGCCATGGCGAGTGCCACCTGGGCATGCACGATCTCCACCGGCCCGCTGCCCTGGTGGGCGACCTCGACGACGCGTTGGAGCACCGCCCGTGCCTCCTCGGCCCGCCCGGTCCCGGTGAGTGAGCCGGCCCGGGTGATGTGGGCGGCCGCTGTGAGCCTGGAGTACTCGTTCAGTCCGGCCCTCGCCGACATCGCCAGGGCCTCCTCTGAGAACGCCCGTGCCGCGTTCTGGTCGCCCTGCAGGTGGTGGGTGAGACTAAGCATGCTGAGGCAGTGGATCCAGGGTGGCCGGAAACTTGCCGCCCGGCATCGTTCCACAGCCTCCCGGAGTGCGGCCTGGCCCTCCTGCTCGTGGCCGAGCCAGAACAGTGAGGCGCCGAGCCAGGTGTAGGTGACACCGTCCCAGGGCGACGGTTCCTTCGCGCCGAGGAGTGCGGCTTCACCAGCTGCGCGGCAGACTGTGAGGTCGCCGAGCAGCCAGGAGTGCAGGGTGCGGAGGCAGTCTGCCGCGGCGGCGCCGGAGCTGAACCCGTCGTAGAACGGGCCGGCGGCGGGTGCCTGGGCCGCCTGGTCGATCCACCGTCCGACGTCATCCAGCCGGCCGGTGACGATCGCCACCAGAGAGCTGGCCACGCACAGTCGCGAGTCACCCTCGTGGACGGCGGGCGGGAGCAGTCCCAGCCAGGTTCGTACGGTCTCATGCTCACCTGAGCTGGCGAAACGAAGCCACGATGAAGCGATCAGCTCGGCTGCCTCGTCAACGTCCCCGGCCGCGACCAGGTGCGCGATTGCTTCGGAGACCAAGCCGCGCCCTCGTAACCAGTTCGCCGCCTGCCGGTTGGCGGTTGCCGCAGCCGCTGGATCGGTGCTGTGCAGCTCGTTCCGCAGCAGCTCTCGGAACAGATGGTGGTAGCGGTACCACTCCCGCCGGCTGTCCAGCGCGATCAGGAAAGAGTTCGACTTCTCGATGTCCCTCAACACGGCCGCGGAGCCAGCACCGCCGACGACCTGGTCGCATAGCGGCGCGCAGAGCCGGTCCAGGACCGACGTCGACAGCATGAAGGCACGGGTCGCGGCGGCCTGGCCGGCGAGAACCTCCGTGGTCAGGTAGTCGACGACGTTGCGGTCATCTCCGGCGAACGCGTCGATGAAGTCGCCTGTGTCTTCTCGGCCGGCCAACGACAGGGCCGCCATATACAGCCCCGCGGGCCAACCTTCGGTCCGCTCGACCAGGCGCACCACGTCGGAGTGCTCGAGGACCAGGCCTTGGTGGGCAACCAACAGTGTGTGCGCGTCGGCGGTGGAGAACCGCAGATCCGCTGACGCGATCTCCAGCAGCTCCCCTCTTCCTCGAAGCCGAGACAGTGGCAGAGGCGGCTCGACCCGCGTGGACAGCGCAAGCTCCAGAGTCGCCGGGGCATGGTCGAGGAGGTAGCCCACGGCCTCGTGAACCTGAGCGCTGTCGATCACGTGATAGTCCTCGAGCACGAACACGCTCCGTTCCGGCAGCGCGTCCAGCTCGTTGATCAAGACCGGCAACACCTGGCCGACGATGTCCACACCGGGGGTGCGGAGGATCGATGCTGATCGCTCCCCCACCGAGACCGCCACTGTGTGAAGTGCCTCGATCGCGTACATGAAGAACCGGACCGGGTCGTTGTCGCCGCGGTCCAGCGCCAACCAGGCGAACGCGCGGGGATCCGCCGCCGACCACCCCGCCAGGACGCTCGACTTTCCCCATCCCGCCTGACCGCGGATAAGCGTGAGTTTTCGGGCCGGACCATGCACCAGGCGCTCGACCAGGGCCGGGCGCGGCACCAACGCCCGCGTGATCGGGCCATGCACCTTCGTGCGAATCAACGAGACGCCGGGCGCCCCAGCCACCGACACAGCAACACCGTACTTCCCACGTGCCGAGATCCACCCAGGGTGAGCCACTTCAGGGTGAGGACACCTGACCCAGACGCCGATGAGCCTCATACGTAGCAGCCCTGCTCCATGAGCACGGCAAGGAATGAGCCCCACCGACAAGAGGTCCATCCGTGTCCCACCACTTCGCCCGTTCCCAACCGAAGTAGCAACTCAGGACAGCACCCAGAAGGGAGCAGCGCGTGGTGTCATAGCGTTTCTCGCTTTGGTGTTTTCGGCCTCCATCGCGATCGTCGTGGTGCTGCCTCGATCGTCGGCGGCGCCGTTGGTCTCGGCGTTCATCCCCGTCGCCGTTCTGATCCTGGTCACTCCGTTCGAGGGACGGACGGTGTGGACAGGACTGGGCGTCTTTCAAATTCAATCGGGCGGACGGCTCTGGCCGGTCGCGATAGCCATTCCCATGGCAGTGGCGGCCAGCAGCTACCTGGTCGCTTGGCGGCTCGGAATGGACAAGCCGATCGCCGTCCTCGGGATAAGCGTGATCTTGCTCATCATCACCGTCTCGGTGACCGCTGTCGTGGTGATGGGACGCCTTTTCAGGCGGACTACGGCTTCAACCGCCGACGGCTCCCCGACCGATCGAGCCTGAGACGGGCTATGGGGGCCAGGAGGGCTAGGGCCTCGATGCCCCGTGAGTCACACATTACGAGAACCGCTTCCTGCGTAGACTCTGGCCCTCACCAGGCACTTTCCTTGCACGATCATGCGCTCAAGAGGCCCCTACTGCCACCCCAGATGACCCCAGTTCGCTCCACGAATGGCTCCACGGATCGCCCGTGGCCTCTGACTGACATGCGGAATCAAACGGGTCTGGATGTCGAGGTTTAGCAATGACCCCCACACGTCGCCGCATGCCAACGGCGAGATCCTCTGAGGCCGTGTCCCCACTCGCGCCACGACGGCGTTGACGTTCTCGAACTAACCACCCTGAGCCGATGCGGCGAGTGTTCGATCCCGAGTTCAGGAAGTCGAATCAGGGTATCCATCGGTGTCGGATCTCGCGGTTCGGCGCAGGCTGCTGAGCATGCAGACCGCCAACGCTGCGATCATGCGGCTCGGCTGGCGTGACGGCCTGGGCCGGTGGGGGGTGCTGACCCTTGCAGCAATCACGGCCATGTGCGTGGCCGTCGACAGCTACGCACTGTCGAAGGCCATCGAAGGCGCCATCCGATTCTGGACCGGTCTATGAGGTGCTGTGCCCGTCGGAGCCGCTTTGGCCGGTGCTGTCAGCTGCTGGACGGCATTCGGGCCGAGGGTCTCAGATCTTCGGCGCCTTCCCCCGACCGCGATCCCGCTGTTGCCGATAGTCTGTGATGTTGTGAAAGCACGCTCGGCGGTTGTCGGCGGCGCAGGCACGGCGACCGCTGCCGTATTGGGCAACGCGTTCGTCAGTAAGGATGCGCTGACCTGGTTCCGTGGTTTGAATGCGCCGCGGTGGCAGTTGCCGATGCCGGGCTTCTTCGTGGTTGCGGCGGTCTACTACTCGATCATGGGCATCGTGTTGGCTCGAGGCATCGACCGGCGCGAAGCCGGGACGATCGGGTGGGCGGTCGCGGTCCTGGCCGCGAACGAGGCCTGGAACGGGCTGCTGTTCGGTCGGCGAAGCCCCCACGCTGCCTTCGTCGGCTTGCTCGCATTCCTGATTCCGCTTGGCGGTTTGCAGCGGTCGGTCTGGCGGGACAAGCGGTCCCGCTGGACCTTGTTGCCTTATTCGGCGTATGTCGTCACCTATGACATGGCGTGGGCTCACCGGCTCTGGCGGCTCAATCCTTCCCGTAACAGCTGACCTCACAGCAAGACTGGGTGCACGTCTCTTCCAGTGCCATTTACTCGTCACACCCTGCTCCTGGCCGTGGTGGTGATCTCCCACTGCGGCGCTACATCCACCCCGGTTCGACGACGGCGAGTGGCCACTGCCGACGCCGCTGTCCCCGGCGGCGCCTAGTCTCGGCGGCCCAGTGCGGGCCCGTAGAGACCTCCGAGAAGATGTGGGCTGCCACCTCACTGTTCGTCATCGGTGGGTCTTCGTGACTCACGACAACGCGCCCGACGCCGGAGGGGCGTCGTCGTCTTGCCGTCTGGTGGTCATTCGAGGTTCGTCGTTGCGGCGTGCTGCGGAGCGTTTCAGTGCTCGCCGGCGACGGCGAAGCGGTGGGCTGATCATGTAGAACAAGGGAGCTGTGCGTCGGCTCGTTCAACACGTTGACCAGCCTCAGCGCGACCCGTCGGACTCGTCCATTGGCTCGACCCACTGTGCCCGCCAAACCGGTGGCTCCCAGGGCTCGCCGAAGTAGATCCGCTCGCGGACGACCTTGTCGTCGCGGAACTCCATGATGCCCACCACGTTGAGGGAGGTCTGATCGTCGTATCGGATGATGTACTCGTTGACCCACAGGTCGTGTCGACCGATGGTCCTCGTGTCCCGGGTGCTGGCAGGCAGCGACCTTAGAGGGTGCCGCAGCACCAGCTCGAGCACCTGGACAAGGTGTCGGAAGACAAGATCCGGGTGCGTCCGGTGACGGCCGGTGAGATCGCCGACGTCAGGATGGCCAACCTGGCAACGGCACCCGGGTGTGAGCTACGCATTACGAGAACCCCTTCCGGTGTTGACTCTCGCTCTGACCAGGAACTTTGGTTGCATGGTCGGAATCTCTAGACGGCCGCAGGCACGCTAGTTGACTCCAGTTCGCACCACGAATGGCGCCACGCCCAGATCATCGCATGCGTACCAACGACGCCGAGGCTTGTCAGCGAAACCGGTGAGGGCTTTGCATTCGACGCGTACGAGGAGTCGAGATCGTCCTCGCCGCCGTGGTGTCGCCGCAGACCGGCACTGCTCGAGGACGACGAGGGCAGCCTGTCGCGGGGCCAGGAGGAGAAACCTGTACGACTGGGTGTAGACGGGGCCAGCGGGGGACGCAGCGCAACTCCTGACGCCTGGCGAGGCTTGGGTTTGGCGCGGACAATCGCTCTTTTAATCCGCGGGTTGTGGGTTTGAGTCCCACGGGCCTACTCATATAGAGCCTGGTCAGAGCCGTGATCGGACGGTCCGATCAGACGCTGGATCAGCAGCGGGGCGAGCAGCGGATGCTTGAAGTGGGCGAGACGGATGCCGGCGCTCGCGAACGCACCGACGCAGAGCATCGACAAGCTGTCCCAGCGTCGAGCGCGCCCATGGAACCGCGCAGAACATCTCCATCCAGCCGCTCACTCGGCGCACCAACCCTGCTTGCACTCTCACCCGGCGAATATGGGCGAACGCCGATGATCTTGAGAAGACGTTCCGTCACGGTTAGTCCGGCATGGCCTTGAGGCAGTCGAGAGCGTGCGCTGCTCGACATGTTGAGGATCTCGGTAACCGAGTGGTCGGCTGCGGCCAGCGTCTTATGAAGTAGTCCACTATCCGCTGTCTTAGTCAAAGTTACTCCCGTTCCAGGAGGCCCGGCGTCAGATTGGTTCGCTGGCCTCCATTCAACAGTTTCAGGGCGCCTTCGGCCTCCGTCCATACGTCGCGATGACTACCACAGCGAGGATTGCAGGGGCTCCTACGCCATAGCCGAAGTGGTCACCGACGCTGCCCGCGGCCTTGGGACAGCGCAAGCCAAGATGTAGTCGCTCCCGACCCCTGCTGACCGCGCTCGGCGCACTTCGCCGAGGTCTATGGCGCCTCGGTGTCCAAGGAGACGGTCTCCAAGATCACCGACGAGGTGGTCGAGGAGATGGTCGAGTGGTCCAACCGGGCCCACACCCGGGCGTGGTCGGCGACCAGCTGTCCTCGCGTCAGGTCGTTGCGTCCCCCGACCCGGCCGGGCATACACCGGCGGCTCGTCAGCCGCCAACGCCTTCTTCACTGTGTTCTTCGAACACCCCCACCACCCGGGCGATCACCTTGATCGGCATCTTCTCCGCCCTCCACAGCCGGCGGATCTCAGCCCAGTCCTCCACGTTTAGCACCCACTTCCCCCTGACCTCGACTCAAGGTCAGGATCACGGAGGGAGTCAGATTTCGCCTGCCGCCAAGGGGTCAGTTTCATGTGCCGTCGACAGACCGGATCGCGCCAGCGGTTGAACAGCACCGCGACGACCCCGATGCCGTGGTCGGCGAAGATGCGCAGCCCGCTCTCGAAGTTCGCGAGGAACTTCGCCGGTTGCCGCTGGTAAGCCTCGTGTGACATCCACCAGCGTGCGGTGTTCCACTCCGGGAAGTACCGCTTGCCCCGCGCGATCTCGATAGCCATCAGGTCGGCGTCAGTGGTGGGTCCACAGGTCCAGGCCACCCGGTCTCTGGACCCGACCGGGAAAGGCCAGGCACGATGGACCATGAGGTGGAAACCAGCGCTGAACGCGTTCGCTACCACCTTCGCCGACCGCTGGCCGGCAGCAGAAACCCTACTGATGGAAACCGCCGGAAACACCCTTCCCGTTACAGTCCCCTGGACCCTCACGAGCCGTCGTAGTTGAATCCGAAGATGTCTTGGCATTTCAAGGGTTGAGCCTCTGTTGTCGAGCCGTCGTCAACGATGGCGGGGCTCACAACACGCGGCACGAGCGCGAAAAGGCTCGGGCCGCCTCCTCAGCGCCAGTCCCGGCCGATCACCTGGATTAGCTCTACGAACAGGTCGAGGTCGTGGACGAAATCCTCAGGCGTGGTCTTGGGCGCGGTGACGTCCTGGACGATCTGGTGAAAGTACTCGAGCTCATGGGTGTAGGGGTCCTTCAAGTGTGGTCGGTTAACGGCAGTAAGGAAGGCGTCGCCTCGACTCTCCTCGGTCACCAAGGTCGTCGGCAGGTGGCGGATGTAGGGAGTGTTGTACTGGACCCGCAACATGGAGGTCTCGCCGTACACCTCGATGTGGGCGTCGAAGCGGACCTGCTGGTCGACCCCCGTCTCGTAGGTGACCACGAAGTCGTCGTAGTCCAGCAGCGCGGCGATGAAGCGTCCGTTTCGCCACAACCGCGCGGCCGCCACCCCCCGGGGGCGGCCGAGCAGCTCGCGCATGGCTGATAGGTCATGGCTGCCGAGCCCGCAAAGCAGCCGGTAGGCCACCGCCATCTCATCGGGGACGTCACCGATCGCCTCGCGCACCAGCTCCCGGCCGCGCGCCCGACGGCGGGCCATCGCGTCGGACGGGAAGTCCTCGGGCCGGACCACCTCTGCCACCTGGTCGATGATCAGCTTGTTCTGCCCGATTACGTCGTGCACCCGGGCGAAGTTGATCGGTCCGAGGCTGGATAGGAGCTTGACGGCTTCGGTGAAGGCCGGCGCGAAGCGCCTCATGTATCCGACCATGACGGTGCGGCCGCTTCGGTCACGGGCAGCGATGATCTCCTCGGCCTCCCGGGCGTTCAAGCACATGGGCTTTTCGACCAGCACGTGCACGTCACGCTCCAGTGCGGCGATGACGCACTCGGCGTGGTACTCATCGCTGTTCAGCACCAGCACGGCGTCGAGGCCACCGGCGTCCAGCATGCTGATGACGTTGTCGTAGCGGTTCGGGATGTCGAAGCGGGCCCCGATCACCTGCAGGAGGGTCGTAGAGATGTCACAGGCCGCATGCACCTCGAAGAGGTGAGGCAGCGACTGCAGCACCGGCAGGTGGACTACTTGGGCGACTTCGCCGAGGCCGACGAGACCGATCCTGAGCACGATAAGGTCCTTCCTTCTGGCCGGGACCGTTATGAACCCGACGGCGGTGTCAGGTTCGACCTTATGGAAGAGCGCCACCTGCTTGCGACTTCAACTCTCCCTCGGGCAACGTCCGCTTCGTGGCGGTGGACGATTACCGACTAGGGTGCCAACCTCATCCTGTACAGGGTCCATCGGACCTGCTCCGCTTGGTTGTCGTCCGCCGACCTAGGATCACCGCATGAGCACGCCACCTCTCGCTCTTCGCCGATTCGGTGCGACCGACTCGAGGGTTACGCCGATCTTCGGACCAGTCGCCGGCGAGCACGGCGAATCTGTACGGGAATGCGGAGAAGGAACGGGCTGTCGCCACGGTCGAGGCCGCGTTCGACAGTACGGTCAGCTCCATTGACACATCGAACGGCTACGGCGAGGACGGCACGAAGGATCAGCGCTGTCGTCCGGCGCCGCGGGGGCTACCGGATGGCGTATCGCGGCACTCCGTCGGTGTTCGGTCGAGCAAGTCGAACCCGTCCCGCGTGGAGTCCGGACCAGGACCCCGCTAGCCTCAAGTCCATCGACCACAGCCGCTGACCAGCGGCTCAAACAACGAAGGTCCAGCGGGCCGGGTCACGCATCTGGGCTTCGGTCCGGTGCATTGCCGCTGCTATACCCGTTGCGTTCCCCACGGAGGACCTCGCGATGACCAAGCTCTACGACGATCCCGCCTCGTTCAGCGATGACCTGCTCGCCGGGTTCCTCGACGTGTACGCCGGCCGCGTCGTCGGCGTGCCGGGCGGCGTGGTGCGGGTCACCGAGACACCTCCCGGCAAGGTCGCCGTCGTCGTCGGCGGTGGTTCAGGCCACTATCCGGCGTTCTGCGGGGTGGTTGGTCCTGGTTTCGCGGATGGGGCGGTGGTCGGGAACATCTTCACTTCCCCGTCGACCAAGGAGGCCGTTGCCGTCGGCATGGCCGCCGCCAGCGACGCCGGGTTGCTGTTCAGTACGGGGAACTACGCCGGCGACGTGATGAACTTCAGCTTGGCCCAACAGGAGCTCCGCCGGGCCGGCGTCGACACTCGGGTGGTCTTTGTGACCGACGACATCGCCAGCGCGCCGGTGGAAGAAATCGGTAAGCGTCGCGGCATCGCCGGAGACTTCGTCGTCTTCAAGATCGCCGGGGCGGCGGCCGAAGCTGGCTACGACCTCGACGGGGTGGAGCGCGTGGCCCGACACGCCAACGACCGCACGCGGACGATGGGGGTGGCGTTCGCCGGCTGCACGTTGCCCGGCGCGGACTCCCCACTCTTCGACGTGCCGGCCGGCCAGATGGGGGTGGGCCTCGGCATCCACGGCGAGCCTGGCATCGCCGAGGCGGACCTGCCCAGCGCCGCCGAACTGGCTCGCACCCTCGTCGACAAGGTGCTCGCCGAGGCCCCCACGGATGACACCCACCGCGCCGGGGTGATTCTGAACGGGCTGGGCGCCACCAAGTACGAAGAGTTGTTCGTGGTCTGGCGGACCGCCGCGCAACTTCTCCGTGACGCCGGCTACACCCTGGTGGACCCCGAAGTCGGAGAATTGGTGACCAGTCTCGACATGGCGGGGTGCTCGCTTACCGTCGCCTTCCTCGATGACGAACTCGAGAATTTGTGGCGGGCTCCCGCCGACACGCCCGCCTACCGCAAGGGAGCGGCCGCCAAAGCCTCCAATGGCGCCCGGCGGGCTGTCGACACCGAGCCGACGGCCGGTGCGACCACCACACCGGCGTCCGCAGCGTCACGGCGCTGCGGTACCGCGGCATCCGCCGTGCTGCTCGCCATGGCCGTTGCCCTTGATGAGGCGGCTGACGAGCTGGGACGCATCGACGCCGTTGCGGGCGACGGAGACCACGGCCGAGGAATGGCCAAGGGCTCCTCTGCTGCCCGGGTCGCCGCCGCCGCCGCAGTCGAGGACGGCGCAGGAGTGGCCACCGTGCTCAGCCGGGCGGGGGACGCCTGGGCGGCCAAGGCGGGAGGAACTTCCGGGGTGCTGTGGGGAGCGGCACTGTCCGCGGTCGGAGCCACACTCGGCGACGACGCCGAGGAGATCACCGGCGTCCAGCTCGCGGCCGCCATCCGAGCCGGCCTCGACGCGATCACCGCGCTGGGCAAAGCGAAGGTTGGCGACAAGACGATGCTCGACGCACTCGTGCCGTTCGTCGGGACACTGGACGAGCAGACCGCCGCCGGGGTCTCGCTCACCCAGGCGTGGACCACCGCCGCCGACGTCGCCGAGCAAGCTTCCCAGGCCACTGCCGACCTCCGTCCGCGGGTTGGCCGGGCCCGCCCGCTCGCCGATCGTAGCGTCGGCACCCCCGACGCGGGAGCCGTTTCCCTCGCCCTATGCGTACGGATAGCGGGCGCCGTCATCGCCGATGGCTAGCCGTTCCAGCCGATGCACTTCACCGCACCTTCCAGGAGGCCCGACCGATGAACCGTCTACGCATCGTCGTCGGATCCGACGACGCCGGAATGCAGTACAAGAACACCCTCCGCACGGACCTGGAGGCCGACGACCATGTCGCGCAAGTCATCGACGTTGGGGTCAACGACGAGTCGACCGAATACCCTCACATCGCGGTTCGCGCAGCACGCCTCATCGCCGACGGCGACGCCGACCGGGCCCTGCTCATCTGTGGCACCGGCCTCGGAGTGGCCATCAGCGCCAACAAGGTGCCCGGCATTCGGGCCGTCACCGCCCATGACAGCTTCTCGGTCGAGCGCTCGGTGCTGTCCAACAACGCGCAGGTATTGTGCTTCGGCCAGCGTGTAATCGGGATTGAGCTGGCCCGACGACTCGCTCGGGAGTGGCTCGGCTACGAGTTCGACCCGACCTCGGCATCGGCGTCCAAGGTGGACGCGATCAGCAGCTACGAACGCAGTGTCGGCGCGGCCGACACCTATCGCTTCCTCCTCGAGGAGGAAGCCGAGGCCGCTCAGCCCGGGACTGACCGGCCGGACCGCACCGAACTTCAGGAGAGTTGAACACCGTGACCTCCAATCTCGCCGTCGACTTCAGCTTCTCCCTAGACGGGAAGACGGCCGTCGTCACCGGCGGTGGCTCCGGAATCGGCGCTGCCATCGCCACCGCCTACGCCGCCAAAGGCGCCACCGTCGCCATCCTCGACCTCTCCCTCGACGCCGCTCGAGCCCAAACGGGGCAGATCGGCGGCGACAGCGTCGCTATCAAGTGCGACGTGACCGACGATGCGTCGGTCGCCCGCGCCGTCTCGCAGGTACACGACAGGTTCGGCAGGATCGACATTCTGGTCAACTGCGCCGGCGTCGTCATCCTCGCCCCCGCCGAAGACCTGACCGCAGAGGCGTGGAACACCACCCTGGCCGTCAACCTCACCGGCGCGTTCCACATGTGCCAGAGTGTCGGCCGGATCATGCTCGACCAGGGCTCCGGCAAGGTGATCAACCTCGCCTCGCAGGCCGCCAGCGTCGCGCTGCTGGCCCACGCCGCCTACTGCGCCTCCAAATTCGGGCTCGTCGGTCTGACCAAGGTCCTCGCGTCCGAATGGGCCGCGCGTGGCGTCACGGCCAACACGATCAGTCCGACCGTGGTCCTCACCGACCTCGGCCGCAAGGCCTGGGAAGGCGAGAAGGGCGAACAGCTGAAGGCGCAGATCCCGACCGGCCGGTTCGCCTACCCCGAGGAGATCGCTGCCGCCGCTGTCTACCTAGCGTCCAGCGCCGCCGACATGATCAACGGAGCCGATCTGGTGGTTGATGGCGGGTACACGATCCGCTGACCTGCTTCAGTCCACCAGAGCAGGCCAGCGAAGGACTGCGTCTCTCCTGCAGCCTGGCCTGCTGACGGCCAGACCGATGGGACCCATTTAATCCACGTGTGACTGCTACCAGGCGTAGTCCTCAGGTGCGGTGCGATGTCCGGGAAACATCTCGTTCAAACGTTCCAGAACAGACGCCTCCAGACTGATGTCAACAGCCTTCGTCGCCGCATCGAGCTGTTCGAGCGTGCGGGGGCCGATGATCGGTCCCGTGACTCCTGGCTGATGGAGGAGCCAGGCCAACGCCACATCGCCTGGTCCATGACCCAGCTCGTCGACGAGCGCCTCGAAGCTCTCGATCTGGCTGCGGTGCTTCTCCAGAGCTTCAGCTGCCCGCCCCTCCAACCGCCGCACACCTTCCTGCTGCTTGCGGATCACCCCGCCAAGCAGCCCACCATTCAGCGGCGACCAGGGGATGACCCCGAGTCCGTAGTGCAGGCACGCCGGCAGCACCTCGAGCTCGACATCACGGCTCAGCAGGTTGTAGATCGACTGCTCGCTGACCAAGCCCAGAAAGTTGCGGCGAGCCGCCTCTGCCTGCGCTTGCGAGATGTGCCATCCAGCGAAGTTGCTGCTCCCGACATACAGCACCTTCCCGGCCGTGACGGCAACCTCCATTGCCTGCCAGATCTCCTCCCACGGCGTGCCCCGATCGACATGGTGGAACTGGTAGAGATCCACGTAGTCGGTTTGCAGTCGCTTCAGGCTGGCGTCCAACGCTCGGCGCAGGTTCAGGGCTGACAGCCTTCCCTCATTGGGCCAGTCGCCCATAGCGCCGTACACCTTGGTGGCAAGCACTGTGCGCTCCCGGCGGCCGCCACCTTGGGCCAGCCAGTCGCCGATAATGGTTTCCGTCCGGCCCAGGTTGTCAGGCCCGCCGTACCGGTTGGCCGTATCGAAAAAATTGATGCCGTAGTCGTGGGCCGCATCCATGATCTGATATGAGGTTTCCTGGTCGGTCTGGGGACCGAAGTTCATGGTGCCTAGGCACAGGCGGGAAACGCTCAGGCCGGTCCGGCCAAGGGATGTGAACTCCATGGAGACACTCTGACGCATCGTGTCAGGCTGGCTCGGACGGCCCCTGGTACCAAGGCCCCGATCTTGAGCGCACGTTGGCATTCGTCGAGCGCCATCACAACGGCCACGTGCGCGGCGGGGCGGGCTGGGACCACTGGCCGATGATCTTGATCCGACGATCTCGTCGTCACGCGCGACCGAGGAGTAAGGGGAGAACGGCCTGTGACCTGAACGATCACGGGTCGCTCATCCTGCTAGCCTCGCAGCGCACAGTCAGTGTTCGTTGGGAATATCTAATCCGCGAGTTCCCGGGTCCGCTGAGGCGAGACCCAGCTCTTAATGAAGGCCGATGGACGGGAGTCTCGCGATGCGAGTCGTCGTGACAGGAGGAACGGGACGGGCCGGACAGTGGGTTGTCCGTCACCTGGCGGAGGCCGGCCACGAGGTCGTGAACTTCGACGTCGTCGATCGGCCAGAGCTGGAGCTCCCGGGAGAGTTCTGCCGGGTCGAGCTCGCGGACGCGGGCAAGGTCTATGATGCGCTTTTCCAGTTTCGCCCTGAAGGCATCTGTCATCTGGCGGCGAACCCTTCCCCGAGCGGGCAGGCGCAGATCGACGTCTTCGACAATAACGTGCTGAGCGCCCACAACCTCATGCAGGCGGCGGGCGATCTGGGGGTCTCGCGGCTCGTCTACGCCTCGAGCGAGATGGCGACCGGGCTGCTGACCGAAGGGACAGTTCCGACGCAGATCCCGTTCGACGAGACCGAGTGGTACCCGTCCCCGAATGCCTACGCCCTGAGCAAGTACATCAGCGAGGTGATCGCAGACTCGGTCGCGGTCCGCTACCCGCAGACGGCGTGGGTTGGGCTGCGCATCAACAACGTCATCGCTCCCGACGACTACGACCGGTTCAAGGACGAGTGGGACGACCCAAGCCTCAGCAAGGCCAACTTCTGGAGCTACATCGACGCCCGCGACGTGGGCACTGCCTACCGGGCGGCGCTGGAAGGAACGAGCAGCGGTCACGAGGTGTGCCTGATTGCGGCGGCCGATACCCGGGCGAAGCGGGGGCTGCGCGACTTGATGGCTGAGTTCTACGACGGCTACGACCACTTCGCGAGCGACTACGAGGATCCGAGATCGGCCTTCGACTGCGCCAAGATGAAGGCGGTGTTCGGCTGGACGCCGACTTACGGCTGGCGCACCCAATAGGGTCCTCGCTACGCCGTCGCCCGCCCGAACGTTCTGCCCAACCAGGCGATCTGGGCGAGTTTCTGGTGACTCAGTCCACCCTCATGGTCATTGAACGGGTAGACCACCATCTCCTTCTCGGCGGCGTAGTGGTTGTAAGCCGCGTACACCGTTGACGGTGGACAGGTGAGATCTTGGAGGGCGACCGAGAAGAACGCGGGCGCGTTGGCTCGCTTGGCGAAGTTGACCGCGTCGAAGTAGGACAAGGTGGCGAAGACCTGGTCCACCGCCGAACGACGGACGGAAAGGTACCGGGTGATCTCCTGGAACGGATTGTTCTCGCACACGTCCAGCGCACGGCGGAAGTGACCGAGAAAGGGAACGTCCGGCATGACGGCCACCAGCTCGGGGACGAGTCCAGCGACGGCCAGCGCCAGGCCGCCGCCCTGGCTGATGCCTTGCACCGCGACCGAGTCGACCGCCACCGCGGGGAGGGATCGAACAGCCTCGACGGCCCGCACCGCATCGGTCATCAGGCGCCGGTAGTAGTAGGTATCCGGGTCCTCGATGCCCCGAGTCATCACGCCGGGCGCGCTGGGCCCGCTGCCGTGCGGATCCGGGGTGTCCCCACCGCCGCCCCAGCCCGCGCCCTGGCCACGGCTGTCCATCAGAAGGTGGGCATAGCCCGCGCTGGCCCACCAGAGGGTGGCTCCTGGCAGATCGCGCCCGCCGCCGTACCCGACGAACTCGACCACCGCCGGCAGCGGACCATCGAAGCCTCGGGGCGTCGTCAGCCACGCCGAGATCCGATCACCGGCGTACCCGCTGAAGCTGACGTCGTACACCGTGACCGTGCGGTAGGGCGTGTCGACCTGCTCGTTCGTCACCTTCAGGTCGTGAGTGCGTGCCTCCATCAGCGTGCGCCGCCAGAATTCGTCGAAGTCGTCTGGTTCAGCGACCGTCGGAAGGTAGCGAACGAGCTCCTCGAGCGGCAGATCCGATACGGCCACAGTGAGTTCCCTCCTCTCGACACGCACGTCGCCGTCTACAGCGAGACCTTCAGCAGAACGGCACGATAGCAAGCGGTCAGCGCGCGGTGGCGCCTGTCTTCACAGCGGTCGCCGTAGGCTGGGGGCATGTCCGCCGAGATGACATCGGGGGAACCGGCCACTCGGGCGACTCTTGCCGAGGTCGCTGCCCTCGCCGATGTCTCCATCTCCACGGTCTCCAAAGTGCTCAACGGCCGCAGCGGCGTCTCCGAAGACACCCGCGCTCGCATCGAAGCGCTCCTGCAGGACCACCAGTACAACCGGCGTAGCCCGGGCCGGAATCATGCTCCGCTGATCGAGGTGCTCTGCTTCGAGATCGACAGCTCGTGGGCGGCCGAGGCGATCGCAGCGGTCGAACGGCTGGCGCGTGAGCACGGCGTGGGTGTGGTGGTATCGGGTACGAACGATCGCCAGCGACCGGACCTGGACTGGATCGAGGGGGTTCTCAACCGCCGCCCCGTCGGGGTCATCCTCGTCGTCTGCAGCCTTCTCGACGCGCAGCAGCGGCAGCTTCGCTCACGCAACATCCCCTTCGTCATGGTGGATCCACCCGGACAACCGACTCCGGACGTACCCTCGATCGGCTCGGCCGACTGGAGTGGGGCGTACGCCGCGACGCAGCACCTGATCGAGCTCGGCCATCGAGAGATCGCGATCATCACCGGGCCCGAGGACATGATGGCGGCGACGGCCCGGCTGTCCGGCTTCCGCGCCGCGCTGGAGGCCGGGCGGATTCCGCTCCGCCCGAAGTACGTGCGGCGCGGGGAGTTCCACCACAGCGACGGCATCACCGAGGGACGCGCGCTCCTCTCCATGCCGGTTCCGCCGACCGCGATCTTCGCCTCCTCCGACGTCCAGGCGCTCGGCGTTTACGAGGCGGCGCGGGCCCTCGGGGTCGCCATCCCCTCGGAGCTGTCTGTGGTCGGATTCGACGACCTCAAGATCGCCCGGTGGGCGGGACCGGCCCTCACCACGATCCGCGTCCCCATTGCCGAGATGGCGGAGCAGGCCGCGCAGGTTGTCCTCGGCCTGGCACAAGACCGGGCACCGGCATTCTCGCGCGTCGAGATGGCTACGACGCTCGTCGTGCGCGACAGCACAGATGTCCCGCCGCGTCGATCTCACGAAAGTTTCGTACATAAGCTTGAAACTTGACGCAGCTTACGTGGAGAAGTATCGTCGCCTCATCGCGGTGAGTCGCGCTTTCCAGTGGCTCGAGGCGTAGGACAGCGGAGTTACGACAGCAACCCGCGCGTGACGGGGTGCGACGCAGCGACGCCTTTCTCATCGGACTTTGGGTTCCAGCTCAACGAAGCATCCGGGTGCTGCGCAGGCGTCCGCAGATCAAAGAGGTTCAGTATGAAGTTCACACTCCGGACCAGGCCACACCTTCGATCACTCGCCGTGCTGGCTGCGGCGACCCTCGCCCTGTCGCTTGGGGCATGCGGCGGCCCGGTCGGTGGTGGCGGCCAAGGCGGCGACCAACAAGAGGACCAGCAAGGCGGGTCTGAGACCTCGGGCACTGTCAACTGGTGGGGCTGGACGCCCACGGACACGGCGACCGCGACCGGCTACATCGCGGCGTTCAACAAGGAATATCCGGATATCAAGGTCAACTACAAGCTTGTTTCGATTCCGGACTGGCAGGCGGCGCTGACCCCGGCACTTCGGTCGGACAGTGGTCCCGACGTCTTCGACATGCAGCCGGGCTCCTACGTCAGCAAGTACGGGTCCTTCGCGGAGGACATGACCCCCGTGATCACGAAGGCACTGGGCGATGACTGGCAGTCCAAGGTCGCCCCGGCCGGCGTCAGCGGGCTCACCGATGAGGACGGAAAGCTGACGGCCCTCTCCGTCGGCGCCGTTTACTCCGGCACGCTGTGGATCAACCAGGGCCTGTTCGACAAGAACAACCTGAAGCCACCGACAACGCTGGACGAGTGGGACAAGGTCTGCCAGGAGTTCAAGGCGAACGACCAGGGCTGCTTCGTCCAGGGCGCGGCCGGCGCCGGCTTCGACCAGGACACCCTGCAGGCGATTGCGAACTCCGTTGAGCCGGGCCTCTGGACGCGCGCCTCGAAGGGGGAAGCGCCGTGGAACAGCCCCGGCATGGTCAAGACGCTGGACATCTGGGGGCAGCTGTTCACCCGCGGAATCATGCAGGAGGGTGCGGTCGGCTACCAGCAGTACCCGGACGCCAACAATGACTTCCTCACCGGTAAGTACGCGATGGTCATGATGGGCACCTGGTACACCCAGTACGCGACCGAGAAGGCGATGACGGCGGCTCTCAAAGCAGCAGGCGTCTCGGGTGCGAAGCCGTTCCCCATCGTGCCGATCCAGTTCCCGGACGTCGCGCAGGCGGGCAACACGAGTGAGATGTTCGGTGACGCGGACTACGGTCTGGCGGTCTCCACCAAGGCGAAGAACAAGGCGGCCGCCGAGACCTTCGTCACGTGGATGACCACGTCGACGGTGGGCCAGCAGGCAGTGGCTGACCAGTTGAACGACGTGCCGGCGTTGAAGGGCATCGAGCCCAACTTCGAGCAGATCACGTTCGTCGATCCCGCCGTGCAGGAGGCTTCGGTGAAGGACCTGCTCGCCAAGGTCGCCCCCGTGACCCAGCCTCGCTTCGCGCTGCTGAGCCAGGACGTCCAGGACGCGATCTTCCAGGCAGCAACGTCGGTGGCCACCGGCAAGTCGACCCCCGAGGAGGCGGCGAACACCCTGCAGAAGTCGGCGGAGGCGGCGGCCAAGTAGCACACTCGAGCCGGTTCGACAAGGGGTGCGGTGATGACTGGAACATCGGTAGCCGAACGCGGACTTGGTGCCGAGTCGGCGCCACGGGCAAGCGGCGGGCGAAGAGGTCGCCGCTTGCAACCGCTCGGTCTGCCCTGGATCCTGCCGGCGCTCGTGCTGTGCGTCGGGCTCATCTACTACTGCATCTGGTACACCGCGGTCATCTCCACCTGGGACTGGGACGGCATCGATCCCAACCCGGAGCGGGTGGGAGCCGAGAACTATGTCCGGATCGCCCAGGACCCGATTTTCTGGCAGACCATCCGTCACACGGTGGTGTTCTTCGTCGTCACCTTCGTCGTGCAGACCGCGCTGGGATTTTTCTTCGCCGTGCTGCTGCACTCGAAGGTGAAGCTCGGCGTGGTCTACAAGGTGATCATCTTCATCCCCGTCGTGCTCGCCCCGGCCATCACGGCGCCGGTCTTCCGGCGGATATTCGCGCCGGACGGCCAGTTCAACGCGCTGCTCGAGTTCTTCGGACTCGGCTTCCTGGCCCAGCCCTGGATCGGCCAGGAGAGCACCGCTCTCCCGGTCATCATGGCGGTCACCGTGTGGCACTGGACCGGCATCACCTTCGTGCTCTACTTCGCGGCGATGGGGCAGATCGACCAGTCCACCATCGAAGCGGCCCGGATAGACGGCGCCGGCAACTTCCGCACGCTGGTTCACATCATCTGGCCGGGCGTCCGCGGCACGACCCTCGCCATGGCCATCCTCAGCGCCATCGGCGCCCTGAAGACATTTGACATCCCCTACCTCATCACAGTAGGAGGCCCGAACTACGCCACCGAGTTCCTCGGCACCTACATCTACCGGAAGACCATCCCGCAGTCGCACGTCGGCTACGGCGCGGCCCTGTCGATCATCCTGCTGGTGCTGGCCCTGGTGATGGCCCTCATCCTGCAGGTCCGCGGCGGCGAGAAGCGGGTGGTCCGCTGATGTTCGAGGTCCGCACACGGTGGGGCCGCATCCTGCTGCAGGTGATCGTCACCCTTCTCGTCCTACCGTTCCTGTTTCCCTTGGTCGCGATGGTGCAGGGCTCCCTGGCGGGCGACGGCTGGGGCAACTATGCCGCGGTCCTCGCCGTCCCTGGCCTCGGGCGCTTCTTCGTCAATACCGTGGTCATCGCAGCCGCGACGATCGCCATCGTCTACGTCGTCACCATGCTCGCCGCCTACGGCTTCGGGAAGCTGCGTATCCGGGGGCGCGAGGTGTACTTCTGGCTGCTGCTGGCCTGCCTCACGCTGCCGGAGGTGGTGCTCCTCACGCCGCTCTTCACCACCGCCCAGGCGTTCGGCTTCTTCGACACCTACGCGGCCGTGATCCTGCCGCTGGCCGCGCTGCAGGTGCCGTTCGCGGTCCTGCTCGCCCGAAACTTCGTCCAGGGAATCCCCGACGAGCTCTTCGAGGCCGCCCGCGTGGACGGCGGGAACGCGGTCCGGGGCTTCATTCACCTGGTGATCCCGCTGACCCGGCCGATCGCCGCCGCGATCCTGATCTTCACCCTGATCGGGGCCTGGAACAACTACCTCTTCCCCCTCGTGTTCCTGCAGTCCACCGAGATGCAGACGATCACCCTGGTGCCACAGTTCTTCGTGGGCCAGTTCAGCAACGACCAGACGAAGATCCTCGCTTCCGCCGTCATAACCGCGATCCCGGAGGTCGTCGCCTACCTCTGCCTGCAGCGCCTGTTCGAGCGAGGCCTGGCCGCCGGCGCCATCAAGTAACAGCAGAACCACCGATCGTCCGTACTAGAGGGAGTACCCGTGCCGCTCATCCAGATCGACCTCGACCGCGAGCTGTTCGACTCACTCGGCGACAAGCTGAGCCACGCGGTCCACCAGGCGCAGATCGACGCGCTCGACATCCCGTCCGACGACCTCTTCCAGGTCTTCACGCCGCACGGTCCGGGCGAGCTCCGCTTCGACCCCGGCTACAACGGGGTAGACCGGCAACGCCTCCTGCTCCTCCGCATCACGATGGTGCACATGTACAGCGTCGCGACGAAGCAGCAGCTGTGCCGGGCCATCGTCGAGCGGTTCACCGACGCCGGAGTACGCGCCGAGGACATCCTGATCTCCATCGTCGAGAACGGCTTCGAGGACTGGTATGCCGGCCGGCTCTGACGGAGACGATCAAGCCCAGGGAAACGAGGACTCCTTCTCATGATGCAAAACGACGGCGCAGCGCTCCACGTGCTCTACATAGGTGGCACCGGCACGATCAGCGCGTCCTGCGTCCGCCTCTCGGTGGCGAGCGGGATGTCGGTCTTCGTGCTGAACCGCGGCAACAACAGCGCGGCTCGGGACATGCCGGAGGGCGTCACCTGGCTGACGGGCGACGTGACGGACGACGCTTCCCTCCTCGCGGCCATCGGGGATCGACAGTTCGACGCGGTGGTCAACTTCTTGTCCTACGACGCCGACGATGTGCGCCGGATGGTGGCGATGTTCGGCTCTCGGACCAAGCAGTACGTGCATATCAGCTCGGGATCGATCTACGCCAAGCCCGTCCAGCAGTCTCCGATCAGTGAGTCGACGCCCATCGCCCCCAACGCCGTACTCGAGTACGCCACGGCCAAATGGCGGGCGGAGCTTGCGTTGCAGCGGGCCAGGACCGACGAGGGCTTTCCGGTCACGGTTGTCCGGCCTTCCCACACCTATGACGACGCCAACCCGCCCGTCCCGGGAGGCTGGACCGTCCTGGACCGGATCGCCCGTGGCGTGGAGATCCCGGTCCACGGGGACGGGACGTCGCTGTGGACGCTGACTCACGCCGAGGATTTCGCCCAGGGACTGGTCGGCCTGCTCGGGAACCCGCGGACCATCGGGGAGGTCTTCAACATCACTGGTGAGGACGTCTACACCTGGGATCAGATCTACACCATTCTCGCCGAGGCGGTCGGCGTGGAGGCCAAGCTGGTCCATGTCGCGTCCGAGCTGTTTCCCGTCGTCGCCCCGGACTGGTTCTGGTCGGGCGAGGTGCTCGGAGACATCGGCCACACCGGTGTGTTCGACACCAGCAAGATCCGGCGGTTCGTGCCCGGCTTCGCGCCGAAGCTCACGTTCCACCGGGCGGCCCGGCGCATGGTCCAGTGGCGGGCGGACCACCCGGAGACCACCGCCGCGGACGAGGCGACCGATGCTGTCCTGGACCGCATCGTCGATGCCTACCACGCGGCACGGGAGGTCTTTGCCGACCGCGCGCCCGCTCGAGTCGGCGTGTGACCCCTTACCCCACAACGTCCCTGCGCCGGCTCGGCGGTACGGGCCTCGAGGTCACCCCGATCGGCTTCGGGACCAGTCCGCTCGCCAACATGGCCGAGCTGTACGGGTACACCGTCGATGAGGAACAGGCGGTAGCGACGGTTCAGGCGGCCTTCGCCAGTCCGGTCAACTTCCTTGATACGTCCAACGGCTACGGCGAGGACGGCACCGCGGAGCGTCGGATCGGCGCGGCGATCCGCCGAGCCGGTGGTCTTCCGGCCCACGTTGTGCTGGCCACCAAGGTCGATCCGGATCCGCGCACCGGGGACTTCTCGGGCGATCGGGTGCGGGCATCCTTCGAGGAGTCGATGGAGCGGCTGGGTGTCGACCGGATTGCGCTCCTCCATCTGCACGACCCGGAGCGGATCACGTTCGAAGAGGGGGTGGCTCCCGGTGGGCCGGTGAGGGCGCTGGTCGATCTCCGGGAGCGGGGCCTGGTCCAGCACCTGGGGGTGGCCGGCGGACCGGTCAGGCTCCTCCAGCAGTACCTGGACACCAGCGAGTTCGAGGTCGTGTTGAGCCACAACCGGTACTCCCTGCTCGACCGCTCCGCTGAGCCGCTCTTCCGTCTCGCCGCCGACCGCGGCCTCGGCGTGCTCAACGCAGCTCCCTACGGCGGGGGCATGCTGTCGAAGGGCCCCGGCGTGCAGCCGAAGTACGCCTACGGCTCGCGGGACGATCGGATCCGGACGGCGGCCGAGGAGATGGAGGCGGCCTGCCGGCGCCATGAGGTCCCGCTCGCGGCCGCCGCCCTCCAGTTCTCGATGCGGTCGGAGATGATCAGCTCCACCGTCGTCGGGGTGTCATCGCCGCAGCGGATCGACCAGACCCTCGAGCTGGCCGCCGTGGCGATCCCCGACGAACTCTGGTCCGAGCTCGAGCAGGCTGTTCCCCCGCGCGAGCTCTGGCTGGATTGAGGAAGCTGGCGGGAAGCGGCCGTTCGGTTCAGCGGTGGCGCACACCGGCGGCGGCGTAGACGGCGTCGATCACCCGCATGTTGCCGACCGCGTCCCGGCCCTCAGTCGGCAGCGGCTCGCCACTCGCCAGCGCAGCCAGCACCGCGGCGAGCTGGTGGTCGTAGGTCTCCTCGCCGGCGACAGTGCGCCGACGCGGTACGCCGTCGATGTCGGTCGCAATGCTGTGTCCCTGTGACGGGAACACGTTGTCGACCTGCAGCCGCCCCGCTCCCCTCGACGGTGAGGTCGAGGCGAGCGTGACGCCCTCGGTCATGCTCGCGAAGACCGGCCACCCCACCGGGGAACTCCAGGTCCGCGAGCGGTTCAGCCGGGCCTGGGCCCGCCGCACCTCCGGCTCGGCCGCCAGCCCGGCGCGTAGCCAGTGGATCGGATAGCAGCCGAGGTCCATCAACGCGCCGCCCCCGAGCGCGGGATCGTGCCGGATGGACGCCGGATCGAAAGGCGTCGCCCCGGTGAAGACCGCCTCGACGCGGCGCAGGACGCCCAGGCCCTGCTCGGCCAGGAAGCGCCGAACCCAGCCGCTCAGGGGGTGGTAGTGGTCGTGGAACGCCTCGATGACCCGCTTCCCGGACCGATCTGCCGCCTCGACCACCTGCTCCGCCTCGGCGGCGTTCATACCGAACGGCTTCTCGCACAGCACATGGAAGCCCGCCCCCAGAGCCGCGATCGACCAGCGGGCATAGAGCGCGGGGGGAGTGCGTTCTACACCAGTTCCAGGTCCGGGTCGGCGAGCAGCTCCTCGTAGGAGTCATAGGCCCGCTCGATGGCGAAGTGGTCCGCGTACCCACGGGCGCCACGACGAGAGGCGAACGCAGCGACGACGACGTCGTCCCGGCGGAGGCGGGCCGCAGGAGCGCCGACGGGGCGATCCCCGCTGCGCCGAGGATGCCGACGACAATGAGGCCCTCTCGAAGGTGGTGGTTTGACGCGAGCCTCGCTACGTTCCTAGGCTCGTTCTGAGAAACTATCGCAGAATGGCGAGAAACTCTCCCTGACGAAGGAGTCGCATGAGCGTTCGCTCGACCCCGCAGTCGGCATTTGCGACCTACCCGAGCCTGCGGGAGCGAACGGCGTTCGTCAGTGGCGGCGCATCGGGCCTCGGCGCCGAGTTCGTCGGGCAGCTCGCGGCGCAGGGGGCCCGGGTCGCCTTCATCGACATCGACGTGGACCGCGGGAAGGCGCTCGAGCGGGCGCTGCTGGACGAGGGCGCCGAAGCCCTCTTCCTCGAGTGCGACGTGCGCGACGTCCCGGCCTTGCAGACGGCGATCGCCCGGTCCGCCGAACAGCTCGGCCCGATCCGGGTGCTGGTGAACAACGCGGCCAACGACCGTCGGGACCGTGTCGCCGAGATGGACACCGCGCTCTGGGACGACCGGATCGCCGTCAACGTCCGCCATCACTTCTTCGCCGCCCAGGCCGTGGCGGAGATGATGCGCGACGCCGGGGGTGGTTCGATCATCAACCTCGGATCGATCAGCGCGCACATCGACCTGATGGACCTGCCGGGCTACATCACGGCCAAGGCCGGCGTGGAGGGCCTGACCCGGACCCTGGCCCGCGAGTACGGCCCGTGGTACATCCGGGTGAACTGCATCATCCCGGGCTGGATCATGACGGAGAAGCAGCTCACCGAGTGGGTGACCCCGGAGGCCGAGGAGTCGATTCGGCGAAACCAGTGCCTCCCGGACAAGGTCTATCCCGACGACGTGGCGCGGCTGCTGCTCTGGCTCGCGGCGGACGACTCCCGCGCCTGCACGGCGCAGCGGTGGATCGTCGACGGAGGATGGATGTGAGCAGTGCCGCGGAACGGTTCACCGATCCCTGCACCTTCCACGGCGAGGGACCATTCTGGGACGAAACGAACGACCGACTGCTGCTGGTCGACATGCTCGCCGGCGCCGTCGTGGCGGTCGACGCCGAGGGCGGCACCTCACGCCGGAAGCTGGCCGGAGTGGCGGCTGCACTGCGCGCCCGGCGCGGCGGCGGCTATGTGCTCGCCACGGAGAACCGGTTCGTTCTGCTGGGTCGAGACCTCACGGAGGAGACCGCGCTGCCGCCGGTCTTCACGGACCCACTTCTCCGCATGAACGACGGCGGCTGCGATCCCCAGGGCCGCTTCTACTGCGGAACGATGGCGTACGCCGAGACTCCGGGAGCGGGAACCCTGTACCGCCTTGATCCCGATGGCGCCGTCTCGGTGACCCTCCGCAACGTGACCATCTCGAACGGTCTGCAGTGGAACCGGGCTGGCGACACTGTGTTCTACGCGGACACGCCCACAGGCCGGGTGGACAGCTTCACCTTTGACCCGGTTTCCGGAGCGTTCACCGACCGGCGGACGTTCACCGAGGTCTCCGGCGGCGGCTACCCGGACGGCATGGCCATCGACGAGGAGGACGGCGTCTGGGTGGCCCTTTGGGGTGGTAGCGCCGTGCATCGCTACGACCCGGCGGGGCGGCTTGACCTCGTCGTCGAGCTACCCGTGTCCAACGTGACGGCCTGCGCGTTCGGCGGCCCGGAGCGGCAGACGCTCTACATCACGACGTCCCGTCAAGGCCTCGACGACGACAACCAGCCGGACGCGGGCGCCGTGTTCCGCTACGAGGCCGGCGTGCGTGGCGCCCCTCAGCACGCCTTCGCCGGCTGAGGCCGCCTGGCTCACTCCTGCTGGAGCACTCCGTCCACCCGTCTGGGCAAGTGCCACGGGTTGCCCTCTCGCAGCGCCGGCGGCAGCACGTCGTCCGGCGCGTCCTGATAGGTCACCGGTCGCAGGAACCGATCGATCGCCGCGGTGCCGACCGAGGTGGTCTGGACCGACGTGGTCGCTGGGTACGGCCCGCCGTGGTGCTGGGCGTAGGTCACCGATACCCCCGTCGGCCAACCGTTCCAGACGACCCGCCCAACGCGCTCGCTCAGCACCTCCATCAGCGTCGATACGACGGGCTCGTGCGCTGACCCGTGAATCGTCGCGGTGAGCTGCCCATCGAACACGCGCGCCGCCGCCAGCAGCTCGTCCTCCGACCCGTAGGACACCACGAGCCCAGCGGGCCCGAAGCACTCCTCGGTCATCGCGTCCGCATCGGCGAGCAGGTCGGGCACCGTCGTCGCGAGGACCGTAGGTGCCGGGTCGCCATCCGGCCTGGCCGGGCCGGCGAGCACCCGCACGCCCGGCCGCTCCGCGAGATGAGCCAGCGCCTTGGAGTAGCCCGAGCGAATGTGCTCGCTCAGCATCGGCGCCGTCGATCCTGTGCCGACCAGCGCGGCGACGCGGTCCTCAAGGCCGGAGCCAGCCGGAACGAACAGCAGCCCGGGCTTGGTGCAGAACTGGCCGTTCCCCAGCGACATGGAGCCGACAAAGCCGGTGGCCACGTCCTCGGGCCGCTGCGCTCCCGCATCTGGGGTCACGAAGGCCGGGTTCACGCTGCCCAGCTCGCCGTAGAACGGGATCGGTTCCGGTCGCGACACCGCGAGGTCGAACAGGGCCCGGCCACCCCGGAGGGAGCCGGTGAAGGACGCGGCCCGAATCCTGGCATCCTGGACCATCGCGATGCCCGTCTCGAATCCACTGACCACGGCGAAGACGCCGTCCGGCGCTCCGGCTTCGCTGAGCGCATCGGTGACGTGCGCCCCGGTCACCGCGGACAGGTCCGGGTGGCCCGGGTTCGCCTTCAGCAGCACGGGGCAGCCCGCGGCCAGGGCGGAGGCGGTGTCGCCACCGGCCACGCTGAAGGCAAAGGGGAAGTTGCTCGCCGCGTAGACGGCGACCGGACCGATCGGCCGCAGCAGCCGGCGGAGGTCCGGCCTAGCCCCCATGGGCCAGGCCGGATCGGCGTGGTCGATGGTGGCCTGCAGGAATGAGCCGTCGCGGAGGACGTCGGCGAACAGGCGCAGCTGGAAGGTGGTGCGCTTCAGCTCCCCCTGCAGCCGATCGCGGCCGAGATGGGTCTCCTGCGCCGCGAGCGGCACAAGGTCATCCGCCGCCGCATCGAGCCGGGTCGCGACGAGCTCCAGCCACGTCGCCCGGTCCGAGGGACTGGAACCGACGAGCGCGCGATCGGCCTTGACCGCGGCGCTGATCAGTCGGTCGAGCTCCTCCGGGGCCGTATCGCCGGCCTGGCTCTCCTGCTGACGCACGGTCATGGGTGCTCCTGATCGAGATCGCGGCCGACGAGGACAACCGGATTGGTGAGCGTGCCGATGCCCGGGATGTCGATGGTCACGACGTCGCCCGTCCGGAGACTGAACGACTCGTTCGGCACGATGCCGGTGCCGGTGAGCAGGACCACGCCGTCCGGGAAGGCGAGCGCGGCCATCAGCCAGGCGGCCAGGTCCTCGAACCGTCGGGTGATGCTCTCAGTGCTGGTCGACCCCTCGAAGGCCACGTCGTCCCCGCGCTGCACGCGGCAGGCAATGTCGAACGGCAGGGCGGGCGCTGCCCACGCGGGAACGATCCCAGGACCGAGGGCGCATGACCGGTCGTACACCTTGGCCTGCGGCAGGTAGAGGGGGTTCTCCCCCTCGATGGAGCGGCTGCTCACGTCGTTGCCGACCACATATCCGAAGATCTCACCGGCGGCGTTGAGCACCAGGCCGAGCTCCGGCTCGGGGGCGTTCCAGGGTGAGTCGGCGCGGATGCCGACGGGCTCTCCGTCCCCGACCACCCGCTCTGCCGTCGCCTTGAAGAACACTTCCGGGCGGCGGGCCACGTAGATCCGGTCGTAGATGCCGCCGTCGGTCGACTCCTCGATACGCCCGTCGCGGCTCCGCTCGTAGGTGACACCGGCCCCCCACACCTCCTGGGAGTCGACCGGGGCAAGCAGGGTGCCTCCCAGGTCCGCGGCCGCGCCGGCGGACTCAACGGCGGCGCGCGCCTCGGCCACGGAGAGGCGCAGCAGGTCGTCCAGACCCTGCCGCAACGGGGCGTCCCCGGCCTGGGTGCGGACCGCCCAGCGCGGTTCGCCGTCGATCTCGAGCCGGACGAGCTGCATGGCCGGGGTGCTCAATGGGACTCCCTAGCGACCCCGGGCCCGCTGGCGCCGACGAGGAAGTCGAGGTCGACCCCCGTGTCGGCCTGCAGGACGTGGTCGACGTACAGGCGTTCCCAACCGCGGTCGGGGGACGCGAACGCTCCGGTCACGGTCGGCGCCGCCGTGCGGCGGATCAGCTCTTCCTCGGGCACGTCCAGCTGCAGGAGGCGACGGGGCACGTCGAGCACGATCGGGTCGCCGTCCTGGACCAGCGCGAGCAGGCCACCGGCCGCCGCCTCGGGGGCGACGTGGAGCACGACGGTGCCGTACGCCGTGCCGCTCATCCGCCCGTCGCACACCCGCACCATGTCGCGGACCCCCAGCTCCAGCATCTTCCGCGGCAGCGGCAGGTTCGCCACCTCCGGCATCCCCGGATAGCCCTTGGGTCCGCAGCCCCGGAGCACCAGCACGGAATCGGGTGTGACCGGAAGCGCAGGATCATCGATCCGCGCGTGCAGGTCCTCGACGGAGTCGAACACGACGGCCGGTCCGCGGTGCACCAGCAGCTCCGGGCTCGCCGCCGCGGGCTTGACGATGGCGCCGCGCGGGGCCAGGTTTCCTCGCAGCACCGCGATACCGGCGTCTTCTTGCAGGGGTTTCTCCCGAGGGGTGATGACGTCGGCGTCCCAGACGGGGTGGCCGGCGACGGCCTCAACCAGCGTGCCCCCCGTCACCGTGACTGCAGTCGGATCCAGCAGGTCCTGAACCTGTTGGAGCACGGCAAGAAGGCCGCCCGCCCGGAACAGGTCCTCCATGAGATACCGGCCAGCCGGCTGCAGGTTCACCAGCAGCGGCACCCCGGCCCCGATCCGATCGAAGTCCTCGAGCGTGAGATCGATTCCGAGGCGTCCGGCGATGGCGAGCAGGTGCACGACCGCATTCGTCGACCCCCCGATCGCGGCCAGCGTGACGATGGCATTGTGGAACGACTCCCGGGTGATCACCTCAGAGATCGTTCTGCCCTCGCGCACGAGATCCACCGCGAGTCGACCGGACGCATGCGCCCCCTCCAGCAGCCGGCTGTCCGGGGCCGGCGTTCCGGCGAGCCCCGGGATCGTCATGCCGAGCGCCTCGGCCATGATGCTCATGCTCGAGGCAGTGCCCATGGTGTTGCAGTGGCCCCGGCTCCGGATCATCGACGACTCGGACTTGAGGAACAGCTCCGAGGACAGAGTGCCCGCCCGGACCTCCTCGCTCAGCCGCCAGACGTCGGTGCCGCAGCCGAGCGCCTGCCCCCGGAAGGTCCCGTTCAGCATCGGTCCGCCTGAGATCACCACGGCCGGGAGGTCGACGCTGGCCGCCGCCATCAACAGCGCCGGGATCGTCTTGTCGCAGCCGCCGAGCAGGACGAGACCGTCGATGGGGTTGGCCCGAAACATCTCCTCCATCGCCATCGCCGCCATGTTCCGCCAGAGCATGGCGGTAGGCCGGACGAGGGTTTCCCCGAGCGAGACGACCGGCAGGTTCAACGGCACCCCGCCCCCTTCGTACACGCCCTGCTTCACCGCGTCGGCCACCTCGTCGAGGTGGGAGTTGCAGGGGGTCAGGTCGGAGGCGGTGTTGGCGATGGCGATCTGTGGACGGCCCTTGAAGGCGCTCGACGGCACGCCCCGTCGCATCCACGCCCGGTGCAGGTACGCGTTGCGGTCCGACCCCGCGTACCACTCGTCACTTCGCAGCTTGGTCATCGCGCTCCATTCTCCCCCGCCGCCGACCGGCCCATCACGGCAGCAGGATCGTGCGCCCGACGCCGCCGGCGCGCAGGTCGGCGTATGCCTCGTTGACCTCGGCCAGCGGGCGGCGCAGGCCGATCAGCGCGTCCAGCGGCAGCCGGCCGGCCAGGTAGAGCGCAAAGATCCGCGGCAGGTCAACCCGCGGGTTGCTCGAGCCGTACAGGGAGCCGACGACGCGCTTCTGCCGCTGCACCAGATCGTTGATCGGAACGGCGACCGTGGCGTCGACGCTGCTCAGGCCGATGGCCACCAGCGTCCCGCCGGGCCCGAGGCAGCCGATCGCCTGCCGCATCGTCTCCGGCCGGCCGACGGCCTCGACCAGCCAGGGCACCCCCGTCCCGGTGATCTCCAGGACGCGGCCCACGACGTCTTCGGTACCGGCGTTCACGACGTGGGTGGCGCCGACCCGCTGGGCGAGCTCGAGCTTGGCCGGATCGAGGTCGATCGCGATGACCGGGTGCGCGCCGGTGAGCGCGGCGCCCATCACCGCCGCCAGACCGACGCCGCCGGTCCCGAAGACGGCCAGTGGCCGTCCACCCGGCCGGGAGACGGCGTTCAGCACCGATCCCACCCCGGTGATCACCGCGCACGCGGAGACGGCCGCAATCTCGGGCGGCACGCCGTCCGGCACCGCGAGCACGCTGGTCTCGGAGACCACGACCTGCTCGGCGAAGCAGGAGACGCCCATCAGGTGGTGGATGGGCCGACCGTCCTGGTGCAGGCGCGTGGTGCCGTCCATCAGCCCGTTGGTCGTGGCCAGCACCCGGCCGAAGCGGCAGAGCACCGGGTTGCCCACCAGACAGGCCTCGCACTCGCCGCAGCGGGGTCGCCAGAGCATCGCCACCCGGTCGCCGACCGACACCCGGCCGGTGATGTGGGGGCCGACGGCCTCGACGATGCCGGCGCCCTCGTGCCCGACGACGAGCGGGCGCTTGGCCGGCAGGTCACCGGTCATGTAGTGCAGGTCGCTGTGGCAGACCCCGGCGGCCTCGATCCGGACCCGGACCTCGCCGGCCCTGGGCTCGTCGAGGTCGACATCCTCCAGGGTCAGCGGGGCGCCGACCTCGCGGAGCACGGCCGCCTTCATCGCCGCCCGGCTCCGGCGTGGGCGGTCAGGCCGCGCTGCAGCTCGGCCAGCAGCGGCTCGCGCACGGAGCAGGAGGAGAAGGCGAACGAGTCGGCCAGCGCATCGAGCTCGCTGTCGTCGAGGCCGGCGAACCGGCTGGCGTAGTCGTGGGCGAGCGGCTGGGAGAAGGTGATGTTGAGCAGCAGCGTGCGCACCCAGTCGAAGCGACCCCACGGGTACGGGTCGAACTCGGGGAACTCGCGGGCGATCAGGTCCTGGACGGGCTGCGTGACCTCCGCCGGGCCGATCCCGTCACTGCCCCACTGGTCCGCGGCGAGACGGTTCTTCTTGGCCACGAAGTCGTCGAAACGGCGTCGGTAGGGAGTGTCCGGACGCACCGAGACCAGACCTTGGCGGCCGATGTCCTTATACATCCACAGCGCCCAGCTGGCCGAGTGCCGCGCGTAGAGGTCCAGCTGGTCGGCGAGGATGACTCGCAGATCCGCGTCCTTCGCCTCGTCGCCGGTGTAGATCGGCCCGAACTCCCCGACCAGGATGGGACTGCCGGTCGTGCGCGCGTACGCGGACCGCTTGAGGAACTTCTCCTCCGCCTCCTCCCGGCTGTAGTACGGGCTCCGCCCGAGGCCGGCCGGCACGTAGTCGTGCAGGGTGTAGACGGCGTTGTCGAACGGCTCGGAGAAGATGTCGAACTCGGTCGCGTACGTGTTGCCGTCGAGGAAGAGGACATGGCCGGGATCCACCGCGCGGATGGCCGAGACCAGCCGCCGGTAGAAGGGCCCGACGACGCTGCGGGACTCGTCAGACGGCTCGTTCAGCAGGTTGTACCCCGCGACCCAGGGGTTGCCGCGGTAGTGATCGGCGATCGCCTCCCACAGGTGCACGACCCGGTCCTGGAAGTGTCGGTGCTCCCAGAACGCGGCGATGTGGGTGGGGTTGTCGGAGTGCCAGTGCTGGTTCTGGGAGCCGGGCAGGGCGTGCAGGTCGACGATCGAGTAGACGCCGTGCCGACCGAGCAGCTCGATGGCCCGGTCGAGGTGGCGGAACCCGTCGCTCTTGATCTCGAACGGCCGGGCGTCGTCCTCGAAGTGCTTGTAGCCCACGGCGATCCGGGCCAAGTTGAGCCCGGACTGCCCGAGGAACGCGGCGTCCGGCTCGCCGAAGAACTGGGTGAGCAGGCGGTCGAAGAACCGGTCCGCCCGGTCGTCGCCGATCACCTTGCGGACCTCTCGCCGCATCAGCGTCTCGTTGGCCGCGTACCCGGTGATGAAGTTCTCCATGTTGAGCCAGCCGCCGAGGCAGACCCCGCGCAGGAGCAGCGGCTCGCCGTCGGGGTCGAGGAACTGCGACCCGGAGGTTCGGATCACGGCGGTCGGTGCTGTCATGGGAAGCCCTGTCGAGAAAGTTTCGTGATGTGCAGAGAGAGTTTCTGCCACCAACCTACGGAGGTGTCCGCGGGCCGGTCAAGCGGGCCTCCAGCCAATTGCCCGCCTCGGCTCAGCGATCCGCGTCGAGCCGGGATGCGGAACCGCGGACGACCAGCCGGGTGGCCAGCTCGATGTGGCTCGTACCGATCCGGTCGTTCGCGATGACCTGGGCGAGCGACCGGACGGCGAGCTGCCCCATCTCGATGAGCGGCTGGGCGACGGTGGTCAGCGGTGGCGTCGCCCGTGCGGCGAGAAAGGTGTCGTCGAAACCGACGACGCTCAGGTCCTGCGGCACCCGGAGCCCCCGACGGCGGGCCTCCTCGATGATGCCGAGCGCGATCTCGTCGCTCGCCGCGAACACGGCCGTCGGCGGGTCGGCCAGATCCAGCAGGTGCTGGCCGGCCTGCAACCCGGCCTCGTAGTCGAACGGCACGTGGGTCACCAGGCAGTCGTCGAGCGGCAGACCTTCTCGGCGCAGCGCAGAGGCGTAGCCCGACAGCCGGGCCTCGCTGCACTCGACCGAGGCCGGCCCGCCGGCGTGCCCGATCCGACGGTGCCCGAGGGAGAGCAGATGCTCGGTGGCGCTGACCGCACCCGTGAAGTTGGTCGCGCCGATGGAGATGCAGTGCGTTCCCGCGACCCGCAGCGGATCGACGACGACGACTGGGAAGTCGGCCTCGCACAGCTTCTTGAATTCCGGGCCGCTGGCATCCGTGGTGAGGAAGATGGCGCCGACCCGCTGCGAGGCCGACAGCCTGGCCGCGTCGATCTCCCTCGACTGGCCACTCGATCCCCGCGAGTACACGACGTCGAAACCCTCGAGCTGGGCGCTGGCCGTGATGCCGTCCAGCACCGCCATGGCGTAGGCGTTCTGCGGACCGCCCAGCACGACCTCTATCTGCTGGCTCGGCCGTTGCGACTGGGCCGACATGGCTCCGACCCGGCGGTAGGACGAGGCCCGCAGGTGCTTCTCCACCCGGCGACGGGTCTCGACGGACACGTCACCGCGGTTGTTCAGCACCTTGGAGACCGTGGCGATGGACACTCCGGCCGCATCGGCCACCTGACCTAGGGTGGTACGACGGGGTTTCATCGTCGCCTCCGACCTTGAAACTTTTCGTCATACTGTAGAGCCTGCTGGGCACCGATCCGGAGGGATGGGTAGGTTCTCGGCTCCCGCGCCTGGCCGGAGCGGATTCGGCGGTCCATGCAGGGATTGACGAAAATCATGACCCAGACCTAGGCTGCTTCGCCAGTCGCAACTTTTCGGGATCTCGTAACTCTTTCGGGAGAGCCGCCGTCGCGACGACCGCTAGCTGAGGGCGAACTGACGAACCAGCCGACTCATGGATATCACCGGTATGGGAACTACCAAGTCGAGGAGAAGTCATGACATCAACGCCCACCCGCGAGGACATGGACCGTAGGCCGACCCGCGGCGACAAATTCAGCTTCGGACTGTGGACCGTCGGCTGGCAGGCCCGCGACCTGTTCGGCGAGGCCACCCGTCCCGTGCTGGCCACCGTGGAGGCCGTCAACCAGCTGGCTGCGATGGGCGCGTACGGGATCACCTTCCACGACGACGACCTGATCCCGCCGGGCAGCAGCGCCTCGGAGCGGGACCGGATCATCGCGGAGTTCCGCTCGGCCCTCGACGAGACCGGGATGGTGGTGCCGATGGTGACCACCAACCTGTTCCACGACCCGGTGTTCAAGGACGGCGGGTTCACCAGCAACGACCGCAGCGTGCGGCGCTACGCCATCCGCAAGGTGATGCGCAACATCGACCTGGCGGCCGAGCTCGGTGCGCAGACCTACGTGTTCTGGGGGGGCCGGGAGGGGTCGGAGGTGGACTTCGCGAAGGACGTCCGCGCGGCGCTCGACCGGTACCGCGAGGCCATGGACACGCTGGCCGACTACGTGATCGAGCGGAAGTACCCGATGCGGTTCGCGATCGAGCCGAAGCCGAACGAGCCGCGCGGCGACATCCTGCTTCCCTCGATCGGGCATGCTCTGGCCTTCATCGCCGAGCTGGAGCACAGCGACATGGTCGGGATCAACCCGGAGACCGGTCACGAGCAGATGGCCACGCTCAACTACACCCACGGCATCGCGCAGGCCCTGTGGTCCGGGAAGCTGTTCCACATCGACCTGAACGGGCAGAAGGGCCCCCGCTACGACCAGGACTTCGTCTTCGGCTACGGCGACCTGCTGCAGGCGTTCTCGACCGTGGACCTGCTGGAGAACGGTGGCCCCGGCGGAGGACCGGTCTACGACGGGCCGCGACACTTCGACTTCAAGCCGCTGCGCACCGAGGACATCGACGGCGTCTGGGAGTCGGCGCGGGCCAACATGGAGCTGTACCTGGCCCTGCGGGAGAAGGCCCGGGCATTCCGGGCCGACCCGGAAGTACAGGACGCGCTGCAGGCCGCCCGGGTTCTCGAGCTGGCCGAGCCCAGCCTCGCCGAGGGTGAGACTTTCACCGACCTGCTCGCCGACCGCGGCGCGTTCGAGGACTTCGACATCGACCGGGCCAGGACCCAGGGCTACGGGTTCGCGCGGTTGCAGCGGCTCGCCATAGAGCACCTGCTCGGCACGCGCTGACCCGGTCGTGCTAGTCGACGCGATGTCGGCCTGACGGACGCGCAGTCCCGGGCGAGGACCGCCGGTGGCGGACACCAGGTCCAGGGACCGTCGACCCCGTCGGATGTTCTGCAACGTTATACTCCCTCGGAGTTCGGGACCTGGCGTCAGACAAGGGAGGCGTTCGTGGCAACGACGATCCACGACGTCGCCCGGATGGCAGGGGTCTCGATCAAGACGGTGTCGAACGTCTTGAACGGCTACGCCAGCATCCGGCCGGCCACCAAGCAGCGGGTCCTCGAGGCGATGGAGTCTTTGAACTGGACACCCAACCTGACCGCCCGCGGGCTCCGTTCTGGCCGCACCGGCCTGATCAACCTGATCATTCCCGACCTGCGGAATGCCTACTTCGCTGAGCTGTCCGACGTTCTGATGGAAGCGGCTGACGCCCAAGGACTCTCGGTGATCGTGGCGCAGACCCGGGGTCAGCGGCGGCGGGAGCTGGACCTGTTGCGCGGACCACGCGCCCAGATGGTGGATGGCATCCTCTTCA
>CAWEFW010000050.1:0-166596 GCA_963808435.1 uncultured Actinomycetota bacterium | reverse complement strand
CAGCGGGGGCGCCCGGCTGGACAGCTGGCCCGGGACGAAGGATGGTCATCCTGCAGGCGGACCGGCAGCTACTCGAGCTTCGCACCGGCGGCGACCGGGTCGAACCCGGCCGGCCACCTGGTCTGCTGGTCGTAGCGGGCGCCGTCGAGAACCGTCCGGCTGAGGTCGCAGTCGGTCAGGTCCGCGCCGTGCAGGCGGGCCTGCGCAAGCACCAACTTGTCCGGCAGCACCTTCCGGGGCGCCGACCTCACCGGCGCAGACCTGGTCTGGACGAAATCGAACCGCACCCGCACGAACCCGGCGCCGTTGAACAGCGACGAGCTGCGCAGTCTCTGTCAGCTTGGCCCCATGGAACGACACCTGCCCCAGGAAGGCCCCGAGAGCGACGCCGCCGTGAGGTCCGCGTCGAGGAAGTTGGCGCGGAAGAACGCCGACTCGACCAGGTTGGCGGTATGGAGGTTCGCATCCCTGAAGATGGCCCTGACGGCGACGGAACGTACGATGAACGTGCCGTCCATCTCCGCTTCGCTGAAGTCGGCGCTGGTGAGGTCGCAGGACTCGAGCGCGCTCGGTCGAGCTTGGCCCGCTTCACCTTCGCGTCAGCCAGCACGGCTCTGGTCAGGTTGGCGCCCTCGAGATTCGTCCGGTCGAGGGTCGCCCCGGTGAAGTCGCAGCCGGTCAGGTCGGCCTCGAAGAGGTTTGCCCGGGTGAGGTCGGCCTGGCCGAACTTGACCGACTTGAGCGTTGCGGCGAACAGCTCGATCCCGCTCAGGTCCTTGCCGGACAGGTCGACGACGCCGCCTTAGGCGACGAGCTTCAGGACCTCGTCGGCCGAAATCTGGGCCATGCCCCGCCCCGCCTCGTTGCCGAGCTCACGATCCGGTTGGCCACCCGCCGGTCGCCCGGTGGGCCGCCTCGAGGGCCTCCACCAGAGGGACCCGATCATGGCCGAGAAGCTCTTCCAGCGTCTGGGTCGCGATCGACCATTCGCCCTGGCTCGTGTCGTTGTAGATGCTGTCCAGCTCTCTGGCAACCTCCGGCGAGGCTCCAGCCCCGGTCAGCGCCGCGTTGAGGTCTGCGGCATTGACCTGGCGGACACGGACTTCCTTCCCCAGGACCTGAGAGAACGCCGAGGCGACACCGAGCGCCGTCAGCCCGAGCGGCCCGGAGAGCGGCAACGTCCGGCTCTGGGGCCGGTCGTCGGTGAGGACGATCGCAGCGGCCTCCGCGTAGTCGGTCAGGGAAGCGGGCGCGAGCCGCCCGTCACCGGCCGACCAGATGAGCTCGCCGGTGGCCGAGGCGAGCCGCAAGGCCGGCAGCAGGGCCTCGCTGTGCAGGTTGTTGCGCAGCAGCGTGAAGGGCACCTCGCTCTCCTTGAGCGTCCCCTCGATGGCCAGATGCCCCAGGTGGTGCGTCATGTCCGCGTTGATGATGCTGGTGTAGGCGATGTGGGCGGCAAGAGCCGCGACCGCGGCGTCCACGGCGGCGGCGGCGCTGCCCGCGGGGGCGCCGGACCCACTGTCGCCGGTGCGCGAGACGACGAGCACACGGTCCCCCTCGCCGAACGCCATCGCCCCCAAGGACAGGTCGAACCTCTCCTGGCGCACGTCGATGCCCATCTGGGCAAGATCGGCGGCAGCGTCGATCTCCGCCGTCGTCACGGCGATCTCACCTGCCGGCACATGCTTCAAGAGATGCTGGACCACAAAGCGACTGAACGGACTGGTCCCATTGGTGATGACGATCATCTCGCGCCTCCCCCGGGGCTCGCGGCCCCTGCCCATCCGGCATCGAGCGCAGGCGAGATTCCTGAATGTCTTGCAATGCGCCACGCGCACCAGATGCGGCGCGAGCCTAGCACCGTCCGTCCCCACCCGCCTAGGGATCGATCCGAAGGACGTGCTTCTGCCGCGGGACAGAGGGTTGGTCTGATGTTGACTGCTCAGAACCTTTTCCCTGGGTCCCGACGATCGGCAGATCCTGCAAACTACGCGGGCCGGTCCGAAGCCTTTCGATGGAACGACTGCTGCACCTGCTATCCGGCGAAGAGGGCCAGGAGCCCTCCGGCGATACCGAACCAGCCCGCGGACTGAACTTCTTGACCGTTACCGCCATCGCGGCGAGCAGAGTCGGTCCACCACGAGCCGGGGTCCACGCCAGTCGCTCAGGGTGCAACCGCAGGCCGGAACTGAACGCCGGCGGGACGTCGGTGGACGCCTGGCGGAGAGGATGCCTACCACCGGGCAGTCGGACTAGCCCAAGGTCCCTACGAGTCGGGCGTCGCGATGGTCACGATATTGGACTGCCACCCCGTACCATCCCAGTCGTCGCAGGTGATGATCACCAGCCGGCCGGCCCCAGTCTGGTCGAAAATCTCCTCGGCCTTGCGAGCCACCTGGTTCTTCGACAGCACGTCGACGGACCTCACACGGTAGGTCAAGCCGGCGTCCGATCCTTTGACTTCGATGGCGTCGCCGCGACTGAGGTCCCCGATGTTATCGAAGACGCCACCGCCTTTATTGCGGACGGTGTGTCCGACCAACACTGCCGATCCCTTTGGTTCGCCAGGGGCAGCGCCCTGGCTCCACCATCCGGCGACGCTGGGGTCTCGGGGCGGGTCGAGCACCCGGTCCTCGTTGCTCTGGATGGGTACGACGGGTGCCGCCAGACCGATTCGCGCGATGCGCAACGTATACGGGCCATCAATCCCATCATTACGCGCGGTCCGCTTCTTGGACACCTTTGTTGCGTCCGACGACGGGGTTGCCGCCGCCGTCTGCTGCGGGGACACCGGCGTCACCGTCGGCGCTGAGGGAGGTGTAGACCCGGCTCCGGTGACGTCGTCACCGGAGCTGCAGGCAACCATGACGGCCAAAAGAGCCAGCCCGGCGATGAACCGGGCTGACCCTCGTGGTGCCCGGCTGACCGGGCGGACGATCTCAGATCTCATGCAGGAAGCGACGGCCCTTGGCCACGGCAACTCCGGCCGCTGCCGAAGTAGCGACAATCACCAGGCCGACGAGGCCAGCTGCTGAACCCTTGTCGTCGGAATCCATACCGGCAGGCACCGAGGTTGGCACCGGCACAGCCGTCTCAGACTCGCTCGGCGTGGCGGTCTCGCTCGGCGTGGCGGTCTCGCTCGGCGTGGCGGTCTCGCTCGGCGTGGCGGTCTCGCTCGGCGTGGCGGTCTCGCTCGGCGTGGCGGTCTCGCTCGGCGTGGCGGTCTCGCTCGGCGTGGCGGTCTCGCTCGGCGTGGCGGTCTCGCTCGGCGTGGCGGTCTCGCTCGGCGTGGCGGTCTCGCTCGGCGTCGCGGTCTCGCTCGGCGTCGCGGTCTCGCTCGGCGTCGCGGTCTCGCTCGGCGTGGCGGTCTCGCTCGGCGTCGCGGTCTCGCTCGGCGTCGCGGTCTCGCTCGGCGTCGCGGTCTCGCTCGGCGTCGCGGTCTCGCTCGGCGTCGCGGTCTCGCTCGGCGTCGCGGTCTCGCTCGGCGTCGCGGTCTCGCTCGGCGTCGCGGTCTCGCTCGGCGTCGCGGTCTCGCTCGGCGTCGCGGTCTCGCTCGGCGTCGCGGTCTCGCTCGGCGTCGCGGTCTCGCTCGGCGTCGCGGTCTCGCTCGGCGTCGCGGTCTCGCTCGGCGTCGCGGTCTCGCTCGGCGTCGCAGACGGCGTAGCCCCGCCACATGGACCGTGGCTCAGGTTGAACTGGCCCGACCAGCCCTCGTAGATGTCAGCCGTCGCCGACACCACCGTGCTGTCCAGATTGGATTCCGTGAGGTAGTGAGCCGTCCCGCCCGTGACCTTGTCGAGCGGAACCTGTTCGGTATCGCCGTTGGCCCACGTGACGGTGATGAACGCCGGCGCGTCCTCTCCCTGGTCGATCTGAGTGATCACAAAGTGCCACTCCTCCGCGTTGCACTCATGACCGCCCTGCACCTTGGCCGTGATCGTGCCCTGCGCGTAAGCGATTCCTCCGCCGCCGCCGCTGAGGAAGAAGAACGTAGTGAGGCCAACCAGTGCGGCCAACAGAAGCGCGACGGTGCCCCTTCTGACCGAAAGGGCTACAGAAGGGGTACCGCCAGCGCCTAAAAGTTTGTCCCCCGACACGTGAAACTCCTGCCTGACCTAAGTCATCTGAACCCCCCCGATGAGGGCAAGCGCACAGCAACCTAACAGCCCAGCAAGATCACGGGAAGATTACGAGACGCATCTGCGGCCGACGTGACTCACCCGTTACGCACAGTCTGCAGACGCCGCTGTCCGGTCTCAAATCTGTAACGGGCGAGGCGTGCGGACAGATTCCAGAGGGACGTTCGGTAACAGTCGTATAACGACAGGCGGGTGGGTGCCGGCTTCCCGATCGATTCCTTGTCGATGCGTCGGTTGTCGATAGCCGGGTATCGCGACAGCGGTTCGTTGCGCCCTTGGCTCGAAGGTCATCGAGCTGTGACAAGACCAGCGCCTGGCCACTCGGGCAGTTGCGTCGGCGCCCCTTGTGCCAAGCACGCGCTTTGGTCAGATCGACAACGAACTACGACTGGCGGCGATCGCGTGGAGCGATTCGACCCCGCTGGCGACGATGTCAACCTGGTAGCCGACCTGGTCAGCACCCCCTGATCGACCAGGACACGGCCAAGCGAGGGTGTCGACACACCTGCAGGGTGGAGGTTTGGTCATCAGGCCTGTCCGGGTCGCACGAGCCTTGACTCGTACGCGATGACGATCAGCTGAGCGCGGTCGCGGGCGCCGAGCTTGGTCAGTATGCGGGCGACGTGGGTCTTCACCGTGGCGGGACTCACGTACAGTTCGCTGCCGATCTCAGCGTTCGACAGGCCTCTGGCAACGAGTGCGAGCACGTCCCGTTCGCGATCGGTGAGTACGTCAAGTGTGGACGTCTGGGCTTCGACAGACTCGACGGGGCGCCGGATGAAGGTTTCTATCAGATGCTTTGTGATGCTCGGGGACAGCAGCGCCTCACCGGTAGCGACAAGTCGGACGCCGGCGAGCAGTTCGACGGGCGGCGTGTCCTTGAGCATGAACCCGCTGGCGCCGGCGCGGAGCGCGGCGAAGACGTACTCGTCGAGGTCGAAAGTGGTCAAGATCAAGACGCGTACGCCGACGCAGCGGTCGTCGGCCAGGATTCGCCTGGTGGCCTCAAGACCGTCCATGACGGGCATCCGGATGTCCATCAGGACGACGTCGGGCTGGGTGCGGAGGACGAGGTCGATGGCTTCGACACCGTTTGCGGCACTGCCGACGATGTCGATGTCGGTCGCCGACTCGAGGAGGACGCCGAACCCGGCGCGCAGCAGGGCTTGGTCGTCGACCACCGCAACTCGGATCACCGCAACTCGACCGCCTGTCCGATCGGCAGCTCGACGCCGAGACGGAATCCGCCGTGGGCCTCTGGCCCCGCTTGTGACGTTCCGCCAAACAGCGCGGCTCGCTCGCGGATCCCGGTGAGGCCGTGGCCGGAGCCGGACGGACCCGAGGGTGCCGACCCGCGCGGGCGTCCATCGTCTCGGATCTCGATCTGCAGAGCGGCCTCGGATCGCATGATGCTCAGCTGTGCGATGGGTCCGCCGTGGCGCAGCACGTTGGTCAGCCCCTCTTGGACGATGCGGTACGCCGAGATGTCCAGCGCCGCCGGAAGATCGCTGATCTCAGCCAGATGCTTCACCTCGAGCCGTAGGCCGGCGGCCCGGAACTGCTCGAGTAGGCGGTCGAGGTCCCGCAAACCTTCCGCCGGCGGCGAACCTGTCCCATCGGCGTCACTCCTCTCCTCCGAGCGCAGAACGCCCAGCAGGCGGCGCATCTCGACCAGGCCTTGGCGAGCGGTGACTTCGATGGTGCCGAGCGCTTGGCGGGCCAGTTCCGGCCGCTCGTCGATGACATGGTTCGCCACGCCGGCCTGCACGGCGATCACGCTCATCGAGTGTGCGACCACATCGTGAAGGTCCCGGGCGATCCGGAGCCGCTCCTCACTGACCGCCCGGCGGCCCTCGTCCGCCCGCTGCTGGGCGAGGCGCTGGGCCTCCTCGAGCTCGGTCTGACGCCGTGCGCGGAGCGAACGCAGGTGCTCCCCGGCCAGCCAGGCCACCGTGACGGTGAGTACGGTGCTGATCCACGAGGAGGCTGTGGCCACGCCCGCCGGCTGCAGCGCGAGGGCGACGATCAGTCCGACCACCCCCGCCAGATAGACCACAACGGCCCGGCCGCGACCCACATGCAGGCCGACCCCGAACACCAGAGCGAAGGTGGCGTACCCCGGGAACGCGCTGAACCGCCCGATCGCATAGGCGGCCAGCGCCAGGTTCGAGACGACGATCGCCACCACCGGGAACCGCCGGTGGACGGCGAATGGGGCGCAGATCGCGCCCGCCAGCAGGTAGGCGACGGCCGTCGACGCTGACTGGCCCGGTGCCAGCGGCCCCTCAGCTAGATCAACGGCCATGACGCTCCACAGCAGGCAGGCCCCCACAGCGTCGAGTACAGGTCCGCGGATACGGGCTGAGCCAAGTCGCGCGGGACCCTCACTGAGAGTGACCCGCGGACTACGCATGGGGAAACGCTTCCATACCTGACCCGCTTGCGCATCCGCCTGAAGGCCTACGCCGCGCGGCGCATTCGGCACTCGACGATTCGCCTTCCCGGCCGATGACGAAGACATGGGACCGCAACGAAATTGGAGCCCATGAGCACTTCACCTCTGACACCGGCAACAGCCGACCCAGCCACCGATCCCGTACCTCGCGGGTGGTTCCGGCGAACCGCCGTGGCCCGTCCGATCATCCTGCTGCTCGGCGTGGCGACCGCCTTCGTGTGGACCACCCAGATGGCCTCGGCGCTGGCCGGGGTCGATCTGATGCCCGCGAAGCTCGCCGAGCTTCTGCTCCTGGTTGGGCTCGCGATCGCCATCACCTGGACCACCGACGGACGCCGAGGCGTCCGGCAGCTGTTCGCCGGTCTGCTGCGCTGGCGACTGGGCTGGCGCTACCTGGTCCTCGTCGTCCCCATGCCGCTCCTCACCCTCGGCGTGGCCGTCGCGACCGGGACTCTGCACCAGCCCCGCGGGGGATGGGCCCTCCTGGGGTTGACCTACCTGTTCTTCCTGGCCGCCGGCGCGGTCAGCGCCAACGTCTGGGAGGAGACCGTGTGGGGCGCCTTCGTTCAGGGACGTCTGATGGCGCGGCACGGTCTGCTCGTCGGATCCCTGCTCACCGCCGTGCCGGTCTTCCTGATCCACCTGCCCCTCGCGTTCGAGAACAACGGCTGGCACGGCACCACCTGGCGGGACGCCTTCATCACCTGGGGAGTGCTGCTCCTCGCGGCACCCTTCCAGCGGTACCTGATCGGCACCCAGTTGATCGACACCGGCGGGAGCACCCTCGCCGCCGGTCTGATGCACGCCTCGATCAACGCCGCCGGCGCCATGGCGATCATCCCGGGCGGGTGGCAACACATCCCCGCCTTGATAGTCCTCACCCTCGCCGTTGTGGCTTTCCGGAGCTGGGGCGGATTGTCGCCGACCGACGGGTACGCGCCGGCTATCACCCCGGCGTCGGAGGCCGCTGAGCGCACCGTTCTCGGGGCCACGCCGTGACCGCGACCACCGTGACCCCGACGCGGCGGGTCTCCCCAGCGCATACGCCCGCGCAAACGGTCCTTCTTCACCTCCTCCCGGGTGCCGCCGCATTCGCCGCGTACGTCGGGCTGGTACCGCTCGCCCACGAACTCGGACTCCCCTCGACGGCCGCCCTGGCGGCCGTCGGGCTGCTCGTCATCGCACCGGTCCAGCTCGGCCTCCTTCGGGCACACCACCGCCGACGGCCGGACGAACCAGCCGTCATGCTCCGCGCCCGGTTACCGCTGCCCCGACTGCTCGGATGGGCGGGTCTGGAAGTGGCGCTCGCCGGCATCGCGTTCCTCGCGACGGCCCCGCTGAAGCGACTGCTCCAAGCGTCCGCCTTCGCCTGGTGGCCGGACGCCTGGACCGTCCAGCCCGGAACCGACACCGGCTACTCCGACACTGCCCTCATCGTTACCGCGGCCCTGCTCCTGGTCGGGACCGTCCTCGTGGCGCCAGTGGTCGAAGAGCTCTACTTCCGCGGGTACCTGCTGCCGCGGATGCCTCAGCAGCTCGGCCGGTGGACACTGCCGGCCCATGTCGCCCTGTTCGCCGCATACCACCTAACGACGCCGTGGCTGGTCCCGACCCGCATCATCGCGGTCCTGCCCCTGGCCTACATCGCGCTCCGGACCCGCGACGTACGGGTCGGCATCGTGGCCCATGTGCTGCTCAACTCCGCCGACCTGATCGTGCTTCTCGGATACCTCCACACCCGCTGACGGGGCGCAGATGACCCCGCAGCCACGCATCCGACCAAGCCAACCAGCAAGCGTTCCTCAGCCGAAGAGGTAGCCGTGATGGCCAGAACTGGACACCACGCGGGCCGGGGCGACCTTAGGTGAGCGCGGCGGCCGCGCTGTGGCGAGAGACGAACTCGGCGATCGGCTCGGCGACGGCCGCTGGGTCCGTGGTGACCGAGAAGTGATTGCCACCCTCGAGGATGACCTCCTCGCGCTGCGGGAACAACTCGTAGAGGAAGGCTCGCGTCGCGGGGTTGATCGGGTTCTCCGAAGCGGCACTCCACGAGAGCACTGGGGTGTCGATCCTTGTCGCCTGCTCGACCCCGTAGTTCCACTCGACCAGTGCGGAAGCTTCGCCCTCGACGAACGTTGCCGCGTCATTGATGCCCTTGTCGACGACGCCGCGCCCGGCAGCTTCCGCCGCCGCGCGCCAATCAAGGCCAGTCGGCTCGAAGAGCGAGTCGTAAGCGCCTGCGACGTCACCCGCCTGGTAGTGACCCACCATTGCCTCGAACGCCGGTCCCAGGACTCCCAGCAGGTCCGCGAAGTCACTGGAAGCCAGCCAACTGCTCGACGGCAGCGGCTCGAGCAGCGCCAGGGACCATACTCGATCGGGATAGGAGGCTGCGAGTACGAGAGCGATCATCGCACCCTCGGAGTGGCCGACAAGGTGTGCCCGTTCCACCTCGAGGTGGTCCAGCAGGGCAACGATGTCGGCCGCCTGCGTGTCGAAGCCCCCGGCCGTTCCGCCGCTCGCGCCGTACCCGCGCCGGTGGTAGCGGATCCTCTGGAACCGGCTGAACGCCGGCTGTTCGGCCAACGGGCGAAGGAAGTCGGCCCAGATCGCGCCGTGGATGAACAACACCGGTTCCCCCGCACCCTGGATGTCGTAGGCCAACTCGATGCCGTTCACGTTTGTCGTCCTCATCGGAACCCCTAGTTCGTAGGTCTCGTTGCTGCGGTGCCCGCCTCGACGAGCTTCTGAATTCGAGACTGGCGAACCGAGCGGCCGGAAGGATCGGCAATGTCTGCCAACCTGAGTCGAAGGGCGTGGGTACAACTACCCATCTCCGCTCAGGTGGGCCATGCTGAAGAAATGGGGGCCGTCGCCACGGGACACCTGGCCCGCGCGCGGGAGCTCCACCGGGCCTGCCGGTGGGCGGAGGCGTGCGCAGAGTACGCCGCGGCAGACGTCGAGAATCCGCTCGTCGTCGAGGATCTGGATGCGTTCGCCGAGGCGGCCCAGGTCTCCGCCCGGGGTGACGAGGCGGTCGCCCTGCTTAACCGTGTCTTCGACCTCCGGGTCAGTGCCGGCGAACTCGATGAAGCGGCGCAGGTCGCGTTCTGGCTGTGGTGGGTCCTGTTCAACAACAACGAGGTCGTCCACGCGAGCGGTTGGCTCAAGCAGACAAGCCGCACTCTGAGCCCTGATGCCGCCACCAGCCTGTGGCTCAAGATCCCCGAGGCGATGTTCCAGGGAATGACGGGCAACCGCTCTCGCGCCAACGAGCTGCTGCGGGCGATCGTCGACGAAGGTGAGGGCGAGGTGGTCCCATGGGCATTGAGCATGTGGGGTCAGACCCTGATCGACGAGGGACGGCTCGATGACGGGCTCGATCGCCTGGAGGAGGCGATGGCCATTCTCCTCAACCATGCCCTATCGCCACGCGTCACCCCGTGGATCTACTGCGCCGCAGTCCGCGGGTGCTGTCTGGCACGCGACTTCGCTCGCGCCCGGGCCTGGAACCGGTCGATGGCCAGGTGGCTCGATTCGCTGAACAGTCTGGGAGGCGCGTACCTCGGGAACTGCCGCATCTATCGCTCACGGCTGATGTTCCTCAACGGTGCCTGGCCGGACGCCCTCGACGAGATCACCGCGGTCTGTACCGACCTCGACGGCTACACCGGCTGGGTCTGCGGCCATGCGTACTACCAGCTCGGTGAGGTCCGGCGGCTACGGGGTGAGTGGGATGCCGCCGAAGACGCCTACCGCCGCGCGGCGCAACAGGGATGCCCGACACAGCCAGGACTCGCTCTCCTCAGACTCGCCGAAGGTGACGTCGACGCCGCGGCCGCCGGCGTCCGTCGGGCGCTGACCGAGGTGACCGCGCAGCCCGACCGCCTGGACCTCTTGAAGGCCGCGGTCACCATCTACCTCGAGGAGGGGAAGATCGAGGCGGCCCGTGATGCCGTGACCGAGTTCGAGGAGATCACGAGGGAGCTGACGGCACCTGCCATCGAGGCCGAGACGTCCGCCGTCAAAGGCGCGCTGGCGCTCTCCGATGGCGATCCTGGAAGCGCGTTGCCACTCCTTCGCCGGGCCGTCGGAACCTGGCGGCAACAGGATGCCCCGCACGAGGTGGCCAAACTGAACGTCCTGATCGGGCAGGCCTGCCGTGCGCTCGATGACCATGATGGCGCGCGGCTCGAATTCTCAGCGGCCCGGGAGACATTCGAACGGCTCGGCGCGCGTCCGGATCTAGCCCAGCTGGACCGGATCGTCGCGGCCACGGGCGCTGGCTCCGAGCCACACGGGCTCACCCGACGGGAGATCGAGGTCCTCTGTCTCATCGCCCGAGGCAAGGCGAACCGTGCGATCGCCAACGAGCTGCACCTCAGCGAGCGCACGGTTCATCGCCACGTGTCCAACATCTTCACCAAGCTCGATGTCGACTCGCGTACCGCCGCGGTGGCGTACGGAATCAAGCACCGCATCGTCGAGGTGGGCACCCTCTGAGCTCAGGAGCGTCCCGGGCTGGATTGCGGGGAGTGGTACGGGCCGCAGCGAGGACGTCGACACATAGCCTTGGCGGCGGAGTGACCACGCTGAGTACGGATAACTCGGCTGCAGTCTCACGGAACCGGACCACTTCATCGCGGCAGGGCCCGCAAGCCGCCAGGTGGGCTTCGAACGCGGCCCGATCGGCCGCCTCCAGGGCATCCACGGAATACGAGCCGGTGAATTCATGGAGTTCGCTCCTACCGGCAACGGAGGTGGCCATCAGGTCCGCCAACGAGGCGGCGGCGAGGTAAGGCGTTGGGGGTGGAACACGACAACCTCTCCGGGATGGGCCGGCCAAGCCATGTCAGGGCATTAGGGCTTGCTCCTATTCGGTGCGGAACCGTCGTGGGATGGGTGTCACCTCGGCGGTTTTGCTCAGAGCCAGCCTGGGAAGCCATCCGCTGCACCTCCCAGCAGACAGTCATGGACGCGCAGGTGGCGACCACTCGCGCATGCCCGGCGCCCTCTAACCTGTCGAGCCGATCCCAGTGATCCAGCAGATCAGAGAGACTCGAACACCTCGACGTCGACGTGCGTTCCCTCAGGATCGAGCACGATGGCGGGGAACCCAGATCCGCGCCCAGCCAGCATCGACAAGCCGCCCATGCACGAAGCCGCGCGACCACCGCCCCCTCAAGTTCGAGAGCTGATGGATGGTTGGGGCGGCCGGGGCCAAGCGTGCCGTAGGTTGCCAGCCGGTGCTGCGGGCCCGGTGTCGAAGGCTCCGCCAGGGAATCCGCATTGGCTGTCACGCGAAGAACGTAGGCCGCCGCATAGTCGTCGGGCGGCAGTTCACATAGACCTTGACTTGCCGAAGACGGCTTCGGGAGCATCGAGGCCCCCACAGCAGCAGCCCCTGCGCTACTGGGACCCATCCGCGGGCTCGCGACACACGGACGCGGACGGGTAGGGACAACCTTGGGCGAGCACCTTCAGGGCTACGCTGCGAAAGGAAGATCTGAGCGCCCGCCAGAGGATAGGGAGAGTCAGATGGACGCTGGACACCTGCAGTCGAAGAAACCACGATCGCCGCTGGCTGGATCCTATGGCCATCCCGTCCATCCGATCGCCGTCACGCTGCCGATCGGCGCATGGGTGTGTTCCCTGGTGTTCGACTTCGTCTCCTACGGGAGCTCCGAGCCGCGCATCTGGTCCGTCGGCGCCATGTGGCTGATCCTGCTGGGCGTGCTGGGGGCCGCCGCGGCGGCAGTCTTCGGGGTGATCGATCTGCGCAACATCCCTTCCAGGACCGCCGTCTTCAACACCGGCCGGATTCACGCAGTACTCAACTCGACCGCGCTCGTGATCTTCCTGTGCGGCTTCATCTGGCGGTTCCGGACCCAGGACAGCTGGGAGGCCGCACCGGTGGGGCCGCTGGTGCTCAGCGTGATCGGGATGGCCGTCGTCGGCGCTTCGGGCTTCCTCGGTGGGAAGCTCGCCTACCACTACGGCGTACGCGTCGCCGACGAGTCCGTTCAGGCGGAAGGCTTCCGTACGCCGACCACCACCAAGTAGTCCTCGCCGGCGGCTGCGAGCCGGCCGGCGCCGGATCAGCCTTGGGGGTACTTCTTGACGTACGCCGCCATGGTGTCGGTGCGCAGTGCTTGGCTGAGCTCGGCAAGCTTGGCCCGATCGACCGTGTAAACCTCCTGACGGCCGATCTTCCGCTGCTTACCGAGCGGTGCCGAGATCAGCGTGATGTCGTTGGGCGTCAGCCGCAGGGACGCGGCGGTCGAGCGGAGCTCTCCGTTGGTCAGCGTCTTGTCGACCCGGATCTGCTTGGCTGCGTCGCCGATGAACTGGGTGAAGCGAAGCGGGTCGGCGACCACCTCGGCCGACAGACCCTTCGACAGGATCGCCTTGAGTACGTTCCGCTGGTTCTCGGTCCGAGTGAGCTCGCTGGGCAACCCCCGCCGTTCCCGCACGTACCAGAGCGCGGCATCACCCGACAGCGTGATGTCCCCAACGGGGTAGTTGAAGCCGTGGCTACTGAACTCGGTGCGGTTCCGGACCGTGACCCCCTCCAGGGTCTCGGTGAGGTTGACGAAGCCCCGAAAATCGATCATGGCCACGTGGTCGATCCGGGACCCGGTCAACTGTTCGAGCGTCCGCACCACCATTGGCGCCTGCCCCAGGGCGTACGCGGCGTTGATGCGCTGCTCGCCCTTGCCCGGGATGGTCACCATCATGTTGCGCGGAACCGAAATCACGTACGCCTCGTCGCGCGCCTCGTTCAGGTGCAGCAGCATGATCGAGTCGCTGCGACCATTCTCGTCCTGCGCCGGATCACCGGCGTCGGTACCGATCAGCAGGTACTGGAGCGTCTCGTCCGCCACCGGGTCCTTCACCGGCCGTCTCTCGCCACCGGTCACCTCCGGGGGTAGGTCGATCTCGCGGTTGATGTTCGCCGTCACGCTCCGGTCGATCTCGTAGAGATAGATCCCGCTCGCGCCGAACGCAAGGACCAGCAACGAGATCACCGTGCCGGCCACCAGGATCAGGATCGGCCGTCGCGCAGTCTTGGGACCCGGTACTGCGGTGCTGCCGGTGCCCCGAATGCTGCCGGCCTGGTCGGCCAGGCCCAGGGCGGCCAGCCGATCACGAAACTCAGCCGCGGACGGCCGGTCGGCTGGGTCGAAGGCGAGTCCTTTGCGCAGCACGCGCATCAGGTCGTCACCGACCCCGGGCGGCGTCTTGACCGGCTCCTTGAGCCGGGCCACCCGATCAGCCAGTGACGCGGCGCCTCCGCCCTGCACCTCCGACGGCGGGCGCCCGCTCAACAGCGCGTAGAGCGTGGCCGCCAGCTGGTAGACATCGCCGGCCGCCGTGTGCGGTTGACCAAGAAGTACTTCCGGCGGAGCGAAGGCCAGGGTCATGCCGGCGGCGGAGCCGGGTTCCGCCGCAGCGAGCCCGAAGTCGGTGAGCCCGGGATTGCCGTAGCTGTCGATCAGGATGTTCGGCGGCTTGACGTCGCGATGCAGCATGCCCTGCTCGTGCACCACGGCCAAGGCGTCGGCGATCTGCACGCCGACCGTACAGATCCGCGACACGCTCTGCCGATTGTCGGGCCGCAGCCAGGCCGTCAACGACCCGCCGGTGCAGAGCTTCATCACCAGATAGGGCCGGCCGTCGGTCAGGATGCCCGCGTCGTGCACCGTGACGATCGCGGGATGACCGGAGAGGTTGCCCGCGGTCTTTGCCTCGCCCAGAAACCGGCGGCGCTCCGACTCGCTGTCCAGCGAGCGCTCGTCGACCTTGACGGCCACAAGCCGGTCGAGCGCCTCCTGCCGGGCACGCCACACCGTCGCGAAGCCACCCCTGGCCAGCGGCTGCAAGTCGCTGATGCCGGGGATGTCGGGAGCGACGACAAGGGGCACACGCAGAATCTACCTGGGAAGAGAACCCACCCGCCGTGCTGAATCGTGAGCAGGTGACCCTACACCGTCGAACCACCAATCAAGATCCTCGACATACGAGCCCGCCGCTCGCTCGGGCAGAAGCCACCGGTCTCCTGTCGTGGTGGGCTGCGGAGGAACGGCCAGCCTGTTTCAGCCTATTTCGGGCAGCAGCCGGCACCCACAAGCGGCACGATGATCGTCATGACGACGATGCCACCGCCGCCGTCCGCGCTCGCGGGTGAGCTGCAGGCGCTGGTTGCGGAGGGGGTCCTGTCCACCGGGCAGGCGGACCGACTGTGGCGGGCCATGGAACAGGACCGCGGCGCGCCGAGGGCAGCGGCCATTGCCCCACCGCGGGCGGCCAGCACCGGCGTACTCGATGTACTTGGTTACGTCGGCGGCGCCCTCCTCCTGGGTGCGGTGATCTTCGTTGGCTCGACCCTCTGGGACGACCTGGGGCGGGACACGAAGATCGTTCTCGCCATCGCCTCGTTCCTGGTGCCGCTGGCGGGCGGGCTGGTCCTGGAACGGGTCGGCACCCGTCGGGGTCTGGCCCGAGCCCTGCTCGCGCTGGCCTGCGTCGCCGCCGGCTTCGCCTGCTTCACCATGATCGACGAGCGGGAGCTGCTGATCTCGTCCGGCGTGGTCGTGGTGGCCGCGTTGATCGGCGCGGTCACAGTGCGATCGGCAGCGTTCTACGCCCCGGGCTGGGTGGCGGCGATGATCTTCGCGCAGCGGATCGTGGCCGAAGAGCTCGAGCTGAGCGGCCCCGACGAGATGGCGTACGCGACGGCGGGCGCGTTCCTGCTGGTCGGCGCAGTCCTGGTCGGCTGCGGCCTGCTGCTGAACCGCCATGTCGCCTGGACCCTGGCCGGCATAAGTGCCGGGGCGGCCTCGCTCACGTTGATGGCCTTCGACCACCCGTACCTCGCGGTCGCACTGGCGACGGCCGTGGCCGCGGCGCTGTTTATCGGCGTGGTTCGGCTGCAGCTGTACGCGTTCGCCGTCGTCGGCTGCCTGCTCGTGCTCGGTATCTGGCCCTGGGCGCTCTACCAGATCCTGGACAGCGCCTTTGGCGTCGCCGTGGGCCTGGTCGCGGCGGGCTGCGTACTGATCGCCTCGGCCGTGGTGCTGGCCCGACGCCGACGCCGGGCCCCTTCGCCCGTCTAGGCCCCGCCCGTCAACCCCGCCCCAAGTTGTCACGTGAGAGGAGGTCAGGGGCGGGTCAGGCGCAAGGTGACGATCTGGAAGGGTCGCAGCTCCAGCGCGATGCCGTCGGCCGCAACCTCCGCACCCGGCCGAAGCGCACTGGCATCCTCGAGCGGACGCTCCAGCAGGTCAGTCTCGGTAACCCCGCCGACCGGGAACGCCGCTCGCACCGTCCCTCGCGCCCGGCCGCCGTGGGCCTCGTAGAGCCGAACGATCACGTCGCCGCTCTGGTCCTCGGCGAGCTTCACCGCCTCGACCACGACCGCCGGGTGGTCCACGGTCAACAGCGGCTCGACGGGGTCCGCGCCGGCAATCTCCCGCAGCGGCAGATTGAGCCGGTAGCCCTCGCGAACCGCATCGGCGACGCTCGCGCCGACCGCCAACGAGCAGCGCATCGTGTGCTCACCCTGGTCAGCCTCAGGGTCGGGGTACAACGGCGCCCGAAGCAGGGAGAGCCGGACGATCGTGGCGACGCGTCCGCTTCGGCTGGACCGGGTGACGTCGTGCCCGTACGTCGCGTCGTTGGCCACCGCGACGCCGTATCCGGCCTCCCCCACATGCACCCAGCGGTGGGCGCAGATCTCGAAGCGCGCGCTGTCCCAGGACGTGTTGGTATGGATCGGGCGATAGACATGGCCGAACTGAATCTCCGAGGCGGCGCGGTCGGCATGGACGTCGAGGGGGAAGGCCAGCTTCAGCAACCGCTGGCGCTCGTGCCAGTCGACCTTCGTCTCGATGTCGATCGCGTTCGACCCACCCCGCAGGCTGATCACCTGCTCCACCGCGGAGTCGCCGAAGCGCCGGGCGACGCGGACGGCCACGCGCTCCGGACCCTTCTCGGAAATCTCGATGCTCTCTACGGCGGTCAGGTCGACCACCGACCGCCGATAGTGGTCGTCGAGGTCCCAGGCGTCCCACAGCGTCGGGGTGTCCCGGTGCAGCTGCAGCAGGTTCCCGACCGCGCCGGCGGGCAGCACCTCGCGGTCCGCCGTCAGGTCGAACACCGAGGTCAGCAGCCCACGCTCGTCGACGACCACCCGGACCCGGTCGTTCTCCAACACGATCCCGTCGGGTGAGTCGGCGAGCGTCGCCTCACCACTCGCCACCGGCACGCCGGCGCCCGCGGCGGGAACCCCCGCCGCGGCGTACGGTCCGGCGTTGAAGGCCAGCGTCGTCGAGCCGGTCCCAGCCAGGGCGCGGCAGGCGTGCTCGATGACCTCCTCCAGCGCCCGCTCGACCTCGGCGTACCCGCGATCCGCATCACGGTAGACCCACCGGATGGAGGAGCCGGGCAGGATGTCGTGGAACTGCTGCAGCAGGACGGTGTGCCAGCAGCGCTCGAGCACCTCGTACGGGTACGGCTCCCCGCGCTGCAGGTAGGCGGCCGTCGCCCACAACTCGGCCTCGCGCAGCAGGTGCTCGCTACGCCGGTTGCCCCGCTTCGTCCGGGCCTGTGAGGTGTAGGTACCGCGATGGAACTCCAGGTACAGCTCCCCGCTCCACTCGGGCGGCTGGGCGTACTCCGCCTCCGCGGCTCGGAAGAACTCGGCCGGGCTGGCGATCTCCACCCGGGGCGAGCCCTCCAGCGAGCGGGCCCGGGAGGCGGCGGCCAGCATCTCCCGGGTGGGTCCGCCACCGCCGTCACCCCAGCCGAAGGGCACCAGCGAGCTGTTCGCCCGACCCTTCTCGGCGAACTGGCGCTCGGCGCGGGCCAGCTCGCGCCCGGAGAGGTCGGAGTTGTAGGTGTCGACGGGCGGGAAGTGGGTGAACAGCCGGCTGCCGTCGATGCCTTCCCACCAGAAGGTGTGGTGCGGAATCCGGTTGGTCTCGTTCCACGAGGTCTTCTGGGTGAGGAACCAGCGCGCCCCTGCCAGTCTCGCGATCTGCGGGAGCGCTGCGGTGTAGCCGAAGGAGTCCGGCAGCCAGACCTCGCGGCACTCGACCCCGAACTCTTCTCGGAAGAAGCGCTGTCCGGCCAGGAACTGCCGGGCCAGGGCTTCGCCGCCGGGCATGTTGGTGTCGGACTCCACCCACATCCCGCCGACCGGGACGAAGCGACCCTCGGCCACCCGCGTCCGGATCTGCTCGAACAGCTGCGGGTACTGGTCGCGGATCCAGGCGTACTGCTGCGCCGACGAGCAGGCGAACACCAGGTCGGAGTCCTCGGCCATCAGCGCCAGCACGTTGGCGAAGGTCCGTGCGCACTTGCGCGCCGTCTCGCGCACCGGCCACAGCCAGGCCGAGTCGATGTGCGCATGCCCGATGGCTGTGATCCGGTGCGCGCTCGGGTACGCCGGCTGCCGCAGGACCTCGGCGAGCACGGCGCGTCCCGCCGCCGCCGTGCCGGCCACGTCGCGCGGCTCGACCACGTCGACCAGGGCGTCCAGCGCCCGCAGGATGAACGCGCGGCGCGGCGAGCCGAACGGCAGCTCGTGCATCAGGCCGTGCAAGGTGTCGACGTCCTGGATCAACTCCCAGACGACCGTGTCGAGCTCGGCCAGCCACGCGCCTTCAAACCGGTACTGCGGTTCGGTTCCCGCGGTGGCGAGGTCGCCCAAGGGGGTGGGCTGGAACGTCGTCGGCCCCAGGTCCGGGTTGGCCGAGGCCTCCAGGTAGAGGTCCACCGCCTCGTTTCCGGTCACCGGGAGATGCCGGTTGCGCGGGTGCAGGCCTTTCAGGATCGTGCCGTCCGGGGCGTACGCCGTCGCCTCGGCCGAGAAGCCCGGCTGGGCCCCGCCGAACCCGAGGTCGACCACAACCTCGGCCCGTAGACCCTCCTCCGCTGCCCAGTCGGCCGGCACGTCTCCGCTCAGCCGGAACCAGGTCGTGCCCCAAGGTCGGCCCCACGCCTGACCGGGCGAACAGGGCGTGTAGGTCGCGGCGAACGCGGTGCCGAAGTCGACCGGCTCTCCCGGCGCATCCCAGGACACCACCGTCAACGGCTCTTGCCGCCGGTAAACCGCCGGTCGCAGCCGCTCGGTCACGAACCGAGCCACCCGCCGTTCAACCCGTCCCACGTCGTCGTGCACCAAGACCCCTAGCTGAGCTTGTCGGTCAGGGTTCGAGGTTATCCGGCCGGCCGCTCCCGGCGACCGGGATCAAGGCACTACACCAGCGCGGCGTTGACGGCGAGGACGAACAGGTCCGCGCTCACGATGAAGCTCACGATCGCCGCCGTCTGGCGATCATCGTCGCGATGGGCCAGTCGGTACAACACCGCCCCGAGAACCAGCACCACCAAGGCGGCGCCCCCGAACACCCATTCCACCGTGGTCACCATCAGACCGGGTCAGCGGTCGCGTCGGCGCACGATCGACATCGGTACCGGTGTCGACGGTCCACCGATCGTCGGGACCCCGACGGGCACGTCGTGGCATGACTCATCCAACTGACTTCCATGGCAGGCGCTCCCCCGAGGCTGCAACAACACACCCGCCTCAAGGCTCGTAGTTGAGGCGTGAACCAAATCGTAGCCCGGGTACCTACGGGTCCGTAACCCCCGAGTGCAGAATAGATGCCCCTCAGCCGACGGAACCGAACAGCGGAGATTTCAGCAGGGATACGCACCCAGGTTCAGCCCGGCCGGACCGCCCCGGCGTAGGGCATGTAGTCGATCGGCACATGCTGGACCACCTTGCCGGGCCGGGGCGCGTGGATGATCTTGCCTCCGCCGGCGTAGATCCCGACGTGACTCGGGGTGGGGCCGTAGTAGAAGACCAGGTCGCCGACCCGCAGGTCGCCCTTGGTGATCCGCTTCCCGATGTGGAACTGCTGTGCGGTGGTGCGCGGCAGCGCCACGCCAGCCTTGCGCCAGGAGGTGAGCGTCAGGCCCGAGCAGTCGTACGCGTCCGGCCCGGCTGCGCCGTAGCTGTAGGGCTTGCCCAGCTGGGTCCGGGCGAAGGCGTACGCGGTCTGACCCTTGGTGCTGGTCGGGGCGGGCGCGGTTGATGTGGCGATGGCTCTTGCCAGGTAGGTCAGAGACACCCAGCGGGACCTGCCCGTATGAAGGGTTTCGGCGTAGCCGTTCGCGATCCTGCCGGTCAGCCGCAGCCGGGTGCCCTCGGCCAGCGTGCCGATCACCAGCCCGGCCCTGGGCGCCGACCGCAGGTTCAGCCGGGCGGTGGTGATCTTGGTGCCGGTCGTGCTGATCCGGCTGGGGCCGGCGAGGGTCGTCGAGGTGGTCAGGTACTCCCGAGCCATGTATGCCTCGCCCCCGGCGAAGCGCACCCGCACCCAGGTGCCGCGGACCGGCTCGTACGCGCGGATCCGCTGGCCGCGGACGAGCTGGCCGGTCACCCGGTAGTGCAGGCCCGGCCCGGTCCGGATGTTCACCGTCGTCGTCGCCGCGACGCTCACCGTCGATGCGGCCGACGCCGCGGGCGTGAAGAGCGCGAGCGTCACACCAACGGCCAGCAGCACCGCCAGTCCGGCCCTTCTCCACCGAAGTGTTGGCAAAGCCGACATTGAACCAGACCTCCCGACGGCAACAACCTCATAAACCCCACGACACGCAGGACTTTAAAGGTGTCACTTTGGTAACACAAGACCCATGAGTGAACTCTGAGACCATTGGTCAAGTCGACACGCCTAGGGCTCGCCCGTCACTCAGGAAGCCGCGGGGCCGCCGAGGACACAGCGTGAACGATCCTGCTTGGTCTACCAAGCAGGATCGTTCACGCTGATGTCGCTAGGCCGGGAGGTAACGGACCTTGAGCACGCCGTGGATCCGGGAGATCGCCTCGATCACCGGCGGCGGCACGTCGCTGTCCACGTCGACGACCGTGTAGGCCAGGTCGCCGCGGGACTTGTTGGTCATGGTGGCGATGTTCAGGCCGGCCGCGGCCATCTCGTGGGAGATGCCGCCCACCATGTTGGGCACGTTGGCGTTGGCGATCGCCACCCGCCACGGCGACTCCCGGGGCAGCAACACGTTCGGGAAGTTGACCGCGTTCTCGATAGTCCCGTCGAGCAGGTAGTCGCGGACCTGTTCGGCAACCATGACCGCGCAGTTCTCCTCCGCCTCCCGGGTGGACGCGCCGAGGTGCGGTAGCACGATCACCCCGACGTGCCCGTTCAGCTGGGGGCTGGGGAAGTCGCAGACGTAGCGGCCCAGGTGCTTCTCCTCCAGCGCCTCGAGGACCGCGGTCTCGTCGACCACACCCCCGCGGGAGAAGTTGAGCACCACCGCACCCGGCTTCATCTGGGCCACCCCACCGGCGTCGATCATGCCCCGAGTGGCCTCGACCAGCGGCACATGCACGGTGATGAAGTGGCTGTGCCGTAGCACCTCGCCCAGGGTGTGCGCCTTCTTCACCGTGGAGGGCAGGCTCCACGCCGAGTCGACGGTGATCTCCGGGTCGTAGCCGATCACGTGCATGCCCAGCTTGATCGCCGCGTCGGCCACCAGGCAGCCGATCTTGCCCAGGCCGACCACCCCGAGCGTGTGACCGGACAGCTCGTACCCCGCGTACGCCTTCTTGCCGCTCTCGATCCGGACCTCGAGCTCGGGGTCGGACACGTCCAGTGCGGACACGAAGCGCAGCGCGTCGTCGAGGTTGCGAGCGGCCAGCAGCATGCCCGCCAGCACCAGCTCCTTGACCGCGTTGGCGTTGGCGCCGGGTGCGTTGAAGACGGGAACCCCGCGGGCGGACATGGCCGTGACCGGGATGTTGTTGGTGCCAGTCCCCGCCCGGCCGATGGCCAGCACCGAGGCGGGGATGTCCGTAGCGTGCAGGTCGGCCGAGCGGAGCAGGATGGCGTGCGGTTCCTCGACCTCGGCCGAGGTGGCGAACCGGTCCCAGGGCAGCCGACGCAGCCCGTTGGCGGAGATGTGGTTGAGGACCTTGACCCGGTACTTCTCGCTCACGCCTATCCAGCCTCCCTGCACACCCGCATCCGGTCCGACTTGTCAGCGGATTCGGACCCTACCGTGCAGGTCGTCGCTAGCTGGCCCGTCTCTCCTTGCGGCGCCGGATGCCGGACAGGTTGGGTCGGCCCCGTTGGCGTCCACTGGAGTTGATGAACGCCCCGAACCACTGGCCGGAGGTTGAGTGGTCGACCAGCAGCGACTTGACGAACTGGGTCGCCGGCACGGCCAACAGCGCCCCCAACACGCCGAGCAGGTATGCCCAGACGATCAGCGAGAGGAAGGCGACGGTCGGGCTGATGCCGACCGCGTCCCCGGTGAAGCGCGGCTGGATCAGGGTCTGCACCACGACGTTGACCACGATGTAGAGCGCCGCCACAGCGATGGCGGAACCCCCGCCGCTGGCGAGCAGCGCAATCAGGACCGGCGGGACCAGCCCGATCAGGAAGCCGATGTTGGGGATGTAGTTGGTGACGAAGGCCAGCACGCCCCAGGTGAAGGCCAGGGGCACGCCGATGATCAACAGGCCGATTACGTCCAGTGCGGCGACGATCAGTCCGAAGACTGTGGTGACGATCCAGTACCGGCGGGTGCCCTCGGCGAAGTCGATCAGACCGTCCGCGATCCGGGGCCGGTACGACCGGATGGTCTCGATGCGATCACCGAAGCCGGCCGCGTCGAAGACCACGAAGAACACCAGCGCGGCGATCAGGGCCAGCAAGGACAGTCCACTGGTGATGGTGTTCAGCGCCGACCGGGCGACCCCGGCAAAGCTCGACAGGTTCAGCGAGGAGACGGCGTCGTTGAGAGCCTGGATGCTGATTCCGAAGCCGGCAAGCGTCTGCAACGCCTGTTGGTAGAGCTGGGTGAACTGTTCGCTGTACTCGGGCAGGCTGGTTCCCAGCCGAGTGAGCGACCACACCACCGACCCGAGCACGATGAGGATCAGCCCATAGACGCTGAGCAGGCTGATGACGCTGGCCAGCCACTGAGGCGACCTCCGCGACACCAGCCAGGATCTCAGCGGGTGCACGGTGATCACGATGGTCAGCACCAGGAAGAGCGGCCCGACGATGTCCGCCCCCTGCCGCAACCCGGCGGCGACCACGAAGAGTCCGGCGACCACCAGCACCCCGAACAGCGGCGGGGGCAGGTTCGCGTTACCGGCCTGCTCCGGCCGTTTGGGCGCGTCAACCAGGTCGGAGTCCGGGCCCGGCGGGTCCGGCTCGGCGAGCTGCTCGCCGGTCACCGGGTCGAGGCGCTCGTCCTTGGCCGGGTCCCGGCGGCGGCGGGGCTCAGCGTCGGGCCGCCCATCCGGGCCCGAGTCCGGGCGGTCGGCCGACATGGGCTCGGAGACGTCGTCGGCGCTCTTGGGCGTACGGGCGGGCATTGTCGATGCGTCCCTCGGGGAGTCTGCGGCCGGTCCGAACCCGACCAGTGCAGATCACAGTCTGTCAGGTTGGTGCGGCCCAGGAGGCCACCGGCGGTGGTTCAGGCCCTTGGTACCCTCACCCGACCAGGCCAAACACCGACTCAGCGCGCCGCTTGACAGAGCGGGCGATGCGCGTTCTGCTGATCAAGAACACCATTCCGTGGCTGATCGGGGCAGACCATGGCGAGCGCGGGCACCGCTGCCAAAGCGCTGCTCGTCGTGTCCATCGTGATATTCGTCGCCGTGGCCGGCCAGGAGGAGGAGTCGGTGCCGCGGACCCCGAACCGGCATCCGAGCCAGGGCGAGACGCTGGCGCCCAGCCCCAGCTCATCCACCAACATCCCGGGCGGCGCGCTGTCCACCTGTCCGGGGAAGCTGGTCGACACCGAGACCACCGCCGTGGGTGAGCGCGGCGGGTTGACCCTGCAGGTCTTCCAGTCCGCCGACGACGGCGGCCGGACCTGCGCGATGGTCACCAAGACCGGCACGGCCCGCGAGCGACGGGGCGAGCTGACGATCACGATGCAGCTGCACAACTACGACGGTCACCGGTGGCCACGGTACGCCGTCCACCGGCACCGCGGGCCGGGCGTCCGGTCGGCGGGGATCTACCTCGACGACACGAGCAGCCGGTGCCTACGCGCCTGGGCCCGCTTCGATCCCGACCGCGGCCGGGCAGTCACGCTCACCTCCGGCAAGGTCGGCTGCCGCTGGTCGGTGCCGGACACAGAGTCCGGCTAATCCGGCCGACAGCAGGCTGGAGACGAGCGCAGTCGGTGGCTCGCAAGTCGGCCGGCGGAGCGTGGATGGGTCTGGCGGGAGCGCGAGCCCGCGAGCGCGGATGGTTGCGACGTCGGCCGACCTGCGGATCACCGATAAGCGAGGAGCTCAGCGGCCGCTGCCGGCGTACACCACCGCAGCCTCGGCGGCGTCCAGCCCGAACGCGGTGTGCGCCGCGACCACGGCGCGGTCGACGTCGTCCTGGTCGACGACCACCGAGATCCGGATCTCCGAGGTGGAGATCATCTCGATGTTCACCCCGGCATCGGCCAGCGCTGAGAAGAACCTCGCCGTCACGCCCGGGTGGGAGCGCATCCCGACGCCGACCACCGAGACCTTGCCGATCTGGTCGTCGTAGAGCACATCGGTGAACCCGACCTCGGCCTTCAGCGCGGCCAGCGTCTCCATCGCGGCCCGTCCGTCGGTCTTGGGCAGGGTGAAGGAGATGTCGGTCCGCGAGGTCTCCACCGCCGACACGTTCTGCACGATCATGTCGATGTTGATCTCGGTCTCGGCCACTGCTGTGAAGATCCGGGCCGCCTCCCCCACCCGGTCGGGCACGCCGACGATGGTGATCTTGGCCTCGCTGCGGTCGTGAGCGACGCCGGAGATGATCGCCTGTTCCATCGCGCTGCTTTCCTCCAGTTCCTGCACCCAGGTGCCGTCGCGGTCGGAGAAGGACGACCGCACGTGGACGCGGACGTTCTCGCGCCGCGCGTACTCGACGCAGCGCAGATGCAGGATTTTGGCGCCGCAAGCGGCCATCTCCAGCATCTCCTCGTAGCTGATGTCCGGGATGCGCCGGGCGCTGGGCACGATCCGCGGGTCGGCGGTGAAGACCCCGTCGACGTCGGTGTAGATCTCGCAGTAGTCGGCCCCGAGCGATGCGGCCAGGGCGACTGCGGTGGTGTCGGAGGCGCCTCGACCCAGGGTGGTGACGTCCTTGCTGTCCTGGGCCACGCCCTGGAAGCCGGCGACGATCACGATGTCGTCCTGGTCCAGCGCTTTGGTGATCCGGCCGGGCGTGATGTCGATGATCCGCGCGTTGCCGTGGGTGCCGGTGGTGATGATCCCCGCCTGCGAGCCGGTCAGCGAGCGGGCGTGCATTCCCTGGTCGTGGATGGCCATGGCCAGCAGCGCCGCGCTCATCCGTTCGCCGGCGGTCAGCAGCATGTCCAGCTCGCGAGGCGGGGGCAGCGGCGAGACCTGGAGCGCGAGGTCCATCAGCTCGTCGGTGGTGTCCCCCATCGCCGAGATGACGACCACGACATCGTGGCCCTGAGCCTTGGTGGCGACGATCCGCTTGGCGACGCGCTTGATGCTGTTGGCATCGGCCACTGACGACCCGCCGTACTTCTGGACTACCCGGCCCACGCCGTCTCCCGCCGCACGTCTCCACCCTCTTCCTCGGCCACTCACTGTAGTTGCGGCGCCCAGACGGGTGCGGTCATGTCCAGCCAAACCGACATCCGGTGAAATACTGGCACCGTGGCGGAGTCCAAGCCTCTGCGGATCGGGGACGACGAGCGCAACAAGGCCGTCGAACTGCTCAGCGAGCACCTAACCGAGGGCCGGTTGACCCAGACGGAGTTCAACGACCGCCTGTGCATCGCGCTGCAGGCCAAGACCACCGAGGAGATCGAGCAGCTCTTCGAGGATCTGCCCGGACCCAACCCGGGGCGACCGGAGGAGCTGGAGTCCCTCGAGGAGCAGGAACGCCGGCAGGCGGCCGAGCTGCTGGAGCAGGCCAAGGCTCAGCGCCAGGTGCAGGCACGGATCGACCCGAAGTGGCTGGCGGCGCTCGGGGTTGCGACGGGCCTGGCCTGGACGGCCTGCTTCGTCATCTATCTCTCGCTCTACAGCGACTGGAAGATCTTCATCGTGCCGCTCGCCCTCACCATCGCCCTGGTCAAGGTGAAGGGGTCGACCCGCTGACCGGCCCGGAGGTCCGCTGGGGCATCGTCGGGCCGGGGAACATCGCGGCGTCGGTGCTGCCCGACTTCAGCCAGGTCCCCGGGGCGTCGGTGGTCGCGGTGGCCAGCCGGTCCGTCGAGCGGGCCCAGGACTTCGCCGACCGGTTCACGATCGGGCGGGCCCATGGCTCGTACGCCGAGATCATGGCCGACGACGAGGTGGACGCGCTCTACATCGCCACGCCGCATTCGCAGCACTACGAGATCGCGCTGGCCGGAATCCAGGCCGGCAAGGCCCTGCTGGTGGAGAAGGCGTTCACGGCCACCGTCGCCGGGGCCGAGGAGGTCATCGCCGCCGCCCGGGACCGCGGGGTGTTCGTGATGGAGGCGATGTGGACGCGCTTCCAGCCCGCGATCGTGTCCGCCCGGCGGCTGGTGGACGACGGCGCCATCGGCGAGGTCCGCCAGGTGCAGGCCGACCTAGGCGTGGACCGGGCGTACGACCCGGCGCACCGGCTCTTCGACCCGGCCCAGGGCGGCGGCGCGATGCTCGACCTCGGGGTGTACCCGGTTTCGTTCGCGCAGTACTTCCTCGGCGAGCCGGCGTCGATCGACGTCGCGGGCTCGCTGGCGCCCACGGGGGTGGACTACGAGGCGGGAATGCTGCTTGGCTTCCCGGACGGGCGGTCGGCGTCGATCCTGATGTCGCTCCGCAACCCGACCCCCGGAGCGGCCCGGGTCTTCGGCACCGACGGCTGGATCGACGTGCCGCCGCGGTTTCACCACCCGGACCGCATCGTGCTGCACCGGACCGGCCACGACCCGGAGACGATCGAACAGCCGCCGCTCGGCCGCGGCTACTCCCACGAGCTGCTCGAGGTCACCCAGGGAGTCCAGGCGGGCCGGACCGAGAGCGCCGTCATGCCGTTGGACGACACCCTGGCCGTGCAGCGGACGCTGAACAACGCCTGCGAGCAGCTCGGCGTATTCCATGCCGAAGCCACCTCGGTCCTCTGACACACTCCTCTGTCGAGGGCTGTCTAGGCGTTTCTACGGCAGGCGCTAGAGAGGCGAATAGGGCTGTATGTATGGCACCTCTCGAGGGCCCCAGCGACACGTCGAGGGTTGTCTACGCAAATCTACGGCGAGCGCTAGACAGGTTGATACGGTCCGAGACGTGGACCCGGTACGCAATCCTTACGCCCCTGGCGCTGGTCAGCGGCCGCCCGAGCTGGCCGGTCGCGACGCGGAGCTGAAGGCTTTCGATGTGGCCCTGGAGCGGGTGGAACGCGGCCGGCCGGAGCGCAGCCTGGTGCTGACCGGGCTGCGCGGCGTGGGCAAGACGGTGCTGCTGAACGCCCTGCGGTCGCAGGCGATGGACCGGCTTTGGGGCACCGGGAAGGTCGAGGCTCGGCCCGATACAAGCCTGCGCCGACCGCTGACCGGCGCGCTGCACGCCGCTGTACGCGAGCTCTCGGTCCGGCACCGGGCGCCGGACCGGGTGGCCGAGGTGCTGGCGGTGCTCAAGGCGTTCGGGCTGCGGACCAACCCGCGCGGCGGCAAGCTGGTCGACCGCTGGACCCCGGCCATCGACGGCGTGGTGGCCGTAGGCCGGGCCGACTCGGGTGACATCGAGATCGACCTGCTGGAGCTGCTCAGCGACGTCGCCGACCTGGCCACCGAGGTGTCGGCCGGGGTGGCGGTGTTCATCGACGAGATGCAGGATCTGACGCCGGAGGACGTGTCGGCGCTCTGCGCGGCCTGCCACGAGCTGTCCCAGACCGGCAAGCCGCTGATGCTGGTCGGCGCCGGGCTGCCGCACCTGCCGAGCGTGCTGTCGGCGTCCAAGTCCTACTCGGAGCGGCTCTTCCGCTACATCCGGATCGACCGACTCGACCCGGCGGGCGTCCAGCGGGCCTTGCTCGCCCCGGCCGAACGCGAGGGCGCGACCTGGGCCGAGGACGCGCTGGCGGCCATGGGCGCCACCTCGGGCGGATACCCCTACTTCGTCCAGGCGTACGGCAAGGCGGCCTGGGACCACGCGCCCGGCTCCCCCATCACCGCCGCCGACGTCGCGGTGGCCGCGCCGGAAGCGGAGGCGGAGCTGGCCGTCGGTTTCTTCGGCTCACGTTACGAGCGGGCGACCCCGGCGGAGCGGGACTACCTGCGCGCCATGGCCGGGCTGACCAGCGAGCTGGCCCCCGACGCGGCGGTGTCGACGACCGACGTGGCGACGGTGCTGGGCCGCAAGCCGTCGTCACTCTCCCCCGCCCGAGACGCCCTGATGAAGAAGGGGCTGGTGTACTCCGCCGAGCGCGGCAGCCTGGCTTTCACCGTCCCCCACTTCGGCCGCTGGCTGCGCTCCTCGCTCACCTAGCGGCACGACCTCCCCTTGCTGATCCCCCGAGCGGGCGACCCCGGTCGCAACCATCCGCGCTCGCAGGCTCGCGCTCCCGCCAGGCCCGTCCACGCTCCCTGGGTCGCCCGCTCACCTGATCCGCTCGTCACAGGATCGAGCCGCCCCACTCCGCTCGTCTCCAGTCTCAGGATGCCTCGACGAAGCGGCGACCCTCGATGGCGCGGCCGAGGGTGATCTCGTCGGCGTACTCCAGGTCGCCCCCCACCGGGAGCCCGCTCGCCAGCCGGCTGACCCGGACGCCCATCGGTAGCAGCAGCCGGCTCAGGTACGTCGCGGTGGCCTCACCCTCGAGGTTGGGGTCGGTGGCCAGGATGACCTCGGTCACCGTACCGTCCGCCAGCCGTAGACAGAGCTCGCGGATCTTGAGATCGGCCGGGCCGATGCCGTCGATCGGGCTGATCGCGCCGCCCAGCACGTGGTAGCGGCCGCGGAACTCCCGGGTGCGCTCCACCGCCACCACGTCCTTGGACTCCTCGACCACGCAGATGGTCGCCTGGTCCCGCCGGGGGTCCCGACAGATCCGGCATTGGGTGTCCTCGGCGACGTTGAAGCAGGTATCACAGAACTTGACCGTGTCCTTGACCAGCTTGAGGGTGTCGGCCAGCCGCATCACGTCGTCGGCATCGGCGGCCAGGATGTGAAAGGCCAGCCGTTGGGCGCTCTTCGGCCCGATCCCGGGCAGCCGCCCCAGCTCGTCGATCAGGTCCTGGACCGGACCCTCGTACATGTCGCCGTTCCGGTCAGAAGGGCAGACCCGGCAGGCCGCCACCCATGCCGCCGGTCAGCGGGCCGAGCTTGCTCGCGGCCAGGGCCTGCGCCTGGGTGTTCGCGTCGCGTACGGCGGCCAGGACCAGGTCGGCCAGGGTCTCGGTGTCCTCGGGGTCGACCGCCTCCGGCTTGATGGTCAGTCCGACCAGCTCTCCGGTCCCGGTGACGGTGGCGGTGACCAGGTCACCGCCGGCCGAACCCTCGACCTGGGCATCGGCCAGTTCCTGCTGCGCGGTGAAGAGCTGCTCCTGCATCGCCTGGGCCTGAGCCAGCAGACCGGACATGTCACCTTCGGGGATCATGCCTGCAGCCTATGCGGGTGACTCTTCCTCGGCGATGATCTCCGCCCCGAGGTGGCGCGTCAGCAGGTCGCGGTGGGACTCGCCCGCGTCATCCAGGACGTCGTCGTCGCGGCTGACCGCCTCGTCGCGCTCGTCGGGACCGGTCGCCGCCGCCGCGCCGCGGTCGTCCCGAGTGGGACGGATGCTCTGCCGGGCCTGCTCCCGGACCCGCTGGTCCTCGGGCTCGACGGCCGGCACCGGCTCCGACACTGGCGCTGGCTCTGGCGGGGCAGGGGGCGGCGTACGCGGGGATGCAGCCGAGGCGTTGCCAGGCTCCACCATGGCCTCGATCTTGAAGTCGGCGCCCAGGACGACCACCAGCGCCTCGCGCAGCACATCCTCGCTGCCGCCGCGGCCGAAGCTGTCCCGGGCACCGGCGTTGGTCATGGCCAGCAGCAGGGTGTTGCCCCGCAGCTCGGCGACCTGGGCGTTCTGGCTGAGCAGGATCCAGGTGAACCGCCGCTTGTTCTTGACCTCCTCCAGCACTTCTGGCCAGAGGCGGCGGATGTCGGTCACGGTGAACTTGGCCCCGGGCGTGGGCTGGGTCGGGTCAGGCTCGGAGCCCAGCTTGGTGTCGTCGGTCTCGCCGCCCGCCGGCCCGCGGGTGTCGGACGCGGGCGAAGGGGCCGGGGGCGAATCGTCGATCGGCTCTGGGCGTACGGCCGCGGGCTCGGGGGTGATGGGGCCTGAGCCTGTCCAAGCCCCGGGCTCTCGCCCTGCTGCCGGGTCCGGTTGGGGCGCAGGCTCAGAAGCCCCGGTCTCTGGCCCTTCGACCGGCTCACGGCGCGTAGTCGAGGGCTCAGAATGCATACCGGTCATCCCGATTCGCCGTTCCAGACGATCGAGTCGGGCGTGGATGCCGCGGTCGTTGACGTCGGCGCCGGGCAGCAGGACCCGGGCGCACATCAGCTCCAGGTGCAGCCGCGGGGCCGTGGTCCCTCGCATCTCCGTCAGCCCGGCGGCGATGACCTCGGCGGCCCGCGTCAGCTCCCCGGCGCCCAGGGAGGCGGCCTGGGAGGACAGTCGTTCGGCCTGGTCCGGGGCGGCCTCCACCAGCCCCGACGAGAGTGCGTCCGGCACTGCGGCGACGACCACCAGGTCCCGGATCCGGCGGAGCAGGTCCTCGGCGAACCGCCGGGGGTCTTGTCCGACCTCGATCACCTTGTCCACGCAGGTGAAGACCCCGCCCGCGTCCCCGGCGGCGAAGGCGTCGACGAACTCGTCCAGCAGCGAGTCGGGGGTGTACCCGAGCAGGGCCGTCGCCTGCTGATAGGCCACGCCGTGCTCGTCAGCCCCGCCCAGCAGCTGGTCCAGCACCGACAGCGAGTCGCGGACCGAGCCGGCACCGGCCCGCACGACCAGCGGCAGCACCGCCGCCTCGACCGCGATCCCCTCAGCGGCGCACAGCTTGCCGAGGTAGTCGGTCAGCACCCGCGGCGGCACCAGACGGAACGGGTAGTGGTGGGTCCGGGACCGGATGGTGCCGATCACCTTGTCCGGCTCGGTGGTGGCGAAGATGAACTTGACGTGCGGCGGCGGCTCTTCGACCAGCTTGAGCAGGGCGTTGAACCCCGCCGTGGTCACCATGTGTGCCTCGTCGACGATGTAGATCTTGTAGCGGCTGGCCACCGGCGCGAAGAACGCCCGTTCACGCAGGTCCCGGGCGTCGTCCACCCCGCCGTGGCTGGCCGCGTCGATCTCGATCACGTCGATGCTGCCGGAGCCGCCGCGGGCCAGGTCGCGGCAGGACTGGCACTGGCCGCACGGCACGGCGATCGGCCCGTACTGACAGTTCAACGCGCGCGCCAGGATCCGGGCGGAGGTGGTCTTGCCGCAGCCACGTGGGCCGGAGAAGAGGTAAGCGTGGTTGACCCGGTTGTTGGTCAGTGCCCGCTGTAGGGGCTCGGTGACGTGCTCCTGCCCGATGACATCGGCGAAGGTGTCCGGCCGGTAGCGGCGGTACAACGCAAGCGGCGCCGAAGCGGCGCGGGCCGCGTACGCCGGCTCGTCGAAGAGGGCCTCGTCCTGGCTGTGCTCGGGCGGGGCGGCGAGCTCGATCTCCTCGAGTCCCGGTTCTGCCACGCCTTGCACCCTATGCCCCGCCGCCGACACTCGGCAGAGGCCGAGATGATGGACCGGTGGTCATCCGCGTCGGCATCTCGGGCTGGACCTACAAGCCCTGGCGCGGCGACTTCTACCCGCCCGGGCTGCGGCAGCGCGACGAGCTGGCCTTCGTCGCCGAGCGGATGAACAGCGTCGAGGTCAACGGCAGCTTCTACTCACTGCAGCGTCGGTCGGCGTACGCGTCGTGGGCGGCGGCGGTGCCCGACGACTTCGAGTTCGCGGTCAAGGGTGGCCGATTCATCACCCACATGAAGAAGCTGAGTGGGATCGAGACACCGCTGGCCAACTTCTTCGCCTCCGGTGTGCTGGCCCTCGACACCAAGCTGGGCCCGCTGCTGTGGCAGCTGCCGCCGAACCTCGGCTTCGATCTCGACCGGATGGATACCTTCCTGGGCATGCTGCCCCGGACCGCCGGCCAGGCCGCCGAGATCGCCGCCGGGCGCGACCATCGGATCCCCGACGACCGGGCAGAGCTGGCCGCCGCGCACCCCGAGCACCGGCTGCGGCACGCCGTCGAAGTGCGGCACGAGACGTTCCGGACGCCGAACTTCTACGATCTCCTGCGGCGCCACGAGGTGGCGCTGGTGCTGGCCGACAACCCGGGCCAGTGGCCGATCATTGACGAGACCACGGCCGACCTCAACTACGTCCGGCTGCACGGGCACGAGGAGCTCTACGCCAGCGGCTACAGCGACGAGGCGCTCGATGGTTGGGCCGCCAAAATCGGTGGCTGGCGGGACGCCGGGCAGGATGTCTACATCTACTGCGACAACGATGCGAAGGTCCGGGCCCCGTACGACGCGATGGGTCTGATGCAACGGCTGGGGCTGAACGGAGATCACGGGTGAGGTCACCTTTCGACGCGATTCTGTTCGACGCCGACGGGGTGATGCAGAGCACCGACGAGAAGTGGTTCTACGCCATAACGGCGCTGATCGGCACCGAGGACGAGGAGCGGGTGGGGCGCTTCTTCGACGACATCATGGCCGCGGAGCTGCCGTCGCTGGCCGGTCGTACGCCGTTCGCGGGCCCGCTGGGCGCGGTGCTCGCCAAGTGGCAGATCACCACACCGTCGGACGAGGTGCTGCAGATGTGGCACCACGTGAACGTCGACGCGGGGGTCGTGGCGGCGGTCCAGGAACTTCGGGCCAGTGGGATCCGCTGCGCTCTCGCGACCAACCAGCACCCCGAGCGGGCCGCGTACATGCGGGAGAGCCTCGGCTACGACGACGTGTTCGATGACCTCTTCTACTCCTGCGAGCTGGGCGTGGCTAAGCCCGACCCGGCGTACTTCGCCGAAGCCGCGCGTCGGCTGGGCACCGAACCCGGCCGCACGCTGCTGCTCGACGACAACGTAGACAACGTGGCGGGGGCGAAGAAGGCCGGTCTGGTGGCCGAGCTGTTCGCGTCCGATGGCGGACGGGCCGAGCTGGACCGGATCCTGGGGGCGTACGCCGGGAAGTGAAGAGCCCCCCGCGTACCCGAAAGAGCTCACTTACCCTTGCTGCCGTCAAGCCCTGGGGGAGTTGGGTGAGGTATCGCCACGCGAGGGACCGGTAGCAGAGTCTACGCGATCGCCGAGGGCCCGATGACTTTTGTCGGTGGCCCGGGTCAGTATGGGCAGTACCCGGAACAGGAGCCCAGAATGACCACGCCCACCTCGCGGCACGCCGTCGACCTGCGCAACAGGGCACACCGCGTGTTCCTGCACCTGCTGGTCAACGTGCTGCTCGTGTCGGTCATCAACTTCACGGTCTGGTTCGCGATCACCTTCTGGGTCTACCTGGAGACGCGCTCGGTGTTGGCGACCGGGATGGTGGCCGGCATCTTCCTGGTGGCGACCGCGCTGAGTGGGATCTGGTTCGGCAGCCTGGTCGACCATCACCGCAAGAAGAGCGTGATGCAGGCCTCGACGCTGGTCTCGCTGGCGCTCTACCTGGCGGCGTTCGTGCTCTACCAGGCCACGCCCAAGGACGTCTTCACCGACCCGGCCAGCATCCGGCTGTGGGTGTTCATCGTGGTCGCGATGGTCGGCGTGATCGTCGGCAACATCCGTTCCATCGCGCTGATGACCATGGTCACGGTGCTGTTCGAAGCGGACCGCCGGGACAAGGCCAACGGCCTGGTTGGGACGGCCAGCGGAGTGTCGTTTCTGGTCACCTCAGTGATCAGCGGCCTGCTGGTCGCGGCCGGCGACATGTTCTACGTGCTGTTGCTGGCTATGGCGGTGATGGCGGCGGCGGCCGCGCATCTGGCCCTGGTCAAGGTGGACGAGCGCCGCCGGGTGAACGGTGAGGTCGTCGAGCCCGCACCGGTCAGCGAACCGGACACGGGCAAGGTCGACCTCCGCGGCACCCTCCGGCTGGTCCGCGGCGTGCCCGGTCTGCTGGCGTTGATCTTGTTCTCCTGCTTCAACAACTTCCTCGGCGGCGCGTTCATGGCCCTGATGGACGCGTACGGACTGTCGCTGATGTCGGTGTCGGCCTGGGGCCTGCTCTGGGGTGCGCTCAGTGCGGGGTTCATTCTCGGCGGGCTCGCCGTAGCGAGGACCGGACTGGGCAGCAACCCGCTGCGGCTGCTGCTGCTGGTCAACGTGGTGCTGTGGAGCGTGACGATCCTGTTCCCGCTGCGGTCGTCGATCGTGTTCCTGGCGATCGGGATGGCGGTGTACATGCTGCTGATCCCCTATGCCGAGGCGAGCGAGCAGACGATCCTGCAGCGGGTGGTTCCGTACGAGCGCCAGGGCCGGGTGTTCGGATTCGCGCAGAGTGTTGAGCTGGCGGCATCCCCGCTGACCGCGTTCCTGATCGGTCCGATCACTCAGTTGGTGTTCATCCCGTTCATGACCGACGGGGCCGGTGCAGACGCGATCGGCGGCTGGTTCGGCACCGGTGCCGACCGCGGGATGGCGCTGGTGTTCGTGCTGACCGGTGTGATCGGTCTGGTCGTGACGGTGCTCGCGCTGCAGAGCCGGTTCTACCGGCAGCTGAGCGAGCGGTATACGCAGCAGTCCGAGCCGGCGGCGACCGGCGCAGCGACGGAGGCTTCCGCTACAGCGTGAGCCGGCAGCCCTCCGGGGTGATCGCGCGGGCGTCCTCGTCGTCGAACCAGACGCCGCCCTCGCCGAGGTAGCGGAACTGGACCCTCCGAGGGAACTCGTCGCAGGAGACGCTAAGACGAACGGTCCGCAGACCGCGGTTGCGACACACGGCGGGTGACGACGTTCACATGCTCGTTCCAGTCGTCGATACCGGCTCTCGGGAGCGCCACTCCGCGGCACTTACGCGGACCCCGCGCCGGCTGCTGCTGCCGCGGAGTCGACCTAGAAGCCGCGGAGTGGAGGCATCGTCCGGCGGGTAGCCGGACTGGAACGGGACGCTCGCGACGACCTTCCCCTCCAAAGGGGCATGATGGTGACCGACGATGCCGTGTGGCTCGCAGGCCAACCAGCCGGGCCAACCGGAGGCCGCTCACCACCCGCTGCCCTCGACGCACGCCTCCTCCTCGTCAGAACGCCGATGGTGGCAGATTCGATCGTGTTCTGCGGTGCTCAGCAGAGGGTTGGCTGAGGTCGGTCGACTTCAACTGTGGCGACGACGATCCAGGCTCGGTTCGGACCCTTTGCCCAGGGCCGGTAAGGTTCCGCGCGGAGGATTCGCCTAGAGGCCTATGGCGCTCGCTTGGAAAGCGGGTTGGGTGCAAGCCCTCGCGGGTTCGAATCCCGCATCCTCCGCTGCGCTGACCAGGGGAAACGCTTCGGCCGGTCCTTCAGGTAATCGAACAGCTTCAGTCATCGGCTCAGTTCCGTCTCAATTGTCCGTTCGTCGACGTTCGCCTGCGTTCGTCGACGTGCCTGCCATAACACAGCGTCACTGCAGTCACACTCTTCCTCCACGAAGAGGTCGGCATCAACCGCTAGCTTGTCCGAGGAAGTGCCGGCCGCGGACTCCGCGCGGGAACTGACCAACCGGTTCGGCTGCTCGCCCCGGCAGGCGCATCGATACCTGCAGCGCGCCGGCCGGTCCGGCATGCGGCATGAGGTGAGCGTTCAGGCCGCAGCCGGGTTGGTACTTTCCCCCCGCTGACCATCCTGTCTTGATACGAAAGAATCGGGCCTGCATTCACCGGCTGGACACCACACCAAGGAGCTCCTGTCCTTCATCGGTGAGGACCGCGGTGGCGTGATGCCAGACTTCAGTCATGGGCCGGCTGGATGAGCGGCGCGAACACTATGGACCGTTCGGGTCGATTCCTTCGATACCCGCGCCTCTCACGAGGTTGATCGGCCGCGCATCTGAGCTCAAGGGTGTCGGCGAGATGCTGCGGAGAGCCCGGCTGGTCACGCTGACCGGCCCGGCTGGCGTTGGTAAGACCCGCACGGCCGTCGAGTTGGGTCGTGGACAGGAGCGGCAGCGGGCCGATGGCGTCTGGTTGGTCGATCTTGTCTCGGCGGGTCGGGCTGAGGACGTCGCTGCTGAGACGGCGCGTGTGCTGGGCATTCGTGGTGCAGCGCGGGACGCGACGACGGGTGCGGTGCGCCGGTACGTGGCCGATCGGGACGTGTTGCTGGTGCTCGACAACTGTGAGCATGTCCTCGATGCGTGCGCGGACCTCGCCATGACGCTGCTTGGCGCCTGTCCGAACCTTCGTATCTTGGCGACCAGTCGCGAGCCGCTGGGCCTACAACCGTGTCCTTAGGCGCGCATCGGCGGACACCGCGCGCCCTCTCGTGCAGGCAGCGGTCAGGCTGAGGCCCACTCGACAAGAACGCTCGTGTTCAGTCTCTGTTCGTACCTGAGCCGCTTGCCGGCGTTGAGTTGCTTGGCAAGGTCTGCCAGTTCCAACGGGCTCGCTCCGGGCCATCCATGCGGTCAACCCTTCGGGGCCGCAAGTTCGTGCACAGCGTCGGTACGGCAGGGAAACACCGATGCACGAATGTGATCGGTTACGTGGCGCTCGGCCGCTCACTGCCGCCTTTGAGTGACTATTCAATCACGATGTTATTTACTCTAGACGGGTTTCTGCGCTGATAAATGTGGGAGGTTAAGCGTTGATTTGACGCTTCGCCGGCGGGCGCACGGCTAATGATTCGGGAACCAAAATATAGCACAGGATTGGGCTGCGGCCAACGCCGTCGCCCCTCAACCCTGGTTCGAGACATTGCATCACCAGGACACGCGTTACCCGACTCTCCGCACGGCACCAGGGGCCTTAGTGCACAACTCCTCCTTCTCGTCACCTTGCCCAACGCGCGCGCACCTCCTCCAGGCGTGACCACACCATCGCCAGAGACTCAAACACTGCTTTCCTGCATGCGGGCAGGATCGCACCTCAAGCACGACATCTACTTCAGCAAAAAGGAAGTACTCGTAATGAAGCGGTTTTTTTTGATTTTGGCTGCAGCACTTTTGATGTTGGGTTTCACGACATCAGCGCAGGCGGTCGTCAACTTTGACAATGCACCGTCGGGTGCGCATTTCAGGAAGGGCTTCGGGGAGCCGGTGTGCACGGAGAGCACCGTCCCGACCACCGGTGCGATCACGGTCACCTGTACCGGGACGCAGATCGCCGGAGTCGGCAACACCAACGCGGACCTTCTTCTCACGGTGGAGGGCACGGCCAACTTCGTCTGTCACAATCCGGGGAACGAGAACATTGTCGAGCCGCACAGCGCCTCCGTGAGTGAGACAGTTGAGACAACTCTCGTCCCATCGAGGAACGGCACGCTGGTCGTTCCGGCGCAGTCGGTCTCAATCTCACCGGAGGAAGCGGCAGCACAGTTTGAATGCCCCAACCCGAACTGGACGGAGGAATTCACCGGCTTCAGCGACCTTAGCTTCACGTACAGCTTGACCTTCGTGGGCTTCGACGCTCCGGCCATCTCGCTCCCGTAGATCAGGGAGATTCGACTCCCCAAGATGCGTGAGTCCTTAGGGGAGTGATCGAGGGAGGGCCGGGTCACGTACCCGGCCCTTTCTCTGCCCTGCTGCCGGGTCTTCAGAGGAGGCGCGGCCGGCGACCGACTCCCGACCGGCGTCAAGCCGGTCACAGCGGATGCCTCGCCGGGCCACCGGCCGAAGGCCCACAAGCCCAATCGGCTCAGACGCCACAGGGGCCTGGCGTGCCCTGTGGCTCATTAAGCAACCTGAACCGGAGTACGTGCGGGCCGGCGAGCTGACAATCGCCGAGGTGCTGAAGGGGGGCTACCAGCACACTCCGAACGGCGTCGCGGGTGGCCGCTGCGACAGCACTGGAGCTGTCTGCGGGATGGGGACGCATCCGCTTGCTCGCCGACACCGGCCTCCAATCTACCCGTCGATCCAGCCCTACCCCGACGACCACACTTCAGCCGCCGGAGGCGGCGAATAGTATGAGTAGTGAGCCTTCGGTGAGTGTGTAAGAAGGCCACTTCGCCGGCTTAGCAAGTGAAGGTTTGGTGGAGAAGAGCACGGGTACTTCTCGGGCGTGCTCAGCCGCCGTCCTCAGCAGGCGATCGCGATGCGGATCTCCCTGGTCTCGGAGCACGCCAGCCCGCTGGCTGCGCTGGACCGTCCCGATGGCCAGAGCGTCCACGTCGCCGACCTCGCCGCCGGGCTGGTCCGGTTGGGCCACGACGTCACCGTCTACGCCCGCCGCGACGACCCGGACAGCCCCACCACGGTCAGCAGTCCCGACGGCTACCAGGTGGTCCACGTGGCGGCCGGTCCGGCCCGCCGGCTGCCGAGGGACGAGCTGTGGCCACATATGCCGGAGTTCGCCCGTGAGCTGGGCGACTGGTTCGACCTGACCCGGCCGGACGTTGCCCACGCCCACTTCTGGATGTCCGCCTGGGCCACCAGCCGGGCGGCCCGTGCCCGGCATATCCCCTGGTTCGTCACCTTCCACACGCTGGGTGCGGTCGAGCGACGCCACCAGGGCGACGCCGACACCAGTCCTCTGGTTCGCCAGCACGTCGAGCGCACCCTGGTCCGTAACGGCGTGGTGATCGCGACCAGCAACGACGAGATGGCCGAGGTGATCGCGCTCGGCGGCGACCCCCGCCGGATCGCGGTGCTGCCCTGCGGGGTCGACCTGCAGCGGTTCACCCCCGACCCGCAGCCGCGCACGCCGTCCGGCCATCCCTTCCGGATCCTCAGCGTCGGTCGGCTGGTCCCCCACAAGGGCTTCGACCTGGCCATCCGCGCCCTGACCGACGTGCCGGGCTCCGAACTGCTGATCACCGGCGGCCCGCAAGGTCAGGACATCGACAGTGACCCCGAGGCCGGGCGCCTCCGCGGCCTGGCCGCCGACCTCGGGGTCGCCGACCGGGTCCGGCTCCTGGGTCCGGTCCGGCACGAGGACATGCCCGCCCTGTTCCGGTCGGCCGATCTCGTGGTCTGCTCCCCGTGGTACGAGCCGTTCGGCATCGTGTCGGTGGAGGCCATGGCCTGCGGAGTCCCAGTGGTGGCCACCGCGGTCGGCGGGCTGCTGGACACCGTCGCCGACGGGGTCACCGGGCGGCACGTAGCCCCACACGACGCCGCTGCCCTCGCCAGCGCGATCGATGCGCTGCGGATGGCTCCGAGGCGGCGGGCCGCTTACGGCCGAGCCGCCCGCCACCTCGCCGAGTCCAGCTACTCCTCGAACTGGGTCGCCCAGCGCACCGCGGCGCTATACCAGGCGGCCGCCATCCGGCGTGACCGACCGCCCCGGCCGCTCCGCTGACCCTGGGGGGACAACTGCAAACACACGATTGCTGACTTGGAAAGTGGGTTGACCGCAGAATCGAACACCGGCCGCCAGCGGGCCACAGTCGGGCCACAAGCACCGGACGCTGAGGGTCAGCTGCGGTCACTCCTGACCCTGGTTCCGCACGTTGACGGACGTTCGTGGACGGTCCAGCGCTTACTCCAAGCTGGTCATGCGAGTGCAGGAGTCCGCCGCGCGCACGTGCGATCTAAAGCAGCTCTTCGGCAAGAAGAGCATCGACGATCAGGTGGGAACCTGCGTGGACTGCCCCACGTGTCGTTGGCCGGGCTCTCCGACCTGGCTGAGCTGCCTGCGGCCTCGTTGGCGCTGGGAGGATCGGTGTCTCAGCCCTAGTCGCAGTCGAGGGTGCTGCCGTATGGTCTATGTCACATCTCGTGGGAGGCGTAATGATGCGTCGTCTTCGGTGTCTGTTCCGAGGGCACCAGTGGCGGACTGAGGAAAACTATTCGACGCAGGGGACGGAGCAAGAATGTCTTCGCTGCGGGGCTCATCGGTCCACGTATCCAGGTGACCCCAACATCAGATCGCGTATTCCACCTCGCGGCGACGACCGTGCCTGGGATCATTCCTTCGGGGAGGGTGGACCAGGGGGAACATGACGGCGGCCGTGGCAGGCCAATGCAAGTGGGTCCCGGTCACGAGCATCAGCCTAGGGGCCCGACCCTCCCTCAGAAGCGCAACGTGTTCCACGAATGGCCCATGCGAAGGCCGGGCGGGGGTCACGAGCGCGCACCAGCGGCAGGCCCCAGTCTCGGTTGCCACGGTCCATCACCGTTCGCGGGCGGAGACGTAGCCTGACCTGACGCTTAGGCCCTTCCAGCCAAAAGGTCCGGAACGGCCAATCGAGGACTTGGAAAGCGGGCATGGTTGCGACTGGCACGTGCTAACGATCTGCTAACAGCACCCGCGAACAGTGGTAGACGCCGATGGAGGTAATGGCGAGTCGTCGTTGGGGCCCCAAGCGGTAGATCACGCTCAGCGGACGCCCATCGTGGTTCTACGGAACAGACGGGCGGATCGACGGGCTTGCGTCGGGGTGAAGGCTGGGACTGGCTAAGGGTGGCCTCACTGCCCGGGCGGTGCCGGTTGAGTTCCGGTTGTGCTTCTCAGTTGCCCGCTGCTGCACCCACGACGACATCGAGCAGGCAGCGCGTCAGATCGCTGCCGGAGCGTTGGCTGCCCACCAGGCCACGATGCCGTGACTATTGCTGTCGTGGGCCACTCCACGAGCATCGGTTGCTTGTGTGGAACAACGATGGCGCCGCGGTGGCCGGGGCACATTGCGCCCAGCCTACGAGTGGGGAGTCGCGGCATTCATCACCGACGCCATGATCGGCACGCTGCTGCCGGCCTCGGGTTGACGGCGACCCACAGCGCTCTCCGTGAGCGTCGACCAGCCGAGTTCGCCCCTGAGTTCCCAAGCTGGCGCACCTCGACCGCTCAACTAGGCACAGAAGGGTCACCGGTCCGACAGACACTCGCGGCTTGTGCCCGCTGAAAGTTCGGCTTTACGGCACCGATGCGGTCGCCGTAAGCGGTCCCTTCTACGAAGAGCGGATGCAACGCAAACTGTCAACCTTCGCGCAGTCAACTCGATCTGCGTAAGACCCGCCCGAGAAACTGCCCGGTCAACGGGGGCTATGCGGCGACACTCGCGGCCACTTGACGGCGCCAGCCGCGACGATGAATGTTCGAATACTCCCCACTCGGTGCGGCCGCGCGGCTTGTCGGGTGCTGCTGAGACGGAGCCGACGTGACACCAGTCGTGACACGAACTGGCGGCTACCAGACGTGTTGGATGCGGCTGAAGGGGGCGGCGGCGCTACTCCTGTCGCCTGACGGTGTCTGCGATGGCAAGGACGATCGCACTTTTAATCCACGAGACGAGTTGTGGGTTGGAGGGACCGTAGGCGTCACGGCCAGCGGCTGATCGGCACCGGCGTTACCGCCGCCCCGGTCGTCACCTCCTGGTCGTCGTGGGCGCGTTGTTCGGTCGGTCAGGGTGTCCGCCGGTGGTCGCGGCGCCCATCGTCGTACCCAGATCCTCTGCGGGGGGTCCAGGCCGCGCCTCTCTCGGTGGCGTCGTAGCTGATGCCGTAGTAGTCGTACAGTTTCTCCTCCTGGCCCCGACAGGTGCCCTCGTCGTCCTCGAGCAGTGCCGGTCTCCGGCGACACCACGGCGGCGAGGACGATCTCGACCCCTCGTACGCGTCGAAAGCGAAGCCCTCACCGGGGCTCGCTGACAAGCCACGGCGTCGTTAGTACGCACGCGATGATCTGGGCGTGGCGCCATTCGTGGGTGCGAACTGAAGTGAACTAGCGTGCCTGCGGCCGTCTAGAGATGCCGACCATGCAACCAAAGTTCCTGGTCAGAGCGAGAGTCAACACGGGAAGGGGTTCTCGTAATGCGTATGTCTGCGGCGCCGATCCGGACCAGGCAAACGCCTCCCACGCGGGGTTCAGCGGAGGCCTGGATGGAGCGCGCTCACACCGCGTCCGGTTAGATCAGGACGTTGCCGAGGGGGACGACCAGCCTATGGACGTCGAAGGCCTGCCCTTGATCCGCGGGTCGTGGGCTCGAGTCCCACAGGCCTACCAGCACTAGTCAGTCAGAACAGCTTCGCGAACGCTCGTCTCGTCAGTCCCGCAGGTAGCGATCAAGCACTGTTCAGTCCTGGCAGCCTCTGAGGCACATGGCGAGACGAGCACACGCCGTTTCACAGTTTTGCTGAAACGCCAATGTGACATCGGCGGAGCCGCTAGAGTCGCCTCGCGACCTCGGGGCGCGTGCCGAGGTGGACATTTGATCGTCGCGGGGAGCTCCCGCTTCGCCGCCTACAAGGAGAGCGCTATGCGCAGGACTCGTGCTGGTATCCGAATCGCGGCAGCTGTTGGATCTCTTGCGATGGTGATCGCCGGCACGACATCGATGGCGTCGGCGCAGACGTCGTGGGAGGTCGTGGCCTCGGGCCTGGACAACCCGCGACATCTTACGTTCTCAGCGACCGGCGACCTGTACGTCGCAGAAGCCGGGAAAGGCGGGTCGGCGCGCTGCGCGGTTCACCCCGAGCTCGGCGAATTCTGCCTCGGGTTCACTGGAGCCGTGACCCAGATCCGAGACAATGGTCCTGATGACAAGGTCCTGACTGGCCTGCCATCGATCCTTGGTGAGAGTGGGGACGCCCTGGGGCCTTCGGATATTGCATTCACGGGTGGCCAGAAGTTCGTGCTGAGCATCGGACTCGGAGGTAGCGAGGAGTTCCGCGCCGACTTCGGCGACGACGGCGCCCTACTCGGAACGTTGGTCAGCGGCAAGATCAAGAAGGATGGGTACTCGCTGTTCGCCGACGTCCTGGCCAACGAGGCGGCGGTTAATCCTGACGGCACCGACATCGATAGCAATCCCGTCGGACTCGTCCGGCAGGGCGAGGGTTACCTCGTGGCCGATGCGGGCGGTAATGCCATCGTGCGGGCGTCGCACAAGGGCACGTTTACCACGATTGCCGTCCTGCCGCCGGGGACCGCCTTGGCTCCTCCCTTCCTCGGGCTACCGCCCGGCACCCAGATCCCCACCGATGCCGTGCCAACCTCGGTGGTCAAAGGACCAGACGGCGCTTACTACATCAGCCAGCTGACCGGCTTCCCGTTCGAGAAGGGTGACGCCAACATCTGGCGTGTCGTCCCGGGCGAGGACCCAACGGTGTACGCCTCCGGCCTTACGAACCTGACCGATCTGGCCTTCGCGTCCGATGGATCGCTGTATGCCGTGGAGATCGCGACCGACGGCTTGCTGGCAGGTCCGGTCGGCTCTCTGGTGAAGGTCACAGCTGGCGGCAGCGAGCATGAGACGGTGGCCGGTGGGCTGTCCTCGCCGTACGGCGTCGCACTGGGAAGGGGAGCGGCGTACGTCACCACCTGCTCCGTGTGTGTCGGCGGTGGCGAGGTCATTCGGATCCCGCTCGACTGACCATCCCCCCGTAAGGACGCGACCGGATAACTGGACCGCGGCTACTCCCATCTCTCGCTCAGCCAAGAGTTGGGGCCCTTGCCGGGCGCCACAGGCCTCGTGACATCAATCGTGACGCGAACTGGCGTCGACCAGGCGTTCTGAGTGCGTATAGCGGGGTGAACAGAGCAAGTTCCGTCGCCTGGAGAGGCCTGAGTCGGTCGAGACGATCGTGAGTCAACCAGGAGCTCTGACAGTGTCGCCACGCTCGAGTGCCCCCGCGGCATCAGCGTGGTCTGGAGTGAGAAGCGCACGCTTTCCTGGGAGGTCCAGGCGGTCAACTCTGGCAGCTTCGCGGCCTACGTCGTCGTGCTGCCGTTCGGCGCCACAACAGTGGCTGCCGAGAAACTGGTGGCCAGCCCCATGGTCAAACTCGAGGTCGCGCCGCGATCCACGCTGAACCCGGGCGGCAGGCTGCCGATCGGTCTTCTGGTCCCTGTGCTGCTCGGCTTCGCCGCCAGCGCCGCGCAACTCCGGCTGCGCCGAAGACACTGAGGTTCTACGGGCAGGCCAGAGACCGGTCCACTCGTGGCTGGTCCGGCATCCCCGGGGAGACGGGTCCATGCTGAGCGGCCTTTGTAGAGGTCTGGAGGCAGCTCTCCCGATCCCGCCGGCCAGTCCCCGACACCGCACGGCAGCGCGCAGGCGCATGCCTCGTGATTGGATCTGATCCACTGACCTCTGCCTTATCAGAGTCGACTGAGCGTGGCATCAGGTGGCGTGTCGGAGAACATCCCGTGATGAAGCAGTCGAGGTGCCGATCTGAGAAGCGTGGGCGAGCAGCCCGCTGCCGTAGTGCAACTCTCCCTTGTTCGGAAATCGTGCGGCACGAAGTGCCAGGGGCCGGTCCTCACCCCAGGGAGTAGATGGTCGAGCCGTCGCGCTACGAGCACCTGAATTAGCAGATCCAGGTGGGAGTCGTCGGGCGACGCAGGGCCACCAGCCAGAAGGCTAGCTCGGCGAAGCCGACGTTGCCGAGCAGGCCCTCGGCGAGATCGTGCCCGAGCAAATGGATCGATGTTTCGTCGGAGGTGCCGATGGGGGTCGGGTAGCTGGTCATTGCGCGTCCTTGGGGTCGAGTTCGGAGACGTCGGGCTGGGCGTCGTACTCGTCGCTGGAGTGGCCAACCGGGAGCCGGTACTTGGCCACCCGGGACGTCGGCGTGCGGGGGAGCGCATCCAGGGCCTGCCAGAACCGGGGGACTTTGAATGCAGAGAGCCGTGTCGCCGCCCACACCCGCAGCTGTTCGAAGTCGAGGCTGCGGCCCGGTGCCGCCACGACGAAGGCCTTGACCTCGTCCTCGGTCAGCTCCGAGGGCACCGCAACGACGGCCACCTCGAGCACGTCGGGATGCGCCGCGATCGCATCCTCGACCTCGGTCGGTGAGATGTTCAGGCCGCGCCGCCGCAACACCTCCTTCACGCGCGAGACGTATGTGTAGTTGCCATCCGCGTCCGCGGTGACGAGGTCGCCAGTGTGCAGCCAGCCGCCGACAACCGTCGCATCGGTCTGCTCCGGCATCCGCCAGTAGCCCCGCGTGACGGTCGGGTTGCGCAGCAAGAGCTCGCCGACCTCTCCCGTCGCGACGTCCCGACCCTCGTCATCGACCACCCGAGCCTCGTTCACGGTGCCCAACGTAGGGTGCTGGCGGGTCGAGCCGAGGGTCCCGAACGGCCGCTCGGCATGTCGCCAGATCATGCCGTACGGCGACTCCGACAGGGCATAGCCACAGACGACCCGCAGGCCGAACCGCTCCTCGAACGCCTCCTGCCAAGCCCGAGCCGGGGAGGGGCCGGTGTAGCAAAGCCTCAGGTCGGTCTCGGCGTCGTCGGGTCGGACCGGCTGACGCATCAGGATCTCCAACATCGCGCCGATCGCGTTGAATTCGGTCGCGCGATGGCGGCGGGCCGATTCGAGGAACCCACTGGCCGAGAAGCGGGGCACCAGGACCAGACCCGCGCCCACCGCGAGCGAGCCCAACACGGAGTAGGCCGGTGCATTGATGTGGAAAAGGGGCAGAGAGGTCATCAGCCGGTCCTCGGCCGTCAGCTGCATCCAGTACGGGAAACCGACCGCTGCCATCGCGTAGGCTCGGTGCGTCTGCATGACGAGTTTTGACTTGCCGGTGGTTCCCGAGGTGGGGATCAGGACAGCCAGGTCGTCGGGAGTGACCGAACCATTCCATGGGAACGTGGCGACGGCGCTCTCGTTGGTCCAGTCGCCGAGCTCAGCATCAAGGTCGACTACCTCGACAGCGAGCTGTCCGCATGCCGCGACGACAAGCGTCCGGACGGCCGCGTCGGTGACGATCGCCCGGGGGAGCACTTGGCGGATCAGAGCGCTGATCTCGTCGGCGGTGCCGGCGGGGTCGGTGGCCACGGCGACTGCGCCCATCGAGGCGAGCGCCAGCCAGCAGAGAACGTACGACGGCGTGGTGCGAGCCGTAACGATCACGAGGTCCCCACGCCGTACGCCGCGGTCGCGGAGCCGCTCCGCAACCCGGACCACGTGAGCAGCTGCGCCGCCGAAGGACAGCGTCCCATCGTCCGCATGAAGCCACGTTGCGCCGGGGTCCCTTTCGATCGCGGCAGTCAACAGACCGGGAATGGTCTCGGGAACTGGCTCCCTCATCCCCCGAGTCTGTCTGACCCGTTGTGTCCGGAGCAACCGGCGCAAAAGCGACGCGGGGGCGCGCGGTCGACGCCACGACCGCTCCCCGAGTGGCGGCGAAGCCTCCCCGGGCAATGACGCCGGGCCCAGCTTGACAATCTTGGTCACGGGCGCGGACCGAGAAGGGCCACGACCAAAGACCGACTGTCATTTGACGGCCACGCCCACCGCCGAACGCCGGCTGCGCATGTCAGAGTCGCCGACCGCTTCTAGGCGACCTGGCCTGACGATGTGAAGCCCCAGTTCCTCGCCCAGGAGGCCGATCGGTTGTAGGTCGCCGACATCACTCAACACCGCTCGGGAGCGCAGGGCAGTCTTCCTGTGCCGCGGTCCTCAACGGGTGTCCGCCGGGTGTGGGCTGGTCGATCGCGGACCACCCGCGCACCGACCTGGTCGTCGACGCCTTGAGATGGACAGGCCGCGCGTCCCCCGTCAGTGCGCGTCCAGGCGGCTCCTCATTCGCTAGGGCTTACCTGTGTGCCACCTGCGGGCTACGGTAGATGTAGTAGTTGAACTCGATATCAGATACCGGGGATGGGGGCGGGCGATGCCCACTGACGTCGAACTGGCTGGGCTAGAGGAGCGGCGCGAGGAACTGCGGGGGAAGTATCTCAAGCCTGCGAAAGACCGTCCCTCGACACCGGGGCGCGGCATTCACCACGCCGCGTTGATCTGCTCCGACGTGGAGCGGACGATCCAGTTCTACCAGGATCTGCTCGGGTTCCCGCTGGTGGAGCTGGTGGAGAACCGCGACTATGCCGGGTCTTCGCACTTCTTCTTCGACCTGGGCAACAAGACCCTGCTGGGCTTCTTCGACTTCCCGGGGCTGGGCCTCGAGCCGGGGGTCGAGTCGATCGGCAGCGTGCAGCACATCGCCATCTCCTCCCCGCGGGACCGGTGGGAGGAGGTCCGCGCACGTCTCGACGAGGCCGGCGTGCCGTACGCCGGACCGGATCGCGGCATTGAGGAGTCGATGTACTTCAAGGACCCCGACGGCATCCAGATCGAGCTGCTGAGCGATCCGCTGATGTACTTCGGTGGCCTCCAGCTCGACGAGTAGCCACACGCTCGCGAGCCATCCTGACTCACCACAGGAGAGGTGTGGGACATGAGTGAGTGGAACGCGATGACCTTCGAGGGCAAGGACACCATCCTGCGGGTGGTGCGCGAGCAGGCCGCCTCGATGTTCGCGATGATTGAGGATCCCGCGACCTGGGAGGCGCCGACCGCGTGCGCGGGCTGGACGACGCGTGACGTCGTCGGCCACATCGTGGACACCACCGAGGGCTACTTCCGTGCGTTCGCCGCGGCTCGTGGGAAGGGCACGGTCCCTCCGGCACAGGGGCTGACGGTGATGGCGGAGCTCGCCAACCAGGGGGCCACTGCGTTCCGGTCGGTGTCGCAGCAGGAGATGGTGCAGCGGCTGCACGACGACTTCGACACGATGCAGGGGATCCTCGCGCCGCTCGATGCCGAGGACTGGACCGGGATGATGGTGACCCACGCCTACATGGGTCCGGTCCCGGCCTTCTTCTTCGCGGCCGGCCAGTTGATGGACTATGGAGTGCACACCTGGGACCTGCGGGAGGGGCGGGGCGTGGTGCACGCCCTGAACGGCGACGTTGCGGACCTGTTGGTGCCGTTCATGTTCGCCCTGTGGCAGGGCACCTGTCGCACCGATACCGTCACCGAGTCGTTCGACGTCGGCATCCGTGTCAGTGGGCGCAACGGGGGCGACTACAAGGTCTCGGTCAGCAACCAGGGCATGGGCTATGGGCTCGGCGAGATCGATGACCTGCCGGCGGTGATCGAGTTCGACGCGGCGAGCCTGGTGCTGCGCACCTACAACCGGATGAACTCGGGCACGGTCCGCGGCGACCAGGAGCTGGCGGAGCGTTACCTGAACCTGTTCTTCGCCATCTAAGCCCTAGGTGGACGACCGGTGAGGTTGATCAAGCGGCTGAAGGGGGCGCCTTCCGGCCGATCGGCGTGTGGCCGTGCAGGCCTGCGTAGCAGTCCTCGATCGGCCCGGGGTGCGGGCTCCGGAGCCAGACGGTAGTCGACGAATGTGGTAGACGACGGGCACCGGGGTGGTGGCGGACGTCGGCCTGCAGGTGAGCAGCGACACGTCCCGGGGCCCCCTCAGGGCCGCGCACCGGCCGTTCCTCGACGGTGAACGCGCCGCCGCGCTGGAGGTCCTCGTTTGTGGGTGCCGGCATGGCGGGGTTCGGCTGCCGGAGGAACGGGATCATCCCCGGCGTCCGAGACGGTGGGATGAACTCCGCAAATGGGTGGGAGAGCATCCGCGCACTCTCCGTCGAACGGGACCGGCGGTCCGACCCGGTCGCGGAGGTTGAAGCGGAAGGGGACTCCAACGTCACGAGGACTCCTCGGGCTCAGGTGTCAAAGAAGCCGGCCCGTTCAGGCTCTCAGACGTCCATCAACACCATCGAAACGCCCGCCCGCCGGCTGCGCTTCGTTACTGGATGGCCGACACCATCCCGCTTGTACTCCTGCACGCAGAGACACCGCGCTAGTCAAGCAGCAGCCATTTCCGCAGACTGGCGGAGGTCCAGGTTTTCCGGGTCGCCTTAGCTGCGTCCGCTACGCCAACTACTGCAGGACCCCCGCTGTCAAGCGGCCGCCGCAGACCTCGGCTCCCGGCTCCGGTCGCAACCAGGCCACCTGTTGGGTGCTCCAGCCGCGTTCGGTCGTGAGCAGGTGTACGAGGCGCGTCACACCTCGAGTGAAGCGTAGTCGCACACTATGCCGAGAAGTGCACTGGTCAACGGATCCAGCACGTCAGCCGTATCTCAATCCCCGCCCCTCGAGATCACTCGTGCGCGATCAGGGCAGATCAGCTCCGACGTGGCCTGGCCGCCGGCGAACACCGAGATGCGGTCCTCGCGGGATCACGTGTAGGGCTTCGCCAGGCAACTTGAGATGCGCGCCGCAGCATGTCGAACGCGGTGTCGGAGTGCGCTGATCTGGTCGTCAGCACGCCGACGGCCTGGTCGATGATCGTCGACTGGCCAGGGCCATGTTTCGGCTGCGATGCCCGCTCGTCGGCCTCGAAAGCCGTCCGGCCGCCGGGATGGTGCGGGCCACCTCTTCGGCGAACTGGGTGGCCCGTGCAGCGTTTCATCGTGTCTAGCGGGAACGCGCGGTAATTACGGTCCGAGCCGGGTCGTTCGCGGTCGGTGCAGAGGTGGTTCAGTCGGCCGTCTCGACGATGGCCTCGATCTCCACGGCGAACCCGAGTGGCAGTGCGGCCACCCCGACGGCGGACCGGGCCGGCCGTCCGATGCGGTCGCCGAAAGTACGGACGAGTAGTTCGGTTGCGCCGTCGGCGACGACGTGTTGTTCCGTGTAGTGCGGAGCGGAGTTGACGAAGACCACCACTTTGACGAAGCGGGCGACTCGGGACAGGTCGCCCAGCTCGGCTTTCACGGTGGCCAGCAGGTTCAGCATCACCGCCTCCGCCGCCAGGGTGCCTTCGGCGGTCGTGAGCTGTTCGCCGAGCCGGCCGGTGTGGATGGGGCGGCCACGGTCGAATGCGCCATGACCGGATACGAAGAGCAGTGAGCCGGTTCGTGCTGCCATGACGTAGGTACCGACTGCTGAGTGCTGGTTTGGCAGTGAGACGCCGGCTCGCTCGAGGGTCATTTCGGGTGTCATTGCTACACCGGGATCGAGTCGTAGCGGGCCGAGATGGCCGCGCGCGCAGCCGGGTCTCGGATCGCGTTTGGCGGCAGCTGTCCGAGCTCGAAGAACATTTTCTCGAGCCCGCCGGGCACCATCAGTAGCAGGAACCGGCCGCCGCCTGCGGCTGCACTCAGCGTGTGTGAGGTGCCCCGCGGAACGAGGAGGTACATTCCGGGGCTCGCCGAGATGGCCTCGTCGCCGACGGTGAAGGTGAACAGGCCGTCCAGGATGAAGAATGACTCCTCGAAGCCGCGATGCAGGTGCGGCACGGTCCACGCACCCTCGCCGGTGCCGGAGAATTCCGCCAAGGTGAAGGCTCCGCCGTTCGTCGCCTCGCCGCTGGCGAGCACCCGCATCTGGGCAACGCCGAGGTCGACGGTGCGTCCTTGCCCCGGCCTAACGACATGTGCCCGTCGCGGGATTGTCATGCCACCCACCACCTTTCCACAACAGGTCGGTACGACGCCGGCCCGCTGGTTTCAGGCTGCGCCCCAACCGGCGCACGAGCAATATCAGAATTTGAAGTTGCCACCCGGAGAGATGCACGGGACGCTTGACGGGTGCGCGACTACGGCCAGTTCTGCCCGATCGCTCGGAGCTCGGAGTTGCTGGCGGAGCGCTGGACGCCGATCATCGTCCGCAACCTGCTGAACGGCTGCCGGACCTTCAACGAGATCCGGCAGGGGGCGCCGGGCATCTCGACGGCGTTGCTGGCTCAGCGTCTGGAGGCGCTGGAGCGGCACGGAGTGCTGATGCGCACCCTGAACCCGTCCGGCCGTGGGGCGACGTATGAGCTGACCGCGATGGGTCTAGCGCTGCGGGCGGTCCTTGACGCGATGGGCCAATGGGGTGCCCATTGGCTCGAGATCGAGCCTCGCCACATGGATCCTGCCTATGTGCTGTGGGCCACCCTGAAGCTCATCGACGTTGACAAGATCCCACCGCAGACCACCGTGGTCCGGTTCGTGCTGCGCGACCGACCGGCGGCCGGCTACTGGCTGATCTTGCGGCGTCCGCAGCCCGAGTTGTGCACACGGCCTGGTGGGTACACCGAGGACATTGTGTGTCGGACCGACTCGAGGACGCTGATCGACCTGCACCTGAAGAGGCTGGGCTATCGTGCCGCCATCCTGGAAGGCCGTGTCGACCTGATCGGCCCACCGCGGCTCACCAACCAGTTCCAGAGCTGGTTCCGCACCAGCCCGTTCGCCGATTTCCTCCCCGTCGAGCCAGTGGCCCGAGTTGGTGAAGAGCTACATGGGGTCGTTGATGCTGGTCCGGTTTGAGACGGCTAGGCACGGCCAGTCAGGATCGTCGAGTGCGAGGTCGTTCGGGAGCGGCTAGGAATGATGATCTAACTAGGCGCGTTCCACCAAGGTTACTGCGCATCTACACCCACGCGTCCCAGGCGAACACCTCCGGGGTGTCGGCGGCGATCACCGAGCCCAGCCAGTACGAGTGGCGGGGCCGTGACGGCACCCACAGCGGCCCACCTCATGCGGTCGGCATACGCCCCCGACGCCATGGAGCCAGCGTAGTTCCTGGCCCTCGAGCGGACCATGCTCTGAGCTGGCACCGCTCCGCAACACCCCATGCTCGGCTCCCGCGAAACGCAAGCTGAGCCGTTGTCGATCTTGAAGCCAGATCCGCAACAGGACGTACGTAGGCCGGACCAACATCGAAATGGACGTGCGTAAGCCGACCCTTCAGCGGTGCAGGGGGCGGATGCCCGATGAGGAACGTCAAAGGGCGTAGAGCGGTCTGCCGCAGTGGTGCCCGGACCAGCGGTTCGTCAGCCTGGCCGTTCATCGATGGGTTCAAGAACCGCAACCGGAATGATGCGGCCCGCTTGTCGGGCGTACTTTTCAACCTCGGGGGCTTGGGCCAGGATGACATCGTTCCAAAGGGCTTCGCGCTCCGGCCCGGCCACCTCACGTGGGCGGGCCTGGAGCCGTTTGGTTTTCACCTGTACCTCGGCCACGTCCACGGTCCGCAGGTTTCGAAACCAGTCAGGGTCATGTTTGGAGCCCGACCCGGTACCCCAGACGACGAGGCCCTGAGTGGTTTCCAGGTAGCGCACGCAGGTCGAGCGGGGTATGCCGGTGCGGCGCCCGGGTGTGGTGATCATCAGGACGCGCACGTCTTTGCTTCCGCTGGACAATCGTCCGTCGAGAGTTCTGTACATCCAGACACCGATCCGGTTGCCGACCCGAGTCCAGCGGCGTTTGAGGTTGTTCACCACAGCCTCCTCCTCACCCGCAGCGATCGAGTCGAGAATTGTTCGCCCGGGCGCCGCGTCAAGGACGGCTCGAGAGACGACGGCTCAGCGGGAACTCTGTTCGTACCGGTCGTCAGCGGCCTCACCATCCGACCTGCCGGGGGACTGTAGCAGTCGGGGCTTTGGTCCGCATGCACTTGAGCAGGACGGAGAAGCGAACCAGCGGCACTGGACCGCCCCGGTCGAGCAGCGCCTCCCCGCCGTCGCGCACCATCCCGAGCGAGACGTAGAACGCGTTGGTCGGGGCCGCATCGCGCACGGTCCACAGCACCAGGTGAGTCCAGCGCCCCGGGTCCAACCGGTCGATCAGCGCTGCCATCAGCCAGCGCCCGACCCCGGTCCGCCAGCGGGCAGGGTCCACGTAGCAGGCCCGGACCTCGTACGCCCCAGGCCCGAGATCGTCCTCGTGCGCCGGCCCGCCGGCGATCCAGCCAACTATCTCCTCCCGGTCGACGGCGACCAGCTGGATGTCGTCCTCGCCGGGTTCGGCCAGCGTCTCGTGGCGCAGCCGCGGCAGCCCGTCGTAGGCCGTCAGGTAGGCGTCACTGATCAATCCGCGGAACCCGGCGCGCCAGCCGGCCGCGTTGAGGGCGGCGATCCGCGCGGCGTCGCCGACTACCGCCGCTCGCACCTTCACAGGAGGATCCTCGCAGATGGGACGGGCAGTCTCGAGGCCCTCGTCACCCAACTCATCACCTCGCGGGTCTGATCGGTTGCCTCGTCATGTTCACCTTGCCGAACGACCCCGACGCGACCTGAGGGATCCGACAGCGACACGAGCCAGCTCGGCCGGAGCAAGTGCCTTCAGCTGCTTCCAGCAGACCTATGCCGTTAACCGACCGGCACTCGGTGTCAAGGCTCGGTACCTTGGAAGGTGGTGAGGGCGCCTGCTCGAGACGCCGCAACTCGCCTCGCTAGGTGGGCGCAAGGGTGGACAAAAAGGAAGTAAGGCTGACGATTCTCGCTTCGGCCATCCTGGTTGGTGTGCCGCTGATCGCCAACGCGATCCATGACCTCCTTTCGGGCCGTTGGGATGAGCACCTCGGCCGTCGATGTCCGTCAGACCCTGCCGACGCTGGCGAGGCGGCGCCCCACCTGAGAGGTAGGCCGGTCGAACAGCTGGCCGCCGATCTACGCCGGCTGCGGGTGGCGGTGGCGACCGACCAGCGGCGTTCGGCGACTCATCAACTGGCGAACCGGGTCGCATACGACCAGCTGTTAATGCAGGCCTGCCAGATGTTGAACGTCCCACACGAGCTTGGGAAGAACACGGCCGGCCCGGAGCGCGACATCGAACGGATACGGGTTGAGGCCGAGCTGGAACGAGCCGGCATCGTGCTCTCCCCCGCCGGCCGATCCGGCTGATTTCAGGGCTACTCCCCGACCCTGCCGTCGATACGTTCGGATAGGGTCGGGCGCCCCGTTGCGCCCTGGCCGTACTCCCTCGACATGTGCACCATCAGGTCAGGAAAGTCTCGGCCACTACGTCGGCGTCCGGAGCGGCACCGCTCTGTGGGATCGGCCGGGATTGGGTGCATCGGGCGCGGTGAGTTCCTGGTGAGGCGGTTTGATCCCACCGGAGTCGGGCAACAATAGGCTGAAGTCCCGCAAGACCCGACCGCAATCCTGACCGGTGAGGGAGGGGCATCCGGCACAGTGCAGCCAGTCTCAACCAGAGCCCTATCACCTGCGCTGATGCACGGAACAGAGGCAAAGTCCAGTCCGGACGCCGTCCTCGACGCCCAGACTCTCGGCATTGCTGGTCGCGTCACCATGGGGAGCTTGATCATCAGCGTCGTCTCAGTTCTAGTCTCAGTTCGGAACGTTCGCTGACGTTCGTCTGCGACGAATCGTCGCCGATTCACGCAGTGATGGACGCTGAGGGACGGCGGCGAACGGACCAGTGCGGACTTGGAAAGCGGGTTGGGTTCACGCCCTCGCGGGTTCGAATCCCGCATTTTCCGCGCTCTGACAAGGGGAAACGCTGGTCGGCGGTGTTCGAATAGCGATCCGAACGGGCACCTTAGTCTCGGTTTTCGGCCACAATCGGCGCGAGCGGACCGTCTTTCGGGAACATTGGCGAACGCCGGCGAACCGAGATACACGCTCTCGGGCCCGAGCACGGCCAGCCAACCCGCTACGAAAGCGGGTTGATCGGCGTCTGTCTGCGTGTGTGATTGTGCGCCAGCGGTCACCTCACGTCGCTGTCCGAAGGAGGCGACCGTTTGGCCTCGCGGTGTGAGTCGCGGTGATCGTCGGCCCAATGGACCTCGTGGGCCACGGCGCCCGGCCGCTGTGATGGCGCGCCGTCTCGGTGGTACCTGCCCAGTCCGGGATGCTGGTGAAATGAATGTCGGGGTGTACGTCGACGGGTACAACCTGTACTACGGCGGCAGAGGCATCTGTGGTCGCGGTCTCTCGGGATGGCGTTGGCTCGACCTTCGAGCGATGGCCAGTTCCCTCATCACGTTGCCGTCCGGCTGGAACGGTCCGTTCGAGCTTCGCGTGGTCTTCTGCACCGCCCGGGTGAAGGGCCGTGGCAACACCTCCACCCAGCAAGACCAGGACGTCTACTTGCGCACACTTGGGCAAACGGGCGCCGTCGACCTGATCGAGTATGGATCGTACGTGGAGCGTGTCGCAACAAGTCCGCTCGCAGTCGCGGATCGTCGAGGACGACCGGTGTTGAGTACAGCCCAGTGGCCGCTGATGGTCCAGGATGCCACCGGCGTCGACGTGCCCAGCGCTCGATTCATGGCATCGGTCGCGCGTCGTGAAGAAAAGGGCAGCGACGTGAACGTCGCCACGCACCTGCTCGTCGATATCTTTGGCGGCGCGGTCGACGCGGCAGTGGTGATCAGCAACGACAGCGATCTCAAGCTGCCGATAGACATCGCCCGTGGTGTCGTTCCCGTGGGTCTGGTGAACCCGACGAAGGGCTACCCCGCTGGCGCACTCAACGCGTCACCCAGCACCGGGGTCGGCGGCCACTGGTGGTACCAACTCACTGCAGCAGACTTCAGCTCCGCGCAGCTGCCGCCGACCGTTGGTCATCTCACGAGACCTCAGGGGTGGTAAAGCAGTAAACCCGACCCCAGAGGGGTCGGGCGGTATGCGAAAAGTGTACCGCTGCCGGCGAGACGGGCAAGTAACTGGTGTCGTTAGGCTCGACACCAGCAAGAGCACAAGGAACCTGCGCGATTCAGACGCCCTCGACGACACCTGTTGCCTAGACTCACGTGTCTTGTACAGGAAGATGCCGAGGGTGATCGCGCTGCCGACGGCGAGCCGTACGGTCGGGGGCCGAGCCGGGCGGCTCCGGTCCGTCGTGCGCCATGGGCGTTCCACAACTCAGCACTGTCCCGGGCAATGGGGTTCTACGAAGTTGAGCGGAGTGTGACCCGTTCAAGTTCGTAGTGCCCAGTAAGCCGTACCCAATTCGCCATCACCGTCGGCCATCGGCCACCATCCTGCGTGTTCCGCCGTCGATGTCTGTCCGCTTGGCGCCGTCCCTGCGCTGTGCTGTGAGGGCGACCATGGCCGCGTGGCTGGAGACGACGAAAGTCTCGGGGCAATGGCGACAACCACGCCCAGGCTGTAGATACGTTGAAACGGTCGGCCCCGGTGGGCGCCGAGCTGGCGTCGACTCTGAGCTGAGTCGGCTACTCAACTCAACCTCAAGACCCGGTCGCAACACGCGTCCCGGTTCCGTGTCGGCCGCGGACGCGGACGCGGGCAAAGCCGTCGAGTGGGCCAGCAGGATGCACACGACCGCCGAAGGTGTCGTTAGCGCTCGCTGAGTTGGGCAGGACAAACCTGCGGCGATTAGGTGGTCAAGGCCGCTCTCCTCGGCCTACTCTGGCGCGGGCTGGCCGTCCTGCGCGGTGAGCCACTCGGCCAGGCCGGCCAGCAGGACGTCGTACCGGAAGTCACCGGCGGCGGTGGTTCGTCCCCGACCAGGCGACTCCTGGCAGCTGCCGGCTCCCACCGCCAGCCGTCCAAACTCCAGCACCAACCGCCGCCGGGAGGGCTGGTCGGACGCCCGGTCAGCCAACCGGCAACATCGGCCAGTCGTGCCGCTGATGACGAGGCTGCATCGCCTGCGACAACCAGGTCCGGGCTCCGCACAGCCACCGGTGGCCGACCTCGCCCAGCAGCCGCTCATTGGCTTCGGCGAGGGTCCGAGCCGCCCCACCATCAGCTGTGACGACTGCGGAGTCCGATGGGGTTCCGACCACGGCGTCATCCGTGATCCGTCAGCGACCTCGTTGAGCGGGATCTGGGCGGCACCGAGCTGAAGGCCCTCATCCAGGCACGGCTCAGCCCGGGGGCGACTCCGTGGACGTCAGCCTCGAGATCGCTGCAGCGGCGTGCACCATCGTCACCGCGCATGGAGACAGGTGATCGAGCCCGGGGAGTTCGAGCTCAGGATCGGTCGCAGCACGACGGGCCTCGGAAAGGTCACGACGCGCCCTTCCGGACGAGCAAGCCGCGCGCCGCAGTCGGAGAGAATGGTCCGGTGGCAGTCACCTCGCTCCCGCTCATCAGCCAGCTGACGATCCGAGACGCGGTCGACGCCGGATCGTATGCCCGCGGCAAGGAGTACCACCGCCTCGGCCGGGTGAAGCGGCTCGAGTGGCGCCCTGACCAGAAGCGGCTGGTCGGTACTGTGCGCGGCAGCCACAGCGAGCCGTACGCAACATCCGTCTGGCTGGCCGAGGACGTATCGGACAGTGAGGTGTCCGCGTCCTCCTGCAGCTGCCCGATCGGTGGTCACTGCAAGCACGTAGTGGCGAGCCTGCTCGCTTATCACGAGCGAGCGGTCGCCGATCCGCTGCCTGGCCTCCCCGACCCGCCGACCCGGGCGCCGGCCAACCGGTCGCCGGCACCGCGGCCCAGCCCGTCGCGGCCGAAACCGCCGCCCCTCCCGGCCTGGAAAACCGCACTAGGCGCGTTGACCCGCGGCGTCGACGGCCCGCAGAGCAGCACCCCGCCAGCACGCAGCAGCTACACGCCGCTCGGCCTGCAGTTTCGCGTCGACGGCCTGAAGCAGGCTACCGAGGCGGGCCCGCGATCGGGGTCGGTCACACCGGTCAGGCTCCTGGCCCGGCCGGTGCAGCAGGGAGCCGGGGGCGGATGGTCCGGTGGGTACACGGTCGGGTGGACTCCGGGACGCTACGGACACTCGTCGTTCGATCCGCGATTCACCGAGTGGCTGAGCGAGCTGGGCTCCTTGTGGGCCAGCCGAACTGGGTACGGCTATGGCTACGGCAGCCCCGAGTGGCGTGCGCTGGACGACTTCGCGCCCTCCGCGCTTTGGCTGCTGCTGGCCGAGGGCGCGCGGCTGGAGGTGCCGTTACTCGGCAGCGCCGCTCGCGACACCGTCGTGCTGGCGTCGCGCGCCGACCTCGCCCTGGAGGCCACGGCTAACGGTGACGGCGGGATTCGGCTCCGGCAGCGCCTCGCGTTCGACGATGTGCCGATCACGTACGACGTGCTGGGAACGGTCGGCGCTAGCGGGCTGTTCGCGCTGCGGTTGATCGGCAAGGCACGTCACCTCGACCTCGGACCGACGGGGCGCCGGCTGTCCGATGACGATCGGGCACTGACCGGCTTCCGCGACGCGACCGTCCCGGGAGCGGAGGTGCCGGACTTCCTGGAGTCGGCCTACCCGACCTTGCGACGCCGAGTGCACCTCCGCTGCTTCGACGGAAGCGTGACGCTGCCCGAGCCACCGCCGCCTCGACTGGTGCTGACGATCGCCTCGCCGCAGCCCAGCACGCTCCACCTGGGCTGGGCGTGGGCGTACGGCACCGCCCGCTGTCCGCTGCACCCCGCCACGGAGGCGCTCCGCGACCCGGAGGCGGAGGCGGCAGTGTGGCGGCGGGTCGAGGAGCCGCTGGGTGGCGGATTCCGCCTCCAGGAGCGGACGGAGCTCACCGGTGCGGCGGCGATCCGGTTCGCGCAGGATCTGCTCCCGATGCTGGAGGCGTCCGACGAGGTGATCGTCGAGGCGGCTGAGCTGCCCACGTACCGGGAGATCGAGGACATCCCACTGGTCACCGTCGGGGCGAGCGAGAGCGACGATCCGGACTGGTTCGACCTCGCTATCCGGGTCAGCGTCGAGGGCCGGGAGGTGCCGTTCGCGCCCCTGTTCGCCGCTCTCGCCCGGGGCGAGGAATACCTGGTGCTGGACGACGGCAGCTACCTGCGTACCGACCTGGCGGTCCTCGACCGCCTGCGGGAGCTGATCGATGAGGCCCGCCGACTGGAGGACAGGCCGGGTCCGCTTCGGCTGAACCGCTACGCCGCCAGCCTCTGGGGCGACTTCGAGGAGCTCGCCGACGTGGTCGAGCAGGCGGATCGCTGGCGGGAGTCCGTCGGTGCGCTGGCCGCGCTCGCCCGGGAGGGCGCCGCTCCGGTGCCAGAGGAGGTGCCGGAGACGGTGACGGCCGAGCTGCGGCCGTACCAGAAGGAGGCGTTCGACTGGCTGGCCTTCCTGCACCGCCACAGTCTTGGCGGCATCCTCGCCGACGACATGGGGCTGGGCAAGACCCTCGAGGTGCTGACCCTGCTCGAGCACGTCCGGTCGGCGCAGCCCGATGAGCGCGGCGCACCGTTCCTGGTGGTGGCGCCGGCGTCGGTGATCGGCAACTGGGGACTGGAGGCGCGGCGGTTCACCCCGGACCTGGACGTCGTGGTGCTGCCCAGCACGCTGGGCCGGCTCGGTGTCCCGATCGAGCAGATGGTCGGAGAAGTGGACGTCGTCGTGACCTCGTACGCCATCTTCCGGCTCGACTTCGAGCAGTTCGCGGCGGTCGAGTGGGCAGGGCTGATCTTGGACGAGGCGCAGTTCCTGAAGAACCCGAAGACCCGCGCCAACGAGTGCGCCCGGCTGCTGAAGGCGCCGTTCAAGCTGGCGGTCACCGGCACGCCGATGGAGAACAACCTGATGGAGCTGTGGGCGATGCTCGCCGTCGTCGCTCCCGGTCTGTACGGGTCGGCCACCCGGTTCCGCGAGGACTACGTCAAGACGGTCACCGATGGGCTGCGGTCCCGGCAGTCGATCCGGCAGGCGGACGCGGGGCACCTCCAGGGGTACGGCGACGACGATCGCCAAGCGGACCTGGCGGCGGCGGGGTTCGGCGAGGCGGCGCTCGCCCGGCTGCGCCGTCGGGTCCGCCCGATCCTGCTGCGACGGACCAAGGAGCAGGTGGCTCCCGACCTGCCGGACCGCATCCAGCAGGAACTGAGCGTCGAGCTGGCACCGAAGCACCGGCGCGCGTACGACCTGCTGCTGCAGCGGGAGCGGCAACGGGTGCTCCGGCTGCTCGACGAGGACTACGAGGGCAACCGGTTTACGATCTTCCGCTCGCTCACCTTGCTGCGACGGGCCGCGCTGGACATCTCCCTGACCGACCCCGAGCGGTACGCCGGGGTGCCTTCGGCGAAGCTTGACCTGCTGTTCGAGCAGATGGCGGAGGTCACCGCCACCGGGCATCGGGCGCTGGTGTTCAGCCAGTTCACCACCTTCCTGCGCAAGATCGCCGAACGGGCCGACCGGGAGGGGATCGGCTACGAGTACCTGGACGGCGCCACGCGACGGCGGGCCGCGGTCGTCGAGCGGTTCAAGACCGGCGACGCCCCGCTGTTCTTGATCAGCTTGAAGGCCGGCGGGTTCGGGCTCAATCTGACCGAGGCCGACTACGTGTTCATGATGGACCCGTGGTGGAACCCGGCAAGTGAGAATCAGGCCATCGACCGCACCCACCGGATCGGTCAGACCCACAACGTGATGGTTCACCGGCTGGTTTCGGCGAACACCATCGAGGACAAGGTGATGGCGCTGAAGGCTCGCAAGGCTCAGTTGTTCGACGCGGTGCTCAGCGACGACGAGGGCAGCTTCTCCGGCAGCCTCGGCCCCGACGACATCCGCGGGCTGTTCGAGGCCAGCTAGTCAACAACGAGGACCAGCTCGGCCAGTGAGGCTTCGTTTCTGACCGCCGAGTCCGACGCACGTATCCGACCAGCCCTCTACGGACGGCACCACGGTCATCTCGACCCCCCAGCCCGAGTCCGTCGCCGTCCTGGCTGAGATCTTCGGGAACCCGGCCGACCTTCCCTGGGTTGGCACGCCGGACACCGGTGCTCGTCATTTAGAGCGTGGTGAAGGGCAACACCCTTTGGCGGCGCCGCGAACATCTCTTTCGATGCCCGCAGGGATGGGAGGTGTCCCGTAAGACTGGTTTGGTGAGGTGTACCAGTGGCGGGGGCTATCCGGCGAAGGTGCAAGCCAGACTCATCCAGGCTCTATCACCTGCGATGATGCATGGAACGGAGTCATGCAGTCCGGTACAGTCGCCGTCCTCCGCTCCCCGTCCCATGGCATGCTGGCCGAATCACCGTGGGGACCTTGATCATCGGCGTCGTCCCAGTTCTCGTCTCAGTTGGGATCGTTCGCTGACGTTCGCCTGCGACCGATCGTCGCCGATTCACGCGGGGATGGACCGTGGGGGACGGTTGCGAACGAGCCAGTGCGGACTTGGAAAGCGGGTTGGGTGCAAGCCCTCGCGGGTTCGAATCCCGCATCCTCCGCTGCGCTGACCAGGGGAAACGCTTCCGCCGGTCCTTCAGATAATCGAACAGCTCCTAGCCATCGGCTCAGTTCCGTCTCAATTGTCCGTCCGTCGACGTTCGCCCGCGTGCCTCGACGTTCCCGTTGTCATACTGCGTCACTACAGTCACACTCTCCCCTAGAGGATCACCTCGAACTCCCTCGCCGAGATGCTGGTCAATGCGGTGGCGGCCAAGCATCTCCTTGAGCTGCACGACTTAGGGAACTGCACCCAAGCTGAGCTCGCCGAACTCTTCGGTGTCGGACGATCTACCATCTACCTCGCCATCTACAGGATGCGACCCAACCCGTCGAACCCGAGCGGCCGTTCGCCCAGATCGCCGCGCCAGCGATCGACCAACACCGAAACCAGCACTCCGCCGGAAATCTCAGCCGACCGATCTAGGGCGACCATCCTCCGATAGGACCCGCGTGCCGATGCAAGCAAGAGGCCCCGACCTTAGTCGGGGCCTCTTCGTCAGGTACCGCCTTCTCTACAGGCGGCAGACTCAAGCTACGCCACATCCCACCAGCAAAGGACAAACCGCGACGCCAAGGGCGCCCCAAGCGGAAGGGTGATTGAGACGGCCATCGTGGGTGCCGTCGAGTCAGTTGCTCGCGCTCGTGCTTGTTCTGTCGCCCGCTGTAGCGCCGAATAGCATCTCGTGCCTGCTCAGCTGACACACCCGCCTCGGCCTGTGCGACATCGACGGCGAACCGGGGTGCCTCTGCTTTCGTGCCGACTCGCACCGCGGCTCGGAAGGTTGTGCGGCCAGCCTGCTGCGCGGCGGCGACCCTATGTAGCCATCCACTAGCCGAAGGGTCTGGTCCTCGAGCGCGAGCACATCGGCGCAGGCGATTGCCGCTGGTAGCTGCGGTCAGGCGTCAACAGCCCCAGTTCCTCTCAGTAGCGCATGGTCAGCCCGGTCGAGGCGGCGAGTTCGCCGATCCGGATCTCTGTTATGACTGCGACGGTAAGGCCTCACGTAAACATGAGATGCAAGCTCGTTTCTCGGGGCCGATACCTTGGTTGCGGACGGAGCCGGTTGATCAGGAGACTTGGCCGATGACGACGCTCGAGGAGATCTGGCCGGTGTTCGTGCTTCGGGTCGAGGCCGGACCGGTCGAGCTGTCGGCGATTTGCGACGATGACATCCCGCTTCTCGTCGACCTGGCTTCGGGTGGAATCCACGAACCGGGCGCGATGCCTTTTGCGGTCCCGTGGTCCACGGCGACCGACCTCGGCCACGGGATGGCCGCGTACTACTGGCGGACCCGCGGCGAGTTCAGTCCTAAGGCGTGGACCCTCGATCTCCTCGTCCGCCACGAGGGGGTCGTCGTCGGCTGTCAGGGATTCCATACACGCGACTTCCTCGTGACCCGTAGCGGTGAGACGGGCTCCTGGCTAGGTCGCGCGTACCAGGGTCGCGGCATCGGAACGCTGATGCGGCAGGCGATCTGCGTAACGTTGTTCGATCACCTCGGTGCCAATGAGATCACGTCGGCTGCGTTCCTGGACAACCCCGCGTCGCTGGCGGTGAGTCGCAAGCTCGGCTACGTCGACAACGGCCAGATCCGCCGGCAGCGCCGCGAGGGTGAGCTCGCGGTCACGCAGCAACTCCTTCTGCGACCCGACGACCTGGTGCGGCCGACGCATCCCGTACACGTCGAGGGCGCAGCCGCCGTCCGACAGCTGATCGGTCTCCCCGCCTAGCTCCTTCGCCCTGAAAAAGTCGAGGCGTGTCGAGGGCTGAAACGGCCCTGACAAGGGAGAATGGTCTCAACCCCTTGGGCTAGAAGCTGATCAGCCGACGTTGTGGGAAGCGATCCTGCCGGATCCCCGGGCGCGTGTGGTCGGATCACGCTTCGGGCTGGTCACGACGACCGCGATCAAGGGCCTCTGTGCCTGCCAAAGGCACTGGTGCTGACTGTCCTATCCGTGGTCGTGTTCGTTAGTGCGCTGCTCGTCCTCGGATTGCCCGGTCTGATCCCGTTCGGCACCGGTTCCGACCAGGAAAGAAACCGGGCGATCGGTGATCCTCACCCACGGCAATCTCGGGCTGGCCGCCGCCGTTACGACGCCGTCCTGGTCAGGGTCAGAGCGAAGTGGAAGTTTGGCTGCGTTCTCCCAGGTGACCAGTACTGAGGATCGCCTGGCGGTGGCGACCTGGGCCTCCGGCCGTCGTCGGCTCGTCACTAGGCCAGTCCGCGCGAGACGGCGGTGGCCTCCGCTGCAGTCGACCCAGACGTGTCGGTTCACGTTCCTGTTGAGCGAGTCTCCACCAGATCGAGCATCGCAAGCGACCATCGGTGGACGTCGTCGAGTTTCGCGGCAAACTCTGGGTTGACCTGAGCCGTGCCGGTGTACCAGAGGTCGAACGCGATCTGCCGCAATGCGATGAACTCGTCCAGCTGCGTGACATCGACGTCCCGCTCTGCCTGGTAGCCGGCCAGCAGCGCGTCCCGAAACACCGGGTAGTCCGGGCCGTCGCGCAGCTCCCACAGGGCGACGGCGACCTCGTACAGCCGCGGGCCGGTGCCGCAGTCGTCGAAGTCGATCAACTTGACATCGCCGTGCTGGAACAGCGCGTTGCCCAGGTGCAGGTCGGCATGAATGAGCCCCTTGTCGCCGACGCGCGGCAGCAAGGTGGCCATCCGGACCGCCACCGACTCGAAGCGGGCACGCAGCTCCGCCGGCAGGAGGGCCCAGCAGTCGGCAGCTGACGTGTCGCCGTAGATCATCACGTCCCCGAAGAATGTCTGGTAGTCCCAACGGATCCGGACGAAGTCGGACGGCGGTGTCCACCGGTCGGCCTGGTCGTGCAGGCGAGCCATCGCCGCCCCGAGCCGGCGCAGATGGACCGGACGCGCGGACCCCTCGAGGATGCGCCCGTCCATCCAGCGCAGCACCGAGCAGACCCGGGTCTCACCGGACGCCGATGCCTCGACCGTCGTTGCGCCGTCGCGGGCCGCGAGCGCCTCCGGGACAAACAGATCGGTGTCGGACCTGATCGCCCGAAGCCAGCAGAGCTCCGAGCGGATGGCCGCCGCGGAGTCGATGTCGCGACCGTGCCGCTGGTGCCGGTGCACACGCACGAGGTGTCGCCCAGCCGCGCTGTCGTGCCGGAACGTGGTGTTCTCTCCGTGCGTAACGAACATGAGCCGACCCTCCGGCAGCGCGTAGGAGCCGAGCGCGGCCCGCGCCACCTGGCGGAGCCGCGCGATCTGCGCGCGTCGAGATGTCACCGGGTCACTGGTGTGCAGGCTCAAGACGGTCCTCCTTTACCCCATAGGCGGGCCAGGGCTCGCGGGCATTCATCCGACTTGCCCCTCCCAACGCCAGTCACGGCTGGCGGGCCGGGCTCGCACGTGGTCGACCCGACCACGAACTGCCCGGGGCTTGATCGTGGTCACGGCCGGGCCGACCTCTTCCACGATGCCGGCGTACTCATGCCCCATCCGCCGTGGCTGGTCCACCGGTTCAACTCCGTCGTCTCGGTTTTCGTCTCAATTGTCATCGTTCGCTCGCGTTCTTCTGTGATCGATCGACGCCGATTCACACTCAGATGGACGCACAGGGACGGTTACGAATAGGCCAGTGCGGAGTTGGAAAGCGGGTTGGGTTCACGCCCTCGCGGGTTCGAATCCCGCATCCTCCGCGCATCTGACCAGACACGATGCCCGGCGGCCTTTTTGGGTCGGTCAGTTCCGAGGACCGCCGTAGTCTCAGTTGGCATGCTGGCCGGGTTCCCGTCTGCCCACAACAGGCCCCCGACTTGGGCCGCCACGGCGTGCCGGATCGGGTCCGTGACGTGTTGGTACCGAGCGGCCATCGATGTACTCGACCAGCCCATGATCACCATCACCGTGCGCTCCGGAACGCCTAGGATCAGGAGCACTGTCGTGACCGTGTGTCGGGCGTCGTGCAGCCGGGCGTCCCGGACGCCGGCCGACTTGTGAAGCGCCTTCCAGCGGTGATAGTCCGAGTTCGGGTTGAGTGGTTGTCCGGTCGGCTGTGATCAACTACCGAATTATCACCGACGACGGACCCGTCCTCGCCTCGACCGTCACGTACCTACTGCCCGTCGTCGCGGTCATCCTTGGCGCCCTGGTCCTCAACGAGCCGATCACCCTTCAATTAGCCGCCGGAGTCGCCATCGTCCTCACCGGGGTTGCTCTAACCCGGCGCACGTCCCGCGATCCCGCAGCAGTCAAGCCCGGAATTCTCCGCCGATAGACGTGCGACCGTTCTGAGCCGCACGCCTGTGCCCGACCCCTGGTTGACGATTGCCTGACGTAGGCGGGCGATCGTCGACTTGATCCCACACGGGCTGCAGGGCCGCGGTGTTCTTGGGCATCAGTTCGGCGGGGCACTGCACCCGAACGGGCTCGTGCGCTGGCCGGGCGGTGGACCCGCCGGCCGGTCACAGGAAGATGTTCCCCTCCGGGATTACTAGGCCGCGGACCTCGAACTCCTCGGTAGTCGGGACCGGCATCGAAGGAGGCGTACCAGCGCCCGAGCTGTCCGCGAGGGAGGCCATCAGTTCGCGTTGGTAACGGTCGTAATGTGTCCGGGACTTCCACACCTCCGTAACTTCGAAGCCAGCCGGGGACGGCCGTCCGATATGCAGCAACAATCCCTCGATCGCCAAGGCTGCCTTGCCGATCACCTGAGTATGGATCTGGTCGTACACCTCAATGGGTGCCGAGAGGGAGGTGACTACTCCGTAGGGCATGTCGACTCCTATGAGGTACGGTCGAGCTGGTTCAAGGGACTCGATGGCACCACCCGTGACCTGAGGTCGTCAACTCCGTCACCATCGAGCTGATCGAGGGCTGCGCCACGGCCAGCCAGAGTCAAGAGGAGCACGGCGATCGACCCACGAACCTCCAGTCCGCTCCCCGCCGTCCAAGGCGCATCCGTAGCAACGAACCGCAGCCCACGGAACTTCTTCTGGGTCCACATCGGCCACCGCATCTTCCATACCGTGTCTGCGGCTGCCATACCAGCTGAGGAGGGAACTGCTAGCTCGACTCCCAGTGGCACGGTGATGTCTTGGCCGTGCACGAGCACGTCGAACAGGATGTTCCGATAGTTCGTGACAACTGGTACCTCACGGGATACTGCACCCTGGCGCAGCTCGGCTACCAACATCTGGGTCGGTCGACTGGCATATGCCACCGCCATATCGCGGTTCATCCGGTTGAAGTTGCCGCGCGCACGGACTGCGCCCTGGAAGATCACAGGTGCGCGGAGTCGCTGAGAACCCAACACGAGGTGGGCCACCACGTCACGAACCCGCCATTCGGCACACAGAGATGGCAGCGCCCAGCGAGTCGGGTCCAGCGTCTCCATGATGTCGGCTATGGCGTACCGCTGGCTCTCGACGATCCGCCAGCTCTCCTCCGGTCCCATGTTGCGTGTTGCCTCTCACCCCAGTGGTAAACTTTCCTGACGATGATAGTCAAGAATCCTGACAGTAGTCAAGGAGCTGGTGTCATGCCAGCCGAGGTCGAAGCGGTGAACACGGGCCTCCTGCTCTACATCCCCTATCGGGCGATGGAGAACAAGGTGTTCGCCGCGGTAGCTGCCGCCGGCTTCGAGGACCTGACCCTTGCACGAGGACGGATCTTCCAACGCATCGGCCCTGCTGGCATCAGATTGACTGACCTGGCCGAGCAGGCACAGGTCACCAAGCAGGCCGCCGGCGCTCTAGTCGACGAACTCGAGCGTGCGGGATACGTGACGCGCACACCGGACCCCACCGACAACCGAGCGCGCCTGGTATGCATCGCCGAGAAGGGCGCAGCCGCCATCGAGGTCGCCTCGACCGTCGTCGCTGAAGTCGAAGCCGAGTGGAACACGCATGTGGGAGCTCGTCAGATGGCGCAGCTGCGCCGCACTCTCATGAAGCTCCGGGAGATTACCGACCCCTACCAGTGACTCAGCGACACCACATCACAACCTTGTTCGCGCGCTGACATCATGACGGCCGGCCGGGGGTGAAGGGAAGTCCACCAGGCGAGGTCGACCACAATCTGAGAGCACTCCTAGTCGGGCGTGTGCTCGTCCTGGTATCGAGGCACGTGGGTGACCGTGAACTCGTGGCTTGGGTGTCCCGAATCATCGTGGTGGCGTCAGCGAGGCAAGTACCAGAGAGAGAGAGAGAGAGCTTGCCTTCGTTGGTCAATGTCAATGCTGATGAGTCCGGCCCATCCACACAGGCGCATTTGGTGTTCGAGTGGACCCACCCGTCACGCCGTCAGACCCGGTCGACTCGAGGACCCTTCCTCCGCCGCCCAAAATACGGCTGTGCTATCGGTCGGCCAGGACATCGCGTAGCTAATTTGGCCGAACCTGAGCCGAAACAAACATTGACAATTCAATGTCACCGGACAGCAGTGCAAACTCGTCACTAACCGGCCCGCTCCGGTGATCCCCCACAGCGGATCAAGGATGGTTCGACGGATCGGTTGGCCTGCGGCTGAAGAGCGGGATGTGTTCCTTATGGGCTTGCTTTGTCAGGATCATCTCGTGGCCGCACATCCAGGCCTTCAGGAGGCGATGAAGGCCGTCCATGACGACCCACCGACCGCGAAGGTAGATGACGTTGATGGGACAGGACAGGTCGGCAGTCATGGCTCGCTCGTAGTCGACCGGATAGCGCTGCGGATCTGCCGCAACATCGCAAGGTCGCAGCGCCAGCTGTCGGTGGCCGTCCTTCCAGAACGGCTTCTCTAGAAGCCACTCCAGCTCCTGTACCTGCATCGGTACGACTGGTAGGTCGACGGCCCAGAGCATGCGGACGTCCCCGAAGAAACTGAGCTCCAGTTCCGTCTGCATCCACGTTCGGTGTGTCAGCCATGGGGAGGGCAAGTGGCCTGCTACTCGGCGTAGTAGTTGTTCTCCGGCAGGTGATGACGGATGGGTACGACCCATCGGAAGTTGCGTCCGAGGGTCGTCTTACACCAGCAGTCGGCCAGGCAGGCGCAGGTTCGCCTTTGCTCTATGAGGGCGTTGACCCCGACGAGAGCGAAGACCGATCCACCAGCAACGAGCGGCCATCGGCTCATGCCAATCGACGCTACCACCAGGGGCGACTGGCCGGCAGCGCCCGCAGTCACCGCACTGCTCGACACCGGCAGTGCTGCACTGCCTCAGGGTCACGTTCAGAGATGAGCACTTCGCGTGAGCGCCAAGGGTCCGTTGTGTCGGATACTTCCCAGGTCGAGCTCGAGCTTCACCCAGTCGACCACCGACATGGGACCATCGTAGGTAAAGGGCTACCGAGCGGTCACGAGACCGGGCGTAGACTTCCGAGTTCGACAGACCCCATCCGGTCCCGGAGAGAACTGACCGCCTCAGTTCTAGACACAGTTGCCGCCGTTTGCCTACATCCACCGACCGTCTCCGGAGCGACCGCTACCGCTGCAGCAGGACCCCGCGGACCGTTACGAACATCAGTTCGCGGACTTGGAAAGCGGGTTGGGTTCACGCCCTCGCGGGTTCGAATCCCGCATCCTCCGCGCTTCTGACCAGTCACAATGTGCAACGGTCTCTGGATCGGGTCTGAGTTCCCTTGAAGCGTCCCGTCACGTAGGTACGACCGCCCCTAAGTCTCGATGACTGTGGTGATCGATCGAGAGGTCGTGATTGGGTCGGCGTGGCGGTGCGCAACCTTCCAGGTGTCTCCCTCGCGTCGGAAGATCATGGTGACCCGCAACGCGATCGGGGTCATATTCTCGCCACCGGCCAGCCGCGCCTCAGTCCGCTCAATGTGGACGACGTAGCCAAGGTCAGCAGTGCTGTATCGAGACACCTCCTCAAAACCGTTTATGGCGCCGCCGCTGAACTGGCCAGCTGCCTCTGCTATCGCCTCGTTGACGTCGGCCGGCCCGCGGCGCGGAGGACCAAGCGGATTTGCAAGCGTGACATCGTCGCGTCGCGAGAAGAACTCCATCGCCGGTTTCGGATCGCCATTGAGAAACGGCACGAGAGCGTTCCGGTACGCCTCAACAGCGTCGTCGAAGTCACTGTGGGACCGGTTAGAGTCCGCACCGGTCGAGTCTTGATCCATGGCTGAACCTCCTAAGTAAGTCGGCAGAATCATCGTGGCCGACAACGCCCCGCCCGCTGGTCGTCGTCGCTGTCATGGAGTTTCCTGATGGTGTCTTGAAGGTGAGGTCGCGAGCTCATCCAATGCACGTACGAACGCATCGGGCTGTTCCATGTGAGGTACATGGGCGGCCGTGTCGAGCATCGCGAGTGGCCAGCCGTACCTGCTACAGGCACCCTGAGCCAGATGCGGGTTGACCATCCGGTCGTGGCGGCCCCAGACCAGCACTGTCGGGCAGCTAATCCGGTCGAGTTCGGCATCGGGGATCTGCTGAGTCCCCACCCGGAGCAACTCGTACATGGTCCGCTTCACGTGCGGAACCAAGGACCGGGAACGGCAGTAGGCGTTGAAGGCGGAATACCACTGCGGCCGCTCCCGCCGGAAACCATCGAGGTCATGCATGGCCCATCCGTGGAAGCGCTCGGCGTTGTGCGCGCTGGGTCGCACACTGAACCTCATTGCCGCCAATTGGAGGCCGACTGGGAGGCGGTACCGCCCTATTCCCGGCGCCGCGTACACCACCAACCGACCCAGCAGGTCACTGCGCTGGGTGGCGAAACGAGCCGCCAGGCTGGCCACCAATGAATGGGCGACAAGGGTTGGCCGCTCGCCACCGGTGGCCTCCAACAGCGCCATCAGCCAGCGGTCGAACACCTTCGGATCGAGTCGCTCGAACGGGTCGGACTCCCCGAGGCCGGGAAGGTCAGGGACGACGAGCCGACTGGCCTCGGCCAGCCGTCCGATGACCGGCGCCCAGTACGCCCCGCCGCATTCGATCCCGCCGTGCAGCAGGATCATCGGAGGCCCTCCACCGCTGCTCAGGATCGAGGTCGGAACACCGTCGAGAATCAGCCGCCGATGCTCAAGCGACAGGCCACGCAGCAACTCCTCTCGGGCCACCCGCTCAGACTGCGCAAGTCCCATCTGAATCACCCCATCGACCTCTGCCCCCACGCTACGAAGCCAACGGATCCGCCGCATCGGACGAAATACCCACGCGCCAGACGGAAGGCAATGGGTCGTTCAGTCCACGCCCGGGTGGGTCGTCGTTGTGTCCGCGACGCGGTCGAGCCCGCCGCGATGAGGACCCGCTCCGGACACCAGCAAGGGACCTTTCCGCACCCACCGCCGCGGCCGTGCGCGTAGATCGGCCGAAGCTGGGGCTTCCGAACCAGAGCCGGACAACTCCGCACTCTCGGTGAGCCTTCATGGCCGAGCGCCTCGGCCCGCGGCCGCTGGTGTGTCCTCGCTATCGGTGTGGGCCGCTTGACAGGCAGGCTGTCCGTCGGCATCGGTGTGTGGTAGACCTCAGTCATGGCGTGGACGAGACGATCTGGGTCCAGTCTGTTTGCCGGGTTGCTCCTGATCTGGCTTCTCATCGGCGTGGTCGCAGCGGCACAACGGGGCTACTTCAGTGGGTCGTCGGCCAACTGCGCCAAAGTCAGCACGACCGCGGTGACCATCATTGCCGGTCCGCTCAACTATGTTGGCGCCAACCCAAAGATCGACTGCAAGGTCCCACAGCCCAGCGAGTAGCCAGCCGCTTCCGTAGGCTTACCCGATCACGACCGCAGCGCAGGTTGGCGAAGGTGGCTGCCCGATCGGCCGCGCACCGAGGCTTACGTGCCAGGGTCCGTACGGAGGACAAATCCCAACATGGCCAGGTTGTGGGAGTGGCGCCTCAGGATGCACAAGTGGGCGCTGGTGCTGCCGGCGCCGGCTCGCACGCATCTCACTAAGCCTCAAATCTCTGGCACCGGTAGAGCGGGTTGAAGAGGACACGCGAGGAGGCCAGCGATGCACGGTGGGAGCGGTGAGAGGATGCCGAGGGCCGACGGTCCCAATGCGGGAACATCTGGGCGAGATTCGACGTGCTGGTACCTCACTCTAGGCGGCTGTACGGTCACCGTATCTTCGAACGACAAGGGAGCCTTCGACTACCGCTGCGAGGGTTGCGGTGCACAGCAGGACCAGGTGCGCGAACGCGTTCTAGCTCTATCTCAAGCTGATGAGCATGCTTCGAAATGCCGCGCGATGCCCGATCCGCGTTCGAGAGACGCCGATGACCTTGCGCGCGAACTTGCCGCGGACGTGCGCGCTGAGCTGCCACGCATTGATGCAAGAGCAGCGGCGGGCATAGCCCTATCCGCCGCTGTGTTAATAGGTGTCGTGGGTCAGCCGCAGCCAATGCCCATCCTTGTCTTCATGGTTCTTGCGGCTGCGCTGCTGACGATTGCACTGTTGTTGTTCTTTACGGTTCTACTGCCAGCCCCTGGGGAAGCAAGGCAGGCTGCGATCCGTCGCTGGGCTACGTTCGAGAATGAGCAAGGTCTGGTTGACCAGTTGGCAGGGTGGAATCGGGCTTTTTACCACGCGACCGCTGCAATCGAGTTGTCTTCGGTTGTTCGGACAAAGCACATCCGACTAACGCTCGGTCTCTACGCAGGAGGGCTTGCCGTGTTGACGCTGGCAGCTGGAGCTGTGTACAGCCTCTTCTTCGGATTTCGGTGACTGATCATGGGCACGTGCGCGGCGGCCGATTGCCATCACATGCAGCACGTCGACCTACCGTCCCAGGGCGGCACCTGCAAAAAGTGAACTCACCGCTCGCGGCCTCAGATGCGTAGCGTCGCGGGCCGCCAACGGGCCCTTCGGCATCGGTCAATGGGAATCGCCGGTGGGGCGCAGCCGAACCAGGAACCGGTCCAGGTCGTAGCCCTGGGACACCGGGTTCCAGCGCACCCGGGGCGGACCGTCGGCCACGAGATCGAGAGCCAGCAGCCGGCGTAGGAAGATGTCGCTCTCCAGGATGGCCAGCGGTCCGCCCGGACACCGGTGATGGCCGTCGCCGAAGCTCAGTACGACCGGGGGTACCGAGCGTGGCAGCTCGCGGCCGGGACACAGACCGTCCGGCTCCTCCCCGACCACGTCGCGGTCGGCGTTGGTCCGGCGCAGCTGCAGCTCGACCGCGTCGCCCGCGGGGATGGTCGTCGGCCCGGCCGCCGTCTGCACGGTGAGCGGCTCCCGCGTGGTCCGCCGCAACTCGCCGACCACAGGCTCCAGCCGCAGAATCTCGTGCAGGATCGCCTCCCGCTCGCTGCGCTCGGCGGCCAGATAGCGTGCCCGGAGGTCGGGCTCGTCGAGCAGGTGCCACGCCGCGACGGTGACGAACTCCCGCGTGGTGGCCATGCCGGCGGCCGCGTACGTCATAGCCTCGGTCAAGATCTCGAGATCACTGAAGCCCTGCTCCAGCAGCTGGCTGATCACGTCATCGGCCGGAAGCCGGCGTCGCGCCCGAATCGCCGGCTTCACGTCGAGCTGGTAGAACCCGAGCATGGCCGTGGTCCCCCGCAGGGTCCGTAGCAGCCCAGCCGGACTGCGGTCCCGAGCCATCGGGTCACCCTCGAAGAAGGTGCCCAGCCGAGCACTCATGCCTCGGACCGAGGAGTTGGTCAGGCCGACGACCCGGCCGGTCACCTGAACGGCCAGCCGCATCGACAGCCGGCTCAGGTCGACGGCCTTGTCGGTGCGCAGCCCGTCAAGCAGCGCGTCGCTCAGCCGGGCGATCATCGGCTGGTAGTCCTCGATCACGGCCGGGGCGAAGAAGCGCGCCGCCGCCCGGCGCTGCGTCCGGTGCTGGCTGCCCTCCTGGTACAGGATCGGCGGCCGCATCTTGGACCGGTTGAGGTTGTGCGCGCCGAACCCGGCCTGCTGCGTCGCGTCCGGGGCGCGCAGGATCTGCCGCGCCACCGAAAAGGAGCGGACGACCCAGCGCGTCCCAGCCCCGTCGTGCACCCGCTCCAGATCAGGACCGGCCGACCGTACGCCGTCTGGCTCGAGCTTGCGAGCCGGGCAGCCAGTCGTCATGACGCAAGTCTGCCCGGCAACCCACGGCGACCGCACAGCGCTCGAGCCCGTCCGGGATCAGCCTGCGTCCACGGTAGGGATGATCAGCTCGTTCATCAGGGGAAACAGACGGCGGCTCGGGTCGCTGGAGACCTGACTTCAGTGCAGGATCACGTCAGGCGCGACGTAAATCCTTCGCCTGCTCCTCGAGCCACCGGTGCCGCCGACGACAAGGATCATGGGCGTTCCTCCCCTGCCGGTCACTCTATTGTTTCCGGGCCCCGCCGGGCCACGCCCTTAGACTCGCGGCAACACCCCGGCAAGGAGGTTGAGCGTGAGACGTCGATCCTTCTGGTGGCTGGGGCTGGGCGCCGTGGCCGTGGGTCTGGCCGCCCGGACCATCGGGTCTCGATGGCACGCCGTATCGGTGGTGCCGCCGGAGATGCGCACTCCGCTGCTCTACTTCCGAATCGAGGTGCGTTCTCGACGAGCCCTGCGGGTGATCCGGACGATTCCCGTGCGGCCCGCTCCCCTGGTCGAGGGCGTCGGCCTGACGGAGCGCGCCGTACCGCCGGGCGACGGCTCAGCCGACGTGCCGGTCTTCGTCTACGACGGCGAGCGGGCCCGGCCGTCCGGGGCGTTGCTGTGGATCCACGGCGGCGGGTACGTCGGAGGTGATCCGGCCGTGGACCACACGGTGTGCAGCGCGTACGCCCGGGACCTCGGCATTCTCGTGGTCAGTCCGCGCTACCGGCTGGCGCCGGAGCATCCGTTCCCCGCCGGGCTGGACGACTGCTACGCCGTGCTGCGCTGGCTGCACGCTCACGCCGACGAGCTCGGCGTAGACCCCACCCGGATCGCCGTCGGTGGGGAGAGCGCCGGCGGCGGTCTGGCCGCGGCCCTGGCTCAGCTCGCGTACGACCGAGGCGAGGTGCCGGTGCGCTTCCAGCTGCTGGTCTACCCGATGCTCGACGACCGAACTGCGCTCGACCGCACCCGCCCGCGAACGCTGGTGTGGACGCCGGAGTGCAACGTCTTCGGCTGGACCTCCTACCTTGGTCATCCGCCGCGTGACCGCGAGGACCGGCCCTATGCCGTCCCGTCGCGCCGGGAGGACCTGAGTGGGCTGCCGCCGGCGTGGGTGGGCGTCGGGGACATCGACCTGTTCCACGACGAGGACCTGGCGTACGCCGAGCGGCTCCGGGCGGCCGGTGTTGCATGCCAGGTGGAGACGGTTCCGCGGATGTACCACGGGGCCTTCTCACTGGCTCCGGACACCTCGGCCATCGTTTCGAACTTCCGGACGAGCGCCACCGCGGCCCTGCGAACCGCGCTGAGCACCGCGGCCGAGTCTCGCGTCAGTGAGCGATGACCTTCCCGGGGTTGAGGATCTCGTAGGGATCGAGCGCCGCCCGCACGGCACGGTGCATCTCGGCCACGGCGGGCGAGAGCTCGGCCTCCAGGCCCTTCCGCTTGCCCAGACCCACGCCGTGCTCACCGGTCACCGTGCCGCCCAGGGCCAGCGCCTCGACGAGGATCTCGGCGAACGCCTGCTGAGCCCGGACCCGCGCCGCCTCGTCGCCCGGCTCGGTGATCAGCAGTGGATGCAGGTTCCCGTCCCCGGCGTGGGCGATGTTCGCGATCACGACGTCGTGCCTGGTCGCGATCGCCTCGATCCGCGCCAGCATCGCCGGCACTTGGGTAATCGGCACGCAGACGTCCTCGGTCAGCACGGGGCCCAGGCGCTCGAGCGCGGGGTAGGCCAGGCGCCGCGCCGCGAACAGCGCGTCGGCCTCGTCGGGGTCCTCGGATCGCGCCGACCAGGTCGCCCCGGCCGCCTCGAAGCAGGCTAGTACGGCGTCCGCCTCCCCTTCACCGGCCGCACCCGGCGCATCGACCCGGGCCAGCAGAATCGCCGCCGCATCGGCCTCCAGTCCGAGGTTCTTCCAGTCGTTGACCGCCTGAAGGCAGTGTCGGTCGAGCAGCTCCAGCGCCGACGGGACGACACCGGCGCGAGCCACGGCCGCGACCGCCTCCCCGGCCGCCACCAGGGTGGAGAAAAAGCCGACCACGGTGTGCTCGGGCGGTCGCTGCGGTCGCAGCCGGACGGTGATCTCGGTGACCAGGCCGAGCGTGCCCTCGGAGCCGACCAGCAGCGACTTCAGGTCATACCCGGCGACCCCCTTCGCCGTCCGCCGACCGAGCCGCACGAGCTCGCCCGTCCCGGTGACCACCTCGAGCTCCAGGACGTAGTCGCCGGTCACGCCGTACTTCACGCAGCACACGCCACCGGCGTTGGTGGCCACGTTGCCGCCGAGGGTGGACCAGGGCGAGCTGGCCGGGTCCGGCGGGTACCAGAGCCCCAGCTCGGCACAGGCCGCCCGCAGCCGGTCGTTGATCACCCCCGGCTGCACCACGGCCAGCCGCTCGACCGGGTCGATTGCGAGAATCTGGTCCATCCGCTCGAAGCTCACGACCACCGAGCCGTCCAGCGCGTTCGCCCCGCCGGACAGCCCGGTTCCGGCGCCGCGGGCGACGACAGGAACCCGGTGCTCGACGCAGAGCCGGACCACGGCCTGCACCTGCGCCGCCGTGGTCGGCCGGATGACGGCCAGGGGCAGCGCATACGGCGCCCATTCCGCCTCGTCGTGGGCGTACCGCTCCAGCGAGTTCGGGTCGGTGATCACCGACCCGGCCGGCAGCAGCCGGTCCAGCTCCTCGCGTACGCGGGCCGCGTTCAATGCGGACCGCTCCAGCAGAGCGGTCATCGCACGCTCTTGATCGGCGCGATGGCGATGGCGCCCAGCATCACGAAGACGATGCCGGACACGAACAGCACCGAGTAGCCGTCGGTGAGCTTGACCAGGCCGGCCGCGATCGACGGGCTCAGCGCCTGCGGCAGCGTGGTCGCCAGGCCCAGGATCGCCAGGTCGCGGCCGGCGCTGCTCGCCCCGCGCAGCGACTTCGGCAGCACCTCGGTCATCAGAGCCAGGTCGATCGAGATGTAGGCGCCGAAGCCCAGACCGAGCAGGAAGCTGTAGGCCAGGACGCCAGCCTCGGTCGGCACCACCAGCGGGATGGCCAGTGCGATGGACATGACCACCGAGGACCAGACGATGAACGGCTTGCGGCGACCGATCCGGTCCGAGAGCCAGCCGCTGGTCAGGGCCGAGAGCAGGACACCGAGCAGCAGCACCACGCCGATCTTGGCGGCGAAGGCGTTCGACTCGTCCTCACCCAGGCCGATGTAGTCGCGGAGGATGTAGAGACCGTAGGTCTGGGCGCCGTAGAAGCCGATCACCATCGCGAACCGGGCCAGGAACGCCCAGCCGAAGTCCGGGTGCTGCCGTGGGTTGACCCAGAAGCCGCGGAGGAACTGCCGGACGCTGATCGGCTCCCGGACCACGTCGAGGCTGGACGTGTCCCGGTTGACCACCACGAACGTCCCCACGACCACGACCATCAGGATCGACAGCACCAGGTACGGCAGCACTCCCTGGTTGGCCGTCGAGCCGGCGACCACGGCGCCGACGGCGTTGCCGATGGTGATGCCCATGCCGACCATGCCGGAGACGCCGCCGCGCTTGACCGGCGGGAAGCGGTCGGGCACCAACGCGGTCGCTGCGGCCTGCAGCGCGTTGACGCCCAGCTGCACGGCCATCCAGACGAGGGCGATGACAATCACCGAGCCGGCCATCGGCAGCCCGATGAGGAACCCGGCGGCGACCAGGCCGCCGCCGACCATCCACGGCGTGCGCCGGCCGAAGCGGGACCGGGTGACGTCGGACAGGGCTCCGGCGATCGGCTGGGCGAAGACGTTGACGAAGAAGGCCAGCGTGGTGACCAGAGCGAGGTTGTCGACCTTGTTGGCCTCGTCGAGGTTGGCCACCAGGTTGGGGATCAGGATGCCCAGGCCGCCGGAGTTGATCGCCAGGATGGCGACGTACACCAGCAGGAGTCCGACGGAGATCTTGCGCAGGCCGGTCGTGGCGAACGAGGGCTCGGAGGTCACCGGCGCGTCCGGGGGCGTGGTCGAGCTGACGGCGATCTCGTCGGGAACCTGGGACACACTCATGGCTGCTCCTGCGCGGGCTGAGGGCGGCGATGCCGCTCGATGGCAGGAGACTATGGCGATCGCGCCTCTCCCGTAACGGATACTTTCTCCGTTAGATCGCAGGCTAGGTGGAGGAAGACTCCAGAAAGTCCAGCAGGATCTCGTTGAACCGGTCGGGCTGGTCGAAGCTGATCGGGTGCCCGCTGTCCTCGACGATCGCCACCCGGCCGTGGGGATTGCCGGCGACGGCCGCCGCGGCGTGCTCGCACGGCCAGATCTGGCTCTCCCGGGCCGCGACCATCAGGACCGGCCGGTCGGTCCGCGCGATGACATCCCGCCAGTCCTGCAACGCATGGTCGGTCAGCAGCTTGATGGTCTCCGGCGCGGCCGGGTCCCGGAACGCGGGCGGCCCGCCGAGCCGCTGCACCAGCCGGGCGAGCTCCGGTCCGGACTTCGCGGGATCCCGGCCGCGATCCGGTCGCGGGACGCCCTCGGCGAACATCGTGCCCGCGTTGCTCGCTTCGAAGCCGTAGAACCCGTACGCCCAGTCCGGGCTGTTGAGCATCTTCGGGGTCTGGTCGACGATGACGATCCCCCGGACCCGGGCGGTGCCGTGCAGGTCGACGTACGCCCAGATCGTGTTGCCGCCCATCGACGCGCCGACCAGGGTGACGTCGTCGAGGTCGAGATGGTCGAGCAGCTCGGCCAGATCGCGACCGTGCCGGGCCATCCGCTGACCGAACAGCGGGGACTCCGACTCCCCGTGACTGCGCCGGTCGAACGCCACCACCCGGTAGCCGGCGGGTCGCAGGGCATCGCTCGTCAGCGCCCAGGCGGCAGCCGGTGCCGTGTAGCCGTGGATCAGGACGACCGGATGGCCGGACCCCTCATCGGTATAGCTGAGCGGGACACCGTCGCTGGTGCGGAAGGTCGGCACCCGCCTATTCGACCACGCGACCCATCAGGGTGTGCAGCCGAAGGGCCAGTGCGACGTCAAGGCTGCGCGCTGGGTCTTTCCACTCCGGTCCGATCAGCTCGGTGATCCGGTCGAGCCGCTGGTAGAGCGTGTTGGCGTGGATGTGCAGCGCGGCGCAGGTCCGCGCGTGGTGCTGGGCCTGCTCCAGGTAGGTGGCCAGGGTGCGGGCCAGATCGCGGTGGCGTACGGAGTCGTGGGCCAGCAGCGGTCCGATGGTCAGCTCGACGAAGCGCCGGATCTCGTCCCGACCGGCCTGGCTGAACAGCGACCGGTAGATCCCGAGCTCGGTCTCCTCCACGCAGTCCGCCGGGCGGCCCAGGGCGAGCAGCACCGTTGCGCACTGTCGAGCGGCCTCGTACGCCGCGCGCACCGCCGGGACCCCGCCGGAGCACCCGGCTAGGCCGATCGCCGCCGGCAGCCGTCGCCCGCCGGTCAGCTCGGCGATGCGCTGCTTGATCGTGCCCGGACTGCCGCCCGGCACCAGCAGCACCAGGTGACCAGCGTGCTCGGCCGACCAGCCGCCCGATGCGGTGGCCAACTGGGCCGCGAGTGCGGCCGCGGCTCGCTGGTCGGCCGATCCCGGGTCCAGCACGGCCACCGCGGCGATGCGGTCGAGGTGAATGCCCAGCGACCGCGCCCGGCGGCGCAGGCTGGTCGCCTCCGCATCGGCGGAGAGCAGGGCGCTGACGAACTCGCCGCGACTGCGCAGCTCGGCCTCGGCCAGCGACCGTTCCCAGGCCATCACCAGAGCGGCCGAGGTCGCCCCGATGCCCAGCAGGCGTACGGACTCGTCGTCAAGGGTGTCGGACAGCGCGACCAGGTGCCCGGCCACGCCGCTCGGCAACAGCACCGGCACGCTGCTGGTTTCCCCGTCCCCCGCGCCGCCGGCCGAAGGACCGGCCAGGACGTGACCGTCGGCATCCCGCAGCTGGACCGGCACGCCGACCACCCGTTCCACCTCGGCGACGAGGGCCGGGTAGCCGCCACCGTCGATCAGAACCTCGGTCAGTCGCTCGCGCAGGTCCATCGTCCGCTGCCGGCTGGCGTTGGCGCTGGTCAGCCGCTCGAACAGGTCGGCGTTGCGGATGGCTACGGCGGCGTGGCCGGCGAGGGCGGCGAGCAGCTCGATCTCCCGGTCGGCGAACGTGCGCGGCCTGCGGTCGGCGGCGAACAGCACCCCGATGGTCTCGTCGTCGACGATCAGCGGAACCCCGAGGATGCCGCCCAGCTGCTCGCTGCTGGCCGCAGCGTCGATCGGTCCGCGGTGCCGGAAGCGGGTGTCGTCCAGGTACCGCTCGCTCCACAGCGGTTGGCCGGTCCGGAGCACCTCGCCCCCCAGCCCGATGTCGCGGTCCAGCTCGATCCCCCGCAGTGCCGAGCCCATCGAGCCGTCGACCACCTCGATCCGCAGCACGTCCTCCGGCTGAAGCAGCATGATGTACGCCACGTCGACGGCCAGCAGCCGCCGAGCTTGGCGGGCCACCTCCGACAGCACCACCGCCGGGTCCCGCAGGGAGGCGAGGCGGCGGGCGAGGTCGTTGAGCACCGTGAGCTCCTCGGCCCGCTGCCGGCGCTCGTCCAGCAGCTCGCGGAGCTGGCGTACCCGCTCCGCTTCGGTGACCTCGTCGTCAGGCATCGTGGTCAGCCTACGAACCGGCCGGCCTGTCGTGAGGCCTCGTCGCCCGAGGATCTTCGGGTCTAGTGTGAACACCGTGGCCGAGACGCTCTCGGAGGTCAGCGAAGCCGCCCGCATCGCCGAGGTCGGGGAGGGCATCAGCATGGCGGAGTTGGCCCTCGCCGCACGCAACCACGGGATGCCGTTGGAGGCGCTGCGCTACGACCTCACTCCGCCGGGCCTGCATTACCTGCTCACCCACTACGACATCCCGGCGATCGACCCGTCGGCCTGGCGGCTGACCATCAGCGGGCAGGTGCGGAACCCCCTCGAGCTCGATCTCGCGACCCTGCGCCGGTTCGAGGCCCGCACCGTCCGGGTCACCATGGAGTGCGCAGGCAACGGTCGTGCGGGCCTGGAGCCCCGGCCGGTCAGCCAGCCCTGGCTGGTCGAGGCGGTCGGTACGGCGGACTGGACCGGCGTCCCGCTGGCGATGGTGCTGGACGCGGCCGGCGCGGACCCGGCGGCGGTCGACGTGGTGTTCACCGGCGCCGATCACGGCGTGGAGCGGGGGATCGAGCAGGACTACCAGCGCAGCCTGCCGCTCGCCGCGGCCCGGGACCCCGAGGTGCTCCTCGCGTACGCGATGAACGGCGCGGACCTGCCGCCCCAGCACGGTCATCCGGTCCGGCTGATCGTGCCCGGCTGGTACGGCATGGCCCACGTGAAGTGGCTGACCACCATCGAGCTGCTGGACCACGCCTTCACCGGCTTCCAGCAGAGCGTCGCCTACCGGCTGCGGCAGCAGCCCGACGAGGATGGCACCCCGGTCACCCGGATCCGGCCGCGGGCGCTGGTCATTCCGCCCGGCTTCCCGGACTTCATGTCCCGGCGGCGGGTCGTCCGTCCTGGTCCGGTCCAGCTCGAGGGACGGGCCTGGTCGGGCGACTCCCCGGTCGTGGCGGTCGAGGTGAGCGTCGACGGCGGGCAGGAATGGCGTCCGGCCACCCTGGAGCCGAGCGACCATCGCTGGGCATGGCGTCGGTGGCGACTGGAGTGGACCGTCGCCCCGGGGTCGTACGTGGTCACCGCCCGCGCCCGTACGGCCGACGGCGCCGTCCAACCCCAGGACCCGGCCTGGAGTCGGGGCGGCTTCAGCAACAACGCCGCGCAGCAGGTCGAGGTGTTCTGCGCACCGTCATGACCGTGCGTCGCGGCGGGAGGCCGCCGGTTGAGCCGTCCGCCCGCCGGGTAGATCTCAGACAGTCGGCAACCACCCGACCCGCTCGAACCGAAGGTAGGTCATGACGTCACTCTGGCTGGACCGCACCTCCGCCATCGCCACCGACCCGTTTGTCGCCGACACCGCATACGACGACGTCGTGGTCGGGGCCGGGCTGACCGGGCTGGTCACGGCAACCCTGCTGGCGCGCGCCGGCCGCCGGGTGGCGGTGCTGGAGGCCCGCCACGTCGGTGCCGTCACCACTGGCAACACCACGGCCAAGCTGAGCGTGCTGCAGGGCACCACCTTGTCGAAGCTCGTCCGCCACCATTCCGAGCGGGTGGCCAAGGCCTACGTCGAGGGCAACCAGGAAGCCCTCGCCTGGGCGCTGCGCTACTGCGCCGACCACGACGTCCCGATCGAGCGCCGCGACGCGTACACCTACGCCGGCAAGCGGTCCGGAGCCTCGTCCGTCCGCAAGGAGTTCGAGGTTGCCCAGCGGGTGGGTCTGGAGGTGGAACGCCTCGATGCCCTCGAGCTCCCCTACCCCACCTACGGCGCCGTCCGGCTGGCCGACCAGGCACAGTTCGACCCACTGGACATGCTGACCGCCCTGGCCGGCGAGCTGCGCAGCCGGGACGGCGTCCTGGTGGAAGGCGTACGCGTGGTCGACGTGTCCGTCGGGAAGCGGGCGACGGTGCGAACGAGCCTGGGCCCGGTGACCGCCGAACACGTCATCCTCGCCACCGGCATCCCCTTCCTGGACCGCGGTCTCTACTTCGCCAAGTTGACCCCGATGCGGTCGTACGCCCTGGCCTTCCGGGTCCCCGGCGCCGTTCCCCGGGGGATGTACCTGTCGGCGGACTCCCCCACCCGGTCCCTGCGGACGGCGCGGCACGGAAGCGAGGAGCTGCTGCTGGTGGGCGGCAACGGGCATCCGGTCGGGCGTCACCGGAAGCCGCCGTCGGAGCTGGTGGCCGACCTCACCCGCTGGGCCGAACGCCACTTCCCCGGCGCGGAACAGACCCACGTGTGGTCCGCCCAGGACTACCAGCCGCACAACTACGCTCCGTTCGTGGGCAAGCTGCCCCGCGGCGGCGGTCGGATCTACCTGGCCACGGGCTACAACAAGTGGGGCATGACCAACGCCATCGCTGCAGGCCTGCGGATCTCGGCGGAGCTGCTCGGCGGGAACCTGCCGTGGGCCAAGACCCTGGGCACCCGGGTCAGCAAGCCGGCGGCGGCGGTGCAGGCTGTGCGGGCCAACCTGGCCGTCGGGGCGGCTGCCGCCACCGGCTGGGTGGGCGCCGAGCTGCGCCCGTTGTCAGACGCCGACCGGACACCGCCGGAGGGCGCCGGTGTGGTCGGTAACGTCCGCGGTGCTCCGGTGGGCGTCAGCACCGTGAACGGTCGGACCTGCGCTGTCTCCGCGATCTGCACCCACCTGGGTGGTGTACTGCGGTTCAACGACCTCGAGAGGTCCTGGGACTGCCCGCTGCACGGATCCCGGTTCGGCGCGGACGGGTCGGTGCTCGAGGGACCGGCCACGAAGAACCTGACCACGCCGTCGCTCGACCCCGAGCCGGAGACCAGTGCCCCCTCCTGAGCTCAACCAGCTGCCAAGATCCGATTCCCCACCGGGAATTGACTCCAGGGCCCGGCTGTTGCGAGGAAGGGGGCACAGGGTCGTGCCCGTGAAGGAGCAGGCGATGCAGTACGAACAGGTCCGGGAGATGCTGCTGCGGCAGTGGAAATACACCGGAGGCCCGAACGAGGCCAAGGCGTCGGAGCTCTACCACGACGACGTCGAGCTGGAGTTCCCGCAGTCGGACGAGTGGTTCAAGGGCAAGGCCAACCAGCAGGCCTGGCGCGAGCGCTACCCCGCGAAGCTGAACTTCCAGCCCCGCGAGATCAGGGGCTCAGGTGACCTCTGGATCGCGGAGGCCCTGCTGACCTACGACGGGAGCAACCCGGTCAACGTCGTCAAGATCCTTCAGTTCCGCGGCGACAAGGTGGAGCGCGAGACGTTGTACTTCGCCGAGCCGTTCGCCGCGCCGGACTGGCGGCGACCCTGGGCGGAGGCTGGTCCCCGGCCGCGGCGGCAGGACGACCTGCCGGAACACGTCGCCGGCGGGAGCTGACGTGGCGCGGGTGGACTAGCGCGCCGCCGCGACCAGCTTCTGCTCGTACGGAAGGAACGAGTCGGTCAGCGCCGGCTCACCGGCCCCCTCGGCCCAGTGCAGCGTGTCCGCAGCCGTCATCGCCGCCGGGCGGAACCTCAAGCCCGCCGCCTGCGCGGCCGACGATTCGATGGCCTCCTGCGGGATCTGGTCCTCGGGGTACCAGAGCGGCCGCTCCTCTTCGTCGACCTCGCTCAGCCGGTCACGGAGCAGGTCCTCGTCAGGCACATCGACGAAGTCGAGACCGTCCGGCTGGACAGCCGCGGCGGTGCAGCACGCCTCGATCACCGACCACAAGGTATCCGGCCGGCCGGGGCCGACCGTGTTGAAGGTGCCGCCGCGTCCCACCGCAAGCATCCAGATGCTCCAGGCCGCGATGTCGCGGGCATCGGAGTACTGGACGCTGCGGTGGCGGTCTCCCGGCACCAGGATCGACTTCGGCAACCGGCCGGTCGCCGCGCGGGCGATCCGCACCGGCCAGTAGGTGAAGCGGGTCGACCGTGGACCGACCATGATGCCGACCCGCGGGAACAGCGCCGGACCGTCGAACAGCTCGCTCACCGCCGCCTCGCCCGCCAGCTTGGCCAGCGAGCGTTCCTGCAGCCGGTCGGCGTCCGGCTCCACCCCGGGTTGCCGAACCGGGCCGGACTCGTCCGGTCGGCTCGGCCCGGACGGCGCGTACACGCTCATCCCGGAGACGTAGCCGTACGCCCCGACCGCACCGGACAGGAGCTCAGCACTGGCGCGTACGGCGGGGGCTCCGGGCTGGGAATCGGTGAAGGAGTCGAACACGGCGTCCCACTCCTGGCCGTGGAGTCCGGTGAGGTCGTCGCGGCGGTCACCGACGATGACGTCGACTCCAGGCGCCGGCGGCTTCCCGGTTCGGTTGAAGACGGTGACCTCACAGCCGGCGGCCAGGCCCTCGGTGACGGCGTGGTAGCCGAGGAACCCGCCGCTGCCCAGAACGAGCAGTCTCACGCCGCCTTCCCTGAAAACGCGACGCCAGTGTTCATCAGAGAACGCTTTCCTCGGCGTGTCGGTGAAACGCGCGTAGCAGATTCAGGCGTCATCGGTCAGCCGTTGTTCTCGGGCGCGCTCAGGCCCGCGCCGGGGCCTTCGCCGGTCCCCGGGCCGCTTCCGGCCTGACGGATGTTGATGTCTGGATCGTCCGGGACGGCGTCGGCGCCGCCGACACCGGTCTCGGCGTTGTCGAAGCTGGAACCGGCCTCGGAGGTCTGGGTGTCGTCGGGCTCGGGGGTGGTGGGGTTGCTCACTGCTCGACTCTAGACAGCGGATCCTCGTCTCGCGCCCGCGGCACTCTGGTCACACCGTCGAGCGCACCTTCTGGCCCCTTGGGTGGCGACCAGTCGCGATATATCGTTGTTGCATCGAGAGGATCCCGAGAGGACCGGTTCGCCATGACGTGTGGGTATGCGGCATCGTCCCCCTGGCTGTGGTTCGAGCGCGAGGCTCGAGCGTCCGACTGGTTCGCGGCGATGACCGGCCGCCACGCCTACCGCACCAAACCCACCTTCGGTTCGTGGGCGATGTGGGGCGGACCGCAGTGGGGCCCGATGTGGTTCAACCGCGGACCCAAGGCGCGGCGCGGTGACGTCCGGGCCGCGATCCTGGCCGTGCTCGCCGAGCAGTCGATGAACGGCTACCAGATCATCCAGCAGATCGCCGAGCGCAGCGGCGGGGTGTGGAAGCCGAGCCCCGGCTCCATCTACCCCACCCTGCAGCAGCTCGAGGACGAAGGCCTGGTCCGCGCCGAGACCGAGGGCGGGCGCCGAACCTACGTGCTGACCGAGGAGGGACAGACGTACGTCGCCGAGCACCCCGATGAGGTCGCCGCCCCGTGGGCGGCGATGAGCGAGGCTGCCGACGGCGACGACATCCGGCCGCTGATCGGCCAGATCGCGGCCGCGGTGTGGCAGATCGCCTCGGTCGGCACCCCCGAGCAGCAGCGACTCGGACGGGAGGCGCTGGCCGATCTGCGCCGCCGGCTGCACACGATCCTGGCCGACCACGAGACAAAGGAGTAGTGGCGACGATGACCGACCGCCTTCCCCCGCAGGTGCAGCTCTGGACGTGGCCGGCCCACCTGGAGCCCGGCCGCATCACCCGGAGCCCAGCCACACCCGCCACCCCGGTCCGGATCGGAGACGCCGAGCGCGACCGGGCCATGTCCACCCTCGGCGACCACTTCGCCGCGGGCCGGCTGACCCGGGAGGAGTTCGACACTCGGGTCGACCAGGCCATGGCCGCCCGCTTCGACAACGACCTGCGGCCGCTGTTCGCCGACCTGCCCCGCAATCAGCCGCCGGCCCCATCCGGCCCGGCGTACGCCACCGGGCCGACCATGCGGAGTGCGTGGCCGCTGATGCTGATGTGGTGGCTGCCGTTCCTGCTGGTCGGTTCGCTCGTCGCCGCGGTGGTGATCGGCGCGCCCTGGCTGATCTGGGGGTTCGTCTGGGTGCTGGTGATGACGTCGATGATGGGTCGGCGCCGGTACCACCACGGGTGCCGCTCCCGCCGCTGACCCCGGAAACGTGAGCAGTCAGCGGACCTCGATCGTCAGCCCTTCTCGCCGTAGACCACATCGGTCTGCCGCTTCTTCGTGGTCCGCACGATCGACCGGCGCAGCCGATGACCGAGTTGCGCAGGTTACGGGGCGGTGATCTCGGCCGGGAACTGGACTCCGGTCAGCTCCTCCGACGCCGTCCACAGCCGCCCGGCCATCTGAACGTCGCTGGCCGCGGCGGACCGGCCGACGAGCGTGGGATACCCGCGCAGCTCCCTCCGGCCGCCGGGGCCGACGTAGCTACCGCTGGGCAGGTCCTGGGTGACCGCGTACGCGGTGGGCAGCGCACCCATCGCCGCACTCTGGGCGACGACCCGGTTAGCCAGCCCCATGAACCGGTCCATGATCTTGCTGCCGGAATGGGACTGCAGGTTGGTCGCCGAGTACCCGGGATGAGCGGCCAGTGCCCGCACCGGCGACCCCACTGCCGTGAGCCGGCGCGCCAGCTCCAGGGTGAACAGCAGGTTGGCCAGCTTGGACTGCCCGTACGCGTCCCACCGCCGGTACGCCCGGTGCTCCCAGTTGAGGTCGGCCAGGTCGATCCGACCCATCCGGTGCGCTCCAGAGGACAACGTGACCACCCGGTCCCGGATCTGCGGTAGCAGCAGGTTGGTCAGGGCGAACGGCCCGAGATGGTTGACGCCGAACTGGGTCTCGAAGCCCTCGGCGGTCCGGGAGAGGGGTATCGCCATCACGCCGGCGTTGTTGACCAGTACCTCGATCGGCTCGGTCGTCTCGGCGGCGAAGGCCTGGACCGAGTCCAGCCGGGACAGGTCGAGCTCGCGTACGTCGACCTCACCCTCGATCTCGGCGGCCGCCCGCTCCCCCTTGCCGATGTCGCGGACGGCCAAAGTGATGCGGGCACCGGCCCCGGCGAGCATTCGGGCCGCCTCGAAGCCGATCCCGCTGTTGCCTCCGGTGATGATCATTCGCCGCCCGCTCTGGTCGGCGATGTCGTCGGAAGTCCAGTGCGGTCCGGTCATGTCGCCCAACTTAGCCGGACTTCTGCGGCAGCCACCTGGAGGCGAACCCCTGCGGGAGGCGACCAGCTGGCTGGCGCCCTACCGCGGGTACTGGGAGCAGAGCTACGACCAGCTCGACGAGGTGCTGGCCGGGTTGAACCCGGCACGCCCGGAACACCGAGGGGTCGGAGGAATGACCTGCTCGAGATCGTCCTGGAGCCCGGCCTTCCGCAGATCATCGTCACCCGTGAGTTCACCGCGACGCCGGAGCTCCTCCTCCGCGTCCACACCTATCCCGACCTGTTGGCTGAGCGCCTACGCCCGCCGGGCGAGGGTCACGACCGGTCCGCTGTCGCGGGTCGACGGCTCCAGTCCGGCGCGTGCTCGGGTCGTGGGCCGATGGCAATGGCGCGTGCTGGAATGCCCTGCAGCGCCGGTATCCGGTCGAGCAGCCGCAGTGGCCGCGGCGCGGTCGTCAACGGGCGGCCTGGCGGTGGCGGATCGGCCCGGGCGGCCCGGGGACCGGCCAGTCCGGCATGGGCCACCCGCTGGAAGCTCTGGATCACGGCCGCGGGCCAGGCCCGTCGCCGCTGGACCGCCCGGAGATGGGCGGTGGTCACGGCGGACCCGGCCCGTAGGACCGGTCCGAGGACCCGGGCCGCGGCGACCGCGTCCTGGACGGCGAGGTTGATGCCTACGCCCCCGACCGGGGACATGGCGTGGGCGGCGTCGCCGATCAGCAGCAGACCGTCGGCGTACCAGCGCCGCAGCCGTTCCAGCCGGACGTTGAGCAGCTTGACGTCGTCGAAGGAGGCCAGGGCCTCGGCCCGGTCCCCCAGCCAGGGCACCAGCTCGGCCAGTCGCGCCCGGAACGCGGCCATCCCCGCCGTCCGCAGCGGCGCGTCCTGGCCCTTGCCGATGACGTAGCCGCACTGCCAGTAGTCCCCCCGGTCGATCATGATCATCAGCTGCCGGTCGCCGATCCAGCCGCCGACGCCGGCCGGGTCGTCGCTCTCCCGCGGCAGCCGGAACCACTCCACGTCGATCGGGGCCCCGAACGTTCGCGGGCGCAACCCGGCAGCCGCGCGTACGGTCGAGTCCCGTCCGTCGCAGGCCACGACCAGACCGGCCCGCAGCTCGAGCTCGGACCCGGTGGTCCGGTCCCGGTAGCCGACGCCGACGACCCGACCCTGCTCGTACGCCAGCCGGGTCACCTCGGCGTTACGGCGCAGGGTGAACGATGGCTCCTCCGCGGCGGCGGCGGCCAGCAGCTCGAGGAAGTCCCACTGCGGCACCAGGGCGATGTGCTGATGCGCCCCGGGCAGCCGGTGCAGGTCGGCGACGGTGAGCAGCGTGCCGCCGACATGCACCTGGGCGCGATCCAGCCGGCGTTGCGGCAGCGCGGCGAACCGCTCCCCCAGTCCCAGCTCGTCCAGCAGGGTCAGGGTGGAGGCGTGCACGGTGTCGCCCCGGAAGTCCCGCAGGAAGTCGCCGTGCTTCTCCAGCACGGTGACCGGCACCCCGGCGCGGACCAGGAGCAGGGCCAGCACCAGGCCGGCGGGCCCACCCCCCACGACGACGCAACCGGTGCGCTCGGCCATACCTCCGACGGTACCGCCGCCGACTTGTCAGCGCCTCCGCACGCTATAGCGCGCTGGAGGCTGACCAGTCGTCACGGCACGTGACCGAGCAGGTACTCGCCGACCACGCCGGAGCGGGTTGCCTCTAGCGCCGTGACTCGGGTTCTTCGTTGTGGCGCTCCGCGGCCTTTGCACTGAGCCGGGTGACCCGGTCGAGCATGAGCCGCTTGCGTCGGGGCAGCTGCTCGGCGGCCTCCCAGCCCTCCAGCGTGTCGGCGCTCTCCGGCGTCCCCGGATCGTCCGGCAGCATCCGGGTGGTCAGGCCGAGGATCGCCGCGCCCAGGCCCGGGAACATCGCATCCACGCGCGGCGCGATCATGGCCAGCGGGGTCACGGTGACCACGGCTCGACCGCTCAGCACCCCGCGCACGATCCGGACCGCGGCCCGTTCGGCATCGATGGTCAGCAGTGGCAGCGACGAGGCAGTGGCGAACCACGAGTACTCCCGAGTCTGGTTGCCGACGAACCGGGCGCGCAGGTGCGACCCGACCCGCATCAGCCCGGGCTCGACGCAGGTCACCGAGACCCCGGTGCCGACCAGCTCGGAGCGCAGCCCGCGGGTGAAGCCGACGGCGCCGAACTTCGCCGTGCTGTAGGGCAGCAGGTGCGGCGCGGCGATCCGGCCACCCACCGACGTGACCACCCCGATCCTGCCGTGACCGCGCTCGCGCATCCGCGGCGCCATGGCCAGGCCGCAGTTGACCGGCCCCCACAGCATCACGTCGATGGCCTCGGTGAAGTGGCTCCGGCGCAACGCCGACAGCGGCCCGACCTGGATGACGCCGGCCACGCAGATCAGCACCTCGATCGGGCCGAGCCCGGTCTCGACGCGCTCGATCAGCGCCTCCACCTGGTCCTCGTCGGCGACGTCGCAGAACTCGGTCGCCACTCGGGCGGCGTCGGCCCGGAGCTGCTCAGTCGCCCGGTCCAGCTCTTCGCGGTCCTCCGAGGCGATCACCACCCGGAACCCCTCGCGATCCAGCTCCCGGGCGACCAGCAGGCCCAGCCCGCGCGACGCCCCGACCACCACCGCGACCGGGAAGTCCCGTTCGAGCTTGGAGTCGCTCGGCGGGATGGGCAGCACGATGCGCGGGCTCAAGGCTTCAGCACCACCTTGACGCAGCCGTCGGCCTTCTTCTGGAACATCGCGTACGCACCCGGGGCCTCGTCCAGCGGCAGTCGATGGCTGGCCAGCGACACCACGCCCAGCGGGTCCCCGTCGGCCATCAGTACCGGCCAGATCTCGTCCACCCAGCGCTTGACGTGGCACTGGCCCATCCGGATGGTGATGCCGCGGTCGAACATGACCATCATCGGCATCGGGTCCAGCTGGCCGCCGTAGACGCCGCTGATCGACACCGTGCCGCCCCGGCGTACGGCCTTGAACGCGGTGTGCAGCGCCGCCATCCGGTCCACGGCGGCGTTCTCGATCAACGGCTTGGCCAGGGCATCGGGCAGGACGCCGACGGCCTTCATCGCCGCCGCCTGGCCCGGGGAACCGTGCGCCTCCATGCCGACCGCCTCGAGGATCCCGTCCGGACCGCGGCCGCCGGTCATCTCCAGCAGGGCGTCGGCGACGTCGTCGACCGCATCGAGGTCGACGGTCTCGATCCCGTGCTGCCCGGCCAGGGCCAGCCGTTCGGGCACCCGGTCCACCCCGATCACCCGAAAGCCCCGGTGACGGCCGATCCGGGTGCCGAGCTGGCCCACCGGCCCCAGACCGAGGACCGCGAGCGTGCCGCCCTCCGGCACGTCCGCGTACGCGACCCCCTGCCAGGCGGTCGGCAGGATGTCGGACAGGTAGAGGACCCGCTCGTCGGGTACGTCCTCGGGCACCCGGATCGGGCCGAACTGGGCCTGCGGGACGCGGAGGTACTCGGCCTGACCCCCGGGCACCGACCCGTAGAGCTCGGTGTAGCCGAACAGGGCGGCGCCGCTGCCCTGACTACGCACCTGGGTGGTCTCGCACTGCGCGAACAACCCCCGCTCGCACATCCAGCAGTGGCCGCAGGAGATGTTGAACGGGATGACGACCCGGTCACCGGCCTGGATGTGGCTGACCTCCGGACCGACCTCGAGCACCGTGCCCATGGTCTCGTGGCCGAGGACGTCGCCGGGCTTGAGGAACGGCCCGAGGACGGAGTAGAGGTGGAGGTCGGAACCACAGATGGCGGTGGAGGTCACCTGGATGACCGCGTCTGTCGGCTCCTCGATCCGAGGGTCGGGAACGTTCTCCACGGTGACCTTCTCGCGACCTTGCCAGGTCAGTGCCTTCATCCGCTGCCGCTCCTCAACTAGGGGTTGCCTCTTCCCTATCCTGCGGGCTGCCGTCCCAAGCGCGAACACCGAGGGGTCAACCGACTCCACCGCGAGTTCGCCGGCGCGGCCCGACCACGGCCCGAAGAGTCAGCTGCTGCTGGTGTCGATCCCTTCGTCGGCCGTTCGACCTGAGGGTGAGAGGCGGCAGGCGCCGTCCGGACCACCACACCGAACCGGAAGGAACACATCATGGGCACGATCATCAGCAGCTTCTTCATCTCGCTCGACGGCGTCGTCGAGTCGCCGGAGCAGTGGCACATGAGCTACATCAACGACGAGATGATGGCGATCATCGGCGCCGGACTGGAGGTCAACCGGGCCTTCCTGATGGGACGCAAGGGCTACGACGGCAGTGCGGCGTACTGGCCGACCAGCACCGATGAGCCGTACGCCACCTACTTCAACGACATCAAGAAGTTCGTCATCTCCAGCACGCTGCAGAACCCGACCTGGAAGAACACCACGGCCGTCGCCGGCGAGGTGGCGGCCGTGCAGCAGATGAAGGACAGCGTCGACGGGCAGATCTTCATGAGCGGCAGTGCAACCACCGTGCGCTGGCTGCTGGCCAACAATCTGCTCGACGAGCTGCGGCTGCTGCTGCATCCTGTCGTAGTGGGCTCAGGTCAGAGGCTGTTCGCGGACGGCTCCGGCCACCGCCTCGAGCTCGTCGAGCAGCAGGCCCTGTCCACCGGAGTCGTCCACCTGCTCTACCGCCCGGCGACCTGACCCGTCGTGCCGCCCCGGGCTTCGTCGCCTCCGCCCGCGACGCTGGAGATCGTCTGTGACGAGTCCGGCTTCGCGGGCGGAAATCTGGTCGGTCCGGGACACAGTCCCGTCTTCGCGCACGCCAGCCACACGATCGGCGCCGAGCGGGCGGCTACCCTGATCACCGCACTCCGCGCCCACGGCCGGCCGAGACCGGGGGAGTTCAAGGCTGCCCGGCTGACGCAGTCGCAGCAGACCGCCGCGGCCGACTGGCTGCTGAGCCAGTCGGAGCTGTCCGATCGCGCGCTGGTCCATCTCACCGACACCCGCTTCTTCGTGCTCGCCCGGACGGTCGACGTCCTGCTCGGCGACCGGCCCGTCAGCGGGATCGACTCGCCCGGCGCGACGCCCGTGCTCCGGCGCGCGGCCGTGGCCCTCTACCGCGCCTCTCGTCGGTCCGGCGAGGAGGGGCGATGGGACCGCTTCCTGGTTGCGGCGGCGAACCTGCTCCGGACCAACAACCGCTGGCTGCCGCCCGACCCGGTGCCCCGCTTCGCCGCATCGGTCGAGGGCGTGTTGGCCAGTGAGCGAGAGCCCGAGGCCGCCTCCGTACTGAACCAGCTGCACGCCGCCGGCCCGCACGCGGCTGAGGCCCGGGCAGCACTCGTCCGGGACCGGCGGGCCGCGCCGCTGATGGAGCCGCTGCTACCCGCCCTGATGTGCGCGATCCAGGCCTGGGGTGCGCGGACCGACTCGCTGACGGTCGTCCACGACGAGCAGTCCGCGCTCACCCCGTGGCGGGTCGCCGAGATGGGCGACCGTCTGGCCGCGCCGCCGTCCAACGGTCATCTGGCGGCGGTGCGCCGCGTCGACTCCCGCGACGATCCCCGGGTCCAGGTGGCCGACCTGCTGGCCGGGCTCGGCCGCCGCTGGGCCGCCGCCACGCTGGCCACCCGAACCGATGCGGCTGACCCCGGCGGCACCCCACCAGGCAGCACTGACCTGGAGCTCGGCTCCCGCCTGCGGCCGCTCGTCGACCCCCGGTCGGTCTGGGTGGAACCAGTGCGCAGCGACCCGTAACATTGACAGGCATGTACGAGAAAAAGTCGTTCGGCCGTATCGCATGCCGGTAACGACGAGTGCGGACCCGCCGAAGCGGGCCGACGCGCGCAAGAACATCGCGACGATCCTCGACGCGGCCACGGACTGCCTGGCCCGGGACCCCGAGGTCAGTGTCGGCGAGATCGCGAAGGTCGCCGGCCTGGGCCGGGTGACCCTGTACGCCCACTTCGAGTCCCGTTCAGCCCTCGTCGCGGCGGTCGCCGATCGGGCCATCGAGCACACCAACGCCGAGCTCGCGGCGCTCGACCTGTCCGGCGACGCGCCGACGGCCCTGAGTCGGCTGCTCGAGGCCACGTGGCACCTTTCGCGTCGCTTCGGCGCGGTCGTCATCGCGGCCGAGCAGGCGTTGCCGCGAGAGCAGATCGACGCCGCCCACGGTCAGCTCGTGGGGCGGACCGAATGGGTGCTGAGGCGCGGGCGACGGGCCGGGGACTTCCGGACGGACATGCCGCTGAGCTGGCAGGTGATGACAATCCAGAGCATCCTGCACGGAGCTCTGGCCGCCGTCCATGCGGGCCAGCTCAAGGAATCCGACGCTCCCGCCTTGTTCCGCCGCACGGTCATGGTCCTGCTCGCGGTTCCGGCATCCGGGGTCGCAGAAAAAGGCTGATGTCACAGATCGTCGACGGTGCGTGGGCCAGCGGCACGTGACCTGAGCCCTGTCTGCACTCAGCGGACGTGGGCACTGCTGGCCTCCTCAGGTCACGAGCCACTCAGCGGCCGACGGCCGCTCGATCGGTGGGCGGGATGTTCTGGTTCAGGTGGAAGACGTTGTCCGGGTCGATGGCGTCCTTGAGCGCGGTGAGCCGGGCGAGCTTCGCAGCCGGGTACGCCCGCCGTACGCCGGCCTCCCCTTCGTCGCCGAGCACGTTGACGTAGACGCCGCTCGCGAACGGCTCCAGCCGGCTCGCGCAAACTCGCGCGGTGGCGATGCGCGCCGCGTCCTCCGCCGGGTCGGTCCAGCGGGCCGCGCAGACGTACTCGAACGCCGTTGCCCGCTGGCTGAACGCGGCCGCATCGTCGGGCACGTCGGCGATCGCCCCGCCGTACGCCTGCAGACTGGCGCCCACCGTCGGGTCGTGCGCCAGAAAGGCCTCGATCGTCGCGTCGGGCAGCTCGCGGACGTAGTGACCCTTCCAGTACCGCCGCAGCGCGTGGGCCTTGCTGCTGTCCTCGCGTCGCTGGAGGTCGACGTAGGACAGCTCCACCACTCGTCGGTCGAGTGGCGTACCGAGGGACTCGAGCACCCGGGCGTGCGCGCGGCCGTCGTCCGGGTCGCCGACCCAGACAAAGCCGAGGGTCAGCACGCCGCCCGCCACGGTCGCCGCGTACGTCGCGGTCCGCGGGGCGGCCGCACTCAGGTCCCGCCAGCGGGCGAACGCGCCCGCCGCACCGGCCGCGGCGAAGTCAAGCTCGACGCTCAACGCCTGGGTCCCGGTGTGCGGGAGCCGGAACTCGAACTCGGTGACCACGCCGAAGTTCCCGCCACCACCGCGCAGCCCCCAGAACAGATCGGCGTTCTCGTCGGCCGATGCGCGGACCACCTCGCTCGCCGCGGTGACCACGGTGAACGACGCCACGTTGTCGCAGGACAGACCGTGCTGGCGGGCGAGCCAGCCCATCCCACCGCCCAGCGTCAGCCCGCCGACACCGGTGTGGGAGACGTTGCCGGCCGGCGTCGCCAGTCCATACTGCTGGCTGGCCGCGTCGAGCGCGCCCAGCAGGGCACCGCCCTGGACCCACGCCCGTCGTCGCTCCGGGTCGACCCGTACGCCGCCCATCGGCGTCAGGTCGATCATCAAGCCGCCATCGGGCACCGCGTGTCCGACCACGCTGTGGCCGCCACTCCGGATACCGATCTCCAGTCCCTCGCGGCGGGCCAATGCGACGGCCTCGACGACGTCCTGGGTCTCGCGGCAGCGGACGATCAGGGCGGGACGCCGGTCCACCATGGCGTTCCAGACCGTGCGGGCCGCGTCGTACCCGGGCTCGCCCGGTCGCAGGATCCCCGTCGTGCTCGACTTCGTCATCGTCATCCTCCCTGGACTCGTGTGGCGGTACTGACCGATCGCCCAGGCCGAACTCATCGTGGGCCGACGAATCAGGGAGGACCAGCCAAGCTTTCTCAGGCACCGACGGCGGTGTGCCGCACGATCCGATGGTGGCCGGAGTACTCCGAGTAACGCCACAACATCACGCCGACCATAGCCGGCACCATGACCACGTGCTGGATCAGGAGACCGGTCATCACCCCCGCCGCCCCGGCCCAGACCATCCCCGCAGCGACCACGGTCGGCAGCATCATCGCCGCCGCCATCTCGCACGTCCGGGCGGCCGCATGTCCCCGGAGGGCCATCCACAGCACCATGGGCGCGGTCATCGCCACCCCCATCCACAGCACGCGCGCCGGACCCGGCTGCGCGGCGTAGCTGGTGCCGGAGGCGGAGAGGACCAGCGCGGCCAGACCGCTCAGGACTCCCATCCCCACGAACATCACTCCCAGCATCTCGACGACGTGCAGCGCGAAGATCCGCCGGCCCGTCGCCTGTCCTGACCTCATCGCTGTTCCCTTCCGTGAAGCCGTACATGTATGTACGAGTTAGCGTAACTCGAACATCCTTGTCTGACAACTGCGGATCGGGAGCGAGTCCTGTTCGGGGCGAGAAGGTTTCGCCGTCCGGGTGTCGATCTGGCGACCTCCCGTTCGACCAGGGGGTGAGAGGCTCCGGAGAGTCCGGAGCGCCGAGGTAAGAGGAGAGAAGAGTGAAGTACATGCTGATCATGCGGGCCACCGACGAGGCGTTCGCCGAGTTCGCGAACGTCGACTTCGAGACGGCCATCGAGACGATGGGCCGGTTCAACGAGGAGATGATCTCGGCCGGCGTGCTGGTGGCCGCCGAGGGGCTGGACGACGCCTCCGACGGCGTCGTGGTCGACTACTCCGCCGAGCCGCCGATCGTCTCCGACGGGCCGTACGGTGAGACCAAGGAGCTCTTCGGTGGCTACTGGATCGTGGACGTCGCCTCCAAGGAGGAGGCCGTCGAGTGGGCCAAGCGGGTGCCGATGACCGGCCCCGGCCTGAAGACCGAGATCCGCCGGGTGGCCAGGATCGAGGAGTTCCCGCAGGACAACGAGTGGGTCAAGAAGGAGCGGGCGTGGCGGGAGGCCACCGGTCAGCTGTGACGGGGCCGTCGGGTTCGGGCCGCAAGGCCGTCGAGGCGGTGTGGCGGATCGAGTCCGCACGGATCGTTGGCGCGCTCGCCCGGTACACCGGCGACTTCGCGCTGGCCGAGGACCTGGCGCAGGAGGCGTTGGCCGAGGCGCTGGTCACCTGGTCGCGGGAGGGCGTGCCCCAGAACCCGGCCGGATGGCTGCTGACGGTGGGGCGGCGGCGGGCCATCGACGCCTTCCGCCGCCGCTCCGCGCTCGACGACCGGTACGCCGCCCTGGCCAATGACCTGGGTCAGGGCGACGCGGCGTCCGGAACGGCCAGCGGCGCTGCGGGGCCCGAGGAGGACAGCACGCTGCCGTGGGATCCCGACCGGATCGACGACGACGTCCTCGCCCTGATGTTCATCGCCTGCCACCCGGTGCTGGGCCGGGAGGCGCAGGTCGCGCTGACGCTGCGGGTGGTCGGTGGTCTGACCAGCGACGAGATCGCCCGGTCGTTGCTGGTGCCGACCGCCACAGCGCAGGCCCGGATCACTCGGGCGAAGAAGGCCCTGACCGCCGCCCGGGTCCCGTTCGGGGTGCCGCCGCGCGAGGACCGGCGGGAGCGGCTCGGCTCGGTGATGAGCGTCGTCTACCTGATCTTCACCGAGGGCGCGTCGGCAACGTCTGGGTCGGAGTGGATCCGGGCCGACCTCGCCCGCGAGGCGGTTCGCCTGGCGCGGGTGCTGGGCCGGTTGGTGCCGGACGAACCCGAGGTGCACGGCCTGCTGGCCCTGCTCGAGCTGACCTCGGCCCGGTTCCCGGCGCGCACCAACGCTGACGGTGAGCCGGTGCTCCTCGAGGACCAGGACCGGCGACGCTGGGACCAGGCCGCGATCCGGCGCGGGCGGGCCGCCCTGGCGACGGCGGAACGGGTCGGCCTGGGGTTGGGTCCGTACGGCATCCAGGCGGCGATCGCGGAGTGTCACGCCGTGGCACCGTCGGTCCAGGGCACGGACTGGGAACGTGTGGTCCTGCTCTACGACGTGCTCGGGCAGCTCGCTCCATCACCGGTGGTCGCTCTGAACCGCGCGGTCGCCATCGCCATGGCCCGCGGCCCGGCGGCCGCCATCGCGGAGGTCGATGCCCTCCGACGGAGCCGCGAGCTGTCGGCGTCCCACCGGCTGCCGACCGTACGCGGTGAGCTGCTCCGCCGGCTGGGGCGGATCGAGGAGGCCCGCGCCGAGTTGCGGGTCGCCCTGGAGCAGTGCGGGAACGAGCCGGAACGCATCGTCCTGCAACGCAAGCTCGCCGCGCTGGACCCGGCCTGACCCACCGGCTGCGTCGGCCGCCGCGTTTGCCGTCACACGACGGCAGACGAGGAACCCGTTCAGGACCGGTGAATCCTCCCGGCGATCGGTCAGTGTTCGAGTACGCGGAGGCGTGGCTCGCCGGAGGCGATGACCTCGACCTGACCGCCGATCGGCAGCGTGGCCAGCGGGCTGGTGTGGCCGAAGTCGACGTTCGCCAGCACGGGCAGTCCGAAGAGGACCTCCTGGCGGGCCAGGATCTGCTCCAGTAAGTCCCGGGTCACGTCGCTGACCCGCTGGAAGCGTCCGACGATCAAGCCGTGGATGCCGGCGGCGTCCGGCTGTTGCAGCAGAGAGGTGAGGTCGCGGGCGAAGGTGACCGGGTCGGTGAGCTCGTCGTCCTCCACAGCCAGGATCGCCCCGGCCAGATACGGCCAGTACGCGGTGCCCTGGAGCAGGTTCAGGGTGCACAGGTTGCCGCCGACGAGCTGGCCGCTGGCCTGGCCCGCATTCACCGTCCACCAGCCCTCGCTGGTCTCCACCCGTCGCCGGTCCTGGTCCGCGAACCAAGGGTCGTCGGTCCAGGCGGCGATCGGGGTGATGTCGAAAGGCTCGTCGCTCAGGCAGGCCTGCCGAAACCATCGCCAGGTGTCCTCGAAGTGGTCGCGCATCCCGAAGGTGGACCAGTGCGGGCCGGAGTAGGTCACCAGCCCGGTGCGGGCCAGGATGGCGATCTGCAGGGCCGTGATGTCGGAGTAGCCGCAGAAAACCTTCGCGTTGCCGCCGATCAGGTCCCAGTCCAGGTAGGGCAGCAGCTCGTTGCTGTTGAACCCGCCGATCACGGTCAGGATCCCGTTCACCTCGGGATCGGCGAAGGCGGCATGCAGGTCGTCGACGCGCGACTGGATGGACGAGGAGTCGAAGTCGTCCCGCTCGTCGACGTGGTCGCCGTAGGTGAGCGAGAGCCCCATCTCGGCGAACCGGGCGTTGATCAGGGCCGTGTGGTCGTGCTCCATCACCAGGGCGCGGCTCCGGGCGGGCGCGATGACCCGGACTGTGTCTCCGGGACGCAGCTTCGGTGGATGGATCACTGGCGGCAGAGTCATGCCGGTCACCCAACTGCGCCGACGTTTGCCGCGTCAAGACGAAAGAACGGGGCCCATGCTGCCTCGTTCCGCTCCCCGCGAAACCGGCGCTCCGGACCGGGCCACCCGGACCATAGTCGAAGGCGTGATCGACGCTTTGGTCCGAGAGCTGACCGGCTGGCTGGAGCGGCTGCCGCCGGCCCAACCGCGAATGGCCGACCTGGCGGCCGCCCTGCGCGAGGAGTTCGGCGGCCACCACACGCCGGTAACCGCGGCGGCCGTGGCGGAGATCGAGGCCACCGCCCACCGGTACTGCCGGCACCTGCAGCTGCACTTCCATCCCGACGGCGACCTGGTCGTCGACCGGAACGCACCGGGCTGGCCGCCGGAGGACGAGGCGGAGATCCGTCGCCGTGGGGCCCCCATCTCCTCGGTCCGGCGGACCGACGACGGCCTGGCGGTCGTGGCCGTCGACAGCATGCCGTCCTTTGCCGCGAGCGAGCCGTTCGTCCGGGCGGCCATCACGCTGGCTCACGGAGCCCGGGGTGTCGCCCTCGACCTGCGGCACAACGGCGGCGGCGACCCGGAGACCGTCGCGTCCATCGTCGGCTGGCTGTGCGGACCAGGACTGGACCTCTCCGACGTGGTCTACCGCGACCGGGTCCGGCACTGGACCACCCCGGACGGCCCGACGCTCCCCGCCGACACCCCGGTGGTGATCCTGGTCAGCAACCGCACCTACTCCTCCGGCGAGGCGCTCGCCTACCACCTACAGGCCCGCCGCCGAGGTCCGGTGTTCGGTCAGGGCACTCCTGGCGCCGCCGACCACGTCACGCCGGTGAACCTCACGTCGCAGGTCCAGGCGATCCTTCCCGAGGCGTACGCGGTTGACGCGGTGACCGGCGGTAACTGGGAGGGCACCGGCGTACGCCCCGATGTCGAGACGGGCCCGGACGACACCGAGGCGGAAGCCCTGGCCGCGCTGCGCCGCTCTTCGAGCATCGGAGGAGCGCTCTGATGCCGTCCGGAGGAACGATGAACGAACGGTGGCTCTTCGTGGCGTTGGGGCAACCTCTCGACATCGGGGAAGGCGTGTGGACGTTCGCGAAGAGTGACGACGGCGGCATCTCCGAGAGTGCGACGGGTGCGAGAAGAGCAGAAGTGGGCGGCAGAATGATCATGTGACCCGCACCGCCACCGCGCTGAGTCCGCGGTTGCGGGTCGGGTACGCCTCGGGCGGCATCGCCACCGGCGCGTTCGGCACGGTCCCTGGGCTGCTGCTGCTCCCCTACCTGACCGACTCCCTCGGCATCTCCGCTCTGCTGGCCGGGCTGATCGTCTTCCTGCCCAAGGCCTGGGACGTGATCTTGAACCCGATCACCGGGCGGGTCAGCGACCGCTTCGCCACCGCGCGCGGCACCCGTCGCCCGTTCCTGCTCTGGGGCGGCATCGGGCTGGCCGTCGGGTTCGTGCTGCTGTTCTCCGGGCCGGCGTCGCCGCCGGTCGTCGCCGGCGCCTGGGTCGTGGTCGCCTTCCTGCTCTGCGCCACCGCGTACTCGGTCTTCCAGGTCCCGTACGTCGCACTGCCCGCCGAGCTGACCGGCGACTACGCCGAACGGACCCGGCTGATCACCTGGCGGGTGGCGATCCTGGCCGTGGCCATCCTGCTCAGCGGAGCGACCGCGCCGATCATCCGGAACGCGATCGGCTACCCGGCGATGGCGGTCTACGTCGCCATCCTGATCCTGGTCGGCGCGCTGGGAGCGTACGCCGGCACGCGCGACGTACGCGCGGTGACGGTGCCGGCCCCGCCGGGCGGGCTACTCGCGCAGCTGCGAGCGGCCGCGCGGGTCGCCGACTTCCGGCGGCTGCTGACCACCTTCGGCGTGCAGGCGCTGGCCATCGGCTGCCTGCTCGCCGGGGTGGACTACGTGGCCCGGGTGGTGCTGGACCGCCCGGGCGCGTCGTCGGTGCTGTTCGTCTGCTTCGTCGGTCCCGCGTTGCTGGTCACCCCGGTCTGGCAGCGGCTGGCCGGCGGGCTGGGCAAGAAGCGTGCCTACCTGATCGCCTCGCTGGTGCTCGCCGTCGGCTGCGCGGGGCTGGCGCTGGCCGGGGTTGCCCCGGTGGCCGCGGTCTACGCGCTGGCCGCGGTGACCGGGATCGGGTACGCCGGGGCGCAGCTGTTCCCGCTGGCCATGCTGCCCGACACGGCGGCGCACGACGCCCGGGTGACCGGGGAGAACCGGGTGGGCGTGTTCACCGGGGTGTGGACCGCGGTCGAGACGCTCGGCCTGGCGATCGGGCCGGCGGTGTTCGCGGTCGTGCTGGCGGTCGGCGGATACCGGTCCACCACCGCCACGGAGCTGGTTGCCCAGCCGGCGTCGGCCCAGACAGCGATCCGGCTCGGGTTCTCATTGCTCCCGGCCGTGTTGATCATGTTCAGCCTGTCCGCCCTGCGCGGCTACCGGCTGACCGAGCGGGAGGTGGCGACCGACGATGGACGCTGAGCAGATCCGGGCGGCCCTGACCGCGTTGCGGCAGGACGACCTGCCGACCCACGGCGGTCGGACGCTGGCCTACGTGTACGACTCGGGGCTGGCCGAGGCGGACGCGATCGGCCGGGAGGCGCTGGCCGCGTACGGGTCGACCAACGCCCTGGACCCGACCGCCTTCCCGTCCCTGGTCCGGATGGAGCAGGACCTGGTCGCCGACGCGGCCGCCCTGCTGGACGGTCCGCCGGGAACGGTCGGCACGGTGACCTCCGGCGGCACCGAGTCGATCCTGCTCGCCGTGCAGGCGGCCCGCGACGCCCGCCCCGAGATCGCGCGGCCGACCATGGTGCTGCCCACCTCGGCCCACGGAGCGTTCCACAAGGCCGCGCACTACTTCGGCGTACGCCCGGTCTTCGTCGAGGTGGATCCCGAGACCGGCCGGGCGATCCCGTCGGCGATGACCGCGGCGATCGCCGACGACACCGTGCTGGTCGTCGCCTCGGCTCCCTCGTACGCGCACGGGGTCGTCGACCCGGTGACCCAGATCGCCACCGCGGCCCAGGCGGCCGGCGTCCGCTGCCACGTGGACGCGTGCATCGGCGGCTGGCTGCTGCCGTACCTGCGCCGCGACGACCCCGAGCTGCCGGCGTTCTCGTTCCTGGTGCCCGGGGTGACCAGCATCTCGGTGGACCTGCACAAGTACGGCTTCACCCCGAAGGGCGTCTCGATCCTGCTGCACCGGGATGCCGCCCTGCGCCGCCCCCAGTTCTTCGCGACCGCGGGCTGGCCGGGCTACACCATGATCAACTCGACGATGCAGTCGACCAAGTCCGGCGGGCCGCTCGCCGCGGCGTGGGCGGTCACCCGGATGATCGGCGACGAGGGCTACCTCGCGTTGGCGCGGCGGGTGCGGGACGGACAGCGGATGCTGGTGGAGGCGGTCAGCACCGAGTTCGACCACCTGCGGGTGCTGACGGCCCCCGACGCCAGCCTGGTCGCGCTGGCCGGCGACGGCCAGGTAGACGTGTTCACGGTGTGCGACGAGCTGCTGGCCCGCGGCTGGTACGCCCAGCCGCAGCTGTCCTTCGGCCCGTTCCCGGCCACGCTGCACGTCTCGATCAGCCCGGCGACCGAGATCGAGGAGTTCATCGACGCGCTGCGCGGGTCGGAGAAGTCGGCGGCGGCGGTCGGGCCGGTACGGGTCGACCCTGGGGTGGCAGCATTGCTCGGAGATCTGGACGCGTCGGCACTGGACGACGCCGGCTTCGACCGGCTGCTGGGCCTGGCCGGGCTGGCCGACGAGGGCGGGCTGGTGCTGCCGGAGCGGATGGCCCCGGTCAACGCCCTGCTGGACGCCGCTCCGATCGCTCTGCGCGAGCAGCTGGTGACCGCCTTCGTCGACCGCCTGTCGCGGCCCGCTCTCTGACGGCGACCTCCGTCCGAGGATCTGCACCGTTTGCTCGGATCTGCACCGTCTGCAGGCGGTGCAGATCCGAGGAGAGGGTGCAGATTCGCCGGAGACGCGGAAGTATCAGGCACTACGCGCACTCTTCTGATCGGGAGGACTTGCATGAGCCAGTCGACCGCCAACCCCGATCCGTGACCGAGCGGTCCGAGGACGGGCACGGGGTCGCGCCCCTCGGCTCCGGCTGGATCCACCGGCACGGCTACCGGCTGCTGGTCCTGGCGCTGCTCGCCACCTTCCTCACCTGCTTCGCGCTGGCGGAAGCCCTGCGGCTCCCGCTGCTCAGCGAGTCCGGCATGGCTCGACCGCCGAGCCAGGTCCCGACCGCGGCCTTCGGCGTCGCCCTGCTGATCAGCGACGTCGTGCTGCCGGTGCCGTCGAGTGCCGTGATGGTCGCCCAGGGCGCAGCGTACGGACTGTTCCTCGGCGCACTCCTGGGGTGGCTCGGCAGCACTGGAGCCTGCGTCGTCGCCTACATCCTCGGTCGGTCCAGCGGACGCTGGGTCCACCGGCTGGCCGCCCCAGCGGAGCAGCGCCGCGCCGCCGACCTCGTCCGCCGGCACGGCGTCTGGGCCGTGGTGCTGAGCCGTCCCGTACCGATGGTCGCGGAGACGGTCGGCATCATCGCGGGGGTGGAGCGGCTGCCCTGGTGGTGCGTCGTCCTGGCCGGCGCGGCCGGCAACGTCGTTCCGGCGGTCGCGTACGCCGCCGTCGGCGCGTTTGCGGCGACCATGATCAATGGCCTGGTGGTGTTCGCCGCCGTGCTGGTGCTGACCATGCTGGGCTGGCTGCTGCAGCTCCGGCGGCGATCATCCTTGACACCCGGAGACGGCGCCGAGCACGATGGCCAGAGGCGACGCCTCGACGCCGGACGATCCCAGGCAGGCCGCTGATGAGCTACCTCGCGCCACTGCGCATCCACTTCGCCGGACAGTTCCAGGCGGCACCGTCCACCGTCAACAACCGCCCCGCCAACTACCAGGTCGCCCAGACCAGTCGACCGGTGAACGTGTTGTGGAACGCCCGCGGCAGCGGCGAGTGGCGGCTGGTTGGCTGTCGGGTCACGTCGGCCTTCGGAGCCGGCGGCGCACCGGCGGCGGCCGACGATCCGGTGCGCCGGCTCGTGGTCGCCGACTCCGACCGGCAGGCGCCGGCCAAGCTGGTCGACCTCGATCCGCAACAGCAGCTGGCGTCCACGATCTGGGGGCTCGAGGTACGGCTCGCCGAGCCGGACGGTCGGACCCGGCTGGTGGGCCGGTTCGCACCCGCGTCCTTCGCCGGCATCTGGATCCGCTCGGCGACGGAGGCCAATGGCTTCTTCCCGTTCGGGGCCGAGTACCAGTCGGTGCTCACCGATCTGGAGTGGGACGCAATCGACGACTCGGATGTGCTTCGGGCCCTCAAGGTCGCCGCCGACTCCTCCGGAGCCCTGTCGATCAAGTTCAACGTGGACGGGTACGAGAACAACGCCGCCTCCGCGGGATTCACCCGGGGCCGACTGGTCGGCACTCTCGGCCCCGCCGGGCCCGGCGAGCCTCGGCACCTGGTGCTCGGACGCCGGCTGATCGCCCGCCCGACCTCGAGCGCCCAGCGGATCATCGCGCCGCTGGGCAAGATCAACTTCTGCTCGGCCGTCGTGGACGAGGAGCGCAGGACGCTCACCATCGACGTCGGCAATGCCCTCACCACCGTCGTCCCCGGAGGAAGGCTGGTCGATCTCGGCCCGCTCACTCTGAGTTGTCAGCCGGCCGGACAACCCCAGACCGCACTGGGCACGATCACCTACACCGCGGAGCACTGGTACGCCGACACGGCCGGCGTGGTCAGCCTGAGCCTGAGCGATGCCCAGCTGACCGGGCTGCGTAACACGCCCTTGGTCGCCAGGCTGGGCCCCCAGGTCCCGGTCGCGACCACCGAGGCCAGCAACGGCCGCTACGTCCGGGCCGATTCTCTCGTCCGCCGCCTGGACCCGGTGAACGACCCGGCCGACAAGGTCGAGCTTCCGGCCTTCGCGTCCGAGTTCGGTCGTCCGCTGGCCAGAGCGTCCATTCGCGCGGTCAACGACCCATCGGCGCTGCAGATGCCGCCGCCGGGCTCGACCCTGCCGGCCGGACAGTTCTCCGGGCAGCTCCCGCGGACCGATGCCACCGGCCGCACCGTGCTGACGGTGGCCGCCCGCGCCCCAGGCAACCCGCGCGGGGCGATCGACGGTCAGCTCTTCGGGCTGCGCCTGCAGTTCGGCGACGGCCCGCAGCAGGTGGCGGACCTCAGCGACTTGATCAGCCTCCTCGTCTCCGACGCGTACGATCCCGACCCGCCGATCACCTGGCACGACCACATCCGGCCGATCCTCACCCAGTACGCCAACCTCTACCCGGTGATGGACGTGTTCCTCGACCTCGCCGACTACGACGCCGTCTGCGCCCACCGCGAGCTGCTGGCGTACGCCTTCGGCCTGGATGTGTCCGACCCCAACAGCATGCCGGTGACCCGCGACCTGTCCTCGGGCAAGCGAGCGGCGATCCTGCGCTGGCTGAACGAACCCGGGCCCGACGGCAAGCCCCTCCTCGGAACCCCACCGGTCGAGCCGGAGATTGTCCCGGAGACCGCGGAGCCGGAGCAACCGTCGGCGCTGGACAGCAAGGGAGAGGCGGCGGCCCGACGCCTCGGCTATCCCGAGGACGGCTCGGACGAGGTCCTTCCATGATCCTGATGCGGGCCGAGCTGGCGGCCGACCTCGATCGACCCGACGCGCTGCACACCGCCCTGCAGACCGCCATCGAGCTGGAGCACGCGACCATCCCGGTCTACCTGTACGCCCTCTACTCTCTCGAGCCGGGCCGCAACGCGGTGGTCGCGGACATCCTGCAATCGGTCGTGCGGGAAGAGATGACCCATATGGGGCTCGCCGCCAACCTGCTGAACGCCGTCGGCGGGTCCCCGGTGATCGCCAGCCCGGGTTTCGTCCCCGGCTATCCCGGCCCGCTCCCGGGGACGGTCGGCGGCGATCTCGAGGCCCGGCTGGACCGGCTGAGCCTGGACCTGGTCGAGAACGTGTTCATGCGGATCGAGGAGCCAGAGGATCCGCTCGTCTTCCGGAGCGAGTCTGCTGCCGAGACCGACCCGCTGACCATCGGGGAGTTCTACGCGGCGATCGCCGACCAGCTCCGCACGCTGGGATCCTCGGCGTTCGTCGGCGACCCGGCGCGGCAGGTGACGCACGAACTCGGTCAGGAGGGGCTGATCGCGATCACGGACCTGGACAGTGCGCTCGCCGCGATCCGTACCATCGTCGAGGAGGGCGAGGGCACCCAGCAGTCCCCGCTCGACCGGGAGGGCGAGCTCGCCCACTATTACCGGTTCGCCGAGATCAAGCACCGTCACCGTTTGGTCCCCAATCCCGATCCGCCGCCCGATGCGCCTCCCGATCAGCTGTTCTCCTACACCGGGAGCCCGGTGGAGATCGAGTCCGCCGGGGTCCGGCCGTTGCGCCGCGACCCGCGGCTGCACCCCTACCCCACGGGGTCGGCAGCCGATCTGGCCAACCAGACGTTCAACTACACCTACACCGCCGTGCTCAAGGGCCTGCACGTCGCCTTCAACGGCCGGCCCGACCACTTCCTGCCCACGGTCGGACTGATGGAGTCGGCCAAGCAGGTCGCGCTCGAGATGGGTCGACTGCCGGCCGATCCGACCGCACCGAACGGCGACCGGGCGGGTCCGAGCTTCGCCTGGCAGCCGGTCCTCACCGGGTCAGCGTGACTTCGACCTCCGCGACGCCGGGGGCCAGATCGACCTGCGAACGGATGACGAAGCCGTCCAGGAAGGCCACCGCGACCTCGTACTCCCCGGGCACCGGCGCACTCAGCACGAACGTCCCGTCCGGGCCGGTCACAGCGGCGATGTCGGGCAGGTCGACCGGTCCGGCGGCGAAGCTCACCGCCGCGCTGGCCACCGGGCCGGTCTGGTCCTGGACCAGGCCGCGGATCAGAGGCACCGGAGACCTCGCCGACCGCACGCCGGCCCGGACCTCAGGCCTTCCACGCACGAACTCAGGGACCCGGACCACGGCGCCGGTGTTCGAGGACCTCGACGGTGGCCATGGGCGCTAACCATGGGCTCCTCGTCGCTGTAGTCGTCGACGAGGAGAGCCGGCTCGGCCTCGGTCACCACCTCGGCTCCACCCTCTCCTGACCGAGCTGTCGGCGGCGGCCGCTCAGTCGCGAGACTCCTCGGACTCGCCGTAGGCGAGGGTCTCCTGATCCGCGAGGTCGGCCTCGTCCACCTCGTCGGTCCCTCGGTCGAGGTTCACCGGGCGCGATCCTGGCTCACCGGCTTCCTCCGTCAACGGGTCGGCGTCGACCTCCTGCTCGGCCCAGTCGGCCTCGGGGACGTCGTCGGGCAGATTCTCCGCACCTGGCGTACTCACCCCCCAAGGTCTATCACCTGCGGCGATAAATCAGTTGCGGGTCTGCAGGACGGGCCCATAGCGTCTCTCCCGGACGCGCACCTGGCGCGCCACGACGTACTCGAAAGGGGGTGCTGACACTTTGATCATGACTCCGATGACTCCGGCCTGCGGCACCCTCGGCATCCACGCCTGACCGCTCGCTGAGCTCTCGCCGGTCCGGTCATCTCTGACCAATGTTCGGGCGGCCATCTCGGGTCGCCTGATCACCGATGCCTCACTTCGCCTTGCACATGAGGAGTGTCTGCCATGTTCGAGTACAGCCAATCCAGCCAGGTGGCCCGCAGCCGGGTCGCCGCCGAACGGTACGCGGTCGTATCCGCCGCCGCTGCGGCGAAGGCTGAGAGAAAGCGCGTACGCGTCCAGGCTCGAGTCGCCCGCCGTGCGCGGGCGGCCATCGCCCGCGTCGTGTGACCGCGCTCCCGATGCCCCCTGCGGCTCTCGCTACCGGAGCCGAGGGGGCATCGCCTTCTTCCCACGCTCCTCGATGTCGAATTCCCACGCAGCGTGGGATGTTCACCCTCGACCTAGGTTGCAACCTGGGTAGAGGGTGAGAAACCTGGGTGAGGTTGTCGGATTGAACGAGGGGTCAGCGGCGCCGGCGAGCGGTGCCGAAGATGCTGCGGACGATCTCCCGGCTGGCCGTGCGGGCGATGTCGCGGAAAACACCCGACCCGGTGACCTGCTCCAGCACCGACGTGTCCTCGCGCCGGGACCCCCGCGTACGCGGGGCCGTCGTCCTCATCGCGCGCTCACGCTCCTCGCGGAGCTCCGCCTCGGACTTGGCCCGCCGCTTCGCCTCTTCCTCGGCTTCCTCTGCCTGCCGCTCGCGCTCGGCCTCCTCTGCCCCGGCTTGCAGCTTGCGGGCCAGCATCTCGTGGGCGGAGTCCCGGTCGATGTCCTGGCCGTACTTCGCCGTCAGACCGGAGGCCGCGATACCGGGTCGCAGCACCTCCTCCGGCGTCGGCGCCATCAGTGACAGCGGCGCCCGCATCCGGGTCCAAGCCACCGGCGTCGGCGCGCCGTCCGGGTCCATCACGGTGACGATCGCCTCGCCGATGCCGAGCTGCTGCAGCGCCTCGCTCAGGTCGTAGTGCGACTTGGGGAAGGTCGCCACCGTCTGCTTGAGCGCCCTGGCGTCGTTCGGGGTGTGCGCGCGGAGCTGGTGCTGCACCCGGGAGCCGAGCTGAGCCAGCACGTCGTCGGGCACGTCCTTGGGCGTCTGGGTGACGAAGAAGATGCCGACGCCCTTCGACCGGATCAGCCGCACGGTCTGGGCGATCGCGGCCAGGAAGGCCCTCGATGCGTCGGCGAAGAGCAGGTGCGCCTCGTCGAAGAAGAACACCAGCTTGGGCTTGTCGATGTCGCCGACCTCGGGCAGCTCGTGGAACAGGTCAGCCAGCAGCCACATCAAGAAGGTGGAGAACACCGCCGGCCGGTCGACCAGGTTGGGCAGCTCGAGCAGCGACACCACGCCCTGCCCGTCCCGGGTGACCCGGAGCAGGTCGGCGGTGTCGAACTCCGGCTCGCCGAAGAACTCATCAGCACCTTGGTCGGCGAACGTGATCAGGGTCCGCAGGATCACCCCGACCGTGGCCGCGCTCAGCCCGCCGATCGCCTTCAGCTCCGCCTTGCCCTCGTCGGAGGTCAGATGGGTGAGCACGGCCCGCAGGTCCTTGAGGTCCAGCAGCGGCAGCCCGGCCTGGTCGGCGTAATGGAAGACCAGCCCTAGCGAGGACTCCTGCACCTCGTTGAGACCGAGCACCTTGGCCAGCAGCACCGGCCCGAACGAGCTCATGGTCGCCCGCAGCGGCACCCCCAGCCCCTGCCCGCCGAGGGCGAAGAACTCGGTCGGACAGCCGCGCGGCTGCCAGTTCTGGCCGATCTTCTGCGTACGCGCCAGTAGCTTCTCGTTCGGCTGCCCGGGGCTGGCGATACCTGAGAGGTCGCCCTTGATGTCGGCGGCGAAGACGGGTACGCCCGCGGCGGAGATCTGCTCGGCCATCAGCTGCAGAGTCTTGGTCTTGCCCGTGCCGGTCGCTCCCGCAACCAGCCCGTGCCGGTTGAGCATGCTCAGCGGGATCCGGACCACCGCCGCCGGCACCGGGGCGTCGGTCTCCATCACCACGCCCAGGTCGATGGCCGGCTCGTCGAAGGTGTAACCGTCCCTGATCTTCGCGACCTCGGGGGACAGTTCCGCGGAGGCGGTCACGGCCGGCTCGGTCATGACCGAATCGTAACGATGTCAGCGCCAAAGGGTTCTGTCCTGGTGATCTAGAGTGATCCGCGTGATTTTCAAGCGTGTGGGGGACGTGCGCCCGTATCCAGACCACGGCTATGTGCAGAAGCAGTGGGCCGCGATCGCGCCGCACCAGGTTCGCTTGGACCAGCTCGTGACCACCAAGCGGACCCTGGATCTCGAGGCCCTGCTGGAGGAGGACTCGACGTTCTACGGCGACCTGTTTGCGCACGTGGTGTCGTGGAGAGGAGAGCTGTATCTGGAGGACGGGCTGCACCGGGCGCTGCGGGCGGCATTGCAACAGCGGCAGACGATGCATGCACGAGTGCTTGACCTGAAATAGCACCATGCACCCGGTAGGCTCCGGGTGCGCGCGGAACTTGGAGCAGGGCAGAGCAGGGCAGCAATGAGGCTGTTGAGTGGAGAGGTAGTTCGGCGGTGATCGGTCGGGTTTTTCGCATCGTGCGAACTCCGGTCACGCTCCTGATCCTGCTCGGCATCCTGATGTGGGGAGCCTGGTGGGGCTACCGCAACATCTTGGCCCCGGTGCCGAAGATCCCCCCGCCACCCTGTGTCGAACAGACCGTGGCCAAGGGCGAGATCAAGTCCAGCATGGTGATCGTGAAGGTCTACAACGGCGGCGACCGGCGCGGCCTGGCCGGAGACGTCGGGCGGTCACTGCGGAACAAGGGCTTCAAGGTCACGGTGACCACCAACACCAACGAGAACATCTCCAAGACCGTCGTCGTCGGGGCGAACGCCAAGAACCCCGAGGTGCTCTTCGTGAAGTCCTTCTTCAAGGACGCGGTGGTCCGCGCGGACAAGCGGAACGACGGCTCGGTGGATGTGCTGGTCGGCAACAAGTACGGCGGGTTCAACAAGAACGCCAAGGCGACCTATCCGATCAAGGCCAAGACCGCCTGTCTCGCCTCCCAGACCCCGACCCCGTCGGCCCCTCTCGGGGGCTGAGCCGAGGCTCCTCACCCTTCTCCCCTGGTCCGATCCGTCCGAAACTGACGAACCGAACGCGGGCCTAGTCCGCCCTGGGTGGCGTACGCCAGCGGGCCAGCCGACCGCTGCGGCTGACGGCTCGAAGCCGCGCCTCGGTTTTGTCCCGGACCGCCTCGGGCGTCACCACCAGCAGCTCGTCGCCGACCTTGATCCGCTCGAACTCGCCAGGCGCGAAGGGGCGCTCGTCGCGGATGATCAGCGACACGACCGCGTTCTCGGGCAGTCGAAGCTCCCCGACCTCCACCCCGGCCAGCCGGGACGCAGGTGGGATGCGGACCTGGAGCAGGTCGGCGGAGATGCTGGCCAGCGGCGCGACCTCGACGTCGACCTCTCGGGCCGACTGGTCGTCGGCCAGCCCGAGCCGCCGGGCGACGAAGGGGAGGGTCGGCGCCTGCAGCACGGTGAAGACGATCACGAAGACCAGCACCACGTCGAAGAGGAACTCGGCCCCCTCGACACTTTGGGCGAGCGGGATGGTGGCCAGCACGATCGGCACCGCGCCGCGGAGCCCCGCCCAGGACAGGAAGATCTGCTTGGGAACCGGCACCCGGAACCAGATCGACGACGCCAGCACCGAGAACGGGCGGGCGACCAGGGTCAGGAACAGTCCCGCAGCGAGTCCGACCAGGACCCGCTGCAGGTCGATCCGGCCGGGGGACGCCAGCAGGCCCAGCATCACGAACAGCCCGATCTGCGCGATCCAGCCGGTGCCCTCGACGAAGGAACGGGTCGCGATCCGATGCGGCAGCCGTGCGTTGCCGAGCAACAGGGCGCACGCGTATACGGCGGCGAACCCGCTCAGGTGCAGCATGGCCGCGCTGCCGTACGCGAGGACGGACCACACCAACGCGGCGAGGGGGTAGAGCCCCGAGGACGGCAGGGCGACCCGGCGCATGCCCTGTACGCCCAGCCAGCCGAGCACGATGCCGACCGCGAGGCCGCCCACCAGCTCCAGCAGGATCAGTCCGACCAGTCCGGGAACCCCGCCCTCCGGGGGGTTACCAACGGCTGCGGCGCTCGCCAGCATGACGACCAAGACGGTGGGCGCGTCGTTCAGCCCGGACTCGGCCTCCAGGGTGCCGCGCAGACGGTGCGGAATCGGGACGTTGCGGAGCACCGAGAACACTGCGGCTGCGTCGGTCGGTGAGGTGACGGCGCCGAGCAGGACGGCTACCCAGAAATCCAGGCCGAGCACGAAGTAGCCGAACATGGTCATCAGGCCGATGCTGACGCCAACCCCGACCGTGGCCAGCAAAGCGGCCAGCCCGGCGGAGGACCTGATGTCACTCCACTTGGTGGTCAGACCGCCCTCGGCCAGGATCACCACCAAGGCCGCGAAGCCGAGCGCCTGAGCGAGATCGGCGTCCTCGAACTGGATGCCAAGGCCCGACTCGCCCATGACCATCCCGAGGACCAGGAAGAGCAGCAGCGAGGGGAGACCGACGCGCGCCCCCACCCGCGCCGCGACGATGGCGGCGATCAACACCGCGGCACCCCCCAGCAGGATGGCGTCGATGTCGATCATGCGCCCATCCTCCCGGAATCAGCGAAACCGCGAGGCGGGTCAACACAGTGGTAACCCCGGGCGGAGCGGAGATGCCGGCTGCCCCATCTGCCGACGTGTCAGAACCTCACATCATCGGCGCTCCTCCCGAAGCGACGCCAGAGTCAGGCGAGGTCGGCAAACGGAAGCGGGCAGCAGTCGGAGTCGGCGCACTCGAGCAGGTCGTCGCAGCCGGCGTCGAGTGCCCGGCGCAAGGTGTCTCGGATGACCGTCAGATCGGCGATCCGCTGCTCGACCTCGACGAGCTTGCCCGCGGCCCGGGCCTGCAGACCGGCAGGACGACGGCGTACGCCGTGGCGATGCGTTCCGACGTCGAGCAGATCAGCGACCTCGGAGAGGGTGAAGCCGAGTCGTTGGGCGGTCTTGATCACCCGGAGCAAAGTCACCGTCTCCCTCGGGTAGAGCCGATGCCCGCCGAGGCTGCGGTCGGGTCGCGCCAGCAGGCCGCGGCGCTCGTAGTAGCGCAGGGTCTCGAGGTTGACCCCGGCCGCCGCAGCGACCTGGCCGACCCGCAGCTCGCCGGTCATGCGGCGCGGGCGCGCTCGACCCAGCCGACCACGGCGTCGAGCACCCCGGTCTGGCTCTCCGGCACCGAGACGTCGAGGTGGAGCCGGCCGCCGGTCGCGGTGAGGGCGAAAATGAAGAACGAGCAGCACTGCGTCTCGCGGACGACCAGGTCGGCCGCCTCCGCGGCGAGCTCCGGGCGCGGAGGAAGCAGGATCCGGGCCGTCAGCGGACCGAGCCGCTCGACCGCCCCGACCGCAGTCGCGAACAGCCGGTCGAACTCGGCGACCCGGAGCGGTCGCTCAGCCGTGGGCAACGTGCAGGCCTCCGGTGCCTGGCTCAGGTCGATGTTCATGTCACTACGGTAAACCCGTACGTAGGTACGGATTACCAGTCTGACGTTGCGGCTGGCTCAGTGCCCATCGGTCCTGTCGACGAGGTCAGAAGGGGCATGGTGAGCACAACTAGGGTGCGAACCATGTCGATGTCGCAGCAACCTCACGATGCCCCCGTCGGCGTGCTCGACCGGCTGGCCCGGATCGACACCACGTCGCTGGCCGATGCCGGCCAAGGCCGGCTCCGCGTGCTCCCGGCCGAGCTACGGCCTATCCGCCCCGGGCTACGGATGGTCGGCCGCGCGTTGACCGTCGACGCCCACGACGACCTGATGCCGATGCTGGCCGGGCTGCGGCTGGCCGGCCCCGGCGACGTCCTGGTGGTGGTGGGCCACGAGCAGCATGCCGTTGCCGGTGAGCTGTTCGCCACCGAGGCGCTGCGCCGCGGCGTGACCGGGATCGTGATCGACGGGCGGTGCCGGGACAGTCGTACGCTCGCGCGGCTCGACCTCCCGGTGTACGCCCGCGGGGTGGCCCCGACCGCCTGCCCGGCCCGGGCCGTCCCCGTCATCCAGGTGCCGGTCCTGATCGGCGGCGTCGAGGTCCGGCCGGGCGACCTGGTGCTCGGCGACGACGACGGCATCGTCGTGGTCAGCGACGACGAGGTGCTGGCGTTGCTGGAGGGCGCGGAGGCGATCCAGCGCCGCGAGGAGTCGTTGCAGGCCGCCATCGCGGGCGGCGCGTCGTTGTTCGACAGCCTCAACTACGACGAGCACCTCGCCGCGCTCGAGGCCGGCGAGGACAGCCGGCTCGCCTTCTCGTGACGGCCGAGCGGCCGACCGTCGCGTTCGCCTGGCGGATGGACCGGGTGCCAAGCGGCCGGGGCGAACGGATCCCGCTAGGTCTGGAGACCGTCCCACGACCACCTCGGGATGCGGAGACCCTCGGGGACGTCGTCGGCGGACTCGGGATAGCGAGCCATGGTGGTCGTGGTCGCCCACGCGAAGTAGTCGTGGAGGGTGCGGCCCAGTGGCCCATCGACATCGATGCCAACGTCGCCGAGCGCGTCGTCGAAGCAGGCGATCGCGCGGCGGTCCATCTCCTCGTGCTCGCCGTTGCCGCTGTGCATCCGGACCACCTCGGTCTCGCTCCCGTACCTCGCCGAGTAGCGATCGGGTCCGCCCAGGGCCTCCACCCAGTACGCGGCGAGCCGCTCGGTGTGGTGCGGGTGGAACCCGTGGCTGAAGGCATGACCGACGACCTCGTCGGCCATGACCCGGACGTGCCACGCCTCGGCCAGCCGGAGCAGGCCCTCGTCGCTGCCGGCGGTCTCGTAAAGGGACGGCACCGTCTCAGTATGACCGCGCGGACCGGGCACCACCGCGGGGAGAGCAGTCAGAAACTGAGCGAGCTCTGCTCGCCCGGCTCCTGACCACCCCGGGAGCGGTGCGGCCGGTCAGGCCTCGCGCGTCTTCGGCGAGCTCTCCTCGGTCTTGCCCGGATCTCGCTCGACCACCGGATCGAGGATCTTGTCGATCCGCTCCAGCACGTTGGCGGGAATCTGCACGCCGGCCGCTTTCGCATTGTCGTGGACCTGTTCGGGCCGGGACGCGCCGATGATCGCGGTGGCCACGTTGTCGTTCTGTAGCACCCACGCGACGGCCAGGGCGGCCATCGACAGGCCGACCTCGTCCGCCACCGGCTTGAGCTCCTGCACCCGGCTCAGCACGTCGTCGTTCATCCAGCGCGCGATCATGTCGGCGCCACCCTTCTCGTCGGTGGCCCGCGAGCCCTCCGGCGGCTGCTCGCCCGGCCGGTACTTGCCGGTCAACACGCCCTGGGCGATCGGTGACCACACGACCTGGGAGATGCCGAGCTCCTGCGACACCGGGACGACCTCACCCTCGATCACCCGCCACAGCATCGAGTACTGCGGCTGGTTGGAGATCAGGTGGAAGCCCAGGTCCTCGGCCAGAGCGTGGCCGGCTCGGAGCTGGTCCGCGGTCCACTCGCTCACGCCGACGTAGAGCACCTTGCCCATCCGGACCAGGTCCCCGAAGGCCCGCATGGTCTCCTCGAGCGGGGTCTCGTAGTCGTAGCGGTGCGCCTGGTAGACGTCGATGTGGTCGGTTTGCAGCCGCTTCAGCGAGCCGTCCGCGGCCTCCATGATGTGCTTGCGGGACAGGCCGACGTCGTTGTGGCCCTTCGGACCGATCGGCCCGAACACCTTCGTCATGATCTCCACCGACTCGCGCCGCTCACCCTTGAGCGCCTCGCCGAGCACGGTCTCCGCCCGCGTGTTCGCGTAGACGTCGGCGGTGTCGAAGGTGCTGATGCCCGCCTCCAGAGCGGCGCGCACGCAGCTGTGGGCCTGCTCGTTCTCCACCTGGGAGCCGTGGGTGAGCCAGTTGCCGTAGGTGATCTCGGAGATCTTGAAGCCGGAGTTGCCGAGGTAGCGATATTCCATACCTCCTTCCTATCCGGCCGGGCCAACCGTTAGTCGTGTCGTAGGTCACATCGGAGCGCGAAGGGTGGGCTACGGTGGGCCAACGCACGGAGAAACCCCGGTGAACAACCTGCTGGACGATCGGAGACTGTGAGTGCCGCCAGCGGCCGCAACCACGGTGGCTCGCCGACCGAAGCAGGTCGTGGTCGCCCTGCTGACGGTGACGATCAGCCTGGTGCTGGTGTTCGGGACCGTTCTGGTGATTCACGACTCCATCACCCCGATCCCGCGCATCCGGGCCCTGGTCAACATCAACGGCGAGGCGAACGTGCCGGCGTGGTGGAACGGTGCGCTGCTGATGACGATCGGGTTCGGAGCACTGGTCGCCCGCGCCTTCGAAACCGACCGGGCAGCCCGCCTGGCCTGGCTGACGGTTGCGGCGGCCGGGTTCGCCCTCAGCCTCGACGAGATCGCCGGCTTGCACGAGCGGCTCGGCGCCCCCGTCCGCGCGATCGGCATCGAGGTGCCGACGTTCGCCTGGCTGGTGCCGGGCGTGATCATCGCGGCGGCGCTGTTCATCGTGCTGGTCACTTTGGGGCGAGGGCTCCCGGAGCGTGCGCGGCGCTGGCTGTTCCTCGCGCTGGTCTGCTACCTGGTCGGGGCGATCGGCGTCGAGGCCATCAACGGCACGCTTCGCGGAGCCGACCGGCTGCTCTACTACTGGATCGGCACCACGGCGGAAGAGACCATCGAGATGCTCTCCTGCGTTGTCGCCATCGGCGCGATCGCCCGGGAGATTGCGGACCGGTGGGAGCTCTCCGCGTCGCCGAACTCCGACACGACAACCCAGGTCGACTAGAAGGCGTCGGCCACGGCCTGGCGGGCCGCGGTGACGGCGCGAATCCGGACCCCTTCGCGGTACGGCGCTTCGGTGAGCGCGGTCGGCCGCAGGACCAGTTCGGCGTCGGCCGCCGGACCGAGCCGGTCGGCAAGAAGATCGAGAAAGCCGGAGGCACCTCCCCAAGGCCCGCCGACCAGGACACCGTGTGGGTCCAGCAGTGCAACCACCGAGCCGATGGCACCGGCCACCGCCTCGGCGATCTCCGCGGCCCGGCGCCGGTCCGCGGCGGAACTGCCCTCCAGGATGGCGCGAACGCGGCCCACGTCGATGGCCTCCGATCCGGGGCGGAGCAGGTCGGCGGCGGCGAGACTCGCGAACAGGGTCATGCTGCGTCCGCCCGGTCCGGTCGTCCGGGCGTGAGCCAGCTCGCCGGCCCGGCCGCGCCCACCCCGTACGACGGCCCCATCGATCACGACCGCTCCGCCGACGCCCTCCCCGAGGTAGCACAGAACGAAGTCGTCGAGGTCGGTGGCGTTGCCGTGCGCGCGCTCGGCCAGCGCGGCCCAGTTGACGTCGTTGTCGACCTCGACCACCGGCGCGAGGTCGCGGAGAACGTCCTTGGGGGCGAACTCGCCGACCAGGAACGGCGCGTACGCGGATGCGGCCAGCCGCCCCGTCTGCCGGTCCACCGGTCCCGCCATGCTGACGACGCAGCTGCGGATGGCGCCGGAGTTCTGGGCGCCAACGTTCCCGACCACCGCCCGCACGATGGGCGCGAGGTCCACACCTCTGACCGGTGAGGCGACCGGCTGCTCGGCGTGGGCCAGCGGCCCGTTCTTCAGGTCGAACGTGTCCGCGACGACGCCGTCGGGTCCCACCGAGACAGCGAGGGCCACTGCCTGGTCGGCCCGGAGTCGGCAGTAGGTGCCGGCGCGGCCGCGGCCACCGACCTGGCGTCCGCTCTCGACCACCAGACCGGCGTCGGTCAGTCTTCGCACGCTCTCGGAGATGGTGGGCTTGGAGATGCCGGTGCGGGCGGCGATCTCTGCGCGGGTCAGGCTGTCGGCGTCCAGCAGCTGCTCGAAGACGCGCCGATCGGTCAGCCGGCGCAGCAGCTCCGCGGTCGGGCGGTCGGGCTCGCTGACGGTGATCGTCACCCGGGACAGTCTGCTAGTTCTACGGAAAGGGGGGGCGACCCCCCTTGAACCCCCCGCGGGCGTGCAGTGTTCTTCGTCTGCCGGACACGCCCCATCAGAGCCCGAGCCCGCGGCGGCCGATCTCGTTGAGCCGGCCAGGCTGGAACCGGTTGGCCCAGGACACCTCGTAGTGCTCCTCCGGGAAGTCGAAGGGGCTCCGGCCGGCCAGGAACGCCTCCCGCACCAGGCGGGCGTAGCTCTCGTTCTTGCCGCACCACGGCGCCGCCGGGATGTACATCACGTTGCCCCAGCCCTGCTGGTTCTGGACCGGTGCCACCGAGTGGATCATGTCGCAGTGCCACCACACCGAGTCGCCGGGCTGGACACTCGGGATGGCTGAGAGCGCATCCATCAGCAAGCCGTGCCACTGCTCGGTGGCCGGGAACGTGCGGTTGGGCTTGACGCCGCACATGCTGTCCTCCGGGACGTCGGCCAGCAGCGGCCGGAGCATCATGTACGCCATCGCCTTCGGGATCGGCACCGTGTGCAGGACGCCCTGGTCGTTGCGCATCTCACTGAGCGCGGTCCACCCCTGGAAAGTGCGGAAGGCCGAGCACATGGTCGAGCCCGGATACTGCTTGGCCTCGGTACGGTACGAGGCGTCCCAGGGGTCGTACGCGGCGAAGTCGCCGCTGAACAGGTGCCGGAAGTGCTGCTGGTAGCCCTCGGTCATCCATAGGTCCAGCGTGCCGGGGTCCATGTGGGTGCCCAGACCGGCCGAGTCCACGCCCGGCGGGCGCCGGCGGATCCGGTCGGGATAGAGCGAGTCACGGTCCGGGTCGAACCAGCGATGACCGTCCGTCTCGGAGATCCACTGGGCGTTCAGGAACGACTGCGCCGCGGCCATCCGTGGGTGCTGACGCGCCTCCATCTGCGCACGTGACCAGTAGACGGGATAGATCTCGGGCTTCGACGCCTCCAGGTCGCCGAAGAAGTCGTCGGCCGGGCCGGCGTAGGACTCGAAGAAGTGGTTGGAGTCGACGTACTCGACGATGTCGCGGTCCCACTGCTCCGCCAGATCGCGGGGGAAGTGCCCACGCACCACCGCACAGCCCCGGCGCTTGACCTGAGCCAACGCCTCGGAGCTGACAGTGCCCGCCTCGATGTCGGCATAGTCGATGATCGGCCAGACCTCCTCGCCGCGCTTCCGTGTCGCCTGGATGTCGGCGACCTCCGCGCGTAGGAATTCCTCGACCTCGGCGACGACGTCCTCGACCGTACGGCCGGAGGCGACGATCCGCTCCCGTATCGCGGCCTTGATCTCGACGATCGCTGCCGACGTGTCCGCGGGGAGGGTCTCCCAGTGCGGCAGTCCGCTGAGTTTGCTTCGCTCGACGATGAGGGTCTGAGCCACGATGCGCTCCTCCAAGTTGGTAAGGGACCTTAACTAGAGATGATTGTAAGGGTTCCTTACCAATCGCGCAATGCTGCCTGCCAAAGGGACCGGAAGGGATGTCAGCGTCGCCGTCGGCGCTTGAAACGCCGGGCGGTCCAGCCGAGATAGGTGCCCAGCGCTCCGACCATGCCGAGCCCGACACCCATGATCGGGCCTTCCCAACGGCCCCAGCGTTCTTTGTCCGCCCCGGCCAGCTCGCTGATCCCTCGGATGAAGGCGGCCGCGACGATGCCTGCGACCAGGCGGTCCCCCACGCGTTCCACCCGCGCCACCAACGGGTCGAACTCCTGGGTGTCCATCCGCACGACGACACCGGAGGCGTCCAGGAGGTCGAACAGGCGCCGGACCCGGTCGGGCAGGTCGACCGCGAGCGCGGCGGCGTCCTGTCCCGACGTCATCAGCTGCCGGAACATCGCCTCCGGCGTGAACCGGTCCAGGACGAGCTGACGGGCGTACGGGCCGAGGAACTCGCCGAGGTTGAATTCCGGGTCCAGCCGGACCCCCATGCCTTCGATCATCAGGAAGAAGCGCAGGAGGGAGGCGACCTCCTGGGGCAGCTGGAGCCGGTACTTGCGCAGCAGCGCGAGCAGCTGGGTCGCCAGCCTGGCGACATTGACCTCGCCCAGACGCCGGCCGCGGTAGAGGGACATGAACACGACGAGGTCTGACCGGAACTGCCCGCGGTCGACTGGTCGCTTCACCACCGAGAGATCCAGCAGCGCCTTCGCCAACCTCTCCACGTCGTGGCCGGTGAGGGCGGCCAGCAACGCGGCGAGCTGATGCCGAAGCCCGTCGTCGATCTCGCCCACCATCCCGAAGTCGATCAGCCCGATCCGACCGTCCGGCTCGATGAACAGGTTGCCCGGATGCGGATCGGCGTGGAAGAAGCCGTGCTCGAAGACCATGCGGACCGCCACGCCAGCAGCCTTCGTCGCCAAGGTCCGGCGATTGACCCGAGCGCGGTCGAGCCCGGCCAGGTCGTCGACCTTGATACCGACGATGCGCTCCAGGGTCAGCACCCGAGACGTCGTCGTCTCCCAGTGCACGCGGGGGATGTGCACGTCGGGGTGCTCGGCGAAGTTGGTGGCGAAGCGCTCCGCGTTCCGTCCCTCCGTCAGGTAGTCGAGCTCCCGGCGGAGCGACACCGCGAACTCCGCGACCAGACCGGCCAGGTTGTAGTTCGCGGCGGCGACCCAGCGCCGGCTGGCCCGGCTCGCCAGGTTCTGCAGGATGTCGAGATCGGTATCGATGAGGGCCTGGATGTCGGGGCGCCGGATCTTGACCACGACCTGGCTACCGTCGTGCAGCGTGGCGAGATGGGCCTGTCCGATGGACGCGCACGCCAAGGGAACGCCCTCGAAGGTGGCGAAGATGTCTTCGGGAGGAGCGCCAAGCTCCTGCTCCAGCAACGTGTTGATCGTCGACAGGGGAACCGCCGGCGCCGCGTCCTGCAGCCGGGCCAACTCCCGAAGGTAGCTGGCCGGCATGATGTCGGACCGGGTGGAGAGCAGCTGGCCGAGCTTGATGAACGTCGGTCCGAGCTCCTCGAGGGCGCGTCGCAGACGCTCGGGGGTGGAGGAGGGCGGCACGGGCCGCTCGGACGCCCGAGCTCCGGAGCGTAAGGGGATCCAGCGGCCGAGCCCGGTCACGCCGACGATGAACCCCAGCCCGTGCCGAGTCAGAACTTCAGCGATCTGCCGGTACCGCTCGAGCTGGCTTCTCACGTCCGCCCCATGCCCACCATCAGGCGGGATCGAGCGGTGCCCGCTGTGCCCATGTCGGTATCACGTGTCCCTTCAGGCCGATCTCTCGCGACGTCCGGACCGGCACATCAGTCTGACAGCCGCTGCGAAGCCCCAAAGTGCATAGTGACGTTCACCATCTTCGGACGCACCCTGTATTAAAGGACGGAGCCAACGACGCCGCCGCCAACGCCACCCGCGGGGGAGGGCAGTATGCCTGAGTCGAACCATTGGCCCGCCTCCGATGGCGAGCGTCTGATCCAGGATCTCTACGGCTCCGAGGTCCCCCCGATTCGGTGAGCCGGGATTCGTGATGCCGATCGACGACCGGACCGTGACCTGGCCGGAGCTGCGCGGCAACGGCGTGATGACCAGCCTTGGCAACCTGGTCAAGAACCCCAAGGCGCACCTCATGTTCCCCGACATGGACGAGCGGATCGGTCTCCACGTGCGCGGCGAGACCACGATCATCGAGCACGACGTGATGTGCATCGAGCACCCCGCTCTGGTGGCTTCGGTCAAGACCCCGCGCTGCCCGGAGCGCTGGGTGGTGCTCAAGCTGGAGGTCGCGTACGTGCACTGCCGGAAGCACTTCCCGCGTACGGACAACAAGCCGGTCGACTGGGGAACCGACGACGTCAAGGCCAAGGGCGGCGACTACTTCGGCGCGAAGGAGCTCGTCAAGCCCTGGCGCCTGCCGGACTAGCAGGGTCGCCGCCGAGACGGTTTCAGGTCCGGCGCGCACCGGTCGTGGAATGATCACGTGCGATGGCGTGGCCCGCTGACGATGCCTCGACCCCGGTGCACGTCGGCACGTCGGGGTGGAGCTACGCGCACTGGGAACACGTGTTGTATCCGCCTGGCCTGCCGCCGGCGGAACGGCTGGGCCGCTACGTCCATGCGTTCGGGACGACCGAGCTCAACGCCAGCTTCTACCGCTGGCCTCAGGAGCGGACCTTCGCCGGATGGCGCCGACGGCTGCCGCCCGGGTTCCTGATGAGCGTGAAGGCGCCTCGTGGGCTCACCCACGCCAAGCGGCTCTACGCGCCCGAGGTGTGGGTCGAGCGACTCGTGTCGTGCTGGCATCGGCTGGCCGACCGGCGCGGCGTGCTGCTGGTCCAGCTGCCGCCCTCGCTCGCCCGGGACGATCTCCGCCTGGAGTACTTCCTCGGTCAGTTCCCGGAGTGGATGCGAGTGGCGGTCGAGTTCCGACATCCGAGCTGGCTGGACGACCGGGTGTTCGAGATCCTGAGCCGCCACGGTGCCGCGTACGTGGTGATGAGCGGGGCGGGACTGCCCTGCGTCCTCCAGGCGACCGCCCCGTTCGTCTACGTGCGGCTCCACGGTCCGGACCACGACCACCTCTACGGCGGCTCCTACAGCGACGCCGATCTCGGCTGGTGGGCGGACCGCATCCGGGACTGGCAACGCCTCGGACATTCCGTGTTCGTCTATTTCAACAACGATGGCGGCGGCAACGCAGTCCGCAACGCCTGGACCTTGCGCAGCCTGGTCGGCGCCTGAGGGTGCCGTGCCCACTCGCTACCGGCCACAACCGGCTGCCCCGGCCTCGGCTCCCGGCATCCGCGGTTATAGTCATCGCCACTCTCTCGCGCGAAGTCGAGCAATGAGACCAAGCAGGAAGTGAGCCATGGATGCGGTGAGCTGGCTCGCCGGCCGCTACCAGCTGCGCCGGCAGATCGGGGCTGGCGGGATAGGTCAGGTCTGGACGGCCCACGACGCGGTGCTCGGTCGTGAAGTGGCCATCAAGGTGCAGCAGGTCGACCCGGAGGATGACCACGGAGCCTTCGAACGGTTCGTGCGCGAGGCCCGTAGTGCCGCTGCGCTCCAGCATCCCAACGTCGTGACGATCTTCGACAGCGGTACCGACAGGGATACGGCCTTCCTGGTCATGGAGCTGCTGCCGGGGCCCACCCTCACCGGTTATCTGGCTCAGCACGGCCCGCTGCGCGAACGGGAAGCCGTCGCCCTGGCCGCGCAGGTCGCGTCGGGCCTGGCGGCCGCCCACGGTGCCGGGGTCGTCCATCGAGACATCAAACCCGCGAACTTGATGTTCGATGCCCGAGGCAGTCTCAAGATCGTCGACTTCGGGATCGCCCGTCTGACCCAGACGGTGGCGACGCGCTTGACGGCCAGGAATGCCGTCATCGGAAGTCCGCCGTACCTCTCGCCCGAGCAGCTTCAGGGGCAACAAGCCGACGAGCGCAGTGACATCTACTGCTTGGGCGGTGTCATGATGACGATGCTGACGGGCCGGGCGCCCTTCGTGGCAACCGATCCACTCGGCCTGCTCCAGCAACACCTCAATGCGGAGCCGCCCCAGATCCGCGATCGCCGCCCCGAGGTCGACCCGGTTCTCAACGCGCTGGTCGCCCAGATGCTCAGCAAGTCGCCGGAGGATCGGCCCCAGTCCGCGCGGGAAGTGCTCAACCTCCTGACCGGGTCGACGTACGCAGTACCGACCAGCGTGGCGACGGGGGCGACCCTCGTCGACACCCGTCCGGCCACTCGACCATCGCCAGCACCTGCGTCGGTCCACCCCGGGTCGGCGGGACGGCCGCGACAGCGGTCGTTGCTCGGCCTCGGGATCCTGGTCGGCGCTGCGCCCATGGCTCTGGCCGCGGCCCTCGTCATCGCGGTTGTGACGACAGCCCAAACTCCGACCGCCGGCCGGTCCGAGCCAGCACGCGCGGCCACGCCCACCGCGACAGAGGCTCGTTCGTCGAAACCGTCGCCCACCGCTCCCAAGCCCGCTGCCACGAAGACCAGCCAGTCGAAACCGCCGCCCAGTGCCCCAACGGCCGCCGCCTCGAGCCGGAGGCCGGCGACCAGACAAGCCGCACCGAGAACCGCGGACACGAACAGCGATGAGCCGGATCTGAACCAGGCCCTGTCCAACCTGCGCGCTACGGTTCGCAAGGTGTCGGACGGCGGCCAGATCGATCCCAAGAAAGCCGACGAGCTGAGCAAGCGCGTTGCTGGGCTCACCCAGCAGGTCGAGAAGAAGCGCGGTGAGGACGCGGCCAAGAAGATCGACGAGATGGACAAGTACCTGGCGGGGCTGACCGAGAAGGGTGAGCTGACGGCTGACGAGCAGCAGCGGATCGCCGCCGCCTTGTCCGGAGTCCGCGAACTGGTGGCTCCCGGGTGAGTTCGCCCGGTAGGTCGATCCCGTCCAGCCCACCGGTCAGGATCACCTCCGCCGCGATGGTCCGCCGCTTGATGTTGGTGTCCTGCGAGTACTGCATCAGTCGTAACTAACCCAGATGAGGCAGCCGGGTCGGCGCCGCATTGGTCATGGACGAAGCAGGACCTTGATGGCTCGGCGTTCGTCCATCGCCTGGTAGCCCTCGGCGGCCTGGTCGAGCGGAAGTGCAAGGTCGAACACCTTGCCGGGGTGGATCTGCCGGTTCCAGATCCGGTCCATCAGGTCGGGCAGGAAGCGACGTACCGGAGCGGGGCCGCCGTGGATGTTGACGTGGGAGAAGAACAGATCGTCGCCGGGTAGGGCAACGCCATGCAGCACACCCACGAAGCCGACGTGACCGCCGGGCCGAGTGGAGCGGATGGCCTGCATCATCGCCTCCTGGGTGCCGACCGCCTCCACCACCGAATGCGCACCCAGCCCGCCCGTGAGCTCCTTGATCTTGGCCACGCCCTCGTCGCCGCGCTCTTCGACGATGTCGGTGGCGCCGAACTCCAGCGCCAGCTGCTGCCGGGGCTGGTGGCGGCTCATGGCGATGATCCTTTCCGCACCAAGCTGCTGCGCCGCTAGGACCGCCAGCAGGCCGACCGCGCCGTCACCGACGACCGCGACGGTCTTTCCTGGCCCTGCCTCGGCGGCCACGGCGCCGAACCAGCCGGTCCCCAGGACGTCGGAGGCGGCCAGGAAGTCCGGCACCAGGCCGTCGTCGGGAACGTCGGGAGTGGCGACCAGGGTGCCATCGGCCAGCGGGACTCGCATCCGTTGGGCTTGGGCGCCGTCCGGCGCGCCGGGCTCACGATGGATGCAGGAGGTCTGGTAGCCGGACCGGCAGATCTCGCAGGTGTTGTCGGAGGCGAAGAACGAACCGACCACGAACTGGCCCGGCTTGATCGTCGTCACCTCAGCCCCGACCTCCTCCACGATGCCGGCGTACTCGTGCCCCATCGGCGTCGGCTCGCTGACGTCATCGGCGCCGCGGTAGGGCCACAGGTCCGACCCGCAGACACAGGTCGCCGACAGCCGGATGATGGCGTCGGTCGGCTTCAGGATGGTCGGCTCCGGCCGGTCCTCGACCCGTACGTCGCCGGGGGCATACATGACAACACCGCGCACCGGTGGATCTCCTCGCCTCGTTGGTCGTCGCGCAAGAGCCCTGCTTGGCTCGCCCGCTGGCTCCAGTCAACCCGGTCCGCGGCCCCGAAGGGAGTCCCTGTCGAGACGTGTACCAACAGGGCATCCCAGCCGGACCAGGACCGTCGTTGCATCGAGGGGTGGACAACCGTACGGAGGTCCGCGAGTTTCTTGGGCTCGCGGTGAGCCGAGATCACCGCGCAGCAGGTGGGGATGCCGGTCATCGGCGCCGGTCGGGTGCCCGGGCTGCGCCGCGGTGAGGTCGCCGCCCTGGCCGGGGTCAGCGTCGAGTGCTACTCCACGCTCGAACGCGGCGGCGCCGGACGCGGCCCGCGTACGCGGTTCCACCACAGCGAGAGCCCGATGGCGGCCACCACGAGCAACCCGCCGGCGCCGGCGAACCACGACGCGACGTCGACGTGCTTGTTCACCACCGTCACCTGGCTCGGCAGATCACCCAGCGCGTCCTGCAGCTGGACGGCGCTCTCGGCTCGGTAGTACTGCCCCCCGGTGATCTCGGCGACGGTTCGCAGGCCCTCCTCGTCGATCACGAGCGGACTGCGCCCGCCGCGACCGCCGCCCCAGCCGCCGCTGCGCGGGCCGCCGGCGGCCCATCCCCCGGCCTGCTGGCCCGTGCAGGCCATCCGGGAGGTCGGGTTGGTGGTGCCGAACCCGATGGTGAAGACCCGGACGCCGCGGACGGCGGCAGCTTCGGCGGCCGTTTCCGGTTCGACTCCCTGGGTGTTCGCGCCGTCGGTCAGCACCACGATCACGTCTGGCGCGTAGCCGGACCGCTGCGCGGACTTCGCATCGACGCCGCTGGGAGCCACGGTGGGGTTGATCGCCGCGATGCCGTCGATGGAGGTGAGGATCGCCGAGCCGATCGCCGTGCCGCGCGCCGTGGTGAAGTTGTCGATGGCCTCGATCAGGGCCTCCTTGTCGGTGGTCGGCGGGACCTGTAGGCCAGCCACGCCGGCGAAGGCGACGAGACCGATCCTGGTGCCACCGCCCTGGGACTGGATGAACGTGATCGCCGCCTCCTGGGCGACCGTGAGCCGGTTGGGCTCCACATCCGTCGCGCACATGGACCCGGACACGTCCATCGCCAGCATGATCGTCGTGGAGTTGGTCGCCACCGGCACCGTCGCCTGCGGACGCGCCGCTCCGACTCCGAGCGTGGCGAAGCCGAGGAGAAGCAACACGGTCGGGAGAAGCCGGGTCCACCGCGTACGGGTGGGCAGCGCGGCCCGTACGAGCGCGATCGAGGTCACCCGCACCGCGGCGCGCCGCCGACGCCGTCGTAACAACCAGAGGGCTCCGCACAGGATCGGGATGGTTAGCAGCGACAACAACGCCCACGGCCAGCTGAACGTCATCACACGAGTCTTCCGGTGCGAACGCCGGTGACCAGCGCGCCGGCGGCCAACAGGGCCAGCGCCGCCGCGGTGAATCCGCCGGCCAGCGGTACGTCCTGCTTGGCCACGGTCAGCCGGAGGTCGATGCTGGAGGCGATGCCGTCGAGCTGCTTCGCGTCCGAGGCGGGGTGGTACCGGCCGCCGGTGGCTTCGGCGATGGCGGTCAGCTGCTCGGTGTCGAGAGCTGTATGCAGCTGGTATCCGTCGATCTCGACCGTTGCTCCGCCGGCCGTGCCAACACCGACCGTCTCGATGTGGATACCGGCGTTCTGGGCGATCGTCGAGGCGTTCGTCACCGCGTCGCTGCTGCCGCCCTGGTCCTCGCCGTCGGAGATCAACACGATGGTCGCCGAACCCCAGTAGCCGATGTCGGGCAGCTGACCGTCCTCGCCGATCGTGACCGACCGGCCCGTGATCGCGCTCAACGAGCCGAGGATGGCCGCAGCGAGCGACGTCCCGCCCGAGATCCGTAGGTTCTGTACCGCCGCCTTGGCCGCGGCCCGGTCCGCGCCGGGCAGAGACGTGGTCAACGCACCCTGGTCGAAGCCCACCACGCCGATGTCGACGGTGTCGGGCTGGGCGTCGATGAACTCAGCCGCGGTCTGCTGTGCGGCGGCCAGCCGGTGGGGAGCTACGTCGTTGGCGCTCATGCTGTTGGACACGTCCATCGCCACGATCACCGTGCCGGCGCTGCGTCCCACCGGCAGCGCCGCGGCCGGGCCGGCCACAGCCACAGCCAGCAGTACGACCCCACCCAGTGACAACCACAGCCCGAGCCGGCGGTTCTGCCGGCCGGCTACCGACACTCCCGCAGCAGCCAGGGCCGCCGTCCGGCGCCGGCCGGCGAGCACGGCGCCGACGATCAGCGCGGCGACGACCAGGAGGCCGAGGACAAGCAGCGGCGGGTAGGAGAGGCTCATCGGCGCCTCCGCCGGGTCGCCGTGATGATCGTCAGGAGCGTCTCCACGAGGTCACTGCCGGTGTCCACCCGGTGCAGTGGCACCCCGGCCCGGCGCATGCCGGACTGAAGTTCGGCCTCGCGTTCGTCGACTCCGTCGCGGAACCTCGCGCGGAACCACGGATCGGCGGAGTCGAGGAGGAGCTGCTCCCCGGTCTCCGCGTCCTCGACCACGATCAGACCGACCTCGGGAAGCGCGTCGTCGGCCCGGTCGACCACCCGCAACGCCACGACGTCGTTCCGGTGCGCCAGACGGACGAGGGGGCGTTGCCACTCCCCCGTGCCGATGAAGTCAGAGATCACCACGACCAGGCAGCGACGCGCCAGCGACGCGACGGTCTCGAGCATCGCGGCCAGATCCGTGGTGGCCGCGGCCCGGGAGTCGGCGGCGCGGTCGAGCTCCCGTCCGATCCGCAGCACGTGGCCGCGTCCGGTGCGGGGTGGGACGATCCGGGTGGCGTCGGCGCTTCTCACCGCTGCTCGCTGCGCTCGCGGGGCGCCGTCGTAGAGGATCGCGCCGACGCGGTTGCCGTTTCGGCCGAGCACCCGGGCCAGGACGAGCGCGAGCTCGGCCAGCACGTCCTGCTTGCCGCGGTCCGGGCCGCCGACCCCCATGGACGCCGATCGGTCGAGGACCAGCCAGGTGGTCAGCTCACGGTCCTCGTTGAACTCGCGTACCTGCGGCTCGTCCAACCGGGCCGTGACGTTCCAGTCGATGTACCGTGCGTCATCGCCCTCTTCGTACGGGCGGATTCCGGCGAAGTCGAGCCCGCTACCCCGCCGTGGGGTGCGGTAGCCGCCCTGGACGCGCCCGTCGAGCCGGCGGACGACCCGCCACTCGAGCCGGTGCAGCAGTCGGTCGGGCGCGCCGGTCATGGCTGCAGCACGACCTCAGGCACCGGCACGGCCCGCAGCACGCGGGTGAGGATGGTATCGGCGTCCAGGTCGTCTGCCAGCGCCTCGTACGAGAGCACGATCCGGTGCCGCAGGACGTCGAGGGCGATCTCGTCGACGTCGTTGGGCAGTGCGTAGTCCCGGCCGCGGAGGAACGCCAGCGCGCGGCCACCCAGGACGAGCGCGATGGTCGCCCGCGGGCTCGCGCCGTAGGTCACGTACCTCTCCAGGTCCCCTGCGCCGACCCCGGCCGGCGACCGGGTGGCCGCGACGAGGCGTACGGCGTAGTCGACGACCGCGGGATCCACGTACACCTGCTCCACCCTGCCCCGCATCCGGATCAGATCCGCCGGGCTCAGCATGACCTGCGGCGGACCGGCGGGCCGCAGGGCCCGTCCGACGATCGCGTGCTCCTCCGGGGAGGTCGGATAGCCCACGAGCACCTTCATCATGAACCGGTCGACCTGGGCCTCGGGCAACGGATAGGTGCCGTCGGACTCGATCGGGTTCTGGGTCGCCATCACCAGGAACGGCTCGGGAACGGGGAACGTCTCCCGCCCGATCGTCACCTGCCGCTCCTGCATGACCTCCAACAAAGCGCTCTGCACCTTGGCCGGGGCTCGGTTGATCTCGTCCGCCAGCAGAAGGTTGGTGAACACCGGCCCCAGCGACACCTCGAACTCACCGGACTTCTGGTGGTAGACCCTTGTCCCGACGAGGTCGGCCGGCACCAGGTCAGGGGTGAACTGGATCCGTTGGAACACCCCCCCGATCGCGCCGGCCAGTGACTTCACCGCGAGGGTCTTGGCCAGCCCCGGCACGCCCTCGACGAGCAGGTGACCGCCGGCCAGCATGGCGATCGCCATCCGTTCGAGGAGCACGTCCTGACCGACGATCGTGCGCTTGACCTCGAACAGCACCGGCTCCAGCGGGTTCGGCGTCATGGCACCACTTCCTCGATCGCTTTACGTATCAGGACAGGTTCGGATCACAGCCGTGGACCTCCGCCCTGGCCCGGCCCGGCGCTTCCGCCGAGCGCAGTGCCGATCGGGACGGCGAACCCGATCCCGGCGAACGCCTCGTCGTCCCCGGGGTCGGCGATCGACACGACGACGCCGACGACGACTCCCTGGGCGTTCAGCAGCGGACCGCCGGAGCTGCCCGGATTCACGGCCGCATCGAACTGGATCAGTCCGGACAGCGCGCCCGCCATGTTCTTGGTCGTGCGGTTCAGACCGGAGACGACTCCCGTGGTCGTGCTGTCCCGCAGGCCCAGCGGGTTGCCGATGGCCACCACATCGGATCCGATCTCGACCCCTCCACCCAGGGTCGCCGGAACGACGACCTCCGGAAGCTTTTCCGGAGTCAGCGCGGCGATGTCGTTCTTCGGGTCTGCGGCGGCAACCGTCGCGGACGTTTTGGTGCCGTCGGCGAACAGGATCGAGATGTCCCCGCCACCTGATACGACGTGATGGGCGGTGAGCACCGCGCCGGTGTCGGTGACGATGACGCCGGACCCGAGCGAGCCCTTCGAAGTCGTGATCAGCACCACTGAGGGTGCGGCCAGGCGATACACATCGGTGACCGGCAGCGGGGTCGCCGTCGCGGCCGGTGTCGGACTTGGGGTCTGTGGTGTTCGTTCGGCCGATGTGGAGCTCGAACCGAGCTTGAAGGCCAGCGCAGCGATGACCACCATGGCGATCGCGAGAACGCCCGCCGCGGCGACCGGCCAACGCCGGCCCGCGTTGGGCTCAACCGGCCCGGACGGCGGCGCCGGTCCCGGAGGCTCAGCAGCGCCGGAGAGGGCGGACGGTGAGCCGGGCACGGCCACGTCGGCGCCGGGCGCGCGGAACCCCCGCAGCCGTCCAGCCCCGGCGGGGTCCATACCAACAGCGTAAGGACGGTGCCAATTGCACGCTTTGCACAGCGGTTGCCAGGGGTCGGTATGTGCCGGAAGGAGCTCGGAGAGCGTCTGGTCCAAGCGCAACCGGCCTTCGTCGATCGCGATGCCGACCAGGATGCTCATCACACTCTTCGTGACCGACTACACGTGGGCGTAGTCGGTCGGCCGACGATTGCGGTAGTAGGAGAGCACGGTGTCGCCGTCAACGCTGACCCGCACCGCGCGGACGGCCTTCAGGCTTCCAGTCATCTCACCGGCAAGACGCTGCTGCAAATCTCGCTTCATCGCCACGTAGTCAGGCGCCCCGCCAACAGGCACCGACGGCAAAGGCGGGACAGCGCTGACCGACGGCCCTGGCCACCACCTGACCATCGCGGACCCAGCTGGGACGGCGGTGCATCGTTGAGTCCTCACGTCCCGTGGCAGCACGCTGATGGCTAGGCCCTGATCTCAACGAGAGGAAACCCACCATGTCCAGCTACAAGATCGGCTACCTCGTCGGGAGCTTGTCCTCAACGTCGATCAACCGCACGCTGTCCAAGGCGCTCATCCGTCTGGCGCCGGACGCTGAGCACTCCGCGCAGGCTCTGCTGGGCGACGGCGGTGCGGATCTGGCCGATTGGTAGCGGCTCGGCCGATCCTGGAGGGTGGTGCGATGACCAACCGCGACGACTCGTCGGTTCCGTTCTCGACGAACGCGCCGGCGAGTCCGGCGGCCGGTGCGGCCACGGTGAGTACGGCGCTGGTCTTGACGTTAGCGTTGCAGAGCGCTGTGCCGCCGTTCGCGACCGACATGTACACCCCGGCCTTCCCCCGGGTGACCGGCGATCTGGGCACCTCGGCGTCGCTGGTCGGCTTGACCTTGACCACGTTCTTCCTCGGCATGGCGTTAGGGCAGCTGGTCGGTGGCCCGTTGTCAGACCAACGGGGCCGGCGGATGCCGATGATCGTCGGGGGGCTGCTCTGCACGGCGGGCGCCGTCGGCTGCGCCCTGGCCCCCTCGGTCTGGTTCCTGATCGTCTTCCGGGTCGTCCAGGGGTTCGGCGGCGGCCTGGCGGCGGTGGTCGCCCGGGCCGTCGTGGTCGATGTGGCCAAAGGCGATCTGCTGGCCAAGGTGATGTCGATCATGATGGCGCTCGGCGGGCTGGCGCCGATGGTCGCCCCGGTCCTTGGTGGAGCGGTGCTGACGCTAGGAGGAACCTGGCGGACGGTGTTCTGGTTCCTGGTCGGCTTCGGGCTGCTGATGGTGATCAGCGCCATCGTGTTCGTGCCCGAGTCCCTGCCGCCCGAGCGTCGTCGCCGTGGGGGCGGCCTGCGCCAACTCACCTCGGGCCTGGGCGAGGTGCTGCGGATCCGGTTGTTCCTCGGCTACGTGCTGACCGCGGCGTTGTCCGGCTTCACCATGATGGCCTACATCGCGAACTCCTCCTACGTGCTGCAGGAGCAGAAGGGACTGCAGCCCCTGCCGTTCGCGCTGTTCTTCGCCTCCACCGCCCTGGCCCAGGTGCTGCTGTCGATCGTCAACGCCAAGATCGTCGGACGCGTCCCGCCCCGCGCCTTGATCGGGTTCGGGCTCACCCTCTCCACCCTCGCCGTCGCAGCCCTGACGGTGGGTGTGTTCGCGCTCGGCACCCCGCTGCTGCTCACCTGTGCCGGGTTCCTGGTCCTGATGGGTGTTCAGGCGTTCATCTTCGGCAACGCCAGCGCGCTGGCCGCGGGTAAGGCCCCGCATGTCGCCGGCGCCGCCTCCGCCGTCCTCGGCGTCGCCCAAGCCGTGGCCATGGCCGTCGCCGCCCCACTCGCCAGCTCGGGCGGCAGCGTCACCGCAGCCCCCATGATCTGGGTGATGATCACCGGCGTCGCCGGCTCCCTGATCGCCTTCCTTGTCGTGGCCCGCCCGTCGGCTGACCGCACGACCGAACCCTCGCGACCGAGCGAGGAACCAGTTGTGCATCGATACCTGGTGGTGGCGAACCACACCCTCGGCGGACCGGAGCTGCTGGACGCGGTCCGCGATCGGATGGCGCGCGGTCCGGCCGAGTTCTGGCTTCTTGCCCCGGCCAACCCACCAGCCCATCTCCTCAACGACTTCAACGCGCTCAGCTGCGCCTTCCCGGTCGACCCCGATCTCCTGCCCAACGCGGCCGACCTCGGAACGAGCGACCAAGGCATGGCTGAGGCGAAGTCCAACCTCGACGCCGAACTGGACCGTCTCCGCGGGATCGGCGCCACGGCGGACGGGGCCGTGGGCGACCCGGACCCGATGGAGGCCATCGAGAAGACCCTCGCCCAAGGACGATTCGACGAGATCATCCTCTCCACGCTGCCGCCGGGCATCTCCCGCTGGCTCGCCTTAGACCTGCCCCATCGCGTCCGACGCCGAACGGACGTTCCGCTGACAGTCATGACGGTCTCCCACGCGCCCACGCGCTGATCGTCCGAGCGGCCCCCGTGACCTGCCAGTTCGGCCTGATCCAGAGCGTCCCGGGCCACCTGCTTTCCTCCGGCCGTCGGCCTGGCGTCGTCGTGGGCCGACTCACCGGGTCGATCCCCTCGACGGCGAGCCGCTCGCTCCCCCGCTCACCTCCGACACCGACGCCGAAACCTGGCTCGCCGCCCCCCGGATGCCGGTCTGTGGCTCAGCGAGGTCTTCACCGGACTAGGCCTCGGAACCGTGCGCCGTCATCACCGCAGAACCGCACCACCATCTCGTCGGTGAGCTGGTTCGGCGATGAGCCGACCTGATCCGCTGGGAGATCACTCGGGTTGAATGGGCGCTATGCCGATCATGCTTCCTGCTCCGCGGCTACTGGCCGAGGGCTTCACGATGGTCGAGTCGGCCCGTTGGCATGACGGCCGCCTGTGGTTCGCGCATTGGGGTAGCGGCGAGGTGGTGGCCGTCGACATGGATGGTCGAAGCGAGGTGGTCGCTCCTGGCCGCACCAGCATGGGTTGGGCCATCGACTGGCTGTCCGACGGCCGGCTGCTGGTCTCTGGCGAGGAACTCACTCGGATCGAGCCGGACGGCTCCGCCGTACGCCATAGCCCGCAGGGTGGGAACGAGCTCGTCGTCGACCCGGCCGGCCACGTCTACGTCGACGGCGCGGACTTCGACTTTGTCGGGGGCGGTGCCCCCGAGCCTGGATGGATCCGGCTGATCGATGACGACGGCACGGCCCACGACGTCGCCGGCGACATCGACTTTCCCAACGGGATGGTGATCACTCCAGACGGCTCGACCCTGGTGATCGCTGAGTCCTTCGCCGGACGGCTGTCGGCCTTCGACATCGCCGGCGACGGGTCACTGTCCAACCGGCGCACCTGGGCCGACGGGTTGGGACCAGACGGCATCTGCATCGACCCAGGTGGTGGGATCTGGGCCCAGGCCGCTGACACCTTCGCTCATACACACCCTCCGGGCGCTCCGGCGGGAGCGGTGGTCCGGGTGCTCGAGGGCGGCGAGATCACCCACCGCGTCGAGACGGCGCTGCCCTGCTTCGCCTGTGGGCTGGGCGGGCCGGAGGGTCGCCACTTGTTCCTGCTGTGCAACGAGTTCGAAGGCGTCGACCAGCTCCAGGCGGTGCTGTCCCGCCGCAGCGCGCGGATCTACGTCACCGAAGTGCCGGTCTAGCGATTCTCGGGTCGCAAGCCGGCGGCCCCGTGACACCTTGAGCAAACTCGCTTGGGGGTGAGACGGTTAGGCGACGGCCGCAGAGAGGGGGCTCCATGTCGAGGTTCTTGTTTGAAGCGTCGTACACGGTCGAGGGCGTCAAGGGCCTCCGACGGCAGGGCGGAAGTGGCAGACGCGAAGCCGTTGCCAGAGCCGCCCAAAGCGTTGGGGGGCGACTCGAGCACTTCTACTTCGCCTTCGGAGACCATGACGCCTTCGCCATCGCCGACCTTCCCAACAACGAGAGTGCCGCCGCGTTCGCCCTTGCCGTAAGCGAGGCGGGGGGCGCGAGCGTACGGACCGTCGTGCTGTTGACGCCTGAAGAAGTCGATGCGGCCGCAAAGCAGGCGGTCGAGTACCGGCCCCCCATGGAGTGGCAGGAGCCGCGCCACTTCTGAGGATCCCGCCGCAGGGACAGGATCAGCCGTCGAGTCGGGCGGCCACGTCGGCCGGGAATCCACCGGTCGCGATCGGCCCCCAGCGGGTCGGCGTGATTCGGATCCAGAGACTTGTCCTGGATGCGCATGGCCTCCCGAGCGATCAGGACGTAGTCACCGCCGAGCGGCTGCAGACGACGATCGGCGAGCGACCCTGCTTGGCCGCTGTTGCCCCGGGCGAGGCTTGAGGAGGTTGACGCCGCCGTCGCCATGCCCATCGCCAGCATGCTGTTCAGAGAGGCTGTCGCCAGTGAACTGGACGGGTCGCCGTGGCGAACTGGCTCAGCAAGGAGTCGGTCGACGAACGGATGAACGTCTGGATCGCGGTAGGTATGTCGATGGAGCGTCTCCACTGAACAACCTGGACGCGCTCGCGCTGCTCCGCGGCTATGCGTCTCCCACAGCGTCACCCTCGACCAGGTCGCGCGCCTGGTGACCGACAAGGGCCTCCAGCCAGAGGAGCTCATGGCCTGACAGATCGGCGAGGCAATCCGTTCGGAGATTCAGCCACGGACCGTCAGCGAGGTGAGACACCCCGACTTTGCTGTGCGCGGGGATGTCGTGGACCAAGCTGGGGTCGTGCGTGTGGGAACTGAGCCGCTGGGTAACTTAGGTGTACGTCGGCGCCGTGCCCGGGTTCTGCACCGATCAGGTCAACTGGTTGAGGACACAGCCAGTTGGCCGACTCTCCACCGTGCCGCTCTGGATTCGGCCGAAGCGCTCACCCGTCGGGTTCGCGACCGACTTTTTCGGTGCTGCCCGGCGGCGCAGGGGCAGCCGAGCGAGGGCACCGGCCGACGGGCTACAGGTTCTTGACCGCGCGGATGGCAGCGACGGCGCGCGGGAACCCGATGTACGGGAAGCAGTGAACGAGCGCGGCTACCACGGCAGCCTTGGAGTTGCCCACCTGGATGCAGGCGCGGCCGTGGGGACCGAGCTGGGCCGAGGTGTCGCCGATCGTGGCCAGGGCACACAACACCAAGAGTTCCCGCTGGGCCACGGTGAGTCCGCCCCGGGTGTAGAAGTCGCCGAAGCAGAACTCGGTCAGGAACCGCGGCATCGCCTCGTTGAATGGTTCGGGCAGGTCAGCCAGGTTGTCTTTGATCTCGTTCCCGTACAGCGGAGCTTGCTCAGCGAGACCCTTCGCGAACCGGTCGGCGTCCGACACGGTGCCTTGGTCCGGCAGCGGCAGCTCGATGCCCTGGTCCTGGAACACCTCGTTGATGGTCGCGAGCGCGTTGAGCGTGCGCGGGAAGCCGACGAAGGGCGCCAGCTGATAGATGGCCTCGCGGATCTGGATCGGTTGAACGCCTACGTTGAGCGCTGCGGCCGTGTGGGACTTCAGCTGCGGCAAGGCCTGTAAGCAGGCCAGCACCGTGACGGTGATCAGCTCACGAACGCGATCGTCGAGTACGCCAGTGCCGAAGACATCTCCGAAGATGAATCGGCGCAGGATCTCCATCAACTCCGGATCGTTGTCGGGCGCACCGCTGTCCCGCGGTCCGAACAGTCGCTCATAGGTGGCTTCGGCGTGAGCCTGGCGTTTGGACATGTCGGAGTGCGGCTCGTCGAGAGTCATGTGAACCACTGTTGGTCGCGCGCAAACAACCCGTCAAGTGAGCCCGAGCGGCCTCCGCGGCCAAGACGTCAGCGGGGTTATGGGCTGGGCTTCCAGCGCGCCTTCCCCGTCGACTCATCTGGGTACGCTTCGCACGTGGCCGATGTCCATGTCCGGCCTGTGGGACCGCAGCAGTTCGACGACCTGAAGCGCTTGTTCGAGAGCGGACGGACGACTCGCCATTGCTGGTGCATGGCGTTCTGCACCACGGGTTGGCAGTTCGCCGCTGGCTGGTACGGCGGCGGAAACCAGCGCCGATTCGAGTCGATGACCGCCTCCAGCCCGGCACCGATGGGTGTACTCGCTTGGGTTGGCGAGAAACCCGTCGGCTGGTGCGCCTGTGGCCCTCGAGCGCGATACACCCCCGCGATCGCGGGTCGGAGCAACCTGCTGGCCGACCGGCCTCGGGATGAGGATGACACGGTCTGGTTGGTGGCCTGCTTGTTCATTGACCCAAGCCACCGTGCTTCCGGTATCGCCCTGCCGTTGCTGCACGCAGCTATCGCGCTCGCTCGCAACGAGGGCGCAACGGCGATTGAGGCATGGCCTCTGGCTGCTGGCGTACAGCGTCGCGGTGATGAGCACCTCGGCCGGGAGGGGGTGTTCGCACGACTGGGGTTTCGCTGCATCGAGCGGCCGAGCGCCGTACGAGCGATCATGCGACTGGAACTCATGGACGGCTGACTCCGCCATCTCGCGGAACTGAATGAGACTGCAACCCCTCGGCATGTATCCCCTCGTCCGCCGCAACCCCCACACCTTGTTGTACGCGCAAGTTCCGTGCCACATTGGGTCAAAGCGCTACGTGCACGGCCGCTTTCGGCCGGCCCGAAGCACACTCGACGAGGAGTGTCCATGTCTGCCAGCACCGAAGTAGGTCACCAGCCGACCGGCGCACGTCAGAGGATGTCGCTGAGATCGAAGCTGATCTTTGCTGCGATCGCGATCGTCGGCGCCGTCTGTTGGGCGGTCCTGGCGTTGTCCCGCGGTGAGCAGATCTCCGCGCTGTGGATCCTGTTCGCGGCGCTGGCGTCGTACTTCATCGCGTACCGGTTCTACTCCCGCTTCATCGCCTACCGAGTGCTCATGGTCGACGACACCAGGGCGACACCTGCCGAGCGGCTCCACAACGGGGTGGACTTCGACGTCACGGACCGGCGGGTGCTGTTCGGTCACCACTTCGCTGCGATCGCCGGAGCCGGTCCGCTCGTCGGGCCTGTGCTCGCCGCACAGATGGGGTACCTCCCCGGCACGGCCTGGATCATCGTGGGGGTGATTCTGGCCGGCGCTGTCCAGGACATGACCGTGCTGTTTTTCTCGATGCGCCGCAACGGCAAGAGTCTGGGCCAGATGGTGCGCGAGGAGATCGGCATCGTGGGCGGCATCGCGGCACTGATCGCCGTGTTCGCGATCATGATCATCATCCTGGCCGTGCTGGCGCTCGTGGTTGTCAACGCGCTGGCGGAGTCGCCTTGGGGTGTCTTCTCGGTCGGGCTCACCATCCCGATCGCCCTATTCATGGGCTTCTACCTTCGCTTCATCCGACCGGGACGAGTCATGGAGGTCACGGCGATCGGGGTCGTGCTGCTACTCCTGGCGATCATCGGCGGTGGGTTCGTCGAAGAGATGGGACTTGCGAGCACCCTCACCCTTTCCAAGGAGACGCTGACCCTCTGCCTGGTCGTGTACGGCTTCATCGCCTCGATTCTCCCGGTCTGGATGCTGCTCACCCCGCGTGACTACCTATCCACGTTCATGAAGATCGGCGTGATCGTGCTGCTGGCGGTAGGCCTGGTCCTGGCCAACCCGCCGCTCGCGAACGAGGCAATCACCGAGTTCGGGCGCGAAGGCACCGGCCCGGTCTTCTCCGGGAAGCTGTTCCCGTTCGTGTTCATCACCATCGCCTGCGGTGCTCTCTCCGGATTCCACTCGCTGATCTCCTCCGGCACGACTCCGAAGATGATCGCCAAGGAGAGCCAGGTCCGCATGATCGGTTACGGCGGCATGCTGATGGAGTCGTTCGTGGCGATCAGCGCCTTGATCGCGGCATCGGTGATCGACCCGGGACTGTACTTCGCGATGAACAGCCCCGCCGGTGCCACCGGCGGAACCCCTGAGTCGGCAGCGGAGTTCGTACGCACCCTCGGCTTCACGATCACTCCAGCGGATCTCACCAACGCGGCGCAGTCGATCGAGGAGCAGTCGCTGATCTCACGCACCGGCGGTGCGCCGACCCTGGCATTCGGCATCTCGCTGATCTTCAGTCAGGCATTCGGCGGGGGACTTGCCGCGTTCTGGTATCACTTCGCGATCATGTTCGAGGCGCTGTTCATCCTCACCGCCGTCGATGCGGGTACCCGCGTAGGCCGGTTCATGCTGCAGGACACGATCGGCAACCTGTGGCCGAGGTACGACGACATCTCCTGGAAGCCCGCCTCCTGGTCCGCCAGTGCCGTCGTCGTCGCACTATGGGGATACATGCTTTACGTCGGTGTCACCGACCCCCTCGGCGGCATCAACCAGCTGTTCCCGTTGTTCGGGATCTCCAACCAGCTGCTCGCCTGCATCGCCCTCACCCTCTGCCTGACACTGCTGATCAAGCACGGCAAGGTGAAGTGGGCCTGGGTTCCGGGGATCGGTCTGGCCTGGGCCCTGACCGTCACCATGACCGCGAGCTGGCAGAAGATCTTCTCCGACAACCCGAGAATCGGGTACTTCAAGCAGGCGTCGAACTACCAGGCCGCGATCGACAATGGCGAGTTGCTTGCACCCGCAACCAGCATGGACCAGATGCAGCAGATCGTCACCAACTCCACCGTCAACGGGGTTCTGCAGTCGATCTTCGCGCTGCTCGTGGTTGTCGTTGTGGTCAATGCGGCCTTCATCTGGGTCAAAGGGGTGAGGGCTGGCGGCCTGCCGACGACCGAGGTGCCAGCCGAGCCCTCGCGCCTGGTCGCACCAGCCGACTTCTTCGCTACCAAGGAGGAGAAGGAAGCTGTGCGTGAGTACGAGCTCACCCAGGCGGGAGGCCCACGATGAGGTCCGCTGTCACCAAGGCCGGCCGGGGAATCCTCTGGTACCTCCGGGAAGCGACCGGCGAGGCAAAGTGGTACGGGTACGTCGACGACTGTCGACGCCAGGGCCTCGTACCCATGTCTCGCCGCGAGTTCGAGCGCCACTTGGCCGACCACCGGGAGCACAACCCACAAGCCCGCTGCTGCTGACTGCGCGGATATGCGATGCGGACCGCCGTCTCCGGGCCGGAGTTCAGCGCTGGCCGCCCCATCCGCGCCGCCGACACCGGCCGCCGCGGGACGTACACCAACATCCCACTCTGATCTGACGGCACCCCTTCATGACCACCGCGGTCTACGTACGAGACGGCTCAGTCCGGACGCTTGGCTCACTTTCCTTCACCAGACTCCTCACCCCATAGGCGGCTCGGGAGGTCCCGAAGCAGGTGGACACTGGCGTTCGGCCGTTGGCCAAGATTCAAACGCATGTTCTAATCAGACATGCGGTTTGATGCCCGTCACATCGGTTCCGGCGTCTGGGGCGTCTGGGACGGCGGCGTCATGGGCTGGCGCGGAACCAACCTCGCCGAGAACGAGGCCAAGCAGCGGGCCGCAGATATGAACGTCATGTTCGACCAGTACGGCAACCGCGACCAGAAGGAACGCCGCGAGGTCCAGCCCCCCATCCCGGTCGAGTCCGCCACCTGGTCCCCCGCCGGTGAGCTGGACTACTGGGTTCGGGAACGCTTCGAATGGTGGGGCCGCGTACGCGGACCAGACGGCCAACCCATCTGGATCAGAGCCGCCGACCTTCGCCAGACCAAGAAGGACAATGATCCATAGCCGCTCTACGGTAGCTGCGTGACCGAACCCGAGTCGGAGTCCCACCGCGGTCAGCGGGAAGCCGTCCCGTTCATCACCGGGCTCACCCCAGCACGCCCTAGAAACCGCAGACCTTGAGCGGCTCGCCGACTTGATCAAGGACATCGCGTTGACCCTTCCGGCGCTCACTCACTGTCGAGCCAGTGTCCGGTTCCCACTCGATGTCTAGATTCTTGATCTGGGCCTGGTGGCAGCCGATGAAGTCTCGCAGGAAAGCGTCCGTCCGCTGGACCACTGCGTGCGTCTCCTGACCGCAATCGCCTCGGGCCGCCAGGCATCCGTAGAGCGTTCCATCGGTAGGGCGGCCCGGAACATGATCCGCGGCGAACCCAGGTCCCACTGCTGCTTCAACAGCCGGTCCGGGAGCTTCCTGCCCCATCTTCGCCGCAGTGCCGCTGAGACGATTCGCCGCCCGTGGGCGCTGGGCGCGTCGTCGCGCCACAGCCGCGCCAGCTCCTCACACGTGGAGCCGTCGACTATGCCCGCTTCTCCACGAGGCATTACACTCTTTAACCAATTGCCGTCGGGACCTACCGCTGTTGTCACCGCTCCCCGCGTGCGTGCTGAGAGGGAACTGATGAGTGACACTGCGTTTCGCCACCGGGCGTGGACCCGCCTCGAGCCCAGCCTCCGCGAGAGCACAACCATCGACAACTACCTGCAAGCGGCGACCGACATGACCGCGGACGTGATCGAGGTCGTGGGCTCCTACAGTCTCAGCATCAGCCTGTACGGGAAGCCGATCACCGTCGGCAGCAGCGACCGGGCGGCGTGGGACGCCGACCAGGTCGAGTTCGACACCGAGGACGGGCCCTGCGTGGAGGCGTTGCGGACCGGTGCGGTCTCCGGACCCATAGACCTGGCGACGGAACGACGCTGGCCGGCGTGGACAGCGGTAGCGACCCTGCTCGGCTTCTCCTCCGCAGCCGGAGTCCCCGGCGAAGTCAGTCCAGGGCAGCGGATCGCCCTCAACCTGTATGCCCCCGCACCCCAGGCGTTCGATGACGAGACCCTGCATCGGGCCACCCTGTTCGCCGAAGAGGTCGCGCGCACCATCCCGGCCGCTGTCCGGCTCTTCGAGGCCGACCAACGGGCCTCACAGCTGGAACAAGCACTCGCCAGTCGATCCACGATCGACCAGGCCCTCGGCGTCTTGATGACCCAGAACAACTGCACCCCAGACGTCGCCTTCGGCATCCTCCGGCGCGCATCCCAGAACCGCAACGTCAAACTTCGCGACGTCGCCGCGGCCATCATCGAGCGCTACACCGGCCATCCTGCCGCCGCTCCCCCGCCCTTCCAAAAGCCGATCCGCCGCTCTTGATCCGGTGAGTCACGCATTACCAGCGAGTCCGGTGCTCGACCGCCACTGATGGCTGTCGATTCAGCGGTGGGATGCTCGGTGTTACTGGTGATGGCTGGTGATGGCCAGGCGGAGTACCGGACCATCCCCTCCGCAGTGAGCGCTTGCTGATAACTGGGTACGGCGCTGATCGGTCAACCGCGCTGCCGTCGCTGCGACGCCATCAATGGCCTTCCACAGCGCTCGTCACCACGTCGGCGTGGTCGCACTGGACCTCACTCCGGTCAATGCTTGGCCTTTACAGCCTCGGCACGACTGGTGAACGCCTCAGTGACCGTCGTACGGAACTGCTCGGCAAACGACATCTCGAAACCCCACATCCTCGCTGCTGGGCCTAGCGTTGACCCCCAGGGCGCGCTTCGGAGATCCGGGCGGGTCAGCCCGTTCCCTGGCGCCGAACGGGGAGGGGCGTGTGCGGTGGATCAGGTGACACAATCGACCATGGCAGAGATCACCGTTCGGGTGCTGGGGGAGTCTGAGTGGTCGCTGTATCGAGAGATCCGTCTACACGCCCTGACGCAGTCTCCGAGTGCGTTCACCGCGAGTTTGGCTGATGAGGCTGATCGCGGCGAGTCATTCTGGCGGGACCGAATGACCGGGTCCTACCGGCTGCTGGCCGAACGAGGGCAGATACCCCAGGGAATCGTCAGTCTCGGGGTGTACGAGGAGGACCCCTCAGCCGCTGAGGTCTTCGGCTTATACGTCGTCCCGGAGGCCCGCGGCACCGGCGTCTCCTGGCGACTCGTCGAGGCTGCCGCGGCACTGGCAACGCAGAACGGCTATAGCCAGCTCTATTACTGGGTGGGAACCGACAATGGTCGAGCGATCGGTTTCGCCAACAACTTCGGGTTCCGTTCCACCGGCTACCGTCGTCCCTCACGCGCCTCGGACCTCGAGTTGGGTGAGCAGGAGGTGGCGCTGGTCTTGTCGTTGGAGCCCGACACCACATCAGTGCCGAACCCGACGAGCGGGAAGGCAACAACCCGCCAAGGCCCAATCCGCTGAGAACCGGGGCCGTAGGCCGAACTGGTCGGAGCGCCCCGGGTGGCAGCGTGGACGTAGGCAGGCTGACTGCGTACGGATGCATTCGGGCCCCGTACCGCGGTCCGCTTCAAGGCATGCCTGGGTTCCCGCCGGATTGTTGATCGCTTCAGGTGACCCTGAGACCTAGAGTCGTTCGTGGTCTGAGTGGCGTCCGAGCATCATGGCGATGTCGGCGGCGAAGATGATCTCGGAGTCATCTTGTGGCTGGTAGCCGATGACCCGGCGGGCGTTGCTGATGCTCCAGAATGTCCGGGCGTTGTTGCTCACGCCGTAGAAGATCTGGAACGGGACACCGAAGTCGTCGTCGATGGATTCGGCGTCGATGGAGCGGACGTAGAGCTGCTGAAGATCGCGGGCGCTGATGTAGCCGGCGATGTCGCGCAGGTAGTCAATCAGCGGGCGGTCCGCGAAGTCGGCCGCCTTGATCTCCCTCGGGCAGACGATACGGATCTGGACGTTCGGCACCGGGCGACTGATCGACCCGCACGCGTAGAGAAACCCGAGCGACTCGTAGGCCACCTTGGCCCAGCCGTAGAACGAGTCCGGTCGCGGATAGTCGAACGGGTCGACCCGGTCGATCAAGCCTTGCTTGTACGGGCGTTCGTACCACTTGCTCGCCTGGTTGGTGCTGGCGGAGACGACCCGCTGAACGTCGGTCGCGGCCGCCACCTCGAGCACGCGGGCGGTCATGTCGACGTTGACCCGTTCACCTAGGTAGGTGACCGGTTCCCTGGGACGCCGGAAGCCGCAGTGGACGATCGTGTCGATGTCGGCGCACAACGCTGTGAGGCGGTCGTCCGGGTCGTCGAGCAGATCCAGGATCTGCACGTCGTCGACCCGGTGGCCGTCGCGGTCCTGGTTCGTGACGTCGACGAGCGTGAGGGCGTATCGCTCACGAAGCGCCGGCAGGACCAGTGTGGCGACATAGCCGGTGGCCCCGGTGACCAGCACCCGGCGTGTGCTCAAGGCCGTCGACGGTCATGAAGAGAACCCATGGGTCAATCATCGCCGACCGCGCTGGACCTCGATCCCACCGACCGGAAGGCCCTGGGTGCTCGTTGGCCTTTTCGTGCCCGGGCGGTCATCCGGGTTGGCTGGTCGGGCGCATGAGGACCTCGTTCAACGTCATCCGCCGGGGTCGGGTGACCGCAAAGGCGATCACGTCGGCGACGTCGTCGGCGGTGATCACCGCTACAGGTCCTTGGCTACGCATCTCGGTCAACACGATCTCCTTTGGCTCGATCTTCTTCCCTGGTCGTGGCCGGTCACTCGGCGAAGGCGGCTTTGGCGACCTGGATCGCCGACATTGCCCGGGGCCAGCCGGCGTAGAAGGCCAGGTGAATGATGACCTCTTTGAGCTCGTCCTCGCTGAGCCCGTTCGTCTTGGCCAGGTGGAGGTGGTTGCGCAGCTGCTCGGTGTTGCCGCCGGCGATGAGGGCGGCGACGGTGATCAGGCTGCGGTCCCGTTTGGCCAGCTCGGCGCGTTCCCACACGTCGCCGAACAGCACGTCGTCGGTCAGCGAGACCAGCTTGGGGGCAAAGTCGCCGATGGCGCGCTGCGCGGGGGTGGGGTCGTCAATGTTCGACATCTCGTCCTTCCGGGGTTTGGGTAGTCATCGGGTCAGGAGTCCTGCTGCCTCCAGCCAGGCTTCGACATCGGTTCGATGCTGGCTGACCTCCTCGCCGCGGACAGCCAGCCCATCGCCAATCCGCGCGCCGGGGCAGGCGGCGGCGTAGTCGCGTTCGACGCTGCCGAGTCCGCTGACCGCGTAGGTGACGAACGGCAGGATCGTCTTGTCGGTGAAGTCGTGGTCGTCGGTGAAAGTGGTCATGATCATCGGGGCGCGCACGTTCCAGATAGGACTGCCGAGCAGCACCGTGTCGTAGCCCGCGATCGAGTCCCGTGGGTTGGCGATGGCGGGCCGGGCGTCGCTGTCCTGCTCGGTGACGTTGCGCTGCACGGTGGCGTCGTAGCTGTCCGGGTACGGGTCAGCGGCCTCGATGCGGTACACGTCGCAGTCGATGAGCTCGGCGATCATCCGGGCGAGCAGTTCGGTGTTGCCGACCTCCAGGTCGCGGCGGCCGCCGTAGTAGTAGTTCTCCCCCGGACGGGAGAAGTACGCCAGCAGCACCCGCGCCGACGACCCACCGGCCGACGGCGGGCGAGTGCCGGTCCGCGTCGGACTTGAGGGTTGCGGCATGGGCGGCTCCGTGGTGCCGGGTGCTGTGCAGGCTGCCGTCCCGAGCCAGCCGGTGACGCCGAGCAGGGCACCGCCGGTCAGCAGGGCACGCCGAGACAGCGGCGTGGGCATGGGTTATGTCTCCTTCATTCGGGCGGGCAGCGGCGCTCGGATCGGCCTTGCCGCCGCCGGATGGTTCAGCTCTCGGGGATCGGTCGTCCGAAGGCCTCCAGCGTGATGTCCTCGGGTTCGGGGCCGCCGCGTTGGGCGGTGTCGAGGTTGTCGATCGCGGCGAGCTCCTCGGCGGTGAGGTCGAAGTCGAAGACGTCGATGTTCTCGGCGATCCGGGCCGGCTTGGTCGATTTCGGGATCACCGAGCGGCCGTGCTGCACGCCCCAGCGCAGCATCACCTGGGCCGGGGTCTTGCTATGAGCCTGAGCGATCTCGCCGATGACCGGGTCCTGCAGGGTGCTGGAGTGCTGCCCGTCGCGGTAGAAGGTGATGCCGCCGATCGGCGACCACGCCTGGGTCACGATGCCGTGCTCGGCATTCGCCGCCTGCACCTCCGGCTGCGCGAAGTAGGGGTGGAGCTCGATCTGGTTGACGGCCGGGACAACGGTCGCGCGGTCGAGCAGCTGGGTGAGGTGGTCGACCATGAAGTTGCTGACCCCGATCGCCCGGACCTTGCCGTCGGCGAGCAGGGTCTCCAACGCCCGATACGCCTCCAGGGTGGCGTCGAACCTCGACGGCAGCGCCTGGTGCAGGATCAGCAGGTCGATCTGGTCGACGCCGAGCTTGCGGGCGCTCTTCTCGAACCCGTGCAGGGTCTCGTCGTAGCCGTAGTCGCTGATCCAGATCTTGGTCTCCAGGAACACCTCGGCGCGGTCGAACCCGGAGGCGGCGACGGCCTCGCCGACCTGCCGCTCGTTGCCGTACGCGGCGGCGGTGTCGATGTGGCGGTAGCCGGCTTCCAGGGCCCCGGTCACGGCGGCCCGGGTCTCGTTCGGCGGGGTCTGAAACACGCCTAGCCCGAGGGCGGGCATGACGACGCCGTTGTTCAGGGTCAGTGTGGACACGTCAGGCAAGGTCGGTCTCGTTTCTTGTGAGTGTTCAGTGGTGAGGGGATGGCGGCGGAGTCGGATCGGATCGGGCAGCCGTCGGGGCGTGGGTGGCGGCCCAGCTGGCTAGGAGCTTCAGCTGGTCCTCGGCCGGGGAGCCGGGGTCGGCGGTGTAGGCGATCAGGACGAGGTCGTCGCCGGGCATCTCGAGCGCGTTGCCCGTCAGCTCGATGTCGCCGACGACCCGGTTGTGCAGCCGTTTGCGGGTGGTGCGGTGCAGCCGCACGTTTTGGCGGGCCCACCGGGCCACGAACTCGTCACTGCGGGTGGACAGCTCGCCGATCAGATCGCTCAAAGACCGGTCCCGCGGATCACGACCGGCCTGGACGCGCAACGCGCCGACCAGGTCGTCGGCGACGCCGTCCCAGTCGAGGTAGAAACCATGCGAGTGGGGGTCGAGGAAGAGGTACCGGGCCAGGTTCAGCGGCAGCCTCTGATCGTCGAGGGCACCGCCATACAACGCCTGACACAGCGGGTTCGCGGCCAAGATGTCCATCCGCAGGTTCCGCACGTACGCCGGGACAGCAGCCATGCCGGCCAGGATGGTCAGCACCGCGGTCCGGGGGGCGGTCGCCGGTCCGGAACGACGATCCCGGCGAGGCATGGTGTCGCTGCTCCGCGCCAGGTCGAGCAGATGCTGACGCTCCGCCTCATCGAGCCGCAGGGCGCGGGCGACCGCCTCCAGCACCGACTCCGACGCCCCCGCGAGATTGCCGCGCTCCAACCGGGCGTAGTAGTCGACACTCACCCCGGCCAGCAGGGCGACCTCCTCCCGCCGCAGCCCGCTCACCCGTCGCTTGCCTCCGTAGGCAGGCAACCCGACCTGCTCCGGGCTGAGCCGGGCCCTACGGCTGCTCAGAAAGCCCTGCACGTCCTTCCGGCGATCCACAGCCACACGCTAGAGCCGGCGCGGGCCGGGAAACAGGACCTGTCAGTACACGGATCACCAGGTCCACCCGCACGCCCGCACAGACCGCTTAACTGAACAACATGATCAAGCGCAACCTCGGCACCAGCGGCCTCGAAGTATCCGGCATCGGCCTGGGCTGTATGGGCCTCAGCCACGCCTACGGTCTCGACATCGACGAAGAGGACGGAATCGCCCTCATCCGCGCCGCCGTCGACCTCGGCATCACCTTCTTCGACACCGCCCAGGTCTACGGACCCTTCGTCAACGAGGAGCTCGTCGGCAAAGCGCTCGCCCCCGTCCGTGACCAGGTCGTGATCGCCACCAAGTTCGGGTTCCACTTCGACGGAAACCAGTCAACCGGGCTGGACAGCCGACCCGAATACATCCGCGCAACCGTCGAAGACTCGCTGCGCCGGCTCGACGTGGACCGCATCGACCTGCTCTACCAGCACCGGGTCGACCCGGACGTGCCGATCGAGGATGTCGCCAACACCGTCAAGGAGCTGATCGACGCCGGCAAAGTCGCCCACTTCGGCCTGTCCGAAGCCGGGGTCGACGTCATCCGCCGCGCCCACGCCGTCCAACCCGTGACCGCCCTGCAAAGCGAGTACTCACTGTGGTGGCGCGAACCGGAAGCCGAGATCCTGCCCACCCTGATTCAGCTCGGCATCGGCCTGGTGCCGTTCAGCCCCCTCGGCAAGGGGTTCCTCACCGGCACCATCGATAGTTCGACCACCTTCGCCGACGGTGATCTCCGAAGCAACCTGCCCCGCTTCACCGAACAGGCCCGCACCAGCAACCAAGCCCTCGTCGACCTGCTGGGTCGGGTCGCCGCCCGCAACGACGCCACCCCCGCGCAGGTCGCCCTGGCCTGGATCCTGGCCCAACACCCGTCGATGGTGCCCATCCCGGGCACCACCAAGCTCCACCGGCTGCAGGAGAACACCGCCGCCGCCGACCTCGAGCTCTCCCCGACCGACCTCGCCGAGATCACCGCGGCCGCCGACCAGATCGACCTCTCCTCCGACCGATACCCCGAACCCATGCAACGCTGGATCAACCGCTGACCTGCTCTGCCGGACGCGCGTGTGGGGAAGCCGTCTCTTTGCCGCCAGCGCCTCCGTTCCCGCCCTGACCGCCGCAAGCGGTCTCTCAGAGTCAGCGCGTGCGCCTCGGATCTCACGCATCACCGACATTGTCGTGCCTGGAGGTTCAGCCACTCCTCCTCCCTGGCAACGGTCGGGTGTCGGGGTTGCCGGCGCTGCTACGCGGATGGGGGCGGCGCGTCCTGGTTGGTCATCCGGTCTTGAGCGTCGGGGTAACGAGCGCCGACGATCTGGATCTGGTCGGCTGCCTCACCCAGCTCGGCGAGCTGCGCCTCGGTCAGCTCGACGGCCGCGGCACCCGCGTTCTCCTCGAGTCGGGGGATGCGCTTGGTTCCCGGGATGGGCACGATCCACGGTTGCTGGGAAAGCAGCCAGGTCAGCGCCAGCTGGGCCGGGGTGGCGCCGGTCTCCGCAGCGATCCGGTTCAGCACCTCGACCAGGGCCAGGTTGGCGTTGAGCGCCTCGCCTTGGAATCGCGGTGTCTGGCCCCGAAAGTCGCTGTCGGCGAAGGTCGTGTTGGCGTCGATGGTGCCGGTGAGGAACCCCTTGCCCAACGGGCTGTAGGGAACCAGTCCGATCCCGAGCTCGGCCAGCACGGGAATCGTGTCCTGCTCGCGGTCGCGCCACCACATCGAGTACTCGCTCTGCACCGCGGTGACCGGATGCACCGCATGAGCGCGACGCACCGTGGCGGCCGCCGCCTCCGACAGTCCGAAGTGCAACACCTTGCCGGCGTCGACCAGCTCCTTCACCGTGCCGGCGACATCCTCGATCGGCACCTCAGTGTCGACGCGGTGCTGGTAGTACAGGTCGATGCGGTCGGTACGCAGCCGGGCCAAGGAGTGGTCCACGGCGCGCCGGATGCTGTCCGGCCGGCTGCACAGACCGCCCGGTTCGACCCCGTTCTCGGCGAAGGCGAAGCCGAACTTGGTGGCGATCTTCACCTGGTCCCGTACCGGTTCGAGGGCCTCGCCGACGATCTCCTCGTTCTCGAACGGCCCGTACACCTCCGCGGTGTCGAAGAACGTGACGCCGAGGTCCACCGCGCGTCGGATCAGCGCGATCGAGTCCTCGCGGGAGGGGCCGCCGGTGTTGCCGTAGGCGCCGGTGAGGCTCATACAGCCCAGCCCGATCTCGGAGACGGTCAGGCCAGTTCCCAGGGTTCGCTGCTTCATGGGGATCCTTTCGCGTTGTTGGTCGATGCGGGAGGCGCCGGGTGATACACCCACCGCTGTCCGTTCGCCGGGACGGTGTCCAGGCAACTTCCTCGAGGCTGCCGCAAACAGACCCTGGTGAGCCAGGCCCTGACAGAACCCCCTTCGGCGGCCCACCACCCCCGGCGACGGTCACGTGCCGGGTAGCGCGAGCGGAGCCGCGGCCGGAAGCACCGAGGCTGCGGCTCGGGCGATCCTACCCAGCGTGGTGCAGGTTCGGGCCGGTCGCGGCAGCGGCTCGGGAGTGACCATCGACGGCGCCGGACACATCCTGACCAACCACCACGTGGTCGCGGGGGCGCGTACGGTTTCGCTCGTCCTGTCCACCGGGCGCACGGTGGGCGCCGAGGTGGTCGGCAGCGACGAGAGCAACGACGTCGCGGTCCTGCGGGCCACCGGCGGCGACCTTCCGCCCGCCGCTCTCGGCGTCAGCGCCGACCTTCGGATCGGTCAACCGGTGATCGCCGTCGGCTCGCCGGCGCGCGGGGCTCCAGCTCAACGAGGCCGAAACCTCCCACCTGCTCGACCTCGCCCGCACTGCCACCCAACCCGCCGCGGACCCCGCACCCGACCCGAGACCCGGATCTCGGCACGGATCGCGCAGCTGCTCGACACCATGCGCGACGTCCCGGCGATCGCGATGAGCCGCTTCGGTGACCCGGTCGCGTCCAACGCCCTCGGCCGCGCCTTGTTCCCCGACCTGTTCCCCGACGGCACCAAGCCGCTGAACTCAGCCCGGTACCTGTTCCTCGACCCGCGGGCGCAGACGTTCTACCCCGACTGGGAGACCGTCGCGCGGGAAGGGGTGTGTCCCGGCTACGGCTGCTAGCCGGTCGAGACCCCAGTGACCCGGCCCTGACCGCGCTGGTCGGCGAACTGGCCACCCACAGCGACGACTTCCGCGCCTGGTGGGGCGGCCACACCGTCCACACCCACACCAGCGGCACCAAACGGATCAACCATCCCCTGGTCGGCGAACTGACCCTCGGGTATGAAACCCTCGCCCTCCCGTCCACCCCGGCCTCAGCGTTGGGACCTACCTCCCCGAACCCGGCTCCCCGTCCGCCGACGGCCTCGACATGCTGCGCAGCTGGATCGCCACCCCGAGCACGTCCCCGTCCACCAGCGCGCTGTCCGGGGTCGAGGCCCCCAACCCATGACCGGCGCCGACCCGGCGCCCTCGGCACAGCCGCCGGGCGATGCTGCGTGGCGGACTGCTGCTGACCGCTGGCGTCTTCAGCGGCGGCACCCTCGCGGCGTGCTCGACGCCGGACAGCTCGCCGTCGCGCCGACCACCACCCCGCGACCGACCGCCACTGGAGGCACCGTGGCGCCGTCGACCGCACCGCGGACGCTGCTGGCGTACTTCTCGCGGCACTCGATCCACCGACCGACGGGAAGCGCGTCGGCCGCACCTAGCCGGCGAAGGCGCGGTGGTCACGTGAGGCGTCGAGCCGGGTGCTGTCGGGTTCCGCCCCTCGCCGAGGGTGCAGCCGGCTCGACCTAGGGGGACTGAGGCGGCGTTCAGCTCCGGGGCGCTGCCGTCTGGCTCATCGGGGCTGAATCCCTCGCACTCAAGTTTCTCGGTAGATCCATCGGGCAACTGAAAGGGCTGAGAAAGTTCGATATTTGATGGGGTTACGACGGGACATAGGACTCCTTAAGTAATGTCAGAAGCAGGGCCTGGACGCCAGATCCCTGGAAGGTCACGGTCACCGTGTCGTCGACGACCGGGAGCGCGTCGCCGGCCTCCCCGAGGTAGCTGCTGCGGGTCGCGCCGGTGACGTCGCCCGGCAGCCTGATCTCGGTGGTGAGCCCGTCCGGGGCGTTGGAGCGTAGCCGGACGAGCACCCGGTCGTCCGGCTGGTGCTGCAGACCCACCAGCTGGACCCGAGGATCCGAGAACCCGAGCAGGGATGCCTCGGCTGGTGGCCCCTCGGCCGGCGTCTCGGTCAGCACGGCGCGCAGCGGCTGAACCAGGGAGGCTGCGGTCATGGCGGCGAGGGCCGGCGCGTCGCCGCTGCCCGCGGCGACCCGGTAGCGCAGGTCCGTCTCGAAGCTCTGCTGGACCGGGAAGTTGGTGTCCCAGATGTTGTTGTGGACCCAGGAGAACACGGTGCCCGGCTCGGTCCGGGGCAGGGTGGCGGGGAACGGCACGTAGGGCAGGGCGAGGTTGCCGACCTGGATGAGGGGCGCCTCGGCGGTCGCCCAGCCGATCGCCGCGTCGCCGTCCTGGAGGGCGACGAAGTGCCGGATGGCCCGCATGTACTCCGCTCCCCCGGGCACCTGGTCGAGCCCGGGTCCGGTGAGCCCGCCGGCGGACTCCTCGAGGACGGTGGGCTGGTCGACGGCGAAGGGGAAGGCGAAGAACGCGCTCTCCTTGTCCCAGGTGCTGCTCTTGCTGAGCCGGTTGGTGATCTCGAGGTGGGCGAGGCCGGCAGGGAGGCGGTAGGTCACTTCGAGCCAGTCGGCGCCGACCACCTGCTGACGCAGGACGACCTGCTGTCCTCGTGAGTCACGGGTGGCGGACACCACACCTGCCGGGCCGCCGGCGTCGCGGCTGCTGATCAGCGCCAGGTTTCCGGCGTCGGCGAACTTCGACGAGTTGTGGTTCGAGCGCCCGATGGTGGAGTACCGGTCATAGACGTAGTGGTTGAAGCCGAACGGGCTGTCCGCTGCCACCAGCTCCCGGCCCGTGGCCCGCTCGACGACCGAGGACAAGGTGCCGGTGGACAGGTCCACGGTGACGGAGAGGAAGGCGTTCTCCAGGTGGGTGGGGTCGGCCAGCGTGGTCGCCCGGGACGGAGGGGCGTCGGCGCGGATGAGGTCGAGGCGGACGAACCCGACGCTGGGGACGTCGGCGACGCAGCAGGTCAGGTAGCGGCCGAGCCCGCGGCCGCCGGCGTCCTCGGTGCGCTCGGTGTGCGGCAGCGTGGTCCCGGAGCGGGCGTCGACCAGCGCCAAAGGCTGGCCCAGGGGGACGAGGCCGGCCGGCAGGAACAGCTCCAGTTCGTCAGTCCGTGTCGTCGCCGTGACGTTGAATGCGTACACCGAGACCAGCGCGTCGGGGTGCCGGGGCAGTCCGGCGGCGAGCGCCTCGCGGGAGAGCTGCAGCGCGCGGTCCGACTCGTCCACCGCCGCGTAGGCGCGGGCCACCTTCCAGGCCCACTGGTGCTCACCGGCGGAGGAGCCGTGGTCCGCGTGCTCCCAGGAGTTCGAGGCGCCCCAGGTGTGCTCGTCCCACAGTGCCAGCTGCCGGTAGCCCTCGTCCGGCTGGACGACGGGGGCCGCGGGCGCCGCCGGGTCGAGCAGACGTGCTGCGGCACCCAGGGTCTGGGCGTCGGCGAGGTCGTTCTGCGCCTGCCGGGCCAGGCCGACCGGGGCGGTGGCCGAGCCGACGCCATGCGCCCACCAGTCGTTCCAGTCCCCGATGTAGGTCGGGATCACGTCACCGAGGCGGCTCACGGCGTCGTCGAAGAAGGCCTCGTTGGTCGAGACCCGCAGACGCGGAAAGAGCCAGCGACTGTTCCACTCCTCCACTATGTCGCTGACGGCACGGCTCGGGCCCGCGTTGTCGCTCCACCGGCCGTGGGTGCGCAGGTGCAGCACGTCCCAGGCGAACGGCGGACGCTCGTCGACGTCCGCTCCGCCGTCGAGCCAGCCGAAAATGCTGCCCACGGGGAGCGGGTAGGGCCGGGTGCCGAGCGAGGCGAGGTAGGCGCCGAAGACCTCCGAGGTGACGTCGTAGGACTCGTGCAGGCCCACCATCGGCCCTTCCATGTAGGCCAGGCCGTGCGGGGTGTCGGTGCGCCAGACCACCACCTCCCCGCCCTCGGGTCCGCGCCAGCGGAACAGCCGGGGCATCGCCATCTGGCCGAGACCGTCCGGGTTCGAGCGGCCGGCCCAGTTGTGGGCGACGCTCAGGTACTGGACGCCGAACCCGCTCAACGCGTCGGGCAGGCCGACGACGTGCCCGGGCACGTCGGTCTGCATGGCCGAGCGGAACGCGATTCCGTGCCGCTGCTTCAGGGCCAGCGCCGGCCGGAGCAGCTCGTGGAGCTCGTCGATGCTGCACATCTCGCTGTGCAGGTTGAACGGCATGGCTGACAAGGAGATGCGGCCCTGGCTCACGCGGTCGAGGAACTCCCGGCGCCGGGCCTCGGGGCGGTTCGCGAACCAGTCCTCCACGCTGAACAGCGCCTCCTCGTTCCACCGGAACTGGGCTGCCTCGCTCAGCCCGTCGGTGTCCCGCAGCAGCCGGAGCACGTCGTCGAGGTACCCCAGGTGCTGGGCCCGCACGACGTGCTGGCGGTCGGTGTAACCGATGTCGAGGTGGCTGTGCTGGATCACGTGCACGTCGTAGTGCCGGGGCGGCTGCAACGTCGTGGTCAGGACCACGCTGGCGCTGCCCTGGCCGTACGTGACCCCGACCTCGGTCGGGCTGGTGACCTCGGGGACTAGGAGCCGGAGCCCGGCCCGGCCGACGGGCTCGGTCCGCGGAGAGAGCGTGGCACCGCCGAGCTCGAGCCGGACCAGGGACGGGTCGAGCGGGCGCTGCGGGTGGAGCTCGACCGTCGCCGGGTCGGTGCCGGCGAGGCGCTGCAGCCGGACCGACTGGACCGTTCGGTCCCCGTCCGTCGCGACGAGCGGTTCCGCGATCAGGCCCAGCCGGATACCGTCCAGGACAGCCACGGCGTCGCAGGAGTGCTCCAGGATCTTGCCCCGTTGCAGGGAGGCGTCCCACACCGGGCTCGGGACCAGGAAGTCGTCGGAGGTGGCGAACGAGGAATCCCATACCGGGCTCGGTTCGTCGGGCAGGACGTGTGAGGTCATGGGTTCGTCTCTCGTGTGCGAGGTGGGTGAAGGGGATCGGGGGCCGCGGAGCCAAGGGCCCGTGCGCTCGCCTGGTGCGGCTCAGTACTGGCCGAGGGCCAGACCGCGCTGGAAGAAGCGCTGGGTCAGCATGAACAGGATCGCGGTAGGGACGGAGAGGACCAGGGCGGCGGTGAGGATCACGGTGAAGCCGGGTCCCCCGCCATGGACGGACTGGAGGGCGTTCAGCAGCGGCATCACGGGCCGGTGAACGGGCTCTGGATCCGAGTCTCGATGGCTGTTGCTGCACTCGGACCGATCCTCTGCGGCCTATGCGACACCGAGTCCGCCGCCGTGGGAATCGGCCGGCTGATGATCGCCAGCGGTGGGTCGCAGTTGGCCCGCGCGATCTGCTCGATCCGTTCGGGCAGGCCCTGCAGCGGCTGCGGGGACAACAGAATCGACTCGTCATCCGCTTCTTCCATACCGATTGTCAACGTGCCGCCATCAACTGCGAACTGGGCGAAGTCGCGGGCCGTCTCCTTGTTCTGAGCCTTTCCGGCTGCAACCTCTCGCTTCAGATCGAGGAAGTGGTTCTCCTCCAACAGTTCAGCAGCAACGGCTGCGAGCAGGTCCGAGTCGCTTGCAAGTTGCAGCCGAGGCTCTTCTGACGAGAGGTAGATCGATTCCACGCGGTACATCCTCCCCCCCGGGTCCCAGCAACTGCGCACGTACTTGGCACAGAACTGCGTAACTTGCGCACGCACTTGGCGCAGCTAGCCGTACTTGGCCGGTATGGCCGGTCATAATCGAACACTGACACTGAGCGTTCGCCTGGTCAGATGCCCAAATCGGCCTCGTCAGACGATGGCGCCCGGACGGCAACGACACCTTGCGACATCGACCGAGAATGAACAGTCCACAGCGAGCGTCCAGTCGCCTTGCGGGAAGCGACCATCCACTGGGCGTTTGCGCCGACCTTCCATGTATCTGGTCCACTCACCGTTCGCGTGCTCGATCCAGACGCGAGGACGGCGACGACACCGTCGTGGCGGCGGCGTCCTCCGACGGGGCCGACTTCGTCGAGGGCGGCAGCGGCACAGACACCGCGTCGTACGAGTTTCGAGGCCAGACGGTGCGCGTCTCGCTGGACCTGCTCGCCAACGACGGCGCCTTAGGTGAGGGCGACAACGTTCAGCTCGACGTCGAGAACATCGACGGCGGCAGCGGGAACGACGGGCTGCGGGCCAACTTCTTCCAGCAGCAGCCGAACCGGCTGTCCGGCAACCTGGGCAGCGACGTCATCAGCGTGACGGACGGCCCTGATGGCGACATCGCCCACGGCGGCCCGTTCAACGACCTCTGCTTCACCGATCCAGCCGACGTCCGGATCAGCTGTGAGTCCGACCGCGTCTTGCACGCCAAGGTACGACTAGGGCGTGTCTCCCGAAGTGTCGGGTGACACGCCCTAGTCCGAGTCGAGGGCGAGGCTGCTGGACAGGTCGCGGTAAGCGTTGGCCTGGGCGAGGAGGTTGTTGGCCCTTCTCTCGAACGCGGTGACCGCGTCGGCGCCGGCGGGGAAGCGCAGCGGCGGCTCCTCCTGGGCGGCGAGGTGGACCAGCGCGTCGGCCAGCTTCGCCGGATCGCCGCCCTGCTGTCCGTTCATGGCCATCCAGGCGGTGACGGTCTGCTCGGTCCGCTCGGCGTAGTCCTCGATCGAGGAGGCGGCGTACTTGGTCGACTCCGGCGTGAGCAGCTCGGTGCGGAAGAAGCCGGGCTCGACCAGCATCGTGCGGATTCCGAACGGAGCAACCTCCGGGGCCAGCGACTCCATCCAGCCCTCCACCCCGAACTTCGACGCGGCATAGGCGCTGGTGAACTCTCCGCCCTCAAGGCCGGCGGTTGAGGAGATCGTGACCACCAGGCCGGAGCGTTGCGCGCGCATCACCGGGAGTGCCGCGCGGGTGACGTTGACCGGGCCGAAGAAGGTGGTCTCGATCTGGGCCCGGAACTCCTCAGGGCTCAGCTCCTCGAAGAAGCCGGCGTTGAAGTTGCCCGCGTTGTTGACCAGCACGTCGACCCGGCCGAACCGGTCGACCGCAGCCGCTACCGCCGCCTCGGCGTCGGTGGGATCTGTGACGTCCAACGTCACTGCCAGCAGGTCGTCATGGTCTCCGATCGCCGCGCTGACTTTCTCGGGGTTCCGTCCCGTGCCGACGACCGCATGACCAGCGGCCAGCGCCGCCTTAGCGATGTCGACGCCCAGGCCGCGGCCTGCGCCGGTCACTAGCCAAACCTTCTTGTCGCTCATGCTGCTGCACATCCTTCTGGCTGGTCAGCCGTCGAGTCGGGCGGCCACGTCGGCCGGAAGCCGCCGGTGGCGATGGGACCCCAGCGGGTCGGCGTGATGCGGATCAGTGACTTGTCCTGGATGCGCATGGCCTCCCGATACTCGTCCCAGTCGGGATGCTCGCCGGAGATGGAGCGGAAGTACTCGACGAGGCCGTCGGTGGCTTCCGGCATGTGGAGCACCTCGGCGTCGCCGTCGACCTGTACCCAGGGGCCGTTCCAGTCGTCGGAGAGGACAAGCACCGTGACCTGTGGGTTCCGCTCGGCGTTGCGGGTTTTTGCCCGGGCCGGATAGGTGGAGATGACGATCCGGCCCTGGGGATCGACACCACCGGACACCGGAGAGATCTGCGGACGGCTGTCGCGGCGGGTGGTGGCCAGTAGCAGCCGGTGGCGGGGACGGACGAAGTCCAGAAGCTTGTCGAGCTCGACCGGGGTGTTGGTCGCGATCGATCTAGCCATGATGGGAACTCATGACTGTGCCTGGAGCTCGGTCGGTTGGGTGGCGGCCCAGGAGGCGAGCAGGGCGAGGGCGTGGGCGGTGGGTGAGCCGGGTTCGGCGGCGTAGATGGTCATGCTGAGCTCGGGTTCGGCTCGCAGGTCGGAACTTTCGTACGCGAGGCTGAGGTCGCCGACGATGTGGTGGTGATAGTGCTTGACGCCGGTGCCGTGGGTGCGGACGTTGTGGGAGCCCCAGCGGCGGCGGAACTCGTCGCTTCGGGTGGAGAGCTCGCCGACCAGGTCGTGGAGGCTCTTGTTGTGCGGGTCCTGGCCGGCTCCGGTGCGCAGGTTGGCCACGGTCATGTCGGCGGCCAGGTCCCAGTCGGGGTAGAAGCGGTGGGCGGCGCTGTCGAGGAAGGTGAATCGGGCGAAGTTGGGTGGCGCGTCCTGGCTGTTGTAGAGGTCGGCGTAGAGCGCTCGGCCGAGATGGTTGGTGGCGAGCAGGTCGGAGCGGTTGTTGCCGACGATCGCCGGCGCGGTGGTGATGGAGTCGAGGGCCCATTGCAGGCTTGGCCGCACGGTCCAGGTGTCCCGGTTGCGGCCGCGGGGCCGCCTAGCGGCGCTGGTGCCGTCGGCGGCTTGCGCGAGGTTGAACAGGTGGGCGCGTTCGGCATCGTCGAGCTGGAGGGCACGGGCGATCGCGTCGAGGACCGAGGCGGAGACGCCGCCGAGGGAACCGCGTTCGAGCTTGGCGTAGTACTCCACACTCATCCCGGCGAGGGTGGCGACCTCGCTGCGACGCAGACCCGCGACACGGCGCTGACCGGTCTGAGGTATCTGGGCCTGCTCGGGGGTGATCTTGGCGCGCCGCGAGGTGAGGAACTCGCGGACTTCGGAACGGTTGTCCACGTCAACGACGGTACGGCGGGATGCCGTGATCTGGGATGCCCTATCAGTACATCTATCCACAGTGACTTTCCCGCGGTCTGAGGTACCGCTTTCCTTGAAGACATGACAACGACCCCACGACCGCCTTTCTGTCGCTTAGCTGGTGCAGTACTGGCTGCCGCGTCGCTGGTCGGGGTGCTGGCTGGCTGCTCTTCCGCTGGCCCAGCAGCCGGGCTCGACAGCCCGAACCTGCCTGTCACCCCGGCCGCATCCTCGAGTGGCTCCGTCCGCATCGTGCTGCGGTTCGGCAACGAGACCGCGGCCGCGACGCTGGCCGGCACGCCAGCGGCCCGCGAGTTCGCTGCCATGCTGCCGCTGGAACTGGACCTGCGCGATCCGATGGGGCAGGCCAAGTCCGGACCGCTACCCCGACCGCTCGACGTCAATGGAACGGATCAGGTGTTCGACCCCGCTGTGGGCCAGATCTACTACTCCGCGCCCAGCAGCACGTTCGCCATCTTCTACGCCGACCTCGGCCAGTCCATTCCTAACCCGGGCCTGGTGCGGCTGGGAGCGGTGGACACCGATCTGGACCGAATTGCCCAGGCCGGCAATCGCCTCACGGTCCGGATCGACCTCGCCGACCAACCCGCGTTCTGACAGGGAAATCACACCCACCTGGCTCACGAACTCAACCCAGGGAGAAACCTTCAATGCGTGTCGCTGTCATGTATGGCCCCGGCGACGTCCGGGTCGAGGACCGGCCCGAGCCGACGATTCACGCGCCCACGGATGCGATCATCCGGCTCGCGGCGAGTTGCATCTGCGGGTCTGGCTCGACGAGGCCGCCGCCGGGCTACCAGGCCATGGACCAGCGGCGCGCGATCAAGGTCCTCCTCCGCACCCAACCGGTGCTGGCGAACCGATAGGCGGCGAGTAGTTCAATGACGAACGCTGACTTTCCGGGCGTGCGGTGGCACGGACACTGGGTGGCCCCGGACGTGCCCGAGTTCGTGATCGACCCGACCAGTGTTGGTAGTGATCTTCCGCCGGCTGAGTTCTCCCGCGCTCTGTTCCGCCGGGTCTTCAACGTCGAAGATGTTCCGCAGCGGGTACAGCTTCGCCTGTCGGCGGACTCGCGATACGTGCTGTGGGTCAACGGTGCCGAGGTCGGCCGGGGTCCGATCCGATCGCAGCCGCGACGATTGCGGTACGACGAGTACGACATCGCGGAGCATCTGCATCTGGGACGCAACGTCGTAGCGGTCCTCGTGACGTACTACGGGCACGCGAACTCGTTCTGGCAGCCCGCGGCGTCGAGCGGGGTAATGGGTCGCGACGCACAGCTCGTCGTTGAAGCCCGGATCGGTGAAGAGTGGCTGGTCACCGATGAGCGGTGGCGGGTGTCCCGGTCCCCGGCCTGGCGGGCGCTGGGTGCCGGCCAGTCGCTGGACGCCGTGCCGGTCGAGCTGCTCGATGCTCGCGAGCTGGACCCGGCCTGGATCGAGCCCGAGTTCGACGACTCCACCTGGGTCCCGGCCACGGTCCTGAAGGCCACCCACGACGGCGCATTCGGGGAGTCCCGCCCTCCGGTCGACCCCTACGGGGCGATGCTTCCTCGCAACATTGGCATGCTCGGCGGTCCCCGGGTCGTGGCGCCCTCGGTGACGCTCCAAACCGCCCCGCCGGTACCGGACCTGTCCGACCATCCCGCCCAGCGGCTGGTCCAACAGCTGCGGGAAGCAGGGAACAAACAGACCGTCCAGCTGCCGCTCACCGTCGACCGCACGCAGGATGCGGCGGCCCTTGTCACGGTGAACTTCGGCCGGATCGTTGCCGGTCACGTCGAACTGGAGGTCGACGCCCCGCCCGGGGTGCGGCTCGACCTCTTCTACCAAGAGTCCGCGGACTACGACGCGGTTGCCGGCCCGGTCGACTCCGCGCCCCGCAGCAGCGCCAGCTATACCACCCGCGGCTCCGCGGACCACTACAAGGCCGTCGACATCAACGGGCTCCGGCAGATCTTTCTGATGATTCCGCCGGGATCCGGCGAGGTCACTGTTCGCGACATCGCGGTCAGCGAGTACCACTACCCGTTCACCGGCGAGGCGGCGTTCAACTCCAGCGACCCCGAGCTGGACCGGCTCTACCAGGCCGGTATCCGCACCACGAAGATGAACTCCTTCGACGCCTTCACCGACTGCCCGACGCGGGAGCAGCGGGCGTGGGTCGGTGACGGTGTGGTGCATCAGATGGTGCACCTGGTCGCCAACGAGGACTGGCGACTGGCCAGAAACTACGTCACCCTTGGCGCGTCCCCGCGCCCGGACGGCATGCTGCCGATGACGGTGACCGGTGAGATCGAGCACCAGGCCGGCTATACCATCCCGGACTGGGCGCTGCATTGGGTCCATGGGGTGTGGAACCTGTTCCGTCACCACGGGGACCGGGCGGCGACGCTGCGGCTGTTGCCGGTGGTCGAGCGGGTGCTGCGCTGGTTCGAGCCCTATATCGATGACCGCGGCACGCTCAGCGACGTGCCGGAGTGGAATCTGATCGACTGGTCCAGCGTGTTCTCCAGCCACCGCTCATCGTTGATCACCGGCCTGTGGGCCCGCGGTCTCGCCGAGTACGCCGAAATGGCCGACTGGCTCGGGAATGCGGCGTCGGCAGCCTGGGCCCGCGCCCTTTGGAAGCAGGCCCGGCAGGGATACGAGGACTTCTGGGACCCCGCACGCGGCAGTTACATCGACCACATCGTGGAGGGCGAACGACAGCCGGCGATGTCCCAAGCCGCCGGTGCCGTCGCGATCGTGTCCGGACTGGCTCCTCAGGATCGTTGGGCCGGCATCGTCGACGTGATCACCGACCCCGCGCGGCTGGTCATCCGATCATGGATCGGCGGTGAGGACGGGGGCTACGACATGACCAAGATCGTCGAACACTCCCAGGGGATCTACCGGATCGACTGGGATGTCGACCGTGAAGTCGTCCTGGCCGAACCGTTCTTCAGCTACGTCGTGCACGACGCGGTCGCCGCTGCCGGCCGGGGCGACCGGCTGCCGGAGCTGCTGCGGCGGTGGAGTGTGTTCCTGCACGACGGCTTCGACACCTTCGGGGAGTGCTGGGGATGGGGCACACCCGTCCACGCCTGGAGCGCCACCCCAACCAAGGACCTGGTCTGGTACGTGCTGGGTATCACGCCCGCCGAACCGGGATACGGCACGGTCCGGATAGCGCCGCGGCCTGGCGCCATCGAGCGCCTCGCCGGGGCGGTGCCCACCCCGCACGGACTCGTCCGGGTGCAGGTCGAGCAGGGCCAGGTCCGCATAGACAGCCCGGTACCGGTGCGCTTCGTATCGCTGAGCGGCGACGAGTTCTCCGCGTCGGCCGGACACAGTCAGTTCACGCTGTGACCGGCCGCTCAGGCGACACCTGGGCAGCGCCCTTCCGGCTTGTCCTGCAGTGGGTCGGCGTCGGGGAGATTTGCAATGTCTGCCGTTGAGGTCCTCGGCTGGGCCGGCACCGTATCCGGAACGATCCTGGGCCTGCCCCAGGTGCTGCGGCTTATCCGGACCCGCCGAGTCGACGGGCTGTCGCTGACGGCGTGGCGGGCGATGCTGGTGGTCAACCTCAGCTGGACTGCGCACGGCATCAGCATCGGACAGGTTCCGCAGATCGTGACCAGTGCCCTGAGCCTGTGCTCAACCGTGCCGATCCTGTACCTGATGGCCCGAGGACTGCATCGCCGCCTCCTGCCGGTGCTGCTGCCCAGCTTGCTGGCCGCCGGGATTCTGATAGCGGTCGACCAGCTCTTCGGATCCGCCGCCTTCGGCGCGGTGGCCATCATCGCTGCCGTTGTCGCCAACGCCGGTCAGAGCATCGAGCTTGTACGCTCACCGCGAATCGTCGGTGTCTCCGTGCTGTTCCTCATCCTTGCCGTGGTGAATCAAGGGCTCTGGCTGTCCTGGGCCATCCTGGTGCCCGACGCCGGCACCACCATTTTCGCCACCGTCACCGGAACAATCACCCTGTTCAACCTGATCTGGTGGTCGCTGCGCATGCTAGGACTGCGGGCCCTTCTTGCTGCCGACCACAGCCGGCCACCAGCCGTGAACAGCCGGCAAGCGATCAAGGTCGTCCTCCATCCCTAACAGCAACCCACCACAGCGACCCCTGACAAGCCAGGGAAGCAAGGAGCACACATGCCCAACACGATTGGAAACCTCGACGGCAAGGTCGCATTCGTGACCGGTGCCGCCAGCGGCATCGGCCGCGCCACCGCACTTGCGTTCGCCCGCGAAGGCACCAACGTCGTGGTAGCCGACATCGATCAACGAGGCAACCAGGACACGGTCAGGGCGATCGAGGACCTCGGCGGTCAGGCCCTCGCCGTCGTGTGCGACGTCACTCGTAGCGAGGACGTCCAGACCTCACTCAACAACACAGCGGAAAAGTTCGGGCGCCTGGACTACGCCTTCAACAACGCCGGCGCAGAACAACAGCCCAAACTGACCGCCGACATCACCGAAGAGGAATGGGACCGGATCATCACCATCAACCTCCGAAGTGTGTTCCTATGCCTGAAGTACGAGATCCCGCTGATGCTTCAGTACGGCGGCGGCGCAATCGTCAATACTCCTCCGGCGCCGGGATCAAGGTCTTCGGACGCGGCGCCGCCTACGCCGCCGCGAAACACGGCGTGGTCGGCCTGACCAAAGATGCCGCACTCGACTACGCCTCGTCGAACATCCGGATCAACGCCATCTGCCCCGGCATCATCGACACCGAGATGATGGACCGCTTCACCGGTGGCACCTCCGAAGAACGAGACAGGGTCATCGCCCAGGAACCGATCGGACGGATGGGCCGACCCGACGAGATCGCCGCAACGGTCGTCTGGCTGTGCTCCGACGCAGCCTCCTTCGTCACCGGCCACGCCATGGTCGCTGACGGCGGCCAGACGCTGTAGACCCCGCTGGTGCCATGATGATCAAGTTGTGTACTTCCACCATCGATCCCTTCCTCACGGCGGGACCGACGTTCACCGAGCAGGCTGGCGGTGGCGGAGGGATTTGAACCTCAGTCTTCCTTCTTCAGTTCCTCGGCGAACATCACGAGGATGCCGCTGGGGCCGCGGAGGTAGGTGAGCTTGTAGACGTCCTCGTAGGTGGCGACGCCGCGGAGCGGGTGACAGCCGTGTCTGGCGGCGATCTCGAGGGCGGCGTCGATGTTGTCGACGGTGAGACAGACGCGGTGCATGCCGATTGTGTTCGGCTGGACCGGCTCGACCTCGATCGCGTCCGGGTGCACGTACTGGAACATCTCAATACGACCATGGCCGTCGGGTGTTTGGAGCACGGCAACGTCGGCGGTGTTGCCGTCTAGACCGACGGCGGTGTCAGCCCACTCGCCGCTGATCCGGGCGCTTCCGAGCACGGTCAGGCCGAGGTCGGTGAAGAAGGCGATCGCCGCGTCCAGGTCGCGGACGGCGATGCCGACGTTATCGAGTCTGACCGGCATGGGTCGCAGGGTAGCCCAGGGACAGTCATCGCCAGAGCCGCGACCTCGACGAGTAACCGCCAGGCGGAGGCCCGCCAAGACGGGCACGGCGCCGATGCGCTTCAGCAGGTTCGGCGAACGACGGCCGCACTTGTACGGCCCGGGGCGCCGGAGGCGTCTGCAGCCACAACTGAGACCACAATTGAGACCACCATGCGAAACGCCGGCTCTGCCCCTAGGACAGGACCGGCGTTTCTCCTTGTCAGACCGGCGGTGGCGGAGGGATTTGAACCCTCGGAGGCTTTCACCTCACACGCATTCGAGGTTTGCTGACGGCCGCCCGGGTTGGTACCTAGGTGTCCGTCCATGCGGGATGCAGCAGCACACGACGCCACGTGAACGCCGCCGAACGGGCGCGAATGAGACTGCCGATGAGACTGCAGGTCGCAGCCGCTGCGCTGAGCCGACACTTCAGTCAGCAGGTCATCGGCAGTGCGTGGCGATGACCCATTCGGATCACGGCGGGGGGTTTGGCGCCGCCGCAGGACTTGAACGCGCACTCCCGCCTCCGGAGGGCGGCGTCCGGCGGCGTCACCTGACCTAATCAGCAGCATTTGGCATAGCGTCCTCGCCAGGTCGCTACTTGGCGGTGGGTTCGGGCTGAATGCAAGGGCAAATACGGCGGCGCAGCCGCTGCACGAGCCTCAGTCACCACTGTTTGCTTCGGGCAGCATGACCGCCGGCGTCGACGAGTATCTTCAGGCGGTGGGAGACGGGCGGCGTTCACGGTTGTCAATCGAGCGTGATGACGACTTTGCCGTTGGCGCGGCCCTGCTCGACGTACGCCAGCGCCTCCAGGGTCTGGTCAAATGGGAACGTCTTGTCGATGACAGGGTGGAGGTGGCCGGCGTCGTAGAGGGCGGCCAGCTCGCGCAGCTGGGCGCCGTTGGCCTGCATGAACAGGAACGAGTAGCTCACACCTAGCTTCCGGGCTTGGTTGTGGACCTTTCGGCTCAGCAGCCCCATCACGACGCCCATGAACTTCGGCGCCCCGAGCTGCTTTGCGAACCCGGGGTCCGGCGGGCCAGTCACGCTGATCGCCTGTCCGCCGGTCTTGAGGACCGTGAGCGACTTCTGGAGGTTTTCGCCACCGAGGGAGTCCAGCACGACGTCGTAGCCGGAGAGGACGTCGGCGAAGTCGTCCTTCTTGTAGTCCACGACGACGTCGGCGCCGAGGCTGCGCATCAGCTCTGCGTTCTTTCCGCTGGCGGTCGTCGCCACCGTGGCGCCGAGGTGCTTGGCGAGCTGGATCACGGTCGACCCCAGGCCGCCGGAGCCGGCGTGGACGAGGACCTTCTGGCCAGGTTTCAGGTGGGCGCGGTCCACGAGGGCCTGCCAGGCAGCCAGTGACACCAGCGGCACCGCCGCTGCCTCGTGCAGGGTGAGCGAGTCTGGTTTGGGCGCGACGTCGTCCTGGTCGATCGCGATGTATTCCGCGAAGGTCCCGATCCGCAGGTCGCGGGGGCGGGCGTAGACCTCGTCGCCTACCTGGAAATCCCGTACGGCGGAGCCGACCCTAGTCACCACGCCGGCGACGTCGTGGCCGAGCACGAACGGGGTCTGGTACTTCAGGACACGCTTGAACTCGCCGTTGCGGACCATCTTGTCCAGCGGGTTGACGCTGGCGGCGCTCACCTTGACCAGCACATCTTCGTCGCCGACCTCAGGCTCGGGTATGTCGGCGGCGCGCACTCTGTTCTTGCCGTACTTCTCCACGACAAATGCCTTCATGACCGTTCGCCTCTCAGAGAAACTCGAGAGCCCGTTTGACGAAGTCCTCGTGGAACTGGAACACCCCGCCGTGCCCGGCGTCGGGATAGAGGACGAGTTGGCTGTTGGGGAGTCGTCGGTCGAGGTCGATGGTGTTCTTGGTGGGCACCATCTTGTCGCCGTCACCGTTCATCACGAGCACCTGCTGGCGGATACTCGCGAGGTCTGCCGGCTTCTGCCGACCCCATCGGTGGATGGCCTTGAGCTGGGCGCGGAACGAGCACACGGAGATGGCCTTGTCGCGATCGTTGGTACGTTCCGCCAGCCGTGCCAGGAACTCCCTCCCGGCTCGGCGGCCGTTGGCCGTCCTGGTGAAGAAAAGAAACTGCTTGGGGTCCTGGCAGGTGAGCAGTCCTCGCGCAGTGTCGAGGTAGGTGATGCGGGTCACCTTGTCGATGCCTTCGCCCCCCGCGGGGCCGGTTCCGGCGAGGATCATCTTGCGCACGAGCTGCGGCTGCTGCTGGGCAATCACCTGGGCGATCATGCCGCCCATGGACAACCCGAAAAGGTCGACCTGATCGAAGCCGAGGGCACGGATGAAGGTGACGGTGTCGCTTGCCATCTGCTTGATGGTCATCGGCGTGGCCCCGCTGGAGGCACCGACACCTCGGTTGTCGAAGGTGATGACCCGATGCTTGGCGGCGATGCCGTCCACGACTCGGGGGTCCCAGTTGTCCAAGACCGCGGCCAGGTGGGTGAGGAAGACCACCGGCACCCCGCTGCTCGGGCCGAGCTGACGGTAGGCGAACTCCACGCCGCCGGCGTTGATGGTGTGCGTCGGCGCGTTCTGCCACGTGTGTGAAGCCGCACCGGTGGGTGCCTGGACCGCTGTCATGCTGTTTCTCCTTTGCGGGTACTGCCTGGGGTTACATTACGGTCATAATACTATAGTATGGTCATAATGCAATAGAGGAACGCGAGCAGGGCCGCCCAACTCCGTTGGCTGGCCAAGGGTCGGACCCTCGCAGCACCCTCCCAGTACACGATCGAGAAAGTTCGGCGAGAGGGATCACATGCGCTACAGCAAGGACCACAAGCAGGACACCAGACAACGCATCCTCGAAGCCGCCGGACGGCGCTTCAAACAAGAAGGCATCGACGGCACCGGCGTGGCCGCCGTGATGTCCGACGCCGGCCTAACCAACGGCGCCTTCTACGCCCACTTCGCGTCCAAGGAAGATCTCGTCGCGAACGTGCTCGCCGACCAGCTGCGCGCCCAACGCCAAAGCTTCGACTCCCAACCCCCGGATCGGCAGGGACTCGAAGCGTTCATCCGCTCCTACCTGTCCCCACAGCACCGCGACCAGTACGCCGACGGCTGCCCGTCGGCTGCGCTGCTCGACGAGATCGCCCGCCGCCCCGCCGCCACCAAACAGGTCTTCACCGACGAACTGATGGGCGTCATCGACGACATCGCGTCGCGTCTCGACCCAACCCACGCCGAGGCGGCTCAATCCGACGCGCTCACCCTCTTCGGATTGATGCTCGGCACGCTGCAACTCGCACGGGCGCTGACAGACCGCGACCTGTCCGATCAGCTCCTCGCCCGGGGCGTCGAGGCGGCCATGAAGTTGCTGAACGACCGGGCATGACCGCATTGCAGAACGCCCCGCCTGCTGCAAACGCACGCCCACAAGGAAACGACCGACCTCTACTCGCATGTCGGCGTACGACCTCACGTGTCGGTCTGGGTACGACCTGACGAGTCGGTCTCGGCTGGGTGATCATGTCATGGTGCGTTCCAATACACTCGAACGCTTGACAGTCAGGTACTCAGACTGAGGCTGCCGAAGGGCGGAACCGTGAACTCGATCAGTCCTGAGCCGTCGGGTGTGGACAGCGAGGTTTCGCTTGCGTCTGGCCTCCGGAGGATTGCATTCGTTATCGGGTGCGCGGTTCGGACGACCAGCCTCGGATCCGGGGTCGCGTTCAGAACGGTGGTCTCATGGTCGGCCTGGTCCGGAAGGTCCACGACCAGCGGGGCGTAGCGCGCGGTCACCGTACGCCGGAGGTCTGCCCGCTTCGCCCGGATCAGGTGGTACCCCTGCTCAGCGCCAAGGACTTCCAGCTCGCCATCGAGAGTGACGGCGGCGTGGTCACTCCAGAGGGCGAGGAGGCCGTTCAGCGCGTTGCTCTGCTCGTGGGAAAGAGTGGAGAGCCGCATCGAGATCTGAGGTACACCGAACCATCCGGCGTAGAGCTGCTGGGCCACAGCCTCCGCACCGCCCTGCGGTCCCCACATCATCGGGTCGCTGTGGACTATCTGACCCACCGACATCAGGCGGGCGTCAATGGTGGAGATCCGGTTGAGGGTGCTGTCGCCCGGGCAGTCGCCGGCGCGGAGTATCTGGCCGTATCGAGCGACCGCGGGACTGACATAGGGCTGGCGGAACTCAAAGGCGACCGCGGCTTGTCCGGCTTCGGCGAGTCTCCGCCGAACATCGGCGAGCAGATCCGCCATGGCGTGGCCGACGTCCGCCCTGACACCCGCGTCGCCAGAGGTGGCTCCGTAGACCATGGCCTGCTCAAGGAAGTCGATCTTGAGCATGTCGACTTGGTAGTCCTCGACCAGCCGAAGGCAGGTTTCGACGGCGAACCTCCGAACTTCTTCGTGACGAGGGTCGAGCACCTGGCACTGCAGCGGCCATAGTGCGGGGCGAACCGGTGAAGCCGGTCGTAGACGTCGCTGCCCTGGCCGAGGAGGAGCGGCGCGATCCAGAGGGCGACGGCTGAGCCGGTGTCATGGAGTGAGCCGACCGTCGCGGCGAGGTCGGGGAACTTGGCGAGGTCGGGGAGCCAGTCGCCGCAGCCCTGGTAGCCACGCCCGGAACCGTGACGCTGCCAGCCGTCGTCGATGAACACCGAGCCGCACCCGAGCCCTGCTGCCAGAGAAGCCTCGGAGCACACCAGCTCGGCGGTGACGTCCTGGGAGAAGGTGTACCAGGTGGAGTAGACCGGGCGGCGAGTCACCGGCGGCGGGACCAGCGGCTCCGCGCTGCACTGCTGCGACGTCCACCTGCAGAGTCGTCGAAGAGTGTCGACCAGGTCAGCCCGGGAGCCGTCGAGAACGATGGTGAGGTCGGTTGCCAGCGGCCGCGTCGGCTGCATCTGCACGACGAACGACTTTCGCTCCTCCGACACGCCGTAGGTGATCTCTAGTTCGGAGACTGCTTCACCGGCCGCCCAACCCAGCAGGACCCCGCCGTTCGCGTTGTAGAGGGCGCCCACGGGTGCGGACTGGACCAGGCTCGTGACAGCCGGACCGACCCAGTCAGGTGGAAGGAGCCGATGAGTTCGACCGCCTGGCTGCCAGTAGCCGGCCGCATCAGCCAGATCTACCTCTAGCCGGAGGGAGGGCCGCTGATCATTCGCCGACGCGGTGATTTCGACCAGATTCTGATCGAGGAGTTCGCACCTGAGCTCGGTGGTTTCACTTGGCTGGAGCACCGTCAAGCCGCTGATCCGCTCGAACGCAGTCTCGATCATGGCTGAGATCATCGCTAGCCCCTTACTCGCTGCCGTGTGCGGCCCCGTTTTGGCTCCAGAGGACACAGTTCACGTCGGTTCTATCGTCGCAGCAGCGCTAAGGCGGCGCGGCCGCAGCGGAGCCAGGACACGCGCCGCCCGCCGGCGCGGAGCACCGGGCCCTTGATCATCTAAGAGCCAGAATCGGCAGTGCGGGGCACAGGCT
>CAWEFW010000049.1:0-75766 GCA_963808435.1 uncultured Actinomycetota bacterium | reverse complement strand
GGTCTTTAGCTACTCACGACCTGATAAATCGTCTTGCGCTTAGGGCAGCGTGAAGCCCACTATGGGATCAACCGCCCGACAATCGCAGGAACAGCCGCGCGGCGCCTACTGGACGGTTCCTGCGTGTCCGGAGGCTTTTCAGCCAGAACAGGCCGGCCGTACAGAGGTCTGGGAAGATTCGAGGTTGTTTGCCAGATAGCAAGTTGACAATACTCATAATAGGAGAATCTGATGGGCACGACCAGCTGTGTTTGATTTCACTGCATTTCCAGTGTTGAACACCCAGCGTCTCATCCTGCGCGCTTTCGTTCCTGAAGATGCCGCTGACCTTTACGCCTTCCGCAGCGATGCCTATGCGCAGCGCTATAACGACCCGCCGCTGACCAATCTTTCGCAGGCGGATGCATTGATCCAGTGGATGAACGAGGGTTTCGCGGCACACGAGATGATCCTGTGGGCGGTGGCGTTGCGTGAAAACAACCGCGCTATCGGGCTCTTTGGCTTCAACAAATGGGATCGCGGGCACAACCGCGCGTCGATTGGCTACAATCTCGCCCGCGAGCATTGGGGGCAGGGGCTATCCAAGGAGGCGCTGAAGGCGATGCTGAGCTTCGGCTTTGAAAGGATGCACGTAAATCGCATCGAGTCCGAGACGGTCGCCAGCAACACCGAGTCCGTTCGCCTGCTTGAACGAAGCGGTTTTTACCTTGACGGCGTCCGCCGCGAATTTACGCTGGAAGAGGATGGCACTTATCACGGTGGTGCCATCTACAGTCTGCTGCGACACGAATACTTCCCCGAAAGTGGGCCAGAATAGTGGCAATGCCCATACCGTGTGCGGCAGGACGTACACCTCCCTAGCGGCTTACGAAGGACCAGAGAGGTTCCTTCTGCGTTCGCCCCAGGTTCGCCCCGGTTGAATCCACCCCGCCCTGTAGTTGTATAAGTAGCACAGTGCACCAAACGCACCGAACGCATACCATCACAGGGTGTCTCGACTGAGCGCAACTTCCGCAACGAGACGCACATACCTCCGGTACGGAATCGAACACGAGCACGCTGCGACTCGGCCTGAGTGACAGATTGAGTGACAGCAAGGCGGCTGACGCCGAACCCTCCACGGACTCGCGCGGACACACCGGAGCGCTCGAAGGGCGAGGCCAGACATCCCTGGCCCGGATGGTATGGAAGGGATCGGCTGCGTACCCCGGCGTGCCCCCGACGGGCACTGATACGCATTGGACGCCACGCCATGCACCGAGCAGCAAGCGTCGCAGTAGCTCCTATGCCTGCGTGTCAGGCCTTCGCAACGAGACGCACAGTTGGGCCCGACTTGGGCCCAGCGCATCGCGGTCCCCGTACCGTTTCGCGCTGTGTGACCATTTGGGACCCTCTTCAGGGACTAGAACGTGCTTCGCGCTCCGCTAGCCGAACGAAGGATTTAAGTTCGCCCCGGAAACTGCCCTTGTACGACCCGAACGCGAAGATCCTTGCCATGACCGCGGAGATGATCCCGTTCGTCCAAAACTCCTGGGTCAAACGCGTGCCGTGGCCCTGGTCCTCGAAGGTGGCCAGCTGGACGCCTCGGAGAAGCCAGCTACCGAAACGCGTTTTTACCAGCCCCGGCCGGTCGACCTGGAGGACCTCGGTCGGGCTGCGCATCCGGCCGAACCACGCGGTGTAGCGCGTCCCCGCCGTCGTGACCGGTCCCGTCACGTCGGTGATCCGAGTCAGCCCTTCGGTCCACTCATGCGCTCGGTCCAGGTCCGTCCACAGATCAAAGACCTGTTCCCGTGGCGCATTCACCAGGACAACGAAGCGATAGTGACCCACGCCTGCAGTGTAGTGAGACCTGCTTGTCCCATGTGATCAGGTCTTGATGCGATGAAGGAGCGGGGCCTCCGCTCCTCGTGGATACCTGAGCGATCCTCGGGTTGTTCACTGTCCGGTTCGACGAAGGAGGCCCCTTGTGAACGAAGCGTATGACGGTCAGCAGTTCGTGGGTATGGATCTACATAGACGACGGTCGGTGCTGGTCCGGATGACGGAGTCGGGTGAGCACCTCGGTGCGGTACGGATCATGAACGATCCGTATGCGTTGGCGGCGGTGATGGCGCAGGCCGGTGAGCATCCGGAGGTGGTGCTGGAAGCCACCTACGGCTGGTACTGGGCCGCGGACCTGCTGTCCGGGCTGGGCGCCTCGGTGCACCTGGCGCATCCGTTGGGGGTGAAGGGGTTCGCGTATCGGCGGGTGAAGAACGACTTCCTTGACGCCGCCGATCTGGCCGACCTGTTGCGGATGGGCCGGTTGCCGGAGGCCTGGATCGCGCCCCCGGCTACCCGGGAGTTGCGCGAGCTGGTCCGGCACCGGGCGAAGCTGGTGCACGCCCGGACCCGTCTGCGCTGCCAGGTGCACGCGGTGCTGGCTGGTCAGGGGGTGCAAGTACCGGTCAGCGACCTGTTCGGGGTGAAAGGCGGCAAGATGCTCCGGCAGCTGGAGCTGTCGGCGGTGTATCGGTACCGGATCGACTCGTTGCTGCGGCTGATCGAGGCGTTCGACTGGGAGATCGATCAGACCGCACAGCTCACCCAGGAGCGGCTGCGGCACGATCCCGGCTTCGCGGCGGTGACGACAATCCCCGGGGTTGGGTCGATCCTGGGAGCGGTGTTCGTCGCCGAGATCGGTGACGTGCACCGATTCAGTGGACCGGGACAGCTGGCGTCGTGGGCGGGCCTGACGCCGAAGCACTACGAGTCCGATACCACCGTGCACCGCGGCCGGATCACCAAACAGGGCAGCCGACTGGTCCGCTGGGCGGCGGTGGAGGCTGTGCAACGCACCCAGCAAGGCTCCCGGCTGGCGGCGGTGCGGGACCGGGTCGCGGCCCGCCGCGGCCGCAACATTGGCACCGTCGCCGCGGCGAGGGAGCTGGTCGAGATGGTCTTCTATGCGTTACGTGATCACCACGTCCGGCGGCTGATCAGACCAGCGGCCGCGGCATGATCACCGACATCTCACGATCGGCGCGGGTCGTAATAGTCAGGACCCCCTGCTGGCGTGGTCGCCCCTTTTGATTGACCCCGCCGATCGTGCTGTCGCACCGCACTCCATGCCGCCCGACCGCGGCGAAGGAATGACTGACACCCAATAGGGCAACGTCCACAGCCGGGACACCGGCGATGGAGAAAGCCACCACAACCCAATACAGGCTCTGCGTCTTCTCCGCCGAGCCAGCATGCACCACGCCGGGCCGGCGTCAAGGACCTTCGGCCGCTCCGCGGTCGGCCTCCGGCCGATCCTGGACACCAACCCGTTGCTGCGGCGCGCCCCGAAACCGCCGGAGAACCCAAAAGAACGATCAGACCTGGGTTGACACGGCCCCGCTCCTTCAGGAATGACTATTCCTCGCCGACGTGTGTGAAGGTGAAGAGGTGGGGAAAGGGATCGAGTTCAAGCGGCTAGCGCGCGTAGAGCTGTCGAGCGTCGCCGAGATCGACCGTACCGAGCGTATTGACCTCATCTACGAGCAGCGTGGGACCGAACTCGAAGAGCGGCGCGGGAACTGGAGCTCGGCCGCCTGGGACCCGCACGGGCACGGCGAGCACTCCGTTGAGGCGCAGCGGCACGCCCTCGAGCATTACGTCGACGCGGGCGGGATTGCACTCGGCGCCTTCTCGAAAGGACGGTTAGTTGGGATCGGAATGGTCGTGCCACACCTTCGCCCCGAGATCGCGCAACTCGCGTTCCTCCACGTCAGCGATGCGTTCCGCGCAACGGGCATCGGCCGTCGTCTGTCCGACGAGCTGGACCTGATCGCCCGCGATGCCGGTGATACCGAGATTGTCGTCTCCGCCACACCGTCCGAGAACACGGTGCGCTTCTACACGAGTCGCGGCTACGAACTCATGGCCCAAGCACTGCCGGAGCTCTATGAACTTGAGCCCGAGGACGTGCATATGAGAAAGGCGCTTTGAGTGCCGGCGCTACCTTCATCAACGGCCACCTCGTCGAACCACCCGCAGACGGCACGGCCGACTATCGTTTACTTCATTCACAGGTCTTGACGATTTCTCGGTTGGCAGAACCGGCGGCGTCGCAGCGTTAGGCCGACTGACCCGCAGAGCGCGACTGGGTTCCGTTCTGAGAGGGGTCGCGCAGGCCGCACGAGCCTCTGTGACTGAGTGAATAAGTGAGCGACTGCGACCCGACAACTGGTCCACCGCCGTGGACGGTGACGGACACCGGTCAGCCGTAGAGCCCCACCGCTCCGCACGGCCAAGCGGGCATGGCATGGAAGAGGTCAGGGGTTCGAATCCCCTAAGCTCCACCCAACGTCGGATCTAGGAACCGCCAGGACCCCGCCCTTGTGCTCTGCTGCCGATCGGCTTGCCGTCCTGACCCGGCCAGCGCCTGCTACGTCATACGCACGGCCGCCAGGATAGGGTCCCAGCTGGCCGACAGCTCCTCCCGATGGATTTGCTCGTAGTGCTTGGGGCACACATCGCGGGATGTCTCCTCGCCTGACTCCGCGTTTCTTACCTGGACCGTCTCAGTGCCTTCGTCCGTACAGCCGAGGACAGCACACAACAACTTCGTCATGGATGCATGCTGTCACTGCTGGCGGAGATCGACGAGCAGCAACCGGGGTCACCGGTGACGTCATCCAAAACCACGCTGGCCTTCGCCACCGTTGGACGTCCTGCTCGCGACTCGTCATGCGTTGCTCAATCGCTCGCACATGTACCCCCGGTGTGCCCCCGGCGCATCACGTCAATGGTCACGACGCACCGGATGCAACGAGCTGGACGGTGGGCAGACGGTCGCACGCACAGCAGGAGGACCCTTCGCGCGAGACGCACACCTGGGGTCGGATCTGGCCCGACGCCTTCTCCAGGAGGTTGTTGTTGAGCAATCCACTGCTGCCCTGCCTCGCTGGTCGGATCGACCCAGGGTTCGGGACAGTGCACAGGTACGGAACAGCCGATGGACTCGGCGAACTGTCGTCGGACCGGTTGGCTGCTCATGGCTCGCGTCACTACAGGGACTGTTCGATCAGTGAGCTCGTAGACAGCGGCGTAGAGGCGGTGCCGATATCTCGACGCCGGTAGCCGGGGATGACCGTCACTTCGCAGAAGTACAAATCAATCACTGGTGACAGCGAGAGTGAGGCAGTCCCTACTACTTGCCCATTGGCGATCGCACCCCGCGTTCGCTGCCACTGAGGAGTGTCAGCGTCGGGCCCAACAGCCGGTAGACCGTCGGGGACGTCATCATCGTCATGCAAGGCCCGGATCGACAAGTCCGGTAGATCGTTCTGGGAGGAGACATTCACACCCCGAACAATCGCACCTCAATCCGGAGCGGCCAAGGGACCAGCCAGGGTGTAGAGCTCCCGCGGGGTCGCACGCCTGGCCTATACCGCGACCGCGTCGGCGACGATGCTGGCGATGTTGTCGGGTGCGCCGTGTGCGTACGAGAGGTCGATCAGCTGCCCCGCACCTGCTCCGGCGCGGCGGCCAGGGCTCAGACAAAGGGGGCAAGTCGGTAACGCGCATCGTTCGCCGGGCAGCCGACGTCCTGTTACCAGGCCCTTTGGGCGAGAATGCGACTTCCTGGGACGCCAAACCACCGATGCATCCGATCTCGGGGAGTGCGTCGTTGTGCTGCGCTGATGGGAGATGCGGTAGCAAGCCTTCGAGCGCCCGCTACATAGACTCGGTCGCCGGCTGACACCATGGCGCTACCCGTGGGTTTCTGGCAGAGTTTCGTTGGAGCCGTTCAGCAGCGGCCTGAGCTGACGCACAGCCGTTTCGTTGGCCGGCAGGAGAGCCGATGACCGCCACACCGCCGGTTGAGCCGGCCGACTACCTGCGGCAAGTTCTAGATGATTTGGAGTTTGCGCACCTGGTTGTTGTGGCTGCCCAGTTGGGCGTTGCCGATCTCTTGGCCTCGCGCCCGCTCTCGGTTGCCGATCTCGCTGAGGCAACCGGTGCCGACCCGCAGTCGCTGTACCGGCTGCTGCGCACACTGGCCAGTCGAGGGATCTTCCGGGAGCACGAAGGTAAACAGTTCGCGTTGACTCCGCTCGCGGATCCCTTGCGCAAGGACGCCCCCGACAGCGTGCGCGCGCAGGCACTGTTTAGCGGCAGCGAGGAGTACTTGCGCAGCTGGGCGAGCCTGTCTCACAGCGTGCTCACCGGCGAACCTGCATTTGAACATGTGTACGGCAAACCGTACTTCGAATATCTTGCTGAGCACCCGGCCCTGGGACGGATCTTCGATGACGTCATGACCCGGGCCAGTACGGACGAGGGAGCGGCCATTGCCGAGGCTCACGACTTCTCTAGATTCCGTACGGTCGTCGACGTCGGCGGCGGACAGGGCGCACTACTTGCCGCAATCCTCGACCGCTACCCGAGGCTTTCCGGCGTGCTCTTCGATCTGCCCGACGTCATCGGCAACGCCCTCGGGGCAATTGATCGGCACGTCGCCTCCGGTCGCGTTGTGAAGGTGGCCGGTAGCTTCTTCGATGACCTGTTGCCGCGGGGAGACGCGTACCTGTTGAAGTGGATTGTGCACGACTGGGCCGACGAGGAGGCGGTGCATGTCCTGACGAACTGTCGATCCGCGTTGGCACCCGGCGGGAGGGTGCTGCTCGTGGAGTTTGTCATGCCGCAGGGCGCCGCGGCCGCCGATATGACCCGCCTGGACACCACCATGCTGGTGTTCACCGGCAGTAGGGAGCGTACTGAGTCTGAGTACGCTGAGTTATTGCAGCGGGCTGGACTGAAGCTTCTGAAGACCCAACCAACTGCATCGGCATTCAGTATCCTCGAGGCGGTGGCAGCCTAGAACGCAACCATCCATCACGGTCAGCCGGTCCGGCCTGGATTTACAGCATTGACCTCCGCAAGGTCAACGCCGACAAGTTCGAGAAGGCCGTCGGGTCGTACTCGCGGCGGCGTCCGAGGAGCGCGCTTGCCTCACTGTGGATCGAGGGATGGGAGTCAGCATGAACGAGGAAGAACTGCGGGTGGAGATCACGCGCATCACCTACGCGTACGTTCGATGGCTTCTGATCTGTCTACCCATCCTGCTGTTTGTCGTGACTACCCTGACGGCCTGGCAGCAGGGTGAGCTGGAGAGGTCCATCAGTGCGTACTACGGAGGGCCTGTCCGCGACATTTTCGTCGGCGCCCTCTTCGCGATCGCTGCTTGCCTGGTCGCGTACCAAGGCGTGGGTCTGCTGGAGGACTATGCGCTGAACGGTGCGGGGTTCTACGCGGTGTTCGTCGCGTTGGTGCCGACCGGGTTCGGGGAGCTGATGGACGAACTGCAGCGCAACCCGACTCCGGATGGGGTCTCGCCGGCGGACCATGTCTGGTTCCTCAGGATCGCGCTCACGTCCGTGCTCGTGCTGTGCCTGGTGCTGGTCGTCAGGGAGGTCGCGACGGGAAAGCTGCGGCAACTCTTCGTGGACGTCGGGAGCACACTCGCCACCTGGGTGAATCGGTCGTTCCTCCTCTTGACCGCGCTGCTCCTGGTGGGATTCCTCGCCCTCGCGATGTGGCAGCTCTGGTCGGGGCCGGCGGCCGAGGTGCGGATGGAGGGCATCGCGTTGGGGCCCGTCCAGCTTTCCATCCACCACCTTGCCGCGATCTTCATGATCGCCTCGTTGGCCGTGGCGGTGCTGACGAACACCTGGCCCTTCTACGTGTTCAGGGACCTGTGGCGGTCCGGGCGGTTCTTCTACGGGGTGATCTTCCTGCTGATGTCGTTCGGGATCCTTGTGCCCGTGCTGGTGGCCCGGGCCTTCGCTCCCGAACACGCGGTGATCTTCATCGAATGGTGGGAGATCGCGCTGTTCGCCGTCTTTTGGGGACTGGAGACTCGGCGTGTCGCCCGTATTCGGGACAACAAGGTGGAAGAACCCGACCCTGACCGCGGCCCACTCAAGGAGCCCTACCGCACCACGGTCGGCGAGCAGTCCATCAAGGCCGAGCAAGCGAGAGAACCGGCGCGCCGGAATTAGGCCCGACCGGGGTCCAACGGCTTGGGCCACTATGCACGAGTGCATGGCTAGAAGCCTGGGCAGAGCTCAGAGCTCAGTGCTCAGTGCTCAGTGCCACGCCCAGTCGCCGCTCCAGCCATCAGCCCGCCGATCTGGGGTCAAGGTGTCGCAGGTTCGGCTTGCCCGGGGCAGTGTGGCGCAGAGGCGACCGACGCCGGCACCGAGCTGGGTGGAACTAGTCCTTGAGATGGACGTCCATAACCTTCGTCACGGGTGGCATCGGCTGGGAGATGTCGACACCGTGGACTTCCTTCATCGCCTCACGGAACCAGGTGTTGAAGGGCGCGTCCGACGCTGTGAACTGTCCGAGAGCCGATTCGTCACGCGCTTCCATGTAAACCACGGCAAGTGTGCCCCCAGGCGTCTGCTGATGCCAGGCAGCGTGACGACTGATGCCCGCCTCTCGCATCGCCGCCTCGTGCTCAGCGAGGCGCGGCCCGGCGATCTCTTCGAGTGTCTTGCGATCGAATTCCTCCTTGCCGGATACCACTGGCATTGCGAACGCGAATCCGGGCACGTTTCCCCCTCTAACTCTGATCTGGTGTGATCAGCCCATACTTTGACAACCCGCAACAGGTGTCAAGGACAGTCCCGGGACGAGAAGGCAGGCTGCCATCTGACCGTGTCGAAGTCGGGAGGGCGGCCGCAGGTTCGTCCCGGCCGTTGTGGATCAATCTGAAGCGGCCGCGCTTCAGCCCTATGTCCCGCAGTCGCCAGCCGAGCAGCTCATGTCCTCGCCAAGGATGTAGCGGACACAATCCCCCGAGGTTCCCGCTCGGCCGATGATTGCGCCCCGACCAACGGGCCATTACCGAGCCTGCGGCCCTTGTGAACGTCGTCCTGAGCTGTGTCAGCGACCACATGAGGGGTTAGGGGTAGCGTGGGCTGGTGCCCGCGCGTCAATCCGCCTGGCGTCTGTGTTACGAGTTCTTGGCCAGTCGCGTGCCTTCGCCCGATTGGGCGTTCATGAATTACGGATACGCATCGCTCGAGCCGGCCTCAGAGCTGCGTTTGGAGGTTTCCGACGAGTCGGACCGCCTGTGTATACAGTTGTATCAGCATGCTATAAGGGACATTGTCCTTCGCGAGAAGGACGTGTTAGAAGTCGGCTCTGGACGTGGCGGTGGCGCCTCCTACATAAGTCGATACCTGCGGCCATTATCGGTGACGGGACTTGACTTTTCACAAGAGGCGATAGACCTTTGCACCCGACATCGGAAGGCGCCTGGTCTGACCTTCATCCAAGGCGATGCCCAATCCATGCCGTTTCCCGACGCCTCCTTCGACGCGGTCATCAATATCGAGTCTTCGCACTGCTATCCGTCAGTGGGACGATTCCTGTCCGAAGTGCATCGCGTGCTGCGACCGCGCGGCAGCCTTCTGTTCGCTGACTTGCGCACGTCTCACGGTCTGGACGTTCTCCATCGACAGTTCGAAGCGAGCCATCTCATCCTACAGCGCGAAGATGACATCACGGCGAGCGTCTTGATGGCACTTCGCCTCGACAATGACAGGAAGTTGGAACTCATTCACGACCTGATCCCATGGCCATTGCGGCGTCCGTTCCGAGCTTTTGCCGGCATCGAAGGCACCACGAACTATGTCGGGTTCGAAAACGGCACCCGGCGGTATATCAGCGCCCATCTCACAAAGCGCGGATAGCGCCTGAGTCGGCTCGCCAGGGCACATCGCCGAATTTGCTTCAGTGTTTTCCGTTGCCTCGAGCCGAGCACATTACGAGGGTGCGGACTCACGGCCCGCAGCACGCCCACCCACGGATACCGGGCGTCGAGGACGACCCTCTGGCATCCGGCGTCAGGCGAGCCACTCACAGCGATAGATGAACAGGTGAGTGACAGTTTGGGTGACAACACCGCCAACGCTGATCGCACAGACTCGTACCCCTCAGACACTGTTCGATCGCTCCTATGTCCGGAAACCGCGGGCGCTCCAGCAGATCGACCTCGCCGGCCTTCACGTCCGCATCCTCGAGTCGCCTCTTGACTGTCACGAGCTGGTAGACGAAGACCGCGGCGGCGGTGCTGCGCCGGCGTCGTCGAGGAGGCTGAGCGGTCCAAGCATCACCTCAGGCAGCACGTCGACCGGGCTCGCCAGGTAGACCAAAGTTCCGATCATCGCGATCGGCCCGCGCGGCGGGATGCGGTAGCGCCAAGGGTGGAGTCGCCTCGGGGCAGGTTCAGACCGGTCCAATGGCGGCACGCCCATGCCTCCTGACTGCGAGGTATCTTCAAGGAGTGGTCCGCGATGAGCCACGCGGCGAGGTATCCGATACACAGGGCCGGTATCACAAGGGGTTGCCCGGCTACCACGACCCGACGGTCGGGATCGGCGGCGCTGTGCCAGCCCTCAGCGCTCTTACGCTGAGGCTCTGGCTTGCTGTGTTTGGTTTAGTCATCTGCGCGGCCTTCGCGATCTGGCTGTCCTTGATAGATGTGCCGATCGGCTTCGTTGTCGTGCTGCTCGCGTTGGCAGCGGTCGCCGTCATTGACATAGCGGTCATCCTCCGACGTAAACGACGAGGAGAGCCTGGCTGAGGCTTTGGAGCCACCGCGTGGAAGTCGGCTCACCAGGCATACAGCCGGGGCCCGCAGGTGCGAGAGGGCATGCTAGGGGGCATGAGCTCCGCTGAGATCCACCGTGAGCCCTTCATCCACTTGGTCGATCTCGCGTGTGACAGGGTCCTCATCGCCTGGGGCGCGTTCTACTTCGAGCGCACCGAGAGCACCCGCTGGGAGATTGTCGACGACGAGCAGCTCCAAGCCCGGGTGGGTCGCCGCACGTGTATCGGGGCGACGGCCGAGCCGTTTGGTCGGGCGACCGTTCGAGTCATGACGGCGGACGGGAAGGTGGCGGCGGAGGCATCCACCGACGAACGGGCGTGGGTGTGGGTGGAGGGTCTTGTGCCCGAGACTGACTACCGATACCGCGTGGAGGTCGATGGTGAGGAGTGGGCCGCGGGGGAGCTGTGGGATTGGGTTCCCAGTGCGCGCGGCGGCTACGACCTCGCTCCGGCCGGGCGGCACTACGACCTGCGGTTCCGTACCTGGCCGCACCCCGACGACCCCACGCCGCCGGTCCGATTTGTGGCCATGGGCGACTACGGAGTTGGGATGCGGGCCGACGCGGAGTCCAGCCGCCGCCAGCGGCGCATCGCCGACGTGCTAGAACGGCTGGTCGCTGACCACGAGGTCCGCTTCGTCCTGTCGCTCGGTGACAACGTCTATCAGGGTGAGCAGGGACGAGTAGATCAGGAGGGCGGGGGAGAGGATGACGACTGGTACTCCAGCTTCTTCCAGCCGTACCGTCTCGCCATCGCGCGAGTGCCCATCTTTCCGGCCATCGGCAACCACGACAGCGCCGACTCCGAGGGCAGCGATGACCGTGCCCAGATGGAGGACAACTTTCACATCCGCGAGCGCTTCCACCACGGCTTCGAGACGGCGTCAGTGATGCCTGGACTGTTCTACCGGCTGCGGTACGGGGCCGGCCTCGAACTCGCCTGCCTCGACACCTCGCTCGACAGCGAGCAGGAGGAGATCCACCGCTACTTCCAGGCTCCGAAACATCAGGAGTGGCTTCACTCGACGTTCGGCTGGCGTGGGGATCGCTGGCTCATCCCGTACTCTCACCATCCCATCTACACGGCGGGACCGAACCATGAGAACGATGAGGAGATGCGCAAGGCGCTTGAGCCGCACTTCGACGCCGCCGACGTGCGCCTCGTGCTCGCCGGGCATGAACACAACTTCCAGGTCAACCAGGTCGGCGGCCGGACGTATGTCGTATCCGGATCAGCAGGCCAGCTCGACGAGAGGGTGCCGAAGGGCTTCGCCGACGCCTCCACAACGGCCTGGGCGGCTCAGGCGCATCTCGTGCTTATCGAGGTCGACGGGCCGAAGGCAACACTGACCCCGATCGCGGGCCTCCTCGACGACGGACAGCTCCATCTCATGACTGCACTCACGCCCCGCAATGAGCTGGTCGAGCCGCAGATGACGGTCCGGAACAACTGAGGGAGTGGATGATCGCCCCCCAACCGGAGGCGGGCGAGTCGCGCGTAGCAGTCGCAGATCTTCCCTTCCTGCTGATCGTCGCTCTTTGGGTGGTCGGCCTCGTCTGGCTGACCTACTACCTGGCGCTCAGGTTGTAGGTGAGGCGGCGCGATGCCATGAGCGCCGCCGCGTCCTGATCGCACCCGACAACTGGCCAACACATACTCCAGCAGTCCGCACCCCATGCGAGTGCTGACGGCGCACCGTTCGCCACCTGTCGGCACGGCGCTGCGAGGATGTCCGGATTACCGCACGCGTGTATCAAGGTCATGTGACGTGTCTCGTTGCTCTTCAAGGTGCTGACCACTGGAGCTGCCATGCCTCATGCGTCAATCTCGATCAGGAGATCGCGGCCGGACCAGGGCGACCTGCGCCGGCAAGGGGAACATGCTTCGGTTCTGCCGGACCTGTTGCAGCCCCTCGGCCTCGATGTCGGCCGACAGGCGATCATCCGGCGTGACAACGCCACGTTCGCGCTTTACACACTCACCGACGCCGTGTCGGAGCTGTCGGTCAACACGGTCCGCATGGGCTTTGACGGCCGTGGCCGGCTCGACGGCGCCGAGGAGGAGCAGTTCCGCGGCATCCTCGACAGCGCGGCTGTCGATCCGGCAGCCAGCGAGCAGGAGGCCCGCAACGGACAGAAGTTGCTGGAGCTGCTCGACGACGATGATCATCACCGCGACCTGCTCGTCATCGCTCCGCACGGCGGCCAGATCGAGCCACGCACCGATGACCAGGCCGAACACGTTAGGAATCTGCTGGCCGACGTCGGCGTGAGCTGCTGGCGCTGCAAGGGCTGGAAGCCCGATGGCGGGGCCGGGGCCCGGTGGCACATCACCTCGACCGATATCAGCACCGCCAGCTTCCCCCGGCTCGCGACTGTAGCGGCGAGAGGATTCCGTCATGCCGTGTCGTTCCACGGCTTCACCGAGGAGGGACGTCCGGACATCCTGATCGGCGGGGCAGCGCCCGACCCGCTCAAACGGGTGATGCGGGCCGTCATCGCCTTTGCCGTCGCCGGAACCGGACTCAGCGTCGAGATCGCCAGCATCGGGGACCCCCTCGACGGCGCCGACGAAGCCAACATCGTCAACCGGCTCACCACGGACCAGCACAACGGCATACAGATCGAACAGCAGCCCCAGGCCCGCTCCGGGACGATCCCCGACACCAACCTGCCCAGGTGGCAGGCGATCGCCGCTGCGGTCGCCGACGTGTACCGAGTGATCCTCACTTCGTCAGCGACCCTCAGCGATATCCCACCAGCAGCTGCAGGATGCAGAGCCTGAGTCGCAGCGGCGCCAGCCCTCATCGACCCGGGCTGGGGCTTAAGTGTTCTTCGACCTCAGCGTCAGCGTTATTAGTAACGCTTGGATGAGAAGCGTAGTTCCCTTCGACTGACATGGACTGCCTCCGTTAGGTAGATATCGCCAGGAACGTGCCGAAGCCCAATATTCAGGAGACACGCCCTAGTTGATTCCGTGGCTATTCCGATAGTCAGTGAGCAGGCCGTCGATAACCCGAGTCGTTCTCATAGCGCTATGTCCGTTGCTGGGCGACTGGCCATGACCCGTCAAGTTATTGACCACGGTCTGGATGAGGGGCAGTTGAACAATTTCGGGATAGGGCGCCTCAATCAGTTCCGCGCCGCGACCAGTGAGCAAGCTCAACGGCTCGTCGCCGAAACAGGAGAAGCGCAATGCTCCCGCTGTTCCGATAATCTCGATCTGATCTTTGTCCTGGAACGAGTCGTAGTTCCAGACACCGACACCTTCCACGCCGGAACGAAAGCTGAAGACCCCGGTGACTAGGTCCTCGGCTCGGTAGCGTCCACCGCGGTTTGTAGCGACTCCGGTCACATAGGTCACCGGACCAAGTAGCCAGTCAAGCAAATCGAGGACATGCGACCCGAGGTCGACGAAGTAGCCACCGCCCGATATCTCTGGCTCTACCCTCCACCCTCCGTCGCCGGCCCCACCAACCTGGACGAGCCGCTCGTTGCGGATGCTCACCGACCGAAGCTCACCGATCCGACCACCGTCTAATAGTTCCTTGACTGTCGCGAAACGCGGTAGGGCGCGACGGTAGTAGGCCACGAACAGGCCCACCCCTGCGCGCTCGCAGGCCGAAATCATCTCCTCACACTCCAGTGCTGTGCGGGCCATCGGCTTTTCTACATAGACCGGCTTGCCAGCCTGTGCGACGCGGACCGCATACTCCCTATGTGAGTCCGGTGGCGTTGCAACGTAGACGGCGTCGACCTCTGGATCGTTGATCAGCTCGTCCGCATCGTCGTACCAACGCGGGACATTGTTTCGTCGAGCGTAGTCAGCAGCGAGACCTGCATTTCGGCGCATTACCGCAACGAGTTCAGACCTTTCGGCCAGCTGAAAACCCGGCCCGCTCTTACGTTCGGTCACATTCCCGACGCCGATAATTCCCCACCGCACCCTCTCCACAGTCCTCAGCGTAGTTGAAGCGGACTTTCAGGTGACCCCCGCCGGTCGGTCCAGCCTCGTGAGGCTTGCACGAACGCCAGCGGACTGAAGTGCTCGTTGTGCCGTGTGAGTTGATCGGCCCGTCTGTCGATGACATGGAAGAGGTCAGAGGTTCGATCCCTAAGCTCCACTCTCTCAATCCCAGCCTGACCAGGTATTACGCGTCCGGAGTCGGTGATTCGGAGCGCGGCGGCTGTCGCTACCCGACCTCAACTGCCCGTGCGACCCAGCCGCAAGTTGGTCGCGTGTCGCTGGCCCGATGCGGCGGTGATGGCGAAGTACGTCATCAATCCGATGCTGATGGATGCTGGACGGGCGTATCCGCCTATGGGAGCGGGAAGTACGCCGAAACTGAGCAGGGTCGCCATCACGCACGGGAAGGGCGTCACGGCCGACCACTCGGCGGGTGCGGAGCTGCGACGACGCAGCGCCGCGACCGTCAGGCTGGCACTGAAGACGGCGAGCGCGCTGAGCGACGCGGCAGCGCTTACCGCGAGCAGGCGGGTGCTGGAGCGCGGCGAACGCTGTGCACCGTTGTTCGACTCGAGGGCGTCTCCCGTCGCCCGTTTGTACGCCAGGATCACCGTTGCACAGCACTGGTGGGTGATGACCCCCGATACCGCGAACGCGGCAGCCGCGGCTGCGGCGATCCTGCGCTCGCGTCCGGCGTGGATGGTCCGACTGATTCCCCGCATGGCCAGCCATTGCAGCAGGCCGATCCCGACATGTCCGGTGAGCGTTCCGACCTGGACGCGACGCTCGGGAAGGGCGGCGCCGTTCCACAAGGACCGCCATTTGTTGTCGGGATCGATGTGCGGAGGGACCATGCCGGCAGCTTGGTCGAAGTCCCTGCCAGAACAGGGCCGGCCGAGGATGAGCACGTCTCCGATCCCGCCCAGGAGCGCTCCTGTCAAGCCGACCAGGGCTAGGCCTCGACGGCCGGCGAGTCCAGGAACAGCAGTTGGTCTGACCATGACGGCATGCTAGGCGGCGACGTGCATGATCTTGGCGCGCGCGCTTCCTCGGCCAGCTCGCGCTCGGCCTCGGGCTCTGGCGGGCCCGGGCTGGAATGTTCAAGTCTTGATCTCCGGGACGCACCAGCCAGGTCTCGATGCAGGTGTCGCCTCGGGGCTGCTGCTTACCCGTACGCTTACCAACCGGGTCAGCCGCTTAGGGCGAGTACTGGCCGCCGTTCACCTCGATGATCTGTCCGGTTACGTAGCTACTTGCGTCGGAGGCGAGAAACACCGTTGGACCGACCAGCTCGTCGGCTCGACCCAGACGTCCCATCGGGATAGTGGCCTGGACTGCTGCCAACGCCTCTGGGCTGGTAAACCTTTCGTGGAATGGCGTTGCGATTGTTCCGGGGGAGATGGCGTTGACGCGGATGCCGTGACTGGCGACTTCGCGTGCGAGCCCTCGGGTGTACGTCGAGACGGCCCCCTTGGACGCGGCGTAGAGGACCGCCCCACTGCCACCCCCGATCCGCGCCGCCACGGAACTGACGTTGATGATCGAGCCACCTCGGCGGTCGATCATCTGCGGCAGCACCGCTCGGCAGCAGGCGATCGTGGAGTAGAAGTTGGCATCGAGGACGGCGTCGTAGTAGGCGTCATCGATCTCGGCCGTCGGGCGCCGGCCGACCATCGTGCCCGCGTTGTTGATGAGCACGTCGATCCGCTCGAACCGGTCGATCACCTGTCGGACCAGAGCCTCTGCAGCGCCTCTCACCGAGAGGTCGGCTTGGAAGTGCGCAGCGTCAACACCCAAGCCGGTCAACTGGTGGAGCACCTCCTCCGCACCGTCCTGACCGGTGTTGTAGTGGACGGCGACCGCTGATGCCCCGGCGTCGCCTACACCCGTGGCGAGGGCGGCACCGATTCCGCTGGACGCACCGGTGATGAGGATGATGAGGCCGTCGAGCATGCTGGCCGTTCGTCGAGGTGAGGTGTCGGTCTGGGCCACAACCGCCCTCCTGTCTTGGACTGTTCGAGCGCCTCGGCTGCGGCCTCAGATATCACCCTTCCAACCGTGCCCAGTACAGCACGACAGTAGTCAGGCCGGACGGTCAGTGGTACCGCTCGCGCGGCATCGGGTGTCCGGAGGGCATGCGCTCGGGCGATCGAGCCGCAGCCGACGATCCCGACCCGGAGACTCGTCTTGGCCAGCCGGTTCGTTCACTGGGCGAACCCCGTTTTCGTGGCGCTCTGTTGAGCCTGGATCGCCAACCGCATCACCTGGAAGGTGTGACGCTGCGGACAGGCGGTCTCGGTCCGGTTGGTCACGTCGTGCACGAGGTCGGGGTAGTAGCTGAGCGCGACGTCGGTGCAGTCGATGTACTCGGTGCCGGCGCCGTCGACGGCGAACAGGTGATCCCGGCCCGGGCGACCGGCCAGGTCGACGTACTTGCGGAGCTCGAGATAGCCCTCGGTGCCCAGGATCACCAACCGTCCGTCTCCCCACGTCGGTAGGCCCTGCGGGGTGTACCAGTCGACGCGGACGTAGCCGTGGGCACCGTCGGACCGCAGTGTCACCTCGCCGAAGTCCTGCATCTTCGGCGACTCGGGATGGGTGTAGTTGGCGACCGTGCTGGAGACGACCTCTGCCGCCTCGGACCCGGTGAACCAGAGGAACTGGTCGATCTGGTGGCTGGCGATGTCGGTGAGGATGCCGCCGGTCCGGTCCCGGTCGTAGAACCAGTCCGGGCGTCCCGCACCACCGGCGAGGTGGCCTCGGTCACCCTCTCGGTGCGGACCGAGACCCAGGGTCTGGACGACCCGCCCGATCCGGCCCTCCCGGACCAGTTCTCCCGCCTTGACCGCAGAGCGCACCTCGAAGCGCTCCGAGAAGGTGACCGACCAGAAGCGACCCGACTGCGCAACCGCCTGCTCGATCTCGTCGAGCTGCTCGAGGGTGACGCAGCCGGGCTTGTCGGCCACGACGTCCTTACCGTTTCTCAGGGCCTCGACCGCGATGGTGGAGCGTCGGTCCGGAACGGCCGCCGTCACGATCAGGTCGATGGACGGGTCCCGAAGCAGGCTCCCCGGGTCGTCGGTCCAGGTCGCGTCCGGCCAGCGGCTCCGAGCTGTCTGCGTGATGGCCGCGGCAGGGTCGTCGGAGCTGAGCCCGACCAGCTGGCAACCCTGGCTGAGCAGGCCCTCGATCTGCCCGAACGCGTGGGAATGGTCCAGGCCGACGGCGGCGAACCGGATGGGTCCTCGGTCTTGGGGTGCTGTGCTCACAGCTGATCAGTCCTTTGTCCGGCCGGCATGGGGCGGGTGTAGAGGTGGTCACCTGGCGCGGGACCCGAACCTGCGCAGTCCACATCGGTAAAGGTGATCGATCACTTTGGAGGTTGTGCAGAACTGTAGTAATCGATCACTTTCGTGTCGACGGATGTGCCGGCCGAATGTGGAGGATGTCTTGGTGCCCAAGCGCTCGGCCATCCACGAGGTTGCCGGTCGGCCGGCGTCCCCCACCAGATGGTCTCTCATTACCTTCGGACCAACGGCGGGTTGAAGCCCACCACTGCGGCCCGGGTCCAGGCCGCCATCGACGAGCTCAACCACCGCCCGAACCGGGTGGCCCGCTCCATGAGCGTGTTCGGATAGGACGACGACGAGCCGCGGTTCAGCACGCCGAGGTGCCTCGAGGCGACCGTCAGTCGATGATCGGCCACTCCAGCTTGTCGGCCACGAAACCGGCGAAGTCGGGGTTGAGCGCGGCCAGGAACTCCGCCGACGGGTACGCCCCGTCCTGCCGGATGCCCTTGTAGCCGGCGGTGCACGCGTTGCGGGCGTAGCGACCCGTCAGCTGCCAGACGATCCAGTCCGCCGCCTCCACCCAGTGCCGCATGGCGGCGTAGATCTCAGGATCCTCCTCCAGGACCTGCAGCGCCTTGGCGAACTCCCACTCGGAGGAGATCAGGCCGCCGTAGCGGGGCAACCACGACTCGCCCCGCTCCGCGGCGAGGGCGTTGATCCGGTCCGCCTGGCTCTGGGCGGCGTGGTGTCGCCAGAGCTTGACGCATGCATGCGGCCGGTCCGCGAAGCCGGCCTCGGACAACGGAACGCCGTCGGCTGTGGTCGGCACCATGGTGCAGGCGGTGAAGTCGGTGGCGAGGCCGATCACGTCGCTCGGGTCCACCCCGGCGGACCGGACCGCGGCCGGAGACGCCGTTCCGGAGGACGTCGCGGTAGTCCTGCGGCACCTGCAGCGCCCAGTCCGGCGGCAGCCGACGCCCGGTCTCCGGCAGGATGCCGTCGACGACTCCGTGCGCGCATGCGCGGCCATCGAAGGCCTGCCTCCGGTGAGCACCGACCTCGTGCAGCCGCAGCTCGTCATACGCGCCAGCACAGCGCCTCCGCGGACCTAGGGCGCGCGCCTCCAGAGACGACGAGCCGACACTTCCGGCGTCACGCCCGGTGTCGCTCGATGAGACTGAGGTCGGCCGGGCTGAACCGGCCGGGCTGGACGTTCGCCTGGTGCCAGTAGGGGTAGAGCAGAGGCACCCCACTCGCGGTGTCGAGGCGGTCCAGCTCGTCCGCGGTCAGGGTCAGCTCGGCGGCCGCGAGGTTGTCGCGGAGCTGCTCCTCGGTCCGGGCGCCGACGATGACCGACGTGACTGCGGGCTTGGCCAGCGTGTACGCGAGCGCGACCTGGGCGGCCGAGACGCCGTAGCCCTGGCCGATCTCGACCAGCACGTCGATGGTGTCGTAGAGCCGGTCCTCGTCGTTGACCGGCGGCTCGGTCCAGCCCTCGAACCGACGGGTGCCCTCCGGCGCCTCCTGCCCCCGGCGATACTTGCCGGAGAGCAGGCCGCCGGCCAGCGGGCTCCAGACCAGGACACCCAGCCCTTCGTCGATGGCGATCGGGATCAGCTCGTTCTCGGCGTCCCGGGCCTGCAGGGAGTAGTAGATCTGCTGGCTGACGTAGGACTCCCATCCGCGCAGGTCGGAGATCCAGAGCGCCTTCATCAGCTGCCGCGCGGTGTAGTTCGACGAGCCGATGTAGCGGACCTCCCCGGACTGGACCAGCGCGTCCAGGGCGGACAGCGTCTCGTCCTGGGGAGTCAGTCCGTCCCACTCGTGGACCTGGTAGAGGTCGATGTAGTCGGTGCCGAGCCGACGCAGACTGGCCTCGACGGCGCGCACGATGTGGTGGCGGGACAGACCCTCGTCGTTGGGGCCCGGGCCCATCGCGCCGCGGACCTTGGTGGCGATCAGAACGTTCTCGCGGTCGGCGCCCAGGGCTTCCCCCAGGATCCTCTCGGACAGGCCGTCGGAGTAGATGTCGGCGGTGTCGATCAGGTTCACGCCCGCCTCGAGGCAGATGTCGATCTGCTGCCGCGCCGCCTTCACGTCGAGATGGCCGACGGGGCTCGCCCACCCCGTACCGCCGAAGCCCATAGTCCCCAAGGTCACGGTGGACACCTTGAGACCCGACCGGCCAAGCTGCCTGTACTCCATGCCTTGCCCTCCTCTGTTTCGCGGACCGGGGTGTGAGTCGTGGGTACACGCTAGGCGGCGTCGGGGCGGCGGCGCTAGCAGCCCATGCCGCGGTCGCTGGCCGAACACCCGGGGGATCGATACACCATGATCGATAAAAACCGGCTCGAAAGGCCCTTCAGCCGCGAATCTTTCCCGACCACCCTCGACGTACCCGAAACGCCGTTGTTACCATCCCCGAGTCCGCCTCTGAGGCGGCTGCAGGTAGCAGGCAGGGACTCGACTCGCGCAATCCGCTTGTCGGCGAACTTTTATCGGGACCACTCGGAGGGATCAGGCCTTGCTCAACTTTTCACGGCGGGTCGCGGCGGTCGGCGCGGCAGCGGCACTCGGGATTCTGACTACGATCGGACTCGCCGTCACACCGGCGGCCGCTCACACGGTGGGGGAGCCTGGGGACCCCACGATGCTGGTGCACCTCAACGACAGTGCCGCCGGCGGTTCCTACCACCAGACCTTCGAGCAGGCGTACGCCGGCACGGCGCCCGATGGCACGCCCGTCTACATCTACGTGCCCGAGGGTGGGATCGGTGGAGCCGGCGACGTGCCGTTCCTCGACCCCGCCTTCGATCCCAACCCGGGCGATGAGTTCACCCCCTGCGCCGAACGCAGCGCGGATGACTATCTGATCACGCAGGCTCAGATCGATGCCCTGGGCGACGAGTTGGCCAACCACATCGTCGCGGTCGATGAGGCGCATTACGGCGACATCGGCACGGCGGTCGGCGAGGACGGGACGAGCAGCGACGCCCTGGTCATGCTGGTCTACAACGTCCAGGACGAGTTCTACTACGACTGCTCCGTCGACACCTACACTGCCGGCTACTTCGCGCCCGAGTACATCAGCGACGCCGGCATGAATGTCATTGTCGTGGACGCGTACGACTGGGCGAACCGGATCGGCGACGATGCGGCGGCCCCCAACCTGTACGAGGGTGTCATCGCCCATGAGCTCGAGCACCTGCTGATGAACTACTCCGACCCGGGCGAGCCGTCCTGGGTGGACGAGGGCCTCGCCGACATGGCGGCCTTCCTCAACGGCTACGACGTCGGTGGCTCGCACCTGACCTACCACCAGGTGTTCCACCGGGAGACGTCGCTGACCCGATGGGGTGGCGGCTTGGAGAACTACGGCGCCTCCTTCACCTACTTCCTCTACCTCTGGGAGCAGGCGGGCGGCAACGGTGACGGCACCTACAACGCCGACTCGGAGTACGACGGTGCCGGTGGCGACCTGCTGATCAAGCTGATCTTCCAGAACGCGGCGGACGGCATGGCCGGGGTCCAAGCCGCCATCGACCAGTTCAACGACCAGACCGGCAGCGAGCTGCGCTCGGCCACCGAGCTGTTCCAGGACTGGGCGATCGCGGTGAAGATCGACGACGAGGGGTCCGACCGCTGGGACTTCCGGAACATCAACTTCGGTGATCCGGCGTACACCCCCTACACCATCGACATCGCCAACGACACCTTCTGGAACAAGCGGGGCCAGTACCAGGGACGGATGCCGGAGGCGAAGTGGGCGAACCATCCCCGGGTGCCCGGACAGAGCGGCCTACCCTTCGGTGTCTCGTACGAGGACTTCCGCAACATCGGGAAGTATTTCTCCTTCACCTTCGAGGGCGACCCGACCGATCAGGTGGCGCCACACAGCGGTGACACCCACTGGTGGGGCGGCGCCGACAGCCTGGAGGAGAGCATCCTCGACGTCGACAGTGCGGGAACGGCGCCAGGAGCGACCGTCGACTTCTGGACCTGGTACTTCATCGAGGAGGGCTGGGACTACGGCTACCTCGAGGCGGAGGTCAACGGTGAGTGGGTGACGGTGCCTCTGTTCACCGAGGACGGCACCGAGATCACCACCGACACCAACCCGCACGACAACAATGACGAGGGCAACGGTCTGACCGGCACCTCGGGTGGCGAGTACTTCGTCGATGAGCCGAGTTACATTCACCTGGAGAGCGCGCCGCTTCCCGCGGGAACGACCGACGTACGGTTCCGCTACTCCACCGACGCTGCGTACGTCGACACCGGCTTCTTCGTCGACGACGTGACCGTGGGGGGCCAGACGGCGACGTTGTCCTCCGCTGCGGGCAACTGGATCGAGACCACGGGCATTCAGACCAACAACTGGGTCGTCCAGGTCATCTCGCCCTGCGACCTGACACCGGGGGCCACGTCCACCGGCGAGATCGTCGACGATGAGGGCAACTTCGTCTACCGGTTCGAGGGCGACACCATCTCGCAGGCGGGCTTCTCGACCTCCTGCCTGAAGGGAACCAAGGACACGTTCACTGTCGCCATCTCCAACATGCCGACCGGTGACATCCAGGTGCTGGACGCGGACTATCGCTTCCGGCTGACCGGCAGCCCGAAGTAACAAGCTCTGGACGAGAGGGGTCGGCAGGCCAGCCACTGGCCTGCCGACCCCTCTCGGCGCCACACCGAACTGCGTAGGGCGACAATGCTCGGATGGATCGCAGAACTGGAGAGGACCTGAACGAGTTCCTCGCGCGCACCGAGCAGGCCGCTGATGCCTGGGTGCGCGGAGACCTGGGCCGCTACCTCGATCTGGTCCACCACGCCCGCGGCTTCACGCTCCTGGCGCCTGACGGCGGGCCGGCGAGGCAGCACGACGACCGGGCCGGGGAGCTGTCGACGTGGACGAGCTCCTTCTCCGACGGTGAGGCGACACTCGAGCATGTGGCGGCGCACACCTGGGGCGACACCGTCGTCCTGAGCATGATCGAACGGCAGCACGGCCGCGTCGGGGGTCAACCCGACCAGGACCTGTCGCTGCGGGTCACCCAGGTCTATCGGCGCGAGGGTTCCGACTGGTTGCTCGTTCACCGGCACGCGGATCCGCTGGTCACGACGTTGACGCTGGAGGAGCTGACCGCCCCTGCTCTCCGCTGAGCCGAGAACGTCACCGACCACGTAGAAGTACAGCTGCCTGGCGGTGATCGAGCGTTTCAGCCGCGGTGCTCGGAGACGATCCGCAGCCAGCGGTCCGCGACCGGCGCCCAGGTCGCGCGCAGCTCGGGCTCGGCCGCGAACATTGCGGCGGTCAGATCGGCGGCGGCCAGGCCCGCGTGCGCCAGCTCGTCGTCGTGGCCCGGGGCCCAGGCCGCCGGCGTATCGCCGAGCGCCTCGAGATGGAACTGCAGCGCCCAGGCGTGTGGGCCGACCCGGAATGCCTGGTTGGTGCAGCGGTCGCTGCTGACCAGGGCCTCGGACCCGGGCGGCAGATCGCGCACCTCATAGGAGTGCCACTGCAGCGACCGCAGGGTCTCCGGCACGTCACCGAGCAGTGGGTCGTCGGTCGCGGCCGGCGTCCGCCGGAGCACTCCGATGCCGATCTCCGGGCCCCCGCGTACGAGGTCGGTCCGTCCGCCCGCGGCCAGGCCGAGCAGCTGGGCACCCAGGCAGATCCCGAGCAGCGGGACCTCCCGGTCCAGGCAGTCACGTAGCAGCGCCTGCACGTTCGCAGAACCTGGCTGCGTCGTGTCAGTCGGGCTTGGGCTGCCCCCCAGGACGACGACGCCGTCGTAGCCCTCGGCCGAACGCGGTACCTCGCGTCCGGTCTCCGGCCCGACCACGGCCATGTCGACCCCGAGCTCCTGCATCCGTTCGCCGACCAACCCGATCCCGGCGTCGGCCTCGTGCTGGACGACCAGGATGCGCGTCACCGCGTCAATCTAGACCGTGACCCGTCGCCCTACGGTGCCACGTCACAATCGGAGCATGGTCTCGCGACGTCACTTCCTGGCAGTGACCGCTGGCGCGGCGGTCGGCGCGCTGGCCGGCTGTGCGGACGACACCGAGTCCGGCCCTTCGGCGCCGACGCCGTCGAGCAGCGCGCCGTCCAACGCCGCGGCGTCGCCGAGCAGCGCCAGCCCGAGCCCGACGCCGAGCGCCACTCCGACACCGACCGGCCCGCCCCGACCGCGGCTGGCCGGCACTGTGGCCGACAACCTCGACGTGCCGTGGGGAATCGTGTTCCTGGCCTCCGGCGACGCGCTGCTGAGCGAGCGCAACACCGGCCGGATCCGGCGGGTGACCGCGCAGGGCAAGGTGCGCACCATCGGCGAGGTGACTGGGGTCGCTGCACCGGCCGACTTCGGGGAGGGTGGGCTACTCGGCATCGCCTTCGCCCCCGGTGACGAGGAGACCCTGTTCGCGTACATGTCGACCGCGAACGACAACCGGGTGGTCCGGTTGAGCTTGGCCGGAGGCAAGGTGGGCCGGCCCAACCCTCTGCTCACCGGCATCCCGACCAGCGTCCACCACAACGGCGGCGGGCTCCGCTTCGCCACCGATGGTCTGCTGTACGTCTCCACCGGCGACGCGGAACAGTCGGAGCTGGCTCAGGACCGGGACTCACTGGCCGGGAAGATCCTCCGAGTCCGGCCCGACGGCCGCGCGGCCCCGGGCAACCCGTTCGGCAACCGCACCTGGAGCTACGGTCACCGCAACGTCGAGGGACTGGCGCTGGACGCCCAGAACCGGCTGTGGGCCACGGAGTTCGGTGAGCAGGACACCGACGAGCTGAACCTGATCACCCGTGGCAAGAACTATGGCTGGCCCGAGGTGGAGGGCACCTCCCGCGCCTCGCGATTCGTCTCTCCGAAGGCCACCTGGTCGCCGACCGACACCTGCTCCCCGGCCGGTCTGGCCATCACGCGGAGCACCGCCTTCGTCGGCGCCCTGCGCGGCCAGTGCCTGTTCGCCGTGCCGTTGTCCGGCGACGACGCGGGCGAGCCCAAGGGGTACTTCGCCGAGGACCACGGCCGGATCCGCACGGTGGCCGTCGCTCCCGACGGCGCGCTCTGGGTCACCACGAGCAACACCGACGGTCGGGTCGACCCCGGCCGTGACGACGACAAGATCCTGCGCGTCACCCTGTAGCGGATCTCAGGTCAGCACCGCGAACGACACGATCTCGTACGCGGTGGCCGGGGTCTCCCGCGCTGCGCGGCAGGTCAGCTGGGCGGCCGAGCGGCGGACCGCGACGACCTGGACCTGCACCCGAGTGGCGGCGGCGGTGCGCAGTCGAACGGTGGTCTCGGAGCCGTGGCCATCGTGCGGGCCGACCTGTTGCACCTGCTCCACCGACACCGCTCCCGGCGGCAGAGGCCAAAGGCGTTCGTACGCGGCCACCGCTGCGGCCTGCACAGGCGGCGGAACGCTGGCCATGCCCCGTAACCACCGTGCGTCCACCGCGCCGGCCAGGTGCTCCCGCACGGCGCGGACCGCCGACTCGGGGTCCAGGTTGCCGTAGTAGAAACCGTCGGGGAGCAGCACCACGTTGGGCGCGAACCGGTCGCCGCCGACATGGCTGCATTCCCACACCTGGCCAGGGAAGTGCTCGGCCAGGGCCGCCGCGGCCGGGCGACCGCGGATGGCGCAGCAGGCGTCGTGCACCCCGTGCGCACATACCAGGATGAGAGCGTCAGCCGCATTCGCGGTCCGGGCGTCGGTGGCCGGCGCGCCCGCCAGGGCTGCCGCCGCGGCCCGCAGATCCGTGTCCTCCCGCCACGGCGCCGCGACCGTAGCCAGACCGGGACGAACCACCGCCCAGCGCCGCCCCGCATCGCGCTCAGGACGACCCGGCCGACGGACCAGGAGGATGCGAGCGCCCGCGGCCGCCGCCGCGTTCTGCAGGGTCTGGAGGATCCGCGGCTCGATCCCGGACCCGGCTACGGCATCGACCGGCCAGGGACCGGGGTGCTCCAACAACAGCCAGCCCCGGGCCTGGGGTGCGGAGCCCGCCATCGGGTCGGCCCGACCGCGTGCGGCCGTCGCACACCGGAAGGCAGCCGGAGCCTCGCTCAACCGGCCACGGCCACTCCGGCCAACAGCAGCCGCCGGGCCAGATCCAGTCCCAGGTCGCCCGCGGTCAGCCGGCCGTCGGCCAGCAGAGCCTTGACCGGGGCGACGTCCTCCTCGCGCAGCGCCACGGTGCCGGCCCGGCTGCGCAGCACGCTACTGGACCCGGTCGCCTCGAGCGCGGCGGCCAGATGCTCCCGGAGTCGCACGGGCGTCTCGACGGCGAGGGTGTCGGCGGCCGCCAGCTGGGCCAGGGGTCCGACCGGCGCCGCCCGTGAGGTGTCCCGGGCCGCGCTCTGCAGGGTCCGCGCAACCTGCTCGAGGTCTGCGCGTTGCAGTGCGGCCACCAGCGCCGTGCGCGCCGCTTCCATATCCTCGGCGAAGGTGACGGGGTCGTCGAAGCGAACTCCGAGCGGCAGGGACTGCCGCAGGGCGGGGTCGTTCCCGACCGTCCGCAGGGCCTGGTCGAGCAGCTGCTCGGCCACCGCGTACCGGGTCCAGGAGTGCACTCCGATGGTCAGGTGGGTGCTCACGCCGCCCAGCGCGACGGCGGCATGCAGGAACCCCCGGGGCAGGTAGAGGCAGTCGCCCGGCCGCAACACCGCTTCGATCAGCGGCGGCAGTTGCGCCTGCTGCTCCACCGCGCGCCGCCGGTCGGTCCACGGCTGGCTTCGCAAGGGTGCGTCGAGCACCGGAGCGTGGATCGACCAGCGCTTCTCGCCGGCGACCTGCAGCACGAACACGTCGTGCACGTCGTAGTGGTCGCTGAAACCCTGGTTCTGCGGCGGGGTCACGTACGCATTGGCCTGCACGGGGTGGTTCAGCTCGGCCGCCAGCCGCTGGCTGAATGCGATGACGGGCGGCCAGACTCGGTGCAGCCCCTGCAGCACCATCGTCGCGCCGTCGGCGAACAACCGGACCAGCTTGTCGTCGCTGACCTGGTCGGCGACGCCGGCCCCGACTCCTCCGGGAGCGGTGAAGCTGCCCTCGGCCAGGGTGCTGCCGCTCTTGGCCACCCGGAGGAACGGGGTGCGCAGCCCGCGTTCGGAGACCAGCTCGTCGACCGCCTCGGCGGTCAGCAGGTCGGCTGGTGAGCCGCTCAGCTCAGCCGCGGTCGACAGCAGCGCCTGGCGACCCCAGAACTCGGTGGCGAACCGCTCCGGGTCCACGCTGACCAGACGCGAAAGCACGGAGTGCCCGGGACCTGGCCCGGACACTCCGTCGACCTTCGCGGACCTGCTTGATGCGGTCGTGGTCAGCTGAACCGTCCCGCGCCGGTGTCCGCGCCGCCGTCGGCCCCGCCGTCAGCGCCGCCATCCCGTACGCCCGTCACGCCGCCTGCTCCGCCGTCGGCCGGACCCTCGGCGCCGCTGTCCGCGCCCCCGTCGGCCCCACCGTCGGCCCCGCCGTCCGCGCCCCCGTCGGCCCCGCCATCGGCCCCGCCGTCCGCGCCCCCGTCGGCCCCGCCATCCTGCACACCCGGTACACCCTCGGCGCCGCCGTCCGCCGGACCTTCGAGGTCCTCGAGCCCGTCGCTGGATCCGTACGTTGGTTCGCTCATCGATCCTCCGTTGAGTAGTGAGACCGCGCCGTCGTGACCCGGTCATCCCTACTTTTACACTCCGCCCGATCGGTCCACTGGGGTGGGTGAGCTGCGCATGGGGTCAGGCTTCGTGTGTTGGCGAGGGTAGAGCGCGACAGCGCGAAGAGGCCAGCCGACCAAATCCGTCGGAACCGGCAACTAGGGTCGAAGACGTGGCCGCCGCCTGGACCTCGCTGCTCAGCAACGAGGCGATCACCCAGATGGTCGGCCACGAGGCCTTCGCCCGCGCCCTGGTCGCGGCCCGCGGTGGCCACGTGCACGACGTCGAGCTGGACGAGCAGAACCTGGTGGTCAGCGGCCGGGTCAAGGGCACGTACCGCGACGACTACGCGGTTCGCGTGTACCTGGCCAGCTCCCGCTCCGGCACGGTCACGGCGTACCGCAGCCAGTGCACCTGCCCCGTGGTGGTCGACTGCAAGCACGCGGCCGCCGTACTCATCGTGGCCCGCCACCTGGCGACCGCACCGGCGCACGAGCGCCCGGCCTGGGAGAAGACCCTGGACAAGCTGGTCGCCGGGCCGGCGCCGACGCAGGTGGAGATCGCCCCCTTGGCCTGCGAGTTCGGGGTCGAGCGGATCCCGGCGTTCCGCGGCTACGCCGGCCGACAGGACCTGCGGATCCGGCCCGTCCGGCGGGGGAAGGGGGGCCACTGGGTCCGCAGCGGGATCGGCTGGGACGACCTGGACTTCGTCGCCCGTTCCTACGTCCCCGAGCACCGTGAGCTGCTGCTGCAGTTCAGGGCGGCGGCCGGCTCGAGTGCTCGCTACACCTTGCCGCGGAGCGCCTGGCTGTCGCTCAGCTCGGTGGGCAGCGGGTTCTGGGGGCTGCTCGACCAGGCGGCCGCGGCCGGCCTGGCGCTGATCACCGCCTCGCCCTTGAGCGGTCCCGTACGGACGGCGAGCCGGGCGCAGGTCCAGCTGGACGCTCAGCGGGCCGACGGCGGCGGCCTCGAGCTGCGTCCGCGGGTCTTGGTCGAGGGCCGGCCGCTGCCCGCCGGCGCCCTCGGGGTGGTCGGCGAGCCCGCTCACGGCGTGTTCTGGCTGCAGCCCGGCGCGGACGGCACGGAGGAGATCTGCCTGGCCCGGCTGGAGACGCTGCTCAGCCGCGAGCTGCGGCACCTGCTGGTGGAGGAGCGCTCGGTAGCGGTTCCCGAGGCCGACGAGCCTCGCTTCTGGGCGGAGTTCGCGCCATCCCTGCGTCAGCACGTGCCGCTGACGTCCATCGACGGGTCGGTCCGGATGCCCGACGCTGTCCGGCCGACGCTGGCTCTCACGGTGTCCTTCTTGCCCGACCACCGCGTACGCCTGGACTGGACCGTCCGGTACGCCGCAGCGGAAGGCCCCATGTCGTTCGCCCTGGACGAGCCGCCCGTCGGGCGGAGCGTCCGTGACCTGGCCGCCGAGCAGGACCTAGTGGCCGGACTGGGTCTGCCGAATGCGGAGGTCCCGACCGATCTGGCCGGCCGCGAGGCCCTGCGGTTCGTCGAGCACCAGGTACCGGAGCTGGCCGCGCGGGGGGTGGACGTCGTGCTGTCGGGTGCTGTGGTCGACTACCGCCAGACCACCGCCGAACCACAGATCCGGGTCGCCGCCACCCCCCGACCCCGGGTCACCGACTGGTTCGACCTGCAGGTCCGCGTGACGATCGACGGCGAGGAGGTGCCGTTCGACGAGCTGTTCGTCGCCCTCGCCTCGGGTGAGGAGTACCTGGTCCTGGAGACCGGGGTGTACTTCGACCTGGAGAGGCCGGAGTTCACCGCGTTGCGGGAGCTGATCACCGAGTCCCAGGCCTTGGTCGACCGGCCGCACCCAGAGCTGTCGATCAACCGCTTCCAGACCAGCCTGTGGGAGGACCTGGCGGCTCTCGGCGCCGAGATCGACGAGTCGGTGCAGTGGAACGCGGCCGTCCGTCGGCTGGCCGGCACCACCGTGGTCGAGCCGGTTCATCCGCCGGCCGGGCTGCAGGCGCAGCTGCGGCCCTACCAGCTGGACGGCCTGCGCTGGCTTGACTTCCTGTGGACCCACCAGCTCGGCGGGATCCTGGCCGACGACATGGGTCTGGGTAAGACGCTGCAGACCCTGGCGTTGGTCGCCCGGGCTCGCGAGACGGAGCCGGACGCTCCACCGTTCCTGGTCGTCGCCCCGACCAGCGTGGTCTCCAACTGGACGGCTGAGGCGAACCGGTTCGCCCCCGGGCTCCGGACGGTCTCGCTGACCGAATCAACCGGCAAGCGCGGGCGACCGGTCGACGAGGTCGTCGCCGGCGCCGACCTGGTGGTCACCTCCTACGCCCTGCTACGGATCGAGTGCGACCAGCTGGCCGAGCTGGCCTGGTCCGGGCTGGTGCTGGACGAGGCGCAGTTCGTCAAGAACCATCGGGCGAAGACCTACGCGTGCGCTCGTCGGGTGCGGGCCCCGTTCAAGCTGGCGATCACCGGCACCCCGCTCGAGAACAGCCTGATGGACCTGTGGGCGCTGCTCTCGATCACCGCGCCCGGCCTGTTCCCCTCGGCGGACCGGTTCGCGGAGTACTTCCGCCGGCCGATCGAGCGGAACCGGGACGCCGCCCGGCTGGCCCAGCTCCGGCGGCGGATCCGGCCGGTCCTGCTCCGCCGGACCAAGGACGCCGTGGCCGCTGAGCTGCCGCCCAAGCAGGAGCAAGTGGTCGAGGTCGAGCTGCACCCGCGCCACCAGCGGCTCTACCAGACCCACCTGCAACGGGAGCGGCAGAAGGTGCTCGGGCTGATCGAGGACCTGGACGCCAACCGGTTCACGGTGCTGCGCTCGCTGACCCTGCTGCGTCGGCTGAGCCTCGACGCGGCATTGCTGGACGAAGCCAACTCCAGCGTCCCGGCCGCCAAGGTCGAGGTGCTGCTCGGCGACCTGGCCGAGATCGTCCGGGAGGGCCACCAGGCGCTGGTGTTCAGCCAGTTCACCAGCTTCCTCGGCCGGATCCGCACCCGGCTCGAGGAGGCCGGCGTGACCTACGCGTATCTCGACGGACACACCCGGAACCGGGACCAGGTCGTCGAGCGCTTCCGCGGCGGCGAGGCCTCGGTGTTCTTGATCAGCCTCAAGGCCGGTGGGTTCGGGCTCAACCTGAGCGAGGCCGGGTACTGCTTCCTGCTGGACCCGTGGTGGAACCCGGCGACCGAAGCCCAGGCCGTCGACCGGGCGCACCGAATTGGCCAGACGAAGTCATTGATGGTCTATAGACTGGTCGCGAAGGGCACCATCGAAGAGAAGGTGATGGCGCTCAAGACGGCCAAGCAGGAGCTTTTCGGGTCGATTTTCGACGACGAGGCCCTGTCCGGAGCGGCACTGACCGCCGAAGAGATCCGCCAGCTGGTGGCCGGCTGACATCTCGTAACCACCCCGCCGAAGGTGTCCGTTTTTTGACATGGCCAGAAGCGGACAAACGGGGGGTTTGGCCTCGACACTCATCCGGGCCGGGGCTAATTTCGTGAACTGTCAGTAGTTGGTTCGCCAATTACTGACGGGCATCGCCCTTCGACAGCGTTCACTTTGAACGTTCCTCTATGGGGGAGGGAACGTCGGGGTGTGGTCGGACGAGCACCGCTCACGTTGTCGGTGAGGTCGGCAGAGATGCGCCTCGCCGCCAGCGTCTGGGGTACCCGTCGCGTGACCCACGGCCGCTCGTGCTCGGGGATTTTGCTCGTGCCTCTCGCCTCTGGTGGGAGGCACGAGTGTTCTCCGGCGATATCGTGCACACCCAGGCCCGACGTCTGAGAGCGAGCGTTCATGACCGCGACCGACGCTGTTTCCGAGTCGAGTGCCGCATGCGCGACCGAGGTTTTCGCGGACAAGATCTTCACCGCCCTGCTGGGCACCATGGAGACCTTCAGTCTCTACCTGGGGGAGCGGCTGGGCTGGCTGGCCGCAGTTGCCGCCGGGCCGCTGACTCCCGCCCAGCTGGCGGCGCAGACCGAGACCGCTGAGCGCTACGCCGTCGAGTGGCTGGAGATGCAGGCGGTCTACGGCAACGTGGTGGTCACCGAGGACGACGTGGAGAACCCGGCGGGCCGGCGTTACGAGCTGCCGCCTGCCGCGGCTGAGGTGCTGACCGACGAGCACAGCCTGAGCTATCTCGGTGCGCTGCCCCGGATGTTTGCGGCGGTCGGCCTGCACCTGGAGGACCTGCTAGCCGCCTACCGGTCCGGCGGCGGGGTGAGCTGGTCCCAGTTGGGGGCCGACGCCCGCGAGTCGCAGGCCGCCACCAACCGGCCATGGTTCGAGACGGAGCTGGGTCCGGCCTTGGCCGGCGTACCGGACGCGCACGCGGTGTTGTCCACACCGGGCTGCCGGATCGCCGATGTCGGTTGTGGCGAGGGCTGGTCCACCCTCGCGCTGGCCCGGGCCTATCCGGAGGCGACGGTGACCGGTATCGACATCGATGCGCCGTCGGTTAGGGCTGCCCGGGCGCATGCGGAGGAGGCCGGGCTGAGCAACCGGATCAGCTTCACCGACCCCGGCGGCGCTGCGCTGGACCAGTCGGACGCCTTCGACGCCGCGTTCGTCTTCGAGGCGCTGCACGACATGCCCCGGCCGGTGGAGGTGCTGGCGGCGGTGCGCCGCGCGGTGAGGCGCGACGGCCTGGTCGTGGTCATGGACGAGGCGGTGGCGGACGAGTTCATCGCGCCGGGAGACGTCGTCGAGCGGGCGATGTACGGCTACAGCACGCTGATCTGTCTGCCCGACGGTCTCTCGAGCTCGCCCTCGGCGGGCACCGGGACTGTGATGCGCCGGTCGCGGCTCGCTGCGTACGCCTCCGAGGCCGGGTTCGCCGGTGTGGACGTGCTGCCGATCGAGGGCTTCGCGTTCTTCCGGTTCTACCGGCTGCGGTGAAAGTACGCCGTTCGGCACAATTGACCAATCTTGAGCCAATCTTGAGCGGCGCTTAGCCCTAACCGGACTACGGCCCGAGTCCATCGGACCATGCTGATCTTGCCTGACCTGACCAGGGACAGGTCGGCGCCCGGGACCTGATGTCTCGGAGGGCAGGTGGCACAGGAGTGGTCATCGCGAGTGGGTCGGGGCAGCCCGCATGGCCGTACGTACTCTCGGGACGCATCGGGGAACGTCCTGGGACGCACGCGCCCGCTGCGGATCGGGGGCCGCAGGGCGTGCTGCGCGCTGGGTCGGCACAGGGGACGACCAGGTGACGCCGGATGAGATCGCCGCGGGGAGCGGCCTCGTCGGTGGGGGAGAACCCGTTCGTGACGGGTCAGGGGGAGGATCGGCCTCGGCGCGTTCCGAGGTCCCGAGGCCGGTCACTCTTCCCCAGACGGATGGGAACATGGCGAGACAGGAAGACGACGCGATCATGGCCCGCTTCGTGCAGGACTACCTTGGCCTGATCGACGAGCGCGTTGCCACCATCACCACGCAGCTCGAGTCGGGGAACGACCTGACCGCCCACATCTCGCTGCTTAGCCTGGAGTCCACGAGCTCGATGGTGGGGGCCAAGGAGCTGGCTTCTATCGCGGGGTTGCTGCGGGGAGCGGTCGAGCGTCAGCAGAAGCACGTCGTACCGGCCCTGGTGATGGCGATGACCAAGGAAGTCGTTCGGGTGCACCAGCAGTTTCGGTCCGCGCACTGACCGACCGGCGCCTCACCATCTCGGGTCAGCGGCGCTGGACCTCGGCCAGGCGGTAGCCGACCCCCCGTACGGTCTCGATGTAGCGGGGCGACCCCACGGGGTCGTTGATCTTGCGGCGCAGGTTGGCCATGTGCACCTCGACCGCCCGCCGGTCGGAGTCGCTGACGTAGCTGCTGCTGCCTCCGTAGTCCCCGCGCAGCTCCAGCGCGAGCCTGTCCTTCGAGATCACCCGTCGGGCCCCGGACATGATCGCCATCAGCAGGTCGAACTCGCTACGGGTGAGCTCGACCGGGGCGCCGTCCAGGTCGCACAGCCACATTTCGGCGTTGATCCGCAGTCCGTTGTGGCGCAGCCAGCCGCCCTCGCCGTCGGCCTCGCTGTTGAACTCGGGCTCGGCCGGGGACGCCGGGGACAGAGGAGTCAGCGGTGCCGATCGGCCGGCTGCCGGAGCGCCGGCGGTGACCAGCGGCTGGCTGAGGTGGTAGCGCCGCAGCATGGCCTCGATCCGGGCCCGGAGCTCGCGGGGACGGAACGGCTTGGTCAGGTAGTCGTCCGCCCCGGCGTCCAACCCCATCAAGGTGTCGATCTCCTCGTCCCGGGCCGACAGTATGACGATGTACGTCGAGCTGAAGCTGCGGATCTGGCGGGCGACCTCGAACCCGTCGATCCCGGGCAGGCTGATGTCCAGCGTGGTCAGGATCGGCTGGTGGTCGCGGATGGCCGCGATGCCCTCCGGACCGGTTCCGGCGGTGTGACAGGTGAAGCCGGCCTGCCCGAGGATGGCCTCGAGCAGGTTCCGAATGTCTGCGTCGTCTTCGATAACCACGGCGACCCGTGGTGGCGGGGCAGAGTTCATGCGAGATTCACGGCGTAGTAGACCTGGGCGTCGAGCTTGTGAACATGGGAGCTAGCGAACTGCCGTGCCACCCGGGAGATGCGATCCGCGAAGCGCAGCATGTCATTGTTATAAGAACACACGTCATACGCAATTACTGCCCGTTCCGCAACTAATGGCTCGATGCACACCCGGCAGATGGTCTCCAGGAACTGTGTACGTCGGGTGACAGGCTGGGCAAGCACGTATCCAAGGTAGTAGACGGCCTTCCGGGCCCACTGTTCCGGAAACCGGGTGGCAAAGTACTCCGGGCTCACCCAAGGCACTGCGTCCAGGTGCCGGGTCAGCGTGATCAAGCCGATCGGCTGGCCGTCCGGCTCCCAAGCCACATACTTGTCGATTCTGTCGTCCCCCATCTGGGCGAAGAACTCGGTCCGGGTCAGCACCTGACGCGCGGCGGCACGGATCTTGAGGGGCTCGAACGCACTGTGGTAGAGCGAGTACAGGACGCCTGCGGCAGCCTTGTCGATCACGAATTCCCGGGTGAACCGCCACGGTCCGCCTTTGGTCCAGATCTCCGTGCCCGGCTGAGGTTCGGTCGAAATACTCATGATCTATCCCTCCGAGTTGAGTAGGTCGCTCCATCCCGCCGTGCCGTAGGTGGCGACCACGACCGCGCAGACCGGATGGTCGACGCAGACCGCGGAGCTGACGGTCTGGCCGGCCATCCGGTACCGGCTGCCCCGGGTTTGGGACATGGCCTCGACCGTGGCGTAGAGATCGCGTCGCACCACCGACTCCGAGCACGCGGTGTGCTCGACGAACACACCCGCGCCCGCCTGTTCCCGGTCGGTGGCCCACGCCAGCCCGGCCCAGGCTTGGTCGCCGGGGTTGCTGGCGTAGGCGGCGGCGTAGACGCAGTAGGCGACGTTGCCTGGTACGCCTTGCACTTGCTCCGGGCCCGGGACCTCGCGCACGAACGCGTGCGGTGGGATCACCGAGCTGAGCCGGACGATGTTGTAGCCGGCCGCGCCGGCGGCGAAGAGGGCCGAGTCGAACGCGGCCAGCCGGGTAGGCCCCGAGCCGGATCCCGCGCTGACTCTGATCAGCAGCCGGCTGGTGCCGCTCCGGCTGCCGACCAGGGGGGCGTCCGGCACCCCGGCATGCGGGACGCGATCGGGTGGTCTCTCCACCGCGGCCTCCTGTGGGTCACCGTCGGGGGGATGGGGTGATCCATCGGCGATGCCCACGGTACCGGGAGACTTAAAACTTACCTTTCGCCGGCTCGGAAAGATTCTTGCTAGCGTCGACGAACGTGGCCTCGCGCGGCCGGCCGGTCCCGTTCGCCGCACCGTCGACCGGCCGAGGGGCCGGCAGGGTGAAGAAGAACGTTGCGCCTGCGCCGGCGTTGTTGCGAGCCCAGATCCGGCCGCCCAGCCGCTCTACGATGCTGCGGCTGATCGACAGGCCGAGCCCGAAGCCGGCCTTCTCCCGCGCGTCGGAGGAGTCGACCTGGTGGAACCGGGAGAAGACCTCGTCCAGCTTGTCCTCGGGGATGCCGCGGCCGTCGTCACGAATCGCGAACTCAATGAACTCGCCCTTCGCCTCGGATCGGACCGAAACGTTGCCGCCGGTGTGGGAGAACTTGATCGCGTTGCCCAGCAGGTTCAGCAGGGTCTGCACCACCCGATCGGCGTCGGCGAACACCTGCCCCTCCGCAGCGCCGATACTGACCCGCACGCCTGCGTCCTCGGCCAGAACCTGCACCTGGCTGACCGCCGACTCGATCAGCGGCCGGCAGGCGTGGATGTCCAGCTCCATCGACATCATCCCGGACTCGATCCGCTCGACGTCGAGGATTTCGTTGATCAGCCGACCCAGCCGGTCGCTGCTGACCAGGGCGATGTCGACCATCCGCTGGGCCGACGGGCTCAGCTCGCCCACGGCCCCGCCAGCGAGGAGGCCGAGGGCGCCGCGGATCGCAGTCACCGGCGTCCGCAGCTCGTGGCTGACGATGGAGACGAACTGGCTCTTCATCCGGTCGACCTCGCGGCGCTGGGTCACGTCGCGGAACACCATCACCGCCCCGATCGCCCGACCGTCGTCGATCAAGGGGGTGGCGGTGACCTCGACCGGAACCAGCCGGCCGTCGGCCCTCAGGTAGTTGTCCTCTTCGGCACTGGTCACCTTGTGCTCGGTGATTGCCTCGGTCACATAGCAGGAGTCGACCGCGTAAGGCGTCCCGTCCGCACGCTTGGCGTGGAAGCTCGTGTGAGCGTCCCGTCCGATCAGCTCGCCTGCCTGGTAGCCCAGAACCTCGAGGGCTGCCGGGTTCACGAACGTCACCATCCCGGCCGCATCGACACCGTAGATGCCGTCGCCGACCGACGTGACCAGCAGCTGGCTCTGCTGGGAGAGCTGGCGCAGCGAGCGGGTTCGTTCCTCTACCCGCTGTTCGAGGTCCCGTCGGAGCCGGTCGTTGTCGACGATCAACAGGACCTGGCGCCCCATCACCGCCAGCAGCACGACGATGGCGAGCCCGGTGGCGGTCGGACTCCATTCCTGGCCGTCCGACCGGACGAGGCTGAACACCGTTGCCCCCAGGAACAGGCAGAACATGATGATGGTGCCGAGCACTGGCGCGCGCTCGACCGGGCGCTCGCCGCGCGGTGTCGCCTCGCTGCCCGGGCTGAATGCGGCCAGTGCGAACAGCGCGTAGCCGAGGACCCAACCGATGTCGGTGATCGTGCCGAATGTGTAGGTCGCCTGGTAACCCGAACCCATCGCGTCCGCGAAATCCGTAGCGGCATAGCAGAAGAAGCCGGCAGCCGCGATCCCGAGTGGCGGCCGGTCGGGCGGCGCCGCGCGCAGGAACAGCAGGGCGGCAACGATTCCGAGGATCACGTCGGCGACCGGGACGGCGAGACTGAACGCACCGCCGGCGTCCGCTCGGGTCAGAAGCTCAGGGAAGACGAGAACACTGAGCACGAAGAGAGCCGACCCAGCCAGGACGACCCCGTCCAGCGCCATCCGGGCGAGGTCGGTCGCCCGGCGCCGGGCAAGCGGGAAGGCCGCGACTCCGGCCGCGCCGGCCAGCAGGGCCAAACCGAGGACGACATTACTCGGACCGCGGTTGACTGGCGGGCCGGTCGCCGCCGCGCCGATCAGGAGCACGTTCGAGACCGCGGCAAGCACACCGGCCAGTGCGACCGTATTCCAGGCCCGCCGCCGCCGGTCCGCCTCGGGGTCGTGCCGGGTGCGGCCAGCCTGAATGGCTCGTATCCGGAATCCGGCGGCCATGGTGAGGGCGCCGCCGATCATGCCCACACCGGTAACGGTCAGCCTGATCGGCTGCGGCACTGGGCTGAGCAGGAGGATGGCGAAAAGAAGCACGAGGAGGGCGGCGACAACGACCATCCGACGGAATCGCCAAGTCCCCGTTGCTTGGGGACCGGACAGTCCCTCCATGAGGCGACGCTACCATCGGAGTTTCGTACCATGGGCGCGTCGGTGCCGGGGCCCGGCGCACTCTGCAGGAAGGTGTCAGGGCGTGAGCAGCCTCGACGGCGATCTTCGCCGTGGACCGGTGGTCCAACCCGGCAGGATCCGACGATGACTCGGCGGATCCTTGTGGTCGACGACGACGCCATGCTGCGGGAGGTGGCGCAGACCGCCTTGGAGCTGGTCGGCGGCTGGAAGGTCAGCACCGCACACTCGGGCGGTGAGGCACAGCAGCAGGCTCGGGTCGAACGGCCCGACGCCATCTTGCTCGACGTGATGATGCCTGGCCTCGACGGCCCTACGACGGTCAACGCGTTACGGGCCGACCCGGCCACCTGCGACATCCCGATCATCTTCCTGACGGCCAAGGTGCCGTCCGACGATCTGGGGGAGTGGCAGTCGCTGCGTCTGGCCGGGGTCATTCCCAAGCCCTTCAACCCGATGACCCTGGCGGCCGACATGGCCGCGCTGCTGGGCTGGGCGGAGGCGACGACGTGAACGTCGACAACGCCGGCCCCGACGACGTCGCCGAGGACCGGCTGCGCGCGGTGGTGGAGTCCATCGGCGGTCACGCCCGCTCCGCGAACCTGTCCCGGGCCGACCGACTGAGCGAAGCGTTGGCCGAGGTGGCGGCCGGCTCTCTGGACGAGTCGGGCCGCCGGGAGGCCACCGAGGTCGCCCACCAGCTCGTCGGGTCGGCGGGCACCTTCGGGTTCGCGGAAGCTTCCCACCTCGCCGGCGAGATCGAGCGGTACTTCGTCGAGGCGGACCTGGGCGACTCGGTCCGGCTGGCGACCGCGCGCGACCAGGTCCGGCGGGTGCAGGACGAGCTGGCGTCAGGCCCGCACTACCAACCCGACGACGAGGCCGACCCCACCAGCTGACGGCTGGTGCGCCGCCGGTGCAGCAGCCAGGCGGCCAGTACGCCGCCGACCGCGCCGCCTAGGTGGGCCTGCCAGCTGACCCCGGGCTGGCCGGGGAGCACGCCGAAGATGAGCCCGCCGTAGACCAGCAGCACCAGCACGGCGATGATCACCTGCCCAGCCCGTCGTGACCAGATCCCCCGCGCCAGCAGATAGGTCAGCCAGCCGAAGATCAGGCCACTGGCGCCCAGGATGACCACGTCGCCGGGCGTCAGCAGCCAGGCGGTCAGCCCGGAGCTGATGATGCTGATCATCGAGGACAGCAGCCACCGGGCCACGCCGCCGAGCAGGACCAGGAAGCCCAACACGAAGAACGGCATCGAGTTGCTGATCAGGTGGTCCCAACCGCCGTGCAGGAACGGGGCGGAGATGATCCCGGGCAGTCCGTCGATCTCCTGGGCATGGATGCCGTAGTTGTCCAGCTGGTGGCCCGAGGCGGTGTCGACGGCCTCCAGCAGCCACATCCAGGCGAGCAGGGCGATCATGACGAGGGCCGCGGCACCGGCTCGGGGAGTGGTCTGTACAGCCATGGACTCCGGTCTCTCTCGGGTCTACGGCCGACCGGGCGAGGTGCCGGGCGACCGGTGGTTCCAGGGTGCCCGGTCCGGCCAAACGATCGGGGCCTCGACGCGCGATGTCCTCATCCGGGGTGCACGGTCAAGGTGGCGAACGACGTACGCGTCGCTCCGGCCGGTATCGACAGGGTGCTGTCGGCGACCCGACGGGCCTCCGGCAACCCGTGCGCCGGCCAGCTGGTGGACGGGGTGAGGCTGAGGAAGTAGCCGCCGCGGTACCAGGGGAAGCCGCTTTGGCCACCCGCCTCCAGCCGGTACCACACGTGCGGCCAGCGGTTCTCGTCCCATTCCAGGTCCAGTCCGAGCCGCCGCTCCGGCCGGGTGACGCGCAGCCAGGGCCGGGTGAAGTCGCTCAGGTAGGCCAGCCGCGACTCGTCGGTGTCTGGGCCCGGGACGCTCCGGAGGTTGACCACCGCGTCCCCCGCCGGCGTACGCGGCCACGGGCTGACATCGTCGTAGCTCGCCGAGGGGACGAACCGCGAGTCGGGGCGGACCACGGTGGCCGCGGTATCGAGCACGGTGTCCGGACCCAGCAGGTCGCCGCCCAGCGTGAGCTGGCTGCCCCACATGGTGGCGATCCGCTCGTTGCCGACATTGCGCACCGTCTCAACGAGGCTGAGCTCGTGGCCGCGTAGCGAGATCGTCCGGGTCAGGTTGAACGGCGTGTGCCGGAGGCGGCCGTTCATGATCAGGGACGACCCGGTGTAGTCCCAGTCCAGCGGAGTGAGGCGCGCCTCACCGTCGAACCCCCACTCGACGCCCTGCACCGTCGTTGCGTCACCGCCGTTGGGGAACAGCGTCTGCCAGCCGCCGAAGGTGCTCATCGCCTGGGCGTCGGATCTGCCCGGCAGCGTCGGGGCGCCGTAGGCCGGAAGGCCCCACGGGGTGCTGCCCAACAGTTCGGCTCCGTCGGCCCTCCGGGTCAGGGACCAGACGGCCCCACCGAGACCGGGAACGATGGCGGCGGTGATCGCATCGGTAGCGAGCTCGAGAACCGGCCAGCCGCGTAGCTCCCGCCGCTCCAGGTCGGCCACGCCCGCCAGCCTAGCGATGGATGCTCGCGGGCGCGGCAGGCTCTAGTCCGGAACCTTGAGTGCGGTGACGGTGTTCTCGGAGTCGTCACTCATCAGCAGGGTGACCTCGCCACGGGGCATGTCGAAGGCGATCGAGCCACTGATCCGTTCGTCCGCGCTCAGCGTGCCCACCGGGAGCACCTTCTCGCCGGCGCCCGCCGCGGCCATCTCGAACAGCTGTCCGGACTGGTCGAAGGCCTGGAACAGGTAGGGGTCGTAGTCGACCTCGCCCTTCGTGCAGACCAGCTCCACCTCGACGCGGAGGTAGCTCCCAGACGCCGGCGGCACCGAGCCACCGGTCACCCATGACCGGGTCCGCATGATCAGCTGGCCGGTGCCCTTCGCGGTGACGAAGTCGATCCGGTCGGGTGGGCTGGAGTAGACCGGGACGGTCGTGGTCCGGGTAGGGGCGCTGATGCCGACATGAGTGTCGCCCCAGTAGGCGACGAGGCTGGCGCCGGCCACCACCACGGCGACGAAGGCGATGACCAGGATCGAGATCACGGTCGGCCGGATCGACCGAGGCGGACCGACGGGGCCGGTTGGACTCGACGGTCCCTGGGTCAAGGAGGCCCGGTCGGCGGCCGGCATCGAGGGCACGAACGAAGGTCCGCGGGGGGCGGATCCCATCCCGGAAAGGTCGTCCTCGGGCTCGGCCATGATCCGACCACGGTAGCGCAGGGGGCGGAGCGAGGCAGTGGCTGTAACCAAGGTTTTCCACAGGCTTGAGGTCAGGACGGGGTTGTCCACAGATCTCGGCAGGAGCGGAACGGTGCTGGGTCGGATCCGCATCCTGCCGGCATGAGTCCCTTCGTTGATGTTCCAGGTGCCCGAGGCATCCTTGGCATTCGCCCGGCGGTGGTCCGATGAGCCGTCGACTGAGTCGGCCGGGACGGGTGCGCCGCAGCCTGGTCGGTCGATCGGCACCGACCGACGACCGCGTACGGCTGCGGGCCCGCGGTCCGGCCGACCTGCTGGCCCTGATCCCGTATGAGCTGGGTTTCCATCCGCACGAGTCGCTGGTGGCGGTATTCGTCTGCGGCGGCAGCGTCGGGCTGATCGCCCGAATGGACCTCCCCGCCGTGAGCGCGGCGCCGGGGTTCGCCGTCGAGCTGCGGCACCTGGCCCGGCAGAACCGGGCGAACGAGCTCGTGCTCTTCACCTACAGCGAGCAGCCTGAGCCGGCCCGGTCCTTTCTGAGCGGGCTGGTTGCGGCGCTGCCGGCGCGGCTGGTGACCGATGCCCTGTACGTCGACGGATCGCGGTGGTGGTCGCTGACCTGCGACCAGGCCTGCTGCCCGGCCGAGGGCACGCCGTACGACGTGGCGGAGCACCGTCTGGCAGCGGAGGCGGTCTTCGCTGGGCTGACGACCCGGGCGAGCCGGGAGGAGCTGGCCGCGACGGTCGCCGGACCGCCGTTGGCGGAGGTGCCCCGGCTCGTCGAGCTGGCGGGGGAGGTGCGGAGGGCGCGGGCGGACTGGCGTTCGGGGGAGGATCCGGCGGCCCGGCTGGTCCGTGGTGTCCAGGCCGGTTTGGCCGATCCTGGTGCTCTGGACGACCGGGACTGCACCGAGCTCGCCGTGCTGGTGGACGAGATCCGGCTCCGCGACCTGGTCTGGGCCATGATCGACCCGGACAGCGCCGAGCAGCACGTGGGGCTGTGGCTGCGGGTCGTCGGCGGAGTGGCTCCGGATCTGTCGTCCGCGCCGCTGGCTCTGGTCGGGATGGCGAGCTGGATCAGCGGCAACGGAGCGCTGCTGAACTGCGCCGGCGAGGAGCTTTCACGCCGGCACCCGGGCTACTCGATGGGGCTTCTGCTGGAACAGATCAGCGCGCGGGCGATCCCGCCGCGACTCTGGCAGAGCATGGGTGGCCAGGTTCACGACGACTTGCGCAGGGAGCTCGCACGGTTGGCCGGGTGAGGCCCCCTGACGTTAGGTTGTCCACCATGACGCGCTTCGTGGTGTGCGGAGAGACGTTGATCGACCTGGTGCCGTCCGACTCCCCGCCACCTGATGCGCAACGCTCGACCTGGCTGGCTTTGTCGGCCGGCGGTCCGATGAACTCGGCCGTTGCGCTGGGTCGGCTGGGAGCCGACACCCATTTCCTCGGGCGGCTGTCCAAGGACGCGTTCGGCCGGCAGCTGCGGACGCACATCCTAGGCGCCAACGTGCAGCTCGACCTCGCCACCGAGTCCTCCCAGGCCACCTCGATCGCCGTGGTCAGTCTGGACGCGGAGGGGGTGGCGAGCTACACCTTCCACTTCCACGACACGGCCAACTTCGGGTGGCAGGTCGACGACCTGCCGCAGCTGGACGAAGACGACTGGCTGCACATCGCCTCGCTGTCCTGTGTGGTCAGTCCCGGGGCGGAGGTGCTGCTGGAGTGGATGCGTGGGGTGCGGTGCGGGGTGTCGTACGACATCAACGTGCGGCCGACGGTGATCACCGACCCGGAGACTTACTGGGGCAAGGTGCAGCCGTGGCTGCGGGTGCTCGGGCAGCGTGGCGGCATCGTCAAGGCCAGTGACGCCGACATCGCCTTCCTGGCGCAGGCGTCCGCCGTTCAGGCCGCCGCGTCGGGAACCTCCGACCCGGTGGAGCTGACCGCGAGCTGGGTGGAGCAGTACGGCCTCGGGCTGGGTGTGATCACCCTGGGCCCCGGCGGCGGGGCTGCAGTGGAGCCGGGGGGCAAGACGACCCGAGTCCCCGGCTATCCGACCAAGGTGATCGACACGGTCGGGGCGGGGGACACGTTCATGGCGGGCTTCCTCGACGCGCGGATCAGCCTCGGCGTGGACCTCGAATCGTGCCTACGTCGGGCCGCCGCCGCCGCGTCGATCAACTGCTCCCGTCAAGGTGCTCAGCCGCCCACCTCGGCTGAGGTGGACGAGCTGATCGCAACGGCTGCGGACGACTGAGTCAGCATCAATCTCCTCAGTCAAATACCCACCGTCCTTTGTGGCGTGGAGGGTGAAGTATGGGCAGCGGATGCACGACGCCCTGGAACGGTGTGCGACCGGCTGCTGCGCTCCGACAGCGTGCGGGATGCCGGGGGCACGCCGGCGACGGTGATCGTCACGGTCGACCTGCAGAACCTGCTCGACAAGACCGGCTACGCGGTCACCTCCGACGGCACCCTGATCCCCACCGCGAAGGCGCTGGACCTGGCCGGCCAGGCCGAGATGCGACGGATCTGGACAATCTGACCCTGCTGTGTCGGTACCACAACTACAACTTCCTCGCCCGCGGCTGGGACTGCACCATCAACCCCGACGGCCTGCCCGAGTGGCGGTCACCCTGGCACATCGACCGCCAACGCCGACCAATGATCAACAACCGGATCCGCAACGCCCTCGCCGCCACAGCGCCTCGACGGCAGTGAGAGACGGTGCCACGGCATTGGCCGGTCCCGTGCGCTGGATAGCCGAAGGGACAGCTACGAGTCTGAGCTGGCCCCCATCGGAGCGGATTCCGTGGCCGCCTGCCCACTACCGGCGGCCCCGGCCAGCGTGTCCACGGCCGCCTGGGACCGGGCGGCATCCGGACGGCGGCCGTCGGCCTCGGTGACGTAGAAGGTGTCGATGGCCTGCCCGGCCAGCGTGCTGATGTGCGCCGAGCGGATCGACATTCCCTCTGCCGCCAGGGCGCGCCCGAGAGCGTACAGCAGGCCGGCCCGGTCGACGGTCCGTACCTCCACCACCGCCGCGCCCTCGCTGGCATCAGGCACCAGATGTACGTACGGCTCCGGCGGTTTGCCCTTGGCCCGGGCTCGGGCCTCACGGCGCTGCACCGCAGTGAGCATGCTCTGGTCGCCGGCCTCCAGCCGTTCGAGCTCCTTGGTGAGAAAGGCCAGATCTGGCAGGTCGCGGAGCTTGTCCTTGTCGACCCGCCACGTGTTGACCGCCACCTCTTCCACTGTGTGCAGCACCGCTGACCGGACCGACACCGAGTGCGCCGTCAGCAGGCCCGCGGTATCTCCGAACAGTCCCAACCGGTCCCGAGCCGCGATCACCACCTGGACACCGCCGGGCTGCGACTCGGCGCGGACCCGCGGCTTCCCGTCCAGTCGGACCGAGCGGGCCAGCCCGACGTCCACCAGGGTCGTCGCCACCTCGGCCCGGGTGCCGTCGTCGACGAGCAACCCCTCGACCTGGTCGGCCAGTCCGTTGATCAGCTGCGCCCGCCATGGTGTCCAGGCGGCCGGACCCGCTGCCCGGGCGTCCGCCTCGGTCAGGAAGCGGAGCAGAGCCAGTACGTCGGCGCGTCCCTGGACCGCCTCGACCAGTGCACTCTGGGTGCGCGGATCGGCATGGTCCCGCTTCGTGGCCAGCAGCGCGAGGCTGAGGTGCTCGCGCACCAGGTGTCCGACCAGGTCCGCATCACGCTCGGACAGCCCGAGAGCCAGCACGGCCTCCCGGGCGATCGGCGCCCCGACCTCGGCGTGCCGGCGGCCGACGCCTGGCAGCTTCCCGATGTCGTGGAAAAGCGCGGTGAGCAGCAGGAGGTCGGGCCGCTCGACCCGGTTGAGGTGCCGCTGGGCCTCGACCGCCGCCTGCACGGAGTGCCGGTCGACAGTGAAGCGGTGCATCGGGTTGTGCTGCGGCCGAGCCCGGATCGGTTCCCAGCAGGGGATCCAGCGGGCGATGCAGCCGGCCAGCTCCAGCGCCTCCCAGACGGGCACCAGCCCCGCTCCGCTGGACAGCATCTCCAGCAGCGCCTCGCGGGCCTCGGCCGGCCAGGGCACCGGAAGGACGGGAGCCATCCGGCCCAGGTTGTCCGCCGTCACCGGGGACAACATCAGTCCGCGGGAGGCCGCCAGCGCTCCTGCGCGCAGCCCGGTGAGCGGGTCGCTCGCGCTGGCCCGTCGGCCGAGGGCCACCTCGTCGCCGTGGATGATCAGGCCGTGGTCGGCCTCGATGTACTCGGGTCGGCGCTCCCGCCGCGTGAAGCTCAGCAGCCGGCGTTGCGGCACCGCTCCCAGCGCCGCGCGTACGGTCAGGTCAACCGCGTGCCCGATCCACCGGGCGGCCAGGCTCACGTCCCGGCGCAGCTCGTCCGAGTCCACGTACCCGAGCTGCTGGGCGACCGGATCTACCTGCTCCAGCAGCAGCCGGTCGGAGGCCCGACCCGAGGTCAGGTGGAGCGCGTCGCGGACGTCGAGCAGCCGCTCGTACGGTTCGCGTACGCCAGCGTGCGGCAGGTCGGTCAGCCAGGTGGCGGCCAGCGCTCGCAGTGACGTCATGTCCCGCAGCCCGCCGCGGGCCTCCTTGAGGTCCGGCTCCAGCAGGTACGCGGCGTCACCGAACTGCTGCCACCGCTCACCTAGTGCGTCGACCAGCTCGGGCAGGCGGCGCCGGGCGCTACCACGCCAGGCATCCAGCAAAGCGGTCCGCGCCCCGGCGACCAGGGCGCTGTCGCCCGCGATCAACCGCAGATCGAGCAGCCCGATACCGGCGCTCAGCTCCTGACCCGCGACCTCCGCGCACTCCGCCGGCGTCCGCACGGAGTGGTCGATTCGCACCCGGGCGTCCCACAGGGGATACCAGAGCCGGTTGGTCAGCTCGTCCACTGCGGCGCGGTTGCGGCCGTCGTGCAGCAGCACCAGGTCCAGGTCGGACCGCGGCCCGAGCTCCCGCCGGGCCAGGCTGCCGACGGCGGCCAGCGCCACGCCGCCGTCCGGCGCACCGGCGGCGGCGTAGAGCTCGACAAGCGCCGACTCGGCGCCGTCGGTGACCAAACGCCGACGATCCGGCCCTGCGGTGGTTTCCCACCCGGACCGGATCGCGACGTTGAGGCGCTCGCTGGTTAGGTCACGCTTCAGAGCGCGTCCAGCCCGCGCTCCCCGGTTCGCACGCGAACGATGTCGTCCACCGGAACCGACCAGACCTTGCCGTCACCGATGCGGCCGGTCCGAGCGCTCTTCACCAAGACGTCGATGATGTCTTTCGCATCCTCGTCGTCCACGAGCACCTCAAGTCTCACCTTGGGCACCAGATCGACGGTGTACTCCGCTCCCCGGTAGACCTCGGTGTGGCCCCGCTGACGTCCAAAGCCACTGGCTTCGCTGACCGTCATGCCCTCGATCCCGAACGACTCGAGTGCGGTCTTCACTTCATCCAGCATGTGCGGCTTGATGATCGCGGTTACGAGCCTCATGCCGACACCTCCTCATCATGGTTGGCGGCGTGCGAACCCGAACCGTCGTCGTCGTCGCGCCGGCGGCTCGGCGACCCTCCGAACGAGACGCCCCGCAGGCTGGCGCTCAGCGTGCCCAGATCGTAGCCAGTCTCCGCGTGCTCGCTCGAGTCGACACCTTCAAGCTCGTCCTCCTCGCTGACCCGGAACCCGATGGTCTTGTGCAGGATGAACCCGATGATGAAGGTGAGGATACCGCTGTAGAGCAGGACGCCGAGCGCTCCGACGGCCTGGCGCCAGAGCTGGTCGACCCCGCCGCCGTAGAACAGGCCGCTGACGCCGGCCGGCGCCGCGTCGGTCGCCAGCAGGCCAACCGCGAGGGTGCCCCACAGACCACCGACCAGGTGTACGCCGACCACGTCGAGCGAGTCGTCGTAGCCGAGCTTGTACTTCAGGCCGACCGCGAGCGCACACAGCACGCCGGCGATCGCGCCGAGGATGATCGCGCCGATCGGCGAGACCGAAGAGCACGACGGCGTGATCGCGACCAGGCCGGCCACGACACCGGAGGCGGCACCGAGCGAGGTCGGATGCCCGTCCCGGATCCGCTCTGTGATCAGCCAGCCGAGCGAGGCTGCGGCGGTGGCGACCAGGGTGTTGACCCAGACCACGGACGCTGTGTTGTTGGCCGCGACCGCCGAGCCGGCATTGAAGCCGAACCAGCCGAACCACAGCAGGCCCGCACCGATCATCACCAGGGTCAGGTTGTGCGGCCGCATCGGCTCCTTGCGCCAGCCGATCCGCTTGCCCAGCACGATGGCCAGCGCCAAGCCGGCGATGCCGGCGTTGATGTGCACCGCGGTGCCACCGGCGAAGTCGATCGCCGCCAGGTCGTTGGCGATCCAGCCGCCGACGTGGGTGACCACGTCATTGTCGTCGGTGAGCGTGAAGTCGAACACCCAGTGGGCGATCGGGAAGTAGACGATCGAGGCCCAGATGCCGACGAAGATCATCCAGGTGCTGAACTTGGCCCGGTCGGCGATGGCGCCGGAGATGAGGGCCACGGTGATGATGGCGAACACGGCCTGGAAGGCGACGAAGGCCATCGCCGGCAGTGCGGCGTCGGTGTCCTCCATCAGCCCGTTGAGCCCGAGGTACTCCGTCGGGTTGCCGAGCAGCCCGTAGCCGATGTCGTTGCCGAAGGCGAAGGAGTAGCCGTAGAGCACCCAGAGGATCGAGACCAGGGCGAGCGCCCCGAAGCTCATCATCATCATGTTGAGGACGCTCTTCGCGCGGACCATGCCGCCGTAGAAGAGCGCCAGCCCTGGTGTCATCAGCAACACCAGCGCCGCCGAGGTAAGAATCCAGGCGGTGTTGCCTGAATCGAGTTCGAGTGGGGTCATGTTGCTTCTTTCGGTGAAGTAACTGGAAACGTGTACGTCGCCACCGGGCGAGCTGGATCCTGGGCCGCCCGAGGTTACGAAGAACTCTGCTCGATCCGTGTTGCATCAAATTGGTGCCGAGTTACGCCCGCGTTCCAGTTCTCGCGGCAATGTGACAACGGTGTTTCGGGTGTGAGGTCCCTCCTTGGGCTCTTCTCGCACCCGTCGCGCTCTACTGCTGGCGTCGTCGTCGCTCTTCAGGAACGGAAGGAACGCCCTTCCCGCATCGCTCCTCCGATCGCCACCAGAGCGGTCCTCCGATGCTCGAAGCGCCGGCGGGCTACGCCGAGCAGTTCAGGCGGCTTGCCGGGCCGCCCAGGCCGAGGCCACCATCTCGTCGACCGTGTGCCGCATCTGCCAGTTCAGGTCCCGCGCCGCCAGCTCGCCGGTGGCGACGATCTGAGCCGGGTCGCCCGGCCGGCGGGCCCGGACCTCCGGGGCAAAGTCGATACCTGTCCCTCGGGCGACCGCGTCCATGATCTCCCGGACCGACAGCCCGCTCCCGCTGCCGAGGTTGTACACCGGCTCCAGGGGTCGCCCTTCCAGCAGCCCCTGCGCGGCGGCGACGTGCGAGGTGGCCAGGTCGGAGACGTGGACGTAGTCCCGGACACAGGTGCCGTCCGGGGTGGGGTAGTCGGTCCCGTTGATGTGCGGCACCCGGCCCTCGGCCAGGGCGTCGAAGACCAGCGGGAACAGGTTGTGCGGGCTGGTGTCGCGCAGGTCGGGGTAGCCGGACCCGACCACGTTGAAGTAGCGCAACGAGGTGTGTCGGAGGGGACCGTCGGTGTCCGCGGTCGCCCGCGCCTGGTCCGCGAGCAGCCATTCGCCGACCAGCTTCGACTCCCCGTACGGCGACTCCGGACGGGTTGGGGTGTCCTCGGTGACCACGCCGGTATCCGGCGTGCCGTACACCGCGGCGCTGGAGGAGAAGACGAACCGGGGCACGTCGAACTCGGCCATGGCCACCAGCAGCGCCACCATGCCGGTCACGTTCTGGGTATAGGTGTGCAGCGGGCGGCTCACCGACACCCCGGCGTACTTGAACCCCGCCAGATGCACCACCCCCGCGATGGTGTGCTGCGCGAAGATCCGGCGCAGCAGGGCGCCGTCGGTCACGTTGCCCTCGTAGAACGGCACCTCGCCGGCGACGAATGAGCGATGCCCGCTGGACAGGTCGTCAACCACGACGGTCGGGATGCTCTGCTCGGCGAACGCACGGACGACGTGGGCGCCGATGTACCCGGCACCGCCGGTGACCAGCCAGGTCATCTGCCTCCTTCGCCCGCCTCGAACCCCGGACAGCCTAAGACAACCTGAGACCTGGCGTGTCGGTGCCGTGACTGTCAGTGCCGACCGCCAAGATCACTTCCCGTGGCATGGCAGCACCAGCACGAGCGGTACGGCTTCCGCTCCGGTCCGCGCCCGGGGGAGGAGCGCCTGGACCCGGTGGAGAGCGGGCTGGGCCGGTTGCTGCACGCCGCCGAGGCATTGCCAGCCGACGCGGTCAGCCTGTTGGTCGCTGACGAGCTGGTCGCGCACGACTCGGCCGGGCTCACCGAGATGGACGCGCTGGCGTCGATGCGGCTGCGGCAGTCCCTGGTCGCCCGCTGGGAGTACGGCTGGCAGCCGGCCGACCTGGTCCACGTGGTGCGTCGGTCGCGTGCCCGGCTGGTTCCCCTGTTGGCCACTGCCATCATGGCCCAGCTCGGATCGGCCGGCTCGGCGGTGCTGCCGCCTCCGGCGTGGCGGGACCAGCTGGGGGCCGTGGCCGACGAGGCGGTGACGCCGGGCGCCGAACAGACCCCGGACCGCCTGGTCGCGGCCTTCGCCGACTCCAGCCGCTCGCTGGTCGAGATCTGGACCGACCTGGTCCAGCTGCTTGTCCTGCTCGCAGCGCTGCCCGCGCTCGAGCAGCTGCTGCCCCCGCCGTCGGCGTGGGCCCGCAGCACCGCCCACAGCCGCCCCGCCGAGGACGGGTCGGAGCGCAGCCGTGTGCTCAACCGGATCCGGACCTTGCTGGCCAAGGCCGAGGCGACCGAGTTCGCGGCTGAGGCGGAGACGTTCACCGCCAAGGCCCAGGACCTGATGACCCGGCACGCCATCGACGAGGCGTTGCTCCGCGGTTCGGGAGACGGCCCGATCGATATCCGGGGCGTACGTGTGCACATCCACAACCCGTACGCCGGGGAGAAGGTCTCGCTGCTCAACCAGGTCGCCCGGGCCAACCGGTGCCGCGCTGTCTGGAACAAGCCACTCGGGCTGGTCACGGTCCTCGGCACTCCGGTCGATGTGGACCAGGTCGAGATGCTGTTCACCTCGCTCCTGATCCAGGCCACCCGGGCGATGGCCGAAGCCGGCACGCGCCGGGCCGGGTCGTTCGACCGCTCGGCCTCCTTTCGCCGGTCGTTCCTGATGGCGTACGCGGTGCGCATCGGCGAGCGGCTGACCGACACCAGCACGGCCGCCGCGGAGTCGTACGGTGCGGAGCTCGTGCCGCTGTTGCAACGGCAGACCGAAGCGGTGCAGGAGGAGTTCGACCGGCTCTTCCCGAAGACCCGGTCGGCCCGGGCTGGGCGGTACAACGCCGTGGGCTGGGAGGCCGGACGCGAGGCGGCTGATCACGCCCACCTCACCGCCGGCCGGCTGACCAGCTGACCCGGGGATGGCCGGCGGGCGGCGGAGCGCCGGTCAGCCTCAGGTCTGTTCCGGGCTGGTCCGGTAGGTGTGGCCGTAGTAGCGGCGGAAGCGCTCCAGCCGGGTGAAGCCCCAGAGCAGGGCCACCTGTTGGACGGTGGTCGACTGCGGGTCGAGGTCGGTGAGGTCACGATGCACCCGGTCCAGTCGGACCCGTTCGAGATAGCAGCTCGGTGTGCTCTGCAGGTGCTGTCGGAAGGCCAGGTGCACTGCCTGCCGGCTCACGCCGGCCGCGGCGGCCAGGTCGCTGATGGTGATGTCCTCATGGGCATGGTCGTGCACGTAGCCCACCGCGGCGCGCAGGACCCGGGACCGCGCTCCATCGATCCGGTCGCGAACGATCGGGTCCCGCATGGCGTTGTTGGGAAAGGCCTCCAGCAGTGCGGCGGCGAGGGTCCGGGCGGCGCCGCGCAGGGCGAGTGGGCTGGTCCGGGCCGTGGGGTTGGCGACGACGTCCCTGACGAGATGGTCCATGACCTCGGCAACGAGCTGCTTGCTCCCGGCGGACGGCGGCGTCAGGGTTGTGAACCGGGGCACCAGGTCGCCTGGCGCCGCCCCGGCGTCCAGCAGGACGGACGGGTCGATCGAGATGAACTGCATGTGGACCGGGTTGTCCCAGCGGATCAGGCAGGGCCGGTCTGGTTGCGCCACGATGCACACGTCTCCCGGCTCGTTCTGCTGCGCCTCCCCGATGGTGTCGCGCCGCCAGCGTCCGGCGACGACGCGGGCGACCATGAGCCGGTCGAGCGGTTCGACGAGCTGTTCCAGACCAGCCGTGTGGCTGAAGTCCGACATGGTCAACCAGCCCAGGTCGTGCTGCTCATCCCGCATGCGCAACGACGTCTGGTCGCCGATCAGCCGCATGGTGGTGTTCGCGTAGGCGTCGCAGATGTAGTCATGGGCGTGCACTGGATCCGCGGTAGAGAAGACGCGATAACCGGCAGCTGCCGAGGTTCTGAGGGTTCTGCGGACGACCTCGGTCACGGCTGAACCTGGCTGAGGGTCTCCCGCGGCGACTGGCCGTACTGCTTCTTGTAGTCGGAGGCGAACCGGCTGAGCTGACTGAAGCCCCACCGGCTGGCGATCTCTGAGACCGTCCGGCCGTCGCCGCGCCGGGCGGCGAGCAGGTCCGCATGGACCCGCGCCAACCGCACCGAGCGTAGGTGTCCGAGCGGAGTGGTGCCGAGGTGTCGACGGAAGGTGGCCTGAAGGGCCCGCGGGCTGAGCTGGGCGGCGGTGGCGATCTCGGTCAGGCCGATCGGATCGGCCGCGCGAGCATCGATGAAGCCCATCGCGGAACGCAGGGCGACGGGCATGCTGCTGGCCGCGGGCGGGACGGACAGGTCTACCGGCTCCAAGGCCCAATCGGGCTGCAGATGGCTGGGGGACGGCGGACGCTTGCGGGTGCGCCCGAGGTAGCTGCGGACCAGGAGCACCTGGGTCGAAGAGGAGAGGTCAGCGGTTGGGGCGTCTCCGCTGGGCAGCAGTGTCACGCCGGACTCCTTGGCGGTGTCGCGACCGAAGTTGAGCCACTGCTTGACCCCGCCTTTCATTGTGCCACCCAACACCGCGAGTACCGCCGTCCAGCGCCTGGTCATCGTCGGTGATGCCCGGGGCACACGGCTACGCCGGGCTGGCCGATTGTCAAGTGATCACGTCGCTTCCCGGCTTGTCCCACCTCGGGCGGGGTGGTCGGGTGGAACAAGTGGTCCAGCAGCGCGCCACTCCAGGCTGATCTGGTAGGGGAGCGCACATGACGTTGACCGCTGAGGTGGCCGCCGACCGCGATGCGTTGGGCGAGCAGACGCGGGAGCGGTTACGGATCGCACAGAGCTGCGATCCGGACGAGCGAGACCGAATTCATGAGCAGGTCGTGAACAGCCATCTGTGGCTGGCCGACGCGCTGGCTCGGCGGTTCCGCCGGCCCAGTGAGGACATCGATGACCTGCAGCAAGTCGCCCGGACGGGGTTGGTACAGGCTGTCCATCGCTATGACCCCGAGCACGGGCCGTTCACCGCGTTCGCGGTGCCGACGATCACTGGCGTCCTGAAGCGCCACTTCCGCGACCACGGCTGGCTGGTCCGGCCACCTCGTCGCACCCAGGAGCTGTCTGCGCAGATGCGCCAGCAATGGCCCGACCTCACCCAGCGGTTACGGACCGTACCCTCGGACCGGGAGCTGGCCGCCAGCCTGGGCGCCTCCCTCGACGCGGTCCGCGAAGCGATGTGTGCGAACCAGGGCTACCATTCGGACTCCCTGGACGCGGTCGGCCCCCGCGGGTCGGTGGATGATGGTCGCCCGGACGAGATCAGCCAGTGTGAGAACCGGTTGATGCTGGCCCGGGTGTGGTGCCAGCTCGCTCCCGAGGAGCGCCGGCTGCTGGTGCTGCGCTTCTACGAGGAACGCTCCCAGTCCGACATCGCCGACCGGATCGGGACCAGCCAGATGCAGGTCTCTCGGCTGCTGGCCCGCACCCTGCGGCGGCTGCGCACCATGATCGGCGGACTCGAGGAGCTGCGGGAGGCGTCATGAACGGTCCGATGGTCGCCGGCGAGCCGAACGGCCTCGCCGGCTCGAGTGGAGCGGCGGTTTCCGTCGTTCTCCCGGCCGACCAACATCCGGTGACGTTGTCGCCGGAGCTGGACGACCTGATCACCGAGGCGGTGGCCATGCCGGCCACCGCCGCGGCCCGGGCCGAGGTGATGAGCGCGATGCTGCTGCGCGCCCTCGACGCCGTCTGCTGGCGGCAGGGCCTGCTCGGCGACGGGAGCGAGGAGTCGAGCCTGCTGCGCGTGGTGAAGGCGGCGGAGGCCCACCGGCAGCGGATGACCGTGGCCCCCGACCGGCTTTACTGAAACCGCGTGCGGACCGGCTGCCCAGCCGGCCGGCGGTGACGGTCTCGTACGCCGGGTCCAGGCTCGGTATCGTGCGGTCCGGGTCCTGCTCTTGGTCTCTCGAGGGCGGGCGGCGGACGGAGGCCCCACCATGCCGACCACGACGGTTGCGGCGGTTCAGGCCGCGTACGTGCTGATGGACCAGCAGGCCACCCTGGCCAAGGCCATCGGTCTGATCCGGCAGGCCGCGGCCCGAGGTGCCCAGATCATCGTCCTGCCGGAAGCCTTCATCCCGGGCACCCCGATCTGGATCGACACCGTTCCGATCTGGGACGGTGACGACGAGTGGTACGCCCTGCTGGTCGACCAGGCGGTGATCGTCCCCGGCCCCGTCAGCGAAGCGCTGGGTGCGGTCGCCGGCGAACTGGGGGTCTACGTCGTCGTGGGGGTCGAGGAGCGGGACCCGCACGGCGGCACCATCTACAACACCACCCTGTACCTCGGGCCGGAGGGTGACCTGCTGGGCAAGCACCGAAAACTGATGCCCACCGGGTCGGAGCGGACGGTCTGGGGGATGGGTGACGGGTCGACGCTGCCGGTCATCGACACGCCCTTCGGCCGGTTGTCCGGGCTGACCTGCTGGGAGAACTACATGCCGCTCGTCCGGTATCACCTCTACGCCCAGGGGGTCGACATCTGGACCGCGCCCACCCTCGCGGCCGGCGACGGCTGGGTGGCCACCATGCGGCACATCGCCCGTGAGGGTCGTTGCTACGTGGTCGGGGTGAACCCCTGCCTGCACATCGACCAGATACCCGCCGGGTTCCCGCAGCGTGACCGCCTCTGGGACCGGACGCGGAACGGGGAGTGGGTGGAGCCGGGGAACTCGGTGATCGTCGACCCCGGCGGGAACATCGTGGCCGGCCCGGCGCGCCACGAGGAGGCGATCCTGACCGCCGAGGTCGATCTCGCCGCGGTTCACGCCGCCCGTCGGTTCTTCGACCCGACGGGTCACTACTCCCGGCCGGACATCTTCCGCCTGACGGTGGACGTGCGTCCGCGACCCGCGGTCACCATCGTCGGACCGGATGCCGAACCGGGAACACCGGTCGGCGCCGGCTGACCCCGCTCCTCATCGGGTGCCGGCAATGCTCGCCAGCAGACCGCGATGGTCGGTCCCCGGCACGGTGAACGCCGCCACCGACGTCGCGGTCAGCTGCTCGTTGACCAGCACGTGGTCGATGGGCAGCAGCGGTGGCAGGCGCCCGCCGGTCGGGTAGGTCGGCAGCCAGCCGGCCCCGGCCAGGTCGGTGGCACTGCGCAGCCCGAGGCGATGGAGCTGCTGCATCGGCCCCTGCTCGGCGACGGCGTTGAAGTCCCCCGCCAGCACCAGCGGCCCACTTCCGTGGTCCGCCACGGCGGCCCGGATGACCTCGTGCTCGGTGTGCCAGCGGCCGCCGCCGCAGTACGGGTTGCAAGGGTGGACGGCCAGCAGCCGCACCAGGCCGACGTCCGGCACCTCGACGGCGACGCTCCACTGGCTGAAGTTCGAGCGGCCGAGTACGGTGCCGCGGCTCAACCGGAACCGGGAGAAGACTGCGGTGTTGCTGCCCTCGGTCCGCGGGTCCCCGACGGCGTGCGGGAACCGGTCGTCCCAGCCCTCGGCCGCCAACCTGGTCTGCGCGGCTGCGGTGGTCTCGACCAGGACCACCACGTCGGCCTGCTCGGCGAGGTGGGCGAGGACGGCCGGATCGGCCTCGCCGGCACGCAGGTTCAGCGACAGCACGGTGAACGGATCGGTGGTCACAGGTCGGCGGTCCGCCACGAAGAGCGGTCCGAGCCCGGCCAGGTGGCCGGCGGTGAGCAGCGCCGTCAGTCCGGTCAGCACGGCCAGCGCCGCCCGGCGGCGGGCGCGGACCAGGGCGACCAGCAGGCAGGCCAGGACAACCAGGTATGCGAACAGCCCGTACGCGATGAAGGAGGCGGCCAGCGCGGTGGCGTCGTCGGTCGGCGGCACCAGCCAGAGCACGGTGCTGGCTACTGCCGGCACGGCGAACAGCCCGGCCACGGTGAGCAGCACGCCCTGTCCGGCGAGCGACGACGGGTGCGTGTCCCAGGCGGTGGATCCGCTCACCGGCTCCGCCGCGGGGCGGACGGGTTGCGGCGGACCAGCTTCAGCTCCTCCGGGTAGGGCGGGAACTCGGCCTTCTTCCGCTCCTCGGTCTCGGTCCAGCCGTGGGCGCGGTAGAAGGCCCGGGCCACCTCGTTGCCGCTCAGCACCCACAGCACTGCCTCGGGAGCGCCGTCGGCGAACACCTCGAGGCTGGCGAACTCCAGCAGAGCGGAGCCGTAGCCCCGGCGATGCTGGTCGGCCAGCACGCCGAGATGGTGGATGGCGCCCGCACCGAATGCGACGTAGCCCACCGGCTGTTCCTGCCGCTGCAGCAGGTAGATCCGGGTCCGGCCGTCCCGCAGCCGTCGGCGCCAGCGCTTCTGCACCTCCGCCATCGGGTAGGGGTACTCCTCCGGCGGGAAGAGATGGGCCAGGGTCAGCTCATTGGCGCCTCGTTCCAGCGAGGCCAGCAGCCGGCTCTCGTCGAACCGGGCCCGGCGGATCCGTAGGCCCGTCTGCTCGTCCTCCAGCGGCGGGTCGACGACCTCCACGATGTCGAGCAGCTGGTGCGCGATCCGGTCGGCCCGGGTAGCCTGGCCCCGCTTCACCGCGCGGCTGGACTTCTGGACGCACCAGGCCTCGGTGGCGCCGTCCTCGGTTGCGATCACCAGCCCGTTCTCCCCGGGCGCGATCGTGGTGATGTCGTACCAGTCGATCATGGTCTTGCGCAGCGGGTTGACCACCTCGATGCCGGCATCGGTGGCCACCAGCCGCGGGTGCAGGCCGAACCGCCACGCGTACGCAAGCGCCAGCAGGGTGAGGGCGATCAGCAGGGCCGGGATCCAGGGCGAGCCTTCACTGCGGTAGATCAGGTAGGCGAGCACCGGGATGACGACCCCGGCCGCCGCGGCGAACAGCCCGACCAGGACCAGACTCGGCCGCCCGGCGCGCCAGACGCGTCGGGCCTGATCCGTCATCGCTGTCACTTCCTGCCAGGCGGTCCCGCTCCGCGTTACGACGTCCCGAACGCCCAGGCAAGGTGGTCCTACGCTGAGCAGATGGCCGAGGTGGCGCTGGTGACCGACTCTACGTCGTCGCTCCGGCCGGATGAGGCACGAAGCGCCGGGGTCACGGTCGTCCCGCTCCAGGTCGTCGTCGACGGGGAAAGCCGACCGGAGAGCGAGGTGCCCGCCGCTGAGGTGGCAGCGGCGTTGCGGGCCGGCCGGGCGGTCACCACCTCGCGACCCAGCCCGGAGTCCTTCGCGTCCGTCTATGCCGACCTGGCCGGCCGGGGGGCTTCCGCGGTCGTGTCGGTGCACCTCAGCGCGGCGATCTCGGGCACCTGCGCGGCGGCTGAGCGAGCGGCGACGGACGCGGCCGTGCCGGTGATCGTGGTCGACTGCCGAACCCTGGCCATGGCAGCCGGGTTCGCCGTGCTGTCCGCGGCGGCCGCGGCGGGTTCCGGTTCGACGGCGGAGGTCGTGGCCCGGGTTGCGGAGAGCCGGGCCGCGGCAAGCACCACCTACTTCTACGTGGACACGCTGGAGTTCCTGCGGCGCGGCGGCCGGATCGGCCCGGCCGCGGCCGTGTTCGGCTCCGCGCTGTCGGTGAAGCCGCTGCTGACCGTGGCCGACGGGCAGATCCGCCCCTGCGAACGGGTCCGGACCGAGTCTCGCGCGCTGGCCCGGCTGGAGGAGCTGTCCCTGTCCGCTCTAGCCGCGGCAGCCGGGCACAGCGAGTACGTGGATGTCGCCGTGCACCACCTGGACAACCCGGAGGGGGCGGCGCGCCTGGTCGGCCGGCTGCAGAGCCGGGTCGGTGGGTCGGCGATCGCCGTGCGGGAGGTCAGCGCAGTGATCGGAGTGCACGTCGGCCCCGGCATGCTCGGGGTTGTGGTCGCGCCGCGGGGATATAGGGATCTGTCCACAGGCTGACCTCCGCCCGGACGGTTCTCCACAGGTTCGGCCGGCCCCGGTCGAAGGGGTCGTGCGGTCCTTAACGTCTCGTCATGAGGCGCCTCGTCGAGTCTCCCCCGGAGGTCCGCGCGCTGGTCGCGGACCGGTTGCAGTACGTCCTCGGGGCCACCGCGCCCCGCCGGTCGCGCGGTCTGCCGCCGGACGAGGACGACCTTGAGCAGCCGGTGGACGTCCTCGATGCCGATCCTGGGCGTTCACCGGCGCGGCCGTTCGGGCGGGTCCATCTCGCGGTGGTGACGGTGCTGGTCCTGGTCGGGCTGCTCGGCGCCGGCTGGGCCCTGTTCCGGGCCCGACCTGTTGCCGTCGCGGCGCCGGACGTGGTGGTCGCGGCCTCGGCGCCTCGTCCGGAGGTCGGGGCCTCGGGGACGACGTCGAGCTCGGCGAGCGCCCGCCCGGACATCGTCGTGCACGTGGTCGGGGCGGTCCGCCGGCCAGGGCTGGTCCGGCTGGCCGAAGGCGCTCGGGTGCAGGACGCCCTGGACGCGGCCGGCGGAGTGACCGGCGCGGCTCGGTCAGGCCGGCTGAACCTGGCTCAACTGCTGACCGACGGCCAGCAGGTCGTGATCGGGACCGCCCGCGACCCGGTCAGTGAGGTGCGGGACGGGTCGGCGCCACCGGGGTCGTCGGCCGGTCCCAGCGCAGCGGCCACGGTCGACCTGAACCGCGCCACGGCATCGGAGCTGGAGCAGCTGCCCGGAGTCGGACCGGTGACGGCGGCGGCCATCCTCGCCTGGCGGACCCAGCACGGTCGGTTCACCGTGGTCACCGAGCTGCAGCAGGTCGACGGCATCGGGCCGAAGACGTACGCGCAGATCGCCCCGCACGTCCGGGTATGAACGAGGCGGCGACAGCGGACCCTGGGCGGCTCGGCAGCAGCCAGCGCGCTCGCGAGGGTCGCGGCCGGGACCTGCGGATGGTCCCCCTCGCCTTGGCTGGCTGGGCCGCTGCCCTCCTGGGCACCTGGGCCACGGCCACGGCGCTGCTGGTCCTGGCGCTGGGCGTGGTCGGCCTTGGGCTGGGGGCGGCCGTTCGCCGCTCGGCCTGGTGGGCGGCGGCCGCCGTGGTCCTGGTCGCGCTCAGTGCCACGGGGCTGCTGCACACCCACCGGCTGGCCAGCGGGACGGTTTCCGACCTGGCGCAGTCCGGGGCGGTGGTTCCGGTGCGGCTGGAGATCCGGACCGACCCGTCACTGAAGCCAGGACAGGCCGGCCGTGCCGGGTACGCGGTTGTCCGCGCCACTCTGCGGCAGATGACCAGCGATGGCCGGACCTGGCGGATCCGGGCCCCGGTGCTGGTGGTGGCCGGTGGCGAGCAGGCCGCCGCGTGGTCCCGGCTGCCGGTCGGAACCCAGGTGACCGCGTTGGCGAAGCTGGCACCGCGCGACCGCGGGTCGGACGTCGCCGCCGTGGTCCGGGCACGGGCCGAGCCGGTCCTGGCCAGTGGGCCGTCGCCGCCGGAGCGGCTGGTCGAGCGGGTGCGCGGTGGGCTGCGAGCCTCGGTCGCGGAGCGGGACCCCGAGCCGCGGGCACTGGTGCCGGCGCTGGTCGTGGGCGACACGGCCGCTCTGTCGGTCGAGCTGGAGGCGGAGTTCGCGGCGACGGGTCTGGCCCATCTGACCGCCGTGTCGGGCGCCAACCTCACCCTGCTGCTCGCGTTCGTCCTCACCACCGCCCGTTGGCTCGGTGTGCGCGGGTGGGGCCTGCGTGCGCTCGGTCTGCTCGGGGTAGTGGCGTTCGTCGCGCTCTGCCGGACCGAGCCCAGCGTGCTGCGGGCCGCCGCGATGGGGCTGGTCGCGCTGGCTGCCCTCGGCTCCGGCGCGCGGCGGGCCGGCCTGCGCAACCTGGCCGTGGCCATGCTCGCGCTGCTGCTGCTCGACCCTTTCCTCAGCCGGTCGGTCGGGTTCGTCCTCTCCGTGCTGGCCAGCGCCGGAATCATCGGGTGGGCCAGGAGCTGGTCGGCGGTCATGACCCGTTGGCTGCCCGCGGTGGTCGCCGACGCGGTGGCGGTACCGCTGGCCGCCCACCTGGCCACGCTCCCGGTGGTCGCGGCCATCTCCGGGCAGGTCAGCCTGTCCGGCCTGTTCGCCAACGCGGTGGCCGGAGCTTTCGTCGGGCCGGCCACGGTGCTGGGCTTCGCCGCCGCCGGTCTGTCGCTGGCCACCGCGACCGGGGCGGCGGTGTGCGGCTTCGGCGCCGCCTGGTGCGCGCAGGCGATCATCTGGGTGGCGCACTACGGGGCCCAGCTGCCGGGGTCGGCCTGGCCATGGCCGACTACGCCGTTGGCCCTGGTCTGGCTGGCGACGGGGGCCCTCGTTGCCGGTCTGGCCATGGGCTGGGTGCTGTCCCGGCCATGGCTCGCGCTCGCGGTGGCCGCCGTGATGGTCATGGGGCTGCTCGGACCGCCCGCGCGGCCGGGTTGGCCGCCGCGCGACTGGCGGCTGATCGCCTGTGACGTCGGTCAGGGTGATGGGCTGGTTGTGCGGGCCGCCGCCCATGCCGCGGTGGTGGTGGACACCGGACCGGACCCGGTGCCGATGCGGCGCTGCCTCGACCAGCTTCGCGTGACGTCGGTGCCGGTCCTGGTGCTGACCCACTTCCACGCCGACCACGTCGACGGTCTGGCCGGGGTGCTGCGGGGTCGGACGGTGGGGCAGATCTGGGTCAGCGGCGTCGCCTCACCGCCGGTTGAGGTGCACGACGTGCGGATGGCGGCGGCCCAGCGCCAGATCCCGGTGGCCAGCCCCGGGGTCGGCGTACGGGCCACTGCGGGCGAGCTGGGGCTGGAGGTGATCGGACCGGTGACCCGACCCGGGCCGGCTCCCGACTCGCCGGAGGAGAACGACAGCAGCCTCGTCCTTCTGGTCACCGCTCCGGGCGTCCGCATCCTGCTCACCGGCGACCTCGAGCCCCCGGGCCAGGCCGCTCTCCTGGCGCGCCACGCCGACCTGCGGGCCGACGTGCTCAAGATCCCGCACCACGGCTCGGCCCGCCAGGACCCGGCCTTTTTCGCGGCCACCGGCGCCCGGCTGGCCATCGCCAGCGCCGGCCAGGACAACGACTACGGCCACCCGGCCCCGCGTACGGTCCAACTGGCCCGGTCGTACGGAATGACCGTGCTGCGCACCGACGAGCAGGGTGCGGCTGCGGTCGTCGTGCGGGACGGGCGGCTCGCCGCGGTCACCCAGCGCTGAGGTGAGATGGGTTCAGACGGCTTTGGGTCCTCGCTGTTCGAGCATCGGAGGAGCGTCCGCTGGCGATGGAGGAGTGATGAGCGAACGCGCTCTGGTGTACGCGAGGAGCCCGACGGCGGCAGCCCCCCGGCGCGACGGGTGCGAGAACAGCACGCAGTAGGGGTGGGAGACGAGCACAGCTATGTACGGTCCCGTCCGGTCTGCGGGTCCAGCGACCTGGACACGCCGGGGCAGCCGACGAGCACCTGCGGGACGCTCTCGCCTTCCTCGGTGATGTGGCCCTTGGCGGGATCGTCACCGGCCGGGACCATGGCGAAGCGAACCGTCAGGTCGTCGCAGGACACCTTCCAGACCTCGGCGCCGTCGGTGATCCGCAGACCCAGCAGGCTGGTCGGAGCCCGGTCCATCCGGTCGGTAGCGGCGACCACCACGATGTCCCCGTACAGCGCGCCGACCTCCTCGGTGGCGATCGGCTGGTTCTCCGGTGTCCGCGCCTCGATCGGCGACAGCGACTCGGACACCGTTCCGGTGGACAGCTGCCGGTAACCCTCGAAGATGGTCACCGTCCGACATCCGGCGCCGGTCACCCCGAGGGTGAGCATCGGCTCGCGCGGGCTGCTCTGGGGTCGGGCCCAGGCCCCGCACGCGAGCGCCGGTTCGGCCGCGGGGCTGCCGAGGGCGATCTGTGTCGTCCGGACGCCGGCCAACCGCGCCGCCGTCAGGCCGAAGGCACTGGTGATGATCAGCATCATCGCCATGGCGATCAGCAGACCGGTGACTTGGGTTCCGCGACGGAGTGGCCACCATCGGTACAGCACCCAGAGGGTCACCCCGACCAGCAACCCGCTCAGATACAGCCAGAGGGTGCTGATGGTCCACAGTGCCGACAGCCGGAGAGCGACGGTGTTCCCTTGGAGCGATACCGCCATGTCCCGTAGCTCGGGCGCGAAGAGACTCCGACCGACCGCGGTGGGCAGCGGCCCCATCAGCGCCAACCCGACCAGGGCGGGCAGCCCACTGCGCCAGTTCTTCGGGGGCGGAGTTCCGAGCCGGTCCTGGAACCCCTGGGCGGCGACGTAGGCGGCGGCGGCCATCCAGAGCAGGAGCAACATCACGCTCAGCGTCGAGGTGCGGTTCCCGCCGGTGGCCAGCAGCCGGACCAGGATGCCCAGGCTGGCCAGGCCGCCCACGGCGGCCGGCACCAGGATGCCCACCCGGGCCCACCACTTGGGGCTCCGGGACAGCGTGACCAGGAAGAACCCGGCGACCAGCATCACCGCTGGGGCCAGACCCGACTCGTACTGGGCCGGCACCTGCGGCTCGCCCCGGCTGGTCAGCCAGGGCGAGGCCAGCGGAGCGAGCTGGGTCATCCACCACTGGCTGTTCGGGAAGTTGGCGGTCTCGGGGAGCCAGTACTGAAGGAGGAAGAACAGGTGCACGGTCAGCGCGATCGATAACGGCACGGTGGCCCACGCCCGGTTCTTGGTCGCGGTCTCCCGCTCCTTCTCCGAACTGGTCAGCGGCCCGAGCCCGGGCCGTTGGGCCGCCCGGTTGGCGTAGTCGATCTGGCTCACATTCGCCTCCCGACTCAGCCGGCGTCCGCGGAGACGAACTCGATCCGTCGGTACGGCAGTAACAGCCGCAGTGCCTCGCGGTCCGACTCTTGGCCGACCCAGACGCCGGCACTGCGTTCGTCGGCGGACAGCCGGCTCTGGTCGACGTGGATCCGCAGCACCGTGCTGGTGTCCGCCCCGGTGACCGCGACCAGGCGGCGGGGCCAGCTGTCCACCTTCTTGAACCAGGCGCGGACGATCTCGTCATAGGTGTCGGCGACCGCGGACACCAGCCGAACCCGCCGGTTCTGGTAATAGGCGCCGAACGCCTCGCGGAGCTGGGTCTCCTCGTGTGTTGCGGGCTCGCGCGTCGGCACGGCGATGACCGTGGTACTACCGCCACCGTCCTGGGCCCCGGCGATGCCGAGGAGCCCGAGCTCGGCGTTGTGGTTCCAGACTTCACGCAGATGGGCGTCGCTGGTCAGGTTCAGTGCCGACTGCGGGGAGTCGGTGGGCCACTCGCTCTCCGGACGACGGAACACCGCGTCGGGGGAGACCGGCGCGGAATGTGGCGAGCCGGAGGCCGGGTCTGGCCAGACGGTCTCCAGCACGGTGACGCCCCGCTGAACCAGGATTCCGTCGGCGAAGGAGTGCGGAAGCGCGTCGCCGGTCAGGATTTCGTCCAGCGCCTTGCTCCTCAGGTTGGTCGCTCCGTTCCATTTGACTGCCCGCCGGACCTTCTCGTCGAGCTCACGCTTCACGCGCTCGATGAGGTAACCGTCGAGGTCCGTGTGATTGACCTGTGCGGCGGCCATCAGGGCGGCATACCCGTCATGGTCGTTCACCTGCACTCCGACCCTGATCTTGACCAGCGGGATGTTCTCGTCCAGGGTCGCCAGGTCACGCATGGTCACGTCAAGCCGGGTTACCGCCGTGCTGATCACTACGACATAGCTCGGCTTGCGTCCCGAAAGCAGGCTGGGCCGCAGCTGCTCGCCAGGCCGCTTGATCTGCGGTGGTTGGTCGCTGGGCAGCACCACGGCGATGGTGTGGGGCTGGACCGCGACCAACCGCTGCAGTACCTGCGACTCGCTGGCCAGCCTCTGGCCGAGGTCGGCCTCCGGGGAGCGGCGCAGCCGGCGCAGCTTGACGGGAGGCTTGAAGTTCGGCGGGGCAGGGTGGGAACGGTGCGCGCGAACGTAGCCCTGGACCCAGGTGCGGAGTGTGCCAGCCACTGTCGCCCCTTTCGAGGATTTCTGCCCCTGGCACATGTATACCAACTCTCGCCCCCAGATCCCGACCCCGCACGCGCCGCCCCGGGTGTCGGCGGGCGCTGGCATGCTGGCGGGCATGGCGGCACGTGGATCCCCGTTCGGCCGGGTCACCCTGGTCAGCGGACCCGAGGCGCTGCTGGCGGACCGCGCGGTGGAGGCGATCCGGCAGCAGATCCGCGAGGAGGCACCGGAGGCCGAGGTCACCGAGACCGAGGCGGTCCGGCTGGACCGCGGAAAGCTGGCCGAGATCACCAACCCGTCGTTGTTCTCCGCGCGCCGGGCTGCGGTGGTCACCGATCTCGCCTCCCTGCCCACCGAGCTGCAGCCCGACATCACCGCGCTGGCCACGGCGCCGCTGGCGGACGTGGCCCTGGTCCTGGTGCACGGCGGGGGGCCTAAGGGCAAGGCGCTGCTGGACAAGGTCAAGGCGGCGGGCGCGACGGTTGTGGACTGCCCGGCGGTCAAGGCGTGGGAGCTGCCGCAGTTCGTCTCGGCCGAGGCCAAACGGCTGGATACTCCGATGGAGCCCGGTGCGGCCCAGGTCCTCGTCGACGCCGTCGGCCACGACCTGCGCGCCCTGGCGGCGGCGGTGCGGCAGCTGGTGGCGGACAGCGAGGGCGGCCAGCTGACCGCGGACCAGGTCCGTCGCTACTTCGCCGGACGCTCGGAGGTGACCAGCTTCGCGGTGGCCGACGCGGCCCTGGCCGGCCGGACCGGGCTGGCCATGGAGCAGCTGCGCTGGGCCCTGTCGACCGGGGTCGCGCCGGTCCTGGTCACCAGTGCCCTGGCCGCCGGCGTACGCGGGTTGGGCAAGCTGGTCACCGCCGGGGGAGGTCTGCGGGAGGCGGACCTGGCTCGGGAGGTGGGGGTGCCGCCGTGGAAGCTGAAGAGCATGCGGGCCCAGGCCCGGGGTTGGGATGCGGCCGGCCTGGCGCACGCGCTGCAGGCGGTGGCGGTCGCCGATGCCGAGGTGAAAGGAGCGGCCGACGACGCGTCGTTCGCTCTGGAACGGATGGTGCTGACGGTTTCCCGCGCCCGCCGCGGCTAGCGGTCTAGCGAGGAGTCAAGCGCGGAGCGGAGACCGATCCCGTCCCGTGTGCCAGATCAGGTTCGCCGCGGACCGCTCGGTCTGGACGACTCAGCGAGCGAACACGCTTTTCGTTCGCGAGCGCGGGAGGAAGGCCGAGCGATCGGGAGCGTCGAACCTCGCGCCGCGGAGCGGCGCAATCAGATACTCGCAGCTTTGGAGGCGATCGCCGACTTGCGGTTGGCCGCCTGGTTCTTGTGGATGACACCCTTGGAGACGGCCTTGTCCAGCGCACGGGTGGCCACCTGGGCCAGCTCGGTGGCCTTGGCGGTGTCGCCGGCGTCGGCGGCCTCCCGGAACCGGCGGATCGACGTACGCAGAGCCGACTTCGTCGCCTTGTTGCGCTGACGAGCGGTCTCGTTGGTCTTGATCCGCTTGATCTGGGACTTGATGTTTGCCACTGGGCGCGCCTCGATCGCTGGGTGTAGTGCTCTTTTGGGTTCACGTCCGGATCGGGTTTGTCCCCGGCCCGTAGACGCGACCGCCCACGGTACCAGCGAGCGCACACGTGGCTCAAGTCTGGCCTCACGCCTCGCGTTCGGTGGACGAAAGAGCCTGCCCAGTAAACTCGCTTGTCTGCGCTCCTGGCCCTCAATCGAACTGGACCAACTTCATGACTGCCCCGTCCGTACCGCCGGCCGGCCGTACCGACCCGGCGATCCTGCGCAACTTCTGCATCATCGCCCACATCGACCACGGCAAGTCGACGCTGGCCGACCGGATGCTGCAGCTGACCGGGGTGGTCGAGGGGCGGGCGATGCGCGCCCAGTACCTGGACCGGATGGACATCGAGCGCGAGCGCGGCATCACCATCAAGTCGCAGGCTGTCCGGATGCCCTGGGCCGTCGCCGACACGGCGTACGTGCTGAACATGATCGACACCCCCGGACACGTGGACTTCACCTACGAGGTGTCCCGCTCGTTGGCCGCCTGCGAGGGTGCAGTGCTGCTGGTGGACGCGGCCCAGGGGATCGAGGCCCAGACCCTGGCCAACCTCTACCTCGCCCTGGACGCAAACCTGCTCATCATCCCGGTGCTGAACAAGATCGACCTGCCGGGCGCCCAGCCGGAGAAGTACGCCGCCGAGCTGGCCGGGATCATCGGCGGCGACCCGTCCGACGTGCTCCGGGTGTCGGCGAAGACCGGCGAGGGGGTGGCCGAGCTGCTGGACGAGATCGTCCGACAGATCCCGGCGCCCGTCGGGGACGCCGACGCTCCGGCTCGGGCGCTGATCTTCGACTCGGTCTACGACACCTACCGTGGCGTGGTCACGTACGTCCGGGTGGTCGACGGCCGGCTGTCCCACCGTGAGCGGGTGTTGATGATGTCGACGAAGGCGGCACACGAGACCCTCGAGGTCGGGGTCATCTCGCCCGAGCCGATGCGCACCGACGCCCTGGGCGTGGGCGAGGTCGGCTACCTGATCACCGGCGTGAAGGAGGTGCGCCAGTCGCGGGTCGGCGACACCGTCACCTCGCTGGCCCGCCCGGCGCAGACCAGCCTCGGCGGCTACCGACACCCCAACCCGATGGTGTACGCCGGGCTTTACCCGATCGACGGCGCCGACTACCCCGAGCTGCGCGAGGCCCTCGACAAGCTGCAGCTCAACGACGCGGCGCTGTCGTACGAGCCGGAGACCTCCGGCGCGCTGGGGTTCGGCTTCCGGATCGGCTTCCTGGGCCTGTTGCACATGGAGATCGTTCGGGAGCGGCTGGAACGGGAGTTCAACCTCGACCTGATCTCGACCGCCCCCAACGTGGTCTACCGCGTTGAACTGGAGAGCGGGGAGGAGGTGATCGTCACCAACCCGTCGGAGTACCCGACCAGCGGCAAGATCGCCTCGGTCTACGAGCCGGTGGTGCGGGCGACCATCCTCAGCCCCACCGACTACATCGGAACCATCCTCGAGCTGTGCCAGAGCCGTCGCGGCGTCCAGCACGGGATGGACTACCTGTCGGCCGACCGGGTGGAGATCCGCTACACGCTGCCGCTGGCCGAGATCGTGTTCGACTTCTTCGACGCCCTCAAGTCCCGGACCAAGGGCTACGCCAGCCTGGACTACGAGCCCCACGGCGAGGAGCCCAGCGACTTGGTCAAGGTGGACATTCTGCTGCACGGTGAGCCGGTCGACGCCTTCTCCGCGATCGTCCACAAGGACAAGGCGTACGCGTACGGGGTGCAGATGACGGCCAAGCTCAAGGAGCTGATCCCGCGGCAGCAGTTCGAGGTGCCGATCCAGGCCGCCATCGGGGCTCGGGTGATCGCCCGGGAGACCATCCGGGCGATGCGCAAGGATGTGCTGGCCAAGTGCTACGGCGGTGACATCACGCGTAAGCGCAAGCTGCTGGAGAAGCAGAAGGAAGGCAAGAAGCGGATGAAGATGGTCGGTCGGGTCGAGGTGCCGCAGGAGGCGTTCGTGGCGGCCCTGTCGACCAGCCAGCCGGCCAAGGTCAGCTGAGATCTGAGGAGGAGTCCGATGCGCGCATTGCAGTACAGGTCCTATGGCGGCCCCGAGGTGCTGGAGGTGGCCGAGGCCCCCGAACCGCACGCCGGGCCCGGTCAGATCCGGATCGCCGTCAAGGCCGCGAGCGTGAACGCGTTCGACTGGAAGCTGCGGTCCGGGATGATGGCCGGCGGCAAGCCGCTGGAGGCCCCGGCCTACCTCGGCTTCGACGCATCCGGCACGGTCGACGAAGTCGGCGAGGGCGTCACCGGGGTGGCGGTGGGTGACGAGGTTCTCGGTAACGGCAATAACACCCAGGCGGAGTACGCCGTGCTGGACGCCTGGGCCCGCAAGCCGCCACAGGTCGACTGGACCGTCGCCGCGGCGGTCGGCGTGAGCGGCGAGACGAGCGAGCGGGTCCTGCGGCTGCTCGACGTCAAGGCCGGCGACACCCTGTTCATCGACGGTGGGTCCGGAGGCGTCGGTGCGGTGGCGAGCCAGTTCGCGATCGCCCGCGGTGTGCGGGTAATCGCCTCCGCCGGACCGGACAACCAGGACTACCTGCGCGAGATCGGCGCCATCCCTGTGCTGTACGGGCCCGGGGTGGAGGACCGGGTACGCGCGGTGACTGGCGGCCCGGTCGACGCGGTCCTGGACGCGGTCGGCAAGACGCCGATCGATGAGCTGGTCGGTCTGGTCGAGGAGCCCAGCCAGGTCGTCTCGATCGCCAACTTCGGCGCGGCCGGTGCGGGGGCCCGGGTGACCGGTGGGGGCGAGGAATCCCAGCCGATGAAGGCGCTGGCCGAGGCGGCCGAGCTGCTGGAACAGAACAAGCTCGTGGTCAAGGTGCAGACCTTCCCGCTGGACCGGGCGGCCGAGGCGCACCGGATCAGCGAGGGGGGTCACCTCCGCGGCAAGCTCGTCCTGCTGCCCTGAGGACACTGCTGTCCTCTTCCCTGCGGGCCTAGGCTCACGGCGTGCCGTCCACCCTGCCCGAGGGCGAGTCCCCGGCGCCCGACGGCGCGCTGCCGGAGGCCGCCCGGGCTGAGGTCGGCCAGCGATCGCTGAGCGTCTACCTGCACGTGCCGTTCTGCACCACCCGCTGCGGCTACTGCGACTTCAACACCTACACCGCCGCGGAGCTGGGCCCGGGAGCCAGCCGCGCCAGCTACGTGGACACCGCGGTCACCGAGCTCGACCTCGCCGTCCGGGTGCTGGGGCCCGACGCTCATGAGGTCTCGACGGTCTTCGTCGGTGGCGGGACACCGACCCTGCTGCCGCCTGCAGACCTGGGGCGACTGGTCGCGGCGGTGCGGGAGCGGTTCGGGCTGACCAGCGATGCGGAGGTCACCACCGAGTCCAACCCCGAGTCGGTCACCGCGAGCGACCTGGCCCATCTCCGCGGGGCCGGCTTCACCCGCATCTCCTTCGGCATGCAGTCGGCGGTCCCACACGTCCTGGCCACCCTGGACCGGGTGCACTCGCCGGGCCGAGCCGTCGAGTCGGTGGCCGACGCACGGGCGGCCGGGTTCGACCAGGTCAGCCTGGACCTGATCTACGGCACGCCGGGGGAGAGCGCTGCCGACTGGGAGACCAGTCTGGCCGCCGCGCTGGCCGCCGCACCGGACCATGTGAGCGCGTACGCCCTGATCGTCGAACCCGGCACCCGGCTGGCCGCCCGCGTCCGTCGGGGCGAGCTGCCGATGCCCGACGAGGACGACCTGGCCGACAAGTATCTGGCGGCCGAGGCGCGGCTGACCGCCGCCGGGCACACCGCGTACGAGGTGAGCAACTGGGCCCTCCGGCCGACGGCCCGCTGCCGGCACAACCTGGCCTACTGGCGCGGGGACCACTGGTGGGGGGTCGGGCCGGGCGCACACAGCCATGTCGGCGGGGTGCGCTGGTGGAACGTCAAGCACCCCAGCGCGTACGCCGAACGGCTCGCCGCGCACCGCTCGCCGGCGTACGCCCGCGAGGTGCTGACCGCCGAGGAGCGGCGGACCGAAAGGGTGCTGCTCGAGCTGCGGCTGGCCGAGGGTCTGCCGCTGGACGTGCTGACCGCGACCGAGTCCAGGCGGGTGCCCGATCTGGTTGCCCGGGGGCTGGCCGAGGTCGCCGAGGAGCGGCTGACGCTGACGTTGGCAGGTCGGTTGCTGGCCGACGGGGTGGTCCGCAATCTGCTGGATTAGCTCAGACGTGGTCCTGGGTGACGAAGTCGAACAGCTGCTCAACGGTCGTCAGTAGCGGCCGCTCCAGGTCGTCCCAGGACTCCACCCGGCCCAGGATCACCTGCCAGGCGGCGGCGATGTCGGCCTGGTCGCGATGCGGCCAGCCCAGCGCGGCACAGATGCCGTGCTTCCAGTCGGTGCCGCGGGGAACCTGCGGCCAGGCGGCCAGGCCCAGCCGGCCCGGCTTCACGGCTTGCCAGATGTCGATGTACGGGTGACCGAGCACCGACACGTACTCCCCGCCGGACGGCCGCCGCACCTCGTCGGCGATCCGCGACTCCTTGCTCCCGGGGACCAGGTGATCCACCAGCACGCCGAGCCGGCGACCACGGGTGGGGGCGAAGTCGGAGACGATGGCCGGCAGGTCGTCGATGCCGCCCAGGTACTCGACCACCACACCCACGTGCCGCAGGTCATCGCCCCAGATCTTCTCGATCAGCTCGGCGTCATGCCGGCCCTCGACGTAGATCCGGCTGGCCAGGGCGGTCTTGGCCCGCTCTGCGGAACCTCGGACCGAGCCCGACGCCGTTCGGGTGGGCGCTGCGGCACGCGCCGCCACCGGAGCCTTCAACACGACCGGGCGTCCCTCGTACAGCATCCCGGCGCCGAGAGGGAAGCTGCGGCGCTTCCCGTGTCGGTCCTCGAGGACGACCAGGCCCCGTTCCCAGCGCAGCACCGCGCCGCAGAAGCCGGTGGTCGCGTCCTCGAGCACCTGTCCGGTCGCCAGCACGTGCTCGGTGCTGGAAGGTCGGGCCGTCCGCTGCCAGCCCGGAGTCAGAACGTCCTGCGCGTAGCGGTCGGCCGTCACGCTTCGCAGCGTAGGGGAGCGACCAGGCGGTGCCCGGTATCCCGCGCCGAGGGACGGCAGTGGAAGGTTGGTGTGTGCCCACCCTGCCGATGTTCCCGCTCGGCTCGGTGCTGTTCCCCTACATGCCGCTGCGACTGCGGGTGTTCGAGGAGCGCTACCTGGTGATGTTGGCGGAGCTGCTCAAGACCGACTCCACGCAGTTCGGGGTGGTCTTGATCGAGCGGGGCCGCGACGTGGGCGGCGGGGAGGAGCGGTTCGGGGTAGGCACGCTCGCCGAGATCACCCAGCTGGGTGCCCAGGAGGGGTTCGTCGGGCTGGTGGCGCAGGGCGGGCGGCGGTTCGCCGTCGAGCGGTGGCTGGCGGACGCACCACACCCGTGGGCCGAGATCAGCGAGCTGCCCGACCTGGTCTGGGACCCTGGTCTGGCCGAGCTGCGGGAGCGCACCGAGCGGCTGGTGCGGCGGACGCTGGCGATTGCCAGTGAGTTCGCAGAGAACATCTGGCCGGCCGACATCGAGCTGTCCGACGACCCGGTGGCCGCGGCCTGGCAGCTGGCGGCCATCGCTCCGCTCGGCCCGCTGGACCAGGTCGAGCTGCTCCAGGCCACCACCGTGGAGCGGCTGCTCAGCCGAGTCGGCGAGCTCACCCTCGAGGCCGCCGTGGCGTACGAGGCTCCGTGGCCGGCGGACGAGGAACCGGACTGAGGCTCGTCAGCGACGGGCCCGTCCCGAGCTCGAGCGCGCGATCAGCCGGATGGGCAGCATCAACTGGCGGGGCGAGGCGTTCGGGTCGATCAGCAGCCGACCGATCAGCTGCCCTCGTCGCCGGATCGACTGCTGCACCGTGGTCAGGTTCGCCTCCCGAGCCGCGGCGATGTCGTCGAAGCCGCACACCGACAGGTCGCCGGGTACGGACAGTCCGCGCTCGGTGAAGACCGAGAGGGCGCCGAGGGCGATGACGTCACTCAGCCCGACGACCGCGGTGGGCAGCGGCCCGGACTCGACCAGGTGACTGGCGGCGCTCGCGCCGGAGGCGTACGAGTTGTGGCCACCGGAGAGCAGGTTGAGCCGGCCGGGGATGGTCTCGGCCAGCCCGCGCAGCCGTGCGGAGTAGTCGTACGCGGTCACCTGCTGGATGCTGAGCCGCCGGGCCGGGCTGCCCGCCGGCCGGCTGGTCTCCACCATCACCGTGACGTCGCGGTGGCCGAGGCCGGCCAGGTGGCGGCCGACCAGGCGACCGGCCTCGGCGTCGTCGATGGCCACCCAGCTCGACTCGGCATCCTGGTCGGGGTCGGTCGTGACCAGTCGGATGCCCCGGGACCGGGCCAGCTGGGCGGCCGGGTGCTCGGCCGACATCGACAGCAGCGCCATCGCGTCGATGCTGGCCTGACGGACCGACCGCAGGTCGTGCTCTCCGCTGTCGGCGGCCAACGGCATCAGCAGGATGCTGATTGCCCGCCGCTCGGCGACCTCGCTCAACCCGGTCAGCAGTTCGATGACGTAGGGGTCGGAGAAGGCGTACGAGAGCCGCTCCGAGAGCAGCACCCCGACCGCATCGGCCCGGCCGACCCGCAGGGTTCGCCCGGCCGCGTCGGGCCCGGTGTACCCCAGCTCGTCGGCCTTGGCCAGGATGCGCTGGCGCAGCACCGCAGACAGCTGGTCGGGCCGGTTGTAGGCGTTCGACACCGTCGACGGCGACACTCCGATGGCCGCCGCCAGCGTCTTGACGGTGATCCGAGCCATGGGCTGCCTTCGCTACTAGCTGGTCTGAACTGGTCTGAACGCCAGCGACGCTAGCCGAGCAACCCGGTTGCGCAAACCCCGGCTCGAAGTCACGGGCTGAGCCTGGCGAAGGCAGAGGGTGGCCTTCGACAGGCCCAGCGGCGGGCCGGTGAGTGCTACGTGGCCTTCTTGCCCGGCCGCCAGTTCTCGTACGGATCGGCGCCGGGCGTCCAGTTCAGGACGCTGGCCTTCTCCATGAACTCATCGGTGGTGATGTCGCCGCGGGCGAAGCGTTCGGCCAGGACCTTCTTGGCCTCCGCCTCGGGCGAGCCTCGGCCGGCCCACGGCGGTGGACCGATCCGGCCGGTGCGGAACAGGAAGAACAGCGCGGCTGCGGTCAGCAGCAGGAAGAGGAAGAACATGCCAGCTCCTAGGAAGGGTAGGAAGGGCGGTGCGTCGCCCAGGGTCACGGGTCGGTCGGCCCACGGAGGGCCAAACCGGCCGCCGTCGAGGGGGATCAGCAGTGGAATGGTCATGGCATCCATGCTGCGAATCTCAGGCTTGCCGCACATCGGCCCAGCAGCGGCACTTCGCGTACGTCCGCTGACGTAGTCGGGCTACGCTCCGCAGCCGATGTGCCTCGTCCCCGGCTGCCTTAGTCTCGAGATGATCAATGGCTAAGGAGGGGATATGTCACGGGTTACGACCCGTTCCCTCCTCGTCGACTCCGCGATCGCGCTCGTTCTCGGCTGGATGTGCTGGTCGGCGGCGAAGTTCCACTGGGGCTGGGACGGCGACCCCGTCGAGGTCGGTCCGCCTGGTCGCGGGGGGCGCGGCGGCCCTCCGCCCTGGTTCTTCGACCGGCCCGAGGTGGCCGACTGGGTGCTGCTTCCGGTCCTGGTCATGGTGGCCGGACTGGCCCTGCGCCGGGTCGTGCCGCGACCGGCCTTCGTGGCCACGGTGGTCGGGGTGGGCGGCTACCTGGCCGCCGGGGCGATGTTCCCGCCGGTCTTCGTAGCGCCGGCGTTGGGCATCTACGCCATGGCCATGGTCCTGCCGCTGCACCGTTGGCTCCCGTTGACCGCCCTGCTGGTACCGATGATCGCCGCCGGGTACTGGCGGCAGCCGTACCTCGGCCTGCTCGACCCTTCCCTCTACGCGGCCACCGTGTTCGGCGTCGCGCTGGCCGTCGTGCCGGCCCTGTTCGCCCTGCTCCGGCGGAGCCGGCGGGAGAGTGAGCGGGTGGCCCGCGAGCAGGACCGGCGGCGGTACGCGTACGAGGAGCGGATGCGGATCGCCCGGGACGTGCACGACGTGGTCGGCCACAGCCTGTCGGTGATCACCATGCAGGCCGGGGTGGCGCTGCACGTACTGGATCGGCGCCCGGACCAGGTTGCGGCGTCGCTGGAGGCGATCCGAACCACCAGCCGCGAGGCGCTGGCCGAGCTACGGACGACGCTCGAGGTGTTCCGCGACCCGGAGAGCGGCGAGCCGCGGGCGCCGGTACCGGGGCTGGCCCGGCTCGACGACCTCGTCGGGGCGCTGCGGCAGGCCGGTCGGACGGTCGAGGTGGTCCGGGAGGGTGCCGCGACACCGCTGCCCGCGGCGGTCGACCAGGCCGCCTTCCGGATCATCCAGGAGGCGCTGACCAACGTAGTGCGGCATGCCGAGCAGGCGACAGCCGTCGTCCGCGTGAGGCAGGAGCCCGGGCGGCTGGTGGTCGAGGTCAGTGACGACGGCCCGGCCACCACGGTGCCGGCGGCCGGCAACGGGATCCGCGGCATGGGCGAGCGGGCTCGGGCGGTCGGCGGCACGCTGGACGTACTGGCTCGGCCGGGCGGCGGGCTCGTGGTCCGCGCGGTGCTGCCGCTCGGATGGGAGCTGTCGTGACGATCTCGGTGGCGCTGGCCGACGACCAGGCCCTGGTGCGGATGGGGCTGCGGGTGCTGATCGAGTCCGAGGACGACCTGACCCTGGCCGGCGAGGCCGACAACGGCCGGGACGCCGTCAGCCTGGTCCGCCGGACCCAGCCGGACGTGGTGCTGATGGACATCCGGATGCCGGAGCTGGACGGCATCGCGGCCCTGCGCCAGGTGAGCGCGGACCCGGCCTGCGCCGGCGTACGGGTGATCATGCTGACCACCTTCGAGCTGGACGAGTACGTCTTCGACGCCCTGCAGGCCGGGGCGGCCGGCTTCCTGATCAAGGACAGCGAGCCGGCCGACATGCTGCGGGCGATCCGGCTGGTCGCCGCGGGGGAGTCGCTGCTGTCCCCGTCCGTGACCCGGCGGGTGATCGCGTCCTTCACCTCCCGGTCCGCGCTGCGCCGGCCGCACCCGCGGCTGGCCGAGCTGACCGAGCGGGAACGTGAGGTGCTGAGCCTGATCGGCGAGGGCCTGAGCAACGCCGAGATCGCGGACCGGCTGGTGGTCAGCCACGCCACGGCCCGGACCCATGTCAGCCGGGCGATGACCAAGCTCGGCGCCCGCGACCGCGCTCAGCTGGTGGTGATCGCGTACCAGTCCGGCCTGGTCCGCTGACGCGAACCCTCCCGCACCCGGGAAACCGGTCACAAACTGCAGGTTCCGGCGCCTTGGGGGTGCAGTCTGTGACCGGTTTGGGTTAGGGGAGGACCAGCGGACGAGTGAGCGGCATTCCGGGTCGATAGGCCAGGTGGAGGTACGACGGCGCGTCCAGCACGGTCAGGTCGGCCCGTTGTCCGACCGCGATCCGGCCGACGTCGGTCCGGCGCAGCGCCCGGGCCCCGCCCACGGTTGCGGCGTACAGGGCGTCGGCCGGGGTGAGGCCGAGCTCGCGAACGGCGAGGGCGATCACGAACGGCATCGAGGAGGAGTAACAGGTGCCCGGGTTGCAGTCGCTGGCCAGCGCGATCGTGGCGCCGGCCCGGCGCAGCCGGGCGGCATCCGGATACGGCGACCGGGTGCAGAACTCCACCCCGGGCAGCAGCGTGGCGACGGTGCCGCCGGCCGCGTCGGCCAGCGCGTCGACGTCGGCGGCACTCAGATGGGTGCAGTGGTCGACGCTGGCCGCGCCGAGCTCGACCGCCAGTCGCACCCCGGGTCCGGGTCCGAGCTGGTTGCCGTGCACGCGCAGTCCGAGCCCGGCCGCGCGACCGGCCTGCAGGACGGCACGCGCCTCGTCCCCGGTGAACGCGTGGGCGGAGTGCGGTTCACAGAACACGTCGATCCAGCGGGCGTACGGCGCCGCGGCAGCGAGCATCGGGCCGGTAACGAGGTCCAGGTAGCCGGCGCGATCGTGCCTCCATTCCGGCGGAACGACGTGGGCCCCGAGCAGTGTGGTCTCCGGAGTCACCTCGCCGGCGATCCGCAGCAGCCGGGCCTCGTCGTCGACCGTCAGCCCGTAGCCGCTCTTGATCTCGACGGTCGTCGTGCCGGCAGCTCGGAGCTCGGCCATCCGGGCGGCCAGCTGGCGCCGGAGCTCGTCGTCGCTCGCCGCCCGAGTGGCGGCCACCGTGGTGGCGATCCCGCCGCCGTCGTAGGGCTCCCCGGTCATCCGGGCGGCGAACTCGGCCGCACGGTCGCCGGCGAACACCAGGTGGCTGTGCCCGTCGACGAAACCGGGCAGCACGGTGCGGCCGGCGACGTCGACTTGGGCGTCAGCAGGGGGCGCCGCGGACCGGGGTCCCAGCCAGGCGATCCGGCCCTCGTCGACCACCACGGCCGCGTCGGTCCGGATTCCCAACCGGTCGCCGCCGGTGCCGTCACAGGTGACGAGCTCGCTGATGCGGGTGACCACCGTGGCCGTCATGCCAGTCCCTCCAGAGCCTGGGCCAGCAAGGGGCCGACCGGCCCGAGCCGATGGGCGCCGTCGGACACCACCGTCTCTCCGGCCACCACCACCCGGTCGACGTCCGCGGCCGTCGCCGCGAACGCGATCTGGCCCGGGTCGGCGCCCGCCGTCCGGACCGTGTCCGGGCGGACCACCACGAAGTCCGCGGGCGCCCCGGCCGCGACCACGCCGCCCCCGGCCCAGTCCAGGCTGGTGTACCCGGCTCGCGTCGCCGCGGCCAGCAGCTCGGCCGGGGTGAACCGGCCGCGGCAGGTGGTCCGCAACCGCTCGTGCATCTCGAGCCCGCGCAGCTCCTCGAACGGGTCCACGACGGCCTGGGA
>CAWEFW010000048.1:0-21757 GCA_963808435.1 uncultured Actinomycetota bacterium | reverse complement strand
GTTGCGCAAACGCGTCAGGGCTCAGCGACGACGTAGAAGCGGTTGCCGTCGGGGTCGTCGAAGGTGAACATCGGCGGCACGCCGGGCCAGGCCAGCAGCTCGCCGACCGCCACCTCGCGGTCCCGCATGGTCCGGTGCTCCGCCTCGGCATCGCGGACAGTGAAGCGCACCCCCGTGTCGACCCCAGGGCTCGGGTTGTCGGGACCAGCTACCAGCGCGATCGACGTGGCCGCCCCGGGCGGGGCGACCTCGACCCAGCGCATGTTGGCACTGATCGGGGCGTCGAGGCGCTTCTCGAAGCCCAGGCGGTCGACGTAGAAGGCGAGCGCGGCGTCCTGGTCGCGGACCGGGACGGCCACGCTGCGGATGTCGGTCAAGGTGGTGGTCATCGCGGGTCTCCTTCCGAGTGCTCGCGCTCGATGCGTTCGGTGAGGTGCACGGTGACCGTGTCGCCGGCGTTCTTGCCGAGCACCGCGCGTAGGTCGGCCTTGATCGGCAGCTTGTGCGTGCCGTCGCCGAGGGCCATGAACGAGGACCGGAACGGGTGGCCGTCGACCGACCCGGCGACCTTGACCAGGCCGCGGGTACCGAAGAAATCGGCGGACCAGTCGGTGCACAGGTAGGTCCAGCCGCCCGGGGCCGAGCTCTGCTCGAGGGTGCCGGTGAAGGTGTGGTCCAGCGCGGTCATGAGGCATCTCCTGTCGTGGTGGGTGAGGCGTACATCAGTGACCCGGGAGTGGTCAGCTCTTCGCCGGTCTCCAGCCAGGTCTTCAGGCCGGAGAGGATCATCGGCCAGCCGCCGTAGAGCTGCGCGTCGGCGTCGGCGGGGATCTGGTCGTGGACGACCGTCAGCCGGCAGGATTCCCGACCGGCTCGATCTCCCAGGTCACCCTGGTGGTCCCGTACGCCGCGACGTCCTCGCCCCACAGGGCGAGCTGGGACTGGACCAGCCGGCGTGGTGGGTCGACCTCGAGGTTCTCGCCCTCGACCAGCGGGTCCGGGGCGTTGGGGTTGGTGATCACGTACGCCGACCCGGGGCTCCAGTCCGAGGCGATCCGGTTGCCGAAGTGGAACCGCCCGCGTACGTCGGGGTCGGTGATGGCCGCCCATAACCGCTCCGGCGTGGTCCGGATGTAGATCTCGAACACCTTCTCCATGGACTTCTCCAGCTCCTGCTTGAGGTCGACCAGTTCGGCCGCCCAGCCTTCGGTGTACTTGCTGACCCATCGGTCGTGGACGGTCCGGATGGGCACGGGGTTCAGGAAGTGCAGCTTCTCCCGACCCCGCCGCCGGGTGGTGATCAGACCGGCCTCCTCGAGCAGACCGAGGTGCTTGGCCACAGCGATCCGGGTCATCGGGAAGCGGGCGTGCAGGGCCATCAGCGTCTGGCCGTCCTGGGCGAACAGCTCGTCCAGCAGCGCCCGCCGGGTCGGGTCCGCCAGGGCCCCAAAGACCAGTTCCACATCACCCACAATAGGAAACCAAATGGTTTCCTGTAGTGGTCAAGGGTGTACTGGCAACTCGCCTAGCCGGGCTGAGGGTGCGGTAACCGCCGGGTCAGCGGGCGGTGTGGATGCTGGGTGCGGTGAGGTCGAGGTAGCGGATCTCGGTGATCAGCTGCTGCTCCTCGGCGAAGCCCTCGGCCATCTCGGCCGGCACATCGGACTTCTCGCCGGCCCGGGCTTCGGCCTCGCTGCTGAAGTACATGGCCTGGGCGAACCGTCCGTCGTCCCCGATCCCGATGATCCCGCCCAGCAGGTCGGGCCGCATGTCGGTGTCCGTGGCGACGAACGCCCGGCTCAGCTCCCGCTCCCGCTCGACGTCCGAGACGCTGCCGAGCATCGCCTGCACGAACCCGGCCGTGCGGGACACCCCACCGCGTAGTACCAGAATGTCGTCATAGTCGCCAAAGGTCGGCGGCTCGGCGAAGCACTTCTCCACCTCGGCCCACCACTCGCCCTGCTCGGGGCGGTCGCTGTTGCGCCGGGCGGCCTCGGCCGACTCGAAACAGGCGAAGACGACGTACTCGCCTTCCGCTGTGGCCCCCGAGGTCGAGCTGAGCCAGCCCGAAGCGCCCGGAGCGAGGTCGGTCGCCCAGCGCTGCACCAGCGCCTGGACCGCTGCCTCATTCGTGATCTTCCCCGAGATGACCTGCGCGAACATGATGTCTCCCACCTGGCCGGACGACGGTGCCCGGCCAGGATCATGATCGTCCTGGTCTGAAGCCGCCTGCAAGCACTGCCGACTACTTCTTGCCCTTCTTCTTGGCCCTAGGACTTGCTCTTCGACGTGGTGTGTTTCTGGGCGTTGATGTTGTCCACCAGGCTGGGCCTGCTCCGGCCCTGCTTCTTGGCCCGCTTCTTCGCCGACGCCCTCTCACTCGGGGTCGACTTCTTGCTCGTGGACTTCGGGTTCTTCTTGTCCCAGATCTTCTTCTTCTCCGCCACCGTGACACCTCCACTTGATGTTGGTCGTGCAGCAGTTCGTCACCGGGTCGGCCGCTGGATGCAAAACACAGCGGTAGACGGCCTCGGTCAGCGGGGTGAACCGGTACGTCGGCGCCCGGAACGGCCGGCTCAGCTCCGCCGTCCCGCCCCAGATCGCGACCACGGGACTGCCGCTCCGGTACACCCCGACGGACGCCCCACTGTCCAGATCCTGACCCAGCTGCGTACGAAGCACATCAGCGACTGGTCCGAAGCCGGACTCGCAGTGACCACTGATCGAGGTGTCGATGGGCGAAGTCTTCCGCATAGGCGCTCATGTCAAACTCGAGAACCTATGCGCCCTCGAGAGCTGACCGGTCTGTTGGGCTGGGCCGAGCGGGTGATGACCACCCTTGGCGAGTGGGGCGTGGGCGCCCTGGTGCTGCTGGAGACGGTGTTCCCGCCGCTGCCCAGCGAGGTCGTGCTGCCCCTCGCCGGGTTCCTGACCAGCCAGGGGGAGATGCAGCTCGCGCTGGTGATCGCGACCAGCACGCTTGGTGCCTACCTCGGCGCGCTCGGTCTGTATGGGCTCGGCGCCGGGCTCGGCCACGAGCGTTCCATCCGGCTGCTGGCGAAGCTGCCCCTGGTCGATCGGGAGGACTTCGAACGGGCCGACTCCTGGTTCGGTCGGCACGGCAGGCCATCGATCTTCTTCGGCCGGCTGATCCCCGGCGTACGCAGTCTGATCTCCCTGCCGGCCGGCGCGCAACGGATGAGCCTCGTGACCTTCACTGTCTTCACCGTGGCCGGCAGCGGGCTGTGGAACGGGATCCTGATCGGGCTGGGGGTGGCTCTCGGCACCCAGTACGCCCTGGTCGACCGGTACTCCCGCTACATCAACTACGCCTTGTACGTCGTGATCGCCGGACTGCTCATCGCCCTGGTTGTCCGTCGGGTCCGCCGAGCCCGGGAACGGACGGGTCAGGACTAGCGGGTGAACCCGCCGTGCATCTATCTCGTCGGGACGAGTAGAACGGATGAAGACCGTACCGACCCAGGCAAAGGAGCTTCATGACCACGCGTTCACGTCTCCGCCTCCTGTTCACCGCCGTCCTCAGCGGGCTGCTCAGTGTCGCGCTCGTGGCACCGGCCGAGGCCCAACCCCGGCACACTTTCCCCGACCGGATCGAGCTGCCGGACAACTTCCTGCCCGAGGGGATCACGATCGGCAAGGCGCCGGTGGCCTACCTCGGCTCCCGGGCCGACGGCGACATCATCGCCGCCGACCTGAAGACCGGGCAGCTGCGGCTGGTGAGCGAGGGTCGCGGCCCCGGATTCCCCTCGATCGGCCTCAAGATCGACAAGCAGGGCCTGCTGTACGTCGCCGGCGGCCCGACCGGCACAGCCCGCGTGGTCGACTCCCGCACCGGGGATCTTCTGGCTGAGTACACCCTGAGCACCGAGACCAGCTTCATCAACGATGTCGTGCTGACCAAGCGGGCGGCGTGGTTCACCAACTCCCAACAGCCGGAGCTCTACCGGGTGCCCTTGGGCGGGGACGACCAGGCAACGCGGACCGTCATTCCGTTGACCGGTGACTGGGAGCAGGTGGCCGGTTTCAACGCCAACGGGATAGCTCAGACGCCCAACGGCCGAGCCCTGCTGGTGGTCAACTCCACCACCGGCAAGCTCTTTCGGGTCAACCCGCGGACCGGGGTGGCGACCCAGGTCGATCTCGGCGACGCGTCGCTGACCAACGGCGACGGCCTGCTTCTCCGGGGGAGCACGCTCTACGTCGTCCGGAACCAGCTCAACCAGGTGGCGGTGGTCAAACTCAACCGGCGCGCCACCAGGGGCCGGCTGGTCCAGACGCTGACCAGCCCGGACTTCGACGTGCCGACGACGGTCGCCGCGTACAAGGGCAGCCTCTACCTGCCCAATGCCCGTTTCCGCGACCCGGGAGTCCCGGCGCCTGTGGAGTACTGGATCACCCGGATCGACAAGTAGCCGGCCCTACTGCCCGAAACTGGTCACAGACTGCAAGGTCTGCGCCGCAGAACCTGCAGTTTGTGACCGGTTCCGAAAGGCCAGTGACACGGCCGCAGGCTACAGTGGCTGGGTGGCGGAGGAGGACACGCGGGTCGTTCCGGCCCGTCTCCGGCCCGAGCCGACCACGGTCCCGGTGCCGAATCGCGGCGCCGCCCGGCAGCAGCAGCTCTACGACCTGCAGCCCGGCGACCCCGACCAGCTCGGCCCGTTCCGCTGCAGCCACCGGCTCAAGCCCGACACCGAACCGGTCAATGCCGACAAGCCGACCCCGTTGCTCGGCACCGCCGCTGAGCCGACCGCGGACAGCGCCGCTCCCGCCTTCGTGGTGATCAAGGTGCTGACCGGCAACCCCACGGCCGACGGGCAGATCCGGCTGCGCGAGGAGCAGATCTGGTCCGCGCAGCAGGGCGTGCTCAGAGGGCATGCCCACGACCCCGACTTCAGCTGGGTGGCCCGCGACTTCTACCAGGGAGTCGCGTTGGACCAGCTGATCGGCCAGCCGGAATGGACGCGGGAGCGGTCGACCAGCGCGGCCCGGATGATCCTGGTCGGCATCGCCCAGGTGCACAACCGGCGCGAGATCCACTGCGACATCAAGCCCGGCAACGTGATCGTGCACGACCGGCGGGCCACGCTGATCGACTTCGAGTCCTCGCGCGACCCATCCGAGCGCCGACCGCGGGTGGTCGAGGCGACCAAGGCGTACGCGAGCCCCGAGCAGCTGTTCGGCGGCGGGCCGGAACGGCCCATCCTGGGCGGGACCGACCTGTTCTCCTGGGCCCTGACCGTGTGCCAGATGTTCGCGCCAGGGCGGCACCCCTACTGCGTGACCGGCTTCGACGAGGCCGCCCTGTACGCGATCGACCAGAGCGTCGCCCTGGGCGTCGCGCCGCCTCGGCCCGACCTCGATGCGCTGCCGAACGGTGGCCTGCGCGACGCGGTGGCCCGGGGCCTCGCCTGGCATCCGGCTCAGCGCGGCACCGCCGGCGACCTGCTCGCCCAGCTCGGTGAGACCGGAACCAACACCGAGGTGCTGGTCGGGGCGACCAAGGTCCTGGGCCCGCCGGTCGTCGCCTCGCTCGAGGACCCGCCGCCGCGGACCCGGCTCGGCCGCTACGCCACCGCGGCCGGGGTGCTGGGGGATGAGCACGTCGGCTGGGAGCCGCGCGTCGCGTACGCCGGCGGGGCCGTGCTGGTCGCCTTCGCCGCCGCGCTGCTCACACTGATCCTGCTCGGGATGGCGTTCGCATGACCGAGACCGGCCTGACCGACAAGCTGCGCGGCGAGCACGCGGCCATCCGGGCCGCCCGCCGGCGACAGCGGTTCGCCCGACGACGGACCTGGCTGCTCACCTGGTCACTGCTCTGGTATCTGGTCTTCGTGGTCGTCTTCCTGCTCTTGATCCCCACCTGAGCAGGCCGACCGACACCGATGCCGCTCTGTGTGCAGTGCCCGCGCACCTATCCGCGCGACGCATTCCGGCTGATCGACGCCGCCGGCAACCTGCTAGCCGAGCCGCGGCCCAGCCTGCTCGACCGGCTGAGCCGGCTGCTGGAACGGACCCCGCCGCTGGCGCACCGCGCCGAGAACCGCCGGGTCGCCCAGGCCCTGGCCCGGCAGCGGCTCGGCGCGGCCTGGCGCTGCCCGGCCGGTCACGTGCAGCCGGACGACTTCCGCATCGTCAAGCCGGTCGTGATCGGCCTGATCGGACCGACCGCCACCACCAAGTCCAGCTATCTGGGCAGCCTGCTCTACCAGCTGACCAACCACGCCATCCTGAGCGAGATGGGGATGCGGTTCTCGATCGTCGACGAGCCGTCCCGGCGCCGCTGGGAGCAGTACTACGAGGGGCAGCTGCGCAACCGCCGGGCCCCGGGCACCACCCTGCGGCCGAACACCGACGAGCAGACCCCGCCGCTCGTCGTGCGGATGACGGTGACGCCGCCCGCCGGTCGGGACGCCCGCTACGACCTGGTGTTCTTCGACTCCGCCGGCGAGGTCCAGCAGACCGGCCAGGACGTAGCCGTGCACAGCCCGTTCGTGCAGCTGATGGACGCCGCGCTGCTGTTCTACACGCCGAAGGCGCTGCGCTTCCCCCGCGAGGTCTACCGGCTGCCGGGCGAGGAGCTGTCGCAGACCGCCCCGGGCCCGAGCCGGGTGGTCGGCACGCTCACCACCCTGCTGGCCCAGCTCAGCCAGCATCCGAGCTACGTCGGCCGTCACCCCACCCGGGACCTGCCGGTCGCGGCCGTGCTGTCCAAGGCCGACGAGCTGGTCGACCTGCTGCCCACCGAGTTCGGGGGGGCGGAGTTCGGCAGCCTGGCGCTGGACGCCCGCTACTTCGACGACCCGCTGGGCAGCCAGGAGGTCCAGGGACAGCTGCCGTACGAGATCACTCGCCGTTACGGCGGGGCCGGCATCCTGCAGGCCATCGAACAGCTGTCCCGGCTGCGGAGCTACCACGCGGTGTCGGCGATGGGATGTGAGCCGGATGAGCAGGGCCTGTTCGCGGACTACCGGCCGCTCAACATAGCCGAGCCGCTGCTCGCGGTTCTGCACGGACTCCGGCTGATCGGACGACCGGGAACCTATGTCTGAGCTGGTGCCCTGCGAGCAGGTGGTGCTCGGCTGGTCGACCAACTCGCTGCTGGGCAGCGACGGCTTCGGGCCGGTCTTCGCCTCCGTCGGCTGGCGGCTGCCGTTCGGCGACCGGGACGCCGGGCTGGGGGCCCGGGCACGCTTCCTCGACCAGGGCGCGGCGGCCCTGGTCGGCGACGGGGCCGTGCCGCCCCGCTGCCTGGCGTACGAGCGCAGCGACCAAGGCTCCCTGCTGATCAGCAAGGCGTACGCGGCGGGCGCGGCACGGCCCGGGCAGTACGTGGTGCACGCGCTGCTCGACCCGAGCGGCCGGCTCGGACCCCGGGACCTCTTCGCCTGCGCGGACCGCGGGTTGCTGCGCACCGAGCAGCCGGCCGGGGACGCGGACGCTGGCTGGCCGAGGGTCGAGGTGCCGGTGGCGGAGCCGGACGAGCCGCCGGCGTTGGACCACACGGCGGAAGCGGTGCTGGCGGTGCTGCTGCGGTGCCTGGCCGACCGGCGCCCGATGGTGCTGGCCAGCCGGGATGCGGGGCGGGCCGAGCAGACGGTTCGCCAGGTCGTGGGCGTGCTTCCCGACGGCCTCGCCGCGGGGCTGTCCCTGGCGACCTTCGCCAGCGACCCTGCGGGGGAGGGGCTGCGGCTCTCCGTCGCGGTGCCGCCGTTCTCGCGCCCGGGGCCGGCGGACCTCGACCTGGACGCCGGAGTGCCCGAGCCCGATCGGTCCGCCGCGGCGGTGATCGCCGCCCTCACCGCGGCCGGACCCAAGCTCGCCCTCGACCAGGTGACCAGCGTGACCGAGCTGTTCGGCTGGGCACAGCTGGAGTCGGGCCTGCTGGACCGGCTGAGCACCGACGACGTCCGGCGGTTGCTGACCGGTCCGCTGTGGCGACGGTTCCTGCAACGGGTCGACGAGACCGGCTCGACCCGGCTGCTGCTCGACGGACTGCTGGACCCCGAGGCGCGGCCCGCGCTGGCCGCCCGGCTGGCCGAGCCGGACGCCGAGCTGGCCACCCTGTTGGCCCGCGCGGTCGCCCGGCCCTCCGGGATGACGGCGAGCGACCAGGGGGTACTGCAGGACCAGCTGGTCGGACTCATGGGGCCGAAGGCATTTGGCCGCGCGGTGCTGCCCGCGGTGCATCGGCTGGCCAAGAAGGGCAGCCCGGTGGTCATCGCCGCCACTCCGCTGGCCGACCTGGTCGCCGCCTCCACCGGCCGGCGGGGGAGCGCTCCGCTGAGCGCCTTTGACTGGTACGTCGACACGTCGACCTGGTCGGTGGTGACCGAACAACGGCTGACCGACTGGGCGGACGGCGCCGGTCCACCGTCACCGTCGCTGGTCGCCGCCGTGGCCCGCGAGCCGGGCGGGTTCGCGGCGACGGTGGACCGGATGGTCGCGGAACAGCGGATGCCGACCCGGGCGTTGCTGGCTCGGATGGGCGACTGGCCGGATGCTGATCTGGAGGTTCTCCTGGTCGGGCTGCTCGGCACGCGCAAGACCACTCGGCTGTTCGTCCTCGACGTGCTCGGCGCCCGCAGCGTCGACGTCGCCCGGCCGCTGCTGCGCCAGTACTGGCCCGGGCTCACCCAGCAGGCCGACCTCAGCCCCACCCTGTCCACCCTGCTCGAGGTGGCCGAGGATCCGAAGCGCTCCCGTTGGCCGTGGACCCGGACATGAGCACGGTGTGGGACACATGAGCTTCGCCCTGGACCGGTACGAGCCGGTCGCGTTCCATACCCACCCCGACCTGATGCGGGCCGCGGAGGCGCAGACGGAGGTGCTGCATCCGGTCGAGCCGCCGCCGATGTCCGCGCCGGCCCCGACGCCCCAGCCCGTCCGTACGCCGTCGCCCGCACCGGCACCGGTCGTGGAGTCCGCTCCGGTGTCCCCGCCGACCCAAGCGCCGCCGGCGCCGGTTACGCCCTCGCCGGTCGCCGCGTACCTGATCGGGATGGACGCCACGCCGCTGCTGCGCGCGCACCTGGCCGACTTCCTGGACGCGGCCGGTTCCCGTCGCGACGTGCGGGTCAGCGTGGGTCTGGCGGCTGGTGGAGACGTGGCCTGGGTGCTGCGGGACCAGGTGCCGTACGGCGTACGGGCCATGCCGCGCTATCCCGACCCGACGCCGATGTCCGACGTGAGCGCCACCCTCGCCGCAACGGCCGCGGTCGTGACCGCCGACGGGGCCGGCGAACCGGGCCGCCGCCAGCTGGTGGTGCTGCTCTGGGACCGGTGTCCGGAGCCGGTGGAGGCGCCGCCCGCGCTGGCTTCCGCCCCGGTGCTGCACTGCGTCGACGTGGTGCTCAGCCCGCCTCCCACCAGCGGCCCGGGCCAGGGTTCGTGGGTGCTGGCCCGTTCCCGTCCTGGCCTCCGGCCTTCACTGCTGGCACACGCGGGGCTCCTGCTGGATGGATGGGAGGCGTTTGCCGATCCGCCAGCCGGACTCTGGTTAGGCCGGCTGCCCGAGCGGGCGTAGGAAGGTCAGCCGCCAGTCGGCGTAGTCGCCGGCGCCCCGGAAGACCGGTCCGCCGTCCAGCACGATCCGCCGGGGACTCCGCCGGTAGGTCACCCGCCGTCGGTTGGGGTCCGGCTCAACGCGCACCCGCGTCTCCGGCCCGAGAACAGACATCCGTTCGCCCGCGCCGACGAACAGGTCCTGTTCGGCGAACTCCCGGCCCGAGCGCCCGCGCAGCGACGTGGCCGCCCGGGTGGTCACCCGGACTGCCGTGCCGGTCGCCGTGTCCGACCACAGACCAAGGAACACCGGCTCGCCATGGACCGATCCGTGGGCCATCCGACGCCCGAGATGAAGGCCGGATCGCTGGCCGAGGATGCGGTACTGCACCCCGTCGAGGTAGAGGACCAGCAGACCGGCCGGGTCACAGCCCCAGCGGGCCAAGCCGCGCTGCTCGGGCCGCTCGATGGTGCCGTCGGGCTGCAGGATGACTGTGGTCGGGGGCTGACCGGGCGCCAGCAGCGACCCACGGGTGGGCCGGGGGAAGTCGTCGATCCCGAAGGTCGCCCCGGTGGTGAGGAAGCCCAGGTACTCCCGGTGCTGCGCGGGGTTGGCCGTGGCCCAGGTGACGAAGTCGTCGCTGGTCAGGTCGAGGATGCGGCCGGGGCGGTACCGGTCGGCCCAGTCCAGCCGCTGCTGCCAGCACAGCCAGTGGAACTTGCCCACACTGGTCAGGGTCCGTTCCAGCGGCCCGGGTTGAGCGCAGAGTCGGCAGGACTCGCTCCCCAGGCGGACGTGGCGGACCTCCCGGGAGCAGGCCTGGTAGTCGACCCACTCGCTCTCGGACACTGCCACACACCCTAGAAGCCGCTCGGCTCATGACGTTGCTCGCGTAACCTCGGCTCCTCCCGGGTAACCCAGGAGGGACGGTGCCCAACAGCGAGGAGGGTCGGCGGTGGCGGAGGTCGGCGGCGGTCAGCGAGGCGGCTTGCCACAGCTGGCGGACGACACACGCGCTGAGGAGTCCATCGGTCAGCGCGACCTGACCCGCTGGCCGACGCTGGTGGGCCGGGCCCTGGTGCGCCTGGTCGGCTGGCTGGCGGCGGGGGCCTCGGCGAACACCGTTCTGTACAGCACGCTCCTGATCGGTCTGGTGATCGTGATGGCCTTCGCCGCCGGGGGTGCGGCCATCTACGAGTCCGTGGCCGAGAACGACGGCATCAGCCGGCTCGACCAGCCCGCGCTCGACCAGGCCATCGCCCTGCGCACCGCCGACAACACCGAGCTGGCGACCGGTTTCACCCACCTCGGCGGCCCGGTCGGCATGACGGTCATCGCGGCCCTGATCACCCTCGTGATGGTGTGGCGCTGGCGGTCGCGTACGCCGCTGGTCCTGATGGTCATCGCCACCGCGGGATCCTTGCTGATGACCACCATCGGCAAGGCGATCGTCGGACGCGCGCGACCGCCGCTGTCGGACGCGGTGCCGCCGTACGAGTACGCCTTCTCGTTCCCCTCCGGTCACACCTTGAACAGCACGGTGATCGCGGGGGTCGTCGCGTACCTGCTGCTCCGCCGGCTCACCACCACCTGGGCGCGCACCCTCACCGTGGTGCTTGCGGTCGCCTGGGCCGTGGTGATGGGGCTGAGCCGGGTGTTCCTCGGCCACCACTGGCTCACCGATGTCGCGTTCGCCTGGCTGCTCGGCAGCGCTTGGCTGGCCCTGATCATCACCGCCCACCGGCTCTTCCTGACCATTCGCCGGCGACGGCAGGATGCGCGCCTGAGCTGATCGGCCTCACACCCGCCGGATGCTGACCGCGCCGACTGCCGTGGAAGGGTCGACCACGCGGCCGGCCTGGATCATCTCGATCTCACCGGCGGCGACCAACCGCCGAGCGGCCCGCCGCAAGATCTCCGGGTGCTGCTCGTCCCAGTGGATGGCCGACAGCGAGGTGGCCCCGGCGCTGTGCCGGACGGCGTAGCGGATGGCTTCCTCCGCCTTGCGGTCGGCCTCGGTGATGCCCCGGCGGCGGCAGGCGGTGCTGCAGTAGAGCACGTGGTCCCAGCTCCGTCCCCACTTCTTCCGCCACTCGATCCGCCGCCCACACGACCGGCAGATCTTGTCCTCGGGGATGGCGACCTCAGCCGACGTCGAGCCCGAGACGGGTGATCAGGTCGTTGTAGCGCTGAAGCCCAGCGGTGACCACGGCGGGCCGCTCGGCGTACCACGCGAGCTGGGCAGCGCGGACGTCGTCGGCGGTCCAGCTCTGGCCCGCGTGCTGCCAGCCCTCGCGGGCCTCGCTGACCGGTAGGTCGAGTGCCTCCAGCACCCGCGCCTCGCGTGGCGACTTCGTCGTCCCCAGCAGCGTGCGGCCCGGGTCGGCCGGCCGACCGGGCTCACCGAGCTCGTCCAGGACCCGCTCGGCCAGACGGAGCAGCACCGGGTTGCCGGGGTGGTCGATGGTGTGCATGGCCTCGGCGCCGTGCTCGAGCAGCAGGTCGCTGACCACGACGTCGGTGCCCGCCTGCTCCCGCCGGCGCAGCTCGCCCAGCCCGTCCTGCGCCACCTCGCGGAAGGTCGCGGCCGACACCTCGACGTCCCAGTCGCCGGCGCCCGACCGCGTGGCCTGGGCCAGGGTGCGCAGATCGTGGTACGGCACCACCGGCGGGTCGGCCGACGGCTCGTCGGGGTCGCGGACGATCGCCGAGAAGGGCTCCAGCCCGTTCCACCGGATCACCGGCCAGCGCAGCACCACCGCGTCGTCGGGCATGCAAGCGGCGACGTCGTCGGTCCCGATCGGGAGCTCGCGGTAGCCGGGCCGGACCGGCTGGGACAGCAGCACGGCGGTCCGCGCGGCCAGCCGCTGGGCGTGCGGCACATCGGACTCGACCAGCTCGTGGACCGGGGGGACGCGTACGGTTCGGAAGCCCACGTCAGGGGCCGTGGACAGGACTACGCGGAGGGCCTCGGCCTGGCAGTTGCCCCAGACCAGCAGCAGGGGGCGGTCGTCGTCCGGCTCGACACCGAAGTAGAAACCGCCGTAGTGGCGGGTCCGGCCGTCGACCTCCGTCATCCGCACATGTCCCGAGCCTTTAGTGCCGCGAAGCCGAGGTCTTAGCCCGTCTCGGCCTTGGCCGGTACGCAGATGACCGGCACAGGGGAGTTCAGCAGGACGGCCTGCGCGGTGCTGCCGGTGATCAGCTTGCCCACCGCGGACCGCTTCCGCAGCCCGATGACCAGCAGGTCGGCACCGCTCTCCTCCGCGACGCTCAGAATGCTGTCGGTCGCGCTGAGGCCGTCATTGGGGCGCCGGATCTCGTACTCCAGGCCGGACTTGCCCAGTTCCGCCTCCAAGGAGTCGATGTCCTGGCTCGATGCGAACACCGGGTCGGAGTAGTCGCCGTTCTTGCCCGTGTTCAGCACCGTCAGGTGGGCGTCGGTGAGCTGCGCGTGGGCCAGGGCGAAGTCGAAGGCCGCGACACCCTCGGGGGCCGGGGTGTAACCGACAAGAATCTTCATGCCGTCAGCGTATTGGAGAGCACTCGTCTAGGACGAGCCTTGGCGCACGGGGACTTGGAGCCCCGGACAAGACTGGGTCAACCCGGCCCCGTCCGGACGAGTCTCCGGTTTGAGGAGGTTCTTGATAAAGTCGGGCGGTCCGGCGGGACAAGCTGTTCTGCGTTGACAGGGCGGTCAGACCAGATGAGGGAGGGCAGGAGTGCTCGCCGCGTTCGCCAACGCATTCCGGACACCGGACCTACGCAAGAAGATCTTCTTCACCCTAGGGATCCTCGCCGTCTTCCGGCTGGGCTCGGTCATCCCCACGCCCAACGTCAACGTCGCCCAGGTCGACTTCTGCCTGACCCAGGCCACCTCGGGTGAGCAGCAGGGCCTCTACTCCCTGATCAACCTGTTCTCAGGCGGCGCGCTACTGCAGCTGGCCATCTTCGCGCTGGGCATCATGCCCTACATCACCGCGAGCATCATCCTGCAGCTGCTCACCGTGGTCATCCCCCGGCTGGAGGCCCTGAAGAAGGAGGGCCAGTCCGGCCAGACCAAGATCACCCAGTACACCCGCTACCTGACCCTGGTGCTGGCCGTGCTCAACGCCACCGCCTTCGTCACCGTCGCGGTCAACGACCGGCTGTTCACCGGCTGCACCGGGCTGGTCTACAGCAAGGACATCTTCCCCGTCGTGGTGATGATCCTGACCATGACGGCGGGAACCAGCGTCATCATGTGGATGGGTGAGCTGATCACCGAGCGCGGGGTCGGCAACGGCATGTCGGTGCTCATCTTCACCCAGATTGCGGCCACCTTCCCCAGCGCGCTGTGGAGCCTCAAGGTTGCCCGGCCGGGCTCGCAGGGCTGGGTAGTGTTCCTCCTGGTCATCGCGCTCGGCCTGGTCGTGATGGCCGGGGTCATCTTCGTCGAGCAGTCCCAGCGCCGGATCCCGGTGCAGTACGCCAAGCGCATGGTCGGCCGGCGGATGTTCGGCGGCACCACGACGTACATCCCGATCAAGGTGAACCAGGCCGGTGTCATCCCGGTCATCTTCGCCTCGTCGTTGCTCTACCTGCCGGCCCTGTACGCGCAGTTCCAGCCGGACAGCGAGGTGTCGGAGTGGATCCAGGCGAACTTCATCACCGGGGACCACCCGATCTACATGGCCACCTTCTTCCTGCTGATCGTGTTCTTCGCCTACTTCTACGTCGCCATCACCTTCAACCCGGAAGAGGTGGCCGACAACATGAAGAAGTACGGAGGCTTCATCCCGGGTATCCGGGCCGGCAAACCCACCGAGGACTACCTCGGCTTCGTGCTGTCCCGGCTGACCTTCCCCGGCGCGCTCTACCTCGGGCTGATCGCGCTGCTCCCGTCGGTCGCGTTCATCCTGCTCAACGCCAACCAGAACTTCCCCTTCGGCGGTACGTCGATCCTGATCATCGTCGGCGTCGGCCTCGACACCGTGAAGCAGATCGAGTCCCAGCTCCAGCAACGCAACTACGAAGGGTTCCTCCGCTGATGCGCCTCCTCATCATGGGCCCGCCGGGAGCGGGCAAGGGCACGCAGGCCGGGCTGATCGCCGAGCACTACGGCATCCCGGCGATCTCCACCGGTGACATCTTCCGGGCGATGAAGACCGCCGAGACCCCGCTGGCCCACCAGGTCCGGGCCATCATGGACTCCGGCGGCTACGTCAGCGACGAGGTCACCAACGCCATCGTGCTCGAACGGCTCACCGAGTCCGACTGCGAGAAAGGCTTCCTGCTCGACGGGTACCCGCGCACGCTGGACCAGGTCAAGACGCTCGACGCCGCCCTCGACACCAAGGGCACGCGGCTGGATGCGGTGGTCTCGCTGCTCGCCGACGTGGACGAGGTCGTGGTCCGGCTGCTCAAGCGAGCCCAGATCGAGGGCCGCTCGGACGACAACGAGGACACCATCCGGATCCGCCTGCGCGAGTACGCGGAGAAGACAGCACCGCTGCTCGACGTCTACCGCGAGCAGGGGATCCTGGTGGAGGTCGACGGCCTCGGCCCGATCGACGAGGTGTCCAACCGGCTTTTCGACGCCCTGGACAAAGTCGCCCCCACTCCTGCTTGAAGGCCACCGGTGCGCTATCCGGAGTCGCGGCGGGATCATGTCGTCGACATGCTGCACGGCCAGCCCGTCGCCGACCCGTACCGCTGGCTGGAGGACCCCGACGCGCCCGAGACGGTGGCCTGGGTCAGGGCCCAGAACGAGGTCACCGAGGACTACCTGGCCAGTCTGGCGGACCGGGAGTGGTTCCTGGCCACCATGCGGTCCGTCGTACGGCGGCCGCGGACCGGGGTGCCGGACGTCCGCGGGGGCCGGTACGTCCTGACCCGCAACGACGGGACCCAGAACCAGGACGTCTGGTACCTCGCCGACTCGCTGGACGAGCTGCGGGCGGGTGGCCGCGTGCTGGTCGACCCGAACACCCTGTCCAGTGACGGCACTCGCTCGCTGACCAGCTTGTCGGTCAGCTCGGACGGGGCCCGGGCGGCGTACGGACTCAGTGACGCCGGCAGCGACTGGGCCACCTTCCACCTCCTCGACCTGGCCACCGGGGCCCCGATCACCGACGCCCCGGTGACCACGAAGTTCTCCTCGGCGGCCTGGCTGCCGGACGGACGCTCGTACGTGTATACCTCCTTCCCGGCGCCGGCCGGCGCGGACGGGACCGAGACGGTGGCGTTGTCGCGGCCCACGCTCCGGCTGCACCGGGTCGGGGAGGCGCAGGACACCGACCAGGAGGTGCTGGCCTTCCCCGACGACGACGCGCTGATGATGTTCGCCGCGGTGACCGACGACGACCGCTTCCTCGAGGTGTCGATCGTGGCCGGGACCGATCCCCGCAACCGGCTCTGGCTGTACCCCCTGGAGAACGGACCGGACGGCCGAAGCCGGCTGGGTGCGGTGGTCAAGGTGGTCGACGAGCCGGTGGCCGAGTTCGCCGTGGTGGCCGGTGAGGGATCCCGGCTCGTCGTGCACACCGACCTCGAGGCCGAGCGGGGCCGGCTGCTGGCGGTGGATCTCGAGCAGCTGGCCGCGGACGGAAGCCCCGACTGGGTCGAGCTGGTGCCGGAGCGGGATTCGACGCTGCTCACCGTGACCGCGGTGCGGGACGGCTTCGTGGCCGTCTACCTCACCGACGCCTCGCCCGAGATCCGGCGGCTCGACCGCTTCGGCCGGGATCTCGGGATCGTTCCGGTCAGCGGCGGATCCCTGGTCGGGCTGCACGGGAAGCCCGACTCGACCGAGTGCTTCGTCGGGCTGTCGTCGGTCACCAGCCCGACCCAGAGCTTCCGGATCGACACGGCGACCGGCGAGGTCACCGCTCTGCCTGACCTGGTGCCCGGGGCCGAGGACGGTTTCGTCCCGCCGGCGGTGACCGTCGAACGGCGTACGGCCACCAGCGCCGACGGCACCTCGGTGCCCTACTTCCTGGTTGCCCCGGCGGGCGTCGACCGGTCGGCGCCCCAGCCCACGCTGCTGTGGGGCTACGGCGGGTTCAAGGTCCCGATCCTGGCCGACTACCGCTCCGGCTGGTCCGGCTGGCTGGCCGCGGGCGGTCAGCTGGCGCTGGCCAACCTGCGCGGCGGTGGGGAGTTCGGCAGCGGCTGGCATGACGCGGGGCGGCTGGACGGCAAGCAGAACGTGTTCGACGACTTCGTCGCCGTCGCGGAGCACCTCACCGCGTCGGGCGCCACGACGTCGAGCCAGCTGGCGCTGCACGGTCGCAGCAACGGCGGGCTGCTGGTCGGCGCGGTCATGACCCAGCGGCCGGAGCTGGCCGCCGTGGCTCTACCGGCCGTCGGCGTGCTGGACATGCTGCGGTTCTCCCGGTTCACCATCGGCGCGGCCTGGATCTCCGACTACGGCGACCCGGACGACCCCGAGCACTTTGCCGTGCTGCGGGCCTACTCGCCTCTGCACAACGTGATGCCCGGCACGACGTACCCGGCCACCCTGGTGCTGACCGGCGACCACGACGACCGGGTGGTGCCGCTGCACAGCCACAAGTTCACCGCCACCCTGCAGCACGGGCAGGCGGGGGAGGCACCGGTGCTGACCCGGATCGAGACCGCCGCCGGTCACGGCATGGGCCGGCCCACCTGGCTGGAGGCGGCGGAGTGGGCCGACCTGCTCGCCTTCGCCGCCTTCCACACCGGTCTGCGCCCGCGTACGGCTCTCTGAACTCCCCTCGCACCCCGGTCCAGCCGCCACCGGGTCACAAGATTCCCACGCAGCGTGGGAATCTCACCCTGTACCCACGTTGCAACCTGTTCTCAGCGTCGGATCCCCACGCTGCGTGGGAATCCGACAGGAGCGGCCGCATGCAGGTGTCGGCGGGTCGGAGTAGGTTCTAAAGCCATGACGGTCGCACTGGATGAGGATGTCTTCGCCGAGCAGGTGGAGCCGCTGCGCGGGGAGCTGACCGCGCACTGCTACCGGATGATGGGCTCGGTGCACGAGGCCGAGGACCTGGTGCAGGAGACCTACCTGCGGGCCTGGAAGGCGTTCGAGAAGTTCGAGCAGCGGTCGTCGTTGCGCACCTGGATGTACCGGATCGCCACCAACACCTGCCTGACCGCGCTCGAGGGCCGCGGTCGCCGGCCGATGCCGGTCGGGCTGGGCCAGCCGGCCAGCGACCCGCACGCCAGCCTGCGGCTCGACTACGAGGTGACCTGGCTGGAGCCGTTGCCGGACTCGGTGGTCTGGGGCGGTCCGGAGGCCGACCCGGCGGCTGCGGTCGTCGACCGGGAAAGCGTGCGTCTGGCGTTCGTCGCCGCGCTGCAGCACCTGACTCCGCCCCAGCGGGCGGTGCTGATCCTGCGGGATGTGCTCGCCTGGAAGGCCAGCGAGGTGGCCGAGTTGCTGGAGATCTCCGTCGCGGCGGTGAACAGCAGCCTGCAGCGAGCTCGCGCGTCGGTGCACAAGCTGGACCCCGAGACCGAGAGCGCGGACCTCGACGAGGACCGGGCCAAGGAGCTGCTGGCCGACTACGTCGCCGCGTTCGAGCACTACGACATCCCGCGGATCGTCGAGCTGCTGGCCGAGGACGCGGTCTGGGAGATGCCGCCCTACCTCGGTTGGTACCGCGGCAACGAGGCAATCGGCGACGTCATCCGCCGCAACTGCCCGGCCCAAGGCCCGGGCGACCAGGTCCTGGTCCCGACACAGGCGAACGGGCAGCCGGCGTTCGGCCTCTACATGCGGCAGCCCGACGGCCGTCATGACGCCTTTCAGCTGCAGGTGCTCACCCTCGAGAGCGACCGGGTCAGCCACGTGAGCGTCTTCTTCGACCTCCGGCTGTTCGAGAAGTTCGGGCTGCCCGCCACCCTGGAGCCAGCGTGAGCGAGCTTGCGAGCTCACGATTCACCACAGCAGCGACGCGAACGTGGCCGACGAGCGTTAGCGAGGAGGACACGTGAGCAACGAGCTCCCCATCTCCTCGCCCTACCGGAGTACGCCGGACGCGCCGGTCACCGAGACCGAGCGGGACCAGCTGAGCTCGCGGCTGAACGCCGCGTACACGGCGGGCACGCTGGACGCCGACGACTACCGCACACGGCTGGACACCCTGTTCGCCGCTCAGCGGATGGGCGAGCTGGTGCCGGTGGTCGAGGGGCTGCCCCCGCTGCGGACCTACGCCGACCCCGCCATCGTGGCCGCCGCCCCGTCCGGCCCACCGGGCGAGGTGTCTCCGGCGCGCAGCGCGAACGGGGTCGCTCTGGTTGCGGTCGGGGGAGTGGCCGCCCTGGTGGTGCTGATCGTCATCCTGCTGGTGGTCTTGCTTTAGCGCGAGCGACCGGGACGAGATGGAAGCCTGGCGCACGGCGGTGGCGGACGAGATCCACCGGAGGTCCGCGTCGCAGCTCTACTGGATCGACCGCGGCTTCGGCACCGACGACCTCGGCCGCTGCAGTACCTGAACGGCAACAAACATGTCCGCTGACCGCGTCGAACTTAGGGCAGGCTATGTCCGATCATCTGCCTCATCTCTAGGATAGGTACCGTGCCTCGGCAACACATCACGACCCAGAAAATCGCTGAGCACGTACAGCGACTGGGGGAGCTCTACCCTCCGATCCGGCTGGACTCCGTCGACCGGACGATCAAGAACCCAGACCTGGTCCGGCGCCGGTTCGGGCACGTCATCGACTACCTGGCGCGGGTCGAGCTCGAGGTCGACCGGAACGTGCTGGAGATCCTCTGTCTGCTGCCGGACGTCGACGACATCAACAAGACCTTCTACGCCGATGTATGGCAGCCGCAGGAGATCCAGCACGGCCTGATCCTCGACCGGCTGCAGACCGACCTCGGGCATCCGGCGGCCCGGCCACACCTCCAGGTCTCCTTCAAGATCAAGATCCTGGGCGCGCTGGCCAGCCTCAAACCCATCCAGGACATCGCCAAGCTGCTCTACTTCCTGACCGGCGCGAGCACCGAGCGGCAGGCCGTGCTGGCGTACAACTCGATCAACGACGGGCTGCGGGAGATCGGCGAGACCGCGATCTCGGAGACCATCATCACCCCGATCAAGCAGCAGGAGCCGGGGCACTTCGCGTTCTACCAGATGTCGGCGACGGCGATGATCCAGGACCGGATGCTCAAGCCGTGGCAGCTCTTCCTCACCCGAGTGCTGCGGGAGAAGTCCTACAACCTGGTCGGGACCAACGCCATGCGGCAGTACAAGGCCGACATGGGCGGGGTGTTGGTCAACCTGGGTATCGACCAGGACGTGAGCAGCTACGCCCGGGAGATCGGTCGGGTGGAGAACCGGCTGCTCTGGGCGCACAAGCAGGGGCTGGAGTTCCCGCCTTACGTCCTCAAGGCGCTGCGGGAGAGCGTGGACCTCTACCGGGAGCGGCTCGAGCGCGGTCTCACGCCCGCCTGACCTCGCGCGTGTAGCGCGCCCGGGTGCCGGCGTCGGCGAACCCGAGCCGCCGGTAGAGCTCGCCGGCCGGGTTGTTCACGTTGACGCACAACCAGACCGGTGCCGGGCTCTCGATGGCCAGGGCGCGGAGGGCCCGGGCGACCAGGTACGCCCCCATCCGGCGGCCGCGCCACTCCGGCACCACGCCCACCTGGTCCACCCAGCGGCCGAGAACGTTGATAAAGCCCACCGGAGTGCCCTTGCGGAGGGCCAGCAGCGAGAGGTCGCGGCGCCAGCCCGGGTCGAGGTCGAGCTCGCCCAGCCAGACGGCCGGCTCCGGCTTGACGAAGCCGGGACGGTCGGCGAAGGAGTTGACGTACGCGGTGAACAGGTCGGCCGGGTCGGCCTCGCTGACCGGGACCACACTGACGCCCACCGGCGGCCCCACGCTCGGTACCGAGTGGAGGTCGTGGCGCCCTACGGTCTCGGCGAAGGTGCACACCAACCCGTGCCTTGCGTAGAGACGCTCGGCGTCGGGGCCGCAGGACTCGGTAACCACGGTCAGCGACGCCTTCCCGGCGCCGTCCTCGGCCCAGGTCAGCAGATGGGTGCCCAGGCTCTGACCCCGTACCGAAGGGGCGACCATGCCGCTGGTGATCGCCCGGTCGCCGTCGACGTCCAGACCGGCGGCCGCGAGCAGCTCGCCGTCCTCGCGGATCGCGACGGTCTCCTTCCGAAGGAACCGGGACCGCAGCATCGCCGTCTCGGTGAGCAGCGGCAGCCCGCCGTCGGCGTCCAGGCAGGCCTGGGCCAGCCGTCTCAGCCCCGGCAGGTCCGCCTTGCTCAGCTGGTCAATCGGCATCGGCGGTCACGGCTTGCGGGCCTGCAGGGTGTAGGTGCAGGGGAAGCGCTCCGGCCGGTCGCGCATCCGCCACTCACCGTCGTTCTCCTCCATCTCGCCGGGTCGGGCGTTCCACGGCGCGCTGTCGTGCTCGACAAAGCCGGTGACGACCATTCCCGCGCCCATCAGCGCGGACATGATCTCGCCCAGGCCGTGGTTCCACTCGTGCGAGACGGTGTGGACGAAGCTCACCTCGGTGGTGACGTACGTGCCTTCCTCGTCCCAGACCGTCGGCTCGGCTGGGGTGAAGTAGGGGTAGTCGATCACCACCAGCCCGTCCGGGCGCGGGTCGGCCAGGGACCACAGCACCGGGTGCCCCTCCCGAAGGAAGAGCCGGCCGCCCGGACGAAGCAGGTCCGCGACCACCCCGCCCCAGCGGTCCATGTCGGGCAGCCAGCCGAGTGCACCAATGCCGGTGAAGACCAGGTCGTAGCCGCCCGCACCGAGGACCTCGACGGCGTCGTAGACATCGGCCACGTGGAAGTCGATGTCGGCGCCGGCCCTGGCGGCCAGGTCGGTGGCCACGGTGATCGCGGCGGCCGAGAAGTCCAGCCCGGACATCCGGGCACCCAACCGGCTCAGCGAGACGGTGTCGGTGCCGATGTGGCACTGCAGGTGGACGCCGCGGAGCCCGGAGATGTCGCCGAGCCGCGGCCGGTCGAAGCGGACCACGTCGGAGATGTGGTTCGGGTCGCTGGCGAAGCGGGCCAGGCCGTACTCCGGCGACGCCGCGTGGGCCGGGGCCCGCTCGTCCCACATCAGGCGGTTGACCTCGGAGCTCACCCGCTCAGCGTGGCAGAAACCCGGGCTCGGCGACTACGGCCCTTCCATCCCCGAGTTCGTGGGACGCTTTCATCACCGGCCGGCCCGTCCCGGGAACGAGCAGCGTCTGGCGTCAGTTACCCAGGGCAAGGTCGC
>CAWEFW010000047.1:0-9646 GCA_963808435.1 uncultured Actinomycetota bacterium | reverse complement strand
CTGACTGGTCGGCCACCCTCATCTGTCCGAACGACGACTTCGACGGCGCCCCGCTGCTCCGGCGCGAGTTTCGTCTCGACCCCGATCACGGCGCCGTCCGCTCGGCGACACTGCACGCCACCGCCCACGGCGTCTTCGAGGCCTACCTGAACGGCCGTCCGGTGTCGGACGAGGTGCTCAGCCCGGGCTGGAGCAGCTACGAGTGGCGGCTGCGCTTCCGCAGCTATGACGTCACGGCGCTGCTCGAGCCCACCTCGGTGCTCGGCTTCGCGCTCGGCAACGGCTGGTTCCGGGGGCGCCTCGGCTGGGGGGGCTTCCGGAACCTGTACGGCGACGAGCTCGGCGCCTTCGCCCAGCTCGAGATCGAGTTCGACGACGGCCACCGGCAGACCGTGGTGACCGACCAGAACTGGACCGCGGGCCCCTCGGCGGTCACGGCCAACGACCTGTACGACGGTCAGAGCATCGACGCCCGGCGCTACTCCGACGACTGGCTCCGGCCCGGGTTCCCCGGCGACGGCTGGACCCAGGTGCACGTCGGCGAGCTGGACCTGGCCACCCTGACCCCCTACATCGGACCGCCGGTCCGCCGACAGGAGGAGCTGGCTCCGGTCGAGGTCTGGACTTCGCCGGCCGGCAAGACTCTGGTGGACTTCGGCCAGAACCTGGTCGGCTGGATCCGGGCCCGCGTCCAGGGTCCGGCGGGAACGACGATCACCCTGCGGCACGCCGAGGTCCTCGAGCACGAAGAGCTCGGCGTCCGGCCGCTGCGCACCGCCAAGGCCACCGACCAACTCACCCTGAGCGGCGGCGAGGACGTTTTCGAGCCCACCTTCACCTTCCATGGCTTCCGCTACGCCGAGATCGAGGGCTGGCCCGGCGAGCTCGACCCGGCGGCCCTGACCGCGGTCGTCGTCTCCTCGGAGCTGCGCCGCATCGGCACCTTCGAGTGCTCGAACGAGCTGCTCAACCAGCTGCACCGCAACGTGGTCTGGGGCACCCGCGGGAACTTCCTCGACGTCCCGACCGACTGTCCGCAGCGTGACGAGCGACTGGGCTGGACCGGCGACATCGCGGCCTTCGCGCCGTCGGCGGCGTACCTGTTCGATGTCGAGGACTTCCTCCGCGACTGGCTGGCCGATCTCGACGCCGAGCAGCGAGCAGCTGACGGCATGGTCGCCTTCGTCATCCCCGACGTGCTGAAACGCATCCCCGAGCAGCGGACGACGTTTCCCGAGCCGGACAGCACGGCGGTCTGGAGCGATGCCGCGGTGTGGGTTCCGTGGGCGCTCTGGCAGGCCTACGGCAACCTCCAGGTGCTCGCCGACAGCTTCGACGCCATGACCGCCCATCTCCGCCGGGTCGAGTCCAAGCTGTCCACCACCGACCTGTGGGACACCGGCTTCCAGTTCGGTGACTGGCTCGACCCCACGGCCCCACCGGACGACCCGATCAAGGCCAAGGCCGACCATGGCGTCGTCGCAACCGCCTGCCTCTTCCGCAGTGCCGACCTGGCCGCCCAGGCGGCCGAGGTGCTCGGCCGGACCGACGAGGCGACGGAGTTTCGCGACCTGGCCGACCGGATCCGGGCGGCGTTTTACGAGCACTATGTAGACGCCGACGGCACCATCCACAGCGACGCTCCCACCGGCTACGCGCTGGCCATCGCGTTCGGCATCCTCGACGCCGATCTCGTCGAGCTGGCCGGTAAGCGGTTGGCCACGCTGGTCGCCGACGGCGGGTACCACATCCAGACCGGGTTCGCGGGCACGCCGTTCGTGACCGACGCCCTGGCGCGCACCGGCCACCTGGACCACGCATACCGGCTGTTGCTGCAGACCGAGTGCCCCTCCTGGCTCTACCCGGTGACGATGGGCGCGACGACGGTGTGGGAGCGCTGGGACTCGATGCTGCCCGACGGCACCATCAACCCCGGCCAGATGACCAGCTTCAACCACTACGCCCTGGGCGCGGTCGTCGACTGGATGCACCGGACCATCGGTGGCATCGCCCCGCTCGCGCCCGGGTACGCAGAGGTGCTGGTGGCGCCGCAGCCCGGCGGCGGGATCACCTGGGCCGAGGTGGCACTGGAGACGCGGCACGGCCGGGTCGCGGTGCACTGGGAGACTGGCGCGAACGGCGATCTCACCCTCGATCTCGAGATCCCCTCCGACGTCACGGCGGTGGTCCGGCTACCCGGGCAACCGGAGCTGCGACTGCCCGGCGGGACGCACCATCTCTCCCCATCCGGCCACCCTGCGGAACTCGTTGACTGAAACCCTTCAATAGGGGCAACCGGTTGACTTTGCCCTCCGACCAACCATTCCGACGTGGGAAGGAACCTGGTATTGACGGGCCAGCCCGCCATCGGCTACGGTCTGTTTGAAACGCTTCATTAATTCCTCGGAAGCGACCGATCAACCTTGAACCTGGAGGACCTATGAGGTTTCCGACGGCGGCCCGACGCGGTGTAACGCTCGCGGCCGCGGCAAGCGCAAGTGTCCTGATGCTGACGGCCTGTAGTGCCGGCAGCCTGGGCAGCAGCGAAGGCGGCGAAGGCGGCGAAGCCGGCGCCACGACCATCACGTTCCTCCACGGGGCCGAGACGGCCGATGTGGAGAGCGCGAACGCTCTGGAGAAGGCCTTCACGGCAGCCAACCCCAACATCACGATCAAGCACGAAACGCGCCCGGGAGGTTCGGAGGGCGACAACCTGGTGAAGACGCGGCTGGCCACTGGCGACATGGCCGACGTCTTCATCTACAACAACGGCTCACTGCTGCAGGCGATCAAGCCGGAGCAGAACCTCACCCCGCTGGACGACCAGCCCTGGGCGAGCCAGCTGGATGAGACCTTCGCCGAGTCGTCCAAGGGCTCCGACGGCAAGATCTATGGCGGACCGTCCGGTACGGCGTTCGGCGGCGGTGTGCTCTACAACATCCCGCTCTACAAGAAGCTCAACCTGGAGATCCCGAAGACCTGGGACGAGTTCATGGCCAACAACGAGAAGATCAAGGCTGACGGCAGCGCCGACCCCGTCGAGCAGACGTACGGGGAAACGTGGACCTCCCAGCTCTTCGTTCTCGGTGACTTCCACAACGTCGCAGCCGCGGTGCCGACCTTTGCCGCGGACTACACCGCCAACAAGGCCAAGTACGCGACCACGCCGGAGGCGCTGGCCGGGTTCGAGCACATCCAGGAGGTCAAGGACGCCGGCTACCTCAACAAGGACTTCGCCTCGGCGAAGCTGACCGACGGCATCAAGGCCGTGGCTACCGGAGCCGCCGCGCACTACCCGCAGCTCGGCGGCAGCGCGAACAACATCGAGAACGTCGCTCCGGGCAAGTCGGCCGACGTCGGGTTCTTCGCTCTCCCCGGAGACGATGCGGCCAGCAACGGGATGACGGTCTGGCCGGGAACAGCAGCGATGTACATCCCGAAGACGGTGGAGGGCGACAAGCTCGAGGCAGCGAAGAAGTTCATCGCCTTTGCGGCGACGCAGGAGGGCTGCGACGCCTACGCCTCCGGTGCACCGCCGCAGGGTCCGTTCCTCTCCAAGGCCTGCAAGCTGCCGGCTGACGTCTCGCAGGTCGCGAAGGACACCCAGGCCTACTTCGACTCCGGTAAGGCCAGTCCGGCCCTGGAGTTCCTGTCGCCGATCAAGGGTCCGGCTCTGGAGCAGATCTGCGTCCAGGTCGGAACCGGCCAGGTCGACGCGAAGAAGGGCGCCGAGCTGTACGACCAGGACGTCAAGAAGCAGGCCCAGCAGCTCGGTCTGCCGGGCTGGGAGTGAACTCGAAGCCCAACTGGGCTCCTGCTTGAGACTGACCCCCTGCCGCCGGTCCCGACCGGAACCGGCGGCAGGTCCTCACGAAAGGGCTTCGCGATGGCGAGCACATTGAGCACATCGGAGGCGACCCGCCTGGCCCCCGCCAGGCGAGGCGTCCAGGATCGCAGGAAGAAGCGGCCGGGACCGTACCCGTACTGGTTTTACGTGGTGCCCGGGCTCATCTATGTCATCTTCTTCATCGTTCCCACCTTGGCCTCCTTCTACTTCTCCTTCACCCGGTGGGACCTGTTCACCTCGACCTGGATCGGCCTGGACAACTACAAGACGTTCTTCCAGGAGCAGGCGCTGATCACCGGCCTGCGCAACACACTGATCTATGCCGTGATCACCTCCGGGATGAAGGTCGTCCTCGGTATGGCGCTGGCCCTGCTGCTGACCTCCAAGATCATCGCCCGGGGTTATCTGCGGTCGGTCATCTTCTTCCCGGTCCTGGTCAGCACCATTGGCGTCGGGCTCACCTTCGTCGTGTTGATGAACCCGGAGAAGGGGCTGATCAACCAGGCCCTGGCCGTGGTCGGTGTGGACGGCCCCGGCTGGCTGACCAACCCCAGCCTGGCGTTGTTCTCCATCGCCCTGGTCGACGTATGGAAGGGTGTCGGGCTGGCCACGGTCATCTATATCGCCGGCCTGGTGTCCATCCCCGGCGAGTACTACGAGGCCGCCGAGGTCGACGGAGCTGGTCGCTGGGACATCTTCCGCAACATCATGCTGCCGCTGGCCAAGCCGGCCACCGCCACCGTGATCATCCTGTCCCTCATCGGCGGGTTGCGTTCGTTCGACCTGATCTGGGCGATGACCAAGGGCGGACCGGGCTTCGCCTCCGACGTGATCGCGTCGGTGATCTACAAGCAGTACCAGGCCGGCTTCTACGGGCTGTCCACCGCCGGTTCCGTGGTGCTGTTCCTGGTCGTCACGATCATCGTCGTGCCGCTGACCTGGTGGCTGAACCGAGGAGAGGAGTCCTGATGTCCACCGACACCGTCGCTGCAACCGGAAGCATCACCACCTCAGAACCCCGCCGCCGGCGCAACACCCGCGGGATCGTCATCGGCGCCGCTGCCATCCTGCTGACCGGAATCTTCTTCGTGGTGCCGTTCCTCTTCATCTTCCTGATCGCATCCAAGGACGTCACCGAGGCGAACGCGCTGGAGTTCAGCTGGCCGAGCAACTTCCAGCTGTTCCAGAACCTCGGTGAGGCGTTGTCGGCCCGCGACTACCTGCTGGTCATCGCCTTCATCAACAGCGTGATCCTCACCGTGGCCAGCGTGGCCGCCCTGGTCATCCTCAGCGCGATGGTGGCCTACATCTGGCAACGCCGGGTCAGCCGCTGGAGCCCGGTGGTCAACATCCTCGTTCTGGCCGGCCTGATCGTGCCGCCCGCCGTTGTGCCGACCATCTGGGTCCTGCAAGCGCTCGGCCTGTTCCGCACCATGCCCGGCCTGATCCTGATCGAGATCGCCTACGGGATCCCGTTCTGCGTCCTGCTGTTCCGGGCCTTCATCGCCTCGGTCCCCCGGGAGCTGGACGAAGCCGCCGTGGTCGACGGGGCCGGACCGGTGCAGATCTTCTTCCGGGTCATCTTCCCGGTGCTGCGCTCGGTGATCATGACGGTGATCATCCTGCAGGTCGTGGCCGTCTACAACGACTTCCAGAACCCGCTCTACTTCCTGCCGGGAACCGAGAACGCCACCGTGCAGCTCACCCTGCTCAACTTCCAGAGCCAGTTCCTGACCCAGTACCACCTGCTGTTCGCCACCATCCTGCTCGTCACCATCCCGCCGTTGATCATGTTCATCTTCTTCAACCGCAAGATCGTGGAGGGCATGGCCGCCGGATCGGTCAAGGGGTGAGGCGAAAGCGCTCCGCGTGACGAACACCGACCAACCCACGCAGGCGGCCGCGAGAAGGCGACCGACGGCCTCGCGTAAGGCCTCGGTCAGCATGAAGGACGTTGCGGCACTGGCCCAGGTCTCGCTGGGCACAGTGTCCAACGTCATCAACTCACCGGAGCTGGTCAGCGACACCACTCGGGAACGGGTGGTGTCGGCCATCTCCAAGCTGGGCTGGGTGCCCAACGAGTCCGCCCGCCAGCTGCGGGCCGGCCGCAGCCGGACCCTCGGCGTCGTGGTGATGGACATCGCGAACCCGTTCTTCACCGACCTGGTCCTCGGCGCCGAGGACTACGTGGACGAGCGTGGCTATTCCGTCCTGGTCAGCAACAGTGCCCAGGAGCCGGGCCGGGAGCACAACCACCTGCAGCTACTCGAGCAGCAGCGCGTCGGCGGGGTGCTCCTCGCTCCGATCTGGGGGCTGAGCGACCAGGTGCGGCAGCTCCGACGGCGCGGCATCCCAGTCGTCCTCTTGGATCGGGCGGGCGACGCCACTGACCTCTGCTCGGTATCGGTGGACGACGTCGAGGGTGGCCGGCTGGCCGTACAACACCTCCTCGACCAGGGGCACACCCACATCGCCCTGGTCGGCGGGCCCGGCGACCTGCAGCAGGTCCGCGACCGCCGGCTGGGCGCCGAGCTGGCCCGGTCGCAGGACGGAAACGCTCAGCTCCTGGTCATCTCTACGCCGAACCTCGACGCCGCGAGCGGCGTGGCGGCGGCCGGCGAGCTGGCCGCCCTCCCAGCCGTGGAGCGACCGACCGCCGTGTTCGCGGCGAACGACCTGCTGGCCATCGGCCTCCTGCAAGGTCTGGTCACCTCGGGACTGCGGGTGCCCGAGGACGTGGCCCTGCTCGGCTACGACGACATCTCCTTCGCCGCGTCGGCCGCCGTGCCGCTGTCCTCAGTTCGCCAACCCAGCCGGGACATCGGGCGCCGGGCGGCGGAGCTGCTGCTCGCCGAGATCGCGGCGGCCGAACAGGACGACCCGCACGAGCACGAGGCGGTCCGGTTCCAGCCCGAGCTGGTGGTCCGCCGGTCCTCGATCCAGCGGCTCAGTGCTGGGCGACCGGACTGATCACCAGCTCGTCGATGCGAACGTGGGGTGGCGACTGCAGCACGAACAGCACCGCGCGGGCGACGTCGTCCGGCGTCAGCATCTGCGCGCGGGCGTTCTCGTCGGGGACGCTCGGACGCAGGTCCAGGAAGTCACTGTCCACCTCACCGGGGCAGAGGTGGCAGGCCCGCACGCCGTACGGCGCCTCCTGCTCGTTGAGCGTCGCGCACAGCGCAACCAACGCGGTCTTGCTGGCGGCGTACGCCACCCCGGAGTGCGGGGAGAACCGCCACGCCGCGTACGAGGAGACCACCACGACGTGGCCGCCGGCGCTGTTTCGCAGGTCGGGCAGCACGGCATCGACCATCGCCGCGACTCCGGTCAGGTTCGTGGCCACTACCTCGGTGAAGTCGGCGATGCTCTGGTCGCGCCAGTACCGCGCGGGCATGTTGAGGCCGGCGGACAGGACCAGGTCGGTCACGCTCCCCCACCGTTCCTCGATGGCGGCGTGCCCCCGGCTGACCGAGTCGACGTCGCGGGTGTCGAGCGGTAGGACGAGCGATGACCCGCCGGCTCGGTCCACCAGGTCGGCAGTCTCCTCCAGCCGGTCGGCACGCCGGCCACTCAGCGCGACCCGCCAGCCCCGACCGGCGGCGGCCACGGCGGCCGCGCGGCCCATCCCACTCCCAGCCCCGGTCACCCAGAGCACGCGCTGCTGGCCGGCCGTCACTCCGCCGCCCGCCGGTAGGCGACCTGCGGCAGCTGGGTCGCCAGCTTGCCGCCACTCACCTCGACCAGGGTGCCGGTGATGTAGGCCGCGGCGTCGCTGGCCAGGAAGCAGACCAGATCCGCGACCTCCTCGGCCTTCCCCCACCGCCGCAGCGTCAGGGTGTCCAGGAGCCGGTCCTGCGCGGCTTGGTCCAGCATGTCGAAGCCGTTCATCGCCGTCGGGATCATCCCGGGCGCGTACGCGTTGACGGTGATGTCCCACGGTCCGAGCTCGCCGGCGAGCGTGCGGCTGAGCTGCACCACGGCCGACTTGGCGGCGGCGTAGGCGGCCGACCCGACGCTGGGCACGACTGCCGCAAAGGAGGCGGCGTTGATGATGCGGCCCGCCTGCTGCGCCTTCATGATCGGGATCACCGCCCGGCACATCTTGAAGGTGCCACCGACGTTGACCGCGAAGCACCGGTCCCAGGCCTCGTCGGTCAGCTCCTCGACCAGGCCCTCGACGAAGATGCCCGCATTGTTGACCAGCACGTCGATGCGGCCGAAGCGGTTCCGAACCTGCTCGATGGCCTCGGCCACCGCCGCGCTGTCCGCGACATCGCAGGCGAGGCCGACCGCCGCGGGAGAGTCGAGCTCGTCCAGCCAGCCGACGCTGCCGGCATCCAGATCGAGGCCAACGACCTGAGCCGACTCGGCCAGGAACCTTTCCGCGATCACCCGGCCGATCCCGCGGCCGGCGCCGGTGACCACGACCACCTTGTCCCTCAGGTCCAGCAGCATCGGGCTCCTCGTCCAGCCGGGGGTGAACGGGCACCCGAGTTTCCGCAGCAGCATACGTCCGGGCAGCGAGACGTGACCTGAGCTCTCGGAGCCGTCCCGGATATACGCTTCGCCGCAGGAGGCGGGTGGAGATGGCAGTCAAGAAGCGGCAGTCGAGCATGGCCGACGTCGCCGTCCTGGCCGGCGTCTCCCTGGGCACGGTGTCGAACTTCTTCAACCGGCCGGAGAAGGTCTCGCTCGAACGCCGGCACCGCATCGAGGCCGCCGTGGAGCAGCTCGGCTTCGTTCCGAGCGGGCTGGCCCGTGCGCTGGCCCGGGGACACCAGCAGATTGTCGCTCTGGTGGTCCTCGACCTGAACAACCCCTACTTCAGCGTCGCCGCCCGCGGGATGGAGGACCGGCTCGCGCCCGAGGGCATCATGCTCACGGTGGCGAGCAGCGACGAGGACCCGGACCGGGAGAAGGCCTGCATCCGGCTGCTCGAGGAGCACACGGTCGCCGGCGTGGTGATCACTCCCTCCGGCCCTTCCCTGCGTTTCCTGGAGCGGATGACGTCCCGGGGCACACCGGCTGTCCTCCTCGGCCGACGAGCACCGGTCGAGGGTGGCTGGTGCGCGGTCGCCGGCGACGACGCCGTCGGCGGAGCACTGATCGTCCGGCATCTGCTGGGCTCGGCCATACGCGGATCGCCTACCTGAACGGAGCCGGTATGACGCGACTGGACACCCGTCGAGAGGCGGTGCGGAGCTCGGTGGAGGCGGCCGGACGCACGTTCACCGAAGTGGTGTCCCCCAACATGACGATTGCGGGCGGCGAGCTCGTCATGCAGGAGTTGCTGGAAGCAGGCGAACTACCCACCGCCTTGGTCTGTGCCAACGACCTGATCGCGCTCGGCGTGCTCCGCGTGCTGGAAGGCCGGGGAATTCGGGTGCCCAACGACATCGCCCTGGTCGGCTACGACGACGTGGACTTCGCCGGTTCGCTGTCCGTGCCGCTGACCACGGTCAGGCAGGACAAGTACCTGATCGGTCAGCAGGCCGCCGACATGCTGTTGCGCGAGCTGCGCGACGAGAACCACGAGCACTCCGAGGTGCTGCTGACCCCTGAACTGGTGGTCCGGGCATCGACGGTCGGCCGCGGCCCCGCTTAACCGTTTCAGCGCGGTGCTCGGACTCTACGACGTTGCGCGCTTGCCAAGGGACCGATGACGCTCCGGCTGGGTATCGGCCGCCGCTCGAAACTCCACCATGGGCGAGTTTTCACCGTCCGGCACGGACCTGGGCGAAAAGTCGCCATCGGTGGAGGTTTGTTCCCCAGAGACGGTCCGCCGGTCGGCGCTAG
>CAWEFW010000046.1:0-45181 GCA_963808435.1 uncultured Actinomycetota bacterium | reverse complement strand
GCGGAACTCGGCCAGCTTGCGGTCGCTTTTGAGGAAGATCCCGACGTTGACCGCGTCCTCGTGCACCGGTCCCAGCCCGCGCAGCGGCTTCATGACCGCCTCGTAGATCTCGCCGACCCAGTCGGGATGGCGGCCTAGCAGTTCTTCGACACTGATGCCGGGCGAGCAGACGTGCGCCTGGTTCCTGGCTTCGAACTCTCGCTCGCAGTCCGGGCAGGTCCACCGCGCCATGCCCGCGAGTCTGCCGCACGGTATCGGTTCGAGGTCGCGCGGCGCGCATAGTAGGCTTCCCCGTCGTGGCCCCAGCCGAATCGGGGTCCGCGGGCTGTGGCGCAGCTTGGTAGCGCACTTGACTGGGGGTCAAGGGGTCGCGAGTTCAAATCTCGCCAGCCCGACCAGACACATCCGAAGTGAAACGCCTAACCGGAGGCCAGTTCAGCCTGCGTTCTTGCCGCCTTCAATGACTCCGAGCGGCGGCCGGTCCGGACCAGTTGCGGACCACCAAGCCGAAAACGCGGTCCCAGCGTCCAGCATCGCCTGCACATCCGGGTGCAGATAGCGCGCTGTGACGGCCGGGTCCTGGTGGCCCGCGACCCGCTGCACGATGTGTAGTTCGATACCGGCGTCAGCCATCCACGTCAGTGCCGTGTGGCGCAGGCCATGTCGGACCAATCCGGGTTGGCCGAGCTCGGTAACCAGCTGATCCCAGTTCGTGGCGTCCCGGAGCGTCGCGGTGGTGATGACGCCGCCGCGCGGTCCCATGACAAGCCGCTCATCCCCTCGGCGGCCAGCGGTCAGCCGCAGCAGGGTCGGCCGCAGGGGGTCGATGATCGGCACGTTCCGCCGGCGGCGTCCCTTCGTCTCCTTCGTCACCAGTCCGCCCCGCCCCGGATAGGTTTACCGAAAGACGTGGAGGAGCCCGCGGCCGAGGTCAACGTCACCAACCCGCAAGCCTGAAACCTCGCTGATCCGCAGGGCCGTGGTGGCGAGGACAGTCACGACGTCACCCCACGACTGGTGACCGCCGGCCTCGATCACCCGCTCCACCAGCACCTCAAGCGTTCTCACATCTGGCAGCGCCAGTTCGCGCGGGCTGCTCGGTTCGGAATTGCCGAAAGAACGCCCGACCGTCCGCCGCCGCGCTCGATCCTTGGCCGGGTTGCGAGTGATGATGCCGTCGCGCACCGCCTCGTCCAGCACCAGGACCAGGGCTGCGACCGAGTTCTTCACGGTCGACCGGCTGAATTCGGTCTCCCACTGGTCGATCGCTCGATCCACCAGCCCGGCCGTGATCAGGCTGACAGGCAAGTGACCCAATGCCGGCACAACCCGCCGCCGCAAGCCGGCTGAGTACGGGTCGTAGGTTGACGTGGGATCGATGCCCCTTGTCCATCGATCGCCGATCGCCCACAGGTACTCGGCGAGGGTCTGGGTGGCATCCACGCCCAGACGTGCGGCGTTTTGCATGTCGGCCAGCCAGCCAGCGGCTGCCTCCGGGGTCGGGTGTGACCGCTTCACACTCTCCCGGCGACCCGTCGCGGGATCATGCCACCGCACTCGTGCCCACCAGACCGTCCCTCTGGCCCCCGTGACCTCCTCGACGTCGACCGTGAGACGCACGCCCAAGGGAGGCCGCTTGGCAGTCATCCGAGCCGCTCGGGCGTACAGGACTCTGTCAGCCAGCGTTCCAGCTCGCTCTCTGGATAGCGATAGCTCGGACCGATCTTGAAATACACCGGCCCGCCACCACTGATCCGCCACCTGGCAACCGTGGTCGGGTGCAACTTCAACCGTCGCGCAACCTCCCGGGTTGTCAGAATCGGTTCGCTGAGCCGTCTCATCTCAGCCCTCCCCGCCTGTTCTATCGACCGTCCGTTCATGCCGCGACCCGATCAGCCTGGCCCGTGGCCGCCGCCTGAGCGCGGGCCAGCTCGTCCCGCCACCTCGCCCGGTCCGCGACCGCCAGCAGCAGCCGTCTGCTCCTCGGCGCCACATCGTCATCCTGAGGACCCGCGACCATCCACACGTACCGTCTCGGATCCGGATCGTCAGGCAGCCCGAGTATGTCCCGGACCCATGTGCGCCGATCCCGACGGTGCTCGCTCAACGTCTTGCCCGACCAACGCCGCGAGACGAGCACCCGGCGACCGCCGAAGCCGAGCGTCTCTCTGCGGTGCACCTTGCGGCGGCAGTAACCGGCGCGTTGGCCAGGCTTGGCCTTCTTTGGCTGCACGCCGTACCGCAACCAGTTAGGGCACGTGGGGGAGCATGGCTCGAACCGGAGAACCTCCCACAACCGGTCGAGATGATCGGCCTGGCTGGTCGTCTCGAGCTCGTGGCAGGTGCTGACGTCCTTGTTGAGGTACTTCACTAGATAGCCGATGCAGCGGTCAGCAGCAGGTGAATCGCCGAGCACGCCCTGCGCATGGACCTGAGCGCCGAAGCGTACGACATGCGCCGGCTTCGCGTGGCCAGCGAGCCGGTCCAGAGCCTCGTCCCAAGTTGGGAGCTGTTCGCCGGTCAGCGGGTCCACGTAACCTCCGCACACGTTATCCCAGACAGGCGACGCGTCTTCATAGAGCGGCTCATCGCAGGCTGGCCACCACACCTGTTGATACGTCGCAGCCGCTACCAGTCGCAGGTCCGCGCGCGAGACCGTACCCCGTAGTGCGGCATGTAAGTGCGGCGCCAGGCGCTTCTGTGGTTCCAGGGTCGCGAAGTACTGAACCTTGAAGCCCACGACCCGTCGAAGGTTCTTCCAGAATCGGTCGATGAGCTTCGGGAAATGGATGGCGTCCCGGGCAGCGGTGCGGTAGTCATACCGGCTCGGGTCCACAGGTGTGCCGTCCGCACGCACCGGCCCGTAAGAGCGACACGTCAGGGTGAGGAACACCGACGGCCGGAAGACCTTGCCGCTATGACCCTCGAACGTGCGCCCTATCGTGCGCGGAGCCATCTTCCGTCGAGGAAGATCAGGAACGTCCTGGCGTCGACGGGTAGACCGCACCCGCCGCGAACTCGCCTCCCGCACTACACGGCCACGTACGTTCTCTGCGGCGAGCTGCGCCTCGACCTCAAGGATCGCGTTGTCGATCGGCGCCGGGTCACCACCGGAAGCCAAGACCGCTATTCGAGCCCGCTCCAGGTCGGCTCGCATGATCATCAACGCCGACTGTTCTGACGAGACCTTCGCATCTATCGGCTCAGTGTCCAGGTGCCAGCCTTGTCGGCACTGCACCATGCGGAGCAGCCGCGACCGCTTCGCACACGGCTCGCACTTGCTAGCCAGCGTCGCCCCGCACGGCACGTCGATGATCTCTACGACGCCGGTCACAGTGTCGATCCGACGCAACGGCACCGGGTGCACGCATACCCCGTTGGCGACTGCAATCGCCTCGATGACCGACGACGAGAGCACAGGCAGCGGCACCGTCGGCGGAGCCGTGCGGACTGACTCACGATCATCGGAACCCACGGGGAACTGGGTCATACAGCTGAGGGTGCCACGCACCTGCTGACAGTCGTCGTCCGCAACGGCCGCTGCACGGCGCCTGGCGACTGTCCGGTTCTGTCCGTCGTTGTCCGCCGACATCCACTGGATCGCGTTGTCTCTTGTTGCATCACATGCACATCGTTATCAACTTGTGACAAAATCGTTCGACTTGGACCCGCATGTATGCCGTCGATGACTTAGGGGGCCCGCCCGATGATCCGGGCGCTACCACTAGCCTCGCCAGGCTGCGATCCTGGCAAACATGTCCGGCATGCGTTCCGTTCGGCAGGCGTCGGCTGCTGCGATGATGACTTGCTTTGTGCTCCTAGCCGGGGCGAGCTGCAGCGGCAAGCCGGCTCGCGAGTTATCGCCGGCGCCAAGTGACACGTCCGCAATCAGCGGAGTGGAACGCCTGCTCCGCGATCGGATCAACGTGCTGTCCGAGGGGACTGTCGCTGGTGTGATCACCTTGGTTCGGGTCGGCAATGAGACCCGCATTGTCACCGTAGGTCTGGCCGACACTGCCGCCAAGGAACCGATACGATCCGACAACACGTTCCCGATCGCCAGTGTGACCAAGCCGATGGTGGCCACGGCCGTCCTTCAACAGGTGGAGGCCGGAAAGCTCACGCTCGACGACACCGTCGAACAATGGCTCCCAAGGACCGTCACCAAGGGCGACCGGATGACGATTCGGCAGCTGCTCAGCCACCGCAGTGGTGTCCACGAGCCGCAGGAGGACGAAAAGCCCCCTCACATTGAGACGTTGACAGATCGCGACATCGTCAAGATCATCGGGGCAAAGCCGCTGGACTTCGAGCCCGGAACATCGGCGCGCTACTCGAATTTCGGCTACCTCCTCCTGGGAATGATCTTGGAGAAGGCCACGGGAGCCTCGCTCGGCCAGGTGCTCAACTCGAGCATCTTCGATCGCGCGGGCATGAACGACAGCACGCTGGCACCCTTGCGGTGGGATGTTCGCGGATATGCCAATGGCCAGGACGTGACAGCAGATACGGGGCTCAACCTGTTTCAAGCCGCTGGTAGCGTCGTGTCGACCGCTGAGGACGTCGACAGATTCTTCCAGCGCCTCTGGGCGGAAGAGCTACTGTCGAAGGAACTGGTGGCGGAGATGAGCCGATCCCTGGGAGACATTCCCCCATACGGCGGCGAATATGGGCTCGGAATCTGGTCGCGGTCGGTCGGCTGCGGCACCGCACTTGGTCACTATGGCAACGTGCCGGGCTACGCCGTCCAGGCGTGGAACCTCCAAGGATCACAACGATCCGTCGTCGTCATGGTCAACGAGGGCATACCCGTCGGCTTCCCGATCAGCGAGATCATCAGCGAGACCGCGCTGTGCTCATGACGCCACGTGCGACCCGCTATGCGGACCCGTCATCAGTGACCCGAACGCCGGAAGGGTCATCGGCGCCAATCCCGGGCTTAGGCGCAACGCCCCCACGGAGCCGGCGACTCAGACTGGCTGAAATACACCACTGTCGCGCCTCAACTGGCGAGTCGGCCGCCTGTCGCACATCAGCTGGCACGGACAAGTGAACAGCGCCATCCACTGCCGAGACGCTCAACAGCACCCTCGGCGGCATCTGGGGGTCAAGGGGTCGCAGGTTCAAATCCTGTCAGCCCGACAATCGGAATCAGCATCATCCGGGCTAGTCAGGCCCGTGTTTGCGTGCTGGCGTCCGTGGCGTGTTCCGCCGCCGGGATCTGGCCCCCATCCAGCCCCCCAAGCCGAAAACGCACTGCCATCCTCATGCGTCGGGCCGGCTACGGCCCCTACATCTAGAGGATGCTCCATTCCCCGGGGCGGCCGGCGGGGGTTTTGTCGCGGTCGCATCGCAGGCAGCATTGATAGCGGCCGCCGTCCTCGGCGATGACCCAATGCCAGTGGTGGATCCACAGCAGGCAGAGGAACGGGCGCCGGGTGGTCGGGATCATGGTTCCGTCCTTGATGGTCGTGGGGTTGGCCGCGCTGAGGACGGATCGAAGCATCCACGTGTGAGCCAGCACCTGGGTCGAGTGTCGAATCTGTTGTGACCGCGTCATGCCGTACAGCTCAGCGATGAACTCCAGCGCATAGCGTTGCCGATGTTCGGCCGGGAGCATCCGGGCGGCGAGTTCCACGATGCGGCAGCACCACGGGTCGATGGCGCGCGCAGTCAGGTCTGTTGCACGGGCCGCAGCTGCGGTTTCCGCGCCGGTCGATAGGCCCGCGCCAGTGCGGCGCGAGCCGCTTCTATCCCGCCGGCTGTCAGCCGGTAGTACCGCCGTGCCGGTCGGCCCTCCACTCGGGGATTGATGTCCTCCCACCGTGACTCCAGCCAGTGGACACCCTCCAGCCGCGCGAGGATCGGGTGCACTGTTCCGCTCGGCAGGCCGGCCTCGGCCCCGATCTCGGCGCCGTACATCTCGCGGGTCGGATCCTCTAGCAGCGCCCGTAGCACCAGTTGACTGGGGATCGTCATTCGCGGGTTCACCTGGACCACCCTTGTACTCTACCTAGGCTCTAGGTAGAGTACAAGGTACAGTCAGACTTTTCGGGGCTACCATCCCCGGCATCCCGATGCTCTGGTCTGGCGACGAGATCGCGGCGCGTGCAACGGGTCCAGGACGGTCCGGCGGCGGCTTGGGCAGTCCCACCTTGTTGTCACCGCTCAAGTACGTCGACCCGGTATCGGCCGAGCCCGTTCATCGTCGCGCCGATACCCCAGAGTGCGCAGCGGCCAGGACGCTGCCAAGAATTCGCAGGCGACTGCGGTGCCTCCATTGAAATCTCCCAATAGTTCTCACGCGCTATTGTGCACCTAGCGGCTGCGATCGGAGGATCGCTCCGTTTCGGCAGGGCACCGTGAAGGGGTTCGGATGGCTGTATTGCTTGAGGTTCCGCTGGCCGAGGGTAGTGGAGAGGGTGTCCTTTTGGTCGAGGCCGACCGCGCTGACATCCCGGGGGATCTGGTTTTGGCATCACCGCAACCAGGCGCAGCGGCGGCGAGGGCGACTCAGACCTTGGGGGAGTCGCTGGAGCATTTGGGACCGCTCCTCCGTACGGTCAGGGACAAGCTTGTTGCTGCGGGCCCCGAGAGCTTTGAGGTGGAATTCGGGGTCAAGCTGGGCGGGGAAACAGGCATCATCTTGGCCAAGGGCACCGCCGAGGTAAATTTGACTGTCACTATGACCTGGAAGCGTAACGACGAAGGCTCTTGATATCCGTGTCCGGCTATGAGAGCGCGATCGTCCGGTTGACCTCAACCGCGGGGATTACTGCTGGCCTCGGTGTCCTGGTGGGCCGGCGCGCTGTGGTCACGTGTGCACACGTGGTCAATACGGCCCTAGGTCGACCGCAGCGGGAGCAAGGCCGGCCGGACGGCTCCGCCGAAGTGATTGTGAAGTTTCCCTTGCTTGAGGGAGCCTCTGTACGTACCGGCACCGTCGCGGCCTGGGTTGGACCCGCACCCGATGGGCCGGGCGGCGGGGACGTGGCAGGCTTATATCTCGGTGAGGATGCCCCGCCATTAATAACTCCGGCCCGCTTCTCGACGACGCCGCTGGCGCCTGGCGAGAGGCTGAGAGTCTTCGGATATCCGGGAAACCCACCGCGTGCCCACGGACACTGGGTGGACCTTGATCTCAAGGGTGAGGTTGGTCGACAACTGATACAGGTGGAGAGCAGTGGGGATCAATCGATCAAGGCGCAGCCCGGTTTCAGCGGTTCCCCGGTCTGGTCACACCAGACCGGCCATGTGATTGGGGTGCTTCACGCCACAGCCTTTGCCGACGAACGAGAACGCGACGCCTATCTGATCTCTGGACACGCCATCGCTCACGCGTGGGAAGAGGAGCTTCATTACCTGTTGGTGCCGTCCAATCCGTATCGCGGGCTCGAACCCTTCACTGAAGATCACGCCGAGACGTTCTTCGGTAGGGATGCCGACATAGCGAAGCTGGTCGGAATGGTCCGATCCGAGCCCGCAACTGTTCTGTTCGGACCGTCCGGCGTTGGCAAGTCCTCGGTAGCCCTAGCAGGGGTCGTGCCCGCCCTGCTGCGCGAGCGGCCGTGGTCGATCGCGTCGGTTCGTCCGGGGCCGGACCCGTGGCAGCGGTTAGCTGCTGCGCTTCTTCATGCACAGCATCGAAATGCGGCACCGCCTACGTACGACGATTCTCGACAGGAGATCGAACGGTTGCGCATCGAAGGGATCGACCCCATCGCCCGATTCCTTCGGAGTGAGGGTCGACCGCTGATCATTGTGATCGACCAGTTCGAGGAACTGCTCGACGTTGAGCAGCCGGACCACCGGGAGCTCATCGATCTCCTGATACCCAATATCGACAAAGGTGAGACCGCGCGGTCCGACACTCCGGCACGGATCTTACTCACGTTGAGGGCGGACTTCCTCGACAGTCTGCTGCTCATCCCGGGTATGAGTTCTCGAGTGTCGAGCGGGCTCTACCCTCTGTCGCCGTTGACAGATACTCAACTCCGCGAGGCAATCATGCGCCCCGCGGCAAGTCAAGGGGTTGTCTTCGAGGACGGCCTTCTGGATGTATTCAGTCGAGAAAGCGCTGACGGCAGCATCCTGCCCTTGATCCAGTTCACGCTGACCCAACTCTGGCCCAAAATGCAACAGAGGTCGCTAACTCACGCGCGATATCACAGCATCGGCGGAGTCACGGGGGCCTTGGATCGATTCGCCGATCAGCAGGTCGCGACACTCACCAGCCACCCATCCGAACTCTTGGACCGCGTGCTGTTGCGGTTGGTCCGCGCGGTACCTGATGCAGATCGAGATCACCCCCTGATCATGAGAAGGCGAGCGCACAAGCGTGAACTGCTCTCTGAAGAGTGGGAGGTTCTCCAGCATCTGGCCGATGCACGACTGGTCACCACCGACACGGACGCGTCGGACTCGCCTTACGCCGAACTCGTGCACGAGGCCCTGATCACGGCCTGGCGACGCATGAAGAACCTTGTGGAGGGCAACGTCAAGTTCCTGAACTGGATGACTGACATGGAGCGGCGTGACGCTGATGGCGACCTCCTGCCAAGCTCGAAACTGCCTGCCGCGCTAACTTGGCTGAAGAATCGCCCCGACGATATTCCCGAATCTGTCAAGGCATTCGTTACCAAGAGTGAGGCTGCTGCCGAGGAGGCGGACCGCAAGGCGCGCCAACTGGAGGCGCTGGCCAAGGTGGGCGAGGCCGTCGGCTCGAGTCTCGTTTTGGACGAGGTCCTTTCCACTGTCGTAATGAACGCAGTTCGGATGTCGGGCGCCGACGAAGGCTTGATGATGCAATATGTCGAAGAAGATCACTACTTCTCCGTTCATAGTGCCTTCGGAGTCTCTTCAGAACTGCTGACAAAGCTTCGTGGGATTCGCATCGGACTCGAGGCGATGCTGCTGAGTGAGGCTGCACAGGAAGGTCGGCCCGTCGCGGCGCCTGACCTCTCAATGGTACCGCTTGACCCGCATCTACAGCTGCTATATGACGACGGCTGGCGCTCGGTGCTTGTCGTGCCGGTGCAGCGCGCTAACCAGATTATCGGCGAATTGGTGATCGGCCGCAGAAGGTCGGGAGATTTTCCGAACGACACGCCACAGTTTCTCGAGACGTTCGCGAGTCAGGCGGCTCTAGCGGTCTTCAATGCCGGGCTGTTCCGGGAGCTAGAGGCCATGAGAGCGGAGCTTCAGCTAGTGAGCAGCTACAAGTCGGACTTCGTGGCAAGCATGTCGCACGAACTGCGTACGCCCCTGAACGCGGTCATCGGCTTCTCAGAGGTTCTGCTGGAGCGCATGTTCGGGGAGCTCAACGAGCGACAGGATGAGTACCTGCGTGACATCTTGAGCTCCGGCCGACACCTCCTGGAACTGTTGAATGAGATCCTCGACCTTTCGAAGTTCGAGGCCGGACGGATGGAGATGGAGCCGAGCATTTTCTCGATCCGGGCCGCGTTGGAGTACGGCATCTCCATGGTGCGCGAACGCGCCAGCATGCACGACATTGCGCTGAGCCTTGACCTAGACCCGAGGCTAAACCTGATCAACTCCGACGAGTTGAGGTTCAGACAGGTCGTCTTGAATTTGCTGAGCAACGCAGTGAAGTTCACACCCGATGGCGGGCATGTTGCCGTAGAGGCACGGCAGCGAGGCAGCGAGGTGGAGGTGACAGTGACGGACGACGGCATCGGTATAACAGCCGAGGATGGTGAGCGCATTTTCGAGTCCTTCCAACAAGGCCGACCGGGCGCGTCACGGGAGGTGGAAGGCACAGGCCTTGGCCTGACCTTGTCGCGACGTATCGTCACCTTGCTCGGGGGCACGCTGTCGGTCGAAAGCCAGGTTGGAGTCGGAAGTACGTTCGGGTTCGTCCTCCCCATCGGACATGTCGCCGAGCAGCAGACGCTGTCTGGGACAGGCGGAAGGGCAATTCTTCAGCCGTCCTCTTGATCGATGACGACCACGGTTTCCTCGAGCTGCTCAGCAAAAGGTACAGGTCAACACCCTTGCACGTTCCGACAATCTGCGTCCGGAGACTCCCATTGGAGCACGCCGTGATAGGCGGCTGCCCGCCGCCGGGATAGAAGGCGTACCGATCCAGAACGATGCGCCGATCCAGGGAGGCGAGCAGCACGTTGACCAGTGGACACGCCATAGACACGCACGCGCTCGATCGAAGACCTTGACCCAAGGCAGTAGCGCAGGTTCGAGTCCTATCGGGGCTGTTACTCGTAACGCTGTCGTGGCCAGCGGAGCTCAGCCACATTGGACCTGCACGAGCTGGTGGTCGATCCGGTAGTCAACAAGCCAGGAGCAACGCGGATGGTCACGAACAGCGGCGAACAGATCATCCATCACAACCAGACGTCTCGCTCATCCTCCGATCCGGTTGAGCCCGACAATGGGATGCGGCACTATCGCGCCTAGTCACGCGGCACTCTACCCAGCCGCTGATTCACCATCGATGACCCTGAGAGTGGGCGACTTCGGCCCAGATTGGGCCCACCAGCCCGAATATGCCGCCCGACGCTCAGCATCGCCTGGTGGTCTGGGTGCAGGTATCGGCTGGTCACCGCCGGGTGCTGATCGCCGGCTATGCGCTGCAACAGGTGCAGCTCAACGCCCGCGTCCGCCATCCAAGTGAGGCGCGGTATGGCGAGCCCATGACGGACGAGCCCGCTGAAAGGACCGATGACATGTCTGGCTGCCCTTACTTACCCTTGGGGTATGCGCAGCGCGGGTGATCACTTCAGCGTCGGCAACCGGATCGCGTTCTATCGCCGCCGCCGTGGACTGACCCAGCGCGTCCTGGCCGAACTCATGGGCCGCTGCACCAGGCGCTGACCGTGGTCTGTGTATGCGTTGCCACCGTGCCCATGATCATCTTTCCGGCGTGTCAGTGCCGCTCACGCCCGCCAGCCAGCCTGGAACGACCATCTCGACCGGCTCCGCTCAGTCGGTGTCGATCTGATCTACGGCGAACACGTTTGGCCCCTCGCCGAGCCCCGCACCGTCGGCCCGCCGGAATTGCCGTGGGCGGCGATCCTGAGCGTCATCAAACCGTTCGGCTGATCTGAGGTGGCCACGGTCGAGGACGTGCGGTGGCTGGGCTCGAGCCTGGAGCGCTCGTATGAGGTCTACGTCCGGGGCAGGCTGAAGTTCCGCGTCGGTCAGATCGTCTACGTCGCGTTCTCCCTCGATGAGACGGAGATGGGTTTCGCGTTTCCCAAGGAGGAGCGGGCGGCGCTGGTCGAGGCGCAGCCGCACCGCTTCCATCTACCGGGGCCGTCGGACCTGCGGTTCAACTGGGTGGAGGCCGACCTTGCCGCCCTCGACCCGGAGGAGGCCCGCGAGCTCGTGGTCGACGCCTGGCGCATGGTGGTGCCGAAGAAGCTCTCCCGCGCCTACGATCTCGCCCACCCCGATGGCCCCGGTTGAGCCCGGTGCCTGTGTTCCGACACCTGAGGTACGACAGTCATCCGTCACCTGAAGTGCACAACCTGGCCTAGGAATGCGAGGATCAGCGGTCCGTGGCCGCGGGCTCTTGATGCTCCTCACCGGTTGGGTTGTGGTGGGGTGCACGACCAGGTCGTCGGCGTCGGGCAGTCTTGTGGCTTTACGAGACCATGCTGGTGTGGGAGACGGATCCGTCGCTGCGTGACGACGAGCTCGGGGCCGCGTTCGCCGACGTCTGGTGCGCGATCCCGAAGGTCATCTTCAGCCGTACGCTCGACGCCGTTCAGGGCAACGCCCGGCTCGCCGAGGCGTCGGTGGCCGAGGAGGCCGCTGCGGCGCTCGACGCGACCGACACGGACGTCTCGATCGGCGGCGCCGGCCTAGCCGCGGAAGCGATCGAGCTTGGCCTCGTCGACGAGCTGCGCATGTTCCGCAATCCTGTTGTCGTCGGTGGCGGGCACGCCCTTCCTGCCACCGGTCACCGAACACGTTCGGCTGAACCTGGTCGAGACCAGGACGTTCGGCTCGCGGGTGATCGACGAGCGCTACAGGCGCGCCCGCGATGAGTCGGACGGTCACGGTTTGAGCCTCATGCCGGACGTGAGTAGCAGAGACTTCGTTTCGGCATGGCTCGGCCCGAACGACGCTACGATGTGGCGCGAGTACGTGGGCCGGCCAGTCCGTACCTGGTTTCAATGACGATGCTTCAGGGGGTCGGGGTGGGCAAGAGGGCTGGATCCGTCGGCAGGGTGGGAACGCTGGTCATGAAGATGGCTGGTGTTGCTTTGGCCATCGCGGTGCTCACTTCACGCTGCGGTCATGGGTGCCGGAATCGCCGTCACGCTCAGCAAGTGAGCTGCCCACGCCGGCGGTGTCGCTGCCGACGCAGGGTCGGCTACGCTCCGGACGACCGACAGTCACTCAGCCCCGTCCGTCGACTGTCACCCGGTCGGTGACGATCAGCGCATCGCCGAGTGCCAGCCCGTCGCCGTCCTCGTCCGCGGCGGGCGAGCCTGCCGATACAGGCGGAGTTTCCTGGTTTTGGTGGGCACTGGCCGGTCTAGTGCTTGCCGCCGCGATCGCGACGCCCCTTCTCGTGCGGGCACACCGTCGACGAGTCTTGCTGAGCGTGACGGCGATTCCGACACCTCGATGTTCCCACATGAGCTGCCCACGCCGGCGGTGTCGCTGCCGACTCCCACGAGGTCGGCTACGCGCCCGGAACAGGAACCGACACCCACCCAGGAGCCGTCAGCGACGCGATCGGCGGCGACGGATCCCTCGCGGTCACCGATCCGCGTGGAGACTGCCGCGGCGCCTCGGTGACATCCTCGGCGTCCCGGGTGCTGGCCGAGCTCGGCGACGACCCCGACGCTATGCCGACGCGACGAGCCGCAAGAACCGTTCCGGCCCTGACCCGGCCCCGTCTTGTCGGACGCTCGACGCGGCGGGCCCAGTCCCCATGTGGCTACGCCGCACTGCCCGTGCCGGTGTAGAAGGAAGCACCGAAGAGCCGCACTCCGACGTAGTAGATCGCGGCCACGGTGTAGCAGGTCAGCAGCAGCCCAGGCTGGTACTGGTAGGCGCTATTGCAGGCGGCCCTCAGGGCGTAGAACAGCCGCAAGTCACACTCCGCCCGGTTGACCGCACTGTCGTAGCAGAGATCGTGCGCGGCGCAGGCGTTGGTGAAGTTAGCTGCCCCGAAATTGTCTGGGACCGCCGTGCATGAGTCGCCCGCAGTCGTCGAGGTGCTCGACTGCGCCATCACTCGTGACTTAGCTCGATCGACGCTCGTCGAAGAGGCACCCCGAGGGAGGCGTTCAGCTCGGCCCGGGGTGCGCTCAACGCGCACATCAGAGGGGTCCGATGTGCTCCAGCTGACCGTGTAGCCCTGGTAGACGGCTGTCTGCCGGTCCTCGTGGCGAGTAGCCGCCTGAGTGGGAAGGGCACCCATGCCCGTGCTCACCAGGAGCAACGCGAGTACCGAGACCAGTGCAATCCGCTTCTTCACGATTCCCCCACCCGCCAGGCCGCAACAGGGACAACTTCGATGAAGCTAACACCGGACCGTCACCAGGTCCAGGGTGCTCGCCTCGTGGCAATGCCGGCTTGACCGCGGTCATGGGTGTGATCTGCCTTCCGACAAGGAGCCGGTGAAACTCGGGCCGCGTCATCAGTCGTGTCCATTCGCGTTAGTGGTGGTGTCGGGTGACGCGGATGGGGGCACCTCGCGTTGCTGCACCGCGCGTTGCGCATGCGCGCGGATGTGGGAATGGCAGGTGAGGCGCGTCACCCGTCACCGCGTGGGCCTCGCCGCCGACCAGTTACGGCACAGCCTGGCGCAGTGCTGGCCGCTTGGTCGCGGTCAGCCTAGTCGTCGAAGACCTGCCAGCAGATAGCGCTCCGGCGTTGTTGATCATCGAGAACGAGGTCACGGATGGCGGCAGGGAGACGCTCCCGCTGCCACTCCCGTTCCTTGGCTCGAGCATTCGCGGCGTCGTCGGCTGGGGCGCATGCGCCGGCCGCTCTGATGGCGTACGCCGCAGCGCCCAGGTCATGAGCGGCGACGTGAGCCACCGCAACCGCCTGGCCCGCCGACAGTGCAGCGAACTTCGCTGGATCGGGCATCCCGCGCGCCGCGGCATTCGACTGGAAGGCCGCTCGACGTGCGTCACCCATACGCACCTCGCCGCGAATCCAGGCTCGACCGACATCGATGGCGTCGCGGGGCCGGCTGTCACCTGGTTGGTGGTCCTCGAACAGATGCAGCACGTGCTCGGCGCACAACAAGGCCCAGTCCGCCAACAGTCGGTGGTGTTCGTCCGTCAGAGTGCCGCCGCGACGGATGGTGATCAGCCGAGGATCACGCTCTTTCGAGAGGATCGGCACGCTCCCTTTCCTACCATCCGCGAAAACGACGTCGCGGCGTGCGGTGCGAGCGGTCCTCGTGTGCTGCAAGCAGTCGTGAGGTGCGTCATGGCAGTGGTCGTGATGCTACGGGTGCTCGCTGAGTCGCAGGCCACGCCGAGCGCGTCGAGGAAGGCCTCGGCCGCCCGGGCTGCCCGCGGGGCTGGTCGATGGTAGCTATGGTCAAGGACCATGCGCATCGTGGTGATCGGCGGGAGCGGACACGTCGGCAGCTTTCTTGTTCCGCGGCTCGTCCGCGCGGGGCACCAGGTGGTCAACCTGACCCGGGGTGCGAGCACTCCCTACGTCGCCGACGAGGCCTGGTCGGAGGTGGAGCAGATCTCGGTGGACCGGGCCGCCGAGGATGCGGCGGGGACCTTCGCGAACCGGGTCGCTGCGCTCGAGGCCGAGGTCGTCATCGACATGATCTGCTTCACGCGCGACTCGGCGGTCGCCCTGGTGGAGGCGCTCCGCGGACGTACGGACCACCTCGTCCACTGCGGGAGCATCTGGCGGTACGGGGTGAGCGTCAAGCAGCCGATGCGGGAGGACGACACCTCGCCGCCGTTCGGGGCGTACGGCACCCAGAAGGCCGCCATCGCCGAGTTCCTGGCTGCCGAAACCCGGTACGGCGGCCTGCTCACCACGGTGCTCCAGCCCGGCCATATCAGCGGTCCCGGCTGGCCGCCCATTGGGCCGCTCGGAAATCTCGACCCCGCCGTCTGGTACGCGCTTTCCGCGGGCCAAGAGATCGCCGTCCCGGGTCTCGGTGCCGAGCTCATGCATCACGTTCACGCCGATGACGTGGCCCAGGCGTTCCAGCTCGCGGTCGAGCACCGCAAAGCGGCGGCGGGGGAGTCGTTCAACGTGGTGGCGCCGTCGGCGCTGACGGCCCGCGGGTTCCTGCAGATCGCTGCCGGCTGGTTCGGCCAGCCTGCGCGGACGCGTTCGGTGAGCTGGGCCGAGTTCCGGTCCAGCACCACCGCGGAGTACGCCAACTCCAGCTGGGAGCACCTGTCCCGTAGTCAGTACGCATCGATCGAGAAGGCGCGCACGCTGCTGGGCTACGACCCGGCGTACGAGCCGGAGGCCGCGGTGCTGGACGGCATCCGCTGGCTGATCGACCATGGCCGGCTGAAGGTCGCCACCGACCTGGTCGCCTAGCGGCCGTGTCGGTTCGTCGTCCGAGTGAGCTGAACCGGCCGCTGGCGCTGTTGGTGGCCGGGACGTTCTTCATGGAGAACCTGGATGCCACGATCATCGCCACTGCGGCACCGGAGATGGCGGCCGACCTCGGCGTCGGCGCGGTCGACATCAGCGTCGCCATCACTGCCTACCTGGTGACCATCGCCGTTGGCATCCCCGTCAGCGGATGGCTCACCGACCGCTTCGGCGGTCGGCGGATCCTGCTCGTGGCCATCGCGACCTTTACCGTGGCCTCCGCCCTCTGTGCCATCAGCGTCAGCCTGCCGATGCTCGTCGTCGCCCGGATCCTGCAGGGGATCGGCGGCGCGATGATGGTGCCGGTCGGCCGTCTCGTCGTGCTGCGGGCCACCGCGAAGCGAGATCTCCTGGACGCGACGGCCTACCTGACGTGGCCGGCACTGCTCGCTCCGGTGCTCGCGCCGGCCTTGGGTGGCTGGATCGTGTCGGTCGCCACCTGGCCGTGGATCTTCCTGATCAACCTTCCGCTCGGCGTCGTGGCGTTCGTGGTCGCCGGCCGGATCGTGCCCGACGAGAGGCCACCGTCGGTAGGCCCGTTGGACTGGGTTGGGTTCCTGCTCTGTGCCGGGTTCCTGTTGTGCCTGCTGGTCGGGGTCGAGTTCGCTGGGGTTTCCGCCGAGATCGGCCCAGCCGGCCTTGTCGCCGTCACGGCGGTCGGGATGGTGCTGGCGGCCGCCAGCTGGCGCTGGCTCCGGTGGACCGCCCACCCGCTGCTGCGCTTCGGAGCGTTCCACCAGCAGTCGTTCCGGTCGGGGAATGTCGACGGGTCGGTGTACCGAATGATCATCAGCGCCGCTCCGTTCTTGCTGCCGTTGATGTTCCAGGTCGGGTTCGGATGGAGTCCGATCCTCACCGGAGGACTCGTGCTGTTGCTTTTCGTGGGCAACCTGGCCATCAAGCCGGCCACCAGCCCACTCATCCGGCGGCTCGGGTTCCGCACCGTGCTCATCGGCAGCATCGGGGCCGGTGGCATCGTCTTCGGCCTTATCGCCACGCTGAGCGCGGCGTCGCCGCTGCCCTGGGTCGCCGCCCTGCTCTTGTTGAGCGGGATCTTCCGGTCCATCGGCTTCAGCGCCTACAACTCGCTGCAGTTCGCCGACATCGACGCGGCGCGCATGTCCGACGCCAACACCTTGTCCTCCACCATGCAGCAGCTTGCGGCCGCGCTGGGCATCGCCCTGGCCGCGGCGGTCGTACGGGTGGCCGACCGGCAGCTCGGACCCACCGCGCTGCCCGCCTTGCCCTACACGATCGCCTTTCTCGTGCTCGGCCTGCTGATGGTCTGGCCGCTGGTCGGAGCCCTTCGGCTACACCGAAGGGCCGGAGATGAGGTCGCCGGGCGTTGACGTCTCGCGGGGCGGCGATGCGCGGATCTCGTCGAGGACCTGCTGCTGGAAGGCACGCGCCTCGCCGCCGCTCGGTGGTGCGTCGCCTCGGCGGGCCTGGAGACACCGCTCGATCAGCTCCGGTGCGATCCCGTTCTCGAGGAGCCGGCGGCCCGCCGCGTCCTTGGACAACCACTCACCGTCGCGGAACCGCACCAGCGAGCGGCAGGCCCCGAGGACCGCATCCTCCGCCCCCGGCGCGGCCTGGTCACCCGGCGGCATCGGCTGGGCGAGCCACCAGCTGAGCGCGTCGACCAGAAGGGCACGGAGATCGACGGGGGACAGGTCGGCGAACATCTCCGACGCCGGGGGACCGTAGAGGACGTACCCGCTCTGGTGCAGGATGGCGCGGTCCAGGGCGTACCAGAACTGACCGTCCGCGGCGGGTCGGTCGCGGACGGTGTACGTCGCTCGGAACTCCATCCGGGCACCCGTGTTGAGCTCGACCTCGAATCCGGGCTCCGGGGTACCGGACTGGGCGACCGTACGCCGGTACAGGACCAGCTCGAGCCCGCGCGCCGGGCACGGCAGCGCCTCATGGCGAAGCCGGGATACCAGCGTCTGCTTCTGCTCGAGACCGAGGGCGTCCTCACAGACGAGGGCGACGTCGATGTCGCTACGACCAGGCTGGTACGCGCCCAGAGCGATCGAACCGGCCCCATAGGCAGCAACCAGGTTGCTGCCCAAGGTTTGGCGAGCGGCCTGGACCAGTTCGGCGAGATAGCGATCGACCTCGCAGTCCATGCCGGTTCCCGATCACGCCCCGCTGCCGTACGGCCGGGTGATGATCTCCAGCCAGTGACCGTCGGGGCCTTGCCAGTAGAGCCCTCGACCGCCGTCCTCGTGGTTGATCTCCCCGGGGCGCCGCTTGTGCGGGTCGGCCCACCACTGGCGACCCTGCTCCTTGAGCCGGTCCCAGATGGCGTCGAAGTCGTCCTCGCCGACCAGGAAGGCGTAGTGCTGGGCCTTGATCTCACCGGCGTCCTCGATGAAGTCGAGGGTGACGCCGTTGTCGAACTGGAGCACCGCGAACGGGCCGTACGACGACGGCTCGGCCAGGCCCAGCACGCCGCCGACCTCGCGGGCGGCCGCCCAGATGTCCTTCACGTGGACCAGGGTGTGGTTGAACTCGATGCTCATCGGGACCTCCGTCGACGTTCTCCGATCCGTACGCTACTGCGGATCTCCGGTGGGTCAGCGGCGTAGCACCGCACGGGCGTCCGCGGTCCGGAGCTCCACTGACGGTCCGTCCCGCACTTCGACGCGGCAATGCTGCCCGGGCCCGATCGGATGGATCCCGGTGATGGCGCCCGTGGCGAAGACCATGCCCGCTCGGACCGGTTGCCCTCGGCTGGCCAGGACGTTCAGCGCCGTGGCCAGACCAGAGTGCATCCCGCCGGGCAGGTTGTCCGCAGACCCCTCGCCGATGGGCTGATCATCGATGGAGCAGGCGAGCCGGACCGGAGCCCCACCAGGCGATTCGGCCAGGACCGAGCCGAGCACCAGACCGTTGTTGTTGCCGAAGTCGGCGGCTATCACGGTCGGGCCGAGCGAGTTGATGTCGGGGATCGGGCTGCTGGCCACCTCGATGCCGACCAGCAGATCCTGCACCAGGTTCGCCGCCTCTTCGGCGGTCCAGCCCGCCCCGTGGTGGCCGGGTGGATCCTGCCGCAGCCGAACGACCAGCTCTGCTTCCACGGCCGCGAACCCGGAGGTGAATATTCCGACCTCGGCGAGGGATACGTGGGCCTCGCCGGAGTGGAACTGCTTGCGCCAGATGGGGCCGACCAGCCGGTCCGGGTCTCCGGGCGAGCGCCGGTCCGCCGGGATGTAGCCGATCTTCCAGCCGACCAGTGAGTCCGGCCAGAGCGACATCGCCAGGTCCTGGATCCGGTAGGCCTCGGCCATACTGGCGGGGACCGCACCGGGGAACCCGGTCAGACTCCGCCCCGCGGTGCGGGCGGCGACGAGCTCGGCGGCGACCACCTCCTCCGCTCCCGATGTGCTCATGTCCGCCTCTCCGATCTGCCCTCGCGTCGGTGAGGGCGGGGTACTGGACGCTGGTCAGGTGCGCCGAACGCACGTGGTGACGGCGTCGATCAGCCGCTGCCAGCGCGGGTCGCCGGCAGGACCGATGTCGCGCATCCGGCTGCAGATGTAGCCGAAGCCGACGCCGTGGTCCGGGTCGGCGATGCCGAGCCGGCCGCCCGCACCGGTGTGCCCGTACGACGCGGGTCCGAAGCCCGGCATGCTGGGGGAGGCAAGCTGGTAGCCGAGCCCGAAGCGGATGTCCGGTCCGGCCGTTCCGCTCTCGATCAGCGTCTCGGCGTGGTCAGTACGCGGCGCCGTGACCCGGTCCCGGGTTGCGGCGGAGATCAGCTGAACGCTGTTGACCGGTTGCAGCGTGGCGGCGTACATCGTGGCCAGGGAGCGCGCGTCGGTGATCGCCCCGACCGCCGGGCGTTCGGCGGTGTAGTGCTCGCGCACCGCCTCGGGATCGAAGAAGTCGGGATCCATCGGCGGGTTCTCGCGAAGGAACTGCTGCCGCAGCGCGGCGTACGTACCCGGTGCGGGCGGCTGGTCGCTGGGTTCCATCGGGCTGGTCTCCTCCCACCGGCCGGGGACCACGCGGTCGATGTGCGTCTCCGGTAGACCGATCCACATTTCGAGTCCCAGCGGCTCGGCGATCAAGGTGCGCAGGTGCTGCGCGATGGTCGACCCGGTGGCTCGGAGCACGATCTCGTCCAGCAGCGTGCCGACGGTCACCGGGTGGTAGGCCATCGCGTCGCCCGGGGTCCAGAGGGGCGTCGCCCGGGCCAGTTGCTCGGTGATCGCCGGTCCGCGGTGCAGGTCCAGGCCGGTCAGTCCGGTGCCGAGCGGCGGGTAGGGCAGACCCGCGGTGTGCGCCGCGACCATCCCGACGGTCACCGCCGCCTTGCCCACCGCCGCGAACTCCGGCCAGTACGCGGCCACGGGCGCCTCGGGATCCACCGCGCCGCGCTCGATCAGGATGGCCAGCACAGTGGCCGTGATGCCCTTGCTGCACGAGGCCACCATCATCAGGGCGTCGGCGGGCATCGCCCGGTCGTAGACGACATCGGTGCCGCCCTGCAGGTCGACCACCAGAACGCCGTCGTGCACCACCGCTACGGCCGCAGCGTCCTCGCCCGGGTCGGCGAAGTTGGCCGCGAAGGCATCAGCGACCAACCCGAACCCGTCCGCTACGTATCCAGTGCCCACTCCGGCCACCACGGCAGCGTATGCGACACCCTCTCGGCCGGGGCGCCACCGTCGTGCCGCACCCCGGTCGGCCGTCCTCGAGGCCGAGCCGCGGGCGCGGTGGAAGCTCGAGATCTACGGCTGGTGCCGCCTGTTCCTGGCCCGTCCGGACGGGAAGCGCTGAGCCGGAATCAGCGGACCGGCACCTAGGACGGCCAGTTGAGCGTGCCGCCCGCCAGCCCGAACCAGATCGTTGCGCTCGACGGCCCCGGTACACCGGCAGGCTTGGCTCCAGGTCTTGGCCCCGGTGCTGGTCAAGCCACCAGCACGAACACCGAGTCCGGACAGTCGCCGTCGAAGGTGCACTGCCGAGCAGGCACGCGGCCTGACCCCAGGACCAGGTCCCCATGACCGTCGGCGTTGAAGTCGCCGATGGCGGCGGCCGGTGCTGAGGATCGCCATCGACCGCACCGGGCCGAACGCGCCGCGGGGGCCGGCCATGCCGCTGACTAACAGCCGGCGCCGAACTTGGTGTCGGTCGATGATCAATCGTTGCCGACTGCTTGCCAGCGCCATCTATATGACGGAATGCTTCCGTCATGGCAGCCAAGAAGTCCTCGACGAAGAAGGAGCCGGGCCAGGTCAGCTCGCCCGTCTCGCACATCCGTTCCACGCCGATCGGGGAGTACGGCTTCATCAGCGACGGTGAGGTGTCGGCCTTGCTCTCGCCTAACGGCGCCGTGGAGTGGATGTGCGTCCCACGGTTCGACGCCCCGAGCGTGTTCGGCAGCATGCTGGGCCGGCACGCCGGCTCGTTCAAGATCGCGCCCGACGACGTCACGGTGCCCGCAGACGTCCGCTACCTGCCGGGCACGATGATCCTCGAGACCAGCTGGGGTACGCCGACCGGCTGGATCATCGTCCGCGACGCGCTGCTGATCGGTCCGTGGCACCACGAGAACGACCGGTCGAAGACCTACCGTCGGACGCCGAGCGACTACGAGGCGGAGCACATCCTGCTGCGCACGATCCGCTGCGCCTCGGGCGAGGTGCAGACCATCATCGACTGCGAGCCGGTCTTCGACTATGGCCGGTCCCAGGTGATGTGGGAGTACACCGACGACACGTACTACCAGGGCATGGCCAGCTCCGAGGGCTTCGACCTCAAGATGACCCTGACCAGCGACCTGCGGATTGGCTTCGAGGGCGGCCGGGCCAGCGCCCGCACGCTGCTCAAGCAGGGGGACACCCGGTTCATCGCGCTGTCCTGGGGCGGGGCCGTCCCCCCGAAGACGTTCGCCGAGGCGTACAAGAAGCAGGTCTGGACCGCGCACCACTGGCAGCACTGGCTCGCCCGCGGCAGGTTCCCCGACCATCCCTGGCGGGGTTACCTGCAGCGCAGCGCGCTCACCCTCAAGGGCCTCACCTACTCACCGACGGGCGCGATCACCGCGGCCGGCTCGACCTCGCTGCCCGAGACCCCGGGCGGCGGGCGCAACTACGACTACCGCTTCACCTGGATCCGGGACGCCACGTTCGCGCTGTGGGGCCTGTACTCCCTGGGCCTGGACTGGGAGGCGGTGGACTTCTTCTCCTTCATCGCCGACATCGCCAGCCGGGACGAGCACCTGCAGATCATGTACGGCATCGGCGGGGAGAAGGAGCTGGAGGAGTACGAGCTGGACCACCTGCCGGGGTACGCCAACTCGCGCCCGGTGCGGATCGGCAACGCCGCGTACAACCAGAACCAGCACGACGTCTGGGGTGCCCTGCTGGACTCGGTCTACCTGCACTTCAAGGCCGCCGACCACGTCGACGGACGGATCTGGCCGATCCTGGACAAGCAGGTCAACGAGGCGTTGAAGTACTGGCGGGAGCCGGACGCCGGGATCTGGGAGGTCCGCGGCCAGCTGCAGCACTTCACCTCGTCCAAGATCATGTGCTGGGTCGCCGTGGACCGTGGGTCCAAGATCGCCCGGATCAGCGGGGAGGAGGGCAAGGCCAACGAGTGGGAGCTTGCCGCCCAGGAGATCAAGGACGACATCCTGGCCAACGGGGTGGACGACCGCGGCGTGCTCACCCAGTACTACGGCACCAAGGCGCTGGACGCGTCGTTGCTGCTGGCTCCGCTGGTCCGCTTCCTGCCGGCCGACCACGAGATCATCCGCAACACCGTGCTGGCCATCGCCGACGAGCTGACCGTCGACGGCCTGGTGCTGCGCTACAAGGTGGAGGAGACCGACGACGGCTTCACCGGCGAGGAGGGCAGCTTCACCATCTGCTCGTTCTGGCTGGTCTCCGCCCTCTGCGAGATCGGAGAGTACGACCGGGCGCGCAAGCTGTGCGCCAAGCTGCTGTCCTTCGCCGGGCCGCTCGACCTCTACGGCGAGGAGATCGACCCGCACACCGGACAGCACCTGGGCAACTTCCCGCAGGCCTTCACCCACCTGGCGTTGATCAACGCGGTGCAGCACGTGATCAAGCTCGAGGGGCGGCAGCATCATTCGCACGGCGCCTGGGCCGGTTCGGCAGGAAACGGCGAATCTGGGTAGAAAGAGGGGCATGACTGCTGCCCCCTGGGTTCCCGCCGACGCGACCGTGGCCGAGCTGCGGAAGGCGGCACCGGGGTGCCGGGGCTGCGAGCTCTGGGAGCCGGCCACCCAGGTCGTCTTCTCGGCCGGCAACGACCGCGCGCCGCTGGTACTGGTCGGGGAGCAGCCGGGGGATGCCGAGGACCGGCAGGGAGTCCCGTTCGTCGGCCCGGCCGGCAAGGTGTTGCAGCGCGCGCTGGCCGAGGCGGAGATCGCCGTTGCCGACGTGTACGTGACCAACGCGGTCAAGCACTTCCGGTTCACCGAGCGGGGCAAGCGGCGGATCCACGCCACCCCACAGATGTCACACATCAAGGCCTGTCGACCTTGGCTGGAGGCGGAGCTCACCGTGGTCGACCCGAAGCTGGTCGTCTGCCTCGGCTCCACCGCGGCCAAGGCCCTGCTCGGTTCCACCTTCCGGGTCACCCAGTCGCGCGGCCAGGTGCTGGAGCACGAGACGCCGGTCGGCGTACGCCGGGTGCTCGCCACCGTGCACCCGTCGTCGATCCTGCGCATGGTCGATGCCGAACGGGATGCCGCCTTCACGGGTCTGGTGGCCGATCTGCGGGTGGCGGGACAGGCCGTCGCCTAGCGTGACTCCTGGTCGCGAACGATTCGGCGACCCGCGTCGTCTGTACGGGTGAGGCGCGTCCAGAGTGAGGAGTACCCGTGTTCGATCAGATCGGCGACATGCCCCTGCACCCGCTGGTCATCCATGTCCCGGTGATCGGGATCCCGCTCGCCCTGCTGCTGACCCTGCTGTTCGCCTTTCCGCGAACCCGGGAGTGGGCCCGCTGGCCGCTCGCGGTGACTGTTCTGGGCGCCACCGCAGCGACCTGGGTTGCCGAGCAGAGTGGCGAGGCGCTCCAAGCCTCGCTCGGCATCACCGGTGGCAACCCGGTCGGTGACCTGATCAACCAGCACTCGGCGCTGGCCAGCCAGCTGTTCTACATCATGCTCGGCTTCTCCGTGATCACCCTGGCCAACGTGTTCCTGGTCCGGACTGTCCCCGCCGCCGACGGGACTCGCACGGAGGGGAAGCCGGCAGCGCCGCTGCGGATCCTGCTCGTGGTCGCGATGGCGGCGGTGGGCGTAGTGGCGTTCATCTGGGTGGCCCGGGTGGGCGACCTGGGGGCCCGGGCGGTGTGGAACCCGACCGGCACGGGCCTGTTCCCCTTCTGATCACCCGACCCCGGCCCGCCGGAGGAGCATCTGCTCGGCCAGGAAGAGGTCGAGCGGCTCGGTGATCTTGAGGTTCTCCGCGTCGCCGGGAACCACGGCGATCGGCACGCCTGGCAGGTAGCGCTGCACGACGGTGGCGTCGTCGGTGGCGGTGAAGCCCGGGTCCCGGGCGGCGGCGGCGTACGCATCGCGAAGGGTGGACAGCCGGAACGACTGCGGAGTCTGGCAGCGACGGAGCAGCGGCCGGGGCAGGATCTCGACCAGCCGGTCGTGGTCGGGGTCGACCCGGACCACGGTGTCGCTCGAGCCGATCGCGGTGATCACTGCGAGGTGGTCGGTCAGCGCGGCCACGTTCGCGGTCAGGATCGTCTCGGTCACCAGCGGCCGGGCCGCGTCGTGGATCAGGACGTTGGCCTCCTCCGGGCCCAGGGCAGCGAGGGCCGCGGTGGTGCTGTCGTTCCGGGTGCCGCCGCCGGGGACGACCTGGCTGACCTTGTCGTAGCCACCACGGACGACCATCTCCCGGACCGGCTCGAGGTGGCCGGGCGCCATCACGACGACGATCTCGTCGACCACCGGCGAGCGCTGCATCGCCGCGATCGAGTGCGCCAGGATCGGACGGCCGGCGATCGGAATCAGCTGCTTGGGCAGCGGCTGACCGATCCGGGTGCCGGTGCCGCCGGCCAGGACCACAGCGACGTTGCGCATCCTGGTGACCTTAGTGCCGTGTCGACACTAGCGCCCCACGCCGAGCCGCTCGCTCAGGTCGGCGGTGTATGCCGACCGGTCCGGGAGCGATGTCCCGTCCACGGCCGACACTGCGACCGCGCCGCAGAGGCTGCTGGTCCAGAAGGCGCCGGCCGCGCGGCGCAGCCCGCCCGGGGTGGTCCTGCGGATGGCCACCGGCGTGCCGTCCTCGGCCAGTAGGTCCAGCACCTCCCGCCGGGTGACCCCGGGCAGCACGTGCTCGTCCAGCGGCGGCGTGCACCATTGGCCGGAGCCGTCGAGCCAGAACAGGTTGCCGCGGTCGGTCTCGGTGACCGAGCCCGCGGCGGTGAAGTAGGGGAGGGCGGGAGCCGTCCTCTCAGCCGCCTGCATCAGCCCGGCGCGATCGGCCCACTTGTGCCGCCAGGAACGCTCGGGTCGGACGGCGCGAACGAGCGCGCTGCTGCTCGGCCGCGGGTCGAGCCGACGGGTGTGCAGCTCGACGCTCAGCCCGTTCTCGGACGGCCGCACCGTAGCCCGTAGGGACCCGCGCGGCCCCAGGTCCACCTCCGCGAGGTGGGAGGCCACCCGCGCCGGCACGTCGGCGGGGAGCCCGGAGCCGTAGAGCTCGCGGACGGATCGGTCGAGCCGCGCCAGGTGCCCGGCCAGCCTGACCGGCGCTCCGTGCCGGACCAGCACCGTCTCGAGCACCCCGGCTGCGACCAGCTCCGCCGCTGGCGGGTCGGGCTCCTCGGCCAGGCCCGGAGCCAGCCGGCCGCCCAGCGCGGCAACCAGCGGGGCGGCCTTGTGCAGACACTCGTACCACTCCCGGATCGGCACGCTGTCGGCGGTGATGCCGCCCCCCACCCCGAGCTGCAGCCGGCCCCCATCGGTCTCGAAGGCGCGGATGAGAACGCTCAGGTCGGCACCGGCGGGGGAGACCAGACCGAGGGACCCGGTGTACGCGCCACGCGGCTCGGGCTCGAGGGCGACGATGGCCTGCTCGGCGGCCCGTTTCGGGGCCCCGGTGACCGAGCCGGGCGGGAAGGTGGCGGAGAGCAGGTCGGCGGTCCCGACGTCGTCGGTCAGCTCGCCGTGCACCGTGGAGACCAGGTGCCAGACGCCGGAATGCGGCTGCACGTCGAGGAGCTCGCCCACCGTGACCGTCCCCGGCCGGCACACCCGGGACAGGTCGTTGCGCATCAGGTCGACGATCATCACGTTCTCAGCCGCGTCCTTGGCCGAGGCGCGCAGCATCGCTGCGCCGGTCGGGGTCCGGGGGGCCGTGCCCTTGATCGGCGAGGTGGTGACCCGCCGGCCCCGCACCCGCAGGAACAGCTCGGGGCTGAAGCTGGCGACCATCCTCATCCCCGGCCCGCTGACCAGGGCGGCGTACGCGGGCCGCAGCGCGGCGGTGACCCGCGCGAACAGCGTCGGCACCGGCTCGGCCAGCGTCGCGTGCAGGCGCAGGCAGAGGTTGAGCTGATAGAAGTCGCCGCGGCGGATCCGGCCGACGACCTCCTCGACCGTGCCGAGGTAGTCGGTCCGCGCAGCCTCCGGCTCTGCCCGGGTCCTGAACACCGGGCCGGTCGGCGTAGCCGGGACGGCCGGGTCGGCCAGCAGGTCCCGCCAGTAGGCCAGCGCCTCCGTGTCGGCGGCCGCGCGACCCTCCAGACCCAGGGACTCGAAGCGCCATCCCTGGTCGGCGTCCCAGCGCAGCAGCGAGTCATGGAACGCGGCGAGCGTAGAGCCAGGGGCAAAGCCGAGGACGGTCAGCCACCCCCCGCCCACCAGGTCGCGGGGCGTACCGGTCAGGTGGGGTTGCTCGTCCAACCGGGCAAAGGCTCCGGCGGCCGTGGCGGGCGCGAAAGTGCTCAGAGGCCGGCGGAGGAGGAGGACGCCGCCCCCGAACCATTCCCCCCACAGCACGCCGGGTCGGTCGGCGGGGTCCAGGGCGGCCACCACGGTCGCCGGCGATGCACGCGACGGCAGCGGCACTCGGTACGGTCGGCCTCGTGGAGTATCAGGCATTCCCGGCCAGCGCGGCCACGATCCGGTCCGCACTGGTGCCCAGCCCGAGCTCGTCGGTGATCCGGGCGAACACCCGCGGATGCGCCGGCTCGGTGGGGCGGGCCAGGTCGTCCCAGTCCACGCCGAGGTCGAGGTCGCGAGCCACCGCGACCACCGTCGGCGCCACTGCGAGGTAGTCGATGGCCGCCCCCAGCTTGGCGGCGACCCCGCCGCTGACGCGGCCGCCCGGCCGGCTGGCCTCGGCCAGGATGCCCTCGAGATTGCCGTGGGACGTCAGCAGCGCGGCGGCGGTCTTCTCGCCGATGCCGGCCACTCCCGGCAGGCCGTCGGAGGCGTCACCGCGCAGGGTGGCGTAGTCGACGTAGGCGGCGGCCGGGACGCCGTACTTCGCGCGGACCCAGGCGTCGTCCACGATCTCGTGCTTGCCGACCCCGCGGGCGATGTAGAGCACCCGCACCTGCCGGTCGTCGTCGACGACCTGGAACAGGTCCCGGTCGCCGGTGACCACGTCGACCGGCATCGGGGCCGTCGCGGCCAGCGTGCCGATCACGTCGTCCGCCTCGTAGCCGTTCTTGCCGACGATCGGGATGCCCAGGGCCTCCAGGGTGAGGATGATCAGCGGCACCTGGACGGCGAGGTCGTCGGGCGCCTGCTCGCCCGCCGTGTCGGCCGAGCTGGCCATCTCCGCGACCTGGACCTGCCCCGGACCGGCCACCCGATGGGCCTTGTAGGACGGCACCAGGTCCACCCGCCACTGGGGCCGCCAGTCGTTGTCCCAGCAACACGCCAGGTGGCTGGGGTTGTAGGTGCTGACCAAACGGCTGATGAAGTCGAGCAGCCCGCGCACCGCGTTGACCGGCGTTCCGTTCGGAGTGCGAAAAGAATCGGGAACCCCGTAGAACGCCCGAAAATAGAGCGAAGCGGTGTCCAAAAGCATTATTTTGCGCGAGCCCACAGACAGATCCTGGCACGATGTCGACATGGAGAAGCTCGACCGCCGCATCCTCGCGCTGCTGGCGCGCGACGGTCGCATGTCCTACACCGACATCGGCAAAGAGACCGGGCTGTCCACCTCCGCCGCTCAGCAGCGGGTCCGCCGGCTCGAGCAGCGGGGCGTGATCAAGGGCTACACCGCGGTGCTGGACGCGGCCGAGCTCGGTCTGCTGGTGACGGCGTTCGTGGCGATCAAGCCCTTCGACCCCGCCCAGTCCGACGATGCTCCGGACCGGCTGCGGCACATCGAGGAGATCATCTCCTGCTACTCGGTGGCGGGGGAGCCGAGCTACCTGCTCAAGGTCCAGGTGTCGACCATGTCTGATCTCGAGGCGCTGCTCGCCCGGATCCGGGCCGACGGCAAGGTGTCCACGCACACCACCACCGTGCTCTCCATCCCGTACGAGGACCGGCCGCAGATCTGAGCCCCGCACCGCTGCTCCTCCTCGGCGCCCGACTGTTCGCGCCGGAGAGTCCTGGGGCCACCGCCCTGGTGGCCGAGAGCGGGACGATCACCTACATCGGGTCCGACGACGGCGCCCGAGCGTACGCGAGCGGCGCCGCGGAGATCGACCTGGGCGGCCGGCTGCTCACTCCGGCATTCGTCGACGCCCATCTGCACGCGGTGCAGGCGGGGCTGGTCGCAGCTGGTCTGGACCTGCACGACGCGGCCAGCCGCGCCGACGTGCTCGACCGGCTGGCGGCGTACGCGCGCCGTCGGCCGGACGGGGTGATCCTCGGTCAGGGCTGGGACGAGCGGGCCTGGCCGGATCCGCGGCCGCCGGACCGGGCGGAACTGGACCTGGCCAGCGGCGGTCGGCTCGTGTACCTGGCGCGGGTAGACGTCCACTCGGCCACGGTCTCCACCGCGGTGCTGGACCGGCTGCCCGGCATCGCCGACGCGGCTGGGTTCACCGGCGACGGACTGCTCACCCGGCAGGCCCACCACCGTGCGCGGGTCCTGGTCAACGACCTGCTGTCCGACGAGGACCGCCGAGCGGCGGCGCGCTGGACGCTGCGCCAGGCCGCCCAGCTCGGCATCGCCTCGGTGCACGAGCTGGGTGGTCCCCACCTCGGTCCGCTCGCGGACCTGACCCGGGTGCGCGAGGTGGGCGACACGCTCGGTTTGGACGTGGTCACCTACTGGGGCGAGCTCGCCGGGCCCGAGACCGTTGAACGGGCGCGGTCGGTGGGGGCCGCTGGGCTGGCCGGTGACCTGTGCATCGACGGGTCGATCGGCTCGCGGACCGCCGCGCTGCAGGCCCCGTATGCCGACGCCGGGCATCGGGGTACCCGCTACCTGGACGACGAAGAGATCGCCACCCACGTCGTCGAGTGCACCGGCGCGGGGCTGCAGGCCGGGTTCCACTGCATCGGGGACCATGCGGTGTCCGCGGCCGTCGACGGGCTGCGACGGGCCGCGGCTGAGCTCGGCGTCGAGGCGATCCGGCACGCCCGGCATCGGCTCGAGCACCTCGAGCTGGTGGCGGCCGGCGACATCCCGACGCTGGCTGAGCTCGGGGTGGTGGCCAGCGTGCAGCCGGCGTTCGACGCGGCGTGGGGGCGTCCGGGTGAGCTGTACGAGACCCGGTTGGGAATCGATCGGGCCCGGACCATGAACCCTTATCGCTCGCTGGTCCGAGCCGGGGTGACACTGGCCTTCGGCACCGACGCGCCGGTCACGCCGGTCGCCGGCTGGGCTATGGTCCGGGACGCGGTGCGGCACAGCCGGTCCGAGGAGCGGCTGTCGGTCGCGGACGCCTTTGCCGCGGCGACGGAGGGCGGTCACCAGGCGGCGGGCCGGTCCCGCGCCGGCCGGATCGCGGTGGGCTGGCGGGCCGACCTGGCCGCCTGGAGCGAGGTTGAGCCGGTTGATGCACCGGGACAGCTGCCCCGGCTGGAGGTGGGAGATCCGCTGCCCGAGTGTGCGCTCACCGTGGCCGACGGGCGCATCGTCAACTCCGGCTACGAGGAGGGGTTCGGTAGGCTCACAGGGTGCTGATTCCGGACCGCCGTGCCTCTCTCGGCGTCCGGACGCTGGTGGCGCTGCTGGCCGGCGTAGCCCTCGGTCTGACCTGGCAACCGTACGGCTGGTGGCCGCTGCTGGCCGTGGCCATCCCGGCGTTCACGCTCGCCGTCCGCGGCCTACGGCCGCGGCGGGCGTTCGGGCTCGGGTACCTGTTCGGGCTGGTGATGCTCACGCTCGCGGTCAGCTGGCTGCACGTGCTCGGGATGTGGGTCGCCGCCGTGCTGATCGTCTTCGAGTCGTTGTTCTTCGGCCTGCTGGGAATTCTGCTCACCCTGGTCGGCCGGCTCCGGTGGTGGCCGCTGGCCGCCGCAGCCGCGTGGGTGCTGGTGGAGTTCGCCTACTCCCGGATCCCCTTCGGCGGCTTCGGCTGGAGCCGGATCGCGTACGCGGCGGTCGACACTCCACTGGCGGGCCTGCTGCCCATCGTCGGCGTGGCCGGCCTGTCCTTCGCCGTCGCGCTGGTCGCCCAGCTGCTCGGCTGGATGGCCTGGAGGTGGTGGTCCGGCCGCGGCACCGGCACGCCGCAGCTGCGACCGCTGGTGCTGGCCAGCGCCGGGGTCGTCGCCGTGCTGCTGCTGGCCACCGGCCTGCGGCTCTACCAGGTCGAGCCGGCGCAGACCGCCGACGGCGCGGTGCGGGTGGGCATCGTCCAGGGCAACATCCCCGGCCGCGGCATCGAGGCGATGGGCCGGGCCCGGTCGGTGACCAACAACCACCTGTCCGAGACCGTCAACCTGATGACGCGGGTCCGGCTGGGGCAGCAGGCCGAGCCGGACTTCCTGCTCTGGCCGGAGAACTCCACCGACATCGACCCGACCGTCGATCCGGTCACCCGGCTCACTGTGGACGCCGCCGCCCAGGTGGCCGGCCGACCGATTCTCGTGGGAGCGGTGATGCGTGGCCCCGGTCCCGACGAGCGCCAGACCACAGCGCTCTGGTGGCTGCCCGGGCTCGGGCCGCAGGACCGCTACGACAAGCAGAACCTCGTTCCGTTCGGTGAGTGGATACCGTTCCGGGACCAGCTCAAGCCGCTGGTCCCGATCCTGGAGCAGGTGGGAGCCCAGTCGGTGCCGGGCACCCAGCCGGGCGTGCTCGACGTCGATCTCGGCGGCCGCGCGGTGCGGCTGGGCGATGTGATCTGCTTCGAGCTGGCCTACGACGACACCGTGTACGGGACGGTCGCCGGCGGCGCCCAAGTGCTGCTGGTGCAGAGCAACAACGCCACCTACGGCGGGACCGGGCAGATCGAGCAGCAGTTCGCCATCACCCGGGCGCGCGCGATGGAAGCGCGCCGGGAGGTGGCAGTCGCCACCACCAACAGCGTGTCGGGCTTCATCGACCGCAACGGCCGGGTGATCCACCGCACCGCCGAGTTCACCGCTGACAGCATGGTGGTGGAGATGCCCCTGCGGTCTGCGCTCACACCGGCCCTGCGGGTCGCCCCGTGGCTGGAGCGCGGACTGGCCGGGCTGGCCGTAGTCGCGGCCGTCCTCGGCGTGCTCCGCGCGCGGCGCCGAAGCCATCCGTCCGACTCCTCGGCCGTGGCCGGCCGATCCCAACCGCGAGTGGAGGCAGAGGTCGCATGAGCGATCCGACGGCTGAGCTGGGTCGCATCCTGGTCATCATCCCCACCTACAACGAGGCCGATAACTTGCGGCCGATCGTCGAGCGGGTCCGGACGTCGGTGCCGGCTGCGCACATCCTGGTGGCCGACGACAACTCACCCGACGGCACCGGGCGGCTGGCCGACGAGCTGGCGGCGGCCGACGACCACGTGCACGTGCTGCACCGGCTGGGCAAGGAAGGGCTGGGGGCGGCGTACCTGGCCGGGTTCGGCTGGGGCATCGACGCCGGCTACGACGTCTTGGTCGAGATGGACGCCGACGGGTCGCACCAGCCCGAACAGCTGCCCGACCTGCTGGCTGCTCTGTCCGACGCGGACCTGGTCCTCGGCTCCCGCTGGGTCAAGGGCGGCCAGGTGGTGAACTGGCCGAAGTCCCGCGAGGCGCTGTCCCGCGCGGGGAACCTGTGGACGCGGATCGCCCTCGGCATCCCGTTGCGGGACGCCACCGGCGGCTACCGGGTATTCCGCCGCGAAACGCTGCTAGGACTTGGTTTGAACAATGTCGCATCTGCGGGATACTGCTTCCAGGTCGACCTGGCGTGGCGGGGGCTCAAGGCGGGTTACCGGGTTGTTGAGGTGCCCATCATCTTCGTCGAACGGGAGCGCGGAGACTCCAAGATGAGCCGCAAGATCGTAGTCGAGGCATTAGTACGGACTACGTTATGGGGACTGGCACACCGGGCGCAGCAGTTGCGCAACCGGTTGGGCCGGCGTGAGGTGACTGGGTGAGATTGAAGCGGGGCTGGCCGCTTCTGCTGCTGATCGCCATTCTGATCGGACTGCCGATCCTCGAGGTCTGGATCATCTACCTGGTGGCCGAGCAGGTCGGCATCTGGCCCACCTTGGCCACGCTGGTCATCCACGCGGTCGGCGGCGGGCTGCTGATGCGGCACGAGGGCCGACGGGCTTGGCAGGCGCTCACCAACGCGTACACCACCGGGAAGGTCCCCACCGGGCACCTGGCCGACGCGGCGTTGATCCTGGTCGGCGGCATGTTCTTGATGATGCCGGGCTACCTCAGCGACGTGGTCGGCTTCCTGTTCCTGTTCCGGTGGACCCGGCCGTTCGCCCGGAAGATGATCGCGTTCTTCATCGCACGGCAAAACAGAGGGGGAGCCGGACCGCGACGCTGGACGGGTCCGGGGGACTCCTACACCAAGCCGCTCAAGCCGCCGGGGAATGGGCCGCCCAAACGGGCCGGAGAGCCGACCATCATTCCCGGCGAGGTGGAGCAAGGCTGAGCGAACGTGCGCTGAGCCTGTCGAAGCGCCCTCGACGAGCTCAGGACGAGTCAGGCGGTCTTCTTGGACCGGCTGCTGCTGGTGCTGCTGCGGGCCCCTGCGCCCACGGCGCCCGAACGGAGCAGGTCGAGCCGCTCGGCCAGCAGGTCCTCGAGCTCGGCGATCGACCGGCGCTCGCGCAGCATGTCCCAATGCGTACGGACCGGCTTCTCCTCTTTCAGCTCCGGCCGCTCACCGTCGGACCGAAGCGACTCCGCGCCGCAACGCGGGCACTCCCAGAGGGAGGGAATCTCGGCCTCCGCCGCGAACACCAGTGTGAAATGGTGTTCCCGCGGGCAGTCGTAGCCGACCTCCTGGCGGGCCGCGAACTCGACGCCGGCCTCGTCCTCGAAGCTCTTGGCTCCGAGGCCGGTGCCTTTCAACGAGCGATCAGCCATTGTGTGAACCTCCGTCGCAGTCCTGACGATGCCTATGCCCCGATTGATCCAACTCCCCACAGCCGGAGAATGTTCCGAACGTGGCCTACACCACGTATTCGGAGACCTTCGCCGAACGTCTTGGCGGGGACGAAACACCGATCATCGCCACTGCTCCCATGCCCAGGACCAGGGCGATCCCCACAATCCCCATCCGGTCGGAGAACAAGCCCGAGAACAGAGCGAACAGCCCCGGCGCCAGGAACGATGCGGCCCGGCCGGTGGTGGCGTACAAGCCGAACATCTCGCCCTCCCGCCCCTCCGGCGCGACCTGGGCCAGAAAGGAGCGCGAGCTGGCCTGCGCAGGACCGACCCAGAGGGTGAGCAACAGCCCGAAGATCCAGAACATCGTCGTGCCCTGGGCGAACAGCAGGATGACTGCAGTGGTGATCAGACCGACCAGGGAGATCATGATGATCCGCTTGGGGCCGACCCGGTCCTCGATCCGACCGAGCACCAGCGCCCCCAGCGCGGCGGTCACGTTGGCCACGATGCCGAAGATGAGCACGGTGTCGGTGGCCATGCCGTAGACGCTGACGGCCAGGATGGCGCCGAAGGAGAAGATCGCGGCCAGGCCGTCGCGATAGAGCGCCGAGGCGATCAGGAAGTGCACCGCGTTGCGGTCGCGAGCGAACAGGGTCCTCACATCGGCGACCAGCAGCCGGTAGGAGGCGAAGAAGCTGACCCGACGGCGGGCCGGGCCAGGCGCCTTCTCCGGTACCGCGAAAAGCACCGGGAGGGCGAACAGCGCGAACCAGGCGGCGGAGAACACCGCCAGGGTGCGGATGTTCAGCCCACCCTCGGACGTCACGCCGAACCAGCCGACGTCCGGCGCGATGAAGCCGACGTAGCAGATCAGCAGCAGCACGATGCCGCCGAAGTAGCCCATCGACCAGCCGAAGCCGGAGATCCGGCCGACGGTCTCGGGGGTGGAGACCTGGGGCAGCATCGCGTTGTAGGAGACCCCGGCGAACTCGGAGAACACCGCGCCGGCGGCCAGCAGGACCAACGCGGCCCACAGGTAGGCGGGCTCGTCACGGACCGTGAACAGCGCCAGCATGGTGGCCACGACGAAGGCGCTCCAGATGGCGAGGCTGCGCTTCCGCCGCCCCCCGGCGTCCGCCCGCTGCCCGGTCACCGGGGCGATCAGGGCGATCAGCAGCCCGGCGGCGGCGCTGGAGATGCCCAGCCAGGTGTTGGCGCTCAGCCCTCCGGGCTCGGCGTCTCCGACCACGCCGCGAACCACGTAGGGGCCGAAGACGAACGAGGTGATGACCGCGTTCCACGCGGCCGAACCCCAGTCCCACAGGCTCCACGCCAGTACCTGCCGCCGCCGCACTGGTGCGGTCATGGCTCAGCCCTCCTCGGTCCGGCTGGTCCGGTCCACAGGCCACGGTGGATCAGGACATCCTTCAGGACGTCGATGCGGTCGGTGAAGATGCCGTCCACGTCGAGATCGATCAGTCTCGTCATGGTTTCGGAGTCGTCGACGGTCCAGACCTGCACCCGCTTGCCGGCCCGGTGCACGGCCTGCACCAAGCTCGGGGTCAACACGTCCAGCCGACGGCCGCGGAAGGGGTAGCTGACCGGCATCTGCAGCACCGGGGAGGAACTGTTCAGGGCCCAGGTCAGCCAAGGCAGGAAGCGGTTGACTGCGACGCCCGCCGAGCTGGCGGCAGAGGCGACCCGGGTTCCGAGCAGCCGGCGCAACCGGTGCAGCCGGGCCACGCTGAACGAGCTGACGCAGACCCGCTCGTACGCGTCGTGGTCGGCGATCGCCCGGGCCAGCAGGTCCACCGCACCGTTGGACTTGGCGTCGATGTTGAACCGGGCGTCGGGGAAGGCGGTGAACAGCTCCGACAGCCGGGGGATCGGGTCCTGGCCCGCAAGGCGGGCCCTGGCGACCTCGGCGTACGGGAGCTTGGCGATCGCTCCCGTGCGGTCGGTGACCCGGTCCAGCACCGAGTCGTGGAACGCCACCAGTACCCGGTCGGCGGTGGCGTGGACGTCAGTCTCCAGGTAGCGGTAGCCGAGGTCGACCGCCTGCTGGAAGGCGTAGCGGGTGTTCTCCCGGCCGCGGTTGGGCTCGTAGTTCGCACCGCCGCGGTGCGCGTACGCGGCGAAGGGCTCGTCGAAGTACGGGTACTCCTCGGCCCTCATGGGCTCATTGTGGTGGGGCGGACCGGTCGAGAGCGACTCAGAGGCCGGGCAGGCGCAGCAGCGTCATCTCGACAACCGCCGGCAGCCAGCCGGGGACGCCGGTCAGCAGCAGGTAGGTGTAGCCGATCAGCCCGCAGCAGGCGAAGAACGCCACCCAGAACAGCACCTGGCGGCGACGCGGCCAGGCCTGGTAGCGCTTGAGCTGCAGCTTGAACCAGCCCATCAGCCGGTTCGCCCACTCGAACTCGCTGGACCAGATGGCCAGGCCGAGCAGGACCAGGGGGATGCCCCCCGGGCCGGGCAGCGGACCGCTGACGAAGCCGAGACAGATGAAGAACAGGCCGGCGATGGCCACGGCGATCCGGTAGAAAGCGAGCTTGCGCGGGTTCTGCCGGATCCGGCGGCGCCACCGCCACCGGTCCTCGTCGGGCTCGATCAGCACGTGGTGGTCGTGGTCGTGGTGGTGACCGGCGATCTTGCCTGTAGGACGACCGTCGGAGTCGATGGTCGCCGTCCCGTGCTCAGCCTCAGGTGCCTTACTGCCCTCGGCACCGGGTGACATGCGGACCACTCTAGGTGGACGCACAAGGTGGGAGAATCCCGGAGGAGGACGCTTAGCAGAAGTTTGGGAAGGCGAGGATGACGGATCGACCCGGGTCTGCCACCCCGCCGGTGATCCTGTCCATCCAATCCTCGGTGGCCTACGGCCACGTCGGGAACAGCGCGGCGACCTTCCCACTGATGCGGATGGGTATCGAGGTGTGGCCGGTCCTGACCGTCCACTTCTCCAACCACACCGGCTATCCGAGCTGGCGCGGTCCGCTGCTGGCCGCCGCAGACGTCGCCGAGGTGGTCCGCGGCATTGAGGAGCGCGGCGTGCTCAAGCAGGTCGCGGCCGTGCTCTCCGGCTACCAGGGCGACACGGGTGTGGGCGAGGTCATCCTGGACACTGTCGACCGGGTGCGCCGACACAACCCATCGGCGCTGTACTGCTGCGACCCGGTGATGGGCGACGTGGGTCGCGGGTACTACGTGCGGCCCGGCATTCCCGCCCTGATGCGGGACCGGGTGGTGCCCGCCGCCCAGCTGGTCACCCCGAACCAGTTCGAGCTGGAGGCGCTGACCGGACGCCCGACCGCCACGGCGGCCGAGCTGCTGGAGGCGGCCGCCGAGGCCCGCGCGCTGGGGCCGGACGTGGTCCTGGTCACCAGCGCGGTGCTGGCCGACGCCGACCCCGACGCCATCGCGATGGTGGCGGTGGGTCCGGCGGGGGCGTGGTCGGTGGTCACTCCGAGGCTGCCGCGTACGTTCACCGGCGCCGGTGACCTTACCGCTGCGGTGTTCCTGGCCCACCGGCTGCGCGGGGCCGACCTGCCGACCGCTCTGGCCGAGACCGCCGCCGCCGTCTTCGGCGTCCTGCGGGTCACCGTCGAAGAAGGCGAGTCCGAGCTAGCCCTGGTGCAGGCTCAGGACGAGCTCGTCCGCCCCACCGATCGCTTCGCGGCCACCCGCCTCCGCTGAGGCTCGCCCGGCCGGTCGAAGCGCCGACGTGGCGCCCCAGACGTAGCGCCCCATATGTCATGTGACCTCACCCAGGTTCTTCACCCGAAACCCAGGTTGCAGCGTGGGTTCAGGGTGAACATCCCACGCAGCGTGGGAAACCGACCGAGGGCAGCAGCACCCAGGGTGAGGCGTACGCGGCCCGGCGACCTGCCCTGGGCGCAGATGGTCAGTCGCGGAAGACCTCGATGTTGGCGCCGAGGGCGTTCAGCCGGTTGGCCAGGTCCTCGTAGCCGCGGTTGATCACGTAGACGTCGCGCAGCTGGGAGGTGCCGCGGGCCGCCAGCATGCCGAGCAGGATGCAGACCGCCGGACGCAGCGCGGGCGGACAGACGACCTGGTGGCCACGCCACTTTGTGGGTCCTTCGACGATCACCCGGTGCGGATCGAGCAGCTGGACCCGGGCACCGAGCCGGTTGAGCTCGGTCAGGTAGACGGCGCGGTTCTCGTAGACCCAGTCGTGGATGATCGTCTTGCCCTCGGCCGTGGCGGCGATGACCGCAAAGAACGGCAGGTTGTCGATGTTCAGGCCGGGGAACGGCATCGGGTGGATCTTGTCAATCGGCGACCGCAGCGAGGACGGGTGGACGGTCAGGTCGACCAGCCGGGTATGCCCGTTGGCGGCCTTGTACTCCTCGGTGAGGTCGAACTGCAGCCCCATCTCGGCCAGCACGGCGAGCTCGATCTCCAGGAACTCGATCGGCACCCGGCAGATGGTCAGCTCCGACTGGGTGACGATCGCCGCGGTCAGCAGGCTCATCGCCTCGATCGGGTCCTCCGACGGCGAGAACTCCACGTCGGCGTTGATGATCTCCTGACCGATCACCCGCAGTGTAGTGGTGCCGATGCCGTCGATCTTGACGCCGAGCGCGGTCAGGAAGACGCAGAGGTCCTGAACCATGTAGTTCGGGCTGGCGTTCCGGATCGTCGTCAGGCCGGGGGAGAGCGCGGCGGCGAGCAGCGCGTTCTCGGTCACCGTGTCGCCGCGCTCGGTCAGGGTGATGGGCGTCCGCGGCTCGACCGACTCGTCCACTGTGCAGTGGTAGAAGCCGTCGGTCGGGATGACGTCGAGACCGAAGCGGCTCAGCACCTGCAGGTGCGGCTGGATCGTCCGCGCGCCTAGGTCGCAGCCGCCGGCGTACGGCAGCTCGAACTTTGAGTAGGAGTGCAGCAGCGGGCCGAGGAACATGATCACCGAGCGGGTCCGCCGGGCCGCCTCGATGTCCATTGCGTCGAGGTCGAGCTGCTCCGGTCGGATGAGCTCGAGGTCGTTGTGATCCAACCAGCGGGCCTGCACGCCGATGCTGGTGAGCACCTCGAGGATCCGGTTGACCTCCTCGATCTTGGCGATGCCCCGAATCGTGGTGCGGCCGCGGTTCAGCAGGCTGGCGCAGAGCAGGCCGACGGCGGCGTTCTTGGAAGACCGTACGTCGATGCTGCCGGTGAGCTTGGTCCCGCCCTCGACCCGTAGGTGCTGCGGACCGGTGCCGCCGACGGAGATGAGCGTCGAGTCCAGGGCCGCGGCGATCCGGTTGACCATCTCTAGGCTAAGGTTCTGGTTGCCCGCCTCGATCCGGTGCACAGCGCTCTGACTGGTGCCCAGCACGTCCGCCAGCTGAGTCTGGGTCAGGCCCCGATGCTTCCGGGCGTCGCGGATCAGCCCGCCGATCCGGTCCAGGTAGGTTGCGGTCACGTCCAGCACGATAACTCATATATGAGTTATCGCTGACCGAAACGCCCAAGCGCTGGACATCCGGGGCAGTGGTCGCCGCGGGAGACCTCCCCCTAAAGTGGGGCCATGTCCGCACACTATGACGTCGTGGTCCTCGGGGCCGGCCCGGGCGGGTACGTGGCCGCGGTCCGCTCCGCTCAGCTCGGGTTGAAGACGGCCATCATCGAGCTGAAGTACTGGGGCGGAGTCTGCAACAACGTCGGTTGCATCCCGACCAAGTCCCTGCTGCGCAACGCCGAGATCGCCCATCTCTTCAACCACGAGGCTGACACCTTCGGCATCAGCGGTGACGTGACGTTCGACTTCGGGGCGGCCTGGAAGCGGAGTCGGTCCACCGCCGACCGGATGGCCAAGGGTGTGCACTACCTGATGAAGAAGAACAAGATCACCGAGATCGACGGCTGGGCCACCTTCACCGACCCCCACACCTTCTCGGTCGAGCTCAACGGCGGCGGTACCGACGAGGTCACCTTCGACAATGTGATCATCTCGGCCGGGGCGACCACGCGGCTGCTCCCGGGCACCTCGCTGAGCGATCGGGTGGTGACCTACGAGGAGCAGATCATGACCGACTCGGTGCCGGAGTCGATGATCATCGCCGGCGCTGGGGCCATCGGGGTCGAGTTCGCGTACGTGCTGGCCAACTACGGCACGCAGGTGACCATCGTGGAGTACCTGGACCGGATGGTGCCGCTGGAGGAGCCGGAGGTCTCCGCGGAGCTGGCCAAGCAGTACAAGAAGCTGGGTGTCACCGTGCTGACCGGCACCAAGGTCGAGACCATCGACGACTCGGGCGACAAGGTCAAGGTCACCGTGTCGCCAGCCAAGGGTGGGGAGTCCAAGACGCTCGAGGCCGACAAGGTGATGCAGGCGATCGGCTTCGCGCCGCGGACCGAGGGCTATGGCCTGGAGGCCACCGGCGTCCAGCTGAGCCAGCGCGGAGCGATCGAGATCGACGAGTACATGCGGACCAACGTGCCGCACATCTATGCGATCGGCGATTGCACCGGCAAGCTGCTGCTGGCCCACACCGCCGAGGCGCAGGGCGTGGTCGCGGCGGAGACGATCGCCGGCGCCGAGACCATGCCGGTCGACTACGTCATGATCCCGCGGGCGACCTACTGCCAGCCGCAGATCGGCTCCTTCGGCTACACCGAGGCCCAGGCCAAGGACAAGGGCTACGACGTCAAGACGGCGAAGTTCCCGTTCACCGCCAACGGCAAGGCGCACGGGCTGGGGGATGCGGTCGGTTTCGTCAAGCTGGTCGCCGACGCCAAGTACGGAGAGATTCTCGGTCTGCACATGATCGGCCCGGACGTGACCGAGCTGCTGCCCGAGCTGACCCTGGCCCAGCTGTGGGACCTGACCGCGGAGGAGGTGGCGCGCAACGTACACGCCCACCCGACGCTGTCCGAAGCACTGAAGGAAGTGGCCCACGGCATCAGTGGCCACATGATCAACTTCTAGTTTGGTCTGTCCGCTCGGACAACCGCGCTCTGATCCGCCGGCGTCGTCGGCGCTTGTCGAGGAAAGAACGCCTCGTCTCCCTTCTCCCCCGTCCGGCGGCTGCGCAGTCTTCCGACCCTGGCGACCTCACCGGCCGGTCAGCTGGACAGCGCGCGGTCGGCGATGATCCGGGCGTACGCGTGGCCGGAGTCCTTTACGGTGCGTTGCTGGGTGTCGTAGTCGACGCGCACGATGCCGAAGCGCTTGGCGTAGCCCCAGGCCCACTCGAAGTTGTCCATCAGCGACCAGTAGAAGTACCCGTGCACCGGGACGCCCTCGTCGACGGCGTCGAGCACGGCCGCGAGGTGGTCGACCAGGAACTCCGTGCGGTCGGCGTCGTGGACCTGCTCGTCTTCGGCGACCTGGTCGTCGTAGGCCACCCCGTTCTCGGTGACGTACAGGTCGACCCCGGCCGGTCCGGTGTACTCCGCGTCCAGCCGGACCAGTAGCCGCCGTAGGCCGTCGGGCTGGATCGGCCAGCCCATCGCGGTGGTCCGTGATCCCTGCGGATGGCTGACCACGCCGTCGGCCGCCGGAAGAGGGGAGCGGAGCGGGCGCCCGGTCGGCGCCTCGGCATCCACCGCCTCCTCGATGGGTTGGTCGCTGAGCCGCTGACCGAAGTAGTAGTTGACCCCCAGCACGTCGATCGGCGCGGCGATGGTGGCCAGGTCGCCGGGCCGGATGACCTCCTCCAGGCCGAGTCCGGCCACGTCTGCGAGCACGTCCTCGGGGTACGACGCACGGAAGATCGGGTCCAGGAAGATCCGGTTCATCTGCCCGTCGATCCGCCGGGCCGCGTCGACATCGCCGGGAAGGTCGGGGTTCACCGGATCCGCGACGGTCAGATTGAGGGTCAGGCCGAGCCGGAGGGCCGGGTCCGCGGCGCGCAGCGCCTCGACGGCCAGGCCGTGCCCGAGCAGCAGGTGATGCGCCGCGGCCAGCCCGGCGGTCGGGTCCTGCAGCCCCGGAGCGTGGGCCCCGGAGATGTGCCCGACGAAGGCGGCGCACCACGGCTCGTTGAGCGTGGTCCAGACCGGGACCCGATCGCCGAGGGTCTCGTGCACGGTCAGGGCGTACTCGGAGAATCGGTACGCCGTGTCCCGATTGCGCCAGCCGCCCTGTTCCTCCAGCGCCTGTGGCAGGTCCCAGTGGTAGAGGGTGAGCCAGGGCATGATGTCGTGCTCCAGCAGCTCGTCGACCAGCCGCGAGTAGAAGTCCAGGCCGGCCGGGTTGACCGCGCCACCGTCGGGCCGGACCCGGGCCCACGAGGTCGAGAACCGGTAGCTCTGCAGACCCAGCTCGCCCATCAGCGCGACGTCGTCGGCGTAGCGGTGGTAGTGATCGCACGCCTGAGCGCCGTCGTCCCCGTTGATCACCGCGTCCGGGACCCGGCAGAACGCGTCCCAGACGGAGTCGGTCCGACCATCGGTGTGCGTAGCCCCCTCGATCTGGAACGCCGCCGTGGCAGCGCCGAACAGGAACGCGGAGTCGAACGTCCGGGGCACGGTGGTCATCCTGTCACCACCGGCTCGGCGGGCTTAGAGGAATCGGTAGGGGTTGGCGTTCCGCGAGGCCATCACAAACCAGGACGTGGCGCCGATGTGCAGGTTGGGGAAGTAGCCAAAGCCGAAGCCGGTGTCCATCGGTGAGCTGGCCGCGACGATGCCGCCCTCGCCCGACCGACCGTTGAACGTCTGATCCTGGCCGAGCCTCTGCTGGGCCACCCGAACAGTGTCGAGCAGCTCCGCGGCATCGTCCCGGTCGTCACCCCGGTGCCGGTCCCGCAGGGCCAGTGCCAGCTGGGCCGTGCCCTCGAACCAGACCGCGCAGTCGTCCGGCTTGGGGTTGTAGGACTGTCCGCCGATGTTGACGTCTGTGTCGGTCAGCAAGGACCCGCTGGCGAACGCGACGCCGGTGAAGGCGTCGTTCCCGGTAAGGGTCGAGTTCTTCCGCAGCGGCGTGTCGGTGGTGGCCAGGTTGGTGGCCGCCCAGTCCAGCGCAGAGGAATACCGGGAGCTGCGGGCCGCCAGCCACGACCAGGTCTGGACGTCCAGCGGCAGCTGGGTCGGGCTCTTGTTGATGGTCGCGCCGTCGTTGGAACCCGTCCAGAAGAACCCGTCCTCGGCGTTCCAGAGCTGTTCGACGAAGTCCCAGGCGTGCTCCGCGCGCTGGGTCCACTGCTGGTCGCCGGTCAGCCGGGCCAGCAGCCGGAACAGTGCGTACACGTCGATGTTGTGCTCGGCGGACTTGAACCCCTCTAGCCCTGGCGTCAGCCCGAACTCGTACCCGCCCAGTCCGGTGGTCGAGTAGGCGTTGTCGTGGATCCAGGTACCGATCTTCACCAGGCCGTCGAGGTAGCGCCGAACGCCGGTGGCGCGGGCGAGCTGGGCCAGTGCCAGCCCGGTCCAGGCCATGTCACCGACCGCGGTGCCGGTGAAGCCGAAGTTGGCCGCCGGCACGGGCCGGTCCTGGTTCACCAGGTAGGCCTGACGCAGCCGCCCGTCGGCCTCCTGGACGGCCAGGAAGCCGTCACCGATCGCCCGGGCCCGGCGGGTGTCTCCATCGGCCAGCAGCGCGATGGCGGTGAGGGCGTTGTCGTAGATGAATCCGACGTACGTCAGGCCCGAGGCGTCCTGGTAGCTCTGGGCCAGCCGAGGACCGGAGGCCTGGTAGGCGTCGGTCACCCGCTGCAGGAAGCTCACCGCGCGCCGGGTGGCGGCCGCGCCGTCGGGTGCGCCGTTCGGCGTGGCGGCGTGGGCCACGCCGACGCCGCCCAGGAGCGGCAGGCCCACCCCGAGTGCGGCGGCCCCACCGAGGACGGTGCGGCGGCGCATGGTGTGCGGATCGGTCATCGTCGTCCCCCTGGTTTCGGCGCTGAGTGACTGACGCTACCTGCCCTGATCAGCCGGAGACGTAACCCTCCAGCTGGTCCCGCTCGAACTCGAGCTGGGTGATGTGGGACTTGACCGCGTCACCGATGCTCACGATGCCGGCGAGCCGGCCGTGGTTGTCGACGACCGGGAGGTGCCGAATGCGCTGCTCGGTCATGATGCCCATCAGCGACTGGACCGAGTCCTGGGCGGTGCAGGTCTGGACCTCACTGGTCATGATCGCCGAGACCGGTCCGGTGAGGAAGTCGGTGCCGGCCAGCAGCTGGCGGACGATATCCCGTTCCGTGACGATCCCTGAGACCTGCCGGCCATCCGGTGAGACCACGACCGCGCCGAGGTTGTACTCCTTGAGGAGTCCGACCACATCGAGAACGCTGGCGTTCGGGCGGACGGTGATGACGTGGAAGCCCTTGGTGCGTAGCAGCTCGTAAATCCGCATCGGCCAACCTCCTAGGCCGAAGATTAACCATCCCGGGCGGTCGGAGGAAAGGTTCGGTCCACGCCTGCGGTCAGCGTAGGGTGGTCCGTCGTGTCTGCCCGCCCCCGCATTCTGCTCTCGTCCATAGCAATGTTCCTGGCCGCTGGCTGCGCTGAGATCGCGGCGACCCCTCTGGGCACCTCGACGTCCACCACGCCGGCCGCCTCGTCGGCCACGCAGTCTCCGGACACCTCGAGCCTCCCGTCGAGCGCCAGCCCGACACCGAGCACTGCACCGACGCCGAGCGTCACCGCCGCCCCCACACCCGGTTCGGAACAGCCGACCCTGCCGCGGGGCGGCCGGGAGATCTTTCCCAGCTACCGCCTGGTCGGGTACGCCGGGCTGACCGGCGCGTCGACCCTGGGTCGCCTCGGCACCGGTCCGCTGGATCAGCGGGTCCGCGAGCTGGAGCGGCGCGCCCGCCCGTACGCGGCCGGTCGCAAGGTCCTGCCGGTGCTGGAGGTCATCACCACCATCGTGCAGTCGGGTCCGGGCGCGGACGGCAAGTACCGGCGCCGGTTGAGCGACAAGAACATCGGGGTCTACCTCGCCGCCGCCCGCAAACGGAAGGCGCTGCTGCTGCTCAACATCCAGCCGGGCCGCTCTGAGTTCCTGACCGAGGCAAAGGCGTACGAGCGATGGCTGCGTGAGCCGGACGTCGGGGTCGCGCTGGACCCGGAGTGGGCCATGGAGCCCGGGCAGCAGCCGGGACGCGCGTACGGCCACACCAACGGCGCGGAGCTGAACCGGACAGCCGCCTATCTCTCCGACCTGGTCCGGCGCCACGACCTGCCGGAGAAGCTGATGGTCTACCACCAGGTGGCGGCGAGTGTCGTGCGCCAGGAGTCCGGGCTGAAGGCGCACCCGGGTGTGGTTCAGGTCAAGTCGGTCGACGGGCTGGGTCCGCCCGGTCCGAAGGTCAACACCTACCGGGTGGTCAACCGGACCACGCCGAAGCACGTGCACGCCGGGTTCAAGCTGTTCTTCACCGAGGACACCGAGGGCAGCCGCAGGCTGATGACTCCGCGCGAGGTGCTGGGCCTCAAGCCGCGGCCCGAGTACGTGATGTACGAGTAGGGCTCGGCGACTGTCGGCCCCGTCCGGCACAATGACCGGCGTGACCGAGCTCTACCTGACCGGCAACGAGGCCGCGGACCACCTGCTCTCCACCGACGACAACGCGCTGCTGATCGGCATGCTGCTGGACCAGCAGGTGCCCATGGAGAAGGCGTTCAGCGGGCCGTGGGTCATCGCCGAGCGAATGGGGGGCACGCTCGACGTGGCGGCGATCGCGGCCAGCGACGAGGAGGAGTTCGTCGCGCTGTGCTCGACCCCACCGGCGATCCATCGCTTCCCGGGCGCCATGGCCAAGCGGGTCCGCCAGTGCTGCCAGGTCCTGACCGAGCAATACGACGGGCAGGCCGCCAACGTGTGGCGGAACCAGCCGACGGGGGAGGCGGTCAAGGCGGCACTGGCGACCCTGCCCGGCTTCGGGGCCGACAAGGCGGCCATCTTCACCGCCGTGCTCGGCAAGCGGCGCGGGGTGACCCCGCCCGGGTGGCGCGAGGCGGCCGGCTACTACGGCGAGCCGGACACCTACCGGTCGGTCGCCGACATCGTCGACCAGGACTCGCTGGCGCGGGTCCGCGAGACGAAGCAGCAGGTCAAGGCAGCGACGAAGAAGGCGGGGACGTCACCCGCCGGCTGACGTCGTGCCAGGATCAACCGTGGATATCGCGCAGATCCGTCGTAGTCGGGGCTACCACGCGCTGATCGGGGTC
>CAWEFW010000045.1:0-10681 GCA_963808435.1 uncultured Actinomycetota bacterium | reverse complement strand
TCTTGGTCACGGGCGGAGATTCTAGGCGACGGCGTCCCGCGCCGCTCCGCCCGTCAGTCACCGGCTTTGCCATGTGCCCAGGGGATCCGGTAGGTGTCCACCGGATCCCTGCGACCCTTGATCTTCAGCGGACCGATCGGCTCGGCGCGGTCGAGGCCCGCCCGGACCACCGTCACTGCGGCGGCCAGGATCTCGCCACCTTCCGCCCGGCTCTCGAGCCGTTGGGCGATATTCACCGCATCGCCGAGCACCGTGTAGTTCAGCCGACCCGGCCCACCCACCGTCCCGGCGATCACCGTCCCGGTGTTGATCCCGATCCCGATCTCGGCGGTCGGGAGGCCGGCGGGCTCCGCGGCCTCGTTGAGCCTGAGCTGGCGGCGTTGCATGTCCGCCGCGCACGACAGCGCCCGCCGCGCATCATCCGGAGCCGGTCGCGGTGCGCCGAACACCGCCATCACCGCGTCTCCGGTGAACTTGTCGACCACCCCTCCGTGAGCGGTGACGACGTCGACCATGGCCGCCAGGTGCCGCCCGACCATCTCGGCCACCTCCCGTGGCTCCAGCTGCTCCGCCAGCGCGGAGAAGCCGCGGATGTCGGAGAAGACGATGGTGGCCTCGAGCTCCTCCTGGAGCGACAGTGCGGAGGGTGAGGCCTCCACCAAATTCGCGACCTCCGGCGGCAGGAAGGACGCGAGCGCTCGGGCGAACAGCGCGCGCTCCCTCATCCGCTGGAACTGAAGCCCGAGTCCGGCCTGGGTGGCCAGATCGGTGATGAGCTTCTGGCTGGCCGGACTGATCGGCTCGACCGGGGAGACCGTGACGGTCAAGGCCCCCAACACCTCCTCGTCCTGCTGTACCGGGAACGGGAGGCTGGCGGGCTGCACCGCCGCCAGCGCCTCGGTCACTCCACGGCTTCCGAGCGCGACCGGTTGCGGCAGCTGCTCGTCCGGGGGCCAGCTGACCTGCGGCCGCAGGACATCGCCGAACCGCAGCCACACGCTGGCCTGGACGGCACTTGTCGCCTCCACCACCAGCCGGGCCAGTCGCTGCAGCGAGTCGTCGCTGGGAGCGCCGGCCATCTCCCGGGAGAACGTCGACAGCACCTCGTACGGCGTGGCCCGGCTGCCGTAGACGAGCCGGTTCGCGAGGCGCCGACTGCGGTCACGCGCGGGTTGAAAGGCCACGGCGATCACGCCGGTGGCGATCACCGTCAGCAGCACGTTCGGCCTGTCGGCCGAGCCGACCAGCGTGCCGACGCCCACCACGATCACGAGGTAGATCATCGTGAACCCCGTGCTGAGCAGACCGTAGACCACCGTCCGCGCGATCAGCAGGTCGATGTCGAACAGCCGGTAGCGCAAGATGGCGACGCCGACGGCGACCGGTATGCCGAGTACTCCGCAGGCCGTGAGAACGGATCCGACGAGATCGAGCGAGCCGGACGAGAAAGCCAGGCCGAGGTCTCCGACCAGCAGGAACACCAGGCCGAGCGCCGCGAGGGCCCCGGCGTAGGTGAGCCACTTGACCTGCTGACGCTCCACGCCCCGAGAACGCCTGAGCCGAACCAGGAGGGCGACGACGGTGGCGACCGCAGCGGCGGCGAGGATCAGTGCCGCAGCACTCATGACCGCCGTACCGAGCGGGGCACCAGGGCTTCTCGGGGTGCTGTCCAGCAGCTCCAGCCCTCTGGCCGGCCAGAGCAGCACCATGGCGGCCGCGGCCAGGACGCCACCCGCGGCCAGTAACCAGGCCACCGCCCACCAGGGACGCGACGGCGGCCGACCGGAGGGAAACGTCAGGGCCCCCAGCACCAGCAGGGCGATGTTGGGATACCACAGGGCCGCGGACACCCATGCGGCCGTGCCCCCGGCCGTCGACCAGTTCCCAGCGGCAAGCGCATCGACGGCAGCGCGCGCGGTGATGCCTTCGGTCAGGCCGAGGAGCCCAGCGGCGCAGAACAACCAGCCGATCGGCAACCTCGGCCGCCGAGTCGCGACCACCGCTCCCACGATCGCGAAGAGCACTTGGCCCAGCACCCACACGGCATCGTCCGGGGTGAACTCCGCCGGTCCGTTCAGCGCGGGACTGGCGAGCCCCAAGGCCAGGTAGATCCCGTAGCTCACCAGGGCCAGCGGCACCACCGCCCAGACCAATCCTCGAACGGCGCGTCCCGCCATCGGTCCACCTCTTTCCTGACCCTGCCCTCGCCGTGTTCGCTCGAGCTGCCGTTCCCGGCGCCTACGCAGCATTGAGCTGAGGCGGGTGGATCGCCTGGGCTCAGTCTTTCGCAGGAAGCGCCCTGCGGTAGCCGGATCGGGCTGGAACCAGGTCGGTCTCGGCCTCGCCTCGTGTGAATTGGCGCGGATCCCACCTAGAGTTGGTCAATGCCCGCTAGCGATCCACTGCTGGCGGCTCTCGGGCAACGCTCGGCCGCGGCGACGTACGTGCCTCGGCTCCTGCCACCGTGGGCAGCAGCCGAGCCGGGGCTTGCCCATCGCGTGGTCGACGGAAGCCTGCTTCTGTTCGACATCACCGGCTTCACGCCGCTCACCGAGCGGCTGGCCCGTCGGGGTCGGGAGGGCGCCGAGGAGCTGAGCAACCTCCTGGACACCGTCTTCGGCCGGCTGCTGATGGATGCCGAGGACGAGGGCGGCGACCTGCTCAAGTGGGGCGGTGACGCGCTTCTGCTGCTCTTCGACGGCCCGGACCACGGCCAGCGGGCCGCCCGGGCGGCTGTGCGGATGCACCGCGCTCTCGCCCACACCGGGCGCGCCACCACCTCGATCGGCCGAGTGGCCCTACGGGCCTCGGCCGGAGTGGAGTCCGGACCGGTTCAGCTGGTGCTCGCGGGAGACCCTGCCCTGCACCGAGAGCTGGTTCTGCTCGGGCCGACGGCCACCGGAGTCACGGTACTCGAGCACGCCGCGACCATGGGCGAGGTGCTGGTCGGGAACGCAACTGCGGCGGCTCTGGGGCCGACCCTGGTACGCCCACACGGTGACGTGGGCCATCTGCTCGTCGGCTCACCGCGACCGGCGAGCGCCCCGCGACCGCATTCCGAGTCCGAGCCGTCGCCCGCGGTGCTCGAACAGCTCCTCCCGTCGGCGCTGTGGAACTACCTCTCCCAGCCATCTCGGGAACCGGAGCACCGGACCGTCGCCGTGGCGTTCATCCGCTTCGACGGGACGGACACAGTCCTCGCCGAGGATGGTCCCGAGGCGCTCGCGGCCGCCTTCGACGAGCTGCTCCGGAACGTGCAGGAAGCGGCGGCGGCCCGCGACGTCTCCTTCCTCGATACGGACGTGGACGCCAACGGCGGAAAGATCATGCTCGTGAGCGGTGCGCCCCGCAGTGCCGGTGACGACACCGACCGGCTGCTGACCACTGTGTGCGAGATCGTCCACCGGCCGGGCCGGCTGCCACTCCAGGCCGGCATCTCACACGGCCGCGTCTTCACCGGCGACACCGGCTCCCCGACCCGACGGACCTACTCCGTGAAGGGCGATGCCGTGAACCTGGCCGCCCGGCTGGCCGCCCGGGCCGATTCCGGCTCGATCCTGATGGCCGCGGACGTGCTGGAGCACACCCGGCGGTCCTACGCTGTGCACGAGGCGCCGATGGCCCAGCTGAAGGGCAAGAGCAAGCCGGTGCCGGTCGTCACCCTGATCCAACCCCTCGAGCCTCGCCGGCAACAGGACGCAGTGGACGTGCTTGTCGGCCGAAACGCCGAGATGAACACGTTGAGCGCTGCCATCGAGCAGCTGGCCAGTGGAGTAGGCGCCGTAGTCGAAGTGGTTGGCGAGCCGGGAATCGGAAAGTCGAGGCTCGTTGACGAGGCCGTTGCGCGGGCCGGTGAGGTTTCGGTGCTGCGCTGCGACTGCGAGCGGACGGGCGCGGGTACGCCGTACACACCGGTGCGGCGCCTGCTCCACCACGTAATGGGTACCAGCAGCGCGATGGACCCGAGCGTGATCGCCACGTGCCTTCAGGATTGCGTGGCCGCTGCCGCGCCAGAGCTCGCCCAATGGGTCTCACTACTCGGCGTCGTGCTCGACGTGGACCTGCCGGCCAGCGCAGAAGTGGCCGAGCTCGAGGAGCGCCACCGCGCCGAACGGGTACCAGAGCTGGTTGCCGACCTTCTCGAGCGGATGGTTCCCACCTCGGCAATGATCCTGGTTGAGGATGCGCACCTAGCCGATCCGGCCAGCGCAGGCGTGCTCACTGCGGTTGCGCAGCGGACGCAACGGCGGCCCTGGCTCCTTCTGGTAACCCGTGAGGAACGTCCAACTGGCTGGATCCCGACGACTACCCGGCGCATTCAGCTGGGACCAATCGACATGGGTTCGTCCCGAGAGCTGGCCGAGCTGGCCACACCCGACCTGCCGCTGCCGCCGGCGGTCGCCGAGGCGCTGGCCGCCCGCTCCGGTGGACATCCTCTGCTGCTGCGCGAGCTCGCCCGCGCCGTCGCCCGCGGCGAGGACCCAGACGAACTCCCGTCGAACGTTGAAGAGCTGGCCGCGAGCCAGATCGACCGGCTGCCGCCGGTGGAGCGATCTATGCTGCGCCGGGCCGCCGTACTCGGCGACGAGTTTGATGAGGACCTGCTCCTCCGGATGGTGGAGGATGTGTCGCCCGAGCAATCGGTGCCCCAGCTGCTTGCACGCTTGGAGGGTTTCATCGTGCCGGCAGAGCACCGACTGCGCTTCCGACATCCCCTGCTTCGGGAGGTCGCCTACGCGGGTCTGCCGTACCAGCGACGTCGCCAGCTGCATGCCCTGGCCGCCGAAGTGCTCGAGACGAACACGTCTGCCGCCACCCTGCGTCCGGAGATCCTGGCCCTGCACTACTTCGTGGCTGGCCGCTACGACCGCGCGATGGAGTACGGCTGGGAGGCCGGGCAGCGGGCGATGGCCCGCTCTGCGCCGGCGGGGGCAGCCGATGCTTACCGGAGGGCTGTCGAGGCTGCGCGCAGGAGTCCTGAGGTCAGCCTCGGCGACCGTTCGTTCTACCTGGAGGCGCTGGGCGATGCGGAGTTCTTGGCCGGCCGGTCGGCCAAGGCCTACGCCGCGTACCTGGAGGCGCAGCGCGGGGTGCGGGACCAACCGCTACGGGAGGCTCACCTGGCGCTCAACCAAACCCGAGTTGAGCAACGCCGCGGCCATTACCCCAACGCATTGCGCCGGGCGAGCCTCGGCCTTCGTGCTCTGGAGGGCAGAACGGGATCTGAGGCCGGCGCCGCTCGGGCCCGCCTGCAAGCCCGCTACGCCATCTGCCGACTCAGCCAGGGGCGCTATGCGGATGCCCGCCGATGGGCGGATCGAGCCCTCGGCGAAGCCGAGGCGGCTGATGAGCTGGACGCCCAGGCTCAGGCGCACCTCGTTCTGGAGAACGTGGGCGTGTTGTCGGGCGGATCCAAGGGTGGGCAGCACGGGGAGCGGGCGCTGCGCATCTTCGAGCAGCTCGGCGACCTGAGCGGGCAGGCCCATGCACTCACCAACTTGGCCTTCAAGCTTACGGTTGAAGGCCGCTGGCCTGATGCACTCCCGATGTTCGCGCGGGCGGCGGAGTCGTTTCGTCGCATCGGCGACGCCACGAATGCGGCCAACGCGGACTACAACCGCGCCGACGTCCTGGTTCGGCAAGGCCGGTCGGACGAGGCCTTGTTGGTGCTGGAGAACCCGCTTCGGGTCGCCCGCGCGGTCGGGGACCAGGAACTGGTGGCGCTGGTGCTCAAGGAACAGGGTCGCGCCCGCAGCCGGTCCGATGACGTGGAGGCTGGGCTGATCTTGCTCGGGGATGCGCGCGCTCAGCTGGCCAGGCTCCGAGAACGACACGAGGTCATCGATGCCGACATCGCCTCGGCTGAGGCGCACATGTTGGCGGGCGCGCCCGACAGAGCACTGACCCTCATCCAGAAAGCGCTGCGCGATGCTGCCGCCATTCAAGCCGCCACCTTGTTGCCGTCGGCGTACCGCGTGCAGGCTGCCGCCCTGTTGGCCACGGGTGATATCGCCCGAGCACGAACGGCCCTAGCCGAGGGCTTACGCCAAGGCTCCTCACCGGACGTTGCGCACGAGCGGGGATTCCTGCTTGCCGTCGCCGCTCGACTGGCCCGGTACGACCAGGATCCCCGCGCCGCGGATCTGGAGCAGGAGGCCCACACCGCCCTGGAATCGCTGGGCGTCGTACGAGTGCCGTTGCCGCCGTTCGCCGTGTGAGGTTAGGGGAAGCTGGCGCGGAGGTCGATGGCGAAAAGCAGGTACATGTAGAGGTCGCCCTGCGACCGCTTGCTCTGCACGTAGTCGACGCACACCTGCTGGTCCGGCCCGACTACGCCCTTGGTCGGACAGGGTTCAGTCGGCTTGTCGAGGGCACCAGTGTTGTCCAGGGTGTAGATCAGCGAAACCGCTGGTACGCCGTTGGCAGTTTCCCGACAGAGTTCCTTGTCGCACGCAACGATCAGGGTTGCCGGCGCTTGCTTGCTGTAGAGGGGTGCTCCTGCTGCGTCCTTCAGATTGGCAATGGCGGTGACGACCAGGGCGTCGGTAATGCCGTCTTCCCGGCACGCGCCGAGGCCGTCACAGGAGCCGACTGACAAGGTGACGTGGCCACTGGCGCCGTTCGGAAGGAGAAGCTGACCGCAGTTCGGGACCGCCGCAGTTGGTGCGCCACAGTTCGGATCGGTAACAGTCTCCGGTGCCCTCGGGGAGGCGGTTGTACCGACCGCCGTGAGAGCGACATCGACGACCACGCTTTCCGGCGCGACATTCACACCGGAAGCCGCCCGGACACGCAGCGTGACCCCGTTCGCGAACTGGCTGTAGGTAGCACCCGAGATGGTTGCGCCGGAGCCGTTTCGCGGGATGACCGCGGTTGTCGTACCCCCCAGAACGCCCGGGCCAGACACCTCCTCCAGAACGACCGTCGTTGCCTGGTTCACCGTCGTTGGCGCACCGGCACCGTCGAGGACCCGAACGACGACGTTGAAGGGCCGGTTCTGCACCGGTCCACCCAGTCCTGAGGCGGTGTCGGTAACGGACGTGATGTCCAGGGAGCCCCTGACTGCGGCGTTAGCGGGAATCGAGATTCCAGCCGCCCATACCGCAGCCAGGAGGGCGACGCTCAGCATCGCGAGAGAACGTCGAAGCGTTGATGATGTGCGCGGCATTTGACAGCCTTTCCCCGGACGCCTGAACGAATGTTACGACAATTGACCCACGCTGGCGAGGTTCGTCAAGGTCCTGACCCGTTCTTGCCGTCCGTCGATTCGCCCGGGCTGAAGCGATCGAGCATCTCCTCGACCGAGGTGCCCGCCTCCCGCGCGCTCGGTGGGAACCCGGTGACGATTGGAAGGAAGCGATCGGACGTCAGCGCTTGCAGCTGGAGGTCGGTGGCCGCCCGAACCATGGCGGTCCGTGGCACGCGGCGCAGCAGCGCAATCTCACCGAACCCGTCTCCTGGACCGAGCCTGGTGACCAGCCGACCGTCTCCAACGACATCGACCGCGCCCTGCTCGATGACGTAGTAGCGGTCAGCCGGATCACCTTGACGAAACAGCACCTGGCCAGCCGGCACGTCGATGGGTTCGAGTGCCCGCGCCAGCTGTTCGATCGCGGGCAGTGGCAACGGGGCCAGCATGGGCACGCGCTGGAGCAAGCCGATCTCTCGGTCCAGTTTCCCGACGTATCGGTCTAGGTGTCTGAGACGGCGCCACGCCGACAGGACGAGGATCGGACAGAGTGCGCCGACGATGACCAGCGCGGTACTCACGCTGGTCAGGTTGATCAGGATGGAGGCAGCAATACCACCCAGCCCGACGCTGAGCGAGACGAAGCTCTCCAGCAGGCCGAATACCCGCGCAAGAACTTCGTCGGGAGCCAACCTGGCCATCAAGGTGAACGCAGCGACGTCGACGAGCGCATTACCGATGCCCACACAGGACAGAAGGATGAAGGCGGTCCCCTGCGACGGGAAGAGCGGAATGAGCGCGATGGGCAATCCCCACAGCGCAACGCCGGTGCCGAACCACTGAGCCAGACGTCCCGATCCCACCAGCAAAGACGCGGCGAGGGAACCGAGAACCGCACCGGCACCGATGGCGGCGGTAAGGGTACCCGACCCCCGGTTCGCCCGTACGTAGGAGATCCAGTGCTATGACAATCGTGAAGACGGTCAGCGCGCCGCGGGCGAATGTTTGGGCAACCCCTAAGCCGATGATTAGTTCCAGGTCTCGGCTCCGTACGAGGGCGCGGATACCTTCGGCGGCGTCAGCAATCAGGTGGACTCCTCCCTGCGCTGCCGGTCTCGGAGGAGCGTCGTAGCGCAACCCCAGCAGCAAGGCCGCCGCGGCCAGCGATGCACCGGAGGCGACAGCGAAGACAAGGGCCACTCCAGCGAACTTCAGGAGTGCTGCGGCAAGCAACGGACCTACCAGCGTGGCCACCGAATCCAAGAACCCCCGTACGACGTTCGCACTAGCCAGTTCGTGCCCGGTCCTGCACAGTGACGGAAGCAGTGCCGAGTGTGCCGGTCGAAACAGAGTCGCGGCGATGGTCGAGAGGGCAGCGAGCAGATAGACGGTCAGCACCGAGCCGTCGCGTGCAACTACGATCGCTGCCGCCCCTGTAGCAACGCCACGGACTGTTGATACCAGGACGAGGACTCGTTCCCGCCGTCCTCGGTCCGCCAGTGGCGCCGCCAGGGGCGCCACTACCGCCGACGGCACCATGCGTAGTAGTCCGACCAACCCGACGGCGGTTGCTCCACCATTCCGGTAGGCGATGATTCCCAAGGCAACAGTGAAGGCCCATTCCGCCGTCCAGGCCCCGAGGAAGCTCAGTTGGGCGCGGCGCAGGTTACGGTTCACCGCGTTGCTGGCGAAGGCGGCCGCTGCCGCCTTCAGCCGGGTGCGCCGCGGCTGCTCCATGCCCGGTCACGATAACGCTCGCGGGTCCGATTGGACCGGGGCGCCGCGGCCATGCCTAGCCTGGTGCCATGACGGGCGAGGAGTGGGGCAGCAATCGGCCGCTGCTGCTGGCGGTCGACGGCGACTTCGGCCAGCTCAGCCGGATCGAAGCGGAACTGTCCCGGTCCTTCGGGGCCGACTACCGGGTTCGCGGTGAGCTGTCAGCCGAGGATGCCCTGCGCACCCTGCAGGACGCGGACCGTCGAAACGAGCGGGTGGCGGTCGTCCTGGTCGACGAGATGTTCCCCGACGATGCGCGATCGGAGATCTTCGGCACGGCCAGGAGCCTGCATCCGAATGCGCGGCGGGCGCTGCTCGTGGCCTGGGGCGCCTGGGCCCACGCCGGATCGGCGGAGAAGATCCTCCGGAGCATGGCGATCGGCGATATCAGCTACTACGTGCTCAAGCCGTGGGCGTACGGCGATGAGTTCTTCCACCGCACGATCGCCGAGTTCGTCCACGAGTGGTCGCGGAGTGATCCCACCAAGCCGCGTGAGGTCGTCGTGGTCGGCGAACGGCATTCCGGTCGTGCGTACGAGGTGAGCGATCTCCTGAGCCGTAACGGCATACCGCACGCCTTCCGGGCTCGAGCCTCGAAGGCGGGGCAGGAGGTCCTGGCCGCCATGGGCGGCCCCGACGGGGAGGTGGTGGTGTGGATGCCCGCGATCGGGGGCACGTGCCTGGTCGATCCCACCGATGCCGAGATCGTCGAGGCGTGGGGTATCCCCACCTTCCTGCCGGAGACGGACCGCGATTTCGATCTGCTCGTCGTCGGAGCCGGGCCGGCGGGTCTGGCGGCCGCCGTCTACGCCGCCTCCGAGGGCCTCCGCACGCTGGTGGTTGAGCGTGCGGCGATCGGCGGCCAGGCGGGCACCAGCTCCCTGATCAGGAACTATCTCGGCTTCTCGCGCGGGCTCAGTGGCGCCGAGCTCGCCCAGCGGAGCTACCAGCAGGCATGGGTCTTCGGCGCCCAGTTCCTGCTCACCCGGGAGGTGGAGCAGCTCGGCGGCAACGGCCAGCACTTCCTGGCCCAGGTTTCCCAGGTCGGCGAGGTTCGGGCGCGAGCCGTCATCATCTCCACCGGGGTGTCCTACCAACGACTCGGACTGGCGAGCCTCGAACTGCTCATTGGCAAGGGCGTCTACTACGGGACGAGCGTCACCGCGGCCCAGGCGCTGAGCGGCCTGCAGGTTGGCGTGGTCGGTGCCGGCAACTCGGCAGGACAGGCGGCCCTGCACCTGGCGAGGTACTGCTCGTTGGTGCACGTGCTCGTTCGTGGACCCGACCTGGGGCGCAGCATGTCGGCCTACCTGGTTCGTGCCATCGAGGCCCACCCCGCCGTCAAGGTGCACCTCAACACCGACGTGGTCGGCGGAGGCGGGGACGGCAAGCTCGAGTACGTGGTCATCCATGATCGGAGGACCGGCGAGGACGAGCACCTGACGTTGGAGAGCCTGTTCGTGATGATCGGGGCGCGGCCGCGTACGGATTGGCTGCCGCAGGACGTGCAGCGGGACGAGGACGGCTTCCTGGTGACCGGTGCCGAGTCGGCCGCATCGAGCTCCTGGGAGCTCGATCGACCGCCGCAGCCTCATGAGACCACCGTTCCCGGCGTGTTCGCGATCGGCGATGTCCGTCGCGGGTCGGTCAAGCGGGTCGCCTCGGCGGTGGGAGAAGGGTCGGTCGTCGTGTCCGAGGTCCACCAGTTCTTGTCGC
>CAWEFW010000044.1:0-41349 GCA_963808435.1 uncultured Actinomycetota bacterium | reverse complement strand
GCGTTGCCGTGAGGGGCGTTTTACAAGTCCGGCGCATCGCGACTTCCAACCATGTCGACGTCGGGCAGGGGTTGGTAGTTCGTCGTGTGGAGCATCGCGAACGAACAGGAGTCAGAATCGCCGAGAACGAGGACTACCTCGGTCCGCTGTTCGATGGAGCGCGCCAAGCCGACCCGACCTGCCCGCCGGCTTCGTCAGTGTCATGCTCGCATGCCAAGGAAACGGTCAGATTTCCCAGTTCGGTTACTTGCTGACCCCTCAACAGCCAATGACCTTGCCCGCTCCTCAGGTAGTCCGATGACCACTTTGTCACGTACAACGGTGGCGATCAGCCTCAAGATGTACTTCAGCATTGCCCGCACACGGGAGTACTGCCGGTCGCTCGCTGATCTGGCCGACCGGGATCCTGGAGTACGCAGCGATACCACGGACCTCATCGTGCTTCCGACCTTCGTGGCGCTCTCAGCCGCTCGCCAGGCGGTCAGCGACAGCAAGGTGAACGTCGGAGCGCAGGACCTCGCCGCGGAGGACAGTGGCGCTTTCACTGGCGAAGTCTCTGGCGCCGAGCTCGCCGAGATCGGCTGCACCCATGTCGAGGTCGGCCATGCGGACGCCGCACTTTGTTCGGCGAGACCGACACGGTTGTCGCCGCGAAGACCCAGGCGGCGTTCCGCAACGGTCTGATCCCCATCCTGTGCGTCGGCGAACCGACGAGAACCAATCCGATTGCGGCCGCCGAGCTGTGTATCGGGCAGGTACTGTCCGCCGCCGTGCGTGGCAGCGATGGTCCGGCAGGTCAGGTGATCATCGCCTACGAGCCGTTCTGGGCCATTGGAGCATCGCAACCTGCCCCGAGCGCCTATGTCGCTGACGTCTGTCAGCGGGTTCGCATCGCACTTGCCGACCACCTTCCCGACTTCGCACTCCTCTACAGCGGGAGCGCCGGGCCCGGCCTGCTAACCGCCTTGGGCACGAACGTTGACGGTCTGTTCCTCGGTCGTTTCGCCCACGACCCGAAGCAGTTGCCGACGTGGTGTAGTCGGCGTAGAACGGAACGCCGTGGGAGTCGGCGGCCTCCTTCTTCTCGGGCAGGACGTCGCACATGGCCCCGAGACGCATGCCGGGCACCCCTATTGTCGGTCACCAGGATGGCGTACGGGGCCACCCTCAGCGCCGAGCCCGATGATGCCGAGCCGAACCGGATCCTGCGGGATGCGGTCAGAACCGGCCCTGCTCGATGAGCCGGGAGCGCTCGGCCTGAAGGTCGGCGTCCCTCGGGTAGAACCGGTAGAACAGGGTCCAGTAGATCGCGTTCAGCACGTACGGGATCGGCACGAAGAGCACCAACGTGAGCTGCAGGTTCCCGATCGCCTGAGAGACCGCGCCGGCGGTCAGGCTGTATATGGCGGTGATCAGGCCCTGGACGAGCGAGAACAGCACGGCGAATGATGTGGCCGACAACTGCTTGGGGCAGACGCGCGACACCATGGGCAGCACACATCCGGAGAAGCCCCACGAGAAGATCAGCCCCGTGATGAACACGATCACGTAGTACGCGACGCTCGGGGTGTTGGTGACGGCGTTGCCGGTTCCGGGCGCGACATCGGGGTCGAGGACCGAGGACAGACCGACCATGACGAAGGTGCTCGCGGCGAACAGCAACGCGTAGAGCTGGAAGAGCATGATCCGGCCCTTGTCGCCGAACCGGTGGGCGAACAGGTCGCCGAGGAAGCCGCCGAGGAAAGCCGAGATCGTCATGCCAATTGTCATGACGGTGTAGAGGTAGGAAGCGTTGGTAACGCCGTAGCCGAGGTCGCGGGCCCAGTAGGTCCCAATAAAACCGAACAAGATCAGCGAGGTGACGAAGAGCAGCATCGGGGCCATCAGTGCCAGTGTCGGGATCTTGAACAGCTTCGCGGCGTCGCTGAGCCGGAACATCCCGGCCTCGGACTTCAGTTCCTTGGCGTCGTCGTGCGACACGTGCTTCGGCTCGTGCACGAACAGCAGGATCAGCAGTCCCGAGAAGATGGACAGACCGCCCATCACGAACATGGCGTAGCGCCAGCCGTCGGGATTGCTGCCGAACTGGCCCAGCAGCGGAGTCAGCACGATGCCGATGGCGGAGGAGACGCCCCGCACCGTGCCGAATGCTTTGCCGCGCTCGCTGCTGTGGTAGAGCGAGCCCAGCAGCCCGTTCAGGATCGGCTCCGAGGCGACCGTGCCGATCAGCGCGATGGTGTAGAGGATCAGCAGCTGCGTCCAGGTCTGGGCGAAGCCGGTGGCGATCGTCCACAGACCCCAGGCCCCGGTGACCAGCAGTAGGATCCGCTTGCGGCCGAAGCGGTCCGCCGCGATGGCCCAAATCGGACCGAACAGCATGCGGGCGAAGAAGCCGATCGCGTTCAGCAGCCCTAGGGCGGCGTCGCCGACTCCGAAGGCCGCCGTGATCTGCGGAAAGAACGTCCGGGAGACGCCGCCCTCGGTGTTGTCGATGGACTGCGAGACGCCCAACGACACCGTCGCCCGCAGGCGGCCCTTGGGTGGCTGGAAGTCGACGTCCTCGTCCTCGTCGGTGTGGACCACCACGGTGACGCCCAGGGGGCCGACCCCGGCGAGGTCATCGGTATCGGGCACCCGCACGGCCGACGGGTCGTGGTTTGGGTGGATAACCTCGTGAGGGTCCCGCGCTGTGCCTCTGTCGGCTCCGTCCGGCATGGCCCCACCCACTTCCTGCCGCGAGGCGGCGGATACACGTGCTTGTGCGGGCTGTGTAGCGCTCAACAGTAACAATCACCCTGCGTGCATCGCTATACAGCAAACGATCCGATCGCTCGGAAACGCAGGCACGACGGACCTCCCGCCTGGATAGCCAATGAAGCCGCCGTATGGCGCAGATCGTGGGGCCTACGCTTCCGACAGGCGAGTCCATCTCCACTCCCAGACTGCGCCGACCTCCGGGTCATCCTGGTCATCGACGTGCTCGAAGCCGAGCGACACCAGAACACCCGTTGACGGATTCGGGCCGGGCAGAGTGTGCGCAATGACGTGATCGACCTCGCCACTGGCGACAGCGCGCTCGACCAGCGCCCGGGCAGCGGCAACGCCGACCCCCCGACCGCGGAACTCCGGAGCGACCTCGTAGCCGATCTCAACAGTCCGCGCGACAGGCGGGGCAGCGAAGCCACCCGAACCGAGTAGCCGCCCGTTCGTGGGGTCGACGAAGAACTGCATCGACCACGAACGCTCGGCTTCGGATGCAGCTCGCAGATGCTCCAAGGTGAAGCCAATGGCCTCGGGGAACTCGGGCCAGCCGTTCGGGACAGGTGAGCCGACCAATTCGGCGAACAGGCTTCGGTCCTCGTTCAGCGCGTTCAGCAAGGGCACAGTTGCGGCGAGAAGACGGACCTGCGGACGAGACATCATGGGGATCTCCAATCGTGATGGGAAGGCTGCATCAGCGTCGACGTCGCGCTCATCGCGCTGTACCTTCGCAATCTGCACCAGCTTGCCGCCACGACTCGGCCTGAGGTAGGTCCCGTCACTGACAGGTGGGCCTCTGCGGTGCCCGGTCACATCCGCAGTTCGTTACCGGGCACTTCGCACCAAGCGCTGGTTCCGAGCCTGAGGCGTGGAGCCATTCGTGGAGCGAAATGGGGTCAATTAGGGTGGTTACAGACCCGTAGAGGGCATGACTGTGCAACTAGAGTTCCTAGTCAGGACCAGAGTCTACGCAGGAAGCGGTTCTCGTAGTGCGTAGGTCCGGGGGTCGATTTTCCGAGGCGGCTCTCATCATCAGGCGTTGTCAGGAGCCAGTCGGCGCCGTTGTCCGAGGACATCACACCCGAACTGAGGCCGATAGCTCGCACGTGGCCCGCAGCAAGCCCCTCGAGGCCTGGTCAAGGCGGCCGGTGCCTCGTCCAGGTTGTCCGCGAACAGGTGGGCGGACGTCCAGTGTCATCGCTCAGGTGTGGGCCTGGGCTGCCCACCCTAGCGCAGCAGACATCGGGCTTCCAGCGCCGCTCGTTCGTTGCGCCATCAGTTCGGCCGACTCCGATTTCGCCAGCCACGGCGATCGCCCGCCCCGGCTGCAGTTCGTCGCGACCAGGCGCCGCGTACTGTTGTGGAGCAGTCCAAGTATCAACCGACGAGCTATCACCTCCTACGTTCAGTGGCGTGGCAGCTCGGCTCGAGTGCGCTGGAAGCGATAGGTATGACCTGCCGGCCGCCCTTCCTGGTGAGGCATGCAGAGGAGCTGGGGAATATGAAGGCTTTCTGGGTGAGACTGCGGAAGTTCGTCAACATTCGTGCCGTACTCATCGCTCTTATGTATTGCCTGCCGGTATTTACTTGGCCGTTGCCGGACCAACAAGATGGCGATGGCTGATCGCACCCGCAGCCACTCCACGTCGTCGTCGCGGCGCGCCGATTGTAGGTACGCCACCAGGGCCACCCATTCGTGACGCCGATCCCGTAATGTCCGGGCATGACTCACACCGCCGCCGAAGACATCCTCGAGCACAGTGAGCTGAAACGCTCGATCACCGGCAAGCAGCTGTACTTCTACGTGGTCGGCGACGTCCTGGGCTCGGGCATCTACGTGCTCGTCGGGCTTGTCGCGGCCGCCGTGGGCGGTGCGTTCTGGATGGCCTTCCTGGCCGGCGTCGCGGTCGCCCTCATCACCGGCCTCGCGTACGCCGAGCTGGTCACCAAGTACCCGCAGGCCGCCGGGGCGTCGCTCTACATCAACAAGGCCTTCCGCAGCCCCCTCCTGACGTTCTTCATCACCATCTGCATGCTGTCGGCCAACATGGCCGCAGTGGGATCGTTGGCCTCGGGCTTCGTGCGCTACTTCAGCGGCCTGGTCGGGCTCTCGGAGGAGTCCATCTGGAGGGCCACCATCGTGGCCCTGGTCTTCGTCGCGCTCATTACCATCATCAACCTGATCGGCATCACCGAGTCGGTGGTGGTGAACGTGATCATGACCTTCATCGAGCTCAGCGGCCTCGTCATCGTCATGATCATCGGCGTCATCGCCCTGGTCGAGGGCGTCAACGAGCCCGGGGTGCTGCTGCAGTTCACCGCGGAAGGCTCGCCGGTCATCGCGGTGCTGGCGGGTGTCTCACTGGCCTTCTTCGCCATGACCGGCTTCGAGAACGCGGCCAACGTGGCCGAGGAGACCATCGACCCCGCCCGCGCCTTTCCCCGGGCGCTGATCGGCGGCATGTTCACCGCTGGCGTGGTCTACGTCTCAGTCTCCATCGCCGCGGCCCTGGCCGTGCCCATCGAGACGCTGGCCGGCAACACGCTGCTCGAGGTCATCCGCGCCGACCTGTTCTTCATCCCGGCCTCGATCATGATCATCGTCTTCGGGCTGATCGCCATGATCGCCATCAGCAACACCACCCTGGTCACGGTGGTGGCCCAGGCGCGCATCCTGTACGGGATGGCCCGGGAGGACGTCGTGCCGTCTGTCTTCGCCAAGATTCACCCGACCCGGCGCAGCCCGTACGTGGCGCTGCTCTTCGGCGCCGGCGTCGTCGGCGCCCTACTGGTGGTCGGCGCGGCGATTCGCACCAGCCAGGCCGGCGCCGGCTTACCGGCCGACGACCAACTCGACATCGTCGACCGGCTGGCCACCATCACCGTAGTGTTCCTGCTGTTCATCTACGCGCTGGTGATCGTGGCCTGCCTGAAGCTGCGTGGGAAGGACGAGGGTCCCCACGTGTACAAGGCGAACACCCCGCTGTTGATCGTCGGGATCCTCGGCAACCTGACCGTGCTCGCATACACGCTGATCGACGATCCCGCGGCGCTCTACTGGGTGGCCGGCCTGCTGGCCGTCGGCCTGGTGCTGTACCTTCTCGAACGGTTCTTCGGGAAGAAGCAGCTACGACCCCCGGGCGTCGAGCGCGGGGACCCCGAGGCCGCCGAACCGCCGCCAAGCAACAAGGAGCTCTGAGCCATGCATTGCATCGTTGCCACCGATGGTTCCCAGGCTTCCCTAGTCGGGGCCCGACAGTTCAAGTGGATCGCCGACTCGCGCGAGATCACCGACGTGACCGTCGTCGCCGTGGTGAGTCCGTACGCCGCGGTGCCGTTCGCCAACGAGCTGGGCCCGCACCGCCGGACGGAGTTCGCCGATCTCAGCTTCGCTGACGAGGCCCAGGTCGCGGTTGATCTGGTCGCGGCGGAGTTCGACGGCTGGGGGCCGAAGATTCACAGGGAGATCCGCAGCGGTTCCCCGGCCCAAGAGATCATCCGGGCGGCCGAGGACCTGGACGCTGACCTGATCTCCCTGGCCGCGGGCAGCCGGGGCCTCACCCGGACGATCCTGCTCGGCAGCACCGCCTCCCGGGTGCAGCATTCCGCGCCGTGCCCGGTGCTGGTGTGCCGCCCGACTCCGAAGAGTGAGCGCGCCACCACCGGCTGAACCGGTACTCCTCGGTCCTCCGGGCGCCCCTCGTCACGAAACCGGTCACGTGCAACACCAGATCGGGAGCCATTAGCAACGACCTGGTGCCGGTGCGGCTGGCCGAACGGGGACATGGGGTGATCCGGCCGGCCCACAGCGCTGTCTTCGAGTACCTCGACGAGACCGGCACCACAGTCAGCCAGCTCGCCGAGCGGGCGCAGATGACCAAACAGGCCATGGCCGAGCTGGTCGAGCACCTCGAAACCCACGGCTGCGTCGTACGCCGGCCCAACCCGGCCGACGGCCGGTCCAAACTGGTCATCCCGACCGATCGCGGGATCGAGGTTCGTCGCCATCGCCCAGTCGCTGGGTGCCGGAGGTCGAGCAGACCGCCGCGCGGGCGGTCGGCGCCGGCCGGCTGGACCGGCTCCGCCAGGACCCGGTGGCCATTCAGCAAGCCGCGGAGGTCAGCGGCGCAGCAGGGCGGCCAGCTCGGCCGGCTCCAGCATCGACACCAGCGGGTCCGCATGCCGATGCACCAACCCTGGGGACGACGGGCTTCGGCGGCACGGGGTGGGCGAGCCCGGTCGGCCATCTCGACGTGAAGGCGGCGCGGCAGCAGATCGACATCTGCCTCGAAGCCGGGGTGAACATGATCGACACCGCCGACATCTACTCCGAAGGTCTGTCCGAGAAGATCGCAGGGTAGCCACCAGGGCCCGATACAGGCTCGTGGGCCCGATGCTCCCCACACTGGCGGTGGCCTCCGCGCAGTCGACGCACAGGTGGCCGGAGAGCAGCCTCGGGGACCGGCGGCCACCCAGGGCGGTCGGGAAGACCAGCTGGGGCGTCCAGACCTGCTCAGCGGCCCGCTGCCGGCCGCCGGCGCGGGCGACCTCGACCGCCGACATCGGAACCTGTGACCGCCCACAGATCAGGCAGCCGTCCGGGATCGGGACCACCTCGGGCCCGCCGTCCGGCGGAGACGGCGGAGGCAGCCGCACATCCGGAGCCGACCGGGCGACCCGCTGCTTGAGCAGATTGGCATAGCCGGTCCGAAGTTGCTGCCGAGCACCCGGCATGAGGTGAGCCCACGCGGTGATCGCACAGGTCTGAGGGTCGGCGCCCGCGACCAGCACCGGGGAGAACCGGCTGGCCCACTTCGCACCCACCCCGGCGGCGGTCAGGTGCCGGACCAGGGCCAGCGCCTCGTCGTCGGTGAACGTGGCCGGGACTCTAACGTCCAGCGCGACCAGACCCAGCAGCGCGGCCTCCACCCGGTGCTCGGCGACGGCGGGGCTGCCGATCTTGGCGGCCAGGACCGGGTGCTCGGCAACGAGGTGGACGGCCATCTCGTGGACGGCCTGACAGGACCGGCACCGGGTGAAGGTGAGGTGGAGCGGCTGGGTGGTCTGCGCCCGTGGCTCGCCCGCTACAGCGGCCCGGACGGGAGGCAGTGACCAGTGCCAGCAGGTAGGCTCCGCGCTGAACGAAACCAAGTCGGCAGCGGTTGACCTTGCGGTACCCATATACATATACGTATAGTTAGAGCGTGAGCTACGATGGGGACGTGCCGAACAAGACGATCTACGTCGCCGACGCCGACCTGCCGCTGTTCGAGCGGGCTCAGGAACTCACCGGCGACAACCTCTCGGCGACCATCGTCCGGGCCCTGCGTCGGCTGGTCGAGATCGAGGAGGGCCGCGCGGAGGGCTTCGAGGAGATCACCGTGCGCACCGGCACCGGCGCCGGCCAACGGCAGCGGTTCGTCGGGGTCCTGCTGGTCGAGTGGAGCCGCTCGACCAGCGAACGGGAGGAGACCTACCGGGTCTACCGCTCGCGGAGCGGGAAGTACGTGCTGCACCTCAAGCGTTCGTCGGAGTCGGTCTGGACCGCCGGACCCGACGGCCAGGCCATGGGCTGGCGCAAGCACATCGCCAGCGACCAGCAGTGGGGGACGTTGCCCAAGGCGGCCTCCCTGCAGGTCTTCGACGACCTGGAAGCGCTCCGTAATCAGGTGCCACAGGAGCTGTACACCCTGGTCGAAGCCGCGGCCGAGCAGCCGGTCATCGTGGACCTCGACATCTGAGCGTGCCGGCGCAATAGGATCCACGTTCCCCAGCCGTTCGGGGGCCAATGACCGCGTTGGCGGGTTTGCCAGCTTCAGAATTGACCGCGCTGCCGTAGCGCCTTGGGGCGTCCGTCGGGGTCGTGGACGACCCGGTATAGGGGCGCCGCCCATAGCCGTGTGAGCATCGATAGCTCCGGGTCCCGGATGGGTCGCAGACGGCCGGGTGGGCGCTCTCCCTGCCGGCCGTGGTCCACCCACGCTTGGAGGCGGGCGGCGGAGGCGGCGAAAACGTCGAACATTTCCTGTGGAGCCACGCAGTCGGCCATGGTTGCCAACAGGGTGGCATCGTCCAGGTCGCCGGGCGCCGTGCCAGTCTGGATGCGCGAGATATCGCCTGGGAACTTTGCGGGTCCCACTTTTCGGTCGAGGTGCTCGGCGGCCAGGGTGAGCCGGAGCCGTCGAGCGTAGGCGCCGTGGTCGCCGCCGACCGTGTCCAGCACGACTATTGACAGCTCTGAGTCGTGGGTCCAGGAGCGGCGGCTGAAGTTGTCCGATCCCACGGTGGCCCACCAGTCGTCCATCACACAAATCTTGGCGTGCACGTACACCGGTGTGCCGGCGTGGTTCTCGATTCCGTACGCCGCTACCCGGTCGCCGCCGGCCTCGATCAGCATGCTCAACGCCTGGATGCGGCCGTACTGCTGAGGAACCCGAGAGAGCGGATGGCTCTGGTCGGGCAAGTGGGGCAATACCGCGATGACCCGCAGCTCCGGGTTTCGGCGCAGAGACTCGACGAACGCCTGGGCGATGTCAGGCGACCAGAGGTACTGATCCTCGATGTAAACCAGCTGCCGGGCTCGGGCCAGCGCCTTGCTGTAGCCCCGGGCCACGCTGCGTTCCCCGCCACGAGCGAACGGGTAGTCGCGGCCGTGCCGCAGGTTGGGGTAAGTGCGGAGCAGCTGCACGAGATGGGTTCCGCCGGGCACCGGCGGGGGCGGAGCCGCCTGGTCGGGCAACAGGTCCGGGCTGGTGTCGTCGCCGGCCAGACGATCGCGCAGCCGGCGCACCGGGTTGCGGCTGAGCGGCGTAGGGTCCAGCCAGCGTTCTCGGAAGACAGTCTCCACGTCGTACACCGCAGGACCGGTGATCGCAGCCTGCGCGTCATGCCACGGCGGTGTCTTGCCGTACACCTCGGCCATGGACTGCGGTTGCGGATCACCAAGGTGCCGGGCGTCATCGCGGCGAGCGTGGCAGAGGTCGATCCCACCCACGTACGCGATGTCCCGCTCCGGTCGGCCCTGATACCGAATCACCACCATCTTCTGATGGTGTGAGCCGCCGGTACGCACCCGCATGTCGAGCAGGGCCTCGGCGTCATTGGCCTGCAGCGCTTCGACTAGGTGGCGGTTCTCTGCGCTGGAAAAAGACAGGCGGTCCCAGTGCGAGCGCCAGACCAGACCCCGGACGTCGACCCCCCGGATGTCAGCCTCCGACAGCAGCTCCTCGATCTCGGAGTTGGGGTCGTCGGTCAGCCGCTCGTCCGGATCGCCGCGCCAATCGGTGAAGTAGATGGCGTCGCCGGCCTGGGTCTCCCCGATGCGCTGAGCCAGCTCGGAGAAATAGGTCGCACCATGCACCAATGGCCGAACGAAGTTGCCGCTGGACCAGGCCTTTTCCCCGACGTGGCCGGCGTCGAGCACGGTCTGCGCGTTGCCGCGCTCCGACTTGGTCAGCAGCCACTCCGCCGGATCCATTGTCGCTTGCAGCCCCACGCTCGGCACATAATCAACCTACGCGTCGCGTCGCCCGCTAAGGCGCAGTTTGGCAGCGAGAGAGCCTGGTCGGGCGGTTCATGGAATCCGCGGCGCAGCCCACCGGCTAGGTGTTCTATGCCGCGAGGTTGGTGACGGGTGCGGAGGTTCGGCTGACGGGTGGGCGGCCGTTCAGGGCGGTGTGGGGTCGAGCGTAGTTGTAGCGGTCCAGGAACGCTTGGAGGTGTTCGGCGCGTTCGGTGTTGCTGGTCCAGGCCTGTCGGTAGGCCCATTCGCGGGCGAGGGTGCGGTGGTAGCGCTCGACCTTGCCGTTGGTCTGGGGGCGGTAGGGCCGGGTCCGTTTGTGTCGGGTTTTCGACAGCGCCAGCGCGGCCGCGAACGCGAACGAGCGGTAGCAGGAGCCGTTGTTGGTGAGCACTCGGCGGATGCGGCGGATGCCGTGGCGGCGGAAGAACTTCACCGCCCGCGCCCAGAACGCCGCGGCGGTGGCGCCCTTCTCGTCGAGCAGCTCTTCGGTGTAGGCCAGCCGCGAATGGTCATCGAGCGCGGTGTGCAGGTAGACGTAGCCGGTCCGGGCGCCGGCGTTCTTGGCCCGCTCGGCAGCCTGATGCTGCACCGAGCCGCGGCCGTGGACCCGCCACCCGCCGCCGTCCGGGATCCGGCCGATCTTCTTCACATCGATATGCACCAGGTCCCCGGGACGTGCCCACTCGTAGCGCACGACCGGCTCGCGGAGGTCTTCTCCGGAGACGTCGAGGTCCCGCAGCCGCGAGATCCCGCGTCGAACCAGCACCCGGTAGATCGTCGAGGCCGGGACCCGCAGATCATGCTCGTCGGCCAAGATCCCGCTCAGCTGGACCGGGCCGACCTTGCGGTCCCGGCGGACCCGCTCGATCAGGTCCTCGACCTCGGTCGGGATCTGCTGCGGCGAGCTGGCCGGTCGCGGAGACCGGTCGTACAGACCGTCCTCCCCCGACTCCTGCCATCGGGCATACCACTTGCCCAGCGTCTGCCGGGCGATCCCGGCCTCGTCGGCGACATGACAGATCTTGCGGCCGGCGTCGACCCGCTGACACAGCCGGCGACGACCTTCCGGAGTCAGCGGAGCATTACGGTGGGACACGACGGAGCCTTTCTTCTCGGCGTGCTGCTTGGTCGCTTCACACCGAACCAGACGGGCTCCCTCCCTCAATCAGCCACGCCGAACCTGTCACCAACCTTCCTGGGCAGAACAGCTGATATGTAGGCGTCTGTTGTCAAGAGGGCATGGGTGGGCCGGCCGCCTCATTGGGTGTGGGGCGGCCGGCCCGTTCTTCGTTGCGGCGTCTTTGGTCTTGGTCGGCGTGTCGTTGCGACGCGCGGTCAGGCTGATATGCGCGGGTTGGTTACCGCAGGTCGGGCTGTTCGGCTGGGACGCTTCCGCTGGTCTAGGAGCGGACGTGGCCGTCTCGGTGATTGAGGTCGGTTGTCCATAGCTGTCTCGCGGGTCGTCCCTCGCGCTGCGGCCAGATCGGTGACGGGCAACGAGGTCTACTCGGTGGTGCTCTTCGAGGACGGCCAGCGACCAGGCCCAGCCGGCGAGTTCGCGGGCGATCGCGACGTTGGCGACCACGGGCTTCTTGCGGCGGGCGGTGAAGGTCTGCCAGCGCTGGTTCAGCCGCCGGTTCCCTTCGTGGCCGCGGGCCCGGGCCGCCGGGGAGGCCAGCTCCCATCGGGTGCGCATGGTCAGACCGGGATGCCGGTAGGTCTTGCGGTGATGCCACGCCGCCTCGACCAGCAGCCGGCGGGCATGGCTGTTGCCGGTCTTGGTGATCGCGCCCTGCGACCTCGACTGGCCGGAGGAGCGTTCGGTGGGCACCAGTCCGAGGAAGGCGCCGATGCTGGCGCCGGTGAAGCGGTGCCAGTCGCCGATCTCAACCGCCAGCCCGAACCCGGTCAAGGTCGAGATCCCGCGCAGACAGCCGAGCCGGCGCACCAGATCGGTGTACTCACTGTTCTCCGCCATCGCAGTGATCGCGGCGTCGAGCCGGTCCCGCCGCTGCACGGTGAGCAGCATCGTCTCGTAGGCGGACTCGAACGCCAACTGCCGGCTCGGCTGGTCGAACCGCTGCGACCGCAGCCACAGGTCGTGCGCGCCGGTCCACGGCCGGCCACCGGCATAGACGATCCCCTGCCGCAACAGCAGCTTCGACAGCCGGTGCCGGGCCCGCATCAAGTCACCGCGGACGTCCTCGCGGGCCCGGACCAAGTCCCGCGCCGCCTCCTGCTCCACCGTCGGCACCACGACCTCGACGATCTCGTCCAACTTGAGCAGCCGGGCCAACAGCTCAGCGTCTCGGGCATCAGTCTTGACCCGATCACCCCACGGCCGCTGCAGCTTCGACGGCGCCGCCACCGGGCACCGGAACCCGGCGCCGCGGAGACACCGGGCCAGGCCGAACCCGGTCGGCCCCGCCTCATAGGTGACCGCAACCGGCTGCGGCAGCGTGCGCAGCCAGCCCTCGATGTCGACCGGATCCGGCGTCAGCTTGCGCTGCCAGACCTCCCCGGTCACCGCATCCAAGCCGTGCCCGGTCACCGACCAGGCGTGCACATCCAACCCGACGAACGTACGCTCACTACTCACTGAGGCCTCCCGTAACTGTGGCTCTACCGACAGGCGAAGCCTGACGGCAACCCACGTCCACTTACGAGCGAGGCCTCAGCCCTGTCTGCTCATACCGTCTAGACCTCGGGGTGGTGAGAGTCCCGTACGCGCCGGACGGGTTCTCGCGGGCACTGTTCCGGCGGGTGTTCGAGGTTGCGGAGGTTCCGGCTCGGGTGCCGCTGCGCCTGTCGGCGGACTCCCGGTACGTGCTGTGGGTCAACGGTGTGGAGGTGGGTCGGGGTCCGATTCGGTCCCAGCCGCGGCGGCTGCGATATGACGAGTACGACATCGCGCCGCAGCTGCGGCCGGGCGCAATGTGCTGGCGGTGCTGGTCACCTACTGCGGGCACGCGAACGCGTTCTGGCAGCCCGCCGCCTCGAGCGGGGTGATGGGCCGTGACGCCCAGCTCGTCGTTGAGACCCGGACGGTGATGCCGGTCTTGCCTGACTGTCAGATGCCCGGTGTGGTGAGGCCGCTGATGAGGTTCAGGTCGCGAACCGTGAATCTGTGGTGTTCCCACTGCTCGTTGAGGACGGTACCTAGACACTGCCGCACGGTGCGGCCCCGGGCGTACGGCGGCCAGACGTCGTCGTCGGGGATGGGTGCTGTCGCGGTGAGCTGCTCCGACGTGACTGATTCGAGCCATGACTCCAGCTCGGCGACCTGCGCCCGGCGCACGGCCACCACCTCGTCGAGCCTCGGCACGAGAGAAACGTCAAGACCATGTGCCTGCCGGTAGGGCTCGAGCGACGGTCCGATGCCCATGGGGGTGAACAGGGCGGTCGAACCGAGGCAGCAGCGCCGGAACCACGAGTCGTGGACGAAGACGAGGTGGCGCAGGGTCTGCACCGCCGACCACTCGTCGTTGACGCTCTCGTGCTCGGCGCCGGGTGTCTGGCGGATCCGGGCGATCGTCGCTTCCCAGTCGGCGTCGAGCTGTCGCCAGGCCGCACGGAGATCGGCGGGCTCGTCGGAACGCATCAGCAGCCGCAGGGGATAGCGCCGGTCGAGCTCCGCGGTGACGTACTCCGTCACGTCGACGCCGTTGACGACGAGGTGGGTGACGAGGCCGTCGATCTCGACGTCCTGCATGACGACGCCGACGAACCGTGCCCCGTCGAGCTCGCACTCCCTGAACTCAGCACCCCTTAGGTCTTCCTCCACGAACCGCCGCATACCGCCTGACGCTAGGCCGCGACACTGACAACGGACATGGCGGCCCAGTGGTCTGGTAGCCGCTCGGCCGAGCACCGTCCGCGAGGACGACGTCAGCGATGACCGCTTCGTTACCTCCGGGACGCAGCGCGGGGCACCCCTGCTGACGCTGTCACGAATGAGTGTGGCGGCAGCTGCACTGATCCGGGACCTAGGCCACTACCCACCAGCCGCGCTCGCGTAGTGTCCCTGCCGGGAAGTGCATCGACGGGTGGTACTCGTGTCGCTGGACTTCAGGCATGTCGCCAATCCAGAGGACCCGGAGCTTGGCGTGGTTTGGGAATGGCGATGGACCCAGGACTTTCGCGGAGTAGCCGAGGAGGGCGGTCGCTTGCTCGATCGCAGAACAGTTCTCGTCAACAGCTGGACCGCTCATCCATGGCGACGCCAAAGCCGTCGGCCGTGACATCAATCGTGACGCGAAACCACGTCAACTAGGGGTGGCTGAGGCGGCCAGAGAGGTTGGCAGGCAGACTCCTGACGCCTGAAGAGGTCTATCAGGTCACAGACGGCGGCATTCCTAATCCGCTGTTGCCGGTGGTGTTCCTTCGGCCGACCGCCATCCGGCGCGCGGGGCTTGGCCAACGGTGTGTGGCACACCACGCTGCGCGCCGCCGGGATGAGCCGCGTCGATCTGGGACTCGGATTGCCGGTTTGCGCGGGTTTCTGTCACCCACAATCCCGTCATAGTCCCTCGGTCGCTGCCGCAGCATCCCTACGCCTCCCCGGTCCAGACCGCCGGGACCAGCCCGTCCAGCCACTCAGCGACCGTCCGGTCGCCGCCATCGAGCGGGCGGGCGTAGTGGGCCAGGAGCACGGTGGCGTCGGCATGACCGAGCCGCCGGGCGGCTTCGAGAGGACCGTGCCCCGCCGCCACGACCGAGCCGTGGGTGGCCCGCAGGTCGTGTGGGGTGACCGTCGCCGTCCAGCGCTGCTTCGGCTTCGGGCCGGGGCGCAGCACCGAGGTGGTCGTCGGCTTCATCGGCTTGGCCCCCGCGAGCCCAGCGGCGACACACGCCGGGTCCCAGACCGCTCGCCGGTACGCCCCGTAGCGCAGCCACGTGCCCGCCCGGCTGGGGAACAGCAGGGTGTCGGGGCTCGCTGGCAGGCTGTCCAGGTGCGCCACGAGCGCGGCCAGCAGAGTGTCGGGCAGGGTCACGGCGCGCTTCTGGTGGGTCTTGGTGTCACCCTCGACCAGCCTGCCGTTGACCTCCCCGACGGCCCGCTCGACGTGCAGGACCCGGTGCAGCACATCGACGTGGCGACGCCGCAGCGCCAGCGCCTCCCCGATCCGTACGCCGGTCAGCCGGAGCACATCGAACAGCAGCACGGGCCAGCCGTCACCCATCCCGGCCCGCAGCGCCGCGACCTCGCTGGGGCTGAGGATGCGCGGCTCAGGCTTCGGCATCCGGGGCAGCGACTTGCGGGCGTGGGCGCACGGGTTGCGCGGCACCTCGCCGTCGTCACCGGCCGCGTTCAGCACCAGCGACAGCAGCCGGAACGCCGCTAGCACTGTGCGCGGGGCCAGCCCGTCCCGGCTCATCTGCGCCACCCAGCCGCGCACCGAGGACACCTGGATAGCCCGCAGCGGCAGGGAGCCGAGCGCGGGCTCCACCCGGGTCAGCCACAGCCGGTCGTAGCGGTGGGCGGTGGACTCCTTGATGGCGGGCCGGTGCTCGGTGAGGAAGCGACGCCCGTACTGGCTGAGGGTGATCGAGCCCCGGACGTAGTCCACGGCGACCCCGCGCCGCAGGTCGACCGCCACGCCGTCCAGCCAGTTCCCCGCCTGCTTCTCCGTGGCGAAGGTGTGCGGGGCGAGCACCCGCTTCGCGCTCCGGGCCGGGACGTAGGACGCGCGGAACCTGCCGGAGGCGAGCCGCTCGACGGCCCCGAAGGAGCGACGGCGCTGGGTCACCGGACCTGCTCCATCACGGCCTCGGCGTAGTCGGTGGCCTCGTCGTAGTCCATCGCTTCGATCTCGGCCACGGTGAAGGTCCGATCCACCACCACGAGCGGGACGGCGGGTCCATCGAGGTGATCGGCGCACACGAAGGCCGAGCCGAGGTCGTGGGTCGCTTCGGTAATCTTGCCCTCGGCCCGGCACAGGTCGCAGGCAACGGGCAGCAGCACGGTCGTCATGACCTCCACGATCACGGCGCTCACGGGGTCGCCGCCTTCCTGGCCTTCGGCTGCGGCGCGGGGTTCAGCACCCGCTTCACGGCGTCCCCGCTCCACTGCGCCGCGCCCTGGCCGGTCGCCACCTTGTCGATGTTGAGCGCGTCTGCGACGTGGCGGTGGACACCCGGACCCCGACCGGGCGGTTCGTCGCCCAGCTCGGCATCACCCGGCTGTCGAAGTCCCAGGTCTCGATCATGGCGAAGGACCTGGACGCCCAGGTCGAGGCGTTTAGGACCCGACCGTTGGACGCCGGCCCCTATACGTTTGTTGCGGCGGATGCGTTGACCACCCGCCGGGTCGACACCCCGAGCAGGTAGGAGAGTCGGCCGCCGGCTGGTACGCCGTACTCGGCGTCGCAGGCAGCATCGGCGTCGGACGCGTCGTCGGCGTGTCGCCCAGGCCACCGCCCGGGTGTCCCAATCCCGGGATCGGTACCCGTTGCGACGGAACTGCGGTGTGAAGATGACCAGCTCACCGGAGTCGGTCTTGCCGCGTGGTCCCTCTTGCGCTAGTGGGTGAACCCGGAGTCTGATGTTTAGGGCGACGTATCAGCGCCCTGAGAGTCGCGAGTGGGGGAGTGGCCATGGGACGAAGAGGCATTGCGCTGGCAGTGGCTGCAGCTTTTGGATGGGGTCTGGCGTTGGTGGGTTCGCCGGCTGCGGGCTTGCCTCCGGTCGCCCCGGACGACGTGCCGGTCACCAACGACCTCGCCTACACGCGCCACGACGGCGGCACCGATCGGGCGATCGCCCACTGCGGCAACACTGCGAGCAATCCCGCTTCCACGCCGGCGGCGGATGGCGACGCCGACCCGACTGACGGGGGCAATCGGCGGCAGGGGAACGAGCCGGCGGTGGCGATTGACCCGACCAACCCCGACCTGATCGTCGCGGGCTGGAACGACTACTGCATGACTGATCTGGCGGCTGGCTGGCAGGGCTTCGGCTATTCCATCGACCGTGGACTGACCTGGACGAACTCCGCGGTTCCTGGCTACCCCGCGGATACTTCAGCTGAAGGCATGGCGTCACCGCTGTTCGGCGCGCACACCGATTCGGGTGACCCGCTTGTCGCCTTCGACAACGCCGGCCGCCTCTTCGTGGGTGGCATTGCTTTCAACCGTGCCAAGCCGCAGAACGGTGACGTCTGGGTTGCGACGTACGGTGCGAACGTGCACCCGAGCGGCTATCCCAAGGACTATCTCCGCACGGTGGTGGTGGGCCGCGGGACACCGGCGATCTCCGGAATTTTCCAGGACAAGCCGATGCTCGAGGTTGACCGGACCGGAGGCGCGCACGACGGCAATGTGTACGTCTGCTGGTCGCGTTTCGTCGGCAACGCGGGTCGGACGAGGGTCTTCTTCAGCCGCTCGACGGACCACGGCGTGACGTTCTCGAAGGGGATCGCGATCTCGGGTGATTTGTCCGTGCAGGGTTGCGACATCGCGGTCGAGCATGATGGCGATGTCTACGTCTCCTGGCGCTCGGGCGATTTGCCGAGGCCGGGCAATCAGGCCGGTATGTCGGTCGTCAGGTCGACCGACGGTGGCGCGAGCTTCGGCGCCACCAGGGCGATTGCGCGGTTCACGCCGTACTCCCCGTTCGTTGTTGCCCGCGACTGCGGCGACGGCCCGTTTTTCTGCGGCGATCCCGGCTTCGTGTTCTTCCGCGTCCCGTTGGAGCCCCGTTTGACGGCTGACCAGACCGGGACCCTGCCGGGCGTCTTCGCGACCTGGAACGCCGTCGACCCGGCCACGATCGTGGCGAGCACGTCACCGTACTTCTCCGCCGGCAGTGGGCGGGTGGGCAGATCGGCGGTTTACGTGAGTCGGTCAACGGACAACGGTGTCAGCTGGTCGGCCGGCGCCAAGATCGATAACGCCGCTGGCAGGGGCCACCAGTACTTCAGCGACATCGATGCCCACGAAGGCCGGCTGGTCGCGGTCTGGCAGGACAATCGGACCGACGACGACTACAGCGTCCAGCTGCCGATTGGCAACCGCCTGGATGCACAGGGTCGGGCGGTGTCCTCGGGCGAGGACGTGATCGGCACCTACGCGGCCATATCGAGCAACGGCACAACGTTTACGCCGACCGGCATGGTGTCGAAGGTGACCCATCAAGGTCAGAAGGAGATGTTCGGAAACCGCGACATCCCGTTCCAAGGTGACTACAACTGGGTTGCTGTCGCCGACGGCAACGGCGCGACGGCTGGCGGGCTGTTCGCATACCTGGCCTGGACCGACAACCGCGAGGTCGTCGACGGCGATGACCCACGAGAGACACAGGCTCAAGCCGGTTTCGACGACGGGTTCGATGTCCTGCAGTGTCGCGTCGACCTGGGTGCGCCGGCTCCGGAGTTGAATCCCGACATACCGCTGGCCAGGCGGGATGCACCATTCAGCGGCGACAACTGCGGTAATGCCGGAGGACTCGACCAAGACATCTACGGAGTGCGTCTGGACAGCATCGGCTGAGGCTCCGCTTACCAAACTGCTTCCCAACCGGTTGGTTCAGCCTGGTCCGCTACTGCACGTTCACATACCATCCCCGCGCTCGGTGCGCACCTTGCAAGCACCCCGGCTGTCAGTGGCATGTAAGCGGTCGAGCAACGGTGTCCGGCACCTCCTCGCCGCTGCCACGCCGACGACGTGCCCGGGGACTTGCACTCCCCAATCGGCACCGGGCACCTCCTCGCCGCTGCCACGCCGACGACGTCAGTTCTCTTCGGATTTGAAGAGGTCGAGGCCGCGGTAGCGACGTTGCTCGCCAGAGCTAACCCGCTGCTGCTGACGGCGGTCGCGGCACGGCGGCGGTGTCCTCGGGTCGACGTGACAGCTGCCGTCGATCAAGGACGCCGGACGTGTCTGTTCCGCCGTGCTGACCGCCGATCTCGGAGCCGCGGCCCTGAAGCGCTGTCCCGTCTTGACACCCTGTCACGGCCCTATTGACACCCGTCACGGTCTGGACGAGTGTTGGCTGCGAGAAGGGGCACCATGGTCGGTCATCGCAGAATCGCCGGGCTGCGCGCCGCCCTCGCCGCCGCGGTCGTCGTCGCCGCCACTGTCCTGGTGGTCGTCGTCGCAGTGCCGGCTGCATACGCCGCGACGTTGCTGTCGGAGAACTTCGACGACGGTGTCGCGGACGGCTGGAGCCGATCTGGCGGCAGTTGGGCTGTGGTCACCGACGGCTCGCTCGCGTACCGCCAGTCGGGCACGAGCGCGGACGCCAAGGCCCAGGTCGGCTCCACGACGTGGACCGACTACGCGGTGCAGGCGCGGGTCAAGCCGACCGGCTTCAACGGCTCGACCCGGCACGTCGGAGTGGTGGCGCGGGCGCAGAGTATGACCAGCTTCTACGCGTTGGCCCTCACCAACACCGGCCGTCTGGAAATCATCAAACGGGCAAGCGGGTCGCCGGTCACCCTCGCCGGCGTCACCGCCTCGGTCGTCACCGGCAGCTGGTATACGCTGCGGCTCGAGGCGTCGGGCAGCACGCTGACCGGCTTCCTCAACGGCACACCGGTCGTGTCGGCCACCGACGGCGCGTTCGCCGCCGGCCGGGCCGGGCTAGCCACCTACTACGCGAGCGCGTCGTTCGACGACGTCCTCGTGGAGACGGTCAGCGGCGTGCCACCGACCAGCGCGCCGCCGACCTCACCGCCGCCGACCTCGCCGACCAGCCCGCCGCCGGCCGGGACCTGCCGGGCCGTGGGCCAGCCCACCGGCTTCGCCGCGGTGAACGCGTGGGGCCAAAACGGCACCACCGGCGGCGCGGGTGGGCCGACGGTCGAGGTTGACACAGCCTCCGAGCTCGTCGCGGCGGTCGGTCAGACTGGCCCGCTTACCGTGTGCGTGCGCGGAATGGTCACCCTGCCGGCGGGCATGTACGACGTCGCCTCGGACAAGACGATCGTCGGTATTGGCGCGAGTTCCGGGATCGCGGGAGGCGGCCTCAACGTTGGCCTGCCCGTCTCGAACGCGACGAGCCCACCCGCCAATGCCGTGCGCAACGTGATCATCCAGAACCTGATGTTCCGGGGCGCGAACGACGACTCCATCAACGTGCAGATGTTCTCGCATCACGTCTGGATCGACCACAACGATCTGGCGCAGGGCTTCGACGGGCTGATCGACATCAAGCGCGGCTCGTCCTACATAACAGTGTCGTGGAACCACACCCACCACCACACGAAGAACATGCTGCTCGGCCACGACGACGGCAACGGCGCGCAGGACGTCGGCCGGCTCAAGGTGACGTACCACCACAACTGGCTGGACAACACCCCCCAGCGCAACCCGCGGGTGCGCTTCGGCGAGCCGGTGCACGTCTACAACAACTACTACCTGCACAACACCGACGTGGGCGTCGCCTGCCAGGCCAACGCCGGATGCATGGTGGAGGGCAACTACTTCGAGAACACCGAGGAGACGGTCACCAACCACTACGCCGGGCCGACCGGGCGCTGCGTGGCGCGCAACAACGTGCTGGTCGGCGAGTCCGGTCCGCCCGACTGTAGCGGTGCCGTGCAGGAGCCGAGCACGTATTACGCGTACACGCTGGACGACCCGAACGCCGTCAAGGCCGTCGTCATGGCGGACGCAGGCGTCGGCAAGATCTGACCCCGAGCGAGCTCGAGGAGGCGCAGCGGCTGGCGGGGGAGGCGGAGGGAGCCGCCGCCGACTTCCTCGACCTGAGACCCGGGCGAGGGTGCTGGCCCTGTTTGCGGAGGTGCTGGCTAGAGTCGGCAGCCCCAGGACGCGCAGCGGCTCGCCGCGGAGGCGGAGCGGGGTCCTTTGATAGTCAAACCGATAGTCAGCCGTTGTGATGTAGCGCGACCTGTAGTGAACGTAGGCGCACCACTGCCTCGCCCTAATAGATCGCCGACTGCGCGTCAAATGATCTTGGTGCATAACGAGCCTTGCCCCGCTTGGTGGCCGGTGGCGCGTTCTCGTCTGTGTGCGACGCGGTGTACGAAATCTCGCCACTCCGGCGGAGCTCAATTACGTAGAACCATGAAGCTCGAGCCCACAGCCACAGCTATGGGAAGCCTGAGTCACGTTCCCAAGCTGAGGATGGCCTCGGGAGGCTGGATTGATGGTCCAGATCCGCTGACCGGCGGGACGCTTCGACGAGCGAAATCTGGCCCGGGATTGGTCCTTGTTGAGCTTCGCATAGTTGGACGGTTCGCTTGAGTCCAGCCACGACATGCCCACGCACGGCGGCTATCAGTAGTACCACGCTGCGCTGAGGGCCGGTGAGGACGGCCCAAGGACTTTGCGTCGAACAGGCGAGAGAGCCGCCCCAACGACTGGAGCGGCTCCCTTGGTTCTGCAGCGCCAGGGGTGCGTCAGTTCCCGGCGGCTTTGTACTGCTCGATGACGCTGGCCGGTACGCGGCCGCGGTTGGACAGCTCGATCTTGTTGGACGCGGCCCAGGCCCGGACAGCTTTGAGATCCAGGTTGCTGCTGGTCTTGGTCGGCCGGCGAGTCCCGCCAGTCTTGCGGGCTCCCTTAATCCACGGACCAAGCTCGTCGCGGAGCTTCTTGGCGTTCTTCTCGCTGAGGTCGAGCTCGTAGGTCGAGCCGTCGAAGCCGAAGCTGACGCTCTCGGAGGCTTCGGAGCCGTCAACGTCGTCAACGAGCAAGACCTGAACCTTCTGTGCCACTGTGAAGCCTTTCGTAGTAGGGGCGGGGGACATGTTAGTTGTCCCCCGGCCTAATACGACGAACCGCGTCGTTGGTATACGTGGGCTAGTTCGTTGATTTGATGTGCTCTTCCTGAAGCGGGATGGTGAGCAGGCGCTTCCATCGCTTCTTATGCCCGAGCAGCACCACCGGGCAGGCGTTGGCGCGAGATTGGCCGCGGCTGGCCTAGGTACGCCGATCATGCGGGGAACTACCGGGTGGGGCGGCACTTCCCAACGTGATGAGATCGGCCAGCTCGGCGGGATGGGTGAGCGGCAGCAGGTGGTTGGCTCCTGCGATGGTTGCAACCTGGGCGTCGGGCAGAAGTTTGGCGAGCCCGGCGACGAGGCGATGGGTCGCGCCTGGGCTCTCCCCTCCCGCGACGAGTAGGACGGGCGCGGCGATGCCTCCGAGATCCACTGGGGACCAGCCGCCGATCGCGGGCATCTCATTGGTGTAGAAGAAGGTCGAGTCGCGCTCAGCGCGGGCGATCGCGCCGGGGCCAAGCGCGTCCGCCACGATGTCGCGGTGGGTCGGCCCGCATACTTCGCCCATGAAGGCGTCGTAGGCGCCGCGCCGATCCCCCTTTGCCGTCGCCGCCATCGCAGCGTCGATGGCCGGGCCTTGCGTGGCGTGAACCTCGCTGACGTCGGCCGGGTCGAGCAGCGGGTCGATCAGCGGAGGCTCGCTCAGCACCAGCCTCCGCACCAGATCTGGCCGATCCTGCGCCAGCTGCAACACGATGAGCGCGCCCGACGAGTGGCCAACCACGGTGGCCGGACCGGTGCGTAGCCTGTCGAGGAGCCCGGCGGCATGGGCGGCATGCTCGACGATCCCGATCGTCGAGGTGGGCACTGGCCCGTCGGTATAGCCCGCGCGCAGCATCCGGATCACGCGACCGGGGAGCAGCGTGGCTAGTGGCGCGAACCAGGCACCGAAGACGCCGGCATGGACCAGCAGCGTCGGTTCGCCGCCGCCGGTGTCGCTCCAGGCGATCGTGGCGCCGTCGACCGTCATCTCCTCCATGCGCTAGTCCGCATCAAGCCGGATCTCGATGCCGTCGGGGTCGTCGAGGCTAAGGAGGACTGCGGCCCGACGGTACCCCGTAACGATCCCGCCGTACGCCTCGCCCGGTTCCGTGCCTCCTACCTCAAGGAACGCGCCCGAATCCATGCCCACGCTCGCGCCGATCGTAACCAGCTTGACCACCGCCTCTTCTTTCATCGACTAGCCCGCACATCCCTATATCTCAGGTGCAGCTCGCCAGTGATAGCCAACCCCGCAAGCGCAACAGTTCCACGATACGTTTGACCACCTTGAGCCGAACCGGCTGACATCACCATCAACAACTCTGAACGGAGCCCCGAGCCCAAACCTGGACAGCCACGTCGCGGTGGCGAACAAGCTACTGCGTTGTCGGTGGAGCCCGCTGCCAGGGTCGCAGACGAAAATGTTGTCGATGTCGGCGGGTAAATGCGCTGGTCCGGCAAGCACTTGGCCGGTCATACGGCGGTTGGACTGCGGCGTCGCCTTGGGCCATATCAGATGCCTCGAACCGACGAACTGGGACGGCTTCCTTGCCCGTAAGGACGTCCTTTGGGGACCTTTGGCGCCGCGGGACGTGCGGATCGACGTGTAGGGCGAGTCGGTCGCGGCCGACGCGTGCCGTAGCATCGGGAGGAGCTCCAGGCCATGGGTTCGAGCCCGTTTCAAACCGGCGTTCGGAGCGCGTCAGGGAGCGCCTCAGGATGGGTGAATGCTTCACGCGTCTGCCGGAGAGGCAGTCAGCTGCCTTTCTCCATGAGTCGAGAGGTGGCGATGCGCGGTCGCGAGGTTGGCGAGGTCCAATACGCAAAGCAGGGTGATGTCCATCTGGCGTACCGAGTGCTTGGAGATGGTCCCCGAGATCTGCTGCTGATCTCAACGTGGTTCGTCCCGATCGACGCGATGATCGACGGGCCGATGATAAGCCGCGCCTTGGACCATCTGTCGAGCATGGGACGTCTGATCCTCTTCGACCGGCGCGGTATCGGCCTGTCGGATCCGATCTCGCCGCAGAGTCCTCCGACGCTGGAGCAATGGATGGGCGACGCGCTGGCGGTCCTCAACGAGGTTGGATCTAGTCGGGCGACGGTGCTCGGGTTGGACCCTTCAGGGGCCCAGGTGGCAATTTACCTCGCGGCAGCGAGGCCAGAGAGGGTCCACCACCTCGTCCTTTTCAACGCGCATGCACGCCTGCTCGCCGGACCTGACTATCCGATCGGCACACCTCGCAACGAGATGCTCGAGAGGATTGAACAGATCGTGCAGGCCTTCATTTCTGGTGATGCTGGATTCGACATGGTCGCGCCGAGCGCATACGCGATGTCTGACGCTCGGAGCTGGTGGACGATGTCACGCCGGCGGGGGCCAGCCCGGCCACGATTCGGGCGCTGCTGTTGATGGCGATGAAAGCGGATGTCAGCGCGGTGCTCGGCGCTATCCAGGCGCCAACGCTCGTAATGCATCGATCGGGCAGTCGCACCGTCGCCGTCGAACACGGACGGTATCTGGCGGAGCACATCAGCCACGCAAAGTACGTCGAGCTGTCAGGCGAGGACAGCCTCTTCTACATGGGCGACACCGGAAAGCTGTTCGGCGAACTTGAGGAGTTTATTACTGGCAATCGCCTTGGCCACACCAACCAGCGAACCCTCACCACGGTGCTCTTCACCGACATCGCGAATTCCACACTGCAGCTCGTCGAAGTCGGCGACGAGCGCTGGCACGACCTTCTGGAGGGCCATCACGCTGTCGTGCGCCGGCAGCTTGAACGATTCGGTGGCCGAGAGGTGAAGACCACCGGCGACGGCTTCCTGGCAACGTTCGACGGTCCGGCTGGTGCAATCGAGTGCGCCTGCGCCATTCGAGACGCACTACGACAGCTGGGACTCGAGGTGCGTAGCGGCATACATACGGGCGAGGTTGAGATCATGGGCGGCGACGTCGCGGGCGTAGCCGTGCACATCGGGCAACGGGTTTCAGGGCTCGCCCAGCCCGGCGAAGTACTAGTGTCTCGGACGGTTGTCGACTTGGTCAGCGGCTCGGGCATACGGTTCGCTGACCGAGGCGAACGTCACTTGAAGGGCGTGCCCGGAGCTTGGCGGCTCTTTGCCGTAGAGCAGTGAACGCATACGGATCTGAAGTGTTGGGCCCAGTTGTCTCCCGCCCAATGGAGCAAGATCAACGGACTGATCAAGAAGGGCGTTGAGGAAGGCGCCACTCGTCACCGGCGGCACAAACTGGCCTGGGGCTCGACAGAGGCTACCTCGTCAAGCCACGGTGTTCGGCAACGTCACCAATGACAGGACCATAGGCCAGGGAGGAGACCTTTTTGGCCCGGACCTGGCTGTTCTCGGCTACGAGCAGCATCGACGAAGCATCGATATCAGCAAGGACCCGAGATATGGCCGCGCCGCATTTGTGAATGGCGCCGACACCGCCCGGGTCGCGGTGCCCATTGTCGTACCCAGATCCTCTGCGGGGTCCAGGCCGCGCCTCTCTCCGTGGCGTCGTAGATGATGTCGTAGTAGTCGTACGGTTTCTCCTCCTGGCCCGCGACAGGCTGCCCTGGTCGTCCTCGAGCAGTGCCGGTCTGCGGCGACACCACGGCGGCGAGGACGATCTCGACTCCTCATACGCGTCGAATACAAAGCCCTCACCGGGTCTCGCTGACAAGCCACGGCGTCGTTGGTACGCACGCGATGATCTGGGCGTGGCGCCATTCATGGTGCGAACTGGAGTCATCTAGCGTGCCTGCGGCCGTCTAGGGATGCCGACCATGCAACCAAAGTTCCTGGTCAGAGCGAGAGTCAACACGGGAAGGGGTTCTCGTAATGTGCTGCTCGCCCTGGCCGCTTGTGGTCGAAGTGAGCAAGTTCCTCCCTCCGTTGGTCGGTGTACTGGCGCACGTTGCGCCGGGCGCGGATGGTGTCCCAGGTCTCCATGTCTCAGTTGTACGCCCTGCGCACCGGGCAGGGCAGGGGCAGTACTGCCGCCAGTGGTGCGCGCAGAATCGCGGCTGCCGTCCGCTTCAAAGCGCGGGCGGCCGCCAGGATCAAGCATGGTCCGCCTTTAGGTGATGACTCGCTGACCAGGCCCTCCACGTGCGCGACTGCATCCGAAGTGCTGGGCCCGCCCGTGACATCAACCGTGACGCGAAGTTGCGTCTACTGCGGGTGTAGGACGCGGCCAGTGGGGTTACGTGGCCTTGCTGCCGTTGCCTAGCGGGGCCTGTTGGGCCGCGGACCGTCGCATTCCTAACACTTCGTTCCGTCGCCGTCCTCGTCCGCCGATGAGTCGTTGTCGGACCGCATCGCCGGAAGCTGAGCCGCCCGCTCCTTCAGCTCAGGCGGATACCTCCTCGAGGTGTCCCTGACATGACCCCAACCCTTCCAAGGTTCGGAGTCTCTGTACATGCCGGGCAGCTCACGTCTTGGGCTGATGCGGACACCGTTAGCGACTCGAACCAGCACCCCAGTTCGCGCTTTCGCGGTGCGTCCGGGTGTGCCGAACCAGCGTGACGGCCATGATGCTGGTGACCAGCAGCCCGCCGGCGCCGGCGACCACGAAGACGACGCGCGCGGAGGTGAGGTTGAGCGCCAGCCCTCCGAGGACATAGGACAAGCCTGCTGCGAGGCCGACGGCCGCGTACACGTTGCCGAAGACCCGGCCTAGCATCTGGGGTGGGACGGCGCGCTGCAGGACAGTGGTGACGGCGACATCGACGGCGGCGATGCCGATCCCCCTCACCGTTTGCAGCGCGAAGGCAACCGTTATGGCCCAGGCCAAGCCGGTGAAGAGGTTGCCGGCGCTGCTCACGGCCAAACCGGTGATCAGCAGTGGCATCATCGGCATCCGGACCCGGGAAGCCGACAGCACGACGAACCCGGCGAGGAGGCCGAGCCCGACCGCGGCGTAGAGCAGCCCGGTCTGGGCGGTGGATCCGCCGAGCACGTCGCCGGCCAGGAAGACCAGCGCGACGTCATCGATGCCGTTGAAGGCAACGGTGCCGGCAAACCCGAGTGCGATGATCTTGACCAACGGTGTCGACCAGACGAAGGCCAGCCCGGATCGAGCCGCGGCCAGGAATCCGACGGCCTCCACCTCGTTCTGAGCGGTGGGGGGCAGCATCGGCAGCGTGCTGGCCAGCAGCGCCGAGATGCCGAAGACGGCGGCCGTCACCAGCAGGGCCGTGCGCACATCGAGGGCTGACAGCAGGGCTGCCGCGAGGACCGGGCCGAGTATCTCGGCCAGGTTGACTCCCAGACCGAGTCCTGCGTTGGCGCCGTCCAGGTCGTCGTCGCTGACCAGCGACGGAAGCGCGGACCGGCTGGCGGGTTGGAAGACCTGGCCGGCCACCGCCCGTGCACCGACCAGGACGAGCAGTGGGAGCAGCAGGTCCGCGACGAGCGGCATCAACAGCACCGAACCGCCCTGCGCAATGTTGCAGGCGATCATCACTCGCTTCGGCCCGAAGCGGTCGCTGACCACGCCACTGAGGGGACCGAGCAGCGCCGGGGCGAAGTCGCCGACAAGGAGCAGCAACGCGACGCTCAACGCCTGACCAGTGGTCTCGGCCAGATGCAGTACCAAGATCACCAGCAGCAGCGCGTCGCCGAGGTAGGAGCAGGTCCGCGCGCTCCACAGCGACCGGTATCCGGGGGTGGTCAGCCACAATCGCACCGCCCCGGTTGGTCGGCTCGGCGGTTCTCCGGGTCGGTCCGGCTCCGTCCTCGCCACAGGGACACTCAACCGCACACCGAAACGCGCGACACACCCCACCGGGCCGGGTGCGATTCAGTGCGGTGGAAACGGTAGATCGACGTCAAGTTCATCGAACCTGGTCGACCTGACAAGGCGGTTCTCACGATCCGCCGCACCGTCTTCATCGGCCAGCGCCGCAAGCTAGGGCGAGTGTCGTTCCTCCGCCGCCGGCGAGCGGCCACTGGCGTGGTGTTCACGCCGCGTTAGATTCTGCGTCATGGACGTGAGTGTGTGCCTTGACACGTCCCATCGGTACCGCGACCTCCTCGCGCTGGCACGTCGCGCCGAAACGGCCGGACTTCACGCGGTTTACGTTCCGGACCACTTCGGCGAGTTCCGCGAGGCGTGGACCGTGCTCACGGCGATCGCGGCGGCCACGGAACGCATCCGTCTCGGGACGCTGGTGCTCTCCGTTACCCATCGCCCGACGGGAGTTCTGGCGGAGATGGCTCACACGCTTCAGGAGGTATGCGCCGGGAGACTCATCCTCGGCATTGGTGCCGGCTGGAACGAGGCCGAGCACGCCGCGCTCGGGCTTCCCTTTCCGAATGCGCGCCGACGCCTCGACCTGCTAGACGAGGCCAGTGCCGAGCTCCGGCGCGCCGTGGACGCGCCGTTGCTCGTCGCTGGCGCGGGCGAGCGCCGAACCATGCGGATCGCCGCCACTCACGCCGACGCCTGGCATTCCTGGGCCACACCTGCGGAGTTCGCTCGCAAGTGCTCCATTCTCGACGAGCACTGCGCGAACGTCGGTCGAAAGCCCTCGTCGGTGCGCCGCGCAACGGGCGCAGACATCACGGGTGGTCCAGATGACGCGCGGCTGCTGGCAAGCTATGAGGCTGATGAGTTCATCACCACCTACCCGCGCGAGTTCACGACGGCCCAGGCGCTCGCGGCTATCGAGCACTTGGGCGGGCTCCTCGGACCGGCCGGCACAAGGTCGCCGGCCGACTGAACTACGACGTAGTCCAGCACTCTGCGGAGGCGCTGCCCCGACTGGTGTCTTGTGCCCGTTCCTTGCTGTCCGAGGCAGACGCAGTGCCGTATCCGGCACCCACCGTCGGATTGCCGGGCTGCCCACGCACCCGCGTGCGGGGGTCAACGGGTGCGGTGGTAGGAAGGCGAAGTGGTGATGAGGCTCGGACTCGACATAGCGCAGCACCGGGTCAGCTTCGACGAAGTGATCAACCGAGCCAGGCTGGGCGAGCGGCTGGGGTTCACCGGGGTTTGGGGGTTCGACCATTTCAAACCCATGTACGGTCATGGGCCCGGTGAGTGCTTCGAAGGCATGACCACGCTGGCCGCCTTGGCCGGTGTCACCTCGACCGTGCGGCTGGGATTGCTGGTGACCGGGGTGACCTATCGGCATCCGTCGGTGTTGGCCTGCCAAGCGATAACCGTCGACCACGCCAGCCACGGCCGGCTCGACCTGGCGCTCGGGGCGGCCTGGGCGCAGGAGGAACACGACGAGCTGGGCATCGAGTTCCCGCGCACCGGTCAACGGTTCGACCTGCTCGAGGACACGCTGGAGATTGTGACGCGGCTGTTCACCGGTGAGCAGGTGTCCTATCAGGGACGGCGGCTTTCGCTGCGAAACGCCCAAATGCGGCCAGTACCGGTTCAGTCACCGCGACCACCCATCTGGATCGGCGGCCGCGGACCGAAGAGGACGCTGCCCCTGGTGGCCCGGTACGCCGACATGTGGCACACCTACCTCGACGCCGACTATCCCGAACTGTCGCGGCGCGTCGACGACCTGGCTCGGAAGGAAAGCCGCGATCCTGCCGACATCGGTCGGGCCGGGTCGCTCTCGCTGTCCGAGCCGTTGCCCGAGGTGCGCGCCGCCATCGAGCGCAACCTCGATCGAGGGATCGGTTATCTCGTGTGCAGCTGGCCGAGTGAGGGAGCCGATCGGGTGACCGAGTTCGCAGAGACGGTGGCGCCGGACTACCGCTCCTAAGCGACGAAGCCGCGGACGCGCCTAGACGCATTTCGTCGCGCGGCCTGGGGGCGGCCGCCCCGTCGCGCGCACGGTCGGCGGTGAGCGACAGAGTCGGGTACGTGATGGAGCGGCTGCTGAACCGGCAGGGTTGTTGCCGCCCTCACCCATTGCTCGCCAGCGACGTGGCTGCTTTGCTACGCGTCGCGCTCATTCCGTCCGTCATCAAGGGAGCTGCGTCGCGCGGAGTGAGTCCAGGCAGTGCATGGGCACAATCGTCCGACTGACTTCAGCCGCGAGCAAGGGCGTCGGCGGCGGCTGCGTACAGGTACAGCCTGACTTGCGACGATGTGGCGAATGGCGAGAGCTATCCAGGCCCAGGTCGGCATCTTGCCAAGTAACCCCGAGTACGGCGCCAAGGTCGGTGCGCCGTCCCATCGGGTCGGGAAATCGTTCACGTCGACAAAGGGTGTCGGGTGCGGCTGCGGCGACCTTGTCGAGCACGGTGTTCAGGTCGGTGAGACTTCGCGATGGAAGGGATGCCGCCTGCTGCCAGCGCGTGCGAACTTCTCCATAGCTCGAAGGACATCTTCGGGTTGCGCCTGCGTGCGCTATGGCTGGAACCATGACCGGACCCGTTTGTGGGCTGCAGGATCTGGACGCTATCGATCCGCACCGACAGTCGAGACCTGCGCGATCGGCAGGAGGTCCGCGGTGGCTCCGCCGCTGGTGAACGCCTCGGTGACCGTTGTGCGAAACTCCTCGGCTAGCAACATCTCGGTTCGCATGTCCTCTCTGCGGCGATGACAGCCCTGTAGCCCTCTAACAGAAGCCTGATCGCTGACGGCACAGCAGCCGGCGTCGGAAAGGTTTCCGGTGCAGTCGCGCGGCGCGGTCTGCAAGTTGCGCCTGATCGAGGATGGGCTGATGGGCCTACAGCCAGGACGAGCAGTGTGAGGGCGCTGATCAGGGTGCCGCCGGATCCGGTGATCACGACGGCCGCGACTGCTGCCGCTGCGGAGCCGAGGCGACGCCGGCCAGCAGAACGTAGGTCGAGCGGGTTAGGTCTTGTCCGGATACGCACCTACCTTGGGAGGGCAGCGGGAAACGCGACCAGCGTCTGCTCCTGCACCATCGGAAGCAGGACACGCATGCGCAGCCGCAGCTTGAGAGCCACAGGCTTGGGATCGACGAGCTTCGAGAACGACAAGGCGGTTACCTTGTCACCGCGGCAGCAGCTTGACTTCGACTGCCCCGCACACCACCACTTCTCCGTTGTTTTCTCCGTCGAGGCTCAGTTGCCCACGTCTTGGGCCTGCCCGACATGCTGGGCGTCCGCCGCCCGCTCCGATGGTGTCCAGGCCGAGGCCCAGCAGCTCAAGCCGACCCGCACCCACTGGGACAGGTTGCTCGAGCGTCGCTCCATTGCCGAACTCGAGGCGCTCCTTGCTGAGCGGCTCGCATTGCTCAAGGCCGGGGTCATCGGTCCGAACGCCTACGAGCGAATCGCTACGGCCGGGAAGAGAAAGGCCGCTTAGCGACCGGGCCAGCCGAGAATCGCCTTCGCCCTGAGTTCCTTTGAAAGGAAGTCCGGTGGCTGAATACATTCCGAGCGGGTACACGGCGGTGGCTCCGTGGGTGATGACCGAGCAAACCGATCGGGACTGACAATTGGCGACGACGTGGCTCGTCCGGCGTCCGGTCTTCGGGGCAGGTGCCGCGGCGACGTCACGGCGCTCATGACATCAGACGTGGTGCGAACTGGCGTCGAATACGCGTGCCGGACGCGACCAGAGGGGCTGCGGCGCAAATCCAGTCGCCTGAAGATGCCCGAGTTGGCGCGGACGATCGCTCTTTTTAAACCTCTGTGTCGTAGGTCGAATACTTCGCCCAAGTGGGGACGTAGCACTGAGTCGGACCGCACATGAACCGGACCAGTCATCACATCTGGGCTGGCAGCAAGTTCCATGGCATTCGTCCGAAGCTTGACAACCCCAGCCTGCACCTTCACTCCGCCCCGTAGAGCGCCCTATTTGGCATGGGCATCGACACTATTCTGGTACATCTTTCGGGAAGTATTCGCGTCGCAGCAGGCTGTAGATGGCACCGCCGTGATAAGCGCCGTCCTCTTCCAGCGAAAATTCCCGGCGGATACCGTCAAGGTAGAATCCGCTTCGTTCAAGCAGGCGAACGGACTCGGTGTTGCTGGCGATCGTCTCCGCCTCAATGCGGTTGAGGTGCATATCTTCAAAACCGAAGCCCAGCATCGCCTGCAGCGCCTCCTTGGATATCCCCTGACCCCAATACTCGCGAGCCAGATTGTAGCCAATCGACGCTCGGTTGTGCCCGCGATCCCAACTGTTGAAGCCAAAAAGCCCGATAGCGCGGTTGTTCTCACGCAGCGCCACCGCCCACTGAATCATTTCCTGTGCCGCGAAACCCTCGATCATCCACTGGATTAATGCATCAGCCTGCGAAAGATCGGTCAGCGGCGCGTCGTTATAGCGCTGCGCATAGGTATCGCTGCGGAAGGCGTAAAGGTCAGCGGCATCTTCAGGAACGAAAGCGCGCAGGATGAGTCGCTGGGTGATCAACACTGGAAATGTCGTGAAATCGAATACAGTTGGTCGTTCCATTACTCTCCATGCTCCCTGTCCGAAGCCCAACACCGGCAGCGATCGTGACCGTGATGCCATCGCCTGCGAACGACATCGAGATGCCCGCTCGCCATTCTGTCCGATAGAGGCACCACAGGTTCACGAAGCGAGTGACGCTCCTTGTCAGCGAGGCGGCGCCGCCGTGACGGTGGCCGTAACACACCTGTCCAGGCGCGGCCTGTCGCCGGTCCATCCGAGGTGACTGCCCGTGCAGCGACTGGCTCGCCGATGCTGCAACCGGCCACGGACGCATCTGCTGCGCCTCAGTTCGAGGACACGATGCAGGTCGACCTTGCTGACACGGGAGAGGTCACTGGTTCGAACCCAGTGTCGCCCACAGCAAGACCGCGGGTCCAGCCGGCCCACTGCCCGCCGGCGATCGAGGACCCGCCAAGGGTTGGCGGTGGCGCAGAAGGCGGAGCAGAACAACCAACACCTCATCAGGCGGGTCTGCATATCGACGTCGACCTTCGCCTTCGGCGCCCACCCGCCCGGCCATGAAAAACCCCAGAATCTTGCGCCCCGGACGACTGCGGACGAGACGACGAACCGGTAGAATAAGCGATAACAGAATTTCGGAAACCAGCGCAACGAAATTGTGCTGATATCTGCCGGAGTAGCCTCCGAACACTTGCCTCTGCTCGTCTTCAGCGGTAATTCTTCGGATATGGACATCTCGAGCGAATCTGTCGTTGCTGTTCAGGTCCGGGCGCTTCAGGCAGGTGAGGAGATCGCGGAAGGGCTGCCAAGCCCGCCACCCGACAGCGAGGATCCTCGGTGGCGACGGACCCTGGTGGCGGTCGTCGAGGGTCAGGCAGTCGGGTTCGCGACTTTGGCTCTCAACCCTGCTACGGATACCTACATGTGCGAGGTGAGCGTCAGCCCCGCCTTCCGGCGGCGCGGTATCGGCTCGCGGCTGTTCACCGCGGTGCAGCAGATCGCTGACCATCGTCTGCCGATCGTCGGCCGCGTCATGAGCAGCCAGCCGCTCCGCCGCCACTTCGCCGAGCACCTCGGTGGGTCGGTGCTCCTGCACTGCCCCATGCCCAGCATCGATCCCACCAGCGCCGCCGGGCAACTGTGGACTGCCGCTCAGCGACTGCCCGACGGATATGAGACGACCAGGATGACCGACGTGCCGGCCGAGGAGGTCCAGGCGGCCTGGTCGACCTACTACAGCTGGGCGCACCAGCCGATGGGCCCCACCCGAGCTGACGCCCTCCCGACTGTGTGGGAGGACTACCGCAGCGGGATCGACGACACCCTCTCCTACCTGTGCAGAGACGCTGATGGCCAGATCGTGGCCTTCAGCTTCGTCAGCCCTGACATTTGGGACGGCCGGACCTTCATCGTCGCCGAAACGGCCAACCGCGACCAGCCGCTCGGCGTCAGCGTGCTGCAAGCCACTCTGGCAGCGTCCCTTCGCGCCCTCGCCGACCGAGGCATGCAGCGCGTGGAGATCGAGGGACACTCCACCGATCCCCACATCCCCCAACTCTTCGAAACCCTGCCAGCCGGCCCAAGCGACCCGTTAGACATCTACCTACTCAGCCCAAGGTGCGACGCCGCCTCATAACTCTCAGCCACGTCGCGCACAGGTGACATGCGCCTGCGGGGAACACGCGGAACCCTCGGTCGCATTGTTTTCTGTTGCCCTGCAACCTGAACCTCGGTGGGGATCACCACGTTGACCAATCAAGTCAGCCGCGATGCGACGCCGGCTGCACGGGAGAGTCCCTTGGCGCTTCGCAGCCGCGGACGATCCGGACTGGCATCCTGACGACACCTGTCTGTGGTACCTGGAACGGGGCTGAGCAAGGCTCGACTCGACGCACTTCGAGGCCCACCCACCGTGGCCGGTCGTGGAGCCATACGTGGAGCGAACTGCAGTCAACTGTGGTGGTTACGGCTGCCTAGGGATGCAACTCGTACAAGTGGAGTGCCTGGTCAGGGCCAGAGTCAACACGGGAAGGGGTTCTCGTAATGCGTAGGTCTGGGGTTCGATTCCCCAAGGCGGCTCGACATTCAGCCTAGTCACGCCAAACTTCAGGCTTGTATCTACAATTAATCGCTGCAGTGTCCGTGGAGCCAAACTGCTGCGGATGAGTCGTTCTCACTGGCTGACAACTCTGGTATCAGTTGCCAGCTTGAGGACCACAGTCGTGGGCATGACTCGGTTCGCCACGGCGAGGGCTCTGTGTCAGCTGCCGGGACGACTCGTTGCCGGCTGGCGGCTGGACCGGCGACGAGCGACACCACGGCGCTGACCGTACGCGCGACGACATCGACCGGCCGCGGGTCTGCTGCACGGTGTGGCTGCGCGTCCGAGCCCGCTTGATCAGGCAGTCGGGTCATGGGGCCATTCGTGGAGCGAACTATCCCGCGCACTCGGCAGAATCCGAGCTGGCGCCGATTACCGACGGCCACCCTGCCGTGACCCCGAGGCGTATGCCCGGCGCAACGCCGCCGCACGCAGCTTGGCCCGCCTGGAAGAAGTGGCTAGGCGTTGCCTCCCGCAGGCCCTCATCCTCCTCGGTGGCGTCCTGCCGCGGCGGTCCCGCGATCCAGCTCACGGGTCCCGAGGTAGGACCTAGGTCGTCATCGGCTCCTGACGGTCAGTGCTCTCAAGTACCGTTCCTGGAAGCACCTGGGGGAAAAGCAACATTCCAGTGGGCGTCAGGAGTGATGATGGGCAACGAGATCGAGTTGATCAGCGACGGCGACGGCCTCGCCGTCGTGGGTAACGCAGCCGACGTTGAGCGGTTCTTCCTCTCGTCGGGCCTTGACAAGGTCCCGTCGAAGTCTTTTGACCTACGTCGCGTCCGAGCGGCAGCCAAGGTCGGCGGAGACATGACCGAGGCTGGCCTGGGCGCAACCGGGTCTGCGGGCCGCTGGGTCAAGCTGACCGAAGAGTCAGCGAGGGTTCTCAGGAACGCCAAGATGATGAAAGGGCCTTCCGAGGGGACCTCGCGTGCGATCGCCACGGGCGACAAGGGCATTGAGCACATCCTCCAGATCGTCACGAAGCCAGGCACAGCCCTTGCGAACCCTGTGTTCATCGCTGGTGTTGGGGCCGTCATGTCCCAGTACGCGATGCAGCAACAGATGGACGAAATCGTCGAGTACTTGGAACTCATCAACGAGAAGGTCGATGACATCCTCCGCGGCCAGAAGGATGCCGTGTTGGCGGACATGATCGGCGTCGACCTAATCGTCGAGGAAGCACTGACGGTGCGCGACGAGGTCGGCCGCGTCTCCGACATCACGTGGTCGAAGGTGCAGGCCACGTCGCAGACGCTTGCGCGAACGCAGGCGTACGCGCTGCGGGAACTCGACGCGATCGCCGGGAGGCTACAGAAGAAGGCCGACGTCGGCGAGATCGCAAAGGCCACGCGTGAGGCCGAGCCAAAGGTGCGGGACTGGTTGGCTGTTCTGGCTCGTACGTTCCAGCTTCAGGATGGTGTCTCGGTGTTAGAACTCGACCGGGTATTGGACGCTTCCCCGGAGGAACTTGAAAGCCACCACACGGGTCTGCTGAAGGCCCGCGCGAACCGCCTCGAGCGCATTGGCCGCAGCACTGCCGCACTGCTCACCCAGATGAACGAGACCGTGTCAAAGGCGAACTCGAAGGTCCTCTTTAACCCGTTCGACGCCCCGGCAGCCGTCAAGGCGAGCAATCAGGTCATGGCCGAAGTGCACAGCCTCCGCGGTCGGCTCGGAATTGGGGATGGTCACAGGGCTGCGGACGCGAAGCGCTGGGGTCAGGCTGCCGGCGAAGTGATGGAGAAGGTTCGCGTGGGCACGGTCGGAGGCGCTGGTGCGGCGACGCGCTTCGGCGATCAGACCCTCGACCGCGCCACCTGGGCCTTTCGAGCCGTCGACGTCGACGGTGACGGCATCCCCGACCAGCCCCGCGCCGCAGCCGCAGCCGAACAGGCCGGAGCAGCGATGAAGGGAGCAGCCGCCGGTGCCGCCGGCGCGGTCGGCAACCTGTTCCATCGCAAGCGTCGCGCCTCGGCGGCGGTCGACGAGCCGGAAGGCGAACCGCCTGTACCACACTGACTCGCGAAGAAAGCGCTGCAAGGTTGTCGGCTGACGACTGGGCCTCGTCCGTCGAACCTGTTCCTGGCAGCAGCGAACCACGGCGGCGGCCCCGGACCTCGGGTCACGTGGCCGCCTCAGTCCGCGCTGCTGGTACTACATGTAGTACCATTATTCTGTGGCGTCCGCCGAAGAGCTCGTCGCCGCCATGAAGCGCAGCCCCAAGGGGGTGCGCTTCGCCGATCTGTACAAGGTGTGCGAGCACCACTTCGGGAAGCCACGTCAGCAAGGAACTTCACACGCGGTCTTCAAGACGCCGTGGGCTGGGGACCCACGGGTCAACATTCAGAACGACAAAGGCAAGGCGAAGCCGTATCAGGTACGCCAGGTACTCGCCGCGGTCGAGAAGAAGGAGGGGCTGTGACTCAGACTGTGGTTCGACCTGATGTCTCGCACTATGCGTATCGGGTGGTCTGGTCGGTCGAGGACCAGGAGTTCGTCGCTACGTGTGCTGAGTTCCCGTCGCTGTCGTGGCTGGCGCCTGACCAGATCGAGGCTTTGCGAGGACTCGAGGAGCTGGTTCGTGAGGTTTTGAATGATCTGGAGACCGAGGGAGCCGAGATTCCACAGCCGTTGGCTGAGCGCCAGTTCTCGGGAAAGCTCAATCTGCGGCTTGGTTCCGACTTGCACCGACGGGTAGCTCTCGCTGCCGCCGAGGCTGGCCTCAGCATCAACTCGTACCTGGTTCGCCTGGTTAGCTGACGGTCTGGCCCGCCCGCTGCTCGGTACGTTCCGGCTATGCAGCCAGGTGGCCCCGGATCTTCTCAAGGTCCGCCTGAAGGCTGGCTGTGAGCCGGCCGTCCGCATCCTCGCCCAGCGGGTGTTCGGGGTCAGTCACCCAGCGTCGTGCGGCAAGTTCGTCGACTACGAATGCGGCTCTTTCGAGGGCGAGACTGAGGACGGCGGTTGAGACATTCGCCGGCGGATCTCGAAGTGCGAGGCCGATCTCGGTCAGTGCCTCGCACAGGTCGGCAGTAGCGTCGGGGTCTCCGTTGAGCACGCTCACCCTGGCCGCAATGCTGAACACCGACACGAACAGTGCTGCATCGGCAACCCCGATCAACGTGTCCGGCCGTGCGTGTTCGGCTGCCTCGTGCTTTTGAGTCCGCGCACAGCGCTCTTGGCCATCTCGTTCATGCCCTCGACGCTGAAGTAACGCATCCGCTGACCGCGGTTGGACCCGCATCTGGTCGGCGACCGCCTCGATGCGGTCATTCACGATGGCAGCCGCTGCTCCTGGCTTCAAGCGAACACCGCGGACCAGGAGTTCTTGCTCGAGTGCCGCAGCCAGCTCGCGCCGAGTCACCATGGCAACCACGTTAACGTTGTCGCGCGGGCCACGATGGCCGAGCAGGTTGAGGTGGGAGGCTGATTCCGCGCCTGCCGGTGATGTCTGTCGTGGAGCCATTCGCGGAGCGAACTGCAGTCGTCTGGGGTGGTTCTTGGGCCTCAAAGGGGCTTGCAGTGCAACTAGAGTGCCTAGTCAGCTACGGGTTGCCGCTGCGCGGGCGAATGGTGGTGCCGGGAAGATTCGCCTGTAGGTGCGCTTGGGTGGGTGGCGGGGTCGAGCGGCTCGGTCCACAATCGGAGTTGTTCGGCGCGGTGGTCGCCGTTGCCTCTGTGGTGCCTTGAGCCCGTTAGTCAGCATGGCGCGGAGGGTCTCCACGGTGAACCGTGGATTGTTGCCATGAGCACGAGCGTCAGACTTACCTTCCTTCTGGCCCTTCCCGCGTCGGACGTGTCGACGGTCCGCGGCGGATGAAGGGAGTTGATCATGGAAATCGTCCACGAACGCTGTGCGGGGATGGATGTGTCGAAGCGCGACGCGAAGGTGTGCGTCCGGGTCGCCGGCCGCGGACGTCGCAAGACGGTGGAGACGGTGTCGACGTGGGCCTCGACCACGAACGCGGTGCTGCGGCTGCGGGAGCACCTGGTCGCCGAGCGGGTCTCCTTGGTGGTGATGGAGGCGACCGGTGACTACTGGAAGCCGTTCTACTACCTGCTCGAGGACGCCGGGTTCGAGGTGATGCTGGTCAACGCCCGCCAGGTGAAGAACCTGCCCGGCCGCAAAAGCGATGTCTCCGACGCCGTCTGGCTGGCTCAGCTCGGCGCTCACGGGCTGGTCCGGGGATCGTTCGTGCCGCCGGCGGCGATCCGCCAGCTGCGGGACCTGACCAGGACCCGGACCCTGATGACCCGGGAACGGGGCCGGGAGATCCAACGGCTGGAGAAGCTGCTGGAGGACGCGGGGATCAAGCTGTCCAGCGTCGCCTCCGACATCACCGGCGTGTCGGGACGGCTGATGCTGCAGGCCCTGATCGACGGGCAACACGACCCCGCCACCCTCGCCGACCTGGCCAAGCGGCGGCTCCGGGTCAAGATCCCCGAGTTGACCGAGGCGCTGACTGGACGGTTCAACGCCCACCACGCGTTCCTGGCGCGGATGCACCTGGAGGTGATCGACCAGCGCACCCGCCAGATCGAGGAGCTGAACACACGGATCGAGGTGGTGATGGAGCCCTTTCAAGCCTTCAGCGCGCTGATCCGCACCATCCCCGGGATCGGGCAACGCTGCGCGGAGGTGATCGTGGCCGAGACCGGAGCCGACATGGACATCTTCCCGACCGCAGCCCACCTGGCGTCATGGGCCGGCACCAGTCCAGGCAGCAACGAGTCCGCCGGCCGGGTGAAATCCACCGCCACCCGACCCGGGAACGCCTACCTGAAAGCCGCGCTCGGCGCGTCCGCGCTCTCGATCGCCAACTCCCACGGCACCTACCTGTCCGCGAAGTACCGCCGCATCGCCGCACGACGCGGCCCGAAGAAGGCCATCGTCGCGGTCGAGCACGCCCTCTTGACCGCGATCTGGACGATGGCCCACACCGGCGCGCTCTACGACGACCCCGGAGCCGACTACCACACCCGCCGCGACCCCGAACGCCTCAAGCGCCACGCGATGAGCCAGCTCCAACGCCTCGGCTACGACGTCACCCTCACCCCACTCGCCGCAACAGCCTAAAGAAGGGTCTCTGCCACAAGGGGGAATCTTCGCGTCAGGGCCAGAGTCGACACGGGCAAGGGTTCTCGTAATGTGCTGGTCAGTTCCAGTGGTTCCTGCGGCAGTAGGTGATGATTCGCCTCTGCTGCCTCCGGGGACTGGAGCGAGCTGTGTGCTTCCCCCCGAATCGTGGAGGACTTCTCTTAGGCCGCGGCCGGTTGGTCGGCGGTTGGTTCGGTCAGGTTCTCGTAGTCGATTGGGCTCAGCATATGGGCGGTGCTGTGCCGTCTGCGGTGGTTGTAGAAGTCGTAGCACCAGGGCAGCACGACGGCCCGGGCATGATCAGGATCGAGCAGCTGGTGGCGGGACAGGACCTCCCATTCCAGGCTGGAGAAGAACGCCTCCGCGGCGGCGTTGTCGAAGCAGGACCCGACCCTGCCCATGGACTGACGAACGCCTAGATCAGAACAGACCTGGCTGAAGGCACGCGCGGTATAGGTCGATCCGCGGTCGGTGTGGAATACCACATTGTTGATCTTGGTCTTGCCGCCGCGGATCGTGGCGGCGATCTTGATGGCCTGCTCGCACAGCTCGGCGTCGCAGCGCAGACTGGTCGCCGCGGCCAGCAGCCGGCGGGAGTACAAGTCGATCACCGTGGCCAGGTACAGCTTCCCGGCCGCGGTGGGGATCTCGGTGATGTCGCCACACCAGCGCAGGTTCGGCGCCGCCGCGGTGAAGTCGCGCCGCAGCAGGTCGGGGAACTTCGGCGCCGACGGGTCCTGCCTGGTGGTTCCCTTTCTGCGCTTGACCTTCCGGGCGACCAGGCCCTGCCGGCGCATCGAGCCCGCGACCGTCTTCTCCGACACAACCCAGCCCGCGGCCCGCAGGTCGACGTGCAGACGCGGCGAGCCGTGCACGCCCTTGGCGTCGGCGAACATGACCGCCACGGCAACGTCCAGGCCGGCCCGACGCTGCTGCCGCGGTGTGGGTAGCCGGTCCCGCCACTTATAGAACCACGACAGGCTCACCCCCAGCAGCAGACAGGTCAGCGTGTGCGGCACCCGGTAGCGGGTCCTCTGGTCGGCGATGAAACGGGCCACGCTCACCTCGTCGCCTCCTTCACCCACAGGACCACCGATCGCTTGAGGACATCACGCTCCATCCGCAGCTCCGCGACCACGGCCCGGAGCCGCTTCAGCTCCTCGACCTCGCCCGTGGACAGCCCGTCGGTGCCCTGCCGAGCCTCCCGGTCACGGGCCACCCAGTTGCCCAGGGTGCCCTGGTTGATCCCGAGATCACGGGCTATCTGAGCGATCGGCTTACTGGTCTCCTTGACGATCCGCACCGCTCCCTCACGGAACTCCCGGTCGTACTTGTTGCGCTTCTCTGGCATCGCTACTCCTTATAGCTGATGCCTCCACGGTTCTGGGGGAGCTCCACTGGTCGATAGGGCTCCCTGGGTCGATGCTCGGCCACTGCTTCGCTGAGTTCCATTGGGCGGAGTGTCGGAGGCTCCGGCAATTATGGGCATTGGCAGCAAGTTGGCTCTGCGTGTAGGGGGATTCCATGCCGGTGTCACGGAGGCGGAAGAAGACGAGGGCGGATCATTCTGCCCCGCGCAGACCAGATCGGTGGCCCTCGCCGGGTCCGTGGGCGGCGGTTCGGTCGGCCCGAGACGCAGTCCGCGGCCGGGAGGAGCTGGTCGCCTGGCTGGACACCTCACCGGCGGCGCCGGCGAAGGCACGCGAGGTGATGTTGGCCGAAGCGGCTGAGCATCTGCTGGGTTGGAACCAAGGGCCGCGGTGGCAGCAGATGGCAATGGTGCGCGCCGCGACCGGGTTGCCGGTCACGGCGTCGACATCGCCAGC
>CAWEFW010000043.1:0-73773 GCA_963808435.1 uncultured Actinomycetota bacterium | reverse complement strand
CCGATCCGCGTCCCGTACGACGACCCGAAGTAGTTGATCTTGTCGTCGCCGACCAGCCCCCGCAGCAGCTCCATGTCCTTGACCGTCTCCACCGTCGACACGTGCTGCAGCAACCCACCGGACCGTTCGAGGCAGGACCGCCCGAAGCCCTGCACCGCCTCCAGCCACGTCCGCTCCTCGGCGTGGTCGTCCGGCGAGGCGTCGAGCGCGTAGTACCGGTCCAGCTCCGCGGCCCCCATACAGGCCACCGGGGTCGAGTACGCCACGCCTCGCGGGTCCCAACCGACGATGTCGTAACCCTCCAGCCCCTCCGGGTTGAAGTAGCCGACGTAGGAGGTGCCCGAGCCGCCCGGTCCACCCGGATTGATGAACAGCGTCCCCAGCCGCCGGTCGGCCGTCGCCTCCCGCCGAGCCAGAGCGAGCGTGATCGCCGTGCCGTCGGGTTTCGCGTAGTCCAATGGCGCCAGGACCGACGTGCAGGTCAGCCCCTTTCCACACGGCTGCCAACGCAGGGACTGCCGTTGGTAGCGCGCCAGGCCGGAGCCGGGCGGAGGGTCGTTGTACCCGTTCGGCACCACCGACGGGATCGGCTGCACCGGGCGCCCCTCACTCGCGGGCGGGGCGCTGGGCGAGGACTCCGGGGCGGGACTGGCGGTTGTCGACGGAGCGGGCGGGGTCGGTGTCCAGTCCGGCACCTGGGGCATCGGGATCGCACAGGCGCTCAGGACGACCGCCAGCAACAGACCGGGGAAGCCGTACGCCCACCGGGCGCGGACGTCCGAGCGGGCGATCACTCCGCGAGCCTACGTGGACGGCGTCGAGCCGGCTGGGCGCTGCCCCGTCGGGGTCGACCGCTCCTCGTACGCGTGGCGGGCTCCGCAGACCGCCGCCCGTGAGCACGGGCTGACCTGCCCGGTTGCGCTCATCCGGAGCACCACCGAGTCGGTCGGCACGGAGTGGGCCACGACCACCTCCTCGCCCTCGGGCATCGCGACGGTCTGTCCGACGGCCGGGACCTCGTTGGCGAACGACGCGTACAGCGGGTGTTCGTACTTCAAGCAGCACATCAGCCGGCCGCAAGCGCCGGAGATCCGCAGCGGGTTGGCCGGCAGGTTCTGCGCCTTGGCCATCCGCAGGCTGACTGGCTCGAACTCGGTGAGGAAGGTGGCACAGCAGAGCTCGCGGCCGCAGCTACCCAGCCCACTGGTCAGCCGGGCGGCATCGCGGCTGCCTACTTGGCGCAGGTCGATCCGGGCTCGCAGGCTCCGGGCCAGCTGGCCCACCAGCACCCGGAAGTCCACCCGCTGCGGAGCGGTGAAGTAGACCACGGCCAGCTGGTCGAACGACTCCTCCGCGTTGAGGGTTTCCACCCCGACGACCTTCATCGGCAGGTCCAGGCGCTTGATCAGTCGCTTTGCGACCAGCTTGACCTCGGCGCGTCGTCGCCGGTTGACCGCGTCCCGCTCGAGGTGCGCCGCGCCGGCCAGACCGGCGCAGACCGGCAGCGCGCCGAACTCCTCCTCGACCCACTCCGGCGCCCAGACGCACTCGGCGACCTCCGGTCCGGAGTCCGTCGGCACCAGCACCCGGTCGCCGACCCGGTAGTTCGCCTCACCCGGGTCGAGGTAGTAGAGCCGTCCGTAGCGCTCGAACCAAACGGCCATCACGCGGGCCACGAGGTCAATGTAGATCTACCGCCCCGATGTTGTCCGGCCCTTCGACAGGCTCAGGGCACAAAGGAGACAGGTTCAGGGCTCAAGCCCGCTCGTCGAGCATCGGAGGAGCGCCCCGCTGCCGATCGGCGGAGCGATGAGCGAAGGGCGCTCTTTCCGTTCGCGAAGAGCGACGACGACGGCAGCCCTCCGGGCGCGACGAGTGCGAGTCGAGCACCAAGAAAGGGGGAAGCCCGGCAGATGCGGGTCTGCCGGGCTTCCACGGGTGGGTTACTGGGGGGCAGGGACCCACCCGCGCCAGAATGCTCCTACCGGACGCGCAACACCTGTCCGATGTAGATGCGGTTCGGGTTCTTGAGAGTCGTCTTGTTCAGCTTCCACAGACCGCGCCAGCCGCCCTTGACGTCGTAGCGCTTGGCGATCTTGGACAGGGTATCGCCGCTGACCACCTTCACCCGCTTGACCGTGGTGGACTTGGCCTTGACGGCGGGCTTCTTCTTAACCACCGGCTCGGTGGACTTGGCCGTGCCCACGCCCGGGTTCGTGGCGGGCACCGCCCTCTTGTCGGCCTTCCCGTTGGCCATGGTCAGCCCGGCGCGGCGACCGCAGGTCGGCCACGCGCCCGGGCCCTGACCGGCCAGCACCCGTCGCGCGATGGCGACCTGCTCGGCCTTGCTCGCTTTGTGTGCCTGGGTTCCGTACTTCCGGCCGCCGAACGCCTTCCAGGTGCCCGAGGAGAACTGCAGGCCGCCGTAGTAGCCGTTGCCGGTGCTGATGTGCCAGCGGTTGCCACTCTCACACTTGGCCACCTTGTCCCACACGGTGGTGGCGGCGTGGGCGGGCGTGGTGCCGGCGAGTGCGATGCCAAGAGTCAGGGCGAGGCCCGCAACAAGCCCCAGCAAAGTCTTGACGACCTTCGACGTCAACGTCGATCCCTCCTGACGTTACGCGTGCGCAGTCAGCGTCGAGATGGCGGCCGATCACGCAGGAACTGCCTCCCACCCCGGGAGCTCCCGCAATACTGGCCTGGAGCTCCGCCGGCCAATCGCCTCCGCTGCGCCCGGGACGGTCCCGGCAAGGTACCCGCCCAGCGAAGTTGCGGCGCAGCGGGCATGCGAGCCCGGCGGGCACGTTGGGTGCCGCCGAGTTTCCTTCTTCCCCCCTCGTAAGCGACTCGTGACCGAATTAGGTAACGAAACGGAAACGAGCGCGGGACGAGCGTAAGCGCAACCCAGGTCCCTGTGCAAGATGCCGGCCCGGAAACTAACCAAATGCCGAAAATTTCGGACCAAACTTTCCCCCGGTCGTCAGCCCTCGACCAGGGCGATCAACGTGCTCTCGACCGCCAGCAACGGGGCGACGTTACCTTCCAGGGCGGTTCGACAGCCCAGCAGGGCATCGATCCGGCGCAGCGTTGACTCGGGGCTTGACTTCCTTGCCACGACAGCAATCTGGGCGGACAGGTCGGCGTTCACCAGCTCCGCCCCCGACCCGGTCTGGACGCTGAGGACGTCGCGGTAGTACCCGGTCAGCTCGGTCAGGGCCCGGTCTATCGCGTCGCGCTGGAACCGCTTGGCCCGCGCCTTCTGCTGGTCATCCAGGTCCTTCATCGCCGCCTGGGCCTGGCGCGGACGCGCCCCCTTCGTTCCAAAACCCAGCGCCTCCTCGAGCGCCCCCCGCTCCCGACCGTCGATCTCGGCCGTGGCCGCGGCCGCCTCCGCCGAGCACGCCTCGACGAGCGCCGCCGCGGCGGCCAGGCACCCGCCGAGCCCCTTCAGCTGCGACGGGATTCGCAGCACCTCGGCCCGCCGGTTCCGGGCCTCCTCGTCGCGGGCCAGGGCCCGGGCCCGGCCGACGTGGCCCTGCGCGATCCGGGCCGCGTACGCCGCCAGGTCGGGCTCGATCCCGTCCCGGGTCCGCAGCAGCTCCGCCACGGCGGCGACGCTCGGCGTCTGCAACCGTAGGAGGCGGCAGCGCGACCGGATGGTCGCCACCACGTCGTCGGGGTTCGGCGCACAGAGAATCCAGACCGTACGCGGGGCCGGCTCCTCGATGCTCTTCAGCAGTGCGTCCGCGCCCCGCTCGGTCACCCGGTCGGCGTCCTCGACCACGATCACCTGCCAGCGGCCGGTCGTCGGGCTCATCGCGGCCCGGCGGACCAGCTCGCGCACCTCGTCCACACCGATCGACAGCAGCTCGGTCCGGACCAGGGTCACGTCCGGATGGGCGCCGGACAGGGACGTCCGACACTCGTTGCACGCTCCGCAGCCGAACCCGCGCGCGCACTGCAGGCCCGCGGCGAAGGCCCGGGCGGCGTTGGACCGGCCCGACCCCGGCGGCCCGGTCACCAGCCAGGCGTGGCTCATCGCGTGCGACTCCCCCGCCACCGCCCGGCGCAGCGTGGCCACCGCCTCGTCCTGGCCGATCAGCTCGGCCCAGACGCCCTGGGTCACCTCGGTGGTCATGGAATCACCTCGGTGGTCATGCCTCGATTCTGACGTCCACCGCCGACAGCAGCGGCGGAAGGGCGCCTCCTTCCGACCCTGATCGGCTGCGCGACGACCGGGAAGGCGATGGGCGGCGTTGGAGTCGTCGTCCGTAGAACACCGCTACAGCCTCCTTCTCCACCTTGCCCATCACTCCCCGGACCGCCGCGCGCTTTCGACCAGGGTCGGAAGGAGGCGCCCCACCCGTTCCACGACCCGGGCGGCGATCTTGTCACGCGATGCCCGCGCGTTCAGCACCAGGTAGTGCTCCGGCTCCCGGGCCGCGAGCTCGAGGAAGAACTGCCGGGCCTGCTCGTGGAACACCGCCCCGGCCCCCTCCAGCCGGTCCAGGTCGGCCTTGGCGTGCACGGCCTGCTCCGGCTCGGTGTCCAGCACCACGGTCAGGTGCGGCCGGAGGTCGCCCGTTGCCCAGCGCGCCACCTGCTCCACCTCCTCGAGCGCGAGCACCCGGCCCGCACCCTGGTAGGCCAGCATCGAGTCGACGTAGCGGTCGCAGACCACCACCGCCCCCCGACGCAGAGCCGGCTCGACCACGGCGTGCAGGTGCTGGGCCTTGTCCGCGGCGTACAGCAGCGCCTCCGCCCGCGGCGACATCTCCCCGGTGGCCGGGTCCAGCACGATCCGGCGGATCACCGCCCCGACTTCCGTGTCACCCGGCTCGAAGGTCCGGACCACCTCGTAGCCGCCCTTGGTCAGCCACGCACACAACCGGTCGACCTGGGTGGTCTTGCCGACCCCGTCACCGCCCTCGAAGACGACGAAGACACCGGTCGGACTTCTCACGCGTCCAGCTTCTTGGCGATCTTGGCCCACTCGCGGACGAACTGCCGCCGGGACCGCCGCGCCTTGTCGGTCTCGCGCTCGAAGTCCCGCCCGGCCAGGAACGCCAGCTCCGGGGTGAGGTCGGACACCATCAGCATCGCAGTCGCCTCCGACGTCCGGTCGTCGTGCACCTGGGCGAGCAGGCGGGCCGCCGCCGCCAGCCGCCCGCGGATCCGCGCCGGGTCCTCCGGCAGCACTTGGGCGGCGACGTCCAGCACCCAATGCAGCCGGCCGATCTCCCGCCAGGCCTCGTCCCACTCCTCGTCCGCCGAGTCCACGGTGAGAGCATCCGCGGACTGCCGCAGCCGGTCCACGGCGCTGGCCACCAGCTCGCTCAGGATCACCCCGGCGGGCTCGGCCCGGACCTCGGCCAACTTCGGCGCCCGCACCGCCCCGACCAGCCGTTCCAGCACGGTCAGGTAGCGCTCGCTGCGCAGCCGGATGGCCAGCCGTTCCCGCCCGCCCTCGTCGGAGGGTGCGGAGTCCAGACTGATCCACCCCAGCTCGTCGTAGACATCCTCCACCCACTCGGGATCGAGCACCGGCGAGAGCCCCTTGAGCTCGTCCCGCAGCCGGGCCGCCTCGTCGGCCAGCCGTCCGATGGCCGTCACGTCCCCGCCCCGGATGGCCAGGTCGGCCTCGACGATCCGCCGCAGCCGCAGCGCGAGCAGCTGGCCGACGAACTTCTTGAACGGGCCGTCGGCGTCGAACGGCTCCGGCAGGGGCAGGTCGGTCGGCCCGGTGGCCGGGGCGCCGAGCCGGGTGTCCAGGCGCGGGAACTTGGGCACATAGGTGGCGCCGGCCTGGATGAACGCCCGGTCCAGCCAGGCCGTCTGCTCGTCGCTGATCCCGGTGCCGACGGGGGTGATCATCACCTCGCGGTAGCGGGCGGTGGTCAGGCCGCCCCGGCGTACGGTCACCTTGTCGTCGCGCAACAGGGCCAGCGTTGTGCCGTGGTCGTCCCGCAGCGCGAACTCGCGCCGGTCACAGGTGAGCGCGGCCACCGGGCCCAGCGTGGCGCGGCGGCGCAGGGGCCGGAGCAGGTCGGCGAGCTCGTCGGGCAGGTCGGCGTGCCCCATCAGCTCGATCCGGTCCTTGGGCAGGAGCGGCTGCCAGTCCGGCGCGGTCAGGTACCACTCGCCGCGGCCGTCCAGCACCCGGTGGGCGAGCAGCACCCCGGAGCGGATCAGCCGGTGGTCGGGCGCGTCGAGCAGCGTGACGTCGATCGAGTACGCGGCGTTGTGGCCCGCCCGGGCGACCAGGTTGTGCAGCCCGAGGTCGGGGTTGATCAGCCGCGGGGCGGCGGCGCTGTAGGGCAGGTCGTAGAACCGCTGGCCGGGAGGGTGGTGGCCCGGGGCCTGCTGGGCCGGGGCGGCCGGCGCGGGCAGCGTTGCCACCTTGCCGTTGGTGGCCGCGGCGGACGGGGCCGGGGACTTGTGTCCCTTGTCCTTGTTCCGCTTGCCCTTGGCCATGCCGGAATCCTCCCACCTCAGATCATCGTGAACGACTCGGCGGGGTAGACCACGCCGAATCGATCACGTTGTTGCTGCGAGCTGATGTGTATGCGGTCAGTTGGCGCTGGAGGACGCCTTGGCGGCGATCTTCTTCGCGGCGGTCTTCTTGGCCGGAGCCTTCTTAGTGGCCGCCGCCCCGTTGCTGGCCGCCTTCTTGACGGTCGTCTTCTTCGCCGAGCGCTTCTTCGGGACGGGACCCTTGGCCCGCTTCTCGGCCAGCAGCTCGGCCGCGCGCTCGGCGGTGATGGTCTCGACGTCGTCGCCGCGGCGGAGCGTCGCGTTGGTCTCGCCGTCGGTCACGTACGCCCCGAAGCGACCGTCCTTGATCACCATCGGGCGTCCCGACACCGGGTCCGGTCCGAGCTCAGCCAGCGGCGGCTTGGCGGCGGCCCGGCCGCGCTGCTTGGGCTGGGCGTAGATCGCCCGGGCCTCGTCCAGGGTCACCGAGAAGATCTGGTCCTCCGACTCCAGCGACCGCGAGTCGGTGCCCTTCTTCAGGTAGGGCCCGTAGCGGCCGTTCTGCGCGGTGATCTCGACGCCGTCCTCGTCGGTCCCGACCAGGCGCGGCAGACTCATCAGCCGCAGCGCGTCCTCGAGGTTCACCGTCTCCAGGTCCATCGAGGCGAACAGCGACCCGGTGCGCGGCTTGGCCTTGCCGTCCTCGTCGTCGAGCACCTCGGTGACGTACGGTCCGTACCGCCCGTTGCGAGCGACGATCATCCGCCCGGACTCCGGGTCGACGCCGAGCTCGCGCTCCTCGCCCATCGGCTTGGAGAGAAGCTCCTGGGCCAGCACAGGCGTCAACTCGTCCGGCGGCAGGTCTTCGGCGACGTTGGCCCGCCGTCCTTGCTCGTCCTCGACGTAGGTGCCGTAGCGGCCCACCCGGACCACGATCGGGTTGTCGGCGGTGGACTCCAGGTCACCGATCGGAAAGGTGGACAGCTTGCGGGCGTCGATCTCACCGAGCTCGGAGACCAGCCGCTGCAGCCCCTCCCGGTCGCCGGCACCATTGCTGTCCTGCGCCCCGAAGTAGAAGTCGGTCAATACCGCGAGTCGCTCGGCATGGCCGTCGGCGATCTGGTCCAGCACCTCCTCCATCTCCGCGGTGAACGCATAGTCCACCAGCTTCGGGAAGTGCTCCTCCAGCAGCCGGGTGACCGCGAAGGCCAGCCAGGTCGGGACCAGCGCCGAGCCGCGCTTGAAGACGTAGTCCCGCGAGGTGATGGTGCGGAGGATGGAGGCGTACGTCGAGGGCCGGCCGATCTCCAGCTCCTCCAGCTTCGCCACCAGCGACGGCTCGGTGTAGCGGGCCGGCGGCCGGGTTTCGTGCCCGGACGCCGTGACCGACTCCGGCCGCAGCGTCTGGCCCCCGACGAGGTTGGGCAGCCGGGTCTGCGCGTCGTCGGCGGCCTGGTCGGCGTCGTCAAAGGACTCGACGTAGGCCTTGAGGAAGCCGTGGAAGGTGATGGTCCGGCCGGAGGCGACGAACGTGCACGCCTCGCCCTGCTGCGGCGTGGCGTCGATGGTCACCGTGATGGAGCGGCCCTCGGCGTCCTTCATCTGCGACGCGATGGTGCGCATCCAGATCAGCTCGTAGAGCCGGAACTGGTCGCCGGTCAGCTGGGTCTGCGCCGGGGTCAGGAACGTCTCGCCGGCCGGGCGGATCGCCTCGTGCGCCTCCTGGGCGTTCTTGACCTTGGAGGTGTAGACCCGCGGCCGGTCGGGCAGGTAGTCGGCGCCGAACAGCTGCCGCACCTGGTTACGCGCCGCGGTGATCGCGGTGTCGGACAAGGTGACGGAGTCGGTTCGCATGTAGGTGATGAAGCCGGCCTCGTACAGGTCCTGGGCCACCGACATCGCCCGCTGGGCGGTGAAGCCGAGCTTGCGGCCGGCCTCCTGCTGCATGGTGGTGGTCCGGAACGGCGCGTACGGGCGGCGGGTGTAGGGCTTGGAGTCCACGCTGCGTACGGCGTAGCCAGCAGTCCGCAGGGTCGCGGCCAGGTCCTCGGCCTGCGTCTGGTCCAGGTGCAGCAGCTGCTCCGAGCCCTTGGCCACCAGCTGGCCGCGGCTGTCGAAGTCACGGCCTTGGGCTACCCGGCGCTCGCCCACCCGGGTCAGCCGGGCCGGAAACAGCGGCGGCTCAGCCTTCTCGCCGGCGTCCAGCACCGCATCCAGGTCCCAGAACGAGGCGCCCCGGAACGCCATCCGCTCCCGCTCCCGGTCCACCACCAGCCGTGTCGCGACCGACTGCACGCGGCCGGCGGACAGCCGGGGCATGACCTTCTTCCACAGGACCGGGGAGACCTCGTAGCCGTAGAGCCGATCAAGAATCCGGCGCGTCTCCTGCGCGTCGACCAGATCGGAGTCGAGGTCGCGCGGGTTGGCCACGGCCTCCGCGATCGCGCTCGGGGTGATCTCGTGGAACACCATCCGGCGGGCGGGGACCTTGGGCTTGAGCTCCTGCAGCAGATGCCAGGCGATCGCCTCGCCCTCGCGGTCACCGTCGGTGGCGAGCAGCAGCTCGTCCGCCCCCGACAGCGCATCCTTCAGCGAGCGCAGGGTGGCCCGCTTGTCCGGGTTGACCACGTACAACGCCTCGAAGCCGTTGTCCACGTCGACGCCGGTCCGGGCCCACTTCTCACCCTTGTACTTGGCCGGCACCTCCGCGGCGCCGGTCGGGAGGTCGCGGACGTGACCGCGGCTCGACTCGACGATGTACCCGTCGCCGAGAAAGCTGGCGATCTTGGTCGCCTTGGTCGGCGACTCGACGATGACGAGTCGCCGGCCCCCTTCCTTGACGGCCATGGACCTGCCCCCACTCCTTGGTTGACGAGCCGTGCACCCGCACGGCGGGCATACTCTACGGGTTCCCTCCGCAGACACCCCGGAACGTTGTGGTTTCGGAATCAATTCCCTGCGCTGTGCCTCAGCGCACGAACCCGTCAACTACCAGAGTCCTCACCCGCGCAACTGTCTCGTGGCGCAGGGGGTTGACATCGACCTCCAGCAGGCCGGCCACCGAGGCGATGATCTGGTCCAGAGTCAGCTCGCCGTCGCAGGCACCGAGGATCCCGGCGGCGGCGGTATCGAGGGCCACGGCCCGGCGGAACCCGCGCTGCTGCCGGAACACCACGTGCTCCGGATCGGCGTCGCCCGGCCGGCCGGTCGTCTCCTCGACCACGTCGTCGGCCAGGTGCCACCGGGTAGCCAGGATCAGCTCGTCCGTCATCTCAGCCAGGCGGTCGACCGCGGACAGACCGGCGTCCAGCGCCGGGGCGATGGGCTGCTCGACCGGATGCGGCCAGTCCTCGATCCGGACCGACGGCGTACGCGCGGTTCGGCGCAGCGTCAGCCAGCCCAGCCCCACCGCCTCGATTCCCAGCCGGTCGAAGTAGTCGCACCAGGCGGCATAGCGTTCGGCGTACGCGGAAGAGCCGGTCAGGCCGGCGTCGGCCAGCCATACCTCGACGTAGGCGTACGGGTCCAGCACCTCCCGCTGGACCACGTGTCCGTCACAGCCGGTGCCCGCCACCCAGCCGCCGACCCGGTCGGTCCAGTCCTGGCCGCGGACGTGGGCCCAGCTGCCCAGCACCTGCAGCACACCGTCCTCGGCCAAGTGCCCCGCGCCCTCGACGACCACGCGTTCGACCAGCGCGTCGCCGGACGCCTTGCCCTCCCGGTAGGTCAGCCGGGCGTCATCGGGCGGCGACATCACGTACGGCGGGTTGGTCGTGATCAAATCGAACCGCTCGCCCGCGACCGGCTGATACAGGTCACCGAGCCGCAGGTCAACCGCAGTCCCGTTCAGCGCGAAGGTGATCCGGGCCAGGTCGAGCGCCCGCGGATTGAGGTCGGTCGCCACCACCGCGTCGGCGTGCCGGGCCAGGTGAAGGCTCTGGACGCCGCAGCCGGTGCCCAGGTCGAGGGCCCGGTCGACCGTTCGCCGCAAAGTCAGCTGAGCGAGGGACGCCGAGGCGGCCGAGACCCCGAGCACGTGGTCGGGCCGGATCGGCGAGACCTGAGTGTCCAGATTGGGCGTCAGATCCGCCGCGACCCAGAAGTCGCCGTCGTCGGTCGCGTAGGGCCGGAGGTCGACCAGCGCCCGTACCTGGTCGGCCTCGGCGGCCAGGATCCCGGCCGCGACGAGCGGCCCGACCATCCCGGGCAACGCCCGCTCCAGCGGCGAACGCGGCACCGGCTGTTGCAGCAGCCACAGCCGGGCCAGCGTGGCCAGCGGGTCGTCGCGGCCGGCCAGCACCCGGATGGCCGGGACGGTGCTGTTACGGCCCAGGGCCGCGTGCGCCTGCGCGCCGATCAGCTCGACAACGGCGTCGACCCGGTAGTCCAGTGAGCGGAAGGCAGCGGCCAGCTCGGACCACATGCGTCCTGAGCCTGTCGAAGGGCCACCGCCGGCCGTGTGCCCTTCGACAGGCTCAGGACGCACGATGGAGCACGGGCCGCAGCTGGTCGACCACGGCCGGGTCCTCGATGGTGGAGGGCACCGAGCCGGGCAGCCCGTCGGCGATCTCCCGCATCGTCTTACGCAGGATCTTGCCCGAGCGGGTCTTGGGCAGGGCGGCGACCACGTCGACCTGGCGCAGCGCGACGACCGCGCCCATCTCGGCCCTGACCAGCGCGACCAGCTCCTCGGCGACAGACTCGGCCGAGCCGGCGTAGCCCTCCTTGACCACGACCAGCGCCCGCGGCACCTGACCCTTCATCTCGTCGACGACCCCGATCACCGCGCACTCGGCGACAGCGGGGTGCGTCGCCAGTACCGCCTCGATGGCCCCGGTGGAGAGCCGGTGGCCAGCGACGTTGATCACGTCGTCGGTCCGGCCCATCACGAACACGTAGCCGTCCTCGTCGACGTACCCGCCGTCGCCGGTCAGGTAGTGCCCGGAATAGGCGCTCAGATAGCCCTCGACGAAGCGCCGGTCGTCGCCCCAGACCGTGGGCAGGGTGCCTGGCGGCAGCGGCAGCTTGAGTGCGATGGCGCCCTCCTCGCCCGCCGGCCGCGGCGCGCCGGCCCCGTCCAGGACGCGTACGTCGTACCCCGGCACGGGAACCGAGGGGGAGCCCGGCTTGATCGGCAACGCCTCCAGGCCGCGCGGGTTGGCCACGATCGGCCAACCGGTCTCGGTCTGCCACCAGTGGTCGACCACTGGGACACCGAGCCGCTCCCCCGCCCAGGCCCAGGTGTCGGGGTCGAGCCGCTCGCCCGCGAGGAAGAGGGCCTGCAGCGACGAGGTGTCGTGCTGGCCCATCAGCGCGCCGTCCGGGTCGGCCTTGCGGATCGCCCGGATGGCCGTCGGGGCGGTGAACATGACCTTGACCCGGTGCTCGGCGACGACCTTCCAGAACGCCCCGGCGTCCGGGGTACCCACCGGTTTGCCCTCGTAGAGCACGGTCGTGGCACCGACCAGCAACGGCGCGTAGGTGATGTAAGAGTGGCCGACCACCCAGCCGACATCGCTGGCGGTGAACATCACGTCGCCGGGTCCCACGTCGTAGATGGCCCGCATCGAGTAGGCCAGCGCCACCGCGTGTCCGCCCTGGTCGCGCACGATGCCCTTGGGCTTCCCCGTGGTGCCGGAGGTGTAAAGGATGTACAGCGGGTCGGTAGCCGCCACCTCGACGCACGCTGCCGGCTCGAACGAGCCGGGCTTCATGAGCAGGGTCAGGTTGATGTCGCGCGGGGCGGTAAGCTCGGCGGTGACCTGCGGACGCTGGAAGATCACGCAGTAGTCGGGTTGGTGGGTCGTCCGGGCCAGGGCGGCGTCCAGCAGCGGCTTGTACTCGATGACCTTGGTCGCCTCCAGCCCACAGGAAGCGGAGATGACCACCTTGGGCTGGGCGTCGTCGATCCGGGCGGCGAGCTCGGCCGGAGCGAAGCCGCCGAACACCACGGAGTGCACCGCGCCGATCCGCGCGCAGGCCAGCATGGCGATCACCGCCTCGGGCACCATCGGCAGGTAGATCACCACCCGGTCACCGGGGCGTACGCCCAGCTCGCGCAGCCCGCCGCCCAACTGAGCCACGCGCTCGAGCAGCTCGGCGTAGCTATAGGTGCGGCGCGCCCCCGTGTAGGCGGAGTGGTAGATCAGCGCCGGCTGGTCGGCCCGACCGCGGATGACGTGGCGGTCGAGAGCGTTGTAGCAGGTGTTGAGCACGCCGCCGGCGAACCAGCGGTAGAGCGGTGCCCGGGTCGCATCGAGGATCGTCTCGGGCCGGGTGTACCAGTCGATGGCCTTGGCCTGTTCAGCCCAGAAGGTCCGCGGGTCGGCCAGGCTGCGCGCGTACTCGTCGGCGTAGAGGCTCATTCTGAGCAGCGTAGGCTCCGTGAATGTCTCTCGCCCTCCGGCCCGGACCGCTGTTGTTCGGGCGCACGCTGGACGTCCGACGTAAGCAGCTGGCCCATGCGGTCCGCGACCGGATTGCCGGTCCGGAGTTCCGGGAGGCCCACGAGCAGATCTGGTACACGCCGGGTCCGCGCTGGTTCACCGATGAGGACCCGATCTGGCGGGTGCACGCGGACACGGCGATGTTCGTGGGCGGCATCCGGGCCCTGCTGCTGCAGTCGCTGCACCCGGTGGCCATGCTCGGCGTCAGCCAGCACTCGGGATTTCGCGGTGATCCGTGGGGACGGCTGCAGCGGACCAGCCGGTTCCTGGCCACCACCACGTACGGCACCATCGCCGACGCGGAGCGCAGCATCCGGATCGTCCGGGCCATCCACGGCCGGGTCAAGGGCACGACGCCGTCCGGCCGCGTGTACCGGGCCGATGACCCCCATCTGCTCGGCTGGATCCACATCGCGGAGGTGGATAGCTTCCTGACCGCATTCCAGGTCTTCGGCTCGGGGCCGTTGACCCCGGCCGAGGCCGACGACTACGTTCGCCAGTCAGGTTTCGTCGCCGAACAGCTCGGGGTGGTCGACCCGCCGCGGACCGTGGCCGACGTCGACCGTCTGCTGGCCGACTACCGGCCTGAGCTGAAACTCACGCCGGCGGCGGAGGAGGCGGCGGAGCTGCTGCTCAAGGACCCGCCGCTGAGCGGACCGCAGAAGCTGGGCTATGCGCTGCTGGCTGCTGGGGCGGTCTCGCTGCTGCCTCCGTGGGCCCGGGCGATGTTGCTGCTGCCCACCCTGCCGGCCACCGACCGGCTGGTCGCCCGGCCGCTCACCCGCTCCGCGCTGGGCACCATCCGCTGGGCCCTGGCCGGCGCTCCGGGCTAACGACTCGCCTCCGTGGACGGACGGAGCCGGGCGTCGACGTGCCAGAGCAGGCAGAATCCGACAGCCACCGCCGTGGTCAGACTCATCATTCCGGTCGCGACCCGGACCGCGACCGACTCCGTCGACAACCCGTCCCGGATCACGGAGAGACCCATCACCGCACAAGCGGCCAAGAAGACTCCCAGGATCAGCAACCAGGCGGTGGTCCGCTGAGTGGACGAGAGCTGGGTGCTGGGGTCGGGAGCGGGTCGGCTTCGTCCAAGCCACACCACCGCCCAGACTGCCAGCACCAGTAGACCGAGGGCGCCGAGACCGAACTGCAGCCATCTGTAGGTCGGCAGCAGACCCACGGGGCGGTGGGGCACCCGGATCACCAGCGCGGCCGGCAGGAGCCGGCACCGGTGACCATCGACCTATTTGCCGGTCTCGTCCTGCTGGCGGTCTGGCACTACGTGCTCCGGCGGCCGTTCCCGCCGACCAGGGGCAGCACCGCCGCCACGTGGCTGACGGTGAAGGGCACCGGCCTACTCTCTCCCGAACTCCGGGATCGGCGCGGCCGACCCGACGGGATTGCTCGAAGCGACCGCCGGAGCCGCGGGCTGGTAACGGGACTGGATGCCGTGCCGCTTGGCCTGCCACAGGATCAGGGCCAGGGCGCCGCCGTGCACCAGCACCGAGAGCAGCAGGACGGACGGAGCGCCCGAGGTGTCGGCCCCGACGAAGGCCTCGTCCCAGCCGCCGAAGGTCAGCACCGCCCCGAAGGCGAGCAGGTTGTTCACCGCGTGCATGGCGATGCCAGCCTCGAGGCCGCCGGTGCGGTAGGCCGCGATGCCGGCGGCCACGGCGAGGCAGCCGATGCTGCCGAGGATCCACGGGTCGGGACTGCCGTGCGCGGCCGAGAAGGCCACGGTCGACACTGCCACCGAGACCACCAGGCCGACGATCGGCCGGGCGAACCAGGCGCCGACGTTCTGCATCAGCCAGCCGCGGAAGAAGTACTCCTCGCCGGCCGCCTGGAAGGGCGTCATGACCAGCACGATCACCAGCAGGGCCAGCCAGTCGTTCGGCCGCGGCGACTCCGGCGGGGCGACCAGCAGGCCGAGGGCCAGGTAGATCAGCCACAACGGCAGCACGATGAGCGCGCAGCGAGCCAGCCAGCGCCAGCGGATGCCGCCGGCCACCGAGGACACGAAGCGCGGCCGGATCTGGTGCACGATCCAGATCGTCAGGCCGGACAACGGGATCAGCACGATCAGGCTGAGGTTCACCACCGCGAACGCGGTGGGCGACAGGTCGGTCACGTCCAGCTCGGACAGGCCGAGGTCCTGGGCTCCGGTGGCCAGCCCCATCACCACCAGCGGCACGAACGACAGCATCAGCAGCGGGATGCCGATGGCCAGGGTGACTAGCAGGGTGACGATCGGCTTCCACCAGCGGAACCGCGGTCCGCGCAGCATCTGGTGATAGGGCACCGGCTCGGTGGGCAGCGCGCTGACCGGCGCGGACACGATGGAGAAGGGCGGCATCGGCATCGCATACCCGGGCGCGACCCCGTCCGGCGGCGGCAGGGGGCCGATCGGTCCGTACGCCGGTGGCGGCGCCGAGAGACCGGCTGGGTGGGGCGGCGCCACGTAGGGGGCCGTCTCGTATGGCTGGGGCGGCGGGAAGCCCGCCAGTGCCGGGTCCGGCTCCGGGTTCTCCGGCGGTCGCTGGTCACCAGCTAACGGGGAAGTCATGTTGCCTCCAGTGTGCCAGCGCCGGTGTTCCTCACCCGGCACAGGCAGCGCCCGCCCTGTACCCGTGGCCACAGGTAGAGACGGGCGCCAGCTGCTTTATGCCTGATGACCCTTCGGTGGGCCGAAGGCGCGGCGCTAGTGCCGCCCGCTGTTGGTCGGGTTGGACTCGGAGCGCTCCGCACTGCCCCTACGGACATCGACGGGCTCGCGCTCGACCTGGACGGTGTCCTCGACAGCCTCACCCGGCCCCGTGGGCGAGGGCGGAGCGATCGATGGCTGAGCAGCATCGACCTCGGCGATGGCCACCGGCCGCCGGGTGCTGATGGTCACCGCGACGACGATCACCGCGAGGGCGATGCCGGCGATCACGTAGCGCAGCGGGTTGTCGGTGCTCAGTGCCGACATGCTGACCACGGCGGGCGCGATCAGCAACGCGACCAGGTTCATCACCTTGATCAGTGGGTTGATTGCCGGACCGGCGGTGTCCTTGAACGGGTCGCCGACCGTGTCGCCGATCACCGTGGCCGCGTGGGCGTCCGAGCCCTTGCCGCCGTGATGACCGTCCTCGACCAGCTTCTTGGCGTTGTCCCAGGCTCCGCCGGAGTTGGCCAGGAACACCGCCATCAGCGTGCCGGCGGCAATCGCCCCGGCCAGGTAGCCGGCCAGCGGCGCGGCGCCGAGACCGAAGCCGACCGCAATCGGAGCGCTCAGCGCCAACAGACCCGGCGTGGCCAGCTCGCGCAGCGAGTCGCGGGTGCAGATGTCGACCACCTTGCCGTACTCCGGCTTGCCGGTGCCCTCCATGATCCCGGGGATCTCCCGGAACTGGCGACGGACCTCGAACACCACGGCGCCGGCCGCCCGGCCCACCGCGCTGATGGCCAGTCCGGAGAAGAGGAACACGACCGCGGCACCGAGGATCAGCCCGACCAGGGTCTGCGGCGCGAACACGACCGCCTCGTCGGCGAACTCCTGGTAGGTATCCGCCAGCACACCCCGGATGGCGTCGGTGTAGGAGCCGAAGAGCGCCGTCGCGGCGAGCACGGCGGTGGCGATGGCGATGCCCTTGGTGATGGCCTTGGTGGTGTTGCCCACCGCGTCCAGCTCGGTCAGGATCTGGGCGCCGGGCCCGTGCACGTCGCCCGACATCTCGGCGATGCCCTGGGCGTTGTCGGAGACCGGGCCGAAGGTGTCCATCGCCACGATCACGCCGACCGTGGTCAGCAGACCGCAGCCGGCCAGGGCGATGGCGAAGAGGCCCACCACGCCGGCACCACCGAGCAGGAAGGCACCGTAGACCGCTGCAGCGATCACGATCGCGGTGTAGACCGCGGACTCCAGGCCGACCGAGATGCCGGACAGCACGACGGTGGCCGCGCCCGTGAGCGAGGTCTTGCCCACGTCCTTGACCGGTCGGTCCTCGGTGCCGGTGTAGTAGCCGGTCAGCGACAGGATGATCACGGCCAGCACGATCCCGATCACCACCGCGCCGATGGCCACGATCCGCGGGTCGTCGATCGGTCCGTCGAACACCGAGCCCTCGGCCAGGTTCAGCCCGGCGAAGTCGGCCGGCAGGTAGACGAAGGCGGCGATGGCGCAGAGCACCGCGGAGATCCCCGCCGAGATGTAGAAGGAGCGGTTGATCGTCTTCAGGCCGTTCTCGCCGGCGCGCGGCTTGGTCAGGAAGACGCCGATGATGGCTGTGATCACGCCGATGGCCGGCACGATCAGCGGGAACACCAGGCCGGCCTCGCCGAACGCGGCCTTCCCCAGGATCAGCGAGGCGACCAGGGTCACCGCGTAGGACTCGAACAGGTCGGCCGCCATCCCGGCGCAGTCGCCGACGTTGTCCCCGACGTTGTCGGCGATGGTCGCGGCGTTGCGCGGGTCGTCCTCGGGGATGTTCTGCTCGACCTTGCCCACCAGGTCGGCGCCGACATCGGCGGCCTTGGTGAAGATGCCGCCGCCGACTCGCATGAACATGGCGAGCATCGCGGCGCCGAAGCCGAAGCCCTCGAGGATCGTGGGGGCGTCCCCGCGGAAGATGAACACCACGACCGCAGCCCCGAGCAGGCCCAGCCCGACGGTGGCCATGCCGACATGCGCCCCGGTGCGGAACGCGATCCGCATCGCGGGATCCCGGCCCTCACTGCGCGCGGCCGAGGCCACCCGCACGTTGGCCCGCACGGCCAGCCACATCCCCATGTAGCCGATCAACGCGGAGAACACCGCCCCGGCGAGGAACGCCCCCGAACGGGAGATCTTCAGGGTCCACTCGCCGTACTCGTCGCTGGAGTGCACGGGGAGGAGCAGGAGCAGGAAGAACGCGGCGGCGGCGAAGACGCTCAGCGTCCGGAACTGCCGCGTGAGATAGGCGCTCGCACCCTCCTGCACAGCGCGGGCGATGGTCTGCATGTTGGTCGTGCCGTCACTGGCGGCCAGAACCTCGCGGCGGAACACCATGGCCATCACGAGCGCGATGACGGCGATTACCCCGACGATGGCAACGAAAGTGAGGTTGACCCCCGACAGGGTGACTGGCATACCGACGTCCTCTCAACTTATCCATTTGCGATCCATTTGCGCACGCGCACGGTACGCCGCTGACCGCGCGAAGTCTAACCACCTGCACCACTGGTCTGCTGATGGCTGAACAGGATGAACAGGATGAACAAGGACACACCTCGTCCCCCAGTGACCGAACCCCCCGGACTCGGACTGCGACCCCCGAGATAATAACGACATGATTGTCCTTGCGCTGGCCCTGCTCATTCTCGTGCTGGTCTTCAGCGTCGCGATCGTGGTGAGCAACCCGGACGTGTACCAGCTCTCGCTGTTTCGCGTCCTGGTGCCGGTGACCAGCGCCGGCGTCTTCTTCACCGGCTTCGGGGCCGCTCTGGTGACCATCACCGCTCTCCTGCTGCTGCGTACCGGAATACGACGGGCTCGGGAAACTCGACGGCGGCTGCGCTCGGCCGACCGGACGGAACTCGACAGCTCCCCCGCGACGACTCGAGGCCGCTCGAGTGCTGACCAGGATGCCGACCCGGACAGCGACCGTTCCGCCGACCCCGACAGCCCTCGGCGCAGTGAGCTGGGCGACGGCGCCGATGCAGGCGAACCCGCCGGCTCGACGGCCCGCGCGAACCGCTCTGACGAATCCGCCTCGAGCTTGGACCTCGAGCCCGGCGAGGACGCGACGACCTCACCGGTCGAGCCGCGAAGGGCGAGCGACATCCCCGATCGGGACGAGCCGCGGACCTGAGACGGCCCTCAGGCACCAGCTGAACCACTCCCTCCGACATCCGTCGGCCTCAGCCCACCCGTCCGGCGTGCGCCTCCGCCTCGACCTGGCCCGGCAGTCCCGGTGGCCGGACCCGGACTGCGACCACCACCCGGACGGTGACCACGAAGTCGACCTCGTCGCCGACCCGGTCACAGCGCGTGGCCAGCGAGCCGTTCTGCCGGGCGGTCCGCCGGGCCTGGTCGCAGGCGTCCTCACCGCGGACATGAGCCGCCGCGCCGCTCAGCGCGGCCAGGTCCGCCGCCGCCCGCGCCCGGTGGTGGCTGACCAGGTACCCCGCCACGACGGTCGCGGCTGCACCGAGCGTGACCACGACCGTCATGATCGCGGCCATCAGCACCGTTCCGCTGCCGCGCTCGTCGCTCCCGAGAGGTCTGGAGCGACACACGACGGAGCGACTCACGGCGGGTCCGCCGCGTCCGGCTCGGGCACCACCTGAGCGCGGGCCTCCAGCGGCACGACCACCAACCAGTCGGCGAGCGGTCGCGCCGACACCCGAACGGTCACCGTGACCAGGGACGGCCGACGCTGCACCGTGATTTTCGCTCCTGCCGGCGCCCGGCTTCGGGCGTGCGCGACGCCGGCATCGTCGCCGCGGGCCGTCTGCCGGGCCACAGCGGCGGCGGTGTCGACGCACCGCAGCTGCAGGACCACCAAGGAGATCCCCCAGCACATCCCCACCAGCAGCGTGAAGGCAGAGAGGGTGGTGACGGCCAGCTCGGCCGTCACCATGCCCCGCCCGTCGCACCGCCGGGGTCGATGCGTGCTCATGACTGGTCTCGGCTCGCGTGAACCGTCAGTCCACGACCGAGATGAAGCCCTTGATCACCCAGAGCAGGAACTTCAGCAGCGCGTCCTGCACCTCCCCGCTGGTGACCACCGCCAGCAGCACTCCGGCGATGGCGACGGCGGCCACGATGCCGACCGCCCACTCGGCGCTGACCATGCCGCGCTGACCGGGTCGGGCGAGGCCGGCCTCCACGCTGTGGTCGGGCGCGTCCGGTCCGACCCCCTTCTCGGGGTCCGCCGGATCGGCCATGCCGTCGATGGCTGGAACCGCCAGGTCACCCGCCACGACGGCGATGTCCTTGCCCATACTTCCTCCTTGCGTCGTTCGCCCCCCTCGGGCGGCATCCCCTCGGATGCACCCGGAGTCTCAGGACGCGGAGCCGAATCGACCGCCCTCGCGGAAATCTGTGGAGAAACGCAACATGATGTCCACGCTGTGGAAACCGTCTCAGCCCAGCGCGGCTACGAGAGCGGACACCACGGTCGGCACCACGCCGAGGAGCAGAAACGCAGGGATAAAGCAGGTCATCAGCGGCAGCACGCTGCGCACCCCGACGCTGCGCGCGCGTACGACGAGGGCCGTCCGTCGAGCCTCCCGCGCCGCTGCCGCATGCCGACCCAACGCCTCGACCATCAAGGTGCCGGAGTCGACGCAGCGGGACAGGTCCGAGGCCGCGCGTCCCAGCTGGGGATGCGGGACCAGCGTCCGCCAAGCCTCCGACTCGGCAACTCCCAGATCGGCCAGAGCCAGCACCCGGCCCAGGTCTTCAGCCACTGGTCCGTCGAAGGCCTCGACGACCATCCGGCCGGCCAGCCGGACCGGCATCCCGGCCGCCAGACACGCGGCCAGCAGGTCCAGCGCCTGGGGCGCATCGGCGATCAGCCGTTCCCGGCGAAGGCGGACCGCACGAGGCTCGAGCAGGCCGAGGAGGACCGTGGCCAGGCCGGCGACCAGCGGCCAGGCCAGCCACGCCGAGCTGCCCGGACCAGTCTCCAGCCGCGACACGAACAGGCACGCTCCCGCCGCCGCCACGGCCCCGAGCAGCAACCGCCGACGCAGAGCTAGGCCGTCGGTGCGCCCCGTGAGCCAGCTCGGACTGCGGCTGGGCCGGCCGGTCGGTTCGACGTCCCGGTCATCCCGGGCGGACCGAAGGCGACCGGTGGCCGGCCGCATCAGCCCGAACACCGCCAGGGCTGCGAGCCCGGCGCACGCCCACGCCGCCGGTGAAAGTTTCCCCAGCCCGGCCCACATCAAATCCATGCCTATCTCCCTCCGATTCCCTACGCCGCTCGCCGAGCCAGCTCCTCGATCCACAGCACGCCCAGGCTGGCCAGAATCACGCCGGCCAGCAGACAACCCCAACCCAGTGGTCCGCCGAGCAGCCAGCCGATCGGCTCTCCGCCCAGCAGGTAGCCGAGGCCCACGCCGCAAGCGGGAAGAACCGCCATCACCTTGCCCGTGGCGCGGGGCGCGGAGAGCTCGCCAGCCACCACGGCGCGCAGGTCCTGCTCGGCCGCGAGCGTGGCCGCAACCTGCTCCAGGGACGCCGACATCGGCGCGCCGGTCCGCACGGACACCTGCCAGGCCCGAGCGAGCTCGAGCAGACCCGCACATCCGGGGTGCCGCGCCTGGCCGCGCCAGACTCGGACCACGTCACCGCCTAGATCCTGGGCATCCCGGGCCTCCCGTAGTACCGGATGGTCACTCGCCGCGCTGGCCAGGGCCACGCTAGACACCTGGCCGATCCGGAGCTGGGCAGCCAAGGTCGCGCACGCCTGTGCCACTTCCTCCTGTCGGCGCCGCCCGAGCCTGGCTCGGCGATGGTTGCGGAACAGGCCAGCCAGCGTCCACCCGACGACCAGGACAGTCAGGCCGAGCACCGCGCCGCGGGCGCCGTCCAGCAGGACCGCCGCCCCGACGACCAGCATCGACCCCGAACCGCCCAGCCGCAGCCAGGTCGGTCCGGACCAAGACGACGGCCCACCTCGTTCCTCCTCTGACCAGCTCCGGCGTTCCGACCTGCCGAACCGAGCAGCTGCTCTCGACTCCACGCGTTCGCTTCGGTCGATGGCGCCCACCGTTTGCGAACGCCCATCGCCGGCATCAGTGCGACCGAGCTCTTGCCGCGGCGGCGACACACCCCACCACACCGCCAGAGCCGCGCAAACCAGGCACAGCAGCTCCATCATCGGTCCAGCAGCCGTTCCAGCTGCGGTCCGCCAGGGCCGCGTTCCACTCGCCCGTCAGGCGTGAACAGCACGGCCCGTTCGGTGTGGACGAGTCCGGTCGTCGCCGAGCGAACCAGCACCGAGATCTCGCTCACCTGACGCACCCCAGCCTCGTCCCGACTGACGTGCACCACCGCGTGCAGCGCGGACGCCAGCTGGGCGTGCAGGGCGTTCCGGTCCAGCCCGCCCAATGCCGCCAGGGCTTCCAGCCGGGCCGGGACGTCAGCCGCGGAGTTGGCGTGCACGGTCCCGCAACCGCCCTCGTGGCCGGTGTTCAGCGCGGTCAGCAGGTCACAGATCTCCCGACCCCGCACCTCGCCGACCACCAGCCGGTCCGGCCGCATCCGCAGCGACTGCCGGACCAGGTCGGTCAGGGTGACCGCACCGGTGCGCTCGGCGTTGGCCGGACGCGCCTCCAGACGGACCACATGGGGGTGCGCCGGATCGAGCTCGCGGGAGTCCTCCACGATCACGATCCGCTCCTCGGCCGGAACCAGCGCGAGCAGGGCACCGAGCAGCGTGGTCTTGCCCGACCCCGTCCCGCCGCTGATCAGGAAAGCCAGTCGGGCCGCGACCATCCGGCGCAGCAGCTCGGCCCCACCCGGGTGCAAAGCACCGGAGCGCAGGCAGTCGTCCAACGAGAAGGTCCTCATGCCCAGCACCCGGAGCGAGAGGCAGGTTCCCGGATCGGCCAGCGGCGCCAGCACGGCGTGCAGCCGGCTGCCGTCGGCCAGCCGGGCGTCAACGAAGGGAACCGCGTCGTCCAACCGCCGACCGACCGAAGCGGCCAGCCGTTGCGCCAGCTGCCGGACCTCCCCGTCGTGGGCGAACCGCAACTCGGTGAGCTCCAGCCCGGCGCCCCGGTCGACGTAGACCTGGTCGGGCCCGTTGACCAGGATGTCCGTTACCCCCGGCGTGCGCAGCAGGTCCTCCAGCGGACCCGCACCCACGCTGTGCCGCCGTAACGCCTCCACGGTCTCGATCAAGGCGACATCGCTGACCATCCGGCCCTCCGCCCGCATGGCGGTCGCCACGTCAGCCGGTGTAGGCGCCCGACCGAGTCCGGCCAGCCGATCCCGGAGCGGCTCGAGGTCGACGGCTGCCCGTGGGATCATTCCGGCAGGTCGGCCCGGGCGGCGTCCAGGCTGTGCCCGATCTCTTCGAGCAGCCGTCGGGCCACCTGGCCCAGCGGACTGCGTCCAGACCTTCCCGGTGGGTCGCCCCGCTCGGCGGCCTGTAGCAACCCCGGCTCGTCCCCGAGGACGGCGTACCGGTCCATCCCGACGCCTTCGGCGACGGTCTGCGGGTCGAGCAGCCGTGTCCGGCCGGTGCGGACGACCAGTCTGGGCCGGACGCCGACCGCCTCCAGCGCGCGGACACCCTCCCGCCCGCCGGTCACTCCGCGAAGGTCGTCGCGAACCACCAGTAGCCAGGCTCCAGCCGTGGACAGCGGCTCCACCCGGGCGTTCTCCAGCGGCCGCGGCACGTCGACCACGGTCAGGTCATGAGTGGCGGTCAGCGAGCCCAGCACCGCCCGTACGGCCTCCGCAGGCGGACGGACAGCCTCGACGCCCCGGCCCATCGACAGCAGCTCGACCCCGTCCACGCTGGGCAGCTGGTCCCCGACGTCACCCAGATGGCCCCGGGCGGCGACGAGCCGGGGCCAGCGCCACCCGTCCAGGCGTTCGGCTCCGACCAGCAGATCCAGCCCGCCCCCGCCTGGGTCGAGGTCGACCAACGCGGTGCGGCGGCCGGATCGCGCGGCCGCGAACGCGAGCCCGGCCGCGAGCGTCGAGGTCCCGACCCCGCCCGAGCCACCGGCGACGCAGATCGTCTGCCCGGATCCGGACGGCCGTCGGCTCAGATCGGCGATCGCCCCCGACAGCCACCGGGCGTTCCCGGGCACCACGACGACGGCCGCGCCCAGAGGCACCGACCACTGGTAGGCCTCCGGTGCGGTCCCGGTCTCGGTCAACAGGTACACCTCCGCCCGCCGGGGCAGCCGGAGCTCAGCCAGCGCGGCGCCCTGGTCAACCCCGACCAGCACCATGGAGGCGCTGGTCCAACGGGCCCGCAGAAAGCCCGGGTCGCTGGCCACCTCCGCTTCCAGCCCGGCGGCCGCCACCACCGAGAGGGCATGGTCGAGCAGCTCAGGGTCGGTCGTACTCACCACGATCGTGAGGTCGACGGAGGAACGGGGGTCCATGCCGGGGAGTGTGCGGACGCAGCTACCGGTCGTTACACCTTCGCCGAAATCTGTGGACAACGCCTGGTGCCAGCCGAACCTGTGGACAACGAAACGATGTTAAACCTGACTAAAGTCAGAGAATGACCGACCTGGTGACGACGGTCCGCCGGTTCAACCGCACGGTGACCCAACGGGTTGGCGCACTGAATGACCGCTTCCTGGCCCTCGACCGACCGCTGGCCGCCGCCCGCCTGCTGTGGCAGATCGGTCCGAACGGCTGTGAGGTTCGCGCCCTCCGAAACCGTCTCGACCTCGACTCCGGCCACGCCAGCCGCCTGCTGCGGTCCCTGGAGCAGGACGGTCTGGTCACCGTCCGGGCCACCGCAGCCGACGGCCGGGTCCGCACCGCGTACCTGACCGACGCCGGTCTCGCCGAGCGCGCCCTGCTCGACGAGCGCAGCGACGATCTGGCTCGGGCGCTCCTCGCGCCGCTAAGTCGGCGGCAGCAAGACCGGTTGGTGGCCGCGATGCAGGAGGTCGAGCGTCTGCTGACCGCGGCCAGTGTGACCGTCCAGTCGATCGACCCGGCGCACCCCGACGCCCGGGCCGGTATCCGGGCCTACGTCGCCGAGCTCGAGCGCCGGTTCCCAGAAGGATTCGACCCCGGAGCGGGAGTCACCGCCGAGCCGCACGAGCTGCGACCTCCCAGCGGCGAGTTCCTCGTCGCCTATCTTCGCAGTGAGCCGGTCGGCTGCGGCGCGGTCAAGCACCACCGCGCCGAGCGCTGGTCGGAGATCAAACGGGTCTGGGTCGCCGACGCGGTACGGGGGCTCGGGCTCGGCCGGAGGCTGCTCGGCGAGCTCGAGGCCCGGGCGGTGGCCGCCGGGTCCAAGGCCGTCCGCCTGGACACCCACCGCAGCCTGACCGAAGCTGCCGCCCTCTACCGGTCCGCGGGCTATCGCGAGGTCGCCGCGTACAACGCCAACCCGTACGCCCACCACTGGTTCGAGAAGAACCTGTAGTGACCAGTGCGGCTCCCAGGCCGAGGGGCTCGACACCCACCGGCGTGTCGTCAGATCGGGGGTCCATAGCTCTTTCCAAGTCGGTCCGAAGGGCGTACAAAGGACACCAGGGAAAGGCCGAGTCGTCGAAGCCAAGTGTGCGTCAGGGACCCTGATGCGCAGTCGTCTTCGGACGAGTCGGACGGTCCTCGCACGGCAGACAAGTACCCACGCGGCGATCACCCATCTCCGAACGGGCAGTTGGACCTCGGCTTGCCGGGGCCAACACGTTTATGAAGCACGCTTGGTCACTTGCCGCTGACGTGCCAGGCACGGCGCCCACCAAGGTGGGCGCCGCGTCATGTCCCCCTCCTTCTGGGCGCTCCATGTGCGGCCGCTGGCGAGAGCTCCGCGCCCCGGGCGACCGCCGCGGCACACGCGATGACCCACCCGCCGACCCCGCTGACTCCGCCGTTGGCGTACGCCGCCAGCCCGGCCCGATAGCCGGCCGGATCCCCCGCGTGTCCGGCCTCAACGACGATCACCGCGTACGGGTCGAGCCCGCCGGACACCAGCACCAGATGCTCGGCGGCCCGGGCGACCAGCCCGCTCGCCGGCCCGAACGCCTCGACCGCCGCGATCTCAGCGTGCACCACCGCACCGAGCACGACGACCGGCGCCGTCGTGGGCCGGGACAGCAGCGCCGCCAGGTCTCGCATCCGCGCCGCCGTGGCCGCATCCCCGCTGGTTCGACCCAGGTCCTCGTCGCGCACCAGCCCGCGGGCGACCACCGCGTGCGCGCGGGCCAGGGCCTGGCCTGGCGCCATCCGGATCAGTCCCGCCAGCGCCGGCAGCTCGGCGGCCAGCCGCGCCGAACCGGCCCGCCAGCGGTCGGGATCGTCGGTCAGACTCGCGGACGCCTCGGCGCTCGCCAGCAGGGCCTCCGCCCGCGCCTGGTCACCCACCCGACGGAGCCCGCGGTCCCGGAGCACGACAACGACCGCCGCCGTGGCGGCAGCTACCGCCGACGGCACGCCGGGCAACTGCGCAAGATCAGCCAGGGGGTCCGGCACGACTTACAGTCTTGTCCATGAGCACGGGGCGGGCTCCATATCCGGACGCTGCGGCCGCCTGGATGGTGGCCGAGGATCATCAACGAGTGCTGGACCTGGGCTCAGGTACCGGGGCCTTCGCCGTTCTCCTGCACCGCGCCGGCCACGAGGTCTTCGGTCTCGACCGCGCGGTGGACCGGGTGGCCGGCCTGGCCGACCGCCTCGGCACCCGGCTGCACGTCGCCGGCCAGGTCGAGTCGCTACCCTTCCTCTCCTGCCACTTCGACGTCGTCACCGCAGCGGCCACGCTGCACCGGTTCGCCCCCGGTCTGGCGCTGACCGAGATCGCCCGGGTACTCCGACCCGGCGGCCGGTTCGCCGTCGCGTACAACACCCGAGACGACACCGTGCCGTGGGTACGCCGGCTGAGCGACCTCCTGCAGCGGGCCGACCCGAACGCGATGCGCGGCGACTTCGGCGCGGACTCGGTGAACCAGGTGGCGGACAGCCCGTACTTCCTCCACCTGGAGCGCCGGAACTTCCGTAACTGGGTCCCGATCACCCGTCCTCAGCTGTTGGCCATGGTCGAGCGCCGCCCCGCTGTACGCGCCCTCGAGCAGTGGGCCCGCGAGGAGCTGCTGGCTGAGGTCGGACAGGTGTACGACAGCTCGGCCCGGGCCCCCGACCCGCTGCTGCTGCCGTTCCAGGCGTCCTGCTGGCGCGCCGAGGTCGACCACTCGCGAATGGCCATCGGGGACGACTGGGACGACGTGCTACAGATCGCTTTGTAGAGCTCTTCCCGACTCTCTTCCCGGCTGTCCTTGGATGCCGTTATCGTTCGGACAAACCCGTTGTCCAATGGCGGCCGGGTCGGAACGGGAACCGAGTTTCCGTGGCCAACCGGTGCTGCCCCCAAGGGAATGGAGGCGACCATGGCCAAGCGCCGAGGCCGGCGTTCAACGCCGGACCGGGGCCGTATCAGCGAGCACGAGGTCTACGAACGGATTGCCGGCGAGGGCGACTTCACGGAGCTGCGTCGGCGCTACCGGCGGTTCGCGTTCCCCGCCACCGTCGCGTTCATGGTCTGGTACATCACCTATGTCATCTGCAACAACTGGGCCCGCGACTTCATGAACACCCAGGTCGTCGGCAACATCAACATCGCCCTGGTCTTCGGGCTGCTCCAGTTCGTCTCCACGTTCGTCATCGCCTACCTGTACGCGCGGTACTCGACGAAGAACCTGGACCCGCTGGCCACCAAGCTGCAGGATGAGTTCGAGAGCGAGATCGGCCGGTGAGCGCCCTGCTGCTGGTCCCGCTCGTCACCGGGAACCGCTTCCTCACCATCGCCCTGTTCCTCGCCGTCGTTGCCCTGACCTTGGGCATCACCTTCTGGGCCTCGCGGCAGAACCGGACGACGGCGCAGTACTACGCCGGAGGCCGCAACTTCAGCGGCCTCCAGAACGGCATGGCCATCAGCGGTGACTACATGTCGGCCGCCTCCTTTCTGGGCATCTCCGGCTCGATCGCCCTGTTCGGGTACGACGGATTCCTCTACTCCATCGGCTTCCTGGTCGCCTGGCTGGTCGCCCTGCTCCTGATAGCGGAGCTGTTGCGCAACTCGGGCCGCTACACCATGGCCGACCAGCTGGCGTACCGGATGCGGCAGACGCCGGTCCGCGCCGCCGCAGCCACCTCCACCATCGTGGTGTCGATCTTCTACCTGCTGGCCCAGATGGTCGGTGCCGGAAGCCTGGTCGGCCTGCTGTTGGGGGTCACCAGTGAGGGGGTCAAGGCGATGGTCATTGTGGGCGTCGGGGTGCTCATGATCATCTACGTCACCCTGGGCGGGATGAAGGGCACCACCTGGGTCCAGATCGTCAAAGCGGTGCTCCTGATGACGGGCAGCCTGCTGATCACGGTCTTGGTACTGGTCCAATTCGATTTCAACCTGTCCGAGCTGCTGGGAGCGGCGGCCGAGAAGTCTGGCAAGGGCACAGCGTTCCTCGAGCCGGGACTGCTCTACGGCAAGGACCTGGTCGGCAAGATCGACTTCCTGTCCCTCGCGCTCGCTCTGGTACTGGGCACCGCCGGGCTCCCCCACATCCTGATCCGCTTCTACACCACTCCCACGGCCCAGGCCGCGCGTAAGTCGGTGCTCTGGGCGATCGTGCTCATCGGCAGCTTCTACCTGATGACCCTGGTGCTCGGGTTCGGCGCGGCAGCGCTGCTCGACACCGGGAAGGACAGCCAGGTGGCCAGCTCGGCCGGCAACGCGGCTTCGCCGCTGCTGGCCCAGGCGGTCGGCGGCGGTGAGGGCACCCTGGGTGGGTCCATCTTGCTGGCGTTGATCTCGGCCGTCGCGTTCGCCACCATCCTCGCCGTGGTTGCCGGGCTGACTCTCACCTCTGCGTCTTCGGTGGCCCACGACCTGTATGCCAACGTGATCAAGAAGGGCCGGGCCACCGAGAAGCAGGAGTTGGTCGTGGTCCGGATCGCCGCCTTCGGCATTGGGGCGATCGCCATCCTGCTGGCTATCCCGGCTCAACGGTTGAACATCGCCTTCCTGGTCGCGCTGGCGTTCGCGGTGGCGGCGTCGGCCAACCTGCCGGCGCTGCTCTTCAACCTGTTCTGGCGCCGGTTCAACACCATGGGGGCGACGTTCAGCATCTACGGCGGGCTGATCTGCGCGGTCGTGCTGGTGTTTTTCTCCCCCGTCGTCTCGGGCACGCCGACTTCACTGGCACCCGACGCGGACTTCGCCTGGTTCCCACTGCGCAACCCGGGCATCGTCTCGATCCCGTTCGGGTTCCTCTGCGGCATCGTCGGCACGCTGATCAGCAAGGACACCTCCAGCCAGGACAGCTTCAACGAGCTCGAGGTGCGCTCGCTCACCGGCGCGGGCGCGGAGAAGGCGGTGGCCCACTAGTCCGTATCCTGAGCCCGTGACGGCGCGGGCCAAGATCATCGTGGTGCCTGGGCTGGCCGTGCGCAGGTACGCGGAGGAGCCGGTCGAGCGCCTACGGCAGGCCGGCTACGACGTCGCCATGCGGTCCGGGCTGTCCTGGCGGGGCGTACCCGTGGACATCGCTGAGTACGGCCACACGCTAGGCCAGGAGATCGTCGCGGCCGGCGAGCCGGTCGATGTGCTGGTCGGCTTGTCCGCCGGAAGCCAAGCGGCGGCCGTCGCCGCAGCAGCAACGCCGTTGGTCCGGCGCCTGGTGCTGGTCAGCCCGACGCTCGACCCCGACCGCCGGAATACCCTCAAGATGCTGGCGATCTTCCTCATGCCCAACCCGAACGAGAAAGCGTCCTTGTTCTCCGAGCTGCTGCCCGACTGGTCCCGGGCCGGTCCAGTACGCATCTTGAGAGGGTTCCGCTCTGCGGTTCGACTGGCCCTGGAGGACGTGCTCGGTGACGTGCCGGCCGAGCTGACCATCGTGCACGGCGACTACGACCAGCTGACCACGTACACCTATGCCGCCGCCCTGGCGGCCGAGTTCGGCGGCACCCTCCGGATCGCACCCCAGGGCCCGCACTCATGGCCGACCGGCGACCCGGAGGGCTTCGTCCGTCTGGTCGACGACCTAGTGATCACGCCATGAGGTTCCTCGGGACCTGCGCCGCCCCTCATGGCGCACCCACTGGCCTCGTACGCCGTTGACCGACCTCAAGCCGGCCGACTCGGTCGCCCTCTTCGACTCGGCCACCGCACTGCTCGCGGCGCTCAGCGCCGGCCTGCGGGGTCAGGCGTTCCCACATCTCGGCCAGTCTGGGGTCTATGCCCGGCTGGTCCGCGCCGGCGGGCACCTGCCCTGGCCGCTGCTCCGGCAGATCTATACCCGGGTCGGAGCGGCGGAGGCCGTCGACCCGGCCCGCCTGGGGGACGTCGACCTGGCCGCCGTGGCCCAATGGCTGAGCGACCAGTACCCCCGTCGGCGCTACCCCGCGGTGTTCGTCGGCTCCAGCAACGGCGCGCTCGCCCATCTCGCGGCTGCGGTCGGCGCACCCTGGCTGCCGGGCACGGTGCTGGTCCCGGTGTCCAGGGTCGGCGACCCGAACCGGCCGATCGACGCCCTCGAGTTCGGCAGGCGGCATGCGCCCGTCCTGCTGGAGCGCAACCCCGACGTGGCGCTGTACCACATGCACGACCAGGCCCAGGACGAGCTGATGGTGTCGCGGATGACCTACTTCCGGACGAAGTGGCAGCGCCTGCCGACGGCGTACGAGGACTTCTTGGACGCTTCGCTGCTGCCGGATGCGCCGGTGATCATCGTCGACGACCGGTCGAGCTGGCCGGTGGTCCGGGTCGGCGAGCGGCACGTGTTCCAGTCGGGCGCCCAGGGTGGGTTGCGGCCACAGGACTACCTGGACCGGCCGCACACCCCGACCACCGACGACGAGTCGCCGGAGGCCGAGTGGGGCGCGGAGCCCGAGTTCACCGCGGCCGTGGCCGAGTGGAGCCGAGCACACGGGCGCACCGTCGTGACGCTGACCCTCCCTGGGCCGCAGGCGGCGGCACACCCGGTCGCGACGGTCTTCCGCGACTGGTACCGCCACCGCGGCCAGGCCGACGACCAGCTGCTGGTGCCGACCTTCATCGTCGGTGACCCGTGGCGGACGCTGATCACCGGATCGGTTCCGTTCTGGGCTTTCTTCTCCGTCCAGCCGGCCCTCGCCGCCTTGGAAGACCACCTCGCCAGCAGCGACCCGTACGCCGTCGTCCGGCTGCTGCTCTTCCAGCACGGCGCCGAATCCCCCGGCATCGCCCGGCCGGAGGACTGGACGGCAACGATCGAGAAGTACGGCGCCCGCGCCGACTTCCTCGGCCTGGACACCGACAAGTTCCCGCACGACATCGGCTTCCTCGGCCGCTACGGCCCGCGCCTCGCCACCCTGCCCCGCGCCCGCCACCTCTGGTCACCCTTGGACGTGAACACGGCCCTGACTGGCCTGGCCGCCGCCGGTCTCAAGACGGCGGACGGAGTCTGAGAACGCTACGCGAGTGGCGTCCTCAGTGGGCGACACGCCCGTCTGCGCTGAAACGCGCGTAGCAGATTCAGGCGTGAACTCCCTGGGTCGGCGCAGGCCGACTCGCGGAGCGTGGACGGGCCCTGGCGGGAGCCCGAGCTCGCGAGGGCGGATGGTTGCGACGCGTGTCGGCCTGCGCCGACCCAGGGAGCGGAGTTCCAGAAGTCAGGGAGTGCGCCAGTCGTCCGCGGTGATGTGCGAGCCGCCGTGTGGGCCCATCTGCAACATTCCGCCGTCGGCCACGAAAGATGCCCCGGTGACGTAGCTCGACTCCGCGCTGGCCAGGAAGGCGATCACCGCGGCCATCTCCCGGGCGTCGCCGGGCCGGCCGAGCGGGATGCCGGGCCGCTTGACCGTGTGCGGGTCGACGTCCTCCTGCCCGGTCATCGGGGTGGCGATCTCGCCCGGCGCCAGGCAGTTGGCGGTAATGCCGTACTGCCCGAGCTCCAGTGCGAAGGTCTTCATCAGCCCGCCGAGCCCGTGCTTGGCCGCGTCGTACGCCCCCGATCCGACCCTGGGCTGGTGCTCGTGCACGCTGGTGACGGCGATCAGCCGCCCGCCCCGGCCGGCTTTGATCATCCGCCGGGCCGCCTGGCGTAGGCAGACGAAGGCCCCGTCCAGGTCGGTGCACATGATCCGCCGCCACTCGTCGTAGTCGGTGTCGACCAGCAGCTCGGCCCCTCCGGTGCCGGCGTTGTTGACGAACACCTCCAGCCCGCCCAGTTCGTCGGCCAGCCGGTCGATGACTGCCCCGCATTTCGGCGGATCGGCGGTGTCCAGCTGCGCGACGTAGGCCTGGCGACCGTGGCTACGCACCTCTTTCGCCGTCGCCTCGGCGCCCTCGGAGTCGGTGTGCCAGGTAATTCCGATGTCCATCCCCCGCTGGGCGAGCGCGACCGCCGTGGCCTTGCCGATGCCGGAGTCGGACGCGGTGACGATCGCGTACCGGGGCTCGAAGGTGCTCATAGGTCCACGGTCTCCCGGTCGGTGCCTTGGTACGGCTCACCCGTGACCTTGGATTTGGCGAAGCTGAGCAAGGAGGCCACGGCGCCACCCGGGGTGTCCCAGTACTCCGCGGTGTGGGCGTCGACCTTGAGCAGCACGACGTTCGGGTCCTCCGGACCCTGCGGCAGCCAGGCCTCGACCCAGCTGTTCCAGAGCTCGTTCTTCTTGGCCTGGTCCTCGACGACGCCGGCGTCCCCGTCGATGGAGATCCAGGTGTCGTTCGAGGTCAGGGTGAGGCCGACGTGCGGGTTCGCGGTGATCTGCTCGACCACCCGGGAGTCCCGCTCGGCGAAGAACCACAGGTCACCGTCCGGCTCCACCAGGTGGTGCGCCATAGGCCGGCTGACGAAGTGTCCCTCCGCGTCGATCGTGGTGAACATGGTGATCTTGATGTCCTTGGTCAGCTCGATCAGCTTGGCCACTCCGGTGGTCTCGGCCACGGGGATGCTCCTTCGGTCTCGTCGGTGAGTTCTGGGCTATTCCACAACCAGCCTCGCATCCGATGCGTACCCACCTGACGAATACCCATGCGGACGTCACCGACCGAGGGAGAAGGACCGAGATGGAGATCGATCCCCGACATGTCAGAACCCAGTTGACCAAGGACTCAACTGGGTTCTGACAAGTCGGTCGATAGTGTGGCTTCATGAGTGACGAGGCTCTGGAGAACCTGCTGCATGAGGACCGCCGTTTCCCCCCGCCACCCGACCTGGCCGCGAACGCCAACGTCACCGCCGCGACCTACCAGCAGGCCGCCGAGAACCCCGAGGCCTTCTGGGCCGAGCAGGCCAAGCGGATCAGCTGGGACACCGAGCCGACGCAGGTGCTCGACTGGAGCAACGCGCCCTTCGCGACGTGGTTCGCCGACGGCAAGCTGAACGCCGCGTACAACTGCTTGGACCGGCACGTCGAGGCCGGCCTGGGCGACCGGGTCGCGTTCCACTTCGAGGGTGAGCCGGGAGACACCCGCACGATCACGTACGCCGACCTCACCAACCAGGTCAAGCAGGCCGCCAACGCCCTGACGGAGCTCGGGGTCACCGCGGGGGACCGAGTTGCGATCTACCTGCCGATGATCCCCGAAGCCGTCGTGGCGATGCTGGCCTGCGCCCGGATCGGGGCGCCGCACACGGTCGTCTTCGGCGGCTTCTCGGCCGACGCCCTGGCCACCCGGATCCTGGACTGCGGCGTCGAGGTGGTGATCACGGCGGACGGCGGCTACCGGCGGGGTGCCGCTGCGGCGCTGAAGCCCGCGGTCGATAAAGCCCTAGACCGCTGCCCGGACGTAACCCACGTCCTGGTCGTCCGCCGTACCGGCCAGGACACCCCGATGACCGACGGCCGCGACGTCTGGTGGCACGAGATCGTCGAGCGGCAGTCGACCGAGCACGAGTGCGAGTTCTTCCCCGCCGAGCACCCGCTCTACATCATGTACACCTCGGGCAGCACCGGGAAGCCCAAGGGCATCCTGCACACGACCGGCGGCTACGTGGTCGGGGTCTCCTACACCCACTGGGCGAGCTTCGACCTCAAGGCCGACGCCGACATCTTCTGGACCGCGGCCGACATCGGCTGGGTGACCGGCCACTCCTACCTGGTCTACGGGCCGCTGACCAACGCGACGACATCGGTCATGTACGAGGGGACGCCGGACACCCCGCACAAGGGCCGCTGGTGGGAGATCATCGAGAAGTACCGGGTGACGATCCTCTACTGCGCCCCGACCGCCATCCGCACCTTCATGAAGTGGGGGTCGGACATCCCGGAAAAGTTCGACCTGTCCTCGCTGCGCATCCTCGGCACGGTCGGCGAGCCGATCAACCCGGAGGCGTACGTCTGGTACCGGCACTACATCGGCGGCAACCAGACCCCGGTGGTCGACACCTGGTGGCAGACCGAGACCGGGATGCACATGATCTCCCCGATGCCGGGGGTCACCGAAGGCAAACCGGGGGCGGCGATGCGGGCGGTGCCCGGGGTCGACGTCGAGGTGGTCAACGACGAGGCGAAGCCCGTCGAGAACGGCTCGGGCGGCTACCTGGTGGTCACCAAGCCCTGGCCGGCCATGCTGCGGACCATCTGGGGTGACGACCAGCGCTACGCCGACACGTACTGGTCGCGCTTCCCGGGGCTGTACTTCGCCGGCGACGGCGCCAAGAAGGACGAGGACGGCGACCTGTGGCTGCTCGGCCGGGTGGACGACGTGATGAACGTGTCCGGGCACCGGATGTCGACCACCGAGATCGAGTCGGCCCTGGTCTCCCACCCCAAGGTCGCGGAGGCGGCCGTGGTCGGGGCGACCGACGACACCACCGGACAGGCGATCGTGGCCTTCGTGATCCTGCGGTCGGAGGCCGGCGACGGCGGTGACGATGTGGTCGCCGAGCTGCGCAAGCACGTCGCCCACGAGATCTCCCCCATCGCCCGGCCGCGTCAGGTGATGGTGGTGGAAGAGCTGCCGAAGACCCGTTCGGGCAAGATCATGCGCCGTCTGCTCCGGGACATCGCCGAGAACCGCGAGCTGGGCGACGTCACCACGCTGACCGACTCGACGGTCATGGACCTGATCAAGGAGAACCTGGCCACTTCCACGTCCGGGGACGAGGGCTGAGGCGCCGCGATATAGGGTCGCCGTGAGCGAAGGGAGCTGATCATGACGGACCTGCCGGTGGGCGATCTCATCAAGTCCATCTCCGACGACGTCAAGCAGCTGGTGCGCGACGAGGTCGCCCTGGCCAAGGCCGAGCTCGTTCCCGCGGCCAAGAACGGCGGGATGGGTGCCGGCCTGTTCGCGGGCGCCGGCTACTTCGCCATCTCTGCGCTTTCGGTGCTCTACCTCGCCGCCGGCTTCGGCTTGGCCGAGCTCTTCGACTGGGGCGTCTGGCTCGGCCTGCTGGTCGTCGGTGTCGTGCTGTTCCTCGTCGCCGGAATCTGCGGCGGGATCGGCTACATGCTGGTCAAGAAGGTGAAGCCGCCGGAGAAGTCCATCGCCCAGGCCAACCGGACGGTGACCGAGGTCAAGGTCGCCGCCCAACAGGCGCTCGCCGCCGCCAACGCTCCGCAGATCGAAGGCGAGGTCGTCCGCGAGCCGAAGGCGTTGCGCTGACACGAGGTTGACCGGTGCCGGTGTGCGCGGTCTCGGCCTGGAGGGGCCCTGGCGCCATCGAGACGTCGCCGCCAACGGCATCCGGTTCCACGTCGCGGTGGGCGAGAACTTCACTCCTGGCCAGGACCTGATCCTGCTGCTGCACGGGTTCGGGGAGTTCTGGTGGGCCTGGCGGCACCAGATCCCGGCGCTGGACGCGGCCGGGTTCAGCGTCGCGGCCATGGACCTGCGTGGCTACGGGGCCAGCGACAAGACCCCGCACGGCTACGACGCGCACACCACGGCGTACGACGTCGCCGGGGTGATCAAGAGCCTCGGGTTCAGCTCGGCCGTGGTCGTCGGCCACGACTGGGGCGGGATGGCGGCCTGGGCGACCCTCGCGTACGCGGCGGGGCCCGTCCGGGCCCTGGTCAGCGTGGCGGCACCGCACCCGCTGGCGTTCCCGTGGCGGGCCAACCTGGCCCGGCTGGCGCTCGCCCAGCTGCCCGTGCTGGCCGAGCGGCGGATCATGGCCGGCGACGGGGTCTTCCTCGAGCGCCTGCTGCGCGACCGCGCCGTCGACGGGGCCGGGCTGATGACCGCCGCCGAGGCCGGGCACTATCGGAACGCGCTTCGGCAATGGCCGAGCCCACAGTGCGCGCTGGAGTACCAGCGGACGTTCGTCCGTAGCCAGGTCCGGGCCATCGGCTGGGAGTACCGCCGGGCTCTGCGGCAGCCGGTCCGAGCGCCGCTGCTCTCCATCCACGGCCAGGCCGACCGGCTGGTCCCGCTGGCCGCGATGACCGCCGCCGACCGCTGGCTGGAGGCACCGCACCGGGTGGTCGACCTCCCGGGCGTGGGCCACCTCCCCCACGAGGAGTCCCCCGCCGCCGTCACCCGGGCGATCCTGGATTGGCTCCAGACGTCCGCCAGGTTCCTTACGGCTAGAGGGCGGTGAGGCCCGAGGACAGGGAACCGGACACCACCAGGGCGAAATGCTGCGGCCGGACCGACTGACCGGCGCTGCGGGGCAGCAGGTTCGCGGCTGTGACCTGGATGACGTAGCTCCCGGCTGCGGCGTCGTCCCAGCGGATGACCTGCACGTTGTTTCCGGCATCGTCGGTGTCGAACTGTTTCTTGCGCCGCGGGTTGCCCGAGATCCGATCCCCCGACCCGTCGTGCTGCACCAGGAGGGCCAGGCTGTTCTGCAGTCCACTGCCCGGCAGGTCCGTCCAGGCCATGCACATCCGCATCGGACCGCCGGAGCAGTTCACCACGAACGTCTTGGCGTCGCCGGTGAAGCCCAGGCCGGCATCATCGTCGGCCCAACCGTCGGCGAACTCCAGCCGCTTGAGGTCGGGACCGGGCAACGTCGTGCGCAGGTCGACCATCCCGAAGCCCTGGTGGTAGTTCGGCTCGAAGCTGTGGTCGGCGACAGCATCGGCACCGTCCAGCCAGCGGGTGCCGTTGATCAGCATGGCCTTGAGCAAGGCAGCGCTGGGTGCGTGGTTGCGGTCCTCGACCAGGTACTGCCGGACCACGGCCGCGCAGCCGGAGACCAACGGTGTGGCCATGCTGGTACCGCCCATGTACGCGTACCGGTCGTCTTCGAGCGCCCAGAAGGACCGCCTGGGGGCGGTGGACGCGCGGGTGGAGAGGATGAAGGTGCCCGGAGCCACCACGTCGGGCTTGATCCGGACCTGCTCCACGCACGGACCGCGGCCGGAGAAGGCAGCGATCCCGGTCGGGTCCCCGCTGACCAGGCCGTCGGCGATGGGTGGCTTCCCGAACTTGGCCCGGTTGAACTCGCTCCAGGTCTGGGCGGGGGTGCGCACCCGGTCGGACCGGCTCGCCCCAACGGTCAGCGCATTCTTCGCCGTCCCCGGCGCGTCGATCGAGAACAAGTCGACGAAGCCCGGCTGGGTGTTGCGGGGCTTGGCGGCAGTGCCGTTGTTGCCCGCGGCGATCACCACCAGCATCTCGGGGTGTTCGCGTACATAGCTGTCGACCTCCAGCGAGGTGGACCGGTACGTGCCACCCGCGAGTGCACCCCAGGAGTTGTTGTGGATGCGGGCCCCATCCTGGAACGCCTGTTCGAACAGCTCCCCCAAGTCGACCGGAAGTCCACCGAGCCCGCCGCTGGCATCCATCACCGACTGGAAGACGATCTCCGCCTCCGGCGCCGTACCCTTGATCTTCGGTCCGTCACCGGCGATCGACCCGGCCACGTGGGTGCCGTGACCATGGCGGTCGCTGCTGTCCCCGACCACGCCCAAGGCGAAGGTGGCCGCGAGCCGCCCGGCCAGGTCGGGATGAGCGTCGTCGATACCGGAGTCGGCCACGCCGACCCGCTGGCCCTTGCCGGTCCATTTCAGGGAGGGCTCACCCGCCCGGTCGATGCCGAGGAGGACCCTGGCATGATCATTGGACAGCGTAGGCGGCACCCACTCGTCGATGAAGAAAACCTCGGGACGTCGCCGCAACTCCCTCAGTTCGGGCGCGTCACGGGCGATCTGGATGCGGATCTTGCGCCCGCCGGCGCCGACCACCGAAACGCTCTGGTCGGCGAGCCACTCCTGCACGGCGGCGGCGCCGTCCGCGGCGTGCAGGATCACGTCGAAGATCGTCAGCTCGACCGCCGGCGCGGACTCAGGGCCACCGGCCTCGTCGGCGAGACGTCGCCGCCGCCGACGTCCGCCGGGTCGGCGGAACTGGTCCTCGTGCATCGTGTCCTCGGCCACGTAGAGACGCAGCCCAGTCACGAAGGACAGCTCCCGCACGGAAGGAACATCGCCGATCCGCACCCGGCAGGTGTATACGCCGTCGCCCACCCGCTCGAGCACCTCGGCACCGGCTGCCTCCAGCTCGGCCGACCAGCCGGGCAGTAGCGATCCCACGATCGCCACCAGGTAGACGTCGGTCGACGCCGGTAGCTGGGGTTCCTCCGGGGCCATCTCCAGCGGTCCTCCGCGGGTGCCCGACGCTCGGGGGCGGGCGGGCCGAAGGCCGACGGGTCTCGGCAGCTCGGGTCCTGACTCGGGGTCGACACGGTAGATGAACAGCCCGGCGTCCCGCAGCGCCCCGATCTGCTCGTCCTCAACCTCGCCGACGACCACCCGACCCGAGACGGTCGGCGCCGACATGAGGCCCTCCACCGCCCGGAGATCCTCATCGCGCATGAACAGTGCCGATACCCGCCGTCGCGCCATGTGCCCGCCTCTCGCCTCAGCCTGGCCGGGAGCACCCGAACATCTGCGACTGCGGGCCGGCGCCCAGAATGGGCACGGCACACCTCGCCGACGGAGCCCTTCGCGTCATTGTGTCGAAGGCCGGCCATTTGGAGCAAGCACCAACGTGCCCGGCGGTCGCCGCCGACCGCCGGCTACCGTGAGCCGCTCGCTTCGGAGGGTTCGAGCAGACCGTGCCCGATCAGCCAGGAGGCAATCAGTGCGCCACGGCCGGGGGGCAGCGACCGTTCCCACCCGCTCAGTGCGGTCCCCAGGGAGGGGGCTGCCTCGATCGTCTCGATGAGCGGGCCCAGCGGAAGGCCGCCGAGGAACCCGACCGGCCGTTCGAGCTGCGGCGCACACAGCGCCCGGTGCCGCTCGATCCGGTCGCCGACCCGGCAGGCTGTCGCCCGTAGCTCCGCCGGCGCGCGAAGGCGTACGGGCCTGGCCAGCAGCTCGTCCAGACCGATCCGCGGCGCGGCTGGGGCGGCCAGATCCACGCCGCGACTGCGCCGCCGCCAGAACGGGCGGTCCGCGTACGCGCGGTGTTCGGCGTACAGCTGGCGTGCGGTCTGCTGATGATGGAGCGCCGCCGCCTCGACCAGCTCGGCGTAGTAGTCCAGCGCGGCGGCGCGATCGCCGTCGGGACTCAGCACAGTTCGGATGGTGGCGGCCGCGGCAAGCCCGGTCTGCAGCGCCGTCTGCACGCCTGAGGACGACAGCGGGTCGATGGCGAAGGCGGCTTCGCCGACGCGGATCGCGTCTGAGGTCACGACCTCGGCGAGGCGGTAGCTGCTGGCGTCGCAGACCGCGACCGGCGCAGTCGGCGGCAGCCCCGCGAGCAGGTCCGCACCCCGCTCAGAGCCGAACACCAGCCGGCGGAACAGCCGGCCGGGTTCCGCGAGTTCGGCGCGCCGCCGATCCTGGTCGAGCAGCACCATGGCCCGCACCTCGTCGTGTGGCAACCGCGCCCACCAGAGCCAGCCTTCCGCCAGCGCCTGCACCACCGTCTGCGGACCCTCAGCGGGCGCGACGGGCCCCCACCGGGCGTGCAGGGCCAGCGTCCGTGGCGCCGTCCAGATCCGGCGTCCGCCGAGCAGCGCGTACCGCCCGCTCGCGTCAGCCAGGAACCGGGCTTCGACCGGGCCTGCGTCGAGCGGGACCCGCCACCCGGTCGCGGTACGCGCCGGCCGCCGGGCCCGGCCCAGCCGGACCGTGGCGCCGCTCGCCCGCGCGTGATCGAGCAGCAGCGCGTCGAAGCGGCCGCGGTCGAGGGTGAGTCTCGCACCGACCAGCACCCGCTCCTCGCGTTCGGTACGCCAGCGAACCCCGCTCATCCGGACCGGCGCCGCGACCGCCTCGACCGCGGATCGGGCGATCCCCAGCGAGTCCAGCAGCGGCCAGGCGCCGGGACTCAGCGACTCACCGACGTGGTCGCGTGGGAAGACCCGCTGTTCGACGACGGCGACGCGATGGCCGGTCCGCGCCAGTGCGGCGGCCAGCCCGGCCCCGGCCGGCCCGCCGCCCACCACGCAGACGTCGAACGGTCCGGTCACGACGCGGAGAAGTAGTCGGGTCGGGCGGCCGAGAGCCGCGCGTACGCCCCGATCGACCAGTGCAGCCAGCCCCGGATGTAGTCGCACGCGGGCCGACCTCGTGCGATCACCTCGTGGTGACAACCGCCCCCGCACAGGTAGCGGGCCCAGCAGGTGCTGCAGGGCTGTTGTGCGTGCACGTGCCGCTCGTCCAACCACTGCAGCTGCCGCCGACGGTCGATGCCCTCGGTCACGTTGCCGAACCCCGATGCGGGATCCCCGACGAACCGGTGGCAGGCGGCCAGGGCCCCGTCTGCGGCGACCCCGAGATAGCCGGCGCCGGCCCCGCAGGGATAGGGCCGGTGGGTGCCGCGATGCAGCTCGCGCATAGCAGTCACCGCGTTCGCGAACGGATACCGTTCACCGGCGATAACCCGGCGCTCGAACTCCGCCCCGCAGGCCACCATCTCCTCCAGCATGGTGGCCAGCTCGGCCCGGCCCAGCTCGTCGCGCCCGGTCGGTGAGCGCAGCAGCGGAGAGAAGCCGACGCTGTGGAACCCGAGGCCGACGAGCTGCGCCAACGTGTCGGTCAGCCGGAGGTTGCTCGGGGTGACCGTGACCCGGGCCGAGACCTGCATCCGCCGTTGACGCTCGAGCAGCGGCGCGACCCGGGCGACGACGCGGTCGTAACTCCCTTGTCCGCCGAGGAAGGGCCGCAGCCGGTCGTGCACCGGGCCGATCCCGTCCACGCTGACCGTGACCGCGAACCCGTACGCCTCGAAGAAGTCGCCGTCGTCGACGGTCAACCGGGTGCCGTTGGTGGTGATGGAGAACGTGACGTCGATCCCGCGCTCGGCGGCGAGAACGTAGGCCCGCTCGGTGGCCGCGCGGAGCACACCACGGTTGAGCAGCGGCTCCCCGCCGAGGAAGGCCAGGTTGACCCGATCCCCCGGGGCCGCCTCGGAGAGCAGCAGGTCGACCGAGGCCAGCGCGGTCGCCTCCGGCATGTTCGCGGCCGGGCCGCCGAAGGTGCCGCCCTCGGCGTAGCAGTAGGTGCAGCCGAGGTTGCATTTCTGGGCGACGGCCAGGGACAGTGCCCGAACCGGCGGCTCCGCGAGTGGGGTGTCGTCGACGTAAGCCGGCGCGTCCACCCCCAGCCGCGTCAGCAGGTCGGCCAGCGCACCCTCGTCGCCTGCCCGCTGGAGCTCGTCCAGCCGGTCCCAGGTCGGCGCGTCGACGTCGTACAGCCGGCTGCCGTTCGGCACGAACAGCTGCCGGCCGACCCCGCTGTCGACCAGATGCGCATGGGGCGTACGCGGGGCCGAGAGCTCGAAGAGCTCAGTCATGGTCGCGGCCCTCGACGATGAACCGGAGCAGTCCCTGCCAGTTCCGGAAGAGGTCCTCGTAGTTGAGCTGACCAGGGTTGTTGGGGTTGTCCGGTTCGTACCGCTTGGGCACCCGGTTCCGGGCCATCCAGTTGTTGCCGATGCTGGCGCCGGAAGCCGTCGCCTCGACATTGACGTAGTCGGGCCGGCTGGCGGCCCAGTAGTAACAGCCGCACTCGCGGTAGTCGTTCTGCCAGGGCGAGCACAGGCTCTGGGTAAGCTCGCCCGGCTCCGCAACCACCTCATCGATCAGCGGGGTCAGCTCGCCGGTGACCGGACTGCGGACGAAGATCGGCCGCACCCTGAGCTCGACCGTCTCGGTGTCGCCGGAGATGCTGTCGAAGAAGTCGACCGGCACCAGCTCGCCGACCGAGTCCGCGAGCACGTCGGCGAGGAAGTTGGACCACTCCAGCCAGACGATGCCCCGGAGCTGCGCGTCCTCCTCGGTCGTCGTCGGTCCGCGGAGGCCGATCAGGTTGGGAACGCCCGCGACGGCGAGCACGAAGCGGTCCTGGAGCCGCGACAACGCGCCCTCGGCGCGGACCACCAACCCGGTGGCCTCGTGGATCTCGATGCCCTCGAACACCCGGCGCCAGATGTTGCGGAAGTCGAACTCCAGGCCCGGGAAGCAGTTGGAGATCGCCGAGTCCGGCAGCGTGCTGGGAGGGTTGCCCGCGGCTCGGTGATGCAGCTGGGCGGTGAGGTTCCGGGGCTCGATGCTCATGGGGTGTCCTCCTCCGCGGTTGGGAAAATCGACCCACGGGCCAACGCCCGGATCGTCGCCACCTGGCGACGGGTCAGGGCCAGATGCCGGCCGTCAGCGCCGCGCATCATGGCCGGCATCTTCCGGCGACCGCGGTCGGACAGGTCACCGACCTCGTCGTGGTCGCGCAGCACGTCGGCGAACCAGGGCGCCGCCCCGCTGCGCAGGGCGACCAGCAGGCTCTGGTGCAGCTGCTCCAGCGCAGCCGTGTCCACCAGCGAGCGCGCCATGATCGGCTCGGCTCGCCGACCAGTCCCCGCGTCGAACCTGGCCATGTTGCTGATCTGGTTCGAGAAGGCGTTCATGGTCTCGGTGTGCATCAGCCGCACCGTCTCGAAGGCGCGCCTGATGATCTCCTCGGCCTGGTCCAGCCGGGCATCGTCACCTGTCACCTCGGGCCCGAACATCGCCTGCTCGAGCTCGTCGGCCACGCTGCGGATCGGCAAGCCGTCCGGGGCGTACGCGGGGGGACCGACCCCGACCCGGCCGAACGCGGTCAGCGTCTGACCGCGTAGGGTCAGCGACGCGCGCACCAGGCCGTCACAACCGTCGTCCAGGTAACCCCGGCTCTGGTCCTGTGCGTCGAGCGCGTAGATCTGGCCGGGCACGGTGATCCGCGGCCCGGCGTCCTCGTAACCGAGCCAGCGACCGTTGCCCGGGCTGGCGTCGTAGACGACGTCACGGATGTTCGGATCGGTCGGTGGCCCGGCCGCGGGCGGAGTGCGGCTGGCGCCGTAGACGAAGCCTGCGGCCGGAGTGAAACGGAGCCGGAGCTCCGGGTGCGCCGCGGTCGGCCGGATGAACCGGACCGAGCCGAAGGGGATCGACTTGCCCGGCCAGAAGTTGTCCGAGTCTCCGGCCAGGGGGTGGAGGTCATGGTCGGCGATGTCCCCGCTGTCCACGGTGACCCGGTCCGCGTCGTCACCGGTCCGCCGGAAGACCTTGAGGTTGGCGAGCTCGACCCGCCAGCGCAGATCGGCGACCGAGGCCTGGTCCTCCACGAGCAGTTCCGCCGTGACCGGTTCGAGCTGGTCGTCGTCGGTCAGCGCCCACAGCTCGAGGAAGGGTGCGACCGGGCGGACCAGTCCGTTCTCGGTGAAGACGACCCGGCCGGGCACGAAGGCCCGGGCGATCTCTCCGGTCGCCGGATCGACCTCTAACGTCTCGGCCGGGCGCAGGTGGCGGTAGCCGAGCGGGCGGTCCGGGTCGACCGTGGCGTCGTAGTTGTCCATCGGCGTCGCGGCGGCGCCGAACCGGGCGATGGCCAGTGGCGGCAGAATGCGCAGTTCCCGGATCATGGCACCGGACCTCCGACCGGGACCGGTACGGGGGGCGCCGCGCCGATCAACAGCTCGACCTGGCTGCGCTCGATCTGGTCCAGCTGGGCGACGGCGGCCAGGTAGGCCTGGCCCTCGCTGTCCGGGCCGAACGCGTGGCGGAGCTGGCCGTAGAGCCGGTCGGCCGCGTCCAGCGTGTCCCGGTGCACCCGCCAGCGGTTCGCCTCCGTCGACGGCAGAGCCAGGGTGTAGGGCATCTGGAAGGGTGGGCCGGCCCGCGCGCCATCCGGCTGGTCGGCACTGACCGGTAGGCGGACCAGCAGCCCGGCGACGGCCCGCAGGTTGTACATCTCGGCGAAACAGTGGTGGATCAACCAGCCGCGCGGGGACAGAGCCGACAGGTCGGTCCGGTCGGTGGCGAGCTCGAAAGCGTGGGCGAGGCTGACCAGCAGCTTGCGGTAGCGCACGTTGAACAGGTGGGCCCACAGCCGGGCCTCCGGCTGGGTGATCGTGGTCGGGGTGTCTGGGTCGTCCGCGTCACCGCTCTCGCCCTCGCCGGTGCTGGGGTTGGCCGCCACCGGACGGACGACATCGGCGAGACCGGGACCCAGTGCCTTGAGCGCACGATAGACGGTCAGGAACCGGATGAAGTGCGAGTCGTTCTCGTCCTCCGGGGTCTCCAGGCCCTCCCCCTGCTCGGCGATCGCGCGGAGCGCGGTCAGGGCGGTCGACCGCGAGTCTGCGGGCAGGATGACCAGCTCCGGCGCCGGCAGGTCAGGCAGGATGCTGGTCGGTTCGGTTCCCCGCTGACCCTCGCGATAGCCGCGGCCCCATTCGTCCCAACCGGCCTGGAAGGCGAGCGTGGCCGGCTGGAATGCGTTGTCTGGCACAGCCGTCGGATCCTCGAACAGCCGGATCAGCTCGTCGAAGATCGCGCCGACCCGGTTGACCAGGTCACCGGTGTCGGCCTGCGCCCGCGCCTTGATCTCGTCCGCCTCGGCGCCGGACCAGTCGGCCGGACTCTCGGCGCAGACGTATGCGGCGAGCGACTCGAGGCTGAGCGGCTCCAGCCGGAACCCGAACGGGTACAGCGGGCTCACGTTGGGGTAGTCCTCGCGGTCGAACTGCCGGGCCGCACCGAGCACGGTGAGCAGGTTCTGCACCGTGATCAGGTGGCCCATCTCCTCCTTGGCGACGCCGAAAATGGTCTCCTGCCAGGCGCGTACGTCGTCCTCGAGCGTCTCCGGCACGTCCGGACCGCCGAGGGTGTACGCGGCGAACAAGTACTGGGCCATCAGCGAGTGCTCGACCTCGGCCGCGATACGGAGCAGGAAGATCGCATAATCCCGGCCGCTGAACTCCGGCGGCACGGACAGCGGCTCGTCCGGTCGTCCGAGCGGCGGCGGGAAGGCGCGACCGCTGAGGCTCGGGCCGGAGGCCGACTCCAACTCCAGCTCAGGTCTGCGGGTTGCGGCCCGCGACGGAGAGGGGGCCGGGGAACGGTCACCGGCGAGTACAGGTCCGAGGTGCCGGCTGATGCGTGCGCGCACGAGTCCTCCTGAAGCCGCTGTTCGACGTTAGCAGCGGGCGGATTGGGCCCGCAATCGTCAACATGACCTCGATCTCGGGTCAGGGGTCGTCGGCGACCGCCTCAGGCCCACCCGGTTTACGCTGCGTTCGTGGGGCAGACCTCGGCGACGGTTCGGCGGACCTACTACATCCTGACCGCCGGCAACACCCTGGCCGCGTCGCTCATCTGGGGGATCAACACGATCTTCTTGCTCGACGCAGGGCTGACCAACTTCGAGGCCTTCACCGCCAACGCCTTCTACACCGCCGGCATGATGCTGTTCGAGATTCCGACCGGCGTCGTGGCCGACTCGAAGGGCCGCCGCACCTCCTTCCTCTGGGGCACGATCACCCTGGCCGTGGCCACCGCCCTCTATGTCCTGCTGTGGCAGCTCGAGTCGCCGTTCGTGTGGTGGGCGCTCGTCTCGTTGATGCTCGGACTCGGCTTCACCTTCTTCTCCGGGGCCACCGAGGCCTGGCTGGTGGACGCGCTGGCCGCGACCAAGTTCGACGGGATGCTGGAGGCAGTGTTCTCTCGCGGCCAGGTGGTGTCCGGGGTGTTCATGCTGCTCGGCTCCGTGGCCGGCGGCTATCTCGCCCAGCTGACCAACCTCGGGGTGCCCTACGTGGTGCGGGCCGCGATCCTGGTGGTCATGTTCGTGGTTGCCCTCATGCTGATGCACGATCTCGGCTTCACCCCCGAGCACGGCAAGAGCATCGGCGCGGAGGTCAAGGGCATCGTCAACAGCTCGGTGCAGTTCGGCCTCAAGGTGCCGGCCATCCGGGCCACCATGCTGTCCGGCTTCTTCCTCGGCGGCATCGGCGTCTACGTCTTCTACGCGCTGCAGCCATTCCTGCTCGAGCTGTGGGGCAACCCGGAGGCGTACGGGGTCGCCGGTCTGGTCGCGGCGATCGTCGCCGGCGCCCAGATCGTCGGCGGACTGATCACCCCGCTGATCCGTCGCTGGTTCCGGCGCCGGACGTCGGTGATGATCCTGATGACTGCCCTCAGTGCGGCGCTGCTGGCCGCGGTCGGACTGGCCACCAGCTTCTGGGTCGTGCTGGTCCTGATCGTGCTGTCGAGCCTGGCCGACGCCGCAGCCGAGCCGGTCCGTCGGGCCTACCTGAACGGGATGATTCCGTCGCAGCAGCGGGCGACCATCCTGTCCTTCGACTCGCTGATCAGCAGTGCCGGCGGGATCGTCGCCCAGCCCGCACTGGGTCGCGTCGCCGACGTCTACAGCTACCGCATCTCCTACCTCTGGTCGGCCATCGGCTCGGCCCTGGCCCTGCCGTTCCTGCTCCGGGCCCGCGCGGCCAAGGCACCCGCGGACCAGGAGACCAGCACGCCGTCGGAGGAGGCGGGTCAGGCGTCAGCGACGGAGGTAGACGCGTGACTCCCAGGGCGCCAGCTCCAGCGAGCTCGCCCCCGGATGGGTGGCCAGCAGCACCTCGGCTCCGCTGACGTCGGGCAGCGCACCGTCCGGCACGGTCACCGGCGCCGACGAGCAGTTGGCCACCATCAGCAGCACCTGGTCCTCCAGCGTCCGGGTCAGCGCCCAGATCTGCTCGTGCTCGGCCAGCAGCAGCTCGAAGCGCCCGTCGACCAGGACGGGTAGCTCGCGTCGTAGCGCGATCAGCTTCTTGAAGTGGTGGAACACCGAGTCCGGGTTGGCCACCGCCGCGGCGGCGTTGATCGCCACATAGTTCGGGTTGACCGGCAGCCAGGGGATCCCGGCGGTGAACCCGGCGTGCGCGGTGTCGTCCCAGTGCATCGGCGTCCGCGCGTTGTCCCGGCTCTTCACCGACAGGGACTTCAGGACCGCCTCCGCCTCCAGGCCCAGGCTGAGCGCGTCGGCGTGGTAGTTGACCGACTCGATGTCGCGATACTGGGCGATCTCGGCGAAGTAGGTGTTGGTCATGCCCAGCTCCTCGCCCTGGTAGACGTAGGGCGTGCCCTGGTGCAGGTGCTGCGCGGTGGCCAGGGTCTTGGCCGAGTTGACCCGATGCTCGGGCGAGTCGTCGCCGAACCGGGACACCGCCCGCGGCTGGTCGTGGTTGTCCCAGTACAGCGAGTTCCAGCCGACCCCGGCGAGCCCGACCTGCCAGTCGGCCAGGTTCTGCTTCAGGTCCGGCAGGTGGAGTTCCTTCAGGTCCCACTTGCTGCCCTCGGGCATCCGGTCCAGCCCGACGTGCTCGAAGGTGAAGACCATGTTCAGCTCCCGCCGGGCCGGGTCGGTGACCCGGCGGGCCAGCTCGATGGTCGACCCAGGCATCTCCCCGACGGTCAGCAGGTTGCGCTCGGTCAGCCCCACCTGCTCATTCATCTCGGCCAGGAACTCCTCCAGCCGCGGTCCGTTGACGAAGAATCGCTCACCGCGGGCGTACTTGTGGCCCGGGGCCGGATCGGCATCCCGCATCTCCGGCTGCTTGGAGATCATGTTGATCACGTCCATCCGGAACCCGTCCACGCCCCGGTCGACCCACCAGTTCATCATCGCGTAGACGCCCTCGCGGACCTCCGGGTTCTCCCAGTTGAGGTCCGGTTGCTTGGGTGAGAACGCGTGCAAGAAGTACTCCCCGCTGCGCTCGTCGAACTGCCAGGCCGAGCCGGAGAAGAACGACTCCCAGTTCGTCGGCTCGGCTCCGTCAGTCCCGGGCGCGAATCCCTCCCGGGCCGGCCGCCAGAAGTACCAGTCACGCTTCGGCGAGGCGGGATCCCGGGACTCGACGAACCACGGGTGCTCGTCGGAGGTGTGGTTGACCACCAGGTCCATGATCAGCTTGATGCCCCGGGCGTGCAGCCCGGCGATCAGGGCATCCAGCTCTTCCAGCGTTCCGAACAGCGGGTCGACGTCTTGGTAGTCGCTGATGTCGTACCCGTTGTCGTCCATCGGCGAGCGGTAGATCGGCGACAGCCAGACCACGTCGACGCCCAGCTCAGCGAGGTAGTCCAGCCGCTGGGACATGCCGGGGATATCACCGGTCCCGTCACCGTTGCTGTCGGAGAACGACCGCGGGTAGATCTGGTAGACCACCGCGGTCTTCCACCAGTCGTCGGGCCGGTCGACGGTGACGAAGGTCTGCGAGTTCTCGGTGGCGGTCACAGAATCGATCCTTCCACGGGCCCGAGTCGCTCGATCAAGGTCTGCATCTCCCGCTCCAGGTTGGCCCGGGCGGCGGCCGTGAGTCGGCGACCCTTGCCGGTGCGGAACAGCTCGCGGTCGGCCAGAGCGGACAGCACGCGCAGCCGCCCGGCCAGGAACTGCTCGTCCGGCACCGGGGCGTACTCCGCCCGGATCTGCTCGACGTAGTGGTCGTACGCCGCGGGCTCGGCCGCCAGGATGGCCAGGTCGGCGTCGCAGAGCAGCTCGCCCTCCGGGTCGCGGGCGCCGGGGACGTGGGTCTCGGTGAGGCGGACCAGGCGGGCTACCTGGGTCAGGTCCTCCTGCTCGAACCCCGCCCGGCTGAGCGTTCGGATGGCCAGGCGGGCCGAGGCCTCTTCGTTGGTCACCTGACCGGCGGGGACGGCGTACACCGCGTCGTGGAACCAGGCCGCCAGCCGGACCAGGTAGAGGTCCTCGCGGCCGCTCGCCAGCTCGTCGATCTTGGTCAACACGTCGGCCAGGTGGTGCTGATTGTGGTAGCGCCGGTGCGGTTCGGCCCAGCGGCGGAGCAGGTCCTCCCCCATCTCGGGCTGGTTGGGTAGCAGGTCGGCCCAGCGGGCGCGCAGGTCGTCAGTGGGCATCGGGTCCTCCACGGTCGGGCCGTCCGGTCAGGTAGCGGGCGGGGATCTCGACCCGCCGCTCGAGGTCCCACGGCTGCTGCCACCCGGCGAGATCGAGTACGCCGTCGAGCAGATGGGCGGTCAGGCCCCAGATGAGGTGACCGTCGATCGAGAATGCGGGGCCGGTGTAGCCGGAGGGGTGGTGCACCCGGGCCCGGTTGGTCGGGTCGACCAGCCGCGCCACTGGCACGACCAGCACCGACGCCACCTCGCAGGCGTCGACCGCGCCGACCGGGCTGGGCCGAGCCCACCAGCCGACCACCCCCGTGACGTCGAACCCGCTGACGTCAACGTGCGCGGGGGGCAGCTGGCCGAGGATCTCGATGCCGGACGGGTCCACGCCGGTCTCCTCGGTCGCCTCCCGCAGGGCGGTGGCGGCCAGGTCGGCATCGTCCGGATCGGCTGCCCCGCCCGGGAAGGCGATCTGCCCGGCGTGCGTGCGCATCGTGGTCGGCCGCTCCACGAACAAGATTGTCGGGCTTTTCGGGGGTTCAAGGGGGTCGTCCCCCTTGGCGGTAACTCGTCCGCTGCCGATCAAGATCAGCACCGCGGCCGGCCTTGCCCCGACTCCGGGTCGGAGGGCCACGACCGATGTCAGCCGGGTCGGGTCGGCGAGCGCCGCGGTCAGCGGCTGCAGCCAGTCCGGTCGAGACAGGCCCTCCACCGTCACAGGATGACCCCCAGGTACTCCTTGGCCTGGCTCCGGATCTGCTCCGCCGAACGGAACGGCCCGACGTGCCGGCCGGCGATCGTCCCGTCCGCGCGGACGAAGAAGGTCTGTGGCGGGCCAGTGATCTGGAGCGGCCCGGACAGCACCTTGTCCTGGTCCGCCAGCTGGGGGAACCGCCAGGTCAGCACCCGGGCGAACTCGATGGCCCGGTCCGGCCGCGGGTCCTCGTAGTCGACTCCCAGGATCATCAGGTCGGAGTCGTTGGCATTGGCGACCTCGGCGATGAAGGGAGCCTCGTCCTGGCACGGCTGGCACCACTGCGCCCAGATGTTGATCATCATCGGTCGGCCCCGTAGCCCGGCCAGCCGTACGTCGCGTCCACCGCCCAGGCAGGACAGGACGACGTCCGGCAGCCCGGAGTCGACCGCGGGCACGGCGGAGTCGGACGTCGGGCAGTCCTCGATGCCGGCCGCCTGCTTGGCCTGCTCCAGCTCGCCGGCCGAGATCACCGGCGCGCTCGGTTCCGGCAGCGTCGGCTCCGATGTGGGCGAGCCGCCGCACGCGGCCAGGACCAGGGTGGCGACGAGAACCGCGACGATCCGCAAGGGGAGCGACCCCCTTGAACCCCCGTACAAGCGTGGGGACGTACGTACACTCATCCGCGCGGCTCGCGGACCAGCTTGGCCGCCTTGACCGGGTTGGTCTCGCCCTCGCCGTACGACGGGCACCAGCGCGCCACCGGGCACGCGCCGCAGGCCGGGTTGCGCTGGTGGCAGCGCCGGCGGCCGTGCCAGATCACGTTGTGGCAGAGCTGCGTCCAGTCCTTGGGCGGAAACAGCTCGCCGACCTCGCGCTCGACCTTCTCCGGGTCGGTCTGGGTGGTCCAGCCGAAGCGGCGGACCAGGCGGCCGAAGTGGGTGTCCACCGTGATGCCCGGCACCCCGAAGGCGTTGCCGAGCACCACGTTGGCGGTCTTGCGGCCCACGCCGGGCAGCGAGTCCAGCCCCTCCATCGTCGCCGGCACCTGGCCGTCGAAGCGCTCCACCAGGGCCGCGCCGAGCTTGATCAGACTGTCGGTCTTGGCCCGGAAGAACCCGGTGGGCATGATCATCTGCTCTAGCTCGGTCCGGTCCGCCGCCGCGTACGCCGCCGCGTCCGGAAAACGAGCGAAGACGTGCGGGGTCACCGCGTTGACCCGCTTGTCGGTGCTCTGGGCAGAGAGGATGGTGGCGACCAACAGCTCCAGCGGAGTGGTGAAGTCGAGCTCGGTGTGGGCGTCCGGGTAGGTTTCGGCGAGCTGCCGGTTGATGGTCCGGGCCCGACGGATCAGAGCGGTCCGGGACTTGTCGAAGCTCGTCGGGACGGCACTGACCGGCATGACACGACCCTACCCAGCAGGGCCCGTGACCCCCTGACGTGGCGGACCGCGGAGAGTAGCCTTGCGAATGCCGCGAGGTTGATCAAGGAGGCACGCGTGGACCCGGATGTCCTGAAGAAGGCGCCCCTCTTTGCCCGCCTCGAGGACGAGGCCGCTCGAACCCTCTCCTCGGCGATGGGGACGCTGCGGCTCGCCAAGGGTGAAGTGCTGTTCCGCGAGGGTGACCTGGAGGACCGGCTCTACATCGTGGTCAGCGGCAAGATCAAGCTCGGTCGCAGCGGCTCGGCCGGCCGGGAGAACCTGCTGGCGGTGCTCGGTCCCGGACAGATGTTCGGGGAGCTGTCGGCCTTCGATCCCGGACCCCGGTCGAGCACGGCGACCGCGGTGACCGCCTCGGAGGTCCGCACGTTGGAGCACGAGGAGCTGATGAGCTGGCTGACCGGCCGCCCCGAGGTGGCTCAGGGCCTGCTCGGGCAGATGGCCGCGCGGCTCCGTCGGGCCAACGACGTCGTCGCGGACCTGGTGTTCTCCGACGTGCCGGGGCGGGTGGCCAAGCAGCTCCTGGAGCTGGCCAAGCGCTTCGGTGACCGGGCCGACGACGGCGTACACGTGCACCATGACCTGACCCAGGAGGAGCTCGCCCAGCTGGTCGGCGCCTCCCGGGAGACGGTCAACAAGGCGCTGGCCGACTTCGCCGCCCGTGGCTGGATCCGCCTGGAACCGCGCTCGGTCACCATCCTCGACGTCGAACGCGTCCAGCGGCGCGCTCGCTGAGCTCACTTTGCTCGACCGGCAGCACCGGGTCGCTCGGGCGGGGCCGGTGATCCAGTTCTGCCCAAGGCCGACTTCGCTCGGCGCAGTCTTCAAGATCTTTAGCCCGCCCGACCGACCCGCTGCTGCCGGTCTCACCCTCACGGCGCGCGGCGTTGGACGACATCTGTGGTGCCCTAGCGCGACCCGAGGGTGGCGGTGACCGTCTGTGGGTCGCCACCGTCGCGGGTGTACGTGACGGTCACCTCGGTGCCGGGGGCGTAGAAGCGGACCGCGGCGATCAGGCCGTCCGGGCTGGTGGTCTCGAAGTCGTTGAGCTTGGTGACCACGTCGCCGGCCTGCAGGCCGGCCCGGTCGGCGGCACCGCCCGGGGTCACGTCCTGCAGCGCGACCCCGGTGGAGGCGGTCGACGAGTCGTTGCCTCCAACGTTGACGCCCAGGGCGGAGTCGGCGGAACTGCCGTCGGCGATGATCTCAGTGGCCACCCGGATCGCGAGGTCGGACGGGATCGCGAACCCGATCCCGATGTTGCCGGACTGGCTGTTGCTCGCGCCGGTGGTCGCGATCGAGGAGTTGATCCCGATCACCGACCCGTTGAGGTCGACCAGCGGTCCGCCGGAGTTGCCGGGGTTGATCGCAGCGTCGGTCTGCACGGCCAGGTAGACCGCGTCGCCATCGGTGCCGGACCGAACCGGCCGGGCGGTGTTGGACACGATCCCGCTGGTCACCGACTCGGTCAGCCCGAGCGGGGCTCCAGCCGCGACTACGGCCTGGCCGACCTTGAGGTCCAGCGACTCACCGAAGGTTGCCGGCACCAGGTCGGACGACGCCGCGACCTTGATCACCGCCAGGTCGTTGCTGGCGGAGAGTCCGACCACCTGAGCCTCCGCGGTCGACCCGTTGGCGAAGGTCACCGTGACGGTGCCGGACGATCCGGCCCCCTCGACCACGTGGTTGTTGGTCAGGATGTGGCCGTCGGCGTCCAGCACCACGCCACTGCCCACGCCACTGCTGCTGCCCGCCTGCACGCTGATGGTGACCACGGAGGGCTGGATCTTGGCGGCGGCGGCCGCGACCGTGCCGTCCAGGACCGGCGTCTGCGAGGCCGGTGCGGTGTTGACGCTGATGGGCGCGGTGACCGGTCCGCGGTCGGCGACCAGGGTGGCGTACGACCCGATGCCGGCACCAGCACCGATCGCGGCCGCCAGCGCCGCGGCGGCAACCACGCTGCCGAAACCGCGCCGCTTGGCCGGAGCCAGCGCGACCGGAGCGGGCTGCGCCACGTAGGCCGGCGGCGCGGCACCGGTAACCGGCGGCACACCGGCCGGCGCGGGGAAGTCGCTGGCCGAGTAGCCGGCGAGGCGGCCGTCGGACGTGAAGCCCGGACGGCCGGCACTGGGGCCGGATCCGAACGGCGGGGTGTTGAGGCGAGACTCGTCATCGGTGGTCATGCCTCGAAGGTGCCTCGGAACGCTGTGCACTACCTGTGCGTCGAGCCTGAATCCCCTGAGTTCAGATAGTCGAGCTGGGCCCGCACCGACTGCTCCGCGGCGGGCCACACCCGGCGGTCCACGTCGGCGTAGACCACGGCCACCACCTCAGCCGCCGTCCGCGCCCCGGCCGCCAGCGCCGACCGCACCTGGTCCAGCCGCTCCACTCGGTGCTCGTAGTAGTAGGTCAGCCAGCCGGCCGGGTCGGTGACCACCGGGCCGTGCCCGGGGAGGATCTCGGCGATCCCGCGCTCGGCGACCAGCTCGCGCAGCCGGGCCAGCGAGCCCAGGTAGGCGGCCAGGTCGCCGTCCGGATGAGTGATCACCGTCGTTCCGCGGCCCAGCACCGTGTCTCCGGACAGAAGCCGGACGACCCGGTCCTTCCCCGCCACCAGGAGCGACACCGAGTCACTGGTGTGACCAGGGGTCGCCACAACCGTCAGCGTCGCCCCGGCCACGTCGACGCGGTCGCCGTTGTCCAGCCCCTCCGGCCCCCTTCGCAGCAGCGGATCGGCCGCGCGTACGCCACACCCGGCCCGCCGGGCCAGCTCTGCGGCGCTCTCGGCGTGGTCGAGGTGCCGATGGGTGAGCAGGACGGTGCCGATGCCGCCGAGCGCGGCAGCGACGATCGCCTCCAGATGAGCGGTGACCATCGGGCCGGGATCGACCACCACCACCGGACCGCTGGTGGGTTCGCCGACCAGCCAGGTATTCGTGCCGTCCAGCGTCATCGGGCCAGGGTTGGGCGCGCGGACCAGCTGCAGGTAGGTCGGGCTCATCGCGGCTCGCCGTGGCTCGGCCGGGGATAGTCGAACCGCCACTCGTCCCCGTCCCGGACCAGCCGGGGCAGCACCCGCTCGATGACCCGGTCGGCCGCCGCGCGCCGGACGTTGGCGAGCGAGCCCAGCTCGGCGAGCTCGAGCAGGATCGACAGCGTGGGCGGCATCAGCCCGATCCGGCCGGCCTGCTCGTCGTCGAGTGCCGCGGCCGGCCTCGACCACTCGGCGCGATCGGTCTCGCCCGACCGGTCGTCAGCCTGCTGCCCCGGGGGAGCTCGGCCACATAGAAGAAGGTGTCGTAGCGACGCGGCTCTAGCTCGGGAGTCACCCAGTGCGCCCAGGGCCGAAGCGCGTTCGGGGTCAGCCTGACTGCCGGTCTCCTCCTCGGTCTCCCGGACCGCACAGCGGCGCACCGGGTCGACGTCCGCCCGGTCGGCCGGGTCCAGGCCGCCGCCCGGGAAGACCACCATCGACGCCGCGAACCCCATCCGGGCGTGCCGATGCAGCAGGTAGGTCTCCAGCCCCGCCTCGGTCTCGCGCAACAGGACCACGCTGGCCGCGAGCGCGGCGTCCACCGGCACCGACTTCTCGGTCCAGGCCGCCGCCCGCTCGACCAGCCGCTCAGGGATCCGGGGCATCAATCGGGCCAGCACATCGAGCGAGTGCGATGGCATGGCGGGATCGGCTCAGAGCGGGTGGATGGTGGGCTGGGCGCCGACGGCGACGACCAGCTCGACCTCGACCGGCGAACCCAGCGGCAGGCTGGCCACCCCCACCGCGCTCCGGGCGTGCTCGCCAGCCCTACCGAAGATCTCCCCAAGCACGTCACTGGCCCCGTTGGCGACCTGCGGGTGGTCGGTGAACCCGGGTGCGGCGGCGACGAACACCACCATCTTGACCATCCGGGCGATCATGTCGACGCCGCCGGCCACCTCGGCCACCGCCGCCAAGCAGTTGAGCGCCGCAACCCGAGCGCAGGCGTACGCCTCGCCCGGGTCCACCTCGGCACCAACCCGGCCGCTCGCGCGCAGCTGACCGTCCACCATCGGCAGTTGGCCGGAGGTGAAGACCAGGTCGGCGAACCGGACCGCAGGCACGTACGCCGCAACGGGCTGGGGCACCGGCGGAAGCGTCAGGCCGAGGTCGGCCAGCTGCTCCGAGGCCAGTCTCACGACGCGATCGGCCGCTTCAGGTAGGCCACCAGGTTCTCCGGGTTGAGTCCGGGCACCACCTGGACAAGCTCCCAGCCGTCCTGTCCCCAGTTGTCCAGGATCTGCTTGGTCGCGTGCACGAGCAGCGGCACCGTCACGTACTCCCACTTGGTCATGGGCTCAACTTATCGGTGCTCGTCTCGCACCCGATGCTCGACGATCGAGCGTGACCTCCATGCGCATCAGTCGGTGCACAAGCAGAACGGATGCCCCGACGGGTCGAGATAGACCCGGAAGGTGTCGGACCGCTCGGGTCCCTCGACTGGCCGAGCCCCGATCGAGACCGCGTAGGCCTCCGCCGCGTCGAGGTCGTCGACGGCGAGATCGAGGTGGAACTGCTGAGGCACCTCGTTGTCCGGCCAGGTCGGCGGCTTGTGGTTCAGCGCGAGCTGGAACGCGATCCGGGCGTCGCCCGACCCGCGGATGGTGATCCAGTCGTCGTCAGTCCGCTCGATCTCCCAGCCCAGCAGCGCGGTGTAGAACTCAGCCAGCCGCGGCGGGTCGTCGGTGTCGAGCACCACCAGGTCGAAGCCGATCCGCGGCTTCGTCGTTGAGGTATCGGTCATGGTCACAGGCTTACCGGAGACCTCCGACAACCGGTGCTCGACGGCGCCGCCATCAGGGCGTGTCTCGCAAACGCTGGTCGAAGGCGAGCGGCGGTCCGGGGAGGGATGGGCAAGGCGGAGGAGGAGGTCGTAGCGGTGTTCTACGGACGACGACTCCAACGCGGCCCATCGCTCCCCGGTCGTCGCGCAGCCGACCAGGGTCTGCGAGACACGCCCTAGTATCGGGCCCATGACCATCGGCATCCTGGGTGGTACGGGACCCCAGGGCCGAGGTCTCGCCCGGCGGTTCGCCGCCGCCGGTCACCAGGTCGTGATCGGCAGTCGGTCGGCCGAACGGGCCCAGGAGGTCGCGACCGCGTACGCCGATGTCGGCCAGGTCCAAGGCGCGGACAACATCGCGGCCGCCGAGGCGGACCTGGTCATCATCACCGTCCCGTACGAAGGGCACGCCGAGCTTCTCCGCGCCCTGGCCCGCCAACTGGCCGGCAAGATCGTCGTGGACTGCGTCAACCCATTGGGCTTCGACAAGCAGGGCCCCTTTCCGCTTCAGGTGGCGGCCGGCTCGGCGGCCCAGGAGGCGCAGCAGATCCTGCCTGACTCTACGGTCATCGCGGCTTTTCACCACGTCTCCGCCGTGCTCCTCGACGACCCGGAGATCGACCACCTCGAGGGTGACGTGCTGGTGCTCGGCGAGGACCGCGCCGCCGTGCAGCAGGTCTGCGACCTGGCCACCGCGATCCCCGGCGCCCGCGGCGTCTACGCCGGCCGGCTGCGTAACGCCGGCCAGGTCGAGGCGCTCACCGCCAACCTGATCGCGATCAACCGCCGCTACAAGGTCCACTCCAGCATCGCGGTCACGGACCTGCGGTGAGCTCTCCCACCGGCTTTGCGACGAGTCCGCCGCGGCACACGCTGCACATCGTCAGCGGCAAGGGCGGAGTAGGCAAGACCACCATCGCCGGCGCACTGGCGTGCGCTCTGGCCACCCGCGGCCGCCGGGTGCTGCTCTGCGAGGTCGAGGGCCGCCAGGGCGTCGCCGAGCTGTTCGCCGTGCCTGACCTGGTCGGCGCCAAGGAGCGGCGGGTCACCCGTACGCCGTTCGGCGGCAGCGTCTTCGGGCTGGCCATCGACGCCGAGGACGCCCTGCTGGAGTACCTCGAGACCTTCTACCACCTCGGCATCGCGGGTAAGGCGCTCGACCGGTTCGGGGCGGTCGACTTCGCCACCTCCATCGCCCCCGGGCTCAGCGACGTACTGCTCACCGGGAAGGTGTATGAGGCGGTCCGGCGGGGCGAGAAGCGGGCGGCCAACGCGTACGACGCCGTGGTTCTGGATGCCCCGCCGACCGGGCGGATCGCCCAGTTCCTGAACGTGCACGAGGCCGTCTCCGGGCTGGCCAAGGTCGGGCCGATCCGCAACCAGGCCGACTCGATCATGAGGGTGCTCCGCTCGGCGACCACCGTGGTGCACCTGGTCACGCTGCTCGAGGACATGCCGGTGACCGAGACCGAGGAGGCGGTGCAGGCGCTCAAGCCGACCCACATCCGAGTCGGCACCGTGATCGAGAACATGGTGAGCTCCTCACCTCTGGCCCCGGCCGAGCTGGCGGCCGCCGCCACCGGCGCATTGACCATGCAGGTGCCCGGCCTCACGCCGAAGCAGAACTCCGCGCTGGCCGGAGAGTTCGCCCTGGAGGCGGTCCGGACCCGGCAGCAGCAGCGGCGGCACCGCCGGCTCACCGAGCTCGGCCTGCCGATCGCCGCGGTGGACCTCGACCCGGTGGGGATCGACGAAGGCGCCGTCTTCGCGATCGCCGAGCAGCTGCGGGACCAGCTCACCCTGGAGGCCGGATGACCAGTGAGTTCCTCGATCTCGACAAGCTCCTCGGCGACCGCGAGACCAAGATCATCATCTGCTGCGGCGCCGGCGGCGTGGGCAAGACGACCACCTCGGCGGCGATCGCGGTCCGGGCCGCCGAGGCCGGCCGCAAGGTCGTGGTGCTGACCATCGACCCCGCCCGCCGGCTGGCCCAGTCGCTCGGAATCGGCGAGCTGGACAACACGCCGCGCCCGGTGGCCAAGATCGACACCGCGGCGGGCGGCAGCCTCGACGCCATGATGCTGGACATGAAGCGGACCTTCGACGACGTGGTGGTCGCGCACTCCACGCCCGACAAGGCGGCGGCCATCCTGGCCAACCCCTTCTACGAGGCCCTCTCCTCGTCCTTCTCCGGCACCCAGGAGTACATGGCGATGGAGAAGCTCGGCCAGCTGCACGCCATGGCCGAGGCCGACGGCCGCTGGGACCTGATCGTGGTCGACACCCCGCCGGCCCGGTCCGCCCTTGACTTCCTGGACGCGCCGGAGCACCTGAGCACGCTGCTGGACGGCCGGTTCCTGCGCCTGCTGCTGGCCCCGGCCCGGGGGCCGCTGCGGCTGATGAGCGTCGGCTTCACCATCGTGTCCGCGATGATGACCAAGGTGCTGGGGGACGGGATCATCCGCGACGTGCAGACCTTCGTCACCGCGTTCGAGGCGCTCTTCGGCGGTTTTCGGCAGCGTGCGACCAGCACGTTCGCCCTGCTGTCGTCGCGGCACACCACATTTCTGGTGGTGGCCACGCCGCAGCGCGACTCGCTGCGCGAGGCGGCCTACTTCGTCGACCGGCTGACCGAGGAGCAGATGCCGCTCTCCGGCCTGGTCCTCAACCGGGTCCACACCAGCAAGCTGGACATCTCGTCCGAGCGCGCCATGGCGCTGGCCGAGGACCTCGACCCGACCGCGTACGCGACCGAGATCGAGGCGTTACGCCGCCACGCCAGCCTGATGCGGCTGATCGCGACGGAGGCCCGCCAGATGGGTCGGTTCAGCGCCTCACGTCCGGGTGTGGCCCAGACGCAGGTTCAGGCGTTGCCGACCGATGTGACCGACCTGACCATGCTGCGTCGGGTCGGCGTCCTCTTGGCCGACAAGGACTGATCCTTGTCGTCGGCCAGCTGGCCGGCCCTCGGCATCAAGACGGCACTCCAGGAGGTGACGTCCGGGCGTTGGCGCAGCAACAGCCGTCGCTCCCGTTCGGTCATCCCACCCCAGATACCCCACTCGATCCGGTTGTCGAGGGCCTCGGACAAGCACTCGAAGCGCACCGGGCAGCCCGAGCAGAGCAGGCGAGCCCGCTTCTGGTCGGACGCTTCCGGGAACAGGGCATCCTCCATGCCCCTGCACTTTGCACGCATGGTCCAGTCTTCTCGTTGCATTGCAGTCACGCTGCTACTCCCCTTGAAACGAACAGATCGCCGTACCGGGCATTCCCCGGCCCTGATGGCACAGCACTGGGAATGCTACGAAAAGGTGTTCGGAGCTGGCTAGGGTTCGGAGTGCGATATTTTCCGATTTGTAACCAAACGGGGAGGGATTCGCCTCGAACGGGCGTCCGCCGTAGCAATTCTGGTATAAAACGGCGATTCGGCATGGTCAGTGCCCTCCCGTACGCTGGTGCGCATGCCGTTCACCCCCAAGCGCCTGGGAAGCGTCGCGTACTCGCTGGTGATGTTCGTCCTCGTCAGCGTCCTCGCGGGAGTCCTGGTCGCCGGACTGTTCATCCCGTTCGCCGGCATGGCAGGGGTGACCGGGCGGGCGGCCGCCTCAGAGCTGGACAACCTGCCGGCCGAACTGCGGACTCCTACGCCGGCGACGCGCTCGAAGGTGCTGATGGGCAACGGCGAGCTGCTGGCCCGCTTCTACGACGAGAACCGGGTGCCGGTCCCGCTGAACAAGATCGCCCCGGTGATGCGCCAGGCGCAGATCGCCATCGAGGACCACCGCTTCTACGAGCACGGCGCCCTGGACTTCAAGGGCACCCTGCGGGCGTTGATCCGCAACAGCACCAGTGACGACGTGCAGGGTGGGTCGTCGATCACCCAGCAGTACGTGAAGATGGTGCAGATCCAGGCCTGCACGGCCAAGGGCGACGCCGAGTGCGTCAAGGAAGCCCAGGAGACCACCCTCGAGCGCAAGATCCGTGAGCTGCGCTACGCGATCGCGCTGGAGAAGAAGTACACCAAGGACGAGATCCTCACCCGCTACCTCAACATCGCCTACTACGGCAAGGGCGCGTACGGGGTGGAGGCGGCCGCGCTGTACTACTACGGCGTCAAGGCGTCGCAGCTGAACCTCACCCAGGCGGCGATGCTCGCCGGGCTGGTGCAGAACCCGGACACCGTCAACCCGGTCCGGAACCCCAGCGCGGCACTGGACCGGCGGGACGTGGTGCTCAACCGGATGACCGAGCTGAAGCTGATCACCCCGCAGGAGGCCCAGAAGGCCAAGAAGGTCGGTTTCGACCCGAAGAAGGTCCGGCCGACCCGTAACGGCTGCGTGGGTACGCGGTACCCGTTCCTGTGCGACTACGTGTACAAGTCGCTGCTCAACACCCCGAGCCTGGGCAAGACGGTCGAGGACCGGGAGAACATGGTCAAGCGGGGTGGGCTGACCATCCAGACCCAGATCGACCCGAAGTCGATGGACCTGGCCCAGAAGAACGTGAGCGACGTGGTCGGTCCCAGGGACCCGATCATCTCGACCATGAACATGATCCAGCCGGGCACCGGCCAGATCATCGCCATGGCCCAGAGCCGGCCGGCGATGGGTGACAACAAGAAGAAGGGCGAGACCTACTGGAACCTGTCCGTGGAGCCGGAGATGGGCGGCATCCAGGGCTACCAGGCCGGATCGACCTTCAAGCTGTTCACGCTCGCGGCGGCCCTGGAGAAGGGCATCCCGATCAACAAGAAGTTCAACGCGCGCTCTCCGATGGAGTTCGGCGGCAAGTACTACCAGACCTGCTCCGGCCGTGAGAAGGTGTACGGCCGCTACACGGTGCGCAACGCGGTCGGGCACAGCACCACGATCGCCATGACCGAGGCCGCGGAGTACTCCGTGAACACCTACTTCATGCAGCTGGAGCTGGCCACCGGAATGTGCCGAGTGACCAAGATGGCCGAGAAGATGGGCGTCAAGGTCGGCCACGCGATCGGTCAGCCGCCGGTGGATCTGGTGAAGAAGTACCAGCACATTCCCTCGTTCACCCTCGGTACCGTCGAGGTCAGCCCGCTGTCGATGGCCGAGGCGTACGCCACGGTGGCCGCTCGGGGCATCCACTGCAATCCTGTGATCATCTCCAAGATCGCCACCCGTACCGGAAAGAACCTCAAGCCGCTGGATGCCGACTGCCGCCGGGTGATGGACCAGGACGTGGCCGACGGGGTCAACAAGATCCTCAAGTCGGTGGTCGACAAGGGCACCGGCACCCGGGCCAAGGTCTCCGGCGAGGGCGACATGGCCGGCAAGACCGGAACGATCAACAGCAACGAGGCGGTCTGGTTCGCCGGCTACACGCCGGAGATCGCCGGCGTGGCGATGATCTCCATCGACAACACCAAGAGCCCGTTCGTGAAGAGCAAGAAGCTGCGGAAGAAGGGCGACACCTTCCGGCGCAGCGGCGTCCGGGGCTACCGGGTGCCCTCGACCGGCGAGTACCTGGAGGGTTCCGGCAGCGGTGACGCGGGCCAGGAGATCTGGAAGCCGGTGATGACGGAGTACCTGAAGCGGGTGCCGAACACCTCCTTCAAGGCCCCGCCGCGGCGGATCGAGGTCGGCCGCCAGGTCACGGTGCCCTCCCTGTTCGGGCTGGGCATCTCCGGGGCGATCCGCAAGCTGGAGGAGGCCGGGTTCAACGTCGAGACGCAGTACGTCTACCACGACACCCAGCCGTACGGCGCCTTCCTCGGCTGGTCGCCGGGTCCCGGGCAGTCCGTCGCCGAGTTCGGCACTATCTACTTGACCCGCTCCCGGGGCAAGGACCCGGCCGTCATCGCCGCGGAGCGGAAGAAAGCCGAGGAGGAACGGCAGCGTCAGGAGGAAGAGCAGCAGGAAGAGCAGCAGGAAGAGCAGCAGGAGAAGGAGAAGAAGCCGCCGCGGATCGTACTGCCACCAGGGTTCCCGACACCGGGTCCGCGGTAGCCGCGGCTCCCCCTGCTCCTCCAAAACCGGTCACCGGTTGCGGGTTCTGGTCAACAGAAACTGCGATCGGTGACCGGTTCTCAGTTGGCGGGGCTGAGCTGGCGCCGGACCTCGGCCGCCACGGCAGCGCCGTCGGCCTTGCCCTTGGTCTGGGGCGTGACCACGCTCATCACCTTGCCGATGCCTCGAGGACCGAGCTCGGCGGCGCCGATCTGGGCGATGGCGTCCGCAACGAGCCGGGTGATCTCCTCGGCGGACAATGGCTTGGGCAAATAGTCGGCCAGCACCGCGGACTCGGCCTGCTCGCGCTCGGCCAGCTCGGTACGGCCGGCGGCGGCGTACGCCTCCTCGGCCTCGCGCCGCTTCTTGGCCTCACGGATGACCACGTCGAGGACCTGCTGGTCGGACAGCTCCTTGGCCTCGGTACCGGCAACCTCGGCCTCACTGATCGCCGACAGCACCATGCGGATGGTGCCGGAGCGTACCTTGTCGCGCTCCTTGATCGAGGTGGTCAGATCGGCGCGCAGCCGCTCCTTGAGGGACGGGCTCGGTACGGACATGCGGACCAGTCTGGCAGGGCGGCGCACTTGTAGCCTTCTGCTTATGTCTGCCCGCCCCCGCTGGGTCTCCTCGGCCGCCCGTGTCCTGCTCGCGACCGGAGCCGTCGGTGGCGGTGCGCTGGCGTACGCGGGGTTGTACGAGCGCAACGCCTTTCGGCTGCGCCGGTTCGAGGTGTCGGTGCTGCCGGCGGGGACCGCCCCGATCCGGGTGCTGCACATCTCCGACCTGCACCTGACGCCTGGGGCTCAGGCGCGGCAGCGCTGGGTGTCGCGGTTGGCGGCCCTGGAGCCGGACCTGGTGGTCAACACCGGCGACAACATCTCGCACCCCGATGCAGGGGCGTTCGTGCTGCGCAGTCTCGGGCGGCTGCTCGACGTGCCCGGGGTGTATGTCTGGGGGTCCAACGACTTCTACGCGCCCACGCTGAAGAACCCGCTGCGCTATCTGACCGAGCGCGGGAAACCGCGCAGCCCCGGTGGGAACAAGTTGCCGTGGGAGGATCTCGGGCGCGCATTCTCCGATCGGGGTTGGGTCGACCTGACTCACGAACGGGCCGTGCTGGAGATCCGCGGGGTCCGGTTCGGCTTCCGCGGCACCGACGACGCCCATCTCGGGCTCGACCACTACTCGTCAATTGCAGGGCCGATCGACCGTTCGGCGCTGGACGTCGCCATCGGGGTGACCCACGCGCCCTACCGCAGAGTGCTCGAGGCGATGACCGCCGACGGCCACGATCTGATCCTCGCCGGTCACACGCATGGCGGCCAGATCTGCGTGCCCGGGTTCGGGGCGCTGGTGACCAATTGCGACCTGGACACGGCTCGTGTCAAAGGCCTCTCGACCTACGGCGCGGCTGGGAATACTGCCTGGATGCACGTGTCGGCCGGGCTGGGAACCTCCCCCTTCGCGCCAGTTCGCTTCGCCTGCCCACCGGAGGCCACCCTACTCACCCTCACACCCAAAACCGTGGAGGATCCCGCAGCATAGTCGCCGTGCGCTCCCACACGATTCGCGAGCGAAACTCGGTCCGGACCCCATGCTCAGATGGGCTAGACTCTCCGAGGCTCACTGCAGTGCGGGGTGTGGCGCAGCTTGGTAGCGCGCTTCGTTCGGGACGAAGAGGTCGCAGGTTCAAATCCTGTCACCCCGACCAGCAAAGGCCCTGGTCAGCGGACACTTTTGTATAGCCGGCACACTCCCGCGCGGCTGGCTGAGTGACTAACTGAGTGACTACCCACCCGAGCCGCTCTGCCCGAACAATCGGTCCATGATGGTCGCGCCAGTCTGAATCACCGGCCGAATCTGATGCCGGTAGACCAACTCTGTGACGTTGGTCCCACTATGCCCGACCAGCCGCGAGATGTCCTCGACCGGCACGCCAGCGTCGGACAACAGCGATACGAACGAGTGCCGCAGCTCGCGGGGAGTCCAGTCGGCCGGATCGAGCCCCGGGACCAGGCCGAGGGCGCGGCGCAGATCGCGCCGCACGTTCGCTGCATCCATGCCGGTGCCCCGGCGGGTTGCGAACACCAGGCCGGTCTCGGTCCATTGCTCCCCTGCCGCCAGTCGGTCCGCAGCCTGTCGCACCCGCTGCAGCCGTAGTGCGTCGACGCAGAGGCCAGACAAGGCGAGAGTCCGGCGAGACTTCTTGGTCTTGGTATCACCGTGCGCGCGGACCGATCGCCAAACTTCCAGATGCGGCGGCCCGCTCTCGGGATCGAGGTGCACATGCTCCCAGCGCAGCGCCCTTAGTTCTTCGGTCCGTGCCCCGGTGAGCAGCGACACCACGATGTAGGGGTGTAGTCGGTCAGGCGCTGTTTTGGTGAGCACGTCGTCCGCCTGCTCGGCGGTCAGCGACTTGGACGGCCGCCCGAGTCGACCCGTAGGGACCTCCGTCAGTTCGACCACGTTCCGCTTTACCTTGTCCCGGGCCATCGCTCGTTTCACCGATCGGTTGAGGCAGGCCCGCACCCCTTCGAGCGAACGGGTGCTCAGTTTCGGGGCCAGCCCGGCAAGCCAGGCGTCGACCTCGGGCGCGGTCAGGTCCCGTAGCTTCCGAGCCCCGAGCAGTGGCAGCACGTGGGTGTCGCAGAGGTGCCGGTTGGTCTTCTGGGTCGCGGGGTCGCGGTTGGCCAGCCCGTAGGTGAGCCAGTCCTGCACCGCCTGCCCCACCGTGTAGCCGTGTGCGCTGATCGGGAGCCCGTCGGCCTGGTCGCGGAGCATGTCGCGCAATTTGCTCTTGGCCTCGGTCTTGGTGCGACCGGAAGCCCTCCGCACGATCCGCTTGCCCCGGCCGTCGTATCCGACGGTGATTTCTGCGATCCATCGTTGACGGGTCTCGTCCCAGCGCAGGCCACCGTCACCGCGAGCCCGTCTGGTCACGCTGCACCCGCTTCCAGCGAGGCCACGTACTCGGCCAGTGCGGCGACCGGGACCAGCCGCCGGCGACCAGCCTTAACCGTGCGGAGTCGCCCGGACCGGATCAGCTCGTACAGCACCGACTTGCTGAGCCGCAGCGCCGACGCGGCCTCGTCCACGCTGTAAAGGACCGCCGGGACCGCGATCACCGGCCGTTCGCTACTCCTTGCGCTCATGATCATCTTCCTTCCGGTGATGGTTGTACCGGCTTGCGCTGGTCAGTGGTTCGGGTCTCGGCCTCACCCGATCCGGCAAAGTGGGGCCTTCGGCCTGACCGTCAAGGGCACTCGCTGCGCTCGTGTCGCTGCGCGATTCGCTGCGCTCACCCCTGACCGCCAGCCCTGCGGCCCTGATCTGGCGGGTCATCGGGTGAGGCCGAGGTCTGGGATGCCGGGCGGAGCGGGTCCTGCGATTCCGGTTGCGGAACGGTTGTCCACAGCCCCAGCCGCAGCCTTGGCAGTGTCGTATTGGGCGCGCCAGCGGTGTCGCTCGCTGATCGCGTGCAGGATCACCCGCACGTAGGTGTCGTGGTCGGGTCGGGTGTCGGTCCACACGAACCGGGGTGACCCGTCTGGCAGGGTGACGGTGGCGGCGAGCCGGTCGAGCTCGGGCGCGTCGATCCCGGCGGCGGCGAGGGCCTGGCGGACGACGGTGGCCCGGTCGGCGCGGTGTTCGGTCAGGGTCTTGCCGGACCACCGCCGGGAGACGAGGACGCGCCGGCCGCCGAGTCCGAGGTTCTCCCGATCGTGCGCGCGGGAGGCGCAGCGGCCAGGGACGAGGCCGGGGCCCGGCTGGTCGGGTTGGATGCCGTAGCGGAGCCAGTTGGCGCAGCGTTCGGAGCACGGCAGCCACCGGACCTCCTCGTGCAGCCGGTCAACGTGCGCGGCGTAGGCCGGCTCGACGGTGTCCGCGTCGCTGTAGGGTGCGCGTCGGTGCCCAGCGATAGCCGGACGTGCTCGGCTTCACAGACCGCCAGGCCGACCCGGATCGGGAACAGGTCGCGTTGCGGGATCACCTCCTTTCGCGGGTCCTGCAATGCACCGACGACGACGACGCCAACTGCTCGGCCCTGCGAGAGGAGCAGTGACAGGGCGGAATCGATGCGCTTCCGCATGGTGCGGTCGGTGATCCAGGCGGTCAGCGCGGCCAACTCATCGATGACCACCACGATCAGCGGCTCAACCGTGGTCGGCGTGTGCAGCCGGGTGTGTCCGCGGAGCCGGTCGGCGCGGCGGCGCATCTCCGCGACGGCGTCCTCGAGGAGCTCGGCCAAGGCGGTCTCGTAGCCGAGGCTGGTGGCGGCGTCGCCGTAGCCGAACCGGTCAAACAGTGGCCGGCCCGCGGCCAGTTCCATGCCGCCCTTGGGGTCGATCACCCACAGCTTGACCAGCCCCGAGCGGACCAGCGGCGCCAGGCCGAGGATGAGCGCCCAGATCACGGCGGACTTGCCGGCGCCGGTCCGACCGAACCAGCAGCACATGGGCCCCGACGATTCTGAGCCGCCAGACGGTGCCGTCCTCGGCGACCGCGACGGGGATGCCGTCGACCAGCAGCCGCCCGGGGTCGAGGTCGCGCTCAAGCGGTGGCACGACATGAGCGAGGGGGTCGCGGACGAGGAACCACAGCTGCACCCGCTGCGAATTCGGGGTGCTGCGGACGCGGCAGTCGATCGCGCCGAAGGTCTGAGCGAGCCGGTCGGCCACGTCGACCCAGTCCTGCAGCCGTTGGCCCGGCAGCATCCGCACCGTGACTTGATCCATCCACCGGTTGGACCGGATGCCGACCAGCGGCGGGACGTAGTCCGTGCCGTGCCGTTCCTTTGTCAGGCCGATGGTGTCCATCGCCGCCGCCCACCGTCGCCGGTAGACCACGCTGGCTCGCCACCACGCCCGCGCCCGGATCGCGACGTGCATCTGATACGAAGTCGGCCAGCGCCACCGCCACAGCACCATGCCGACGACCAGGCCACCGAGCACGCCCAGGGGTAGGGCGGGATGGACCAGCTGCCAGCCGGCCACGAACGCTGCCGTCAGGGCGATGGCGATCATGGCCGCGGGTGAGCGGACGATCAGCAGCAGCAGCCGGCCCAGCCGACGGGCCAGCCAGAGGCCGAGCACCGCCCACAGCGAGACGCGGACTACCTGAGGGTGGAGCAGGAGTGCGCGGTCGTCCCGACCGCCTGACATGCCGGGCATCACAGCTCCGTGATCCGGTCGGCCGACCAGCGGCCGAGCACCGCGAGGGCAGCGTTGACACCGTCCCCGATCGGCGACGCGCCGAGGACCAGGCCGAACAGCACACAGACGATCACCACCGACGCGCGGGCGACCCGCGTCTTGAGCATCAGCACGATGATCAGCGCGAGGATCACCGCCGTTCCCACGACACTCATGCCGCTGCCCCCCGTCCCCGGTTCACGGCGCGGCGGCGGGTCCACGGGTCACCGCCGACCAGCCGGGCAGCCAGGGACAACACACGGCGCTCATCCCCAGCCCTGGTAGCGGCGTAGGCGGCCAGGGCATCGGCGTCCAGCCAGTACCACCCCGGCCGAGCACACGGTCTGACCCAGGCGACACCGGGCCGGATGTGCCGGCCACCGGCAATAGTGGCGAGCAGCCCAACCGCGGCTTGGTCGCCGAGTACGCCTTGGGCCCACCAGCGCAGCCCGGTCAAGACCGCGAGCCGTTCGGCAGAGGTGTAGGTGCGCATCATGGTCACGCCGCCTTCCCAGCATCGGCCGACCGGCGGCCTGGGGCGGCGAGGCCGGTGCAGCGCAGCGAGTAGGCGATCTTCGGCCGCGACCCATCCGCGATGTAGGGCGTGATCGTCAACCCCTCCAGCACCACGGGCCGGATCGGCAACCCTGCCACCGCCTCCGGAGGCACTGGCTGCACCGCAGCGGCGATCTTCACCCGGTAGGTCTTCTCCCGGGCGTGCTCGTCGAAGTCGAGCACCTCGACCTGCCACATCGGCAGCCCGCTGTCCTTGTCCCGGGCCTGCACCCGATTGTCCTTAGTCGACGCGTTGAAGTCCGCCAACGGCAGAACCTCGCTGATCACCCCTAGCCCGTGCGGGAACACGTCCCCGCAGTCGACCTTGATTCCTCCGGCGATGGCCATGGTCGGCCCCTTTCGTCTAGTAGTACGCCTTAATCGGCATGCTAGACGCCGATTGTGGCATATGTCGAGACCAAAGCGACCGGTTATCTGCCAGATACGGCGTGTTTGCATCTGTCGGTTCCGGCGGCCACCATGACGATGTGGACCTTTCCGACGTGATCAGGTCCCGGCGGATCGCGCTGGGCCTGTCACAGGCGCAACTCGCGCAGCGGGCCGGCGTGAGCCTGCGGCAGTTGTCGCGCTACGAGGCGGGCGAGCAGCAGCCCGTTCTGTCGGCCGCCGTGATGCTGGCCGACGCGCTCGGTATCTCGCTGACCCAACTCGCCGGCCAAGTCAGTTACGACCTCGACCTCTCTGGCACGTGGTGGGCCGCCTGGCAGACCTGGAAGGACGGCCAAGTCCGCATCGACACCCACACGCTAGAAATCACCCAGCGCGGCGAGGTCCTGCAGCTGCTGGCCGACCGAGCGACCCCGGTCGCGGACGGTAGTTACCAGTGGCAAGGCGAGTTGCGGCTCTGGGACAACGAGGCCCTCCTCGGCTGGTACCGATCCACCGATGCGGCCGTCCGCTCCAAGGGCACGCTCTACCTCTCCCTGCACCCACACGGAGACCACGCGTGGGGCCGCTGGGTCGGCATGAGCTACGACGGCCTGGTCGTCTCAGGGTGGGGTGCCATCGCCCGGACCGAAGAACTCGCCGCCAAGGTCGTCCAAGATCACATCGACCAGGACGCCAAGGAGCCGGCTCAGTGACTCACCGCAGCCGGCTCGCCCACTTCGTGATCGACGTTGACGACCTGGACGCCGGCGTCGCCTTCTGGGCCGCCGCGCTCGACGCTAAGGAAGAACCACTCTCCGAGACCAGCAGCCAGGTCTACCGCCGGCTACGCCTGCCCGACTCCGAGGTCCGCATCCTGCTCCAGCGCACTGCCGATCCGAAGCAGCACAAGGAGCGCATGCACCTCGATCTAGAGTCCGACGACGTTGAGGCCGAAGTCCGCCGCCTCGAAGCCCTCGGCGCGACCCGCTACGACCACCAGCAAGAACGCGGCTACGACTTCTGGGTCCTCCGCGACCCCTGGGCCAACGAGTTCTGCGTCCTACAGATCAACTTCCCCGACCTGCTCGCCCAACGACCAGCCTGGACAGACTGACCACCACACCACAGTGTCGTGAATACGCGAGAAACGGTTTAGATCACCTGACGGCGCGCCATCTACCAGCGCCTTCTTCGAGCAGTTGCCGGCTCTTCATGTTGGCGAGCAGTCGCTTGCGGGACTCATGATCAAGTCCGGCATCCATAGCTTCTTCCTCGATCCACACTCGGTAGATGCTGCCGCCTTGAGCAAGCCGCCCAAGGAGATCAAAGACGGCTGCCTCGGCGTCACTGAGACGCCGGTAGCGCTGTGCCGCCTCGGCCGCGACACCTGCTGCGACCGTCAGGGGAACGTTGTCCGCCGCCAGATCCGACGCCGTGCTTATGGCCGCCGTCAGCGTCGGATTACCCCAGCCAGTGACCCGAACGGAGTGGTTGGTACCGGGTATGCGCTGGCGCTCCTCAACGTCCCCCACCGCCATCCGGTGCCGGGGTTGGTCCTGAGCCTCCATCTGGACGCGACGGGCCTCCGCCGCTCGGGGGTAGTCATCGCCCTGTTCGGTCACGGGGAACCATTCTCACACTTCCCATCACCCGACCGTGTGGCCCACGCGGGGACGTCGAGGGTAAGGTCCACAGACTGACGCCTAAGGCGTTTGGTCGGGACGTTCGTTCAGTCCGCGGCGCAGTCCACCGGCTAGGCGGTCGCCGTCGAACGGGCCGGCCAAGATGAGCAGCCCCAGCAGCGATCAGCTCAGCTTCACCGGCGTCCTCTGCCTTGCCGCAACCCTCGACTGGCTCAGGCTCGGTCGAACCTAGCCCGGCTTGCGGGCAAGGGCCTCGATCACGGTAAGCCGTCCCTCCTCCGCGCTCCGCGCCACGTTGATCTGCAGTTCCCTGATCCGCTCGCCCATGAGCACCTGCAGCCCAAGCGGCGGCAGCCCATGCTCCTCAAGGCGGCGGCGGTTCTCCCGCAGGTCCGGCAGCACCTCCTCCGTCTTATCGCGGAAGACCAGGACCTCGAAGCCCGCCGCAACAACCTGATCCTGCGTCTCCTCGGGCGAGGAGAGAAAGCTCGTGGCCGGCCCCGCCGCCCAGGGCAGCGGGTAATCGGGCCCACCCCTCCGGCCCGCTCCATAATGGGAGAAGGCGAAGACCGCGCCCGGCCGGAGCACCCGGAACGCCTCCGCGTAGAAGCGCTGCTTTTCTTCGACGTTCATCGCCACGTTCTCGGAGTACGCTCGATCGAATGTCTCTTCCGCAAAGGGCAAATCCGACGCACTGCCTTCCACGACGCGCACGCGATCGGAAAGGCCGGTAGCCGCATTCAGCTCCTCCGCCGCACGGCAGAACTCCGGCGTCAGATCGAGGCAGGTGACGTGGCAGCCGAAGCGCGCCGCGATCCACCGCGCGGGCCCGCCGATCCCGCCACCGATGTCGAGGATGCGCTCGCCAGAGCGAGGTTCGAGGAGCGCCACCATCTCGTGTGTCGCTTTCAGCCCTCGTCCGTGGAAGTGGTCCAGAGGGGCCAGCGTGTCGGGCGTAATCGGGGTGCCCTCGTCGCCCGCGGCGGACCTGAGCGCGGTGAGGATCCGGGCCGCGATGCCCTCGCTGGTGTAATGGTCTTCGACCTTGTCGCTGGCCACGCTCATAGTCCAGCTCTCCCTGCTAAACCGTCCGCTAGCGTCGAGGGCGCGTGGACGCTGGTTTGATCATAGAACGCCAGGACGGCTCGCCCGCCAACACATATCACGCAAGGACGCGTCGAGGTCTACGCAAGATCTAACTAGTGAGCTCAGCTCCTGGCCGGCGTCACTATCCATCGCTGCGAACCAGCGTCCCGCGATACGTCCTGCGGTCTCTAGGCGCACCTCGTCGTGACCGTTAGTCAGAGCGGCCAAGCGCTCCAGCAGTGGTTGCATGGAGGCGTCCTGGGCCGCCAGAAGGGCTTCGCCGTGCAGGGCCGCTGACAGGGCCTGGTCTCTGGTAGACATGAGGCAGTGTCGAACATTTGTTCGCATTATGCTAGGGGTCCAGCGGGATCGTTACGGCTTGCCGGGTTACGCACGGCGGTCGTGGTCGGCGCACGAGGCCGGATTCGCCTCGTCCAAGAGCGACTGTCTTGAATCAGGTGACGCTTGACGGATCTGTATCAGGTGATCCTTTACGTCGGGTCTAGACAACTTTGGGTTCGACCGGTCGTGGCCGGTTGGCTTTGATGTTACGGATCGGCAGGGTGGTGGTTCGGCGCACCATGCGGGTTTCGCCGTCGTCGACCTCGATCGCCAGGGTGGTCTCGGAGACGTGCACGGTCAGTGTTTGGTGCCGGTGGATCCGGCCGAGCGCGATCTTCTGGCGGCAGACGGTGATGACGCCGGTGTTCGAGGCGCGGCGCTGCACCCGGACGGGCTCCAGGGATGGCCTCGGTGGGGGGCCGGCGGGCCGGTTGCCGCGGAGCCGGCGGACCTGGTCGAAGGTGAGCGGGTTGGGCCGGCTGCGCAGCAGCTCACGGCTGCTCAGGTCGTAGATCATCAGCAGCTCGGGCTCGATCCGGATCCCGACCCGGCGGCCGCCGAGGATCTCCGCGGCCAGCATGATCTTTCCGGCGAGGCTGATGTTGCCGTCCTTGGAGACGACCCGTTCGACCTCGACCGCGTCGCCGGGCTGGACCGGTGGCAGCGGGGAGGGACCGGCGTTGACCGCTCCTTGGGTGACCAGCCGGGCCAGGTCGGTCACCGATAGGTGGGAGCGGACGGTTTTGATCCGGGTGCCGCCGATGATCAGGTGGATCAGGTCCACGCTGGCCCAGAACCGAACCGTCTGCCCGGACCGGGCGGGCCCGAGCCAGAACTGTTTCCCGGCCAGCCACATGTTCCCCGACGGAGGGACAATCTTGTCCAGCTCGACCGGCCCACCCGCCCACGGTGAGTCGGCCGCTTCACCGGTGTCGTGATCAACTCTGCCGTCGTCTTCAGCGTCTTCCGCTTGACCACCGGCAAGCGTGGGGGCGGCAACCAGGGTCGGGGGCAGCCAGACCGGCAGCAGCGCCCGATCGGGCTCACCGACCGAGACGAACCGGTCTCCGGGTGCGACGGGCCGTTCCGCATCCAGCGCCTGATGCGGCCGGTCGGCGTTGTACTGATCGACCCAGGCATCGACCGCGGCCTGCGCCTCCTCGATCGAGGTGAACGGCCCGCAATGGTCGAGCAGCTCGCGGCGCAGCGTGAGGTGGAACCGCTCGATCTTCCCGGTCGTGGTCGGCGATGCCGGCTGGGTCAGCCGATGGGTGATGCCGTTGTGCCGGCAGATCTTGTCGAACAACACCTCCCCGCCCTTACCGAACCGGGCGGTGAACTGCTTCCCGTTGAGTTCCTAACCGATGTCAAGCGGCGGTGGTGGTCGTAGCGTTGTGGTTGGACGGACCGGTTGATGGAGCGCTGTGCGACTCCTTGCTTCGCCGGTCCGTTCGCTTGTCGGAGGTGGTTCGGCGGCGGGCGCGGACGTCTTTCGGTATGACGTAGCGGTCGGCGATGATGGCTCGGGCCTGTTCGATAGTGACGGGTGTGCCGTCGATGTCGCGGAGCTGGTAGGGCTGTCCAGCACGCCAGCAGGCGATGATTCGGGTGAGCAGCGTGGTGGCGATGTGGCAGAGTGAATTGTCACGGCTTCGGTGCCGCTCTCATGCGGGCTGCTCCTGCGGGTTGAGGGCAGCGTAGTGGGCTTGCTCGAACTCGTCGGGTGGGACCATTCCAAGGGTCCCGTGTAGCCGGCGGTGGTTGTACCAGTCGACCCAGCCGGCGGTGGCGTACTCGATGTCGGCGAGGGTCTTGTAGGGCCCGCCGTGGAAGACCGAGGTGCCGATGCACTCGGTCTTGAACAGGCCGATGACGCTCTCCATGAGGCCGTTGTCGTAGGCGTCGCCGACGGTCCCGGTCGAGGGAGCGATGCCTTCGAGAGCCAGATGCTCGGTGAACCGGACCGACGTGTATTGCGATCCGGCGTCGTGATGATGAATCAGCTGGCCAGGGCCTACGGCGTGGCCGTGACGGTCGCGGTCCCACAGGGCGATCCGCAGCGGCGTCAGGACCAGGTCGGTCCGCCTGTCGGTGGCGGCGTGCCAGGCGAGGATACGTTGGGCGAAGACGTCGACGATGAACGCGACGTAGACGAAACCGGCCCAGGTGCGGCAGTAGGTGAAGTCGGCCACCCAGACCCGATTGGGCGCCGGGGCCCGAAACTGCCGGTTGAGCAGGTCCGCGGCCCGGTCGGCATCCTTGGCTGGACGGTGGTGCGGACCCCCTTGCCGCGGCGGATCCCGTTCCGGCCCAGAGCAGTCATGAAGGGGTCGACGGTGCAAAACGCCACCTGGTGCCCGGCGCGCCGCAGATGGTGGGTCATCTTGCGACGGCCGTACAGCCCTTCCGGGGTGCCCTCGGTGGCCAGGATCGCATCAGTGAGCACGGCGTCTGAGATGGTCCGGGTGCGGGCGGCCGGCCGCAGCCAGGCCCGGTAGGTCCGCGCGGCGACCTGGCAGCCCTGCTCCCGCAGCACCCGACAGGTCGACTCGACTGCGCGGCCCTCAGCTTTCATGTCGTCGATGAACGCCATGATCAGCGGCTGCGGGAGTCGAGCTCTCCCTTGAAGAAAGTTGTGGCGGCACGGAGGATGGCGACGTCTTCTTGGAGCCGGCGGTTCTCCGCTCTTAGCCGCTTGATCTCGGCGTGCTCCTCCGACGTGACCCCCGCCCGGCCGCCGCCGTCGACCGCGGCCTGCACCACCCACCGGCGCACGGTCTCTCGACCCAGGCCGAGCTGCTTGGCCACCGCCCGGGCCGCGGCTGTCTGGGAAGGATAGTCCTGCTGATGCTCCTGCACCATCCGGACAGCCCGAGCCCTCAGCTCGGGATTGACCTTCTTCGGCATACCTCATCCTTTCGACTCAGAAAGGAACGGCATGGAACCCGTGACGATTCACAC
>CAWEFW010000042.1:0-9624 GCA_963808435.1 uncultured Actinomycetota bacterium | reverse complement strand
TAGGCTGACCCAGTGCCTGAGCGCCCCCAGCAGCACGTGACCGCCAGCCGACCGCGCCTGGCGGCTCTCGATCGGCCACTTGTCGTGGCGATCGACGGGCCGAGCGGCTCGGGCAAGTCCAGCACCGCGCGTGGTGTGGCCGAACGGCTCGGACTGGACTTCCTGGACACCGGAGCGATGTACCGGGCGGCCACCTGGCTGGCGCTACACCGGGACGTCGACAGGACCGACACCCACGCGGTCGCCGATCTGGTGCGCACGGCCGAGATGGACCTCCAACTCGACCCCCAGAACTTCACGATCGCGATCAACGGCACAGACGTCACCGAGGCCATCCGCGAGCCGGACGTCTCCGCCGCCGTGAGCTCACTGGCCACCAACCTCGAGGTCCGCGTGGACCTGATCACGCGGCAGAAGGAGCTGATCGCCCGCTCGTCGCGGGGGATTGTCGCCGAGGGTCGCGACATCACCACGGTGGTCGCCCCGGACGCCGATGTCCGGGTGCTCTTGGTTGCCGACGCCGACGCGCGGGTCGCCCGGCGCCACGCTGAACTGGCCGACCGGGTCGACGTCCACGCCGTCACCGATCAGGTGATCCGGCGGGACCGGGACGACTCCACGGTCGCCGACTTCACCTCGGCCGCGCCGGGCGTACACGTCGTCGACTCGACCGAGCTCACGCTCGACGAGGTGATCAACGAGATCTGCGCGCTGGTTCCCGCGGTCCAGCACAGCTGACCGCACGATGACCGTTCCCGTGGTGGCCGTGGTCGGCCGACCGAATGTCGGCAAGTCGACCCTGGTGAATCGGATGATCGGCCGCCGCCAGGCGGTGGTCCAGGACGTGCCGGGGGTTACCCGGGACCGGGTCTCCTACGACGCCATCTGGAACGGGCGATCGTTCGTCCTCGTGGACACGGGCGGCTGGGCACGCGACGCCCGCGGCATGGCGGCCCAGGTCGCCGAGCAGGCGGAACTGGCCATCGCCGCGGCCGACGCGGTGGTCTTCGTGGTGGACGCCACCGTGGGCACCCAGGACGTCGACGAAGCTGTGGTTCAGGTGCTTCGGCGGAGCGGCAAGCCTGTGGTCCTGGCGGCGAACAAGGTTGATGACCAGCGCACCGAGGCCGAGGCGGCCACCATGTGGAACCTCGGCCTGGGCGAGCCGTACGCGGTCTCGGCCCTGCACGGGCGGGGGAGTGGTGACCTGCTGGACGCGATCCTGGCGGTGCTCCCCGAGGCGCCCGCCGAACAGGACGAGCCCGAGGGCGGCCCGAGGCGGGTGGCCATCGTCGGCAAGCCGAATGTCGGCAAGTCGAGTCTGCTCAACAAGCTGGCCCGACAGCAGCGCGTGGTCGTGGACGACGTGGCCGGCACCACAGTCGACCCGGTCGACGAGCTGGTCGAAGTCGACGGTGAGATCTACCGCTTTATCGACACAGCGGGGATCCGGCGCCGGGTCAAGGAGGCCTCCGGCCACGAGTACTACGCCAGCCTGCGTACCCACGGCGCGATCGAACGGGCCGAGGTCTGCGTCGTGGTCATTGACGCCAGCGAGCCGCTGACCGAGCAGGACCTGCGGGTGATGAGCGCGGTGGAGGAGGCCGGCCGGGCATTGGTGATCGCCTTCAACAAGTGGGACCTGACCGACGACGAGCGGCGCCGCTACCTGGATCGGGAGATCGAGCGGGACCTGGTGCAGTTCACCTGGGCGAGCCGGGTCAACATCTCGGCGCTCACCGGCCGGCACGTCGACCGGTTGGGCGTGGCGTTGCGCGAGGCCCTGCAGGGCTGGGAAACCCGGATCTCCACCGGGAAGCTGAACGCATTCCTGGGCCGGGTCGTCGCCGCGCATCCGCATCCGGTCCGAGGGGGCAAGCAGCCGCGGATCCTGTTCGGCACCCAGGCCCAGGTTGGCCCGCCAACCTTCGTGCTGTTCACCTCGGGATCGGTCGAGGCGGGCTACCTCCGATTCCTCGAACGGCGATTGCGCGAGGAGTTCGGCTTCACCGGATCGCCGATCCACCTCGAGGTTCGGGCCCGGGAGAAGCGCAAGCGCTAATCGGTGTTCAGGTCGTACGCCATGGTCAGCCAGGCCTTCACCTGATCGTCGACCTCGCCGGACGCGGTGAGCTTGACCAGACTGACGATTCGGTCGAGGCCGGTCTGGATACTGCGGCTGATCCTCGGGTCGTCAATGGCCTCGGGGAGGAACAACCAGAGCTCGGCCGAGCGCACCTTCGGCCGGAACGAGGCGAGCTTGCGATCGCTCTTGAGGAAGATCCCGACGTCGACGGCATCTTCGTAGACCGGACCCAGCGTGTTCAGGTGCTCGATGATCGGCTGGTAGACCTCGGCGACCCAGACCGGGTGCCGGCCCAGCAGCTCGGCGACGCTGATCCCCGGCACGCAGACATGAGCCTGCCGAGCCGCAAACTCGCGCTCGCAGTTCGGGCAGATCCAGCGCGCCACGCTGGCGACGGTACCGGGCTGGGCGCTGATTCGAAGCGCCGGTCTGGCAAGGAGTAGAGTTCCCGCTCGTGGTTGCCGCCTCCCGGCGGCGACGCGGGCTGTGGCGCAGTTTGGTAGCGCACTTGACTGGGGGTCAAGGGGTCGCAGGTTCAAATCCTGTCAGCCCGACAAGCGAAACACCTTGTCAGCGCAGGTTTGATCACTTGCGAATCCCTCTGAGATCCTCGGCGATCAACTGGTCTGACAACCGGTCTGACAACCGGATGACCTCGGATCCGTGACCGCCGGGACACTCCCCAGCGCCTTCGGTCGGGTAACCGGAGGAACCATGTCCGCACGTCGTACCAAGCGCACCGACGGCCGCTACAGCGTCACCGTCAGACTCGAACGCCCCGACGGCACGATCCGCCGGACGTACTTCTACGGCCGCACCCAGGCCGAGGCGAAGGCCAAAGCGGCTGCGGCTCGCGAGCGGGTCGGTCGCGGCGAACCGGTCCGCGACGCGACCCGAACGGTGTCGGACTGGCTCGCCGAATGGCGGACGACGTTCCTGCGCGCCAGCGACCGCGCCGAGTCGACCAAGGACCTGTACGCCGGCCTCACCGTGCACCACGTCGAGCCGCTGATCGGGCACCTGGCGCTCGGCCAGGTCAAGCCCTCGGACATCACCCGGGTGCTGCTGCACATGGAGAAGCTGGGCCGAGCGGCCAGCACCCGCCGCAACGCCTACGCGGCTCTGCGCTCGGCCTTCGACGACGCGGTGATCGACGGCCTTCTCGCGGCCAGTCCCGTGCTGCGGGTCAAGCGCCCGAGGGCGACGCACCACGGAGGCGACGAGCCTCGACGCCCGAGCAAGTCGCGCAGCTGCTGCACGGCGCGAGGGATCTGCGCTACGCGAAGGTTCTTCGCCTGATCCTGGGCACCGGCCTGCGCCGCGGCGAGGCGCTCGCCCTCCGTTGGGCAGACGTTCGCCTCGACCGGTGCGAGCTCTCGATCAAGGGCTCGCTGACCCGACGGGGGAGTGAGCTGGTGGTCTCGGACGCCAAGACTCAGCGATCCCGCCGGGTGGTCTCGCTCAGCCCGGCCATGGTCCGGCTGATCACCGAGCACCGGGCCGAGCAGGTGGCCGAGCGTCTGCGGGCCGGCAACCTGTGGGAGGACACCGGCTTCGTCTTCGCCACCGAGTTCGGATCGTCCGGTCGACCCTCGCAACCTGCTGCGCACGACGACGATCGCCGCCAAGCGGGCGAGGCTGCCGCAGATCGGCGTGCACACCCTCCGTCACACGTACGCCACGACGGCGCTGCTGAACAACGTGCCGATGCACGTCGTGAGCCGCAACCTCGGCCACTCGTCGATCATGATCACCGCCGACATCTACGGCCACCTCACCGACGACGCGGCCCGGTCAGCCGCGCTGGTGGTCTCCGACGCCCTCAACCTGTGACGCGATGAAGGCGTTGATCGACTCCATGGTGATCAGACTGCGGCGGCCGATCCGCACCCGTGCGAGGTCGCCCCTGCCGCACATCCGCCAGATCGTGGTGCGCTCCACGCCGAGCACGCGTGCCGCCTCGTGCTGTGAGATGAGGAGAACTGGTGCCGATAGAGCGCTCATGTGAACCGAAAGGGGGCGGAGCTGCCCGTGCGGTCAAACCTAAGGCCCGACTGTCCAGTTCATCCGTCGCGAGCGACCTGATTTTCACGCATCTGACCTCTGTCTTATCAAGGGAGGTTGCGGGTGCCACAGCCGTCGCCGACGCGTCGAGCGCGTCCGGAGAGGTCCGGTTGATCCAGGGCGCGTAAAGGCCGTTGTCAAGCAGAACGACAAGCAGGCAGCCGGTTCGTGAGGATGGGGCTAACCGTTTGGTCCACCGGCCTAGCAGGTCCTCGGGCGTGGCTCCCTCTACGCCTTATCCGTCGCGCAGCGACTGCTAAGAGTCCTCGTCGCGGCGCGTGCGCCGGCGCTCTTCCATCTGATCCATGAACTACTGGCCGGGCGATGGTTCTCTGGAGCGATGTATAAGGCGGACGACGGGCCAGGAAAGGATGCTACCGAAGATGAAGCCCGCGCCAAAGCCCAAGATGGTGAGCAGCTGGGTTCGCCATCCACCATTCCACCAAACTCCAAATACGCCCCCAATGCCGTCGCCACCCAGGAATCTGGGAAGCGGGTAAGAATCAAGTAATCCCTGGGGAACGTGCCACCTATCTTCCAAGACGTTAATCAATATCATCCATGCGAATATTGAGCACACCAAGTACATGAAATAATAGTCCAAGACGAATAGTAGAGGTGGCCGTCCGCGTCGATTACGGTCTAGTGCATATAGCAATATTCCGACTGGAGCCACGATCGCTCCGAAGCCGGCTGCCCATAACAGCATCGCGGCTGGACCATCGGGATTGGCGCCGATTTCCTGGGCGAGATAGGTGGAGGCCGCCCCGATTGGATTTCCGAGCGAAACGGCGAGGACTGAACTCACAACTCCAAGAATCAGTGCCGCCGCAGTCGAAAGAACTCGATCGCCCGATCTTGGTTCCGACACTACGTCCCCGCTTCCTCTTGTCACGGCTTCGAAGACGCCCTCCAGTCCCGGGACAGGCATTGGCGGCCCAACAAATGCCGACGTCGGGCACGAGTTCCGGATCGAAATCGTTGTGGCCGAGCGCGGCGCCACAGATGTTATCAAGGGCATCGCGGCGGACGGTGCTGGAGACCATGCCATCGCCGACCTGCCCAGCGGTTCGAGCATCCTTTGTGAACGGGTAGTCGTTCGCGGATAGCACTGGCCTGCTCGTCGATGCGGCGGGCCACCGCTCACCCAGCCGGTGTGAGTCCCTTAGCGCCACAGATGTTATCAAGGGCATCGCGGCGGACGGTGCTGGAGACCATGCCATCGCCGACCTGCCCAGCGGTTCGAGCATCCTTTGTGAACGGGTAGTCGTTCGCGGATAGCACTGATCAGGCACGAGGTGCTAAGAAGATGAGCATAGAAGAAAACGGTTCGGAGATGACAACTGGCAGAAGATGAGCAACAATAACCGGGGTTAGACTGCGCTTACCCCACAGGAAGAGACCGCCCAAAATCAACCCGAAAATCAGGCTGAAAATGAAGCTAAACACATTAAATGCCCAGATAGTATGATAAAGGGCGAAGAGCAATGCCGATAGTACAAGCTGCCCCCAGTTAGGGATGTTGATCTGGCGCAAGCCGTTCATCACGTAGCCGCGGGTGATCAGGTCTTCCAGGATGGCGCCGAAGACCGCTATTAGGATGGCCGCCAATCTGAACAGGCTGAGTTCGGCCAGGTTGGCATCTGGATCGAATTGGAGAGTGGTGCTCAGAAACAGAGCTCCCCAAGCCAAACCAGCAACTACTGCCACGATGATGGCCGTTAGGCGAGACGGCTGTCCCCAGCCCAATCTGCCCAGTTTCTCGAGCAATGAATCTGATCTCATTTCATTGAATCTGAAGATGACAGTCAGGATGATGCTAAAGCCGACGACAAAGGTGAAGAGCATGATAATAACGGCAGTATAGATCCCAAATCGCTCGCCCAAGAAGTTAGGTAGCGGCCCGAAAATCGGCCCGATCACCAACAGCAACAGGACGGCAACGATGGCCAGGTGACGCTGGATGACACTTCTTTCTTTTACCTCCACTATCTTCCTCTCCTTTGTTTAACTTGAAAAGAACGGGGGCCCGATTCATTTGCATTATTGTTTGCATAAATTGGGTCTCCGGCACGACCCCCCAAGGAGCACGCAAGTTTTGACGGTTGTCGGCGAACATCGGCGAACGCGTTTAGGAAACGGTTCACAGCCAGCCGTTGTCGGTCGCGATCCGGACGGCCTCGACCCGCGAGCCGGCGCCGAGCTTGCCAATGGCCGCCGACACGTGGTTGCGCACGGTCCCCTCGCTGAGGAAGGTCGCCTCGGCGATGGCGGCTGACGACCCGCCCCCGGCGGCCGCCGCCAGTACCTCAGTCTCCCGCTCGGTGAGCGGGGAAGGCCCGATGCTCAGGCTGTCCGCGGCCAGCGTCGGGTCGACCACCCACAGTCCCTCGGAAACCCTCCGGATGGCATCCACCAGCCGGTCGGCCGAGGCGTCCTTCACCATGAACCCGACGGCTCCGGCCTCCATGGCGCGCCGCAGGTATCCGGGGCGGCCGAAGGTGGTCAAGACGATGACCTTCGCCGCCGGTCGGGCGGCCACGATCGCCGCGGTGGCTTCGATGCCGTCCTTGCAGTCGGCCGCACCGGGCATCTGCACGTCCATCAAGACGACGTCCGGATCGACCTCGGCGGCTCGGCGTACCGACACCGGCGCGCTGTTGGCCAGGGCGACTCGAGCCGGATGCCGCGCGGGTGGGCCGGGCCAGCTGGGTGGGGTGCATGTCGGGCATGTCACCAGTCTCGCGTCGGCCGCGTCGTACGACCTCGGCCTCGCGTCACGACCTGACCATGACAACTGTCACGGCGCCTGCGCCTTCCTCACGCGAGCCGTGCGGAGCGGGGCGGGGCGATCCCGGCCCGGCTCGTGGCCACTCAGCGATAAATGCGCTAGGCGGCAGCTCGTCCGAAAATGAAGGTGACCAGGCAGGGACTGGGCCACGGGGTGGGGTCAAGCTGCGGGTTCGAGGGTGACCTTGTAGCCGAGGGCTTCGAGTTGGCGGATGTGGTTGCGCCGCCTGGCGTCGGTGTTGACGTGTCGGTCGTAGTAGTCGGGGCCGAGCTCGTGATCGTCCAAGTGATCGTCAATCCAGTGAGGTCTCGACGGTCGTCGGCGGATGGTGGCGAACTGCGGCCCTGACCTAGACCGGCGAACCAGGTCACTTTGTCACTCGTGGTGAGCCGCCTGGGGGTCAAGTGCGGCGGTGTCCGCGGTCACGAGCCACTCGGCGTCCGGTGCCGACGTCCTGAGCGGCGAGCCTGAGCCCGACGCCCTAAGCGACTAGCGACTCACCCGGGCGGGCGGTCGTCGAGCCAGCGGTTCGGACCCCAGGCTTGGCGAACGTCGTAGGCGCTTGGCGGAATATCGGCAGAGTACGCGCCCCGTGATTCAATCGATGCTTGTGGAGCCGCTCGACTGGATACACCAGCAGGGCCTGGTGCTGCAGTCGGCACGTGGCCCCGTACCCAACCTGGCCGAATACGTTGCCGGCGAGCCCATCCGCGGTAGCTGGTGGGGACATCCGGCGGGCCACGAAATCTTCGCAGTACTCACCGACGTTACGAACTCACCCGACATAATTGCCACGCGGCTGATCAATGGAAAAATCACCCTAGTGCACCGCCGGCTATGGCCAGCACTCGTTCGGGTTGCGGATCGTATTCCCGCAGAACGCTTAGCTGCCGTCGACGAGGAGCACACCGCGTCCGGCGCACACCGAACGACGGAGATCCCCTTTCCCGAATGGGTCCCAGCTGAAGAGATGACTGCCGCTGGGCTCCTTACTATCGACGACGCACTCGCACAGTTGCCAGCATGCCTCCGCTAGGGCTGCCCGGTGCTTTCGAGCTCTCCCGCATTGTTGAGGCCTCGCCGCAGCGCGTGTTCGAGGCGATGACCGATCCCGAGCAGGTCGCCCAGTGGTGGGGACCGGAGGGGTTCACCTGTCCGGAGGTCACCCTCGACGCGAAGGTGGGCGGCGCCTACCGGATCGCCATGCAGCCGCCTGAGGGCGGTGAACTCTTCCACCTGGCCGGCGAGTACGTCGAGGTGCAGCCTCCGACGCGCCTGGCTTACACGTTTCGCTGGGAGCCGCCCGACCCGGACGACCGCGAGACGGTGGTCCGCCTCGCACTGCACGCGCGCGACGGCGCAACCGTGGTGGCGCTCATGCAAGGCCCGTTCGCAACCGAGGCGCGACGCGAACTGCACAGGGCAGGGTGGACCGACACCTTCGCCCGCCTGGCCAGCCACCTCGCACCGGCCTGACCGAAGCAGGCCCCGGCGCCGACCGTCAAGCCAGTTACTGCTGCGGGCGCCCAAAACTCCACAACACCCGCAGTGGCCGTGTTCGACCCATCTGGGGTTCCCTTTGAGGGTGGGAGTAGCCTTCAGGTTTAACGACGGCGGCCCCCAACACTCGGCAGGGGCGCAGTTTGCAGACTCCATCGCTGTACTGGGAGCCGCTGCCGTTTCCAATTCTGAGTCGGCCCGACTGGTCATCGGCGCCCTTCGCATTCACACGCCCAGCATCATGACGACCGCGGTGCTCGTTGTCGACTCACTGCCGCCCGGTGCATCGTTAACCCGCCGCTTTCATGGCGGTTAGGCGGCCTGATGCGGGTGCGGATCAAATTTGGAAAGTGCTCCTGACCAGGTGGGATGCCGAGGGATCAGGGCATGTTCTTCTCGAGGAAGCCGCGGCCGCGCCCATAGACGACTCGTACGGCGTCGGGGGCAATCGTGGCCCGCTTGGGCCACCAAGTAGCCACGGCTAGGCGCAGAGGAACGCGGACAGGGTTATTCCGGTTCCCTAACGAATCCTTTCGCAGCGACTTCTGCCGGCTGTCACTTCGGTCTGACGTCGGACTCCGGACACTTGACTCCACCGGTTGCTTGCTCCATGTTTGACAGATACGGTTTCGCGACAGTCCAGCGGCCAGACGTAAACCGACCTGCAGCAGCAAACTGAAGCAGCACGACTCAATTCCGCCCAGAATTAGGCCGGCTCCTGAGCTTGATCAGTGCCTGCACATCGACGCCGACGCGACCTGCGAATAGATGTCCAATAGTCACCGAAATCTGACTGTGGTGGAGGATCTGTAAGACGACCCGAGAGTGCACATCCAGCTCGGCTGTCCTGCCGGTTGTCGCGGAGAATAACTGCCTAGTCAACCAACCAATAGCAGAAATTGGCATGCCCGGCTGGCCCAATCGGGTCGAACTTGAGGCAGCTTGGCGAGTCCCATGCCAGCCGAGACTCCCGAGGAAGTTGATCACGAGGCATCAAGCAAGTCTGACAACTAAGCTGACAACCACTCGCATCCAAATCCGGCATGTTGCCTCAGGTTGCCGGTCGATGCTCGATGCGCGAAAGTTGCCGCTGACTAGGTCTAACGCGCTAAACTGAAACTCTCGCCAACGATTAGCAATACCGATCGAGCGGGCTGGGGGTCAAGGGGTCGCAGGTTCAAAT
>CAWEFW010000041.1:0-30645 GCA_963808435.1 uncultured Actinomycetota bacterium | reverse complement strand
CTCCCGTCGGGGCGCCGCCCTGGAGCGGATGCGGACGTTCGTCGCCGCGTACGGGATGGAGCTCGATCCGGAGCGGCTGGTGCGCGCGGTCCGCCTCAACCACGACCGGATGTACCAGCTGATCGAGGACGGCGCCGACACCGGCATCGAGGGTTTCGCGGCCTACTGGGCGCTGGCCAAGGAGCGGGCCGCCGCGACCGCCGACTGGTACGCGGAGCAGCACGACACCCTGGTTTCCGCCCTTCTCTAGGGCCTGCCGGCTCGCGGAGCTAGACCGGCGCTTGGTAGTGCTCCCGAACGGCGGCGGAGTAGCGCTCGTCGATCTCCGTAGCGATGGTCCGATCGGCATCGGTGGCCTCGATGGTGCGGACCTGGGGCACCGGCCAGTCGGGCAGCTCTCCGGTCAGCACCCAAGCCGCCTGCCGGGCGGCGCCGACGGCCACGCTCTCGGCCACATCGGTCACCGTGACCGGCAGCCCGAACACCGCCGGAGCGATCTGCTGCACGGCGGCCGACTGCGCCGCGCCGCCGGTCAGGATGACGCGTTCGATCGAGTCTCCGTGCTGCTGCAGCACCCGCATCCCGAACGCCAGGCTCCACAGAATGCCCTCGATCGCCGCCCGGGCCAGGTTGGCCGGCACCAGGTTGGCCAGGGACATCCCGACCAGCTCACCCGTGGCCGTGGGCAACGGCGGTGTCCGCTCCCCCTCCAGGTAGGGCACGAAAGCCAGCCCCCCGCTGCCGGCGGGGGCACTGAGGGCCAACCGGGCGAACTCGGCGAAGTCGACCCCCAGCAGCGAGGCGGTGGCGGACAGGTTGCGCGCCGCGTTCAGCGTGCAGACCAGCGGCAGGAACGCGCCGGTCGCGTCGGCGAACCCCGCCACCGTGCCCGTCGGGTCGTGGCTCTGGGTGGCGCTGGTGGTGAAGGCCGTGCCGCTGGTGCCGAGCGAGACCACGACTGTTCCGGGGGCCAACCCGAGCCCGAGGCCGGCCGCCATGTTGTCCCCGGTGCCGGGAGCGAGGCGGATCCCGTCCGGGGTCTCGCCGACCACGGCGTCCGGAGCGGCGACCGTTGGCAGCTGGAGATCGTGGCCGAGGGCCAACCGGACCAGGTCGTCGCGGTAGACGTTGGCCGTGGCGTCGAAGTACCCGGTGCCCGAGGCGTCCCCTCGATCGGTCGCCGGCTCGGACCGCCGCCCGCCCAGCTGCCAGGTCAGCCAGTCGTGCGGGAGCAGGACCGCCGCCGTCCGCGCCGCATTGTCCGGCTCGGCCCGGGCGAGCCAGCGGAGTTTGCTCACGGTGAACGACGCGGGCGGGACCGAGCCCACCTGGTCGGCCCAGGCCTGCGGGCCGCCCAGCTCGGTCACCAGGTCGGTCGCGTCCGGTCCCGAGCGGTTGTCGTTCCACAGCAGCGCGTCCCGGACCAGCGCACCGTCGGCGTCCAAGGTGACCATGCCGTGCTGCTGGCCGCCGACGGCCATCGCCTCGACACCCTCCAGCAGCCCCGGGTCCCGGGTGGCCTCGCCGTATGCGTCCGCCCAGGCCTGGGCGCTGACCTCGGTACCCGGAGGATGGGCGGCGCGGCCGGTGCGGAGCACCTTTCCGGTCTCGGTGTCACAGACGACGACCGAGCAGGACTGGGTGGACGAGTCGACTCCCGCGACAAGACTCATCCCGGCACCGTACCCGGGGTCCTCCGGCGTAGAAACCCTGCGTGTCTCGTCATCCCGCCGAAATCTGGTAGTAACGCAATGGACCTACGTTCTATGCAACGCCGCCGATGCTCAGGAGGCAGCCCGTGATCGAACACGTCGACCCCTTCATCGGGAGCTCGGCCACCGATCTGCCCATTCCGCACGGACTGGCCGAGACGTGGTGGTGGCCGAAACCGCAGGTGGGCAACACCCATCCCGGAGCGACGTTCCCGTTTGGCATGGTCTCGGCGTGCGCGTACTCCGGCGCCTATCCGACCGGATACGGGCGGTACCAGCTGAATACCGAGGGCGTGCCGACCGAACTGCACGACCGACCGCTTGCGTCCGGCTTCACCCACTTCCAGCAGTCCGGGACCGGAGCCATCCGGAAGTACTACAACTACTTCCGGATCACCCCGATGCTGGAGCCGCTGGACGGCCTGGGCGGCACCTGGGACCTGCTCGACGAGCGGGCCGAGCCCGGCTACTACGCCTGCACCCTCAGTTCCGGGATCCGCTGCGAGCTGACCGTTGGCCCACGCAGCGCGGTGCACCGTTACACCTTCCCGGCCTCCCGCGACGCCCGGATCGTGATCGACTTCTCGATGGGCGGCCTGGCCATTCCCTACGGCACGACCGTCCCCCTGCGCTCACACCTGGAGGCCATCGGTCCCGGCGTCGCCCAGGCTGAGACTGTCGTCGAGGGTGCTCCGCTGGCCACCCACGTCGAGTGCGACGCAGGAGACTGGCGGCAGCTGCTGTGGTACGACCGGCGGCTGATGCACGGCGGCACGCGGCTGGACTTCGACCGCATCCGCCCGACCACGCTGCGGCCCTTCGGCCTGATGTGGCGCGGGGCCACCGACCCCGGTCAGACCGTCGAGGTGCGGTTCGGCTTCTCGCTGCGCGGGGTGGACCAGGCCCGGGCCAACCTGCAGGTCGACTGCGCGCCCCGGTCCCGCAGTGGCACCGTTTATGGTCTGCTCAGCCCGGACGGCGACTCGTTGATCGAGGACCCCACCATGCCGGTGTCGGCCCCGGGCGCCTTCGAGGACCGGCGTCAGCAGACCGCCAGCGCCTGGCGGGAGCACCTGGACACGATCAAGATCGAGACCCCGTCGACCTCCCGGAAGACGATCTTCGCCACCGCGCTGTACCACTCGCTGATCAAGCCCTGCTTCGCCACCGGGGAGAGCCCGTTCTGGCCCAACAACGGGCCGTTCGCGTTCGACATCTGCACGATGTGGGACATCTACCGGACCCAGCTGCCCCTGATCACTGCCCTGTTCCCCGCCCGGGCCGCCGAGCTGGCCAACGCGATGCTGAACATCTGCGAGGAGGAAGGCAACCTGCCCATCGGTTACCGGATGGCCAAGGGTGCCGACCGGTTCACCCGGCAGGGCAGCGCGCTGTGCCACACCTTCCTGGCCGACCTGTGCCAGCTCGGGGTCAACGGTGTGGACTGGGACTGGGCGCTGTGCCACATGGACACCGACCTGCGCCGCGCGTACGGGGAGGAGTTCCTGCTCCGGGGCGTGACCCATCCGATCACCCACAGTCTCGACATCGCCTTCGGCTACCAGTGCACGGCCAAGGTCGCCGACTTCGTCGGCGACCACGCGCTCGCCGAGCAGTTCGAGGAGCTGGCGACGCGTTGGGTGAACGCCTTCGACCCCAAGACGGGCCTGCTGGTCGACTCGGCCTACTACGAGGGCGGCAAGTGGAACTACTCCTTCCGGATCCTGCACGACATGCAGGCCCGGATCGAGCTGGCCGGCGGGGACAAGAAGTTCGTAGCCATGCTGGACAGCTTCTTCGGCTACGGCGCCGACCCGGTCAAGCAGGTCGGCGAACGGCCGACCGTGGAGGAGCTGAGCGCCGGGTACGGGCTGAACCGGTTCCAGGGCCTGAACAACGAGCCGGACATGGAGGTCCCCTGGGCTTACCACTATGTCGGTCGGCCCGACCGGACCGCCGAGGTGGTGCACGCGGCGCTGCACAACATGTTCGGGCTGGGCCGCGGCGGCCTGCCCGGCAACGACGACTCCGGCGGGCTGAGCTCGTGGTACGTCTGGGCGTCGCTCGGCCTGTTTCCGGTGGCCGGACAGAGCCTCTACCTGGTCAACGCGCCGGCCTTCGTGCAGTCGCGGATCCGGCTGAACGGCGCTGAGCTGTCGATCGAGACCGAGGGGTTCGTGGAGCCGGAACCCGATGGCCCGGCGCAGTACGTGCAGTCGGTGACCTTCAATGACGAGCCCTTGGAGCGGAGCTGGTTGACCGCCCGCGACCTGCACCGCGGCGGCACGCTGGTCATCCGGCTGGGTTCACAACCCTCGGACTGGGGTACCACGACCAGACCGCCGTCGGTCTCCCCGGCAGGGTCGGGTTATCCGAAGAGCTCGGTGGCCGGCCTGCCCGCCAACATCGCCGGTTGACCAGCGGGATTCTTGCCCAAATACTCAGCACCGACCCGTTCCCGAACTCGGAGAGGAACCGCCAATGGGAGCCTGGACCGACCCCCAGCCGGCCGACGCCGGACCGCCGTGCCGCCGACTGGTGATCGTTGTCCGCGCCGACCCGGTGATCTGCGGACACTCCGGTGAGGCGCGCAACCTCGCCGAGGCCGCGCTGCACCGCGGCTTCACCGAGGTGCGTATCGTCACCTGGCCGCTCGACCTGCTCGAGTCATCAGGTCTGCCGCTCAAGCCGCTGGACGGCGTACTGCCCTACAGCGAGGGCATCGAGGTGGAGCGCCCCGAGCCGGTGGGCGACTACAAGGTTCCGGACGGGCGGCACCTGGCCGGCATGACCGGCCGGCTGGTTGAGCTGTTCACCGACGGTGTGCCGACGGTGTGCGTGTCGCTCTACCTGAGCCCGCACACCATCGCCGTGTCCGACGCGCTCCGGGTGGCCAAGACCACCGGTCTGCCGGTCCCGGTCGTCACCGTCGCCGAGGCCGTGGGCTCGGACGTGACCAACGTGGTCCGCTCCTGCGTGACCGACGGCCAGTTCGGGGCGGCGGCCCAGGTGCTCTCGGCGTACCTGGACAGCGACGTACCGGTGGCGGTGTCGGACTACACCCGGCAGCTGATCATCTCCTCGGCCGACGAGATCGACGCCCGGCACGGCACGACGTTCGGCGTTCGGTGCCGACAGCGGGTGACCGTCTCGTACCCGGCGGTGAATACCGCGGCCTTCCTCGACCTCGATCCGGCGGAGACCAGGCGGGTGCTGGCCGCGCGCGACCTCGCGCCCGACGGCTACGTGCTGTTCCTGTCCCGGCTGGCCCACGCCAAGGGGGTCGACGACCTGATCGCCGGGTTCGCCGCCAGCTCAGCGTCGGCGGACCTGACCCTGGTCATCGCCGGCGACGGCCCACAGGCCGAGTACTTGCACGAGGTCGCCGCCGTCTCCCCCGCCGCCGTCCGAATCCGTTTCCTGGACGACGTCGACGACGACGAGAAGCCCCATCTGATGGCGGGCTGCGCCGCGTTCGTGCTGCCCAGCAAGCCGCGACCGGAGTTCGTCGAGACCTTCGGCATCGCCCTGGTGGAGAAGATGCTGGCCGGCGGCGGCCCGGTGATCACGACCGACACCGGCGGGATCGGCGAGGCCGTCGGCGACACGGCGATGATCGTGCCCGTAGACAGCCCCAGCTCGGTCACCGCGGCCCTCGACCTCGCCGTCACCATGCCGTTGCCGGAGCGGGCCGACATGGCCGCCCGGGCCCGGGCCCACGCGCTGCAGTTCGACCGGACGAACGTGTTCGACCAGCTGCTGGAGCGGGTGGACAAGGCAGTCACCCCCGGCCCGGCCGGCTCGATGGCCGTCCCGCCCCGACTGGCCCTGCGGTGAGCGTGCCGACGCCGGTCAGCCCGCTGCGCGCCCGGGTGGTGCAGGTCAGCCAGCCGCTGCTGGAACGGCTGCATGCCGCGCCGTCGATGGTCGTGCCGCTGATCACCATCGTGCTGATCGCGATCGGCGTGCTGGCCCCGCTGCCCGTCGGCCTGGTCGCGCTGGCCCTGGTGCTGCTCTTCGTGGGTTGGATCGCCTACCTGTCCTGGCCGGTGGCCAGCACCGGCGGGCGGATCTGGCGGGTGCTGATCCTGGCCCTTCTCGTCACTCTGGCGGTGGTCCGCTTCTAAGGCCGGCTCACCGACCCCCCGCCTCGTTCGCGAACCGCCTCGCCGCTGCACGTCCGTCACAAGATCCCCACGCAGCGTGGGAATCCGACCACTGGGCACAGGTTGTTCACCCTGACCACAGGTTGCAACCTGTGGTCAGGGTGAGATTCCCACGCTGCGTGGGGAACCGACCGAGCGGCGAGAACGCCCGCCGATTTGACGGACGAGCCAGTGCTTAATGAAAATGGTTGTCATGCCACATCGGTTGGGGGTCGCTTCGCTGGTGGCCGGTGCTCTCGCGCTGGCCGCCAGCGGCTGCGGTCAGGCTGCACCGAGGGGCGCCGAGGCGGACGCGAACCAGCTGACGATCGTCGCGGCTGCGTACCCCTTCCAGTTCGTCGCCGAGCGGGTCGCCGGGAAGCACGGCCACGTCACCAGCCTCACCCAGCCGGGAAGCGAGCCGCACGACATGGAGCTGACGCCGCGCCAGACGGCCAGCGTTCTCGACGCTGACCTGGTCGTGTACGAGCGGACGTTCCAGCCGGCCGTGGACGCGGCGGTCGCGCAGAGCCAGCGGGACAACGCCCTGGACACGACCACGGTGGTCCCGTTGCAGGACCTCGGCACCGAGCACGATCACGGGCACAGCGAGAGCGGGGAGCACGCCGAGGAGAGCGAGCTGGATCCCCACGTCTGGCTGGACCCGGCCCATCTGGTCACCCTCGGCAACGCCGTCGCCGAGCGGCTGGCCGCGCTCGACCCCGGCCGGGCTGTCGACTACACCGCCAACGCTCAAGCATTGGAGACCGAGCTGACCACACTCGGCAAGGAGTTCACTCGCGGGCTGGCGAGCTGCGCGCGGACCGAGTTCATCACCTCGCACGCCGCCTTCGGCTACCTGGCCGAGCGGTACGGGCTGACCCAGATCAGCATCGGTGGCCTCAGTCCGGACGTCGAGCCGTCCCCGGCTCGGATCGCCGAGGTCCAGACCGAGGCGCGGGAGCATGGCATCACCACGATCTTCTACGAGACCCTCGTCTCCCCCGACGTGGCCACGGCCATCGCCGGGGACCTCGGACTCAGGACCGACGTCCTCGACCCGGTCGAGGGCATCACCGCAGACTCGCGCGGCACCGACTACCTATCGGTGATGCGATCCAACCTGACCGCGCTCAGGACGGCGAACGGATGCCGGTGAGCGACGGCCAGACGCCCGCCGTGGCCGCCGAGGATCTTGTCGTCGAGCTCGGCGGATCGGCGGTGCTCCGTGGGGTGACGGCGTCGGTGCGACCGGGCGAGGCGGTCGCCCTGCTCGGCGGCAACGGGTCCGGCAAGACCACGCTGGTCCGCGCGGCCCTCGGCCTGGTGCCGGCCCAGGCCGGCGAGGTCCGGCTGTTCGGCGAGACCCCACGCCGGTTCCGCGCCTGGCACCGGATCGGCTATGTCCCGCAGCGCTCGACCGCCGGGCTCGCCGGCGCCAAGGTGCGCGAGGTGGTGGCCTCCGGCCGGCTGGCCCGGCGGCGGCCTTTCTGGCCGGCGAGCCGTGACGACCGACGCGCGGTCGGGAGTGCCCTGGAGGCGGTCGGACTGGCCGCCCGCGCCGGGGCCGAGCTGGCCCATCTGTCCGGCGGCCAGCAGCAGCGTGTGATGATCGCCCGCGCTCTCGCAGGCGGGCCGGATCTGCTGGTCCTGGACGAGCCGACGGCCGGGGTGGACCTGGAGCACCAGGAGGTGCTGGCCGAGCTGCTCACCCACCGACTGGCAGCCGGGACCGCTCTCCTGGTCGTGCTGCACGAGGCCGGGCCGCTGGCGCCGTTGATCGACCGGGTCATCCGGCTCCGGGACGGCCAGGTCGTGTCGGCAGACGGCGGCCTCGCCGCCCACACCCATGAGCACGCCTCGCCGGACCGGCCGGGAATCGCCGATACCACGGGGCTCAGCGAACCCGGCCTGGACGGACGGCGTACCCGATGATCGAGCTGCTCGGCTACCCCTTCATGCAGCGGGCGCTGCTGGCTGCGCTGCTGACCGGACTGATCGCTCCGGCGATCGGGACCTACATCGTCCAGCGCCGGCTCAGCCTGCTGGGTGACGGACTCGGCCACGTCGCGATCGCCGGCGTCGGCCTGGCTCTGCTGACCGGCCAGGCGCCCATCCCGGTCGCCGTGGCGACCGCGGTGGCCGGCGCGGTCGCGGTCGAGCTGCTGCGCCAGTTCGGCAAGGCCACCGGCGACGTCGGGCTGGCCGTGCTGTTCTACGGCGGCCTGGCGGCCGGGGTGCTGATGTCCGGCATCGCCGGCGCCGGGGCCGGGGCCCTGTCGGCGTACCTGTTCGGCTCCCTCACCTCGGTCACCACTGGCGACCTGGTGGTCATCGGCGTCCTGGGTGTCCTTGTGCTGGTGCCGACCGTCGGATTGACTCCGCAGCTGTTCGCCGTCACCAGTGACGAGGAGTTCGCCCAGGTCCAGGGCCTGCCGGTGCGCTTCTACAACCTGTTGGTCGTGGTCCTGGCCGCCGTAACCGTGACGGTGGCCATGCGCACCGTCGGGCTGCTCCTGGTCAGCGCGTTGATGGTGGTGCCGGTGGCGGCCGCCCGCAACCTGGTCAGCGGTTTCGTGGCTGCGCTGGGCTTGGCGACCGTACTCGGAGTGGCCGTCTCCGTCGGCGGTGCGGCGCTGTCGTTCTCCCTGGACACCGCGCCCGGCGCGCTCATCGTGGTGCTGGCCATCACGGTCTTCGCCCTCAGCTGGCCGTTCTCGTTGCTGCTCGCCCGCCGACGTAGGGTGACCGCTGTGCAGCCCGAGGTCAGGCCGGACGCGGCGGAGCCGGAGTCCGCCGGGCACCCGCACCTGCACAGCGCCGCCTGCGGCCACGACACCATCCCGCACGGCGACCACGTCGACTACCTGCACGACGGCCACCGGCACGCCGCGCACGCCGACCACTACGACGAGCACTGATGACCGAGACGGGCAGCCAGGGCCGCCGCAGCACCCGGCAGCGCACGGCGGTCAACGAGATCCTGGGTGAGCTGGAGGAGTTCCGCACGGCCCAGCAGCTGCACGACGAGCTCCGGCGTCAGGGCAACAGCATCGGCCTGACCACGGTGTACCGCACGCTACAGGGCCTGGCCGACACCGGCGACGTGGACGTGATCCGGACCGGTGACGGCGAGGCGGCCTACCGCCGGTGCTCGACCGGCCACCACCACCATCTGGTCTGCCGGTCCTGCGGTCGGGCCGTCGAGGTCTCCGGCCCCGCCGTCGAGCACTGGGCCAACGCCGTCGCGGCCGAGCACGGCTTCCGCGACGTCAGCCACGACCTGGAGATCTTCGGCACCTGCGCCAACTGCTGAGGACGCAAACCACTCCATCACGTTCGGAGATCTGCACCCCTTCGTCGGATCTGCACCCCCTGCAGAGGGTGCAGATCCGACGAAGGGGTGCAGATTCGGCTAAGGGCGCTCGACCGGGTTGGGTAGAGCGCCGCCGTAACGCCGGTCGCGGGCCGCGTAGGCCTCGATGGCCCGCCACAGGTCGCGACGATCGAAGTCCGGCCACAGCCGGTCCAGGAAGACCATCTCCGCGTACGCGCTCTGCCAGAGCAGGAAGTTGGAGGTGCGCTGCTCCCCCGACGAGCGGACGAACAGGTCGACATCCGGGATGTCCGGCTCGTCCAGGAACTGCCGGAACCGGTCCTCGGTCAGCCTGGCCGGGTCCAGCCGTCCGGCCGCGGCCAGCTCGGCGACCCGGCGGGCGGCGTCGACGATCTCGGCCCGGCCGCCGTAGTTGACGCAGAACTGCAGCGTCAGCACGTCGTTGTCGAGGGTCCGCTGCTCCGCGTCCTCCAACTCGGAGATCACGCTGCGCCACAGCCGCGGCCGCCGGCCGGCCCAGCGGACGCGTACACCCATCGCGTCGAGCTGGTCACGCCGGCGCCGGATCACGTCCCGGTTGAACCCCATCAGCCAGCGCACCTCGTCCGGCGAGCGGCTCCAGTTCTCGGTGGAGAACGCGTATGCCGAGAGGTAGCGGATGCCCACCTCGATCGCTCCGCCGATCACGTCGAACAGCGAGTCCTCACCGCGGGCGTGGCCCTCGGTCCGGGGCAGGTTGCGGGCCTTGGCCCAGCGCCCGTTCCCGTCCATCACGATCGCGACGTGCCGGGGCAGTCGGTCGGCGGGGAGCACCGGAGGACGGGCGCCGCTCGGGTGCGGGTCGGGTGGCCGAGGCGGTTGACCCCGAACCCGAGTCGCGTTGTTCCGCCGAGCCTTGGCCACATCAGGGAGACTAGCGAGGTGCCGACCTATCGCGACGAGGCTGTGGTGCTGCGCACTCACAAGCTCGGCGAGGCGGACCGGATCATCACGATGTTGTCGCGGGAGCGCGGCAAGATCCGGGCGGTGGCCAAGGGCGTACGCCGGACCACCTCCAAGTTCGGGGCGCGGTTGGAGCCCTTCTCCCACATCGACCTGCAGTTCGCCGTCGGCCGGACGCTGGACGTGGTCACCCAGGTCGAGTCACTGCACGCCTTCGGCGAGCCGCTGACCGACGACTACCCCGCGTACACAGCCGGCCAGGTGATGCTGGAGACCGCCGACCGGCTGGTCGTGGAGGAGAACGAGCCGGCCGTGCAGCAGTACCTGCTCCTAGTGGGTGCCCTGGGCGTACTCGACCGCGGGACCAACGACGGGCCGCGCCCGGCCACCATGGTCCTGGACGCCTACCTGCTGCGGGCCCTGGCCGTGGCGGGATATGCGCCCTCCTTCGTGGACTGCGCCCGCTGCGGTCTGGTCGGCCCACACTCGGCGTTCTCCCCGGCCGCCGGCGGCGTCGTCTGTGAGCGCTGCCGCCCGGCCGGGTCCGCGCGACCGGCCCCGGAGACGCTGCACCTGCTCGGCGCCCTGCTCGAAGGGCGCTGGACCGACACCCGCGACGTGCCGCGTACGGTCGCGCAGGAGGCCAGTGGCATCACGGCCGCCTTCGTGGCCTGGCACCTGGACCGGAACCTGCGCTCGCTGGCTCATGTCGAGCGTTGACCCGCGCTGGGGCCCGCCCTCCGGCGCGCCGGTCTCCGAGGCGCCGCCACCACCGCTCCCGTCGCACCAGCCGCACCGGGTGGCGTACGTCTTCGCCATCGTGATGCCGCTGGTCCTGCTGCTGGCAGTGGCGGCACCGCTCGGGGTGGCGTGGGCCTGGCGATCCGCGGCGCGTCCGACTGCGGCGGGAGTACCGACGGCCAACGTCACCCGGGGCGAGCCGGGCGTCGGCGACCCGTACTACCCGGAGGCCGGGAACAGCGGCTACGACGTGGCCAAGTACCAGATCTCGGTCAGCTGGGACCCGGCCAAGACCACGCTGAGCGGCACTACGGTGATCAGCGCCCGGTCCACCCAGCGGCTGCAAAGCTTCTTCCTGGACTTCGGCCTGCTGGTCAGCGAGGTCCGGGTGAACGGTGTCCCGGCGAGGTTCGACCAAAAGGCGGGGATGCAGCTGGAGGTCGAGCCGGCAGCGGAGATCGCCACCGGCGCCGAGTTCGCGGTCACGGTGACCTACGCCGGGAACCCCAGCGACCTGAACGGCGAGGTCTCGCCCTGGGTGACCACCAACGCCGAGTGGGGCGCGGTCGGCGAGCCGGAGAGCTCCGCGTGGTGGTACCCCGCCAACGACCATCCCTCCGACCCGGCCCTGATGGACGTCTCGATCCGGGTGCCGGCCGGGATGGAGGCGCTGAGCGTGGGTCGGCTCGAGTCGGCCGACAGCGGCGGGGAGAAGGACTTCGACACCTGGCACTGGATCTCCCGGCAACCGATGGCCAGCTACCTCAACTTCGTCTGCATCGGCCAGTACGAGGTCCGGCAAGGCATCCAGGACGGGTTGCCGTACGTCTACGCGGTATCCGAGCAGCTCAAGCCCGAGAATCGCAAGCGGGCCTTCGACGCGCTGCTGACCTCGACCGAGCGGGTGCGGACGATGGAGAAGATCTTCGGTCCCTACCCGTTCAGCGAGATCGGCGGCGTGGTGCCGGCCCACGACCTGCCTTTCGGCGCCCTGGAGAACCAGACCCGGCCGGTCTACAACCCCAGTGCGATCCTGGCAGAGGGATACGCGCCGGAGCTGCTCAACCACGAGCTGTCCCACATGTGGTTCGGCGACAACGTGACACTGCGGGAGTGGAACGACATCTTCATCAACGAGGCGTACTCGTCCTGGGCGCAGTGGGCCTACAACGAGCGGACCGGGGGCGGCAAGGCGAACGACAAGCTCAACGAGACCTACAACCAGTACGCCGGCGAGGCCGGGTTCTGGCAGGTCACCATGATCGACCCGAGCAAGCAGCACCTGTTCGACGTGGTCTACGCCCGCGGCCCGATGGCGATGCAGGCGGTGCGCAACGTGATGGGCGACGAGGCGTTCTTCCGGTTCACCCGGGAGTGGGCGCAGGCGCCTGGCAGTCGCAGCCTGGAGGACTGGATGGATGCGGCCCAGGCGGCGAGCCCGGTCGACCTCGACCAGGTGTTCCAGGCCTGGATCTACTCCCCCACTGTCCCGGCCAGGACGGCCGAGAACGGCTTCCGCTGACCACCCGCTGCCGGCGAAACCATCGGCCGCGGGACCGGCCAGATCTCAGTAGGTAGCGGCCACGAGGAAGGTGTAGAGGAGTACGACCAGCCGGCGTGGGTTGGGCCGCGAACCCAGCCTCCCGGGGTCCGCTGTCGGTAGTCGACGATCTGGGTGTCCGCCACGGCCTGCGGGGCGGTGGAGATCGCCACGTCCCGGATCTGCACGGGCAGCAGCGGCCGCCGCACGGCCAGCGCGTACTGCAGCTCGAGCCGGCAGGCCCGGGACCGCAGTGACTCCGGGCTGAGCGCCAGCACGTAGAGGTCGCACGCCCGGATCTGGCTCAGGATGGTGTCCCACCAGGCCTGCCCGCCGGTGAGCTCGTTGTCCATCCAAACGCTCTCCCGGGTGCGTTCGAGGTCGCGGGCCAGCACCTCGACCGCGGGCCGGTCGTGGCGCGCGTACGAGATGAAGATGGCCATGGTTCATGGTGGCACGAGGTGCCGGTCTTGATACGTCTTCCCCGTTGCCAGGTGGACGGTTCGACGGTCGATTCGACGAATCGTCCACCTGGTGCGGCGAGGAGTCCCTCAGCTGGCGCGGTTGACCGCTGAGGTGACCGCTTGCAGCGAGGCAACGACGATGTTCGCGTCCATGCCTACGCCCCACACGACGGTGGCGTTCTCGCCGTCGCCGACCTCGCACTCCACGTACGCCGCGGCGAGCGCGTCGCCGCCGGCCGAGAGCGCGTGCTCGGCGTAGTCCAGCACGCGTACGTGGTGGCCCAGCTCCGAGATGGCGTCGACGTACGCCGACACGGGACCGGTGCCCTCACCGGTGATGGTCCGGGCCTCACCCCGGTTGACCACCCGGGCGGTCAGCGTGTCGTGGCCCCCGGCCATGGTCGAGGAGTCCACGCTGACCAGCCCCAGCGGCTGGTCGGGCCGCAGGTAGGCGAGCTGGAAGATCTCCCACAGGTCAGCGGCGCTCACCTCGCCGCCGTCGGAGTCGGTGTGCGCCTGGACCACCCGGGAGAACTCGATCTGCAGCCGCCGCGGCAGGTCCAGGTTGTGCTCGGACTTCATGATGTAGGCGACCCCGCCCTTGCCCGACTGCGAGTTGACCCGGATCACCGCCTCGTACGTCCGGCCCACGTCGTACGGGTCGATCGGCAGGTAGGGCGCCTCCCAGGCGATCTCGCGGACGCTCATTCCTTGCGCGATGGCGCGTCGCTCCAGGTCTTCCAGCCCCTTCTTGATCGCGTCCTGGTGGCTGCCGGAGAAGGCGGTATAGACCAGGTCCCCCGCGTACGGATGGCGCGGGTGGACCGGCAGGTTGGTGCAGTACTCCACCGTGCGACGGATCTCGTCGATCGTGGAGAAGTCGATCTTCGGGTCGATGCCCTGGGAGAACAGGTTCATTCCCAGGGTGACCAGGTCAACGTTGCCGGTCCGCTCGCCGTGGCCGAACAGGCAGCCCTCGACCCGGTCGGCGCCGGCCATCAGGGCCAGTTCGGTCGCCGCCGTCGCCGTGCCCCGGTCGTTGTGCGGGTGCAGCGAGATCGCCACGTGCTGCCGGTTGCGGACGTGCCGGGAGAACCACTCGATCTGGTCGGCGTACACGTTCGGCGTGGCCATCTCGACGGTAGCCGGCAGGTTGAGGATGATCTCGCGGCCCGGCGCTGGCTGCCAGACGTCCATCACCGCGTTGCAGACCTCGACCGAGAACTCCAGCTCGGTGCCGGTGAAGATCTCCGGCGAGTACTGGTAGCCGAACTCGACGTCGCCCAGGTACTGCTCGGCGTACTTCATCACCAGCTCGGTGCCCCGGGCGGCCAGGGCGATGCACTCCGCCCGGTCGACCTTGAACACCACCCGGCGGAACAGCGGGGCGGTCGCGTTGTACATGTGGATGGTCGCGGTCTTGGCCCCGGCCAGCGACTCGGCGGTCCGCTCGATCAGATCCTCGCGGGCCTGGGTCAGCACGGAGACGGTAACGTCGCCGGGGATCCGCTCGCGCTCGATGAGCTGCCGGACGAAGTCGAAGTCGGTCTGGCTGGCCGACGGGAAGCCGACCTCGATCTCCTTGTAGCCCATCGCCACCAGCAGGTCGAACATCTTGTGCTTGCGGGCTGGGGTCATCGGGTCGATCAGCGCCTGGTTCCCGTCCCGGAGGTCGGTGGACAGCCAGCGCGGGGCGCGGGTGATGCGGTTGGCCGGCCAGGTGCGGTCCGGCAGGTCGATCGGCGGGAAGGCCCGGTAACGGCCGAACGGCATCGGGCTGGGCTGCTGCACCGGTGCCGACTGGGGACGGGTGCCGGTGCCGGAAATGGTGGTGGTCATCGAAAGTCCTCGCTGGTCAAGGTTGGGGGTCGGACGCGCACCGAACTCCGCAGCGAGGAGGCGACCCGGTTAGCGGGCCTCGCTGCGGCAGCCAAGGAGGAGCAGACGACCAGCCACGGCCTCACCATAACTCACATTGCGGAGCCGACCAAGGAGGGAAAACCGATGGCGGGGGGCGACCGGGTACGGCAACCTGAGGAGGTGCCTCTGCTCCCCGTCTCGCCCGACGACCCCGCCCGAGTGGCGGCGCTCGTCGAGATCCGCAACGCCGGCCAGCGGGTCGACGACCCGGAGGCATTCGACTGGCTGCCGGAGGCCGCGGCGGACGAGCTCCGGTACGGCTGGGACATGCAACCCGAGGAGCACTTCCTCTATGTGCCGGACGGGGCCGAGGGTCCCGTGGCAGCGGTGGCGGTCGACCGGCCGAAGCGGGACAACCTGGACCTGTTCTGGCTGCAGATCCTGGTCCATCCCGACCATCGTCGGCAGGGCCACGGCACGGCAATCATGACCGAGGCCCTCCGGATGGCCGAGCAGTCGGGACGCCACATCGTGTGGATCGAGACGCTGGAGGACGACCTCGGCGCACGCAAGTTCGTCGAGGGCTTCGGGTTCGGTTACGCCAGCCACGACGCACGGCGACGGCAGCGGCTGGCCGACGTCGACACGGACACCGTCGCGCGGCTGTTCGCGGATGCGCAGACGGCAGCCGCCGACTACGTCGTGGAGCGCGTCCTCCCGCCGTTGCCTGAGGCCACCCTGCAGCAGATGGTCGAGGTCACCGCCGCGATCAACGACGCGCCGATGGGCACCCTGACCTTCGAGGACGAGGTGTTCGACCTCGGCCGGCTGCAGGACATCGAGACTGCGCGCGAGCGGAAGGGCCACCGCAGCTATCGGGTGATCGCCCGGCACCAGGAGACCGGCGAGGTCGGTGGACACACCCAGGTGGTGATCAGCCCGCACCGACCGCACGTTGGCCTCCAGGCCGACACCGCGGTCTCCCGCGCGCATCGGGGCCACCGGCTCGGGCTGCTGCTCAAGATCGCCATGATGCGGTGGCTGGCCGAGGCCGAGCCCCAGCTCGAGGTGCTCGAGACCTGGAACAACGCCGACAACCGCTTCATGATCAGCGTCAACGAGCTGCTCGGCTACCGCCTGTCGGCCACCTACGCGACCTACCAGCTGACCCTGCCTCGCGCCTGAATCCGTAACGCGCGTTTCAGCCATACGCGGCGTTTCGCGCTGTGGCGGGGCGACTGGCGTAGCGAATCCAGGTCACGCCGCGCCGCCCCGCCGGGAGGAGGATGGCACCGTGACCTTCCTGGTTCCGGCCGAGGCGTACGGGCGGTTCATGGGGCGCTTCTCCGAGCCGCTGGCCACCGAGTTCGCCGATGCCTGTGGTGTGAGTGCCGGACAGCGTGTGCTGGACGTGGGCTGCGGGCCGGGCGCGCTGACGGCGGAACTGGTCCGTCGGCTCGGCCCCGACGCGGTGACCGCGATCGACCCGTCTCCGCCCTTCGTCGAAGCAGCGGCCGCGCGGTTCCCGCGGGTCGACGTCCGCATCGGGACCGCCGAGGATCTCCCTTTCGCCGACGACAGCTTCGACGCCGTCCTGGCCCAGCTGGTCGTGCACTTCATGACCGACCCGGTCGCGGGGCTGCGCGAGATGAGCCGGGTCACCCGGACCGGGGGCACGGTCGGGGCGTGTGTCTGGGACCACGGCGGCGGCCAGGGCCCGTTGTCGGTCTTCTGGCGGGCCGTTCACGATCTGGCCCCGGACGCTCCCGGCGAGGCCAACCTGGCCGGCACCCACGAAGGTCAGCTGGTCGACCTCGCCCGAGCCGCCGGACTGACGACGGTCGAGCCGGGGGTGGTCAGCGTCACCGTCTCCTTCCCCACGTTCGAGGACTGGTGGGAGCCGTTCTCGCTGGGCGTCGGGCCAGCCGGAGCGTACGTCGCCGGGCTGGATCCCGACCACAGGGCCGCCCTGCGACTGCGCTGCGTCGACCTGCTGCCGACCGCTCCGTTCGCCGTGACCGTCTCAGCCTGGTCCGTGGTCGGCCGGGCCTGACTCCAACGGCACCCGCTCGATCGACCAGTTCGAGACCAGGAACCGCACCAGCCGCCGCGCGGCAAGGCGGTCGCCGAACTCCTATGACGTCGCGGCGCAGATCGTCGGGCCGCTGTACCCGCTCTACCGCGAGCCGCCGCGGCACTCGGTCTCGGTGTGACAGTCCGCCGCATCCCTCTTCGAGCATCGGAGGAGCGCTCGGGTGAGATCGGAGCAGTGATGAGCGAAGGGCGCTTTTCCGTTCGCGAAGAGTGACGACGGCGGCAGCTCCGAGAGCGCGACGGGTGCGCGAAGAGCTAAAAACCAAGGCGGTTGAGGTGTTTGGGGTCGCGTTGCCACTCCTTGAGCACCTTGACGCGTAGGTCCAGGTAGACCGGTGTGCCGAGCAGCGCCTCGATCTGGGCGCGAGCGGCCGCGCCGATCTCGCGGAGCCGGGCGCCCCGGTGGCCGATCACGATGCCCTTCTGCGAGTCGCGCTCGACGATCATCGAGGCGTAGACGTCGAGCAGCGGTGCGTGCTCCGGCCGGCCCTCGCGGAGACCCATCTCCTCCACCGCCACGGTGATCGAGTGCGGCAGCTCGTCCCGTACCCCCTCCAGCGCGGCCTCCCGGATCAGCTCGGCCACCAGAGTCTCGGTCGGTTCGTCGGTGACCTCGCCGTCCGGGTAGAGTGGCGGACCCTCCGGGAGCAGACTGACCAGCAGGTCAGTCAGCAGTTCGGTCTGGTCGTGCTGTTGGGCGCGCGCCCGTGTGTTGTCGGCGCGCCGCGGGGGGTCCAAGGGGGGTCGTCCCCCCTGGCTGATGATCGCGGACACCGGGATGATGTGGGCCCAGCGGATGCCGTGCTGCTCCTCCAGCGCCGCGATGGCGGTGAGGTGCTCCGCCATCCGGGTCGGAGTGGCCAGGTCGGACTTGGTCGCGATCGCCACGAGCTGAGGTCGGCGGCGCAGCGCCGCCACCTCGCCGACCAGATAGCCGTCGCCCGGCCCGATCCGCTGGTTGGCCGGCAGGCAGATCCCGACGACGTCGACCTCCGACCAGGTGGTTCGGACCAGGTCGTTGAGCCGCTCCCCCAGCAGCGTCCGCGGCTTGTGCAGACCAGGGGTATCGATCAGCACGAGCTGGGCATCGGGCCGGTGCACGATCCCACGCACCGCATGCCGCGTGGTCTGCGGCTTGGAGGAGGCGATCGCAACCTTGCTGCCGACCAGGGCGTTGGTCAGCGTGGACTTGCCCGCGTTGGGCCGGCCGACGAAGCAGGCGAACCCGGAACGGAAGGGCGCCTTGAGCTCCAAGCGGTCCGAGCCTGTCGAAGACCGCCCTTCTTCGATGAGCTCAGGGCTCCTCTCGGGATCGGTCACAGCGTGACCACGGACTGCACCGCTCCCGAGCCGTCCGCCCGCCAGACGGCGACCTCGGTACCGGACAGGTCGCCGAGCACCGCCAGGTCATCGGCCGAGGGGTCCTCGTCTCCCACCAGGGCCGCAGCCTCCAGCCCCGGCGCCCCGGAGGAGACTGCCATCGCGACGGCGACTTGGAGGGCCGACAGGGTCAGGTGCGGAAGGGCCACACTCGCCCCCGCGTACGTCCGCCCGTCGGTGTCCCGGACGCAGGCGCCCGCGGCCGCACTGGTCCGGGCTCGGGTGGAGCGAGCCAAGGTGATGATTTTGAGATCCTCGGGGTTGGTGGGATCCGGCGCACTCACGAGGCGCGAGCCTGTTCGGCGACAATCTGGGTCGCCGCGTCGGCCCGGGCCTCTTCGTCTGCGGCGGCCGACTCCACCCGGCTGGCGATCACCGTGCCGATCCGGTTCCGCCGCCCGGCCGGCCGCTCGGCGACGAGCTGCAGCCCGTCGTAGGTCGTCACCGAACCGGCGATCGGCAACCGGTTCAGCTGCTTGGCCATCAGGCCGCCGACCGTCTCCACGTCCTCGTCGTCCAGCTTGAGCCCGAAGAGCTCGCCCAGCTCGTCCACCGGCAGCCGGGAGGAAACCCGGAACCGGCCGTCGCCCAGTGGGGTGATGTCGGTGTTCTCCTCGTCGTACTCGTCGGTGATCTCGCCGACGATCTCCTCGAGGATGTCCTCGATGGTGGCCATCCCCGCCGTGCCGCCGAACTCGTCCACCACGATCACCAGGTGCACCCGGAGAAGCTGCATCTCCTTGAGCAGTTCGTCGACCGGCTTGGAGTCCGGGCACCAGACCGGCTTGCGCATCAGCGAGCCGACCCGCTCGGTGGTCTGGGCGTCCGGCCGGTCGTAGACCCGCTTGATCACGTCCTTGAGGTAGAGCACGCCGACCACGTCGTCCAGGCCTTCGCGGATCACCGGGATGCGGCTGAAGCCGGAGCGCAGCGCCAGCGACACCGCCTGGCGCAAGGTCTTGTACTCCTCGACGAACACCATGTCGGTCCGCGGCACCATCACCTCGCGCACGATCGTGTCGCCGAGGTCGAAGACCGAGTGGATCATCCGGCGCTCGCCGGACTCGATCACCTCGCTGGCCTCGGCCAGGTCCACCAGCTCCCGCAGCTCGGCCTCGGTGGCGAACGGGCCGTCGGTGAACCCCTTGCCCGGGGTGAGCGCGTTGCCGATCACGATCAGCAGCCGGGGGAAGGGGCCGAGCACGGTGGTCACGGCGACCAGCGGGCCGGCCAGCGCGCAGGCCACCCGTTCCGCGTGCTGGCGGCCGAGCGTCCGCGGCGCGACGCCCCAGACGATGTAGGACACCACGGTCATCACCCCGGCCGTGACCGCGCCGGTCTGCCACACGGCCCAGCCGAAGGAGAAGATCACCATCGCCACCAGGGTGATGGTCGAGATCTCCACCAGGGTGCGCAGGAACAGGGCGGTGTTGAGGTAGCGCGGGGGGTCGTCGGCGATCTGCCGGACCCGCTTGGCTCCCGGGATCTTCTCCTCCACCAACCGGTCGGCCCGGGACTTGGAGAAGGAGGACAGGCTGGCCTCGGCGGCGGCGATGAACCCGGCGAAGACCACCAGGATCACCGCGATCGCCAGCAGGCCCCAGTGCGTCGACGTCATCGCCGTACGCCGGAAGCGGCGGCCGGGTCGGGCCGCGCGCTGGCCCAGCGAGCCAGGATCGTGTCCTTCAGGGCGAACATCTCGGTCCGCTCGTCCGGGTCGGCGTGGTCGAAGCCGAGTAGGTGCAGCAGACCGTGCACCAGCAGGTACTCCGCTTCGGCGTCCGGGCTCCGGCCGTGCTCCTGCGCCTGCCGCGCGGTGACCGCCGGGCAGAGCACGATGTCGCCGAGCAGACCGGCCGGCGGCTCCTCGTCGTCGCTCGGGGGCCGCAGCTCATCCATCGGGAAGCTGAGCACGTCGGTGGGGCCGGGCTCCCCCATGTACTTCTTGTGGTAGGCGCTCATCGTGTCCTCGTCCACCAGTACGACCGACAGCTCGGCCAGCGGGTGGATCCGCAGCTGGTCCAGGGCGAAGGTGGCCAGGCGGACCAGGCCGGCGCCATCCGCCGGCAGGCCCGACTCGTTGTTGAGATCGACCGTCATGGGTCCAGCCGCCTCAGCGGGTCGAGCGGGGCGACGTCGCCGGAACCGGCTGAGTCGCCTCGAACCTGTCGTATGCCGCCACGATCCGGCCGACCAGCTTGTGACGCACCACGTCGTGGTTGGTCAGGTAGCAGAAGTCGATGTCCTCGACCTCGTCCAGCACACCCTGGACGACCCGCAGCCCGCTCCGCGTGCCATTGGGCAGGTCCACCTGGGTGATGTCGCCGGTGACCACGATCTTCGACCCGAACCCCAGTCGGGTGAGGAACATCTTCATCTGCTCCATGGAGGTGTTCTGGGCCTCGTCGAGGATGACGAACGCGTCGTTCAGCGTACGGCCGCGCATGAAGGCGAGCGGGGCGATCTCGATCGTGCCGGCCGTGAGCAGGCGCGGGATCGAGTCCGGGTCGACCATGTCGTGCAGCGCGTCGTACAGCGGCCGCAGGTAGGGGTCGATCTTGTCGGTCAACGTGCCGGGCAGGAAGCCCAGCCGCTCGCCGGCCTCCACCGCCGGGCGGGTCAGGATGATCCGGTTGACCTGCTTGGCCTGCAGGGCCTGGACCGCCTTGGCCACGGCCAGGTAGGTCTTGCCGGTGCCAGCCGGCCCGATGCCGAAGACCACGGTGTGCTGGTCGATCGCGTCGACGTAGCGCTTCTGGTTCAGCGTCTTGGGTCGGATGGTCTTGCCACGGGAGGACAGGATGTTGTGGGTCAGCACGTCGGCCGGGCGGGCGTCCTCCCGGGCGGCCAGCATGGCGACGATCCGCTCCACCGCGTCGGCGGTGAGCCCCTGACCGGTGCGCAGCACGGTGACCAGCTCGGTGATCACGTCGACCGCCAGCTCCACGGCAGAGTGCGACCCGGTGAGGTTGATCTCGTTGCCCCGCGCGTGGATACCGGCGTCGAGCTCCCGCTCCAGGATGCGCAGGAACTCGTCCCGGGGACCCAGGATGTTCACCATGTCCACCGACGCGGGGACAGTGACCCGGCGCAGCTCCTCCAGGCCGGAGTCGGCGGTATCGGGAGCGGTGGCCGAGACTTCTGACCTACTCAGTGGGTTCCTCACAGTCGGATGGACAATGTCCTGCCCATCTTAATGCTGTGTCACGCCGCCCGGCGAGTGTCGTAGGGAGGGCGCGCGGTTCGGTCTGGACGACCACGCGACAACGGCCGTCGACCCGCGGACTGCCGCTGTAGGGATCAGCCGTTGGAGCGCGGGAGGAAGACAGAAGGCTCGCGCCCGACCGGGCGCGAGCCGGGCAAAAGATGGAGTCCGCCCGGACTCAGCCCTCAGCGAAGCGGTCGGTCGCCGCCACCAGCGCCTGGGTGATCCCCGGTTCGCTGTAGGCATGGCCGGCGACCGGGATGATCTGCAGGTCGGCCCGCGGCCAGGCCTCGTGCAGCTCGTACGCGGTGACCGCCGGGGTGGCCACGTCGAAGCGGCCCTGCACGATCACTCCCGGGATGTCGGCCAGCCGGTGCGCCTCGGCGATCAGCTGCCCCTCGGCGAACCAGCCGGCGTGGGTGAAGTAGTGGTTCTCGATCCGGGCGAAGGCCAGCGCGAACGCCGGCTCCTCGAACTGGGCGATCAGACGTGCATTGGGCTCCAGCGTGATGGTCGCCGCCTCCCAGGTGCTCCAGGCCACCCCGGCCGGACCGTGGACCGCGGGGTCGGGGTCGAACAGCAGGTCGTGGTACGCGGCGATCGCGTCGCCGCGGAACCCCCGACCGCCGAGCGGAGCCAGGAAGCGCGCCCAGCGTTCGGGGAACAGCTGGCCGGCACCGCCGCCGTAGTAGAAGTCGAGCTCGGACCGGCGCAGCGTGAAAATGCCGCGCAGCACCAGCTCTGTCACCCGCTCCGGGTGCGTCTCCGCGTACGCGAGGGCCAGTGCGCTGCCCCAGGAACCACCGAACACCTGCCAGCGGTCGATCCCGCGCGCCTCCCGGAGCCGCTCCAGGTCGGCCACCAGGTGCCAGGTGGTGTTCAGGCTCAGGTCCGCGTCGGGCTCGCTCGCGTGCGGCCGGCTCTGCCCACAGCTGCGCTGGTCGAGCAGCACGACCCGGTAGCGCGCCGGGTCGAACAGCCGGCGGACGTCAGGGGTCAGCCCGCCGCCCGGCCCACCGTGCAGGAAGACGACCGGTTTACCGTCGGCGTTGCCGCACTCCTCCCAGTAGATCTGCTGACCGTCGCCGACGTCGAGCAGGCCGGAGACGTAGGGCGAGATCGGTGGGTACATGCGCCCTGAGCCTGTCGAAGGGCTCAGTAGGTCTCGTCGTCCGGCACGACGTGCATGGCCGCTTCCTCGGCCGACGCCGCCCCAGCGTCGATGCCGGCATCGATGCCGACCATGTCCTTGTCCACGTCGGGGCCGATGCCCTGGTTGGGGTCGATCAGCCGTCCGGCCCGCTGGTCGCCGACCTCGCCGTCGTCGAGATTCTCCAACTCGTCCCGCACCGTCAGGTTGTCCTCCTGCTCTGGCTCTGCATACGGGTCGGGCTCGGGAATCTCCTCGTTCAACCGGGCGTCCATGGTGTCGTGCTCGCCCTCACGGAGCAGCACCGACGGCTTCTCGGGCGGCGAGTAGCCCTCGTCGAGCGCGTCGGCCACCCCGCGGTCCTCGAGGCTGTACCCGGGCTGCAGCTGGTCCTGGTCGAGCTGCTCGGAACGATCGTCACTGAGGGTGTTGTCGGCGTAGTCACTCATGGGTTCAGCCTGCCATCTGCTTGGGCTCGCCCCACGCCCACCCGCCACAAGGTCAGGCTCCCCGGACGCCTCGTACGATCGGTGGCCGTGACCACACCCGACCTGGCCTCGCGGACGTCCACCCGGGCCGCCGCCTACGTACGCTCTCCGAGCGGCATCTACGCAGTGGTGATGGCGCTCTTCTGTGGCCTGCTGCTGATCTCCAACGTCGCGGCAACCAAGCTGATCACCGTCGTGGACGGGCTCCCGGCTTGGCTGGGCGGCGGCATCTTCACCGACGGCGGCGCGCTGCTGTTCCCGCTGACCTACATCCTCGGCGACGTGCTGGCCGAGGTGTACGGGCTGCGCCAGGCTCGGCGAGCGATCTGGGTGGGGTTCGCCCTCGCCGCGCTCGCGTCGGTGACCTTCCTGGCGGTCGGAGCCGCCCCGGCCGGTCCGGGCTATGAGAACCAGGACGCCTTCGTGGCCGTGCTGGGCTTCGTGCCCCGGATCGTGCTCGCCAGCCTGGCCGGCTACCTGGCCGGACAGTTCCTCAACGCGTACGTGCTGGTCCGGCTCAAGGACCGCTTCGCCGAACGCCGCCTGGCTGGGCGGCTGGTGGGCTCGACCGTGGTCGGCGAGCTCGCCGACACCGTGCTGTTCTGTGTGATCGCGTTCGCCGGTGTGTTTCCGACCTGGGGTTCGCTGATCGGCTACACGATCACTGGCTACTTCTACAAGGTCGCCGTCGAGGTGATCCTGCTGCCGGTCACCTTGATGGTGATTCGGGAGATCAAGAAGCGGGAGCCGGAGTACACAGCCGGCGCGGTGTCAGGTGCGGCCGCGTCGGGGGTGCGGCAGCTGCGCCTGGTCGTCGCGGTCCCGGACTACGACGAGGCGGTCCGGTTCTACCGCGACGGGCTGGGGCTGGTGCAGGAAGAGCAGTACGACGCCGACGGTGGCGCCCGGGTGATGATCCTGGGCGCCGGGCGGGCCACCCTGGAGTTGTCCAACCCGGCCCAGATCGACTACATCGACACGGTGGAGACCGGCCGGACCGGGGTGAGCCCGCACTACCGGGTGGCCTTCGAGGTCGACGACTGCGCCGCCGTCACCGACCGGCTCACGGAGGCCGGGGCCGAGCTGGTCGCGGCGCCGACGCGTACGCCGTGGGACTCGCTGAACGCCCGGCTGCAGGGCCCGGCCGATGTGCAGCTCACTGTGTTCACCGAGCTCGCGGGCAAGGAGGCCTGATGAGCGGCTTTCGCGCCGCGGCGACGCGGTTCTTCCAAGACCTGGAGGACGACAACTCCCGCGAGTTCTGGCTGGCCCACGCCGACACCTACGAGCGCGAGGTCAAGCAGCCGATGCTCGCGTTGCTGGAGTCGCTTCCGGAGAAGTACCAGCCGTTCCGGCTGTACCGGATGAACCGCGACCTGCGCTTCACCAAGGACAAGTCGCCCTACAAGACCCAGCAGGGTGCGATCTCCGAGGCCGACCGCGGCGACTTCTACGTGCATATCGACGGCCGCGGACTGCTGGTCGCCGCCGGGGCGTACCAGCTGGAGCCGGACCAGCTCGAGCGCTACCGAGTGGCGGTCGACGATGCGCGTAAGGGCCGGGCGCTGGAGCGGATCCTGGCCGACCTGGAGCAGCAGGAGATCGAGACCGAGCTGGGCATGCCGGCCCTGAAGACTGCGCCGCGCGGCTACGCCAAGGACCACCAACGCGTCGGGCTGCTGCGGCGGAAGGGGCTGGTCGGCTCCCGCACCCTGACCGGGACGGCGCTTCGGGACGGCGATGGCGTACGCGACTTCGTCGTCGCGACCTTCGCGGCGTGCGAGCCCCTGGTCGGCTGGCTGACCAAGCACGTGGGCGCGCCGGCCCGGCGCAACGAGCCGCCGCGCTGACGCTGGGTCACACTCCCGCGTAGTAGCGGCCGAGGAACTCGGCCCGAAACGCCTCGAACTCGCCGGTCTCGATGCTGGTCCGGATGCGGTCGACCAGGGAGACGATGAACCGCTCGTTGTGGATGGTGCACAAGGTCGCGGCCAGCATCTCCTTGGCCTTGAACAGGTGGTGCAGGTAGGCCCGGGTGTAGTGGGTGCAGGTGTAGCAGTCGCACTCGGGATCGATGGGCGAGAACGCGCTGCGACAGGCGGCGGTGTTGACGTTGAACCGGCCGTCGCGGGTGTAGACGGCCGCGTTGCGCGCCACCCGGGACGGCGAGACACAGTCGAAGGTGTCGATGCCGTGCTCGATGGCGGTGAAGATGTCGTCGGGCTCGGAGATGCCCAGCAGGTGCCGCGGACGGTCCTCCGGCAGCTCGTCGGCGCACCAACGGACGATGGTGCCCAGGTTCCCTTTCTCCAGCGCGCCGCCGATGCCATACCCGTCGAAGCCGCCCCCGGGTCCCGCGAGCGCCGCCAGGTCCCGGCTGGCCTGCCGGCGCAGGTCCTCGTACTGCGCGCCCTGGACGACCGCGAACAGCGCCTGGTAGGGCCGGTCCGACCGCTCCGCCGTCAGCCGGGCGTGCTCGGCCAGACAGCGCTCGGCCCAGGCGTGCGTACGCCGCACCGACCGTTCCTGGTACTCCCGGGTGTTCTTGAGCGTGGTGAGCTCGTCGAAGGCGAACAGGACGTCGGCCCCGAGCTGGTGCTGGATCCGCATCGACACCTCCGGCGTGAACCGGTGGGTCGACCCGTCCAGGTGCGAGGTGAATGTCACCCCGTCGTCGTCGACGCGGGCCAGCCGGGTCTTGCCGTCGGCGATCACGTCGTCGTCGGCCACCCCGGCGGTGCTCATCGCCAGCACCTTCTTGAACCCGACTCCGAGCGACATCACCTGGAAGCCGCCGCTGTCGGTGAACGTCGGACCCGGCCAGTTCATGAAGGCGCCGAGGCCGCCGGCGGCCTCGACGAGGTCGGCGCCCGGTTGCAGGTACAGGTGGTAGGCGTTGGCCAGCACGGCCTGGGCACCGAGCGCCGTGAGGCTCTCGGGAAGCACGGCCTTGACGGTCGCCTGGGTGCCGACCGCGATGAACGCCGGCGTGCGGATGCGGCCGTGCGGTGTGGAGATCACGCCGGTACGACCCAGACCTCCGGGCAGCCGGCCGCCGATGGTGAACCCGAAGCCGGTCATGAGCGGAGCAGGGCGACGGCGACCGCGCCGGCGGTCGAGGTGCGGAGGACGCCGTCACTGATCGACACCGGATGCGCACCCGCGGCGACGAAGGTGTCCAGCTCCTCAGGGGCGATTCCACCTTCCGGGCCGACGAGCACGACCACCTCGGCATCGTCGGGCGGCGGATGGTCGGCCAGCCGCTCCGTGGCGGACTCGTGCAGAACCAGGGCGACGTCGGACTCGGCGATACGCCGGGCAACCTCGGCGGTGGTCATCGCCCGCGTGACCTCCGGGACCCAGAGCCGCCGCGACTGCTTGGCCGCCTCCCGGGCCGTGGCCTGCCACTTGGCCCGGGACCGGTCCCCTCGCTCGCCCGACCAGCGCACGACAGAACGCGAAGCGGCCCAGGGGACGATCGTGGTCACCCCGGTCTCGGTCAGCATCTCCACGGCCAGTTCGGACCGGTCGCCCTTGGCCAGAGCCTGGACCGCGACCACCCGGCGGCCCCCCGGGGGCGGCGCCACCATCTCGGTGACCTCCAAGGTCAGCTCGGCGCGGCCGACCTCCCGGACGGTCCCGCGTACGCCGAACCCCCGGCCATCACCGACCACCAGCCGCTCCCCGGGCCGGATCCGCCGGACCACCACCGCGTGCCGACCGTCCTCGCCGTCGAGGGTGACCAGACTGCCGACCTCCGGACGGCCGATCGTCGCGGAGAAGAACAGCGGGTCGGTCACTGACCGGCGAAGGCGTCCCGCAGCCGGCCGAAGACGCCGCGGCCGGTCTTCTGCACGCTGACCTCGGGCCGGGTCTCCTCCCGGAGCTCCGCCAGCTGGCGCAGCAGCTCGCGCTGCTCGTCGTCGATTCGGGTCGGGGTCTGCACCAGCAGGGTGACGCCGAGCTGGCCGCGGCCGTTGGCCCGAAGCCGCGGTACACCTTTGTTCTCGATGGCGATCCGGGTCCCGGACTGGGTACCGGACGGCACCGACACCCGCACCGTGGTGCTTTCCGGGTCGGCCTCGGGCAGGTCCGACTCGAGGGTCGCCACCAGCACCTCGGTGCCCAACGCGGCGGCCGTCATCGGGATCTTGACGACGACCTCGAGGTCGTCTCCCTCACGGCGGAAGAACTCGTGGTTGGCCACGCTCAGCTCGACGTACAGGTCGCCGGCCGGTCCGCCGCCGGGGCCGACCTCGCCGTGCGAGGCCAGGTGGATCCGGTTGCCGGTGCTGACCCCCGGCGGGATCTTCACGTTGATGGTCCGGGTGGATCGCACCCGGCCGTCTCCGGCGCACTCCGGGCACGGGTTGGGGATCACCGTGCCGTAGCCGCGGCAGGTCGGGCAGGGCTGCGTGGTCCGGATGTCACCGATGAACGACCGCTGGACGTGGGTCACGTCGCCCTGGCCGTGGCAGGTCGCGCAGCGGACCGGCTGCGAGCCCTCGGCCGCACCGGCCCCGTTGCAGCGGGGGCAGAGCACGGCGGTGTCCACCCGCAGCGGCTTGGTGGTGCCGAACGCCGCCTCGGCCAGCTCCAGGTCCAGCCGGACCAGAGCGTCCTGCCCGCGGCGGATTCGCGACCGTGGGCCACGCGAGGCCTGCTGGCCGAACATCGCGTCGACCAGGTTGGTGAAGTCGAACCCGCCGGCGGCCCCGAAGCCGCCGTTGAAGCCTCCCATCCCGCCGCCGAGAGGGTCGCCGCCCCGGTCGTAGAGGTCCCGCTTCTTGGGGTCCTGCAGCACCTCGTACGCCTCGGCGACCTTCTTGAAGCGCTCGGCGGCATCCGGCTCGGTGGCCACGTCGGGGTGCAGCTTCATCGCCAGCCGGCGGTAGGCCTTCTTGATCTGCTCGGGGCTCGCGTCGCGCGATACCCCGAGGACCTCGTAGTAGTCACTGCTCATCGGTTCTGCGATCATCCTTCAGACAAGAAGCGGCCGACGTAACGGGCCACAGCGCGGACCGACGCCATGGTCGAGGGGTAGTCCATCCGGGTGGGCCCGACGACCCCCAGGGTGGCGAACGTGTCGAGCTGGCTGCCGTAGCCACTGGCGACCACTGACGTCGACTGTAGTTCCTTGTACGGGTTCTCCTGGCCGATGCGCACGGTCACGTCCGAGGTGCTGACCTCGCCCAGCAGCTTGAGCAGGACCACCTGCTCTTCCAGCGCCTCCAGCACCGGCTTCACGGTGGTCGCGAACTCGGACCCGTAACGGGTCAGGTTGGGCATGCCGCCGACGACCATCCGGCTCGAGGTTTCGCTGCTGACCATCTCCAGCAGGGTGGCGATGGCCGCCTGGCCGATGATGTCCAGCGACGGCGGCAGCTCGCTGGCCAGCTGGCTCAGCCGGACGGCGGCCATGGAGGACGACTGGCCGACCGCGGCCAGGTTGAGGTGGGCACGAAGCTCGGCGACCGTCTCGTCGTCGTGCTCGGGCACCCCCATGGCCCGCTGCTCGATCCGCCCGGTCGAGGTGATCAGGATCAGCAGCAGCCGGGTGCTGGACAGCGCGACCAGCTCGACGTGCCGCACGGTCGAGTGGCTGAGCGTCGGGTACTGGACGACGGCGACCTGTTGGGTCACCTGGGCCAGCAGCCGGACGGTGCGGAGCAGCACATCGTCGAGGTCGATCGCACCGGACAGGAAGGTCTGGATGGCCCGCTGCTCGGCCGTGGACAACGGCTTGATCGAGCCCAGCCGGTCAACGAACAGCCGGTAGCCCTTGTCGGTCGGGATCCGGCCGGCGCTGGTGTGGGGCTGGGTGATGTAGCCCTCCTCCTCCAGCGCGGCCATGTCGTTACGGACCGTGGCCGGAGAGACGCCGAGGTCGTGCTTCTCGACCAGCGTCTTGGAACCGACCGGCTCCTGGCTGGAGACGTAGTCGGTGACAATGGCGCGGAGCACCTCCAGCTTGCGGTCATCCACGACGTCACCTCCTCCCGGTTGCGTCGGCTTGGCACTCGCCGAGGCAGAGTGCCAGTCTAGCCGTGTGGACGAGTTCGGCTTGGGAGCGTGGCGCGAGCTGGTGCCGGGGATCTATCGCGCGGTGGCCGAGCCGGAGTCGGTGAACCTCGGTCTGGTCGTCGGCTCCGAGGCGGCGCTGCTGGTCGACACCGGGTCCAGCCCGGCGCAGGGTCGATCGATCCGGGAGTCGGTGGCGACGGTCACCGACCGTCCGCTGGTCGCGGTGGTCGTGACCCACTGGCACTTCGACCACGCGTTCGGGCTGGCGGCGTTCGCCGACCTGGTGAGTGTCGGGCACGAGTCCGTCGGCGACCGGCTCCGCGCTCCGGACGCGGCGGCCGAGGCGGCGCGGCTGGGCCTGGCCGCCGCCGATCTGGGCATGCCGAGCCGCGATCTGGTGGTGGCGACGGCCTTCGACCTGGGCGGCCGCCGGGTCGAGGTCGCCCACCTCGGTCGCGGGCACACCGACGGCGACCTGGTGGTGGTCGTGCCGGACGCGGACGTGGTCTTCGCTGGTGACCTGATCGAGTCGGCCGGGCCGCCGTCCTTCGGTCCCGACACGGTGGCCGACGAGTGGGCCGGAACGCTGGACGGGCTGGTCGGCTTGATGACCGAGCGGACGGTCGCGGTGCCCGGCCACGGTGATCCGGTGGACCGGCAGTTCGTCTTCACCCAACGCGGCGAGGTCGCCGCCCGCGCCGCCGGCCAGCTGCCTGCCGTTCTGCCCACCCGTCCACCACTACCGCTCGCCTGACTCCCGAGCGATCCCCCCTCCGGAAACCGCCGACGAGGCGCTAGTTGGCGCCGAGCCGATGGGCGAGGGCGTCGACGGCCTGACCGACCGCCCGAACCAGCGCGAGCCGGCCCGGCTCGTCGACCCGGGCCCCGTGGAAGGTGACGGCCACGGCCGCGACAGGGTGCCCGGTGTGGTCGAGCACGGGACGGCTCACCGACGACAGGCCGACGGTCACCAGGTCCTCCTCCACGGCATGGCCCCGTCGCCGGGTTTCGGCCAGCGCCCGGCGCAGGTCGGCCAGGGTGGCCGGTCCGCGACCTTCCCGCTGTGGCAGCTCGGCGCCCGGCGGAAAGATCGCCCGCAATTGGGCCAGCGGCAGGGCAGCCAGCATGGCCAGTCCGGAGGCGGTCAGCGTGGCCGGCAGCCGAACGCCGACCTCGGTGACCAGGGAGGGCCGACCGGCCGCCCGCTCCTCGATGAGGTAGTAGACGTCACGGCCGTCCAGAGTGGCCAGATGGGCGTTCTGCCGGGTTTGGTCGACCAGCCGGGCGAGGACCGGCCGGGCGATCCGCTGCAGCGGCATCTGCCGGGAGTAGGCCGAACCCAGCTCGTACGCGGCCACGCCGAGCCCGTACCGCCGCTGTTCGGGGAGGTAGCTCACGAAACGGTGCTCCACCAGCACGGACAGCAGTCGGTAGGTGGTGGACCGGGGGGCGGCGACCGCCGCAGCGATCGTGGCCGCCGGCAGCGGCTCCGGCTGCCGGGACAGCAGCGTCAGGATGGCCAGGGTCTGGTCCGCGGCGGGTGCGAGGGACACGGCAACCAGT
>CAWEFW010000040.1:0-82295 GCA_963808435.1 uncultured Actinomycetota bacterium | reverse complement strand
TAGCGACCTCTGTTTGCATTTTGGGCCAGAGTTGGGTCAGCGTGGACTGGATCAAGGGCAGGATGCTGCCGTCAGCGCTTTCTCGACTGAATACATCCAGAAGGCCGTCCTCGAAGACAACCCCTTGACTTGCCGCGGGGCGCATGATTGCCTCGCGGAGTTGAGTATCTGTCAACGGCGACAGAGGGTAGAGCCCGCTCTGACCACCGAGAACTCATACCCGGGATGAGCAGCAGACTGTCGAGGAAGTCCGCCCTCAACGTGAGTAATCTCTGTGCCGGAGTGTCGGACCGCGCGGTCTCACCTTTGTCGATATTGGGTATCAGGAGATCGATGAGCTCCCGGTGGTCCGGCTGCTCAACGTCGAGCAGTTCCTCGAACTGGTCGATCACAATGATCAGCGGTCGACCCTCACTCCGAAGGAATCGGGCGATGGGGTCGATCCCTTCGATGCGCAACCGTTCGATCTCCTGTCGAGAATCGTCGAGGCGAGGCGGTGCCGCATTTCGATGCTGTGCATGAAGAAGCGCAGCACCGACCCGCTGCCACGGGTCCGGCCCCGGACGAACCGACGCGATCGACCACGGCCGCTCGCGCAGCAGGGCGGGCACGACCCCTGCTAGGGCTACCGAGGACTTGCCAACGCCGGACGGTCCGAACAGAACAGTTGCGGGCTCGGATCGGACCATTCCGACCAGCTTCGCTATGTCGGCATCCCTACCGAAGAACGTCTCGGCGTGATCTTCAGTGAAGGGTTCGAGCCCGCGATACGGATTGGACGGCACCAACAGGTAATGAAGCTCCTCTTCCCACGCGTGAGCGATGGCGTGTCCAGAGATCAGATAGGCGTCGCGTTCTCGTTCGTCGGCAAAGGCTGTGGCGTGAAGCACCCCAATCACATGGCCGGTCTGGTGTGACCAGACCGGGGAACCGCTGAAACCGGGCTGCGCCTTGATCGATTGATCCCCACTGCTCTCCACCTGTATCAGTTGTCGACCAACCTCACCCTTGAGATCAAGGTCCACCCAGTGTCCGTGGGCACGCGGTGGGTTTCCCGGATATCCGAAGACTCTCAGCCTCTCGCCAGGTGCCAGCGGCGTCGTCGAGAAGCGGGCCGGAGTTATTAATGGCGGGGCATCCTCACCGAGATATAAGCCTGCCACGTCCCCGCCGCCCGGCCCATCGGGTGCGGGTCCAACCCAGGCCGCGACGGTGCCGGTACGTACAGAGGCTCCCTCAAGCAAGGGAAACTTCACAATCACTTCGGCGGAGCCGTCCGGCCGGCCTTGCTCCCGCTGCGGTCGACCTAGGGCCGGTATTGACCACGTGTGCACACGTGACCACAGCGCGCCGGCCCACCAGGACACCGAGGCCAGCAGTAATCCCCGCGGTTGAGGTCAACCGGACGATCCAACCCTCGATAGCCGGACACGGATATCAAGAGCCTTCGTCGTTACGCTTCCAGGTCATAGTGACAGTCAAATTCACCTCGGCGGTGCCCTTGGCCAAGATGATGCCTGTTTCCCCGCCCAGCTTGACCCCGAATTCCACCTCAAAGCTCTCGGGGCCCGCAGCAACAAGCTTGTCCCTGACCGTACGGAGGAGCGGTCCCAAATGCTCCAGCGACTCCCCTTAGGCTTGAGTCGCCCTCGCCGCCGCTGCGCCTGGTTGCGGTGATGCCAAAACCAGATCCCCCGGGATGTCAGCGCGGTCGGCCTCGACCAAAAGGACACCCTCTCCACTACCCTCGGCCAGCGGAACCTCAAGCAATACAGCCATCCGAACCCCTTCACGGTGCCCTACCGAAGCGGAGCGATCCTCCGATCGCAGCCGCTAGGTGCACAATAGCGCGTGAGAACTATTGGGAGATTTCAATGGAGGCACCGCAGTCGCCTGCGAATTCTTGGCAGCGTCCTGGCCGCTGCGCACTCTGGGGTATCGGCGCGACGATGAACGGGCTCGGCCGATACCGGGTCCACGTACTTGAGCGGTGACAACAAGGTGGGACTGCCCAAGCTGCCGCCGGACCGTCCGGGCCCGTTGCACGCGCCGCGATCTCGTCGCCAGACCAGAGCATCGGGATGCCGGGGATGGTAGCCCCGAAAAATCGACTGTACCTTGTACTCTACCTAGAGCCTAGGTAGAGTACAAGGGTGGTCCACCGTGAACCCGCGAATGACGATCCCCAGTCAACGGTGCTACGGGCGCTGCTAGAGGATCCGACCCGCGAGATGTATGGCGCCGAGATCGGGGCCGAGGCCGGCCTGCCGAGCGGAACAGTGCACCCGATCCTCGCGCGGCTGGAGGGTGTCCACTGGCTGGAGTCACGGTGGGAGGACATCAATCCCCGAGTGGAGGGCCCACCGGGACGGCGGTACTACCGGCTGACAGCCGGCGGGATAGAAGCGGCTCGCGCCGCACTGGCGCGGGCCTATCGACCGGCGCGGATCCCGCAGCTGCGGCCCGTGCAACAGACATGACTGCGCGCGCCATCGACCCGTGGTGCTGCCGCATCGTGGAATGCTCGCCGCCCGGATGCTCCCGGCCGAACATCGGCAACGCTATGCGCTGGAGTTCATCGCTGAGCTGTACGGCATGACGCGGTCACAACAGATTCGACACTCGACCCAGGTGCTGGCTCACACGTGGATGCTTCGATCCGTCCTCAGCGCGGCCAACCCCACGACCATCAAGGACGGGCCCGCCACGACCCCGACTACCGGCGCCCGTTCCTCTGCCTGCTGTGGATCCACCACTGGCATTGGGTCATCGCCGAGGACGGCGGCCGCTATCAATGCTGCTGAATGCGACCGCGACAAAACCCCCGGCGGCCGCCCCGGGGAATGGAGCATCCTCTAGATGTAAGGGGCCGTAGCCGGCCCGACGCATGAGGATGGCAGTGCGTTTTCGGCTTGGGGGGCTGGATGGGGGCCAGATCCCGGCGGCGGATCACGCCACGGACGCCAGCACGTAAAAGACGGCCTGACTAGCCCGGATGATGCTAATTCCGATTGTCGGGCTGACAGGATTTGAACCTGCGACCCCTTGACCCCCAGTGGCGCGACAGTGGTGTATTTCAGCCAGTCTGAGTCGCCGGCTCCGTGGGGGCGTTGCGCCTAAGCCCGGGATTGGCGCCGATGACCCTTCCGGCGTTCGGGTCACTGATGACGGGTCCGCATAGCGGGTCGCGCGTGGCATCATGAGCACAGCGCGGTCTCGCTGATGATCTCGCTGATCGGGAAGCCGACGGGTATGCCCTCGTTGACCATGACGACGACGGATCGTTGTGATCCTTGGAGGTCCCACGCCTGGACGGCGTAGCCCGGCACGTTGCCATAGTGACCAAGTGCGGTGCCGCAGCCGACCGAGCCAGACGGATTTCCGAGCCCATATTCGCCGCCGTATAGGGGGAATGTCTGCCCCAGGGATCGGCTCATCGCCGCCACCGTTCCTTCGACAGTAGCTCTTCCGCCCAGAGGCGCTGGAAGAATCTGTCGACGTCCTTCAGCGGTCGACACGACGCTACCAGCGGCTTGAAACAGGTTGAGCCCCGTATCTGCTGTCACGTCCTGGCCATTGGCATATCCGCGAATATCCCACCGCAAGGGTGCCAGCGTGCTGTCGTTTCATGCCCGCGCGATCGAAGATGCTCGAATTGAGCACCTGGCCGAGCGAGGCTCCCGTGGCCTTCTCCAAGATCATTCCCAGGAGGAGGTAGCCGAAATTCGAGTAGCGCGCCGATGTTCCGGCTCGAAGTCCAGCGGCTTTGCCCCGATGATCTTGACGATGTCGCGATCTGTCAACGTCTCAATGTGAGGGGGCTTTTCGTCCTCCTGCGGCTCGTGGACACCACTGCGGTGGCTGAGACAGCTGCCGAATCGTCATCCGGTCGCCCTTGGTGACGGTCCTTGGGAGCCATTGTTCGACGGTGTCGTCGAGCGTGAGCTTTCCGGCCTCCACCTGTTGAAGGACGGCCGTGGCCACCATCGGCTTGGTCACACTGGCGATCGGGAACGTGTTGTCGGATCGTATCGGTTCCTTGGCGGCAGTGTGGGCCAGACCTACGGTGACAATGCGGGTCTCATTGCCGACCCGAACCAAGGTGATCACACCAGCGACAGTCCCCTCGGACAGCACGTTGATCCGATCGCGGAGCAGGCGTTCCACTCCGCTGATTGCGGACGTGTCACTTGGCGCCGGCGATAACTCGCGAGCCGGCTTGCCGCTGCAGCTCGCCCCGGCTAGGAGCACAAAGCAAGTCATCATCGCAGCAGCCGACGCCTGCCGAACGGAACGCATGCCGGACATGTTTGCCAGGATCGCAGCCTGGCGAGGCTAGTGGTAGCGCCCGGATCATCGGGCGGGCCCCCTAAGTCATCGACGGCATACATGCGGGTCCAAGTCGAACGATTTTGTCACAAGTTGATAACGATGTGCATGTGATGCAACAAGAGACAACGCGATCCAGTGGATGTCGGCGGACAACGACGGACAGAACCGGACAGTCGCCAGGCGCCGTGCAGCGGCCGTTGCGGACGACGACTGTCAGCAGGTGCGTGGCACCCTCAGCTGTATGACCCAGTTCCCCGTGGGTTCCGATGATCGTGAGTCAGTCCGCACGGCTCCGCCGACGGTGCCGCTGCCTGTGCTCTCGTCGTCGGTCATCGAGGCGATTGCAGTCGCCAACGGGGTATGCGTGCACCCGGTGCCGTTGCGTCGGATCGACACTGTGACCGGCGTCGTAGAGATCATCGACGTGCCGTGCGGGGCGACGCTGGCTAGCAAGTGCGAGCCGTGTGCGAAGCGGTCGCGGCTGCTCCGCATGGTGCAGTGCCGACAAGGCTGGCACCTGGACACTGAGCCGATAGATGCGAAGGTCTCGTCAGAACAGTCGGCGTTGATGATCATGCGAGCCGACCTGGAGCGGGCTCGAATAGCGGTCTTGGCTTCCGGTGGTGACCCGGCGCCGATCGACAACGCGATCCTTGAGGTCGAGGCGCAGCTCGCCGCAGAGAACGTACGTGGCCGTGTAGTGCGGGAGGCGAGTTCGCGGCGGGTGCGGTCTACCCGTCGACGCCAGGACGTTCCTGATCTTCCTCGACGGAAGATGGCTCCGCGCACGATAGGGCGCACGTTCGAGGGTCATAGCGGCAAGGTCTTCCGGCCGTCGGTGTTCCTCACCCTGACGTGTCGCTCTTACGGGCCGGTGCGTGCGGACGGCACACCTGTGGACCCGAGCCGGTATGACTACCGCACCGCTGCCCGGGACGCCATCCATTTCCCGAAGCTCATCGACCGATTCTGGAAGAACCTTCGACGGGTCGTGGGCTTCAAGGTTCAGTACTTCGCGACCCTGGAACCACAGAAGCGCCTGGCGCCGCACTTACATGCCGCACTACGGGGTACGGTCTCGCGCGCGGACCTGCGACTGGTAGCGGCTGCGACGTATCAACAGGTGTGGTGGCCAGCCTGCGATGAGCCGCTCTATGAAGACGCGTCGCCTGTCTGGGATAACGTGTGCGGAGGTTACGTGGACCCGCTGACCGGCGAACAGCTCCCAACTTGGGACGAGGCTCTGGACCGGCTCGCTGGCCACGCGAAGCCGGCGCATGTCGTACGCTTCGGCGCTCAGGTCCATGCGCAGGGCGTGCTCGGCGATTCACCTGCTGCTGACCGCTGCATCGGCTATCTAGTGAAGTACCTCAACAAGGACGTCAGCACCTGCCACGAGCTCGAGACGACCAGCCAGGCCGATCATCTCGACCGGTTGTGGGAGGTTCTCCGGTTCGAGCCATGCTCCCCCACGTGCCCTAACTGGTTGCGGTACGGCGTGCAGCCAAAGAAGGCCAAGCCTGGCCAACGCGCCGGTTACTGCCGCCGCAAGGTGCACCGCAGAGAGACGCTCGGCTTCGGCGGTCGCCGGGTGCTCGTCTCGCGGCGTTGGTCGGGCAAGACGTTGAGCGAGCACCGTCGGGATCGGCGCACATGGGTCCGGGACATACTCGGGCTGCCTGACGATCCGGATCCGAGACGGTACGTGTGGATGGTCGCGGGTCCTCAGGATGACGATGTGGCGCCGAGGAGCAGACGGCTGCTGCTGGCGGTCGCGGACCGGGCGAGGTGGCGGGACGAGCTGGCCCGCGCTCAGGCGGCGGCCACGGGCCAGGCTGATCGGGTCGCGGCATGAACGGACGGTCGATAGAACAGGCGGGGAGGGCTGAGATGAGACGGCTCAGCGAACCGATGCTGACAACCCGGGAGGTTGCGCGACGGTTGAAGTTGCACCCGACCACGGTTGCCAGGTGGCGGATCAGTGGTGGCGGGCCGGTGTATTTCAAGATCGGTCCGAGCTATCGCTATCCAGAGAGCGATCTGGAACGCTGGCTGACAGAGTCCTGTACGCCCGAGCGGCTCGGATGACTGCCAAGCGGCCTCCCTTGGGCGTGCGTCTCACGGTCGACGTCGAGGAGGTCACGGGGGCCAGAGGGACGGTCTGGTGGGCACGAGTGCGGTGGCATGATCCCGCGACGGGTCGCCGGGAGAGTGTGAAGCGGTCACACCCGACCCCGGAGGCAGCCGCTGGCTGGCTGGCCGACATGCAAAACGCCGCACGTCTGGGCGTGGATGCCACCCAGACCCTCGCCGAGTACCTGTGGGCGATCGGCGATCGATGGACAAGGGGCATCGATCCCACGTCAACCTACGACCCGTACTCAGCCGGCTTGCGGCGGCGGGTTGTGCCGGCATTGGGTCACTTGCCTGTCAGCCTGATCACGGCCGGGCTGGTGGATCGAGCGATCGACCAGTGGGAGACCGAATTCAGCCGGTCGACCGTGAAGAACTCGGTCGCAGCCCTGGTCCTGGTGCTGGACGAGGCGGTGCGCGACGGCATCATCACTCGCAACCCGGCCAAGGATCGAGCGCGGCGGCGGACGGTCGGGCGTTCTTTCGGCAATTCCGAACCGAGCAGCCCGCGCGAACTGGCGCTGCCAGATGTGAGAACGCTTGAGGTGCTGGTGGAGCGGGTGATCGAGGCCGGCGGTCACCAGTCGTGGGGTGACGTCGTGACTGTCCTCGCCACCACGGCCCTGCGGATCAGCGAGGTTTCAGGCTTGCGGGTTGGTGACGTTGACCTCGGCCGCGGGCTCCTCCACGTCTTTCGGCAAACCTATCCGGGGCGGGGCGGACTGGTGACGAAGGAGACGAAGGGACGCCGCCGGCGGAACGTGCCGATCATCGACCCCCTGCGGCCGACCCTGCTGCGGCTGACCGCTGGCCGCCGAGGGGATGAGCGGCTTGTCATGGGACCGCGCGGCGGCGTCATCACCACCGCGACGCTCCGGGACGCCACGAACTGGGATCAGCTGGTTACCGAGCTCGGCCAACCCGGATTGGTCCGACATGGCCTGCGCCACACGGCACTGACGTGGATGGCTGACGCCGGTATCGAACTACACATCGTGCAGCGGGTCGCGGGCCACCAGGACCCGGCCGTCACAGCGCGCTATCTGCACCCGGATGTGCAGGCGATGCTGGACGCTGGGACCGCGTTTTCGGCTTGGTGGTCCGCAACTGGTCCGGACCGGCCGCCGCTCGGAGTCATTGAAGGCGGCAAGAACGCAGGCTGAACTGGCCTCCGGTTAGGCGTTTCACTTCGGATGTGTCTGGTCGGGCTGGCGAGATTTGAACTCGCGACCCCTTGACCCCCAGTCAAGTGCGCTACCAAGCTGCGCCACAGCCCGCGGACCCCGATTCGGCTGGGGCCACGACGGGGAAGCCTACTATGCGCGCCGCGCGACCTCGAACCGATACCGTGCGGCAGACTCGCGGGCATGGCGCGGTGGACCTGCCCGGACTGCGAGCGAGAGTTCGGAGCCAGGAACCAGGCGCACGTCTGCTCGCCCGGCATCAGTGTCGAAGAACTGCTAGGCCGCCATCCCGACTGGGTCGGCGAGATCTACGAGGCGGTCATGAAGCCGCTGCGCGGGCTGGGACCGGTGCACGAGGACGCGGTCAACGTCGGGATCTTCCTCAAAAGCGACCGCAAGCTGGCCGAGTTCCGCCCGCGGGTCCGCTCGGTCCTGCTCCATATCGCCCTGCCCACCCCGCGCGTAGATCCGCGGGTGATGCGGATCGACACCACCGCGCCGGACCGGCACTTCCACGCGATCAAGCTGACGAGTCCTGACGAGGTCGACGAGCAGGTGCGCAGTTGGCTGGCCGAAGCCTACGACCTGAACACCGACTAGCTGGCTGTAGGTCGTGTCAAGAGGGTTGGGGGCGCGTTGGACTGGCCCGTTGGCATGGGTTGGTCGACGCTGTTGGGCTCGGCGGTGAGGTTGGGATCGGTGCCGGGCGTCCACGCTGACTTATGCGACCTGTGTTGATCATGGTCATCTGGCGTCGTTCGGACTGCCGTGATGGCGAAGGGCCGGGCGCCAAGCTAGTCACGGCGTAACCCTCTGGGGTCCGCCATAGCGATCACGGCGTCTGGTCCGGCCCTTCGTCCGGTCCAGCGTCTCACCGGGCCGCCGGGTTGTGAAGGGTTTGGCGATCACCTCGCTTCCGGGCTTCCCCGCTGCCTGAGTGTGTGCCGGTGCTCGGCCCGGTCAACCTCGTTCGTCCTCGCTGCGCTGCGGGCGCTCCAGGTTGACCGCGCCTGCGCTCCGGCAGGCTGGCCGCGATCGAGGAAGCCTCCGAATGTGGTCAGGCCCAGCGGTCGGGCTGGTAGCCGGTCTGGTCACGAACCATGGCGTAGGCGATCTTGTTGGCCCGGTGCGCCATCGCGCAGGCGATGATGCCGCCCTTCTTGCCGCGGGCCCGCAGGGTCTGCCCGTAGCGTTTCGCGGCCGGATCCTGCAGCCACAGCCCGATGCCGAGGTCGATCAGCGCCCGGCGCAGCTGCACGCTGCCTTCCCGGCTGATCGCCCCGTCGCGGCGCCGGCCGGCGGACTCGTACTGGGCCGGCGACAGCCCTGAGGCCCGGTAGAGCTGCCGGTGGCCGGGCCAGCGGGCCGGGTCGCCGACCGCGGCGCCGTAGTTGCCGACCCGCACCACCCCCCAACCGGGCACGGACAGCAGCGGCGCGAACGGGCTGGCCGGTACCAGCTCAGCCATCCGGGTCTCCACGGCCTGGATCTGGATGTCCAGGTCGGCCAGCAGCGCCAGGTCCGCGGCCAGGACCTGCCGGGCCACCGCAGCATCCGCCGGCGGTAAGAGCATCCCGGGCCGCGGCGACCAGCCGGTCCGCGACCGGGCGGCGAACCTGCAGCCCGCGGGCGGCGGCGAAGCGGATGAACCGGCTCGCCCCCAGGCCGGCGAGCCGGTGCGGATCAGCGAAATGCTCCGCGACCAGCCGGCCCACCTTGGTTCCGAGCACGTCCGGCACCGCCAACGTCAACCCGGGGAAGCAGCGGTCCAGCTGGCCCAGCAACTGGTTCTTCGTCGCGGTCCGGGTCGCCACCCGGCGATGCCGGTGCGCCGCCCAGGCGGTCAGCTCCCCAATCGAGGTCGGCGGCTCGGTGACCACCAGCCCGCGACCGGTCAACAACAACTCGGTGATCGCCTCCAGATCCAGCGCGTCGGTCTTCACCCGCCGCCGGCCCATCACCCGCCGCTGCTCAGCCACATGCGCCGGGTTCAGCTCCACCACCTCCCAGCCCGGCCACACCGACGGGGCAGCGAGCGGACGGTGATAATGACCCGCGGCCTCCACCCCCACCCGGGTCACCCCAGCCGGCAGCACCGCCTGCGACTTGATGATCACCTGGGCCACACCGCCGGCGGTCATCGAGAACTCCAGCGGGCCGAGCAGCCGGCGCCGCTGCGCGTCACTGACCAGCACCGCCGCCTTCGTCTTGCCCACATCCACCGCCACCACCGCAGCCGCAGGCGCGAGCGCACCATTGATAGACATAACCCACCTCCAGGGGTGTCAGGAGGACCGGCGCATCAACGCCAGATCCCCAACGGAATCCGATGGATCCCTTCTGACACCTCCGGAGGTGTTTGGGAAGAGGAACTACCTCAGGTCATATCAGCGGTTCCTGCGCTTCTCCCGGGCCCGGACCTCGACGTGCACCGGGCTGCCGACGAAGCCGAACTCCTCGCGCAGCCGACGTTCCACGAACCGGACGTACCCGGGCTCGATGCTTCCCGAGGTGAACAGGACGAACGTCGGCGGCCCGACCTGCGCCTGGGTGCCGAACAGGATCCGCGGCTGCTTGCCGCCCCGCACCGGATGCGGGTGCGCGGCGACCACTCGGCCCAGGAAGGCGTTCAACCGCCCCGTCGAGATGCGGGTCTCCCAGCCGTCCAGAGCCTCCTGCAGCGCCGGGCCGAGCCGGTCCACATGCCGCCCGGTGGTGGCCGAAATGTTGACCTTGGCCGCCCACTCGAACTGCACCAGGTCGCGCTCGATCTCGCGGCGCAGGTAGCGCCGGCGCTCCTCGTCGGTCAGGTCCCACTTGTTGAATGCGATCACCAGCGCCCGGCCGGCCTCTTCGACCGCGGTGAAGATACGCAGGTCCTGCTCCGTCACCGGCTCGCTGGCATCGACCACGACCACGCACACCTCAGCGCGCGCGATTGCGCCGTGGGTGCGCAGGCTGGCGTAGTACTCGTGCCCGGAGGCCTCCTTGACCCGCCGCCGGATGCCGGCCGTGTCGATGAACCGGTAGATCTCACCGTCGACCTCCACCAGCTCGTCCACCGGATCCACAGTGGTGCCGGCCGCGTCGTCGACCACCACCCGCTGCTGTCGGGCCAGCTTGTTCAGCAAGCTGGACTTGCCCACGTTGGGCTTGCCGACGATCGCCACCCGCCGGGGACCCTGCTCCTGGGGCTCCTCCCCCGTCGCACCAGGCGGCAGCGCATCCAGGATGGCGTCCAGCAGGTCGCCGCTCCCCCGCCCGTGCAGAGCCGAGACCGGGTAGGGCTCGCCCAGCCCGAGGTTCCACATCGTCGCCGCCTCGGCCTCGCTGCGCTGGTCGTCGACCTTGTTGGCCGCCAGCACCACCGGCTTCTGGCTGCGGCGCAGCACATGTACGACGGCCTCGTCGATGTCCTGGGTGCCCACGGTGGCGTCGACCACGAAGACCACCGCGTCAGCGGCCGCGATGGCAAGCTCCGCCTGCTCGGCGATCTGGGCGGCCATACCCTTGGCGTCCGGCGCCCAGCCTCCGGTGTCGACCACCACGAAGTTCCGGCCGTTCCACTCCGCGTCATACGACACCCGGTCCCGGGTCACCCCGGGCACGTCCTGCACCACTGCCTGGCGCCGCCCGATCATCCGGTTGACCAAGGTCGACTTGCCCACGTTCGGGCGTCCGACCACCGCCACGACGGGTCGGGTCGACGTGGTCACGGAGCGGGACTGGCGGCCGGCACCAGGGCGCAGATGGCCGAGACCACGTCGTCCAGGGACAGCTCGGTGGAGTCGATCATGTGTACGCCCGGCGCGGCCGAGGTGAACTGGGCGACGGTCGAGTCGTCGCGGTCGCGGCGGATCACCTGGTCGGTGACGGCGGCGACATCGGCCCGGTCGGACACCTCCGCGTGTCGCCGAGCGATCCGGGCCTCCGGGTCGGCGACCAGCAGCACCCGCACGTCGGCGTCCGGGGCGACCACCGTGGTGATGTCCCGGCCCTCGGCGACGATCCCGCCGGGCGTCGACGCGATCAGGATCTTCTGCCGGGCCACCAGGTCGGCCCGCACGTCCAGGTTGGTGGCGACCGCGCTGACCACCGCCGACACCTCCGGAGCCCGGATGGCGGTGGTTACGTCGGTTCCGTCGATCGCGATGGTGAACGCGTCCGGCTCGAGCACCAGGTCCATCTCCGCGTCCCGGACCAGGTCGGCCACGGCGGCGGTGTCCGTCAGATCGAGGCCTCGCTGGACGGCCAGCCAGGCCGCTGCTCGGTACATCGCCCCGGTGTCCAGGAACGCCAACCCGAGGCGACGGGCGACGCCGCGTGCGGTGCTGGACTTCCCCGAACCGCTGGGTCCGTCGATGGCCACGACCAGAGGCCGTCCCCGGGTTACGGTCGCCGTGGTTGCTTCAGGCATCACCTCACCCTATCGGGAGCGACCGCGTACGCCGTCCCACCGGTCCTGGTCAGACGACCGACCAGCCGTGGGCGACCATCCGGGCCACCAGGTCGTCGCTGGCCTCCGGCCGCACCGACAGGGCCAGGTAGCCCACCTCGCGGACCGGGTCATGCTCGATCGCGATGTCTTCGACATTCACTCCGGCGGCCTCGACCTCGCCGAACAGCCGGGCCAGCGCGCCGGGCTCGTCGGGGATCGCCACGACCACCTGGCTGTACGTCACGGCGGGGGAGCCATGTTTGCCCGGAATCTTGTGGGTCCCAGCCACCCCGCGCTCCAGCTGGCTGCGCAGCTCCTCAGCGGCCGGCATCGCCTCCACCGCCTTGACCAGCAGATCCAGCTGGTCCTGGACGCCCCGGAGCTCGCTGAGCACCGCGGCGGAGTTGGCTCCGACGATCTGCTCCCACAGCTCCGGGTCGCTGGCCGCCACCCGGGTCACGTCCCGAAGGCCGGTCCCGGCCAGCATCAGATCGCCCTCCGGCACTGTAGTCAGATGTCCGGCCATCAGCACCGACAGCAGGTGCGGCAGGTGCGATACCCGGGCCACTGCGGCGTCGTGGTCGTCCACGTCCATCACCACCGGCCGAGCGCCGCATGCCCGTACCGCCGCTTGCACCTCGGCCACTGCGGCCGGGTCGGAACGGCGGTGCGGGGTCACGACCCAAGTCCGGTCGGTGAACAGATCGGCCCGGGCCGTCATCGGCCCAGAGTGCTGGGAGCCGGCCATCGGGTGCGAGCCAACGTAACGGGCCAGGTCGACCGACCGACGCCACAGCGCGTCCAGCACACCGGCCTTCACCGAGCCCACGTCCGTCACGGTGGCCCGCCGGAACGTTGCCAGGCTTTCAGCCACCACGCCGGCGATTGCGTCCGGCGGCACCGCAACGACCACCAGGTTGACAGTGTCCGGCTCGGCCGTCTCCACGGTGCCCGCGCCCAGTCCCGCCGCGACCCGGGCGTGGCTGCTCTGCCGATCCTGCAGGTGGACCGAGTACCCGGCGGCTGTCAGCGCACAGCCGATCGACGCACCGATAAGGCCGGCACCCACCACGACGGCCACGGGCGGCGCCGGCTCGGTCACGGGCTCTCGCCGACCACGGTCTCCGGCACGGTTGGCTCGGGCGGCAGCTGCGGCGGCACGTCGGGGCCGGTGTCGTCCGGCTCGACGTCATCGCTGAGCAGGGCGGCCAGCCGCTCGCCGGTGATCCGGCGGAACTTGCGCGGCAGGGCACGGCTCCGGTCCAGGATGGCCACCTCCAGCGCATCCACGCCCAGCGAACGCGACGACCCGTTCGGCCCGCCGTCGGAGGCCAAGGCCTGCACGGCGAGCTTGGTCGCGGCGGCCAGGCTCTGCCCGGGGGCAAAGCCCTGTTTGACGACCTCGGCGATCACCTCCGCTGAGCCGCCCATCACTGCGAAGTTCTCCTCGTCGGCCACCGACCCGTCATAGGTCAAGCGGTAGATCTGGTCCTGCGCGGACGTCGCCCCCAGCTCGGCGACCACGATCTCCACCTCGTACGGCTTCTCACCGCCGGAGGAGAAGATCGTGCCGAGCAGCTGCGCGTACGCGTTGGCCAGGCCGCGGCCGGTGACGTCGGTGCGGTCGTAGCTGTACCCGCGGAAGTCGGCGTAGCGGATGCCGGCCATCCGCAGGTTCTCGAACTCGTTGTAGCGGCCGACCGCGGCGAAGCCGATCCGGTCGTAGATCTCGCTCACCTTGTGCAGGGCCTGGGACCGGTTCTCGGCCACGAACACGATGCCGTCGGCATAGTGCAACACCACCACCGACCGCCCGCGGGCGATCCCCTTCCGGGCGAAGTCCGCCCGGTCCTTCATCTGCTGCTCGGGCGCGACGTAGAACGGCATGCTCATGACAGCGGAGCCGCCGGACCGTCGGGCCGCTCGTTGCGGCCCTGCATCATGGCGGTGACCATCTCAGCGACCTGGCTGTCGCTGACTCGTTGGACACCGTCGGCGGTGGACACCAGCACCACCGGGAAGATCTTGCGGGTCAGGTCCGGCCCGCCGGTCGCGGAGTCGTCGTCGGCCGCGTCGTACAACGCCTGGACGACCGCCATGGTCGCCTCGTCCGCCGCGAAGTCGTCCCGGTAGAGCTTCTTCAGCGACCCCCGCGCGAACACAGAGCCGGAGCCGACGGCGAAGAACGCGTGCTCCTCGTACCGCCCGCCGGTCGCGTCGTAGGAGAAGATCCGGCCCTGCTCGGCGGCGAGGTCCCAGCCCGCGAACAGCGGCACGACCACGAAGCCCTGCATCGCGAGCGCGAGGTTCATCCGGATCAGGGTGGCCAGCCGATTGGCTTTACCGACCAGCGACAGCGGCGCACCCTCAAGCTTCTCATAGTGCTCGAGCTCCACCTGGAACAGGCCCACCAGCTCGACCGCGATGCCGGCCGCGCCCGCGATCCCGATGATGGAGAACTCGTCGGCCGGGAAGACCTTCTCGATGTCGCGCTGGGCGATGACGTTGCCCATGGTGGCGCGACGGTCGCCGGCCATCACGACCCCACCGGGGAACGTGGCCGCGACGATGGTGGTGCCGTGAGCGGTCAGGTCGCCTACTCCGGGCGCCGAAGCGCGGGCCGAGGGCAGCACGTCAGGTGAAACGCGGCGGACGAAGTCGTTGAACGACGACGACCCGATCCGCAAGTACTCCGCAGTCAGCTCATTCGCGGCCGAAACTCGGTCCCTCACTGCCCGCCTTTCTGCACGAAGGAGCGGACGAACTCCTCCGCGTTGACCTCCAGGACATCGTCGATCTCGTCGAGCAGCGAGTCGACCTCGGAGTCGAGCTCCGCCTTGTGCGCGGAGTCCGTGGGCGCGAGCTCCTCGACCTCGCGGTCCTCGGTACGCCGCACCTTGCGGTGGCTCTGCTCTGACTCAGCCATGGCTGCTCCTGTCCTTGCGGGCCTTAAGCGTAGCCAACGCCTCCGACAGCGCTCCTCACGTTATCGTGGCGAGATGGCCAGCTGGTCCGACGTCCGGAAGATCGCGCAGGCCCTGCCGGAGGTCACCGAGCCCGAGGCCGACGCCTATGCGTGGAATGTCGGGACGAAGGGCTTCGCGTGGGAACGGCCGCTGCGCAAGGCCGACCGGGAGGCGCTGGGAGCGGCCGCGCCCGATGGTCCGATCCTGGCCGCGATGGTGCCTGACCTCGGCGCCAAGGAGGCGCTGCTGGCCGACGACCCGGACGTCTACTTCACCACCCCGCACTTCAACGGGTACCCCGCGGTCCTGGTCCGGCTGGAGCGGATCGGCATGCCCGAGCTCACCGAGCTGCTGGTCGAGGCCTGGCTGACCAAGGCATCGAAGCGTCTCGCCGCCCAGCACCGGGACCGGTTGCCGTCACTCGGACCGGACTAACGACCCAGCGCCGCGAAGAGCTCGGTCACGGTGTTGCACTCGGCGATCATCTGTCCGACCTGCTCACGCGTCCCCCGCAGCGGGTCGAGCAGCGGGATCCGTTGCAGGGCCGGGCGGTCCGGCACGTCGAAGATCACCGAGTCCCAGGACGCCGCCACCACGCTGGAGCCGAACTTCTCCATCACCTTGCCGCGGAAGTAGGCCCGGGTGTCCTCCGGCGGCGAGGTCCGCGCCCGCTCGATCTCGTCGTCGGTGATCAGCCGACGGATCTTGCCCTTGGCCACCAAGGCCCGGTAGAGGCTGCGCCGCGGGTCGACGTCGGCGTACTGCAGGTCGATCAGGGCCAGCTTGGGCGCTGCCCAGCCCAGACCGTCGCGCTGCCGGTAGGACTCCATCAGCTTCAGCTTCGCCACCCAGTCGAGCTGGTCGGCGAGGCTGAAGATGTCGCCGCGGAGTGCGTCGAGGCAGTCCTGCCAGCGGGTGAACACGTCCTTGGCCTCGATCCGGGCGGACTCGGTCAGGTCGCCGGCGACCCGTTCGTAGTGCTGCCGACACGCGTCCAGGTATGCCTCCTGGACGTCCACCGGTGAGAACGACCGGCCGTCAGCGAGCGGCACCGTCTCCGCGCAGCTGAGGTCGTGGCTCACCGCCCGCATCGCCCCCACCGGCGCGTCGAGCCGCAGCTCGCCCCCCAGCTCGCCGGCCTCGATCACCCGCAGCACCCAGGCCGCGCTCCCGACCTTCAGGTAGGTGGCGACCTCGGACAGGTTCGCGTCCCCGGTGATCACGTGCAGCCGGCGGTGCCGGCTGGCGTCGGCGTGCGGCTCGTCGCGGGTGTTGATGATGGGCCGGTTCAGGGTTGTCTCCAGACCTACCTCGGCCTCGAAGAAGTCCGCGCGCTGGCTGATCTGGAAGCCCGGCTGCTGGCTGGCCTGGCCGATCCCGACCCGGCCGGCTCCGGTGATCACCTGCCGGGTGACCAGGAAGGCGGTGAACTGGGTGACGACCCGGTCGAACGGGGTGCTGCGCTGCAGCAGGTAGTTCTCGTGGGTGCCGTAGGAGGCGCCCTTTCCGTCGGTGTTGTTCTTGTACAGCCGGACCGAGCGGCCCAGTGACTGGGTGGCCCGCTGGGCGGCGATGGCCATCACCGCGTCCCCGGCCTTGTCGTAGCGCACCGCGTCCAGCGCGGACGTCACCTCGGGTCCGGAGTACTCGGGATGGGCGTGGTCGACGTAGAGCCGGGCGCCGTTGGTCAGGATCACGTTGGCCATGCCGAGGTCGCTGTCGGTCAGCTGGTCGGGGTGGGCGGCGGACCGGGAGATCTCGTAGCCGCGGATGTCGCGCAGCGGGGTCTCGGTCTCGTAGTCCCAGCCGGCGGGCTGTCCGGCCACCGAGTGGCCGTACGCCTTGACCACGTGGTTCGACAGCTGCATGGGGTGCAGGTCGTCGTCGACGTAGCCGGTGCTGAGCGCTCCGGCCAGCGCCGGCGACCCAGGAGCGAGGGCGCTGATCCCGTACTCGGTCTCGATCCCGAACACGTGGCTCGCGCGCCGGGGCGGGACGACCTCGGCCTCCGGGGTGGTGCCCGGCGGGGTCGGCTCAGCGCTGGTCGACATGACTCTCAGCGTAATCTGGCCGCCGTGCGAGTCTGGCTGGCGAGCGTTGCGGACGGCGCGGCGGTCCTGCTCTTCGCCGCCGTGGGCCGGCTCAGCCACGCCGAGGGTGTGACCCCAGTCGGCGTGCTCGAGGTGGCCTGGCCATTCCTGGTCGGCGGCGCCGTCGGCACCCTGGCCGGCCGCACCTGGCGACGCCCGGCGTCGCTGACCTCCGGCCTCGCGGTGTGGGCCGGGACGCTGGTCGGCGGCATGCTGCTCCGAGCCCTGACCGGCGGCGGCGTCCAACTCTCGTTCATCGTTGTCGCCGCGATCGTGCTGGCCGTCCTGCTCCTCGGCTGGCGGCTAGCTACGCGAGCGGCGTCAGCAGTGACCCGCTCGTCGAGCATCGGAGAAGCGGCCCGCTGACGTTCGGAGGCACGATGAGATGAGGGGCGCTCCTCGGGGGCGACGGGTGCGAGACGAGCATCGAACTAGAGATACTGGCCGGTGTTGGTGACCGTGTCGATCGACCGGCCCGGCTGAGTGCCCTGCTTAGAGCTGATCAGGGTCCGGATGAAGACGATTCGCTCGCCTTTCTTGCCCGAGATCTTGGCCCAGTCGTCCGGGTTGGTGGTGTTGGGGAGATCCTCGTTCTCGGCGAACTCGTCGAGGCAGGCCTGCAGCAGGTGCCCGATCCGCAGGCCTCGATTGCCGGTGTCGAGCAGATCCTTGATCGCCATCTTCTTGGCCCGGTCCACGATGTTCTGGATCATCGCGCCGGAGTTGAAGTCCTTGAAGTAGAGGACCTCCTTGTCGCCTCCGGCGTAGGTGACCTCGAGGAACTGGTTCTCCTCAGACTCCTCGTACATCCTCAGGACCGTTCGGTCGATCATGCCCTGGATGCAGGCGTCCCGGTCCTGGTCGAACTCGGCCAGGTCCTCGCGGTGCAGTGGCAGTGTCGGGGTCAGGTACTTGCTGAAGATCTCCCGGGCCGCCTCGGCGTCCGGGCGCTCGATCTTGATCTTGACGTCCAGCCGGCCGGGCCGCAGGATCGCCGGATCGATCATGTCCTCGCGGTTCGAGGCGCCGATGATGATGACGTTGTCCAGGCCCTCGACACCGTCGATCTCGCTCAGCAGCTGGGGGACGATGGTGTTCTCCACGTCGGAGCTGACGCCCGACCCGCGGGTCCGGAACAGCGAGTCCATCTCGTCGAAGAACACGATCACCGGCATGCCGTCGCTGGCCTTGTCCCGGGCTCGCTGGAAGACCAGCCGGATGTGCCGTTCGGTCTCGCCGACGTACTTGTTCAGCAGCTCGGGGCCCTTGATGTTGAGGAAGAAGCTGCGCCCCTCTTCCCCCGTCCGCTCGGTGACCTTCTTGGCCAGCGAGTTGGCCACCGCCTTGGCGATCAGCGTCTTGCCACAGCCGGGCGGGCCGTAGAGCAGGATGCCCTTCGGCGCCTTCAGCTCGTGCTCGTCGAACAGGTCCTTGTGCAGGAACGGCAGCTCGACGGCGTCTCGGATCGCCTCGATCTGGCTGCCCAGGCCGCCGATCACCGAGTAGTCGATGTCCGGCACCTCCTCCAGCACCAGCTCCTCGACGTCCAGCTTCGGGATCCGCTCGTACGCGAAGTGCACCCGGCGGTCGATCAGCAGCGAGTCCCCGGAGCGCAGGTTCTGCTCCTTCAGCCGGTACGCCAGCCGGACCACGCTCTCCTCGTCACCGTGCCCGATGACCAGGCCCCGGTCGCCGTCCTCCAGGACCTCCTTGAGCAGCACGACCTCGCCGACCTCGTCGAAGTTGAGCACGTCGACGACGTTCATCGCCTCGTTGACCATCACCTCCTTGCCGGGGATGAGGGCCTCGGGATCGACGTCGGGGCTGACGCTGACCCGCATCTTGCGACCGGAGGTGTAGATGTCGGCAGTGTGCTCCTCGGCCGGAGCCAGGAACACGCCGAAGCTCGCCGGAGGCTGGGCCAGCCGGTCGACCTCGCTCTTCAGCGAGATGATCTGGTCCCGCGCCTCGCGCAGGGTCGCGGCAAGACGCTCGTTGTTCGCAGCCGTGGTCCGCGCGTCAGACCGGGCGTCGGCCAGGCGGCGTTCCAGCATCGCGATGTCGTGCGGGTGCGAGGAGACCCGCTCCCGCAGCCGGTCGAGCTCGTCGGTGAGCGCACCTATCTGGGCTTTCAGGGTCTCGCGGTCCTCATACGCGCCGCGATCATGCATCGGTCCGGACATCTGGCACCTCCTCCACGAAAAACCCTACCTGGGCTCGGGACGCGGTCCTGAGTAATCATCCCCGTACGCGCCGGGGGCCGGGCGACGTTTGCGTAACGGTGCGGTGACGTCTGGCGCCAACCGACGGGCGGTGACCAGGAACCCGGTGTGCCCGACCATGTCGTGCCGGGGGCGTACGGCCAGGCCCTCGGCGTGCCAGGCCCGAATCAATGTCTCGCTCGCTTCCGGCTCCGTGAAGCCGCCCTGCACCCGCAGCGTCTCCACTAGCCGGGCCAGCTGGGTGGTCGTGGCGACGTATGCGGCCAGCATGCCGCCGGGCTCCACAACGCCGGCCAGCGCCTCGACGCACTCCCACGGCGCGAGCATGTCCAGCACCGCCCGGTCGACCGGGTCATCGGTCAGCCCGCTGACCAGGTCCGTGGCTCGCAGCTCCCAGGCCGGGTGCGAGCGGCCGAAGAAGGCCTCGACGTTGCGGCGGGCGACGGCGGCGAAGTCCTCCCGGCGCTCGTAGGAGGTCACCCGGCCGTGCTCGCCGACCGCGCGGAGCAGGTAGCAGGTCAGCGCCCCCGACCCGGCTCCCGCCTCCACCACCCGGGCGCCCGGGAAGATATCGGCCTCGACCAGGATCCGGGCAGCGTCCTTGGGGTAGACCACGGCGGCGCCCCGCGGCATGGTCACTGTGAACTCGTTGAGCAGCGGCCGCAGGGCCAGGAACGCCGTGCCGCCTACCGATGTGACCACCACCCCCTCGGGTCCGGCGATCAGGTCGTCGTGTCGTACCGCGCCCTTGGTGGTGTGGAACGAGCCACCCGAAACCAGCACCACCGAGTGCCGGCGGCCCTTGGGGTCGGTCAGGGTGATCCGCTCCCCCGCCTCGAGCGGGCCGCGGCGTACGCCGGAGGGCGCGCCGGCCGGCTCAGCCACCGCCCATGCCCCACAGCCCCAGCTGCCAGCCTGGCCCGAACGAGAGGGCATTCACCTTGACCCCAGCCCGGGCGTACAGGTACTCATCCGACTGGCTGATCGGCAGCATCACCAGGTCCAGCGCACTCTGCCGCTGCAGCACCGCTAGCAGCCGGTCGGCCGCGACCGGGTCGGTAGTTCCCCGGAACTGCGTCTCCACCGTGTCCACCCTCTCCGCCGCGTCGGGCAGTGGAGCCTCGAGGTAGGGCTGCAACCAAGCCAGGGCCGTGGCCGTCCACGCCTTGCGGTCCATCAGCTGCAGGTCCGCCCCGGGCTCGCCTGGGGCGAGCTTGACGCTGAGCCCGCCGGTGTCCTCCAGCCGGGTACGGATCTGCACGGCGAGGTCGCGGCCGTTGGGCGTGCTGGGGTCGTAGCCCAGAGTCAGGTTGATCCGGCTCTTCCAGGTGACCTTGGGTGTCGCCTTGCCGCCCTGCGGAAAGGTCGGCGCGTGGCCGTCGACCCCGGCCGGGACCAGCGAGGCGGAGGTCCGGTCGCCCTGCAGGGCCAAGGCGATGGCGTCCCGCAGCGGCTTGCTGGACCGGGCCCGGGACTCGGGCGACCACCGCAGCTGGAGCACGCGGACCCCGGTCAGCACCGTCGGCCGGTAGCCGCTCTCGGTCTGCTCCTCCGGGCTCTGCTGGACCTGCTGCTGCAGTCGGGTGATGGCCGCCGTGTCCAGGCCGCGCCACACCACCTCAGCCGTGCCCCTGGAAATCGCGTCCTCGATGGTCGCCGAGTCGGGCACGGTGCGGTAGGCCAGCTCGGCGAGGCGCGCCGGGGTGCGGCCGACGTAGTCCGGGAAGCGGGCCAGCAGCAGCTCGCTCGATGCCAGCTTCTCGACCGCAAAGGGGCCGGAGCCGACCACGGAGTCCTTCGGCTCGCGGACGCGGTCGGCGTCGTACACCTCCGCATCGACGATGGAAGCGGCCGGCGAGGCCAGGGCCCAACCGAACTGGGTATCAGGCCGACTGAGCAGGAAGCGGACGGTCAGGTCGTCTGAGGTCTCGATCCGGCGCAGCGAGGACAGCAGCGGGGCCGAGGATCCGGCCACGTCGAGCCGAGCGGCCCGTTCGATGCTGAACTTGACGTCCGCGGCGGTCAACGGGTGGCCGTTGTGGAACCTGAGGTCCTCGTTGAGGGTGCACGTGTACGTGGTGGCGGTGGTGAACAAGCAGTCGCGGGCGGCGTCGGGCTTGAGCACCGACTCGCCGGGGTCGGCCGTCATCAGCCGCTGGAAGACGTTGTAGGCCAGCACCGCCGACGAGGCGTCGGTGATCGCGGCTGGGTCGGCCACCCGGATCGGGTCGGTGGTGAGCACCGTGAACGGTCTCGGCGTGGCCCCGGGGGTCGACGGGCTCGGAGACGGGATGTTGCCGGGCGTACGGCAGCCGGCCAACGCGAAGAGGGCGACCAGCATCAGGGCGCCGAAAGTCCGGCGCCGGTCAGGCCAGCGCATCGGCGTTCTCCAGCAGCCGGGTCACCGCGGCAACGTCGAGCTCGGCGAGGGAACCCACGTGGACCCGGCGCGGCGCGGCGGGGACGGGCACCTTGTTGGGGACGGCCACCACGAAGGCGCCGGCGGCGTTGCCGGCCCGGGCGCCGGTCTCCGAGTCTTCGAACACCACGCAGTGCCGGGCGTCCACCCCGAGGGCATGACAGGCCCGCTCGTACGGCTCTGGATGCGGTTTGCCCTGGGTCACCTCGTCGCCGGCCACCGAGATCGTGAACGTGCCCTGGGGCAGCCGGGCCAGAGCGGCGTCGAGCAGGATCCTGTAGGACGCCGAAACCAGGGCGCAGGGCACGTCGGCCGCCCGCAGCTCCTGAAGCAGCTCGAACGCCCCGGGCCGCCACGGCATCGGGCCGTTGGTGACCCGGTCCACCACGTAGCCGACCAGCCAGTCGACCACCCACTCGGGCGTGAGGTCGTGCCGGCCGATGACGTTGAGGATGTAGGCACCGGAGTCGAGGAGGGAGTTGCCGACCAGCTGATGGGCATGGTCGAGCGACCACTGGCCGCCCAACTGGCCGATGAGCTCGAACTCACCCTGGATCCAGATCGGCTCGGTGTCGGCCAGCGTCCCGTCGAAGTCCCACAGGGCAGCGGCCAGGGGCGCGGTCGGATCGCTCATCGCCCGGCCATTCTCGCCCACCGCACAGCGAGAGGCGAACCGGAGTCAGGACGTGGAGCGCGTCTCCACCACGTCCTTCAGCCGGGCCAGGCCCTTCTCGAAGTCCGGACCGACCATCTTGTCCATGCTGGTGAACAGGCCCATCACCTTGGTGGCCAGCGTCTTCGGGCCCGTCATCGTCCAGCGGACCCGGGTGGCGTCCGGTCCCTCCGGGGTGAGGAAGAAGTCGATGGTGTTGGCCGACTTGAACGGCTTCTCGAAGTCCAGCGCGATGCGGACCTCCTTCGGCTCGACCGCCTGGGTGATCTTCATGGTGCCCCGGCCGGCCTTCCGGTTCCCCGACCAGGCGTAGCCTGCCCCGACACCGGACTCCGCGCCGGTGAAGCTGCGCATCTGCTGAGGGTCGAGGTCCTCCCAGGGCGACCACTTCATCCAGGCGTGGAAGTCCACCAGCTGGTCGTAGATGCGCTGCGGCTCGGCGGCAATCGTCGCCGACCGCTCGACGAGGTACGTCTGGGTGCTCACCGGCTCACATTGGCACGGAACATCTCAGGCCGCCAGCGCTTCGCGGATCATCGCCACCACCAGGTGCGGAGTCTCCTCGAGCATCCGTGCCGTGAACCGCAGCACCCGCCATCCGGCGTTGACCAGGTCGTTCTGCCGCCAGCGGTCCCGTTCGAACTCCGCCGGGCCCGAGTGGAACTCTCGCCCATCGATCTCGACGGCCAGCCTGTGGTTCGGGAACCCGATGTCGACGTAGTAGGGATGGCCGCTGACGAGCACGCGCAGGTTGCCGACCCACCCTGTGATGCCGGCGTCCCGCAGTAGGGCATGGGCTTGCCGCTCGGGTGGAGACCACGGATTGTCCCGCGACTCGAGGACGAGCTGCCGCCGACGGAGGTTGCCGCGCCGGCCGGCCGACGTGGCCAGTGCCTCTCGGAGATTCGAAAGGGTGGCCTGCCGGCTACGCAGCAGGACGTCGATCGGCTCAGCCCCGAGGCGATCGACCAGGTCCAGGGCGGTCAGAGCCGGAGCGGTACAACGCAGGCCGTGCCGCTCGACCAGGAGGTCAGGCGGAACGATCCGGCGGGCACTGCTGTACCCCGTCCGGTGGGTGACGCGATGCCGGACCGCCAGATCGACCTGGGCCAGCCGCAGGGCGGGCCAGAAGGTGAGCCACGCCGCAGCCTGATGGGTCAGCACGGCGTCCGGATCCCACAGCGCCGCCGCTCGGACCCGGGTGAGCGGAAGTTCGGCGGCCGCCGGAGCCGCATAGACCCCGGGCAGCAGTCGGATCAGGTGTTTCCGGGCGAGCAGAGCCTCGATAGACCCTGTCAGCTCCGGGTGTTGGCAGCGGCTGATGAGCCCGCCCTGCCGCTGCAGGATGCGGTCGATCTCGATCTGGGCCGGTGTCACGCCCGGAGGATGCGGACGGAGGGGTCCCTTCGACCGGGCTCGCTGAGACCTGTGGAGGAAGCGTCGAGCCGGTGGCCGCCTGGGGAAAACGGAAATCACGCACTTCGTTCCACCAGCACCCGCGACACGCCGAGTCGTGGGCCCGTTATCGGGATCGAGTGCGCGATTTCCGTTTTGGCGTCAGCGGGCGTTGAAGTACTTCGCCTCCGGGTGGTGCACGATCAGCGCGTCGGTGGACTGCTCCGGGTGCAGCTGCAGCTCCTCGGACAGCTCCACTCCGATGCGTTCGGGACGGAGCAGGTCCACCAGCTTGGCCCGGTCCTCCAGGTCTGGGCAGGCCGGATAACCGAAGGAGTAGCGCGAGCCGCGGTAGGCCTGGTCCCGGATCATGTCGTCAACGGTGCCGTCGTCGCGGGTGAAGCCGAGGTCGGACCGTACCCGGGCGTGCCACATCTCGGCCAGCGCCTCGGTCAGCTGGACGCTCAGACCGTGCAGCTCCAGATAGTCGCGGTAGGCGTTCTGCTCGAACAGCTTCGCCGTCACCCGTGACACCGCGGAACCCATGGTGACCAGGTGGAACGCCACCACGTCCGGACCCTTGGCCATGGCCAGCTCCCGGTCGCGGAAGAAGTCGGCCAGGCAGAGGTAGCGTGGCCGCCGCTGCCGCGGGAACGCGAAGCGGTGGAGCTCTGCGCCCGGATCAGCCACCTCGCCATCCGGACGGAGCACGACGAGGTCGTTGCCCTCGCTGTAGCAGGGCCAGTAGCCGTAGACCACCGCGAACTCCGCGACGCCCTCGGTGTGGATACGGTCCAGCCAGGCGCGCAGCCGGGGCCGGCCCTCCGCCTCCACGAGCTCCTCGTAGGACGGTCCGGTCCGCGAGCCCTTGAGTCCCCACTGCCCCATGAAGGTGGCCCGCTCGTCCAGGTAGCCGACCACGTCGGCCAGGGCGATGCCTTTGACGATCCGGTCGCCCCAGAACGGTGGGGTGGGCACGTCGATGTCGACGGCGACGTCGGAACGGGCCGGCGTCGTCTCCTGCCCCTCGACCGGCTCCGGGCGGGTCACCGCCTTGACCCGACGCTCCCGGGGGGCGGGCAGCGCCGCGCCCTCCTCGCCGCGTTTGACGGCCATCAGGGCGTCCATCAGCCGCAGCCCCTCGAACGCGTCCCGGGCGTAGCGGACCTCGCCGGCGAACACCTCGCGCAGGTCCTGCTCGACGTAGGCGCGGGTCAGCGCTGCCCCGCCGAGCAGCACCGGGAAGCTGGTGGCCATCCCCCGGGCGTTCAGCTCCTCCAGGTTCTCCTTCATCACCACGGTGGACTTCACCAGCAGTCCGGACATCCCGATGGCGTCCGCCTCGTGCTGCTCGGCCGCCTCGATGATGCTGCCGATCGGCTGCTTGATGCCCAGGTTGACCACGGTGTACCCGTTGTTGGTCAAGATGATGTCGACCAGGTTCTTGCCGATGTCGTGCACGTCGCCCTTGACCGTGGCCAGCACGATGGTGCCCTTGCCTCGCGAGTCCGCTCGCTCCAGGTGTGGCTCGAGGTAGGCCACCGCCGACTTCATCACCTCGGCCGACTGCAGCACGAACGGCAGCTGCATCTGGCCCGAGCCGAACAGCTCGCCGACCACCTTCATCCCGGCCAGCAGGTCGGTGTTGATGATCTCCAGGGCCGGCTTGTCGGCCAACGCGAGGTCGAGGTCGTCGCCGAGGCCCTTGCCCTCGCCGTCGATGATCCGCCGCTGGAGCCGCTCCGCGACCGGCAGGCCGGCCAGCTCGGCCGCCCGCTCTGCCCGGGTGTCGGCGGTGGTGACTCCCTCGAACAGGTCCAGGAAGCGGGACAGCGGGTCGTACGCCGGCGCGTCCTCGGTCTCCGGCCGGCGCCGGTCGTAGACCAAGTCGAGGGCGACCTCCCGCTGCTCGTCCGGGATCCGGGCCATCGGCACGATCTTCGCCGCGTGCACGATGGCCGAGTCCAGCCCGGCCTCGATGCACTCGTTCAGGAACACCGAGTTGAGCACCACCCGGGCGGCCGGGTTGAGGCCGAACGAGATGTTGGACAGGCCGAGGGTGGTCTGCACCTCCGGGTGCCGGCGCTTCACCTCCCGGATGGCCTCGATGGTCTCGATCCCGTCACGGCGGGTCTCCTCCTGGCCGGTGGCGATGGGGAAGGTGAGGCAGTCGATAATGATGTCGCTGGTCCGCATCCCCCAGTTGGTGACCAGGTCGTCGATGATCCGGTCCGCCACCCGCACCTTCCACTCGCAGGTGCGGGCCTGGCCCTCCTCGTCGATGGTCAGCGCAATCACAGCCGCGCCGTGCTCGGCGACCAGCCGCATGATCCGGGCGAACCGCGAGTCGGGTCCGTCACCGTCCTCGTAGTTGACCGAGTTGATCACGGCCCGGCCGCCCAGGGTCTCCAGGCCGGCCTGCAGCACGGCCGGCTCGGTCGAGTCGAGCACCAGCGGCAGCGTCGACGCGGTGGCGAACCGCGAGGCGAGCGCCCGCATGTCCCCCGCGCCATCCCGGCCGACGTAGTCGACGTTCAGGTCGAGCAGGTGGGCGCCGTCGCGGATCTGGGCCCGGGCGATGTCGACGCAGTCGTCCCAGCGCTCCTCCAGCAGCGCCTCTCGGAAGGCCTTCGAGCCGTTGGCGTTTGTCCGCTCCCCGATGGACAGATAGCTGGTGTCCTGCCGGAACGGCACCTCCGCGTAGAGGGAGGATGCCGCCGGGATGTGCGTCGGCGTACGCGGCACCGGGACCCGGTTCTCCAACCGCTCCACCACCCGGCGCAGGTGCTCGGGACCGGTGCCGCAGCAGCCGCCGACCAGACCGAGGCCGAACTCGCGGACGAACTGCTCCAGGGCGTCGGCCAGCTCGACCGGCTTCAGCGGGTAGTGGGCGCCATCAGCGGTCAGCTGCGGCAGCCCGGCATTCGGCATGCAGCTCACGCCGATCGAGGCGTAGCGGGAGAGGTGCCGCAGGTGCTCGCTCATCTCGGCCGGACCGGTCGCGCAGTTGAGGCCGATCAGGTCGATCCCGAGCGGCTCCAGCGCAGTCAGCGCCGCCCCGATCTCGGTGCCGAGCAGCATCGTGCCGGTGGTCTCCACGGTGACGTGGACAATGACCGGCAGGTCCCGGCCGGCGTGGGCCAGCGCCCGCTTCGCCCCCAGGGTGGCGGCCCGGGTCTGCAGCAGGTCCTGGGAGGTCTCGATCAGCACCGCGTCGATGCCGCCGGTCAGCAGCCCTTCGACCTGGGTCTGGTAGGCGTCGCGCAGAGCGGCGAAGCTGACGTGGCCCAGAGTCGGCAGCTTTGTGCCCGGACCGACGCTGCCCAGCACGAAGCGGGGACGGTCGGGCGTCGCGTGTGCGGCGGCGGAGTCGCGGGCGATCCGGGCCGCCGCGGCGGAGAGGTCGAAGATCTCCTCGGGTATGCCGTACTCGCCAAGCGCCGCCAGGTTGGCGCCGAAGGTGTTGGTCTCGACGGCGTCCACGCCCGCCTCGAAGTAGGCGTCGTGGATCGCCCGGACCACATCTGGCCGGGTGCGGTTGAGCACCTCGTTGCAGCCCTCGAGGCCGTCGAAGTCGGCCAGGGCCAGGTCGTACGCCTGCAGCATGGTGCCCATGGCCCCGTCCGCGATCATCACGCGCTGCGATAGGACCGATCGAAGATCATGCGGCACCTGCCGAGGATAGTTCTTTCGGCTGGCGGTCGCGCGGCATTACCACCATGTGAGGACGGGGACGGCCGCCAACCACGACTACAGTGAAGCGCATGCCTGAAGGCGATCCGCGGACCGTGCGCGACCTGCGCGACCTGGTCGACCCCGTCGTCGTTGCCGCGTTCGGCGGCTGGAACGACGCGGGCAGCGCCGCGACAGGAGCGGTCGAACACCTCGAGGAGGCGTACGGGGCGGAGCCGGTCTTCGCGCTCGACCCGGACGACTTCTACGACTTCCAGGTCAACCGGCCGCGGGTCCACCTGGGGTCCGACGGGCAGCGCAAGACCAGCTGGCCGACGACCGAGCTGAAGATCTCTTCGCTCCCGGACGGCCGTGACCTGGTGCTGGTGCTGGGGCTGGAACCCAACCTGCGCTGGCGTCAGTTCGCCACACTTCTGGCCTCCGCCCTGAGCTCGGCGAACGTGAAGCGGGTGCACCTGCTGGGCTCACTGCTCGCCGACACCCCGCACACCCGGCCGATTCCGGTCTCGACCTCGACCGGGGACCAGCAGCTGATGACCAAGCTCGGGTTGGCGCCGTCGACGTACGAGGGTCCGACGGGCATCGTCGGGGTGCTGGCCGACACCCTGACCCGAGCCGGCATGCAGGTGCTGATGCTGTGGTCGGCGATCCCGCACTACGTGTCGCACCCGTCCTGCCCGAAGGCCACACTCGCACTGCTGACCGCGCTGGAGGAGCTGCTCGGGGTCGACCTCGACCGGGGTGAGCTGCCTGAGCTCGCTCGAGCCTGGGAGCGCGGGGTCGATGAGCTCGCCGCCGAGGACTCCGAGGTGGCCGAGTACGTCGCGACACTGGAACAGCAACAGGACGCGACCGAGCTTCCCGAGGCGAGCGGCGAGGCCATCGCCGCCGAGTTCGAGCGCTATCTGCGGCGCGGGTCGACCTAGAGCGGGGCCTAGCCGGACCGGCCGCGCCGACGGCCCACCAGCCAGTAGAGCAGGTGGTTGCCGGTGTTCAGCGCCGTCACCACGCGCCAGAACTTCTTGCTGCCGCGCAGCTCCGCCGGGTCCCGCCGGCTGATGTCCCGCCAGACCAGCGCGGTGAGGATCACGTGGCTGAGCAGGGCCGGACCCAGCACCTCTGGTCGTGCTCGACGTTGTGAGGTCATAAACCCCCACGATGCCGCGGCGGGCCCGAACGGTCCAGCCCGGAGTCAGCCTGAACCGATCGCCGCCGCCTGCTCGCGCAGCCGCTGTACGGCGGCGTCCGGGTCGTCGGCGCCGAAGACGGACGAACCGGCCACGAACGTGTCCACCCCGGCCTCGGCGCAGCGCTCGATGGTCGAGGCGGAGACGCCGCCGTCGATCTCCAGCCAGATATCGCCACCCAGCTTGTCCAGCAGCGCCCGGGTCCGCGCGATCTTCGGCAGGCAGAGGTCGAGGAACTTCTGGCCACCGAAGCCCGGCTCCACCGTCATGATCAGCACCATGTCCAGCTCCGGCAGCAGGTCGGCGTACGGCTCGATCGGCGTAGCGGGCCGCAGAGCCATGGCCGCGCGGGCACCGCGGGAACGCAGCTCGCGGGCCAGTCGTACGGGGGCGGCCGCCGCCTCCACATGGAAGGTGACCGACTCCGCACCCGCCTCCGCGTACGCCGGGGCCCAGCGGTCGGGCTGCTCGATCATCAGGTGGATGTCAAGCAGCCGGGCGGTGGTCTTGCGGAGCGCCTCGACCACCGGGAGGCCCAAGGTGAGGTTCGGCACGAAGTGGTTGTCCATCACGTCCACGTGCAGCCCGTCCGCGCTGGGCACCGACTCGATCGCCGTCTGCAGGTTGGCGAAGTCGGCGGATAGCAGGCTGGGCATGATGCGCGGGGCCACGGGACGACTGTAACGGCCGGCGGGCCGGCCCGAAGCGGGGTGGCGATGTGGTGCGCCGCCCGCCCGAGCCGGTCCGATGTGGCCGTGGCCCGCACCAACGATGTCGACCTGATCGGGGCTGTTCCCAACGTCACGGCGCGCCTGCTGGCGCGTCAGGCCCAGCAGCGCGACCGGCTGGTCAAGTCGATCCAGAACCGCTAGCTCCGCCGGCGTAGGTACGCCGCGAACATCGCGTCGGTCCCGTGCCGGTGCGGCCACAGTTGCACGTAGTCGCTGGTCGTGCCGTCCTCAACCGTCGGCGGCAGCAGCCCACCGGCCGGGACCACCTCGACGTCGTCGCGGGCGGCGAGCGTCGCCGCGACCACGTCGATGGTCTCCCGGCGGTGCGGTGAGCAGGTGACGTAGCCGACCAGTCCGTCCGGAGCGGTGCTGTCGATGGCCGCGGCCAACAGGGAGAGCTGCTGGCGGTGCAGCGGCTCGACGTCGTCCGGTTGGCGGCGCCAACGGGACTCCGGCCGGCGGCGGAGCGCGCCCAACCCCGTACACGGGGCGTCGACCAGCACCCGGGCGAACGTGCCCGGGCGCCACGCCGGGCGGGTGCCATCGGCCACCACCACGACCGGCGGCGACGGGTAGGCCCGCACCGCCTGCCGGACGAGCCTCGCCCGGTGCGGGGCGACCTCGACGGCCAGCAGCGGCTCAGCCGGACGAGCGAGTCCGGCCAGCAGGGCGGACTTGCCGCCCGGTCCCGCGCACAGGTCAAGCCACGGCCCGACCGGGCCGTCCACTCGGGCGAGCGCGGCGGCGACCAGCTGCGAGCCCTCGTCCTGTACGCCGGCCCGGCCGTCGCGTACGGCGGCCAGGTCCGCTGGGTTGCCCGACCAGCGGGCGGCGTACGGCGAGTACCGGCCGGGCTCGGCCCCCGCCGCCGTCAGCTCACCGACCTCAGCCAGCCCGGGCCGGACGGCCAGGGTGACCGGGGCAAGCTCGTTGTCGGCGCGCAGCGCGGCCTCCAGCTCAGCGTCCGGCAGCACGTCGGCGAACGCGTCGACGATCCAACGCGGGTGGGCGGTCGCGACCGCCAGCCGGTCCCGCTCGTCCAGCCCGGCGGTGAGCCGGTCCACCCACTCGGCGAGGTCGCGGTCGGCCACCTGCCGCAGCACCGCGTTCACCAGGCCGGTGACGCGACGTCCGACGGTGGCCGCGGCGAGGTCCACGGTGGCCGCCACGGCGGCGTGCACCGGCACCCGCATGGCTAGTACCTGATGTGTGCCCAGTCGGAGCAGGTCCAGCACCGCCGGCTGCAGCGAGGTGGTCGGGCGGCCCGCCGCCGCGGCCAGGACGAGGTCGTAGGTGCCCCGGGCCCGGCAGGTTCCGGCCACCAGCTCGGTGGCGAACGCCGCGTCCCGAGCGGGCAGCCGCCGCTCCGCCAACAGCTCGGCCAGCACCAGGTTGGCGTAGGCGTCCTCGCCGTTGACCCGGCGCAAGGCGTCGAACGCCAGCCGGCGGGCCCGGTCGACCGTACGGGGCACCTCAGTGTCCTGACGTACTAGGTGCCGAGCGTCGGCTGGCCGTCGAAGCTGACCCCGCGGGCCCAGTCGGCGGCGGCCATCGGCTTCTTGCCCTGCGCCTGCACCTGACCCAGCTCCAGGGCCCGGGTGCCGGTGCCCACCCGCACCGTGGACTTCGTCACCTCGAGGGCGCCGGGCGCCAGGTGGCTGGCCGCCACCCGAGCCGAGTTGATCTTGAAGCGCTCGCCGCGGAAGGTGGTCCACGCGCCCGGGACGGGCGCGCAGCCGCGGATCAGCCGGTCCACCGCGTCCGCCGGCTCGACCCAGGAGATCTCGGCGTCGGTGACGTCGAGCTTCGTCGCGTAGCTGGTGGGGCCCTCCGGCTGCGGCACCGCCGTCAGCGTCCCGTCGTCGATGCCGTCGAGGGTCCGGACCAGCAGCTCGGCCCCGCTGATCGCGAGCCTGCCCAACAGGTCACCGGAGGTGTCGGTCGGGCGGATCGGCTCGGTGATGCTCGCGAAGGTGGGTCCCGCGTCCAGCTCCAGCACGATCCGGAACGTGGTCGCTCCGGTCACCTCGTCCCCGGCCAGAATCGCCCGCTGCACCGGCGCCGCGCCACGCCAGGCGGGCAGCAGCGAGAAGTGCAGGTTGACCCAGCCCTGCGGCGGGATGTCCAGCACCGACTGGGGCAGCAGGGCGCCGTACGCCACCACCGGACAGCAGTCCGGGGCCAGCTCGGTGAGCCGGGCGACGAACGCCGGGTCCCGGGGGCGGTGTGGTTTGAGAATCTCGAGACCGGCAGTCGCGGCACGCTCCGCCACCGGGCTGGCGGTCAGCCGCTTGCCCCGCCCGCTGGGGGCGTCCGGCCGGGTACAGACCGCGACGACCTCGTGGCGGGACGCCAGCAGGGCGTCCAGGGAGGGAACGGCGACCTCGGGGGTCCCAGCGAACACGACACGCACCCGGGGAGTTTAGTGTTGTCCGGCGGACCGCGCGGTCAGCCCAGGCTCACCGGGTCGACCACGACCCGCAGGGCTCCTTCGCTCTTCCGGGCGCTGCGGATGGCCATCACCTCCTGAACGGCCCGGACCAACGCCGGCCCGACCGTCCGCGGGGCCCGTAGCGTCAGCCGCTGCACCGGCTCGTCGGTCGGCGACGCCGCCTCCGCCTCGACCGGTCCGAGTACGTCGGTTCCCGGCGGCAGCCGGGCCAGCGCCCCGAACTCCGCCACCGCCTCCGCCCGACCCTCCACCCGGACCATCCGCACCGCGGGCGGGAAGCCCGCCTCCGCCCGCTCGGCCAGCTCGCGTCCGGCGAAGCCGGCCGGGTCGGTCCGGACCAGGGCCTGCAGGGCCCGGCCGGCGCTCTCCCCCGCGGCGATCACCGATCCGCCGTCCGCGCCGCTGCGGACCAACGCCACCGCGTTCAGCCAGCGCCGCAGCGCCTCCTCGGCGGCACGCAGGTCGGGCCGGAGCAGCAGTGTGGTCGTGTCCAGCAGCACTGCGCCGGCGTACCCGCCCTCGGCCGGCGGCTCCGCGCCGGGCGTGGCGACCACGATGCTCGGGGTGTCCGGGACGCTGGCCAACGTCCGCCCGCCGACCGAGGTCCGCACCGGAGTCTGCGGGAACGCGCGCCCCAGCTCCTCCGCCGTCCGGGTCGCGCCCACCACCGGAGCCCGGACCGACCGGGACTCGCAGATCGGGCAGGCCCAGTCGACCTGGCGGCGACCGCACCAGGTGCACACCGGCAGCGCCTGGCCCGCCTCGTCGAGCCGAGTCGGCCCCGAGCAGAACCGGCAATGGACCGGCTCCCGGCAACCGGAGCAGACCAGCGCCAGCCGGTAGCCGGCCCGCGGTACCTGGACCAGCACCGGCCCCTGGGGCAGGGCGGCCCGCATGGTCTCGAACACCTCGTGCGGCAGCCGGGCGGCGCGGGCGTTCGGGTCGCGTTCCAGGGCCCGGTCGGAGTCGGCGGTGACCTTGACCCGGGGCGCTGTGTGCCGCACCGCCGGACGATCCTCCGCGAGCTCGGTCAGCCAACCGCGGTCGAGCCAGGTCTGCGTCTCCGCGGTCCGGGCGTAGCCAGCCAGCAGCACCGCCGTGCCGGCCCCGGCGGCGCGCAGAGCCAGCACGTCGCGGGTGTGGGGGTATGGCGCCCGCGGCTCGGCCAGCAGATCGTCCCCGTCGTCCCACAACCCCACCAGACCCAGGTCGGGGACAGGAGCGTACGCCGCCGCACGGTTCCCGATCACCACCTTGACCTGCCCCCGCCTCGCCGCCAGGAAGGCTCGGTAACGGGCGGCGGGACCCGCCTCGGCGACCAGGACGGCGAATGCTCCCTGGCCCAGCGCTGTGGCGCAGGCGGCGGTCAGCCGCTCCAGGTCGCGCTGGTCGGGCACCACCAGCACCGCCCCGCGACCGCCGTCGGCGCAGGCCCGTGCCGCCTCGGCCAGCCCGGCGGCCCAGTCCCCGCTGGCCGTCGCGCTGGGCGTCACCTGCCACAGGGCCCTCGGCCGCCTTCCGTCCCGCAGTGCGCGCAGGAACGCTGGGCCGATCGGGTAGCCGGGCAGTGGCCCCGGTGGCGGTGACTCGACCAGCGGCACCGGCGGCTGGGGCTCGGCCCTCTCGGTGGCCGCGTGGCGGGGCGGCACGGCCAGCCGCATGACGTCGGCGAAGGTGCCGGCGTAGTGGTCGGCCACCGCCCGGACCAGTGCCGCGACCTCACCGGTGAGCACCGGCTCGGCCGATACGACCTTGTGCAAGGGGGTGAGCCGGCCCTCGTGGTCGGTGGTGCCGCGCCGCTCCAGCACGAACCCGTCCCGCAGCCGGCCGGAGAACCGCACCCGGACCCGGGCGCCGGGGACGGCCTCAGCGTCCTGCTCCGGCGTCACCGCGTAGTCGAACGGTCGGTCCAGGTGGGCCAGCGGGACGTCGACCGCCACCGAGGCGATCGGCAGGTCAGGCACATCCGGATGATAGGCAGCCGGCACCGACAATGAACGCTGGTGCCGGCTGTGGCGATCCCATCAGCGGCACTCCGCCCAGGTTCCTGACGCTGAGCACGTGTTGCAACCTGTGCTCAGCGTGCGCTTCCCACGCAGCGTGGGAAACCGTCCGGCGTCGAGGTCAGCCGCGGACGGCTGGGCCTCAGGCCCCGCCACTGTCAGCCGCGGACGGCGTCGGCGAGGGCGGCGGCCCGGTGCGTGGTCTCCCACGTCACCCCGGGCAGCTCCCGGCCGAAGTGCCCGTACGCCGCGGTCTGGGCGTAGATCGGTCGCTTCAGATCCAGGTCGTGGATGATGGCGGCCGGCCGCAGGTCGAACACCTCGAGCACGGCCTGCTGGATCTGGCTGACCGGCACCACCTCGGTGCCGAAGGTCTCCACGTAGAAGCCGACCGGGTGGGCCTTGCCGATCGCGTACGCCACCTGGACCTCGCAGCGCTCGGCCAGTCCGGCCGCAACGACGTTCTTGGCCACCCAGCGCATCGCGTACGCCCCGGAGCGGTCGACCTTGGACGGGTCCTTGCCCGAGAAGGCGCCGCCGCCGTGCCGGGACATGCCGCCGTAGGTGTCGACGATGATCTTGCGTCCGGTCAGCCCGGCGTCGCCCATCGGGCCGCCGATCTCGAACCGGCCGGTCGGGTTGACCAGCAGCCGGTAGTCGCTGGCGTCGATCGCGAACCGCTCCAGGACCGGGTCGACCACGTGCTTGCGAGCGTCCGGGGCGAGCAGGGCGTCCAGGTCGATGTCGGCCGCGTGCTGGCTGGAGAGGACGACGGTGTCCACCCGGACCGGACGGTCGCCGTCGTACTCGATGGTCACCTGGGTCTTGCCGTCGGGCCGCAGGTACGGCATCGTGCCGTCCTTGCGCACCACTGCCAGCTGCTCGGCCAGCCGGTGGGCGAGCTCGATCGGCAGCGGCATCAACGCCTCGGTCTCGGTGCAGGCGTAGCCGAACATCAGGCCTTGGTCGCCGGCCCCCTGCAGGTCGAACAGGTCGGTGGACTCACCGGTGCGGCGCTCGAACGCGGTGTCCACGCCCTGGGCGATGTCCGGCGACTGCTGCCCGATCGCCACCGTCACGCCGCAGGACGTGCCGTCGAAGCCCTTGCTGGACGAGTCGTAGCCGATGTCGACCACCCGCTGCCGGACGATCTTGGGGATCTCGACGTACGCCTCGGTGGTCACCTCGCCGGCCACCACCACCAGCCCGGTGGTGACCAACGACTCCACCGCGACGCGGCTCTGCGGATCGCTGGCGAGCATCGCGTCCAGGACCGAGTCGCTGATCTGGTCAGCGATCTTGTCCGGATGTCCTTCGGTCACCGATTCGGAGGTGAACAGTCTTCCTGCCATGCCTGGTCGTCTTCCTTTGTTCGCGGCGGATCCCCGGAAGGGAGAAGTTACCCCCGGTGACGGGCGGCCAGAGCCTCGTCCCAAATACGGTGGGCCAGTAGGTCTTTGCTACCCGCCAGCGGCCCCACCGGCTCGGGGCCGCCGAGGACGGTGATCTCGCTGTCGGGCTGGCCGAACACCTTGCCGGGTCCGACCTCGTTCAGCACCAGCAGATCGCAGCCCTTGCGCGCCAGCTTGGCCCGCCCCAGCTCGACCAGGCTCTGGTGGGGACCGGGGGTCTCGGCGGCGAACCCGACGAGCACCTGGTGCGGGTCGGTACGGGCGGCGACCAGACCGGCGAGCACGTCGGGCGTCTGCACCAGGTCGACGGCCAGGCCCGCCCCGCCGGACTTTTTGATCTTGGTCCGGCTGGTCTCGGCCGGGGTGAAGTCGGCGGGCGCGGCCGCCATCACGACGACGTCCGCACCCTTGGCCGCAACCTCCATGGCGGCGGCCAGGTCGGCGGTGGAGACCACCCGCTCGACCTCCACCCGCGGCGGGGCGGGAGCCGCCACGTGAGCGGCCACGACCCGGACGGTCGCTCCGCGCAGGCTCGCGGCCCGGGCCAAGGCCCAGCCCATCCGGCCGGAGGAGGCGTTGCCGAGGAAGCGAACCGGGTCCAGGTGCTCCCGGGTGCCACCGGCGCTGATGGCCACGGTCAGCCCCGCCAGGTCACGATCGGCCGCGCGGCGGGCCAGCGACGGGTCGGCCAGCACGGTGTCCGCCACCACGAGCAGCTCGACCGGGTCGGGCAGCCGACCGGGCCCCGAGTCGGCGCCGGTGAGGCGGCCGGTGTCCGGCTCGACGACCACGGCGCCGTGGCTCCGCAGCCGGTCGACGTTGGCCTGGGTCGCGGGATGCTGCCACATCTCGGTGTGCATGGCCGGGGCGTACACCACCGGGCAGCGGGCGGTCAGCAGCACATTGGTGAGCAGGTCGTCGGCCCGGCCGTCGGCGGCCCGGGCCAGCAGGTCCGCCGTGGCCGGCGCGACGACGACCAGCTCGGCCTCCTGGCCGAGCTTCACGTGCGGCACCAGGTGGGCGTCATCGAACACCGACGTGTGCACGGGGCGTCCGGAGAGAGCGGCCCAGGTCGCGGCACCGACGAACTCGAGGGCGGCCGCCGTCGGCACGACTGTCACCTCATGCCCGGCGCCGCGTAGCCGACGCAGCAGCTCGCAGGCCTTGTACGCCGCGATCCCGCCACTGACCCCGAGGACGACCTTGCTCATCGGCACCCGGTCTTCGGCAAGGGGTGCAGCCCCCTTGGACCCGCGCGGCCCGCGCGGCCCGCACAAGAACACACGGGAACGCGCCCGACGTCGGGCTCAGGGCACATACTCAGGCTCAGGCCGGGCCGATGTAGCTCGTCTCCGGGGTCTCCTCGGTCACCTCGGCCTCGACGGCCGGCGCATCCGGGTCGATGTCGGTGCAGGAGAGCTTGCCGGCATTGACCTCGCGCAGGGCGATGCTCAGCGGCTTCTCCTGCACGGTGGTCTCGACCAGCGGGCCGACGTGGTCGAGCAGACCCTCTCCGAGCTGGGAGTAGTAGGCGTTGATCTGACGGGCCCGCTTGGCGGCGAACAGCACCAGCTTGTACTTCGAGTCGGACTGGGTGAGCAGCTCGTCGATCGGCGGGTTGGTGATGCCTTCGGCGACCAGGTGGTGACCAGACAAAGAGATACCTTCGGGTGAGAGTGACGTCGCAGCCAGGGCACGCAGAACAGATCTGCAGGACTACAGACGGACCAATGCTACCAAGTCCTCCACCGCTTGGCCTACCTCGTTGTTGACGACCACGTGGTCGAACTCCGCACTGGCGGCCAGCTCGGCCCGCGCGGTGGCCAGCCGCTGCTCCCGCTGCTGCGGTGTCTCGGTTCCCCGGCCGACCTGTCGACGCACCAGCTCCTCCCACGAGGGCGGGGCCAGAAAGACGAACGTCGCGCCCGGCCAGCTGGCCTTGACCTGACGGGCGCCCTGCAGGTCGATCTCCAGCAGGGCCGGCCGGCCCGCCTCGAGCGCAGCCAGCACCGGAGCCCGAGGGGTGCCATAGCGGTGCACGCCGTGCACCACCGCCCACTCCAGCAGCGCGCCCTCGGCGATCAGTGTGTCGAACTCGGCCTCGGTGACGAACAGGTAGTGGACGCCGTGCACCTCCCCCGGGCGCGGCGGCCGGGTGGTAGCCGATACCGAGACGAAAATGTCGGGATGATCGGCGGCCAGCCGGTCGACGACCGTTCCCTTGCCGACGGCGGTCGGCCCGGAGAGCACCGTGAGTCGGGCTAGCGGCGTGTCAGCCGAGTTGCTTGCCGTTTGGCGGCGCTCAGGTGTCTGCATCGCACCTGCCCTAAGGGCAGAATCGAAATGGCGACGAGGCTGCCGAGTCGCAACGCGACCGAGGGGAACGCCGTGAGGTGCGTGCCCGGACGGCAGGAAACGGTAAGAGACTCGGCCGACACGTCGCTGGGGTCACGTCCGGGGAGACGACGGGCCGGACGCCCGGGCGGAGAACTCCGCGATCAGCGCGGCCGTCTGGTGCTTGCCCAGCCCGCGCAGCCGCCGGTTGGCGGCGATCTCCAGGCGCTCCATCACCTTGGCCGCCCGGACGGTCCCCACGCGGGGCAGGGCCCGGAGCACGTCCACCACCTTGGTGTGGGCGATGACGTCGTCCTGTTCGGCGAGGGCCAGCACCTCCGCCAGGGTCCGCTCCCCGGACCGCAGGGCTTGCTTGACCTCGGCACGGCGCCGCCGGGCCTGGGTCGCCGCGCTCCTCGCCTGCTGACGTTGCTCGTCGCTCAACGGGGGGATTGTCACTGGTCGAGTCCTTCGCTGCCGATCAGAGGTTTGGAAACTTACCCCAAGCCGAGGACGGCTTTCATCTCCCCTCCGATCCGGGCGGCGATATTGCGCAGGGCGGCCGGATCCGGACCGGCGGCCATCACCTCCCGGCTGGTGGTGGGCAGCACCAGGGAGGTGGCTGGGCCGAACACCTCGGCCAGGTCCTCGGGCGTCCCGCCCTGGGCCCCCAGGCCCGGCGCCAGGATGGAGCCGTTGAGCCCCGAGAAGTCGACCCCGGTCTTCCCGATGGTGGCGCCGACGACCACCCCGACCGAGCCCGGCCGGCCGGCCGGGTTGTGTCGGGCCGCCTCTTCGACCACCACCTGGCCGACGATCCGGCCGTCCCCGACCCGCGCGTGCTGGAACTGCGGCCCCTCCGGGTTGCTGGTCAGGGCGAGGACGTAGATGCCGCGGCCGTACTGGAGCGCCAGCTCGATCGCGCCGGTCAGCGACCCGAAGCCCAGGTAGGGGCTGACGGTGATGGCATCGGCCGCCAACGGCGCTCCGTCGGCCAAGTAGGCCGCGGCGTAGGCGTCCATGGACGAGCGCAGGTCGCCGCGCTTGACGTCCAGCAGGGACAGGGCGCCAGCGGCAGCGATATCGGCCAGGGTGCGCTCCAGGACGGCGATGCCGGCCGACCCGTACGGCTCGAAGAAGGCCGACTGCGGCTTGAACACCGCGACCTGCGCCCCCAGCGCCTCCACCATGCCGCGGGCACAGCGCTCCAGGCCGGCGGCGGTCCGGGGCTGGCCCCAGGCGTCCAGCAGGCCGGGATGCGGGTCGATGCCGACGCACAGCGGTCCCCGGTCGGCGACCGCCCTGGCCAGCCGCACTCCGTACGGATCGGTCATCTGAGCCTCCCGGGCACCAGTCGGTTGAGGTCGGCGACCAGCCCGGGCCCGCCGTACACGTAGCCGGTGTAGACCTGCAGCAGCCGGGCGCCGGCGTCGAGCATCGCCTGGCCGTCGTCCCGGGTCAGGATGCCCCCGACGCCGATGACCGGCAGCGTTGTCCGCGCGGCGAGGAAGCCGACCACGGCCCGGGCCCGCACGGTCAGCGGCGCCCCCGAGAGCCCGCCTGCCTCCTGGCCGCGGTCCTGGTCCTCGGGGTGCAGCCCGTCCCGGCCAAGGGTGGTGTTGGTGGCGATCAGGCCCGCCGCCCCGGCGCGGACCGCGACGTCCAGCGCCTGCTCGAGCGCGTCCTCGGTCAGGTCCGGCGCCAGCTTCACCAGGATCGGCAGCGGCGGCTCCCCCTCGGCGAGCTTGTGCGCCTCGTCGACCAGGGCGCCGAGCAGGTCAGCGAGAGTGTCCGCGTCCTGGAGGGAGCGCAGCCCGGGAGTATTGGGGCTGGAGACGTTGACGGCCACGTAGTCCGCGTACGGGGCCAGCAGCCGCAGCGACGTGAGGTAGTCGCGCGTCGCCTCGGCCAGTGGTGTGACCTTGGTCTTGCCGATGGAGACCCCGACCGGGATGCCCACACGCCGGTTCCCCCGGGCCACCCCGGCGACGCGCAGCCGGACGGCCAGCGCCGCGGCCCCACGGTTGTTGAACCCCATCCGGTTGACCAGCGCCCGGCTCTGCGGCAGCCGGAACAGCCGCGGTCGGTCGTTGCCGGGCTGGGCGTACGCGGTGACGGTGCCGAGCTCGACATGTCCGAAGCCGAGCGCGCCCCAGGAGCGGACGGCGATCCCGTTCTTGTCCATCCCCGCGGCCAGCCCGACCACGCCCGGGAACTCGATCCCGGCCGCGGTGACCGGGGTCTGGTGGCGGGCGCAGAGCGCGGCCAGCCCGGCTCGGGCGGGTGGGACCCGGCCCACCGTGGCGATCGCCCGTAGCGTCGCCTCGTGCACCCGTTCGGCGTCCCCGCCGTACGCGGAGAACAGCAGCGGCCGGACGGCGCGGGCGTATGCCCCCATCAGTGCGGGTCGGCGAACCAGGACTGGAGAGAGCGCACCCCGACGTTGCCGGCCCGGATCGCCTCGATGCCCTGCACGGCGGCGGCAAGTCCCTGCACGGTGGTGACGCAGGGCACGTTGCGGAGCACCGCGGCGGTGCGGATCTCGTAGCCGTCGAACCGCGGCCGTCCGTCCGGGCTCAGCCCGTGTGGGGTGTTGAAGATCAGGTCGACGTCGCCGTCGGTGATCATCTGCACGATCGTCGGCTCGCCCTCCGGCCCGGCGCCCTGGCTGTACTTGCGCACCGTGGTCACCACTACGCCGTGCCGGCGCAGCATCGACGCGGTGCCCACGGTGGCCAGGATCTCGAAGCCGAGGTCGGCCAGCCGCTTGACCGGGAAGATCACGAACCGCTTGTCCCGGTTGGCCACCGAGACGAACACGGTGCCCTTGGTCGGTAGCGGTCCGAAGCCGGCCACCTGGCTCTTCGCGAAGGCGGTGCCGAACCCGATGTCCAGCCCCATCACCTCACCGGTCGACTTCATCTCCGGTCCCAGGATGGTGTCGACCGAGACGCCCTCCACGGTGCGGAACCGGTTGAACGGCATCACGGCCTCCTTGACCGCGATCGGGCTGCTGTTGTTCTCGGTCGATCCGTCACCGGTGGCCCGGAGCATCCCCTCGGACCGCAGCTCGGCGATGGTGCTACCGAGCATGACCCGGGCGGCGGCCTTGGCCAGCGGGGTCGCGGTGGCCTTGGAGACGAACGGCACCGTACGCGAGGCGCGCGGGTTGGCCTCCAGCACATAGAGCGTGTCCCCGGCCAGCGCGAACTGGATGTTGATCAGCCCGCGAACGCCGACGCCGCGGGCGATCGCCTCGGTCGAGCTGCGGATCCGGTCCACCACCTCGGCCCCGAGAGTGATCGGGGGCAGGGCGCAGGCCGAGTCGCCGGAGTGCACCCCGGCCTCCTCGATGTGCTCCATCACGCCACCGAGGTAGAGGTCCGTGCCGTCGAACAGCGCGTCGACGTCGATCTCCACCGCGTCGTCCAGGAACCGGTCGACCAGCACCGGGTGGGCCGGCGACACCTCGGTGGCCCGCTGGATGTAGGACTCCAGGGTGGTCTCGTCGTAGACGATCTCCATCCCGCGGCCGCCCAGCACGTACGAGGGCCGGACCAGCACCGGGTAGCCGATCTCGGCGGCGATCACCCGGGCCTGGGCGAACGAGTAGGCCAGGCCGTACTTCGGCGCCGGCAGGGCCGCCTCGGCCAGCACCGTGGCGAACGCCCCGCGGTCCTCGGCCAGGTGGATGGCCTCGGGCGATGTGCCGACCACCGGCACCCCGGCGTCCTTCAGGGCCTGGGCCAGCCGCAGCGGAGTCTGCCCGCCGAGCTGGACGATCACCCCGGCCACCGGGCCGGCCTGTCGCTCGGCATGGACGACCTCGAGCACGTCCTCGATGGTCAGCGGCTCGAAGTAGAGCCGGTCGGCGGTGTCGTAGTCGGTGGAGACCGTCTCCGGGTTGCAGTTGACCATCACGGTCTCGTAGCCCGCCGCCGACAGCGCCATGGCGGCGTGCACGCACGAGTAGTCGAACTCGATCCCCTGGCCGATGCGGTTCGGCCCGCTGCCCAGGATCAGCACCGCCGGCTTGGTGCGCGGGGCGACCTCGGTCTCGTCGTCGTAGCTGCTGTAGTGGTACGGCGTACGGGCCGCGAACTCGGCCGCGCAGGTGTCGACGGTCTTGTAGACCGGGCGGACACCGAGGGCCCAGCGGACGCCGCGGACGACGTCCTCGGACAGGTGCCGGAGCGCGGCGATCTGGCCGTCCGAGAGGCCGTGCCGTTTGGCCGTGCGCAGCACGTCCGCGGTCAGCTCGGGGGCGTCCCGGACCGCGTCGGCGGTCTCGGAGATGAGCAGCAGCTGGTCGAGGAACCAGGGGTCGATCCCGGTCGCCTCGTGCAGCTGCTCCGGCGACGCGCCCGCGCGCAGCGCGGCCATCACCGCCTGCAGCCGCCCGTCGTGCGGTCGGGCCGCCCGCTCGAGGAGCTCGGTGATGCGCGCTGAGCCTGTCGAAGCGCCGAACACGAACGGCGCCTTGGGATCTTCCAACGACCGCAGTGCCTTGCCCATCGCCTCGGTGAAGTTGCGCCCAATGGCCATCGCCTCACCGACGCTCTTCATGTGCGTGGTCAGCGTCGAGTCGGCGGCCGGGAACTTCTCGAAGGCGAACCGCGGCACCTTGACCACCACGTAGTCCAGCGTCGGCTCGAAGCTGGCCGGCGTCTCGCGGGTGATGTCGTTGGGGATCTCGTCCAGGGTGTAGCCGACGGCCACCTTCGCCGCGATCTTGGCGATCGGGAACCCGGTCGCCTTGGAGGCCAGGGCGGAGGAGCGCGAGACCCGCGGGTTCATCTCGATCACGATCATCCGCCCGTCGGCCGGGTCGATCGCGAACTGGATGTTGCAGCCGCCGGTGTCCACCCCGACGGCGCGGATGATGCCGATGGCGACGTCGCGCATCCGCTGGTACTCGCGGTCGGTCAGCGTCATCGCCGGCGCGACGGTGATCGAGTCGCCGGTGTGCACGCCCATCGGGTCGAGGTTCTCGATCGAGCAGACGATCACGACGTTGTCCTTGACGTCGCGCATGACCTCGAGCTCGTACTCCTTCCAGCCCAGCACCGACTCCTCGATCAGCACCTCGGTGGTGGGGCTGGCGGCCAGGCCGGCGCCGGCGATCCGGCGCAGGTCGGTCTCGTCGTGGGCGAGGCCGGAGCCGACCCCGCCCATGGTGAAGCTGGGCCGCACGACCAGCGGGTAGCCGAGGTCGTCGGCCGCGGCGAGCACGTCGGCCATGCTGTGGCAGACCCGGCTCCGGGCCACCTCCGCCGGCCCACCGGCGATGCCGGTCAGCCCCTCCACGATGGCCTTGAACTGCTCCCGGTTCTCCCCGCGCTGGATGGCGTCGATAGAGGCGCCGATCAGCTCGACCTCGTAGCGCTCCAGGGCGCCGTTCTCGTGCAGGGCAACCGCGGTGTTCAGCGCGGTCTGGCCGCCCAGAGTGGCCAGCAGGGCGTCCGGGCGTTCCTTGGCGATCACCATCTCGACGAACTCCGGCGTGATCGGCTCGACGTAGGTCGCGTCGGCGAACTCCGGGTCGGTCATGATCGTGGCCGGGTTGGAGTTGACCAGGATCACCCGGAACCCCTCGGCCTTGAGCACCCGGCAGGCCTGGGTGCCGGAGTAGTCGAACTCGCACGCCTGGCCGATCACGATCGGGCCGGACCCGATCACCAGGATGGACGAGATGTCCGTACGCCGCGGCATCAGTTCCGCCCTTCGACAGGCTCAGGGCGCATTCGAGCAGGCTCGGGTGATGTGCCCTGAGCTTGTCGAAGGGCCATCACGTCCACGAACCGGTCGAAGAGGTAGCTGGCGTCGTGCGGCCCGGCGGCCGCCTCGGGGTGGTACTGCACCGAGAAGCCCAGGACTCGGCCGTCGTCGTCGCGTAGTTCCAGTCCCTCGACCACATTGTCGTTGAGCCCGACGTGGCTGACCCGGGCCCGCCCGTACGGCGTGCGCGTCTCGCCCTCGAGCGGCGCGTCGACGGCGAAGCCGTGGTTGTGCGCGGTGACCTCCACCCGCCGCGTGGTCAGGTCCATCACCGGCTGGTTGAGGCCGCGATGCCCGTACGCCAGCTTGTAGGTGCCGAAGCCCAGGGCCCGGCCGAACAGCTGGTTGCCGAAGCAGATGCCGAAGAACGGGATCCCGGCCGTCAGGGTCGCCTTCACCAGATCGACCGGTCCATCGGTCGCCCCGGGGTCGCCGGGGCCGTTGGAGAAGAACACGCCGTCCGGCTCCAGAACCAGGACCTGGTCGATGGTCGCGGTCGCTGGCACCACATGCACCTCGACGCCCCGCTCGGCCATCCGGTGCGGTGTCATCGACTTGATGCCGAGGTCCACCGCCACCACCCGGAAGCGGGTCTCACCGGAAGCAGGAACGGCGTACGTCTCCCCGGTGGAGACCTGGTCGGCCAGGAAGGCGCCGGTCATCTCCGGCTGGGCCCGGACCCGCTCCAGCAGGGCGGCCGGGTCGGTCTCCACGCTGGACACGCCGACCCGCATCGCCCCCCGCTCCCGCAGGTGGCGGGTGATGGCCCGGGTGTCCACCTCGCACATGCCGACCACATTCTGGGCCCGCAGCTCGTCGTCGAGAGAACGACGGGACCGCCAGCTCGACGGGACACGGGCGGCGTCCCGGACGACGTAGCCGGCCACCCAGATCCGGCTGGACTCGTCGTCCTCGTCGTTCCAGCCGGTGTTGCCGATGTGCGGCGCCGTGGCGACCACCACCTGCCGGTGGTAGCTGGGGTCGGTGAGGGTCTCCTGGTAGCCCGACATCCCGGTGGCGAACACCGCCTCGCCGAAGGTCTCCCCCACCGCTCCGAACGCCCGGCCGCGGAAGGTGCGGCCGTCCTCCAGAACGAGCAAAGCGGGTGGGCTGGGCGCGGGCGGGACTGAACCAGCGGGCATGACCGTCCTTTCCTGCCTCACGGGACAGGTCTTAAAGGTTGGCTGACCGGGGATCTGGTGTACCGGTCCGCATGAGGTTACCAGCGCCTACGGCTAGTTCTCGTCTTTGCGCCCTTTCCTCGTCCTTGCGCCGCCTATAGGTGGCGCAAGGACGAGGAAAGGGCGCGAGCGGCCGCTATCGTGCCCGCATGCTTGAGATGGCGACGCCCTGGTGGCGCGACGCGGTCATGTACCAGGTCTACCTGCGCAGCTTCGCCGACGGCACGGGTGACGGGATCGGCGACCTGCCCGGCGTGCGCGCTCGGCTGCCCTACCTGCGTGAGCTGGGCGTTGACGGTCTCTGGCTGACGCCGTGGTACCCGTCGCCGATGAAGGACGGCGGCTACGACGTCGCGGACTACACCGACATCGAGCCGCTGTTCGGCACCCTCGAGGACGCTCGAGGGCTGGTCGACGACGCGCACGCCCTGGGCCTGAAGGTGATCGTCGACTTCGTGGCCAACCACACATCGGACGAGCATGCCTGGTTCCGCGCGGCGGTCGCCTCCGCGCCGGGCAGCGACGAGCGGGCCCGGTACCACTTCCACGACGGCCAGGGCGAGCATGGCGAGCGGCCGCCGAACGACTGGATCAGCGCCTTCGGCGGCCCGGCCTGGACCAGGATCACCGAGCCGGACGGCGCGCCGGGCCAGTGGTACCTACACCTGTTCGCGCCGGCCCAGCCCGACCTGAACTGGGACCACCTCGGCGTGCGTGCCGACATGGCCGACATGCTGCGGTTCTGGTTCGACTTCGGACTCGACGGGCTGCGGATGGACGCGGCGTCGGGCCTGGCCAAAGAGCCCGGCCTGCCCGACTTCGGCTTCCTGGCCGACGACCTGTTCATGCCCGTCACCTGGGAGGGCGCGCCGCTCTGGGACGTTGAGGGGGTGCACGACATCCTCCGCGAGTGGCGGGCGATCGCCGACTCCTACCCGGGCGACCGCTACTACATCGGCGAGGTGGTGGTCAACGGCGCGGAGCGGCTGGCCCGGTACATGCGCCCGGACGAGCTGCACACCACCTTCAACCTGGACTTCCTGAAGAGCCCGCTCGAGTCCGATCGGCTGCACCGCACCATCGACGACACCCTGGCTGCGTTCTCCTCGGTCGGCGCTCCGGCGACCTGGACGCTGTCCAACCACGACGAGACGCGCCACGTGACCCGCTACGGCCGGGCCTGGACCGGGGTGCCGCTGCCGCCCCCGTGGCCGTTCCCGGAGACCGATCTCGCGCTGGGCACCCGCCGGGCCCGGGCGATGCTGCTCCTGCTGCTCGCCCTGCCGGGGTCGGTGTTCCTCTACCAGGGCGAGGAGCTCGGGCTGTGGGAGGTCGAGGATCTGCCCGACGACCACATCCAGGACCCGGTCTGGGAGAGCTCGGCGCACCGGATCCGCGGCCGGGACGGCTGCCGGGTGCCGATCCCCTGGTCTGGCGACGAACCGCCGTTCGGCTTCACCACGGGTACGCCGTGGCTGCCGCAGCCGGCGGCGTGGCGGGACTACACCGCCGCGGCGCAGGAGCAGCGGCCGGACTCGATGCTGGCCTTCTACCGCGCGGCCCTGGCCACCCGGCGCACGCTCGCCGCCGACCTGGCCCCGACGCTGACCTGGCTGGGTGGCCCGGCTGGGGTGCTGGCCTTCTCCCGCGGCCGCGTCAGCTGCACGGTCAACCTCTCCGACGAGCCGGTGCCGGCGGTCGGACCGGTGCTGCTCAGCAGCGCGGCCGTGCGCGACGGGCTGGTGCTGCCGGAGGTCGCGGTGTGGACCTCAGGTCTGCCGGGTGCCGACCAGGCCGCCCAGCACACCGTGCACGAAGGACGGTGACTCGTCGGTCGACAGCTCCGACACCAGATGCACCGCCTCGGAGACGACCACGGCGGGCGGCAGGTCGGTGTAGTCGAGCTCGTAGGTCGCGATCCGCAGCGCCGTCCGGTCCACCCGGGGCAGCCGGGGCAGGGTCCAGCCGGCCTTGAGGCCGCCGGCGATCCGGTCGTCGATGGCGTGCGCGTGTGCGTGCACGCCCTCGACCAGGGTCGCCGTGTACTCCCGGACCGGCGGGGCGGCATCTGCGGCGCGCTCGGCCAGGGTCTGCAGCGGGTCGGTGCCCCGGAGCTCGGCCTCGAACAGGATGTCCAGCGCCCGCTTGCGCGCCTTGCTCCGGGTCGAGGTCGGGCGCGGACCGGTCGACGCCGCCGCCCCGGCCTCAGACACGACCCAGGTACTCACCCGTCCGGGTGTCGACCTTGACCTTTTCCCCGGTGGTCAAGAACAGCGGGACCTGGATCTGCAGTCCGGTCTCCACCGTGGCGGGCTTGGTGCCACCGGTGCTGCGGTCGCCCTGCAGACCCGGCTCGGTGTAGGTGATCTCCAGCTCGACCGAGGCGGGCAGGTCCAGGTAGAGCGGGTTGCCGTCGTGCAGCGCGACGGTGGCCATCTGCTCCTCGAGCAGGTAGTTCTTGGCGTCCCCGACCACGCTGTCCGCGATGCTCAGCTGGTCGTAGGTGCTGGTGTCCATGAACACGAAGCCGGAACCGTCGTGGTACAGGTACTGCATCTCGCGGCGGTCCACGCTGGCGGTGTCGACCTTGGTGTCGGAGTTGAAGGTCTTGTCCACCACCTTGCCGGACAGGACGTGCTTCAGTTTGGTCCGCACCACGGTGTTGCCCTTGCCGGGCTTGTGGTGCTGGAACCAGACCACCGACCAGAGCTGGCCGTCCAGGTCCAGCACCATGCCGTTCTTCAGATCGTTCGTCGACGTCACGCCGCAACCTTCCGTGTTCTCCGCACCCGCCTCGGCGCAGCGGCCCAGTCTAGAGGACCGGCCCAGCCCGGCCAGTGGTTGCGTCCGGAGTTCGTCGGGGGGTGACCACTAGACCACGCTGAACCCGGCGGGCAGCGCCGTCCGGCCCGTCAGGGCCAGCAGCAGTTCCGGACCGCGGCCGCCGAGGACGGCGGCCGAGGCGGCCAGTTCCAGCGCCGCCGTCAGCAAGCCCGCGCTGTACGCCGGGGCTGGCAGCCCGGCCGCCCGGGCGATGTCCAGCCCGTGCACCACCAGCTCGAAGGTCCGGGTGGGCAGGTACTGCCGCAGCCGCATCCCGCCGCCGACCGTGCTGATCAGGGGGTTGTCCTCACCGGCAACCAGCGGCAGCACCCGGTCGACCAGGTCGCGAACGGCGGTGGCCGGGTCGTCGCCGAGCGCCTGCCCCGCGGCCCGACCGCGGTCGGCGACCGAGGCCGGGTCCACTGCGCCGATGGCGGCCAGGTAGGCGGCGGGGGTGGTCAGGTCCTCCGACGTCGCAGGCTGCCCGAGATAGGTCTCGACGGTGATCAGAGACCTACTGGTGTGCCCGACCAGGGCCCGGAGGTCCCACTCCCCCAACCCGGGTCCGGTCCATTGGTCCGGCGTGATCGCGGCGACCAAGGTCGCGTAGGCCCGTGCGGCCTCGACGAAGTGGTCCTCGGTCGCGCTCACGCGGCTACCGCGGTGTAGGCGCTGCGCAGCAGCTCGACCGGCGGTCCGCTGAGGATCTCGGCGCTGGCCAGCCCGTTCAGGATCACGAACCGCAGCGTAGAACCCCGAGTCTTCTTGTCCACCGCCATGGTGGCGAGCAGGTCGTCGAAGGCGTGCGCCGCGTACGCCGTGGGCAGGCCGAGCCGGTCGAGCACCGTCCGGTGCCGGTCCGCCGTGGCGTCGTCCAGCCGCCCCGCCTGGCGGGCGAGCTCGGCGGCGAAGACCAGCCCGACGCTGACCGCCTCGCCGTGCCGCCATCGGTATTGCTCCCGCCGCTCGATCGCGTGGCCCAGCGTGTGCCCGTAGTTGAGCAGCTCCCGGCCGACCTGCGATCCGGTCGAGGTCGCCTCGCGCAGGTCGACGGCCACCACCGCCGCTTTGACCCGGATAGCCCGCTCGACCAGCTCGCGCAGCCGGCCGGCGCGTGGGTCGACCGCCGCGGCGGGGTCGGACTCCACCAGGTCCAGGATCGCCGGGTCGGCGATGAACCCGCACTTCACGACCTCGGCCAGGCCGGCGACCAGGTCGGCGGCCGGCAGGCTGCCCAGCACCGACAGGTCGCAGAGCACCCCGACGGGCTCGTGAAACGCGCCGACCAGATTCTTGGCCTCGGCGGTGTTGATTCCCGGTCTTGCCGCCGACCGCGGCGTCGACCATGCCGAGGACGGTGGTCGGCACGTTGACCAGGGCGACCCCGCGCAACCAGGTCGCCGCCACGAACCCGGCGAGATCGGTGGTCGCACCCCCACCCACCCCGATCACCGCGTCGGTGCGGGTGAACCCGGCCCGGCCGAGCACCGCCCAACACCGGGCGGCCACCTCGGCGGTCTTGGCGGTCTCGCCGTCGGGAACGTCGATCCGGGTCGGCTCCAGCCCGGCGTCGGTCAGCCGGCGGACCACCCGGCTGGCCAGGTCGATCATCGTCGGCGAGTGGATGACCGCGACCCGCTGCACACCGCGGCCCAGCAGGCCCGGAATCCGGTCCAGCAGCTCGGTGCCGACCAGCACCGGGTACGGCCGCTCGGAGCGAACCTCGATCCGGGTTGGCTCAGCCATCGTGGGCGCCCAAGCCCGAGGCGATCCGCTGCGCGACCTCCGCCGGCGCGAGCTCGTCGGTGTCGATCACCTCGGTCGCCACCTCGGCGTAGACCGGTGCCCGCTCGTTGAGCAAGGCGAGTAGCCGGCCACGGACATTGCCCAGCAGCATCGGCCGGGCCGTGTCCATCCCGACCCGTTTGACCGCCGCGGTCAGACCGACCCGCAGCCAGACCACCCGTCGGCCCCGCAACGCGGCTCGGGTCCGCGGGGACAGCACCGCCCCGCCACCGAGGGCCAGCACCCCCGGCCGGTCAAGCAGCTCGGCGGTGACCTGCTCCTCCAGCGACCGGAAGGCCTCCTCGCCGTCGTCGGCGAAGATCTCCGCGATCGGCTTGCCCGCCCGTTCGACGATCACGGCGTCGACGTCGACGAAACCGCGCCCGAGCCGTTCCGCCACGGCCAGACCGACGGTGGTCTTACCCGCGCCCGGCGCGCCCACCAACACCAGAGGCCCTTCCACCGGCTCAGGGCCCATGGACGTGCAGGCCACGGTCGGCGACGTGCTCGAGGTACGCCTCGCTGTTGCGCCGGGTCTCGGCCACGGAGTCGCCGCCGAACTTCTCCAGCGCAGCGTCGGCCAGGACCAGCGCGACCATGGCCTCGGCCACGACGCCGGCGGCCGGTACGGCGCAGACGTCCGAGCGCTGGTGGTGGGCGAAGGCGGCCTCACCGGTGGCGGTGTCGACAGTCCGCAGGGCCCGTGGCACGGTGGCGATCGGCTTCATCGCGGCCCGCACCCGGAGCACCTCGCCGGTGCTCATCCCGCCCTCAGTACCGCCGGAGCGGTGCGAGGCCCGGGCGATGCCGTCCGCCCCGGGCACGATCTCGTCGTGGGCCGCGCTGCCGCGGCTGCGGGCGAGCGCGAACCCATCGCCGACTTCCACACCCTTGATCGCCTGGATGCCCATCAGGGCGGCCGCTAGCCGGGCGTCCAGCCGTCGGTCCCAATGCACGTGCGAGCCGAGCCCCGGGGGCAACCCCCAGGCCACCACCTCGACCACCCCACCGAGGGTGTCGCCGTCCTTCTGCGCCTGCTGCACCTCCGCGACCATGGCCGCGCTCGTCTCGGGGTCGAAACAGCGCACCGGGTCGGCGTCCACCGTCGCCAGGTCGTCGGGCTGCGGCAGCCGCCCGCCCGGCGCGGCGACCGTGCCCAGCTCGACGACGTGGCTGAGCAGCCGCACGCCGAGCGCCTGTGCACAGAAGTTGGCGGCGACCCGGCCGAGGGCCACCCGAGCCGCGGTCTCCCGGGCGCTGGCCCGCTCCAGCACGGGCCGCGCCTCGTCGAAGTCGTACTTCTGCATCCCGACCAGGTCGGCGTGCCCCGGTCGCGGCCGGGTGAGCGGCGCGTTCCGCGCCTGCTCGGCCAGTAACTCCTCAGGCACCGGGTCGGCCGCCATCACCGTCTCCCACTTGGGCCACTCGGTGTTGCCGACCTGAATGGCGACCGGGCCGCCCTGCGTCTCCCCATGACGGACACCGCCGAGGATGGTCACCGCGTCCGCCTCGAACTTCATCCGGGCGCCGCGCCCAACTCCGAGCCGGCGGCGCGCCAGCGCATCCACGAGGTCGGCGGTGGTCACCCGCACGTGGGCCGGCAGGCCCTCCAGCACCGCCACCAGGGCAGGGCCGTGCGACTCGCCCGCGGTCAGCCATCGAAGCACGGTCGGTAAGTCTGTCACGCGGTCTCCGCTTTTCGGGGGTCCAAGGGGGTCGTCCCCCTTCGCGGAACTAGACGACCGGAACCGGACGGTTGTCCAGCGCGGCGTACAGCACCTCGGCGGCCACGGTCCGCCCGGTCATCAGCTCGATCTGGCGCAGGGCCTGACCGACCAGGAGGTCGAGGCCGCTCAGCACGGTTCCGCCGGCCCGCGACACGGTGTCGGCCAGCACGGTGGGCCAGGGCGTGTAGACGACGTCCAAGACCAGCCGCGCACTCGCGGCCACGTCCGCCGCCAGCAGGTCGGCCGCCCCAGCGGTCACCGTCGAGACCACCAGGTCTACCTGCGGCAGGTCCGCGCCCCAGGGCCGAACCGTCACCTCCACGCCGAGCTCCTGCCCCAAGGTGACCAGCGTCTCGGCCTTGGCCGGCATACGGGCCAGCACGGTCACAGCGGCGGCGTCGAGCTCCGCTGCGGCCACCAGTGCCGAGCGCGCGGTGGCACCGGAGCCGAGAAGGGTGACCCGAGACACCGGTCCGGACACCACGCGCCGGACCGCCCAGGCCAGCCCCGCGACATCGGTGTTGTAGACCCGTCGGTCGGCGCCGTCCAGGATCAGCGTGTTGCCTGCCCCGGCCCGCCGGGCCACCGGGTCGACCATCCCCAGGCCCAGCACCGCCTCCTTCAGCGGCATGGTCAGGCTGAGCCCTCGCCAGGTGGAGTCCAGTCCGGCCACGAAGTCCGCCAGGCCGTCCGCGGTCACGTCGAACCGGTCGTAGGTCCAGTCCAGGCCGAGGGCGGCGTACGCGGCGCGGTGCAGCGTCGGGGAGAGCGAGTGGCCGATCGGAGAGCCTAGGACCGCGCAGCGGGTGCGGCTCTCAGCTGTCACAGCGACCGGGGTTGGCCCGGCACCAGTTCTGGAACTCCTGGGCAATCACCCGGAACTCCTTCTCGGTGTTGGCGAACTTGGTCTCGCCCGTGTCGAAGTTCACGGTGACGAAGTACAGCCACTTCCCGTTCTCCGGCTGGGCGGCCGCCTGCAGGGCCGCCTTGCCCGGTGCGGAGATCGGGCCGGGCGGCAGTCCCTTATACCGGTAGGTGTTGTACCGGGACTTGCTGGCCCGGTCCTTCGCGGTCGTGGTGTTGGTCTTGAGGTTCTCCGCGTAGACGACAGTGGAGTCGAGCTGGAGCCTCCGGCCCTTGTCGAGCCGGTTGTAGATCACCCGGGCCACCTTGGCCCGGTCCTCCTCCCGTTTGACCTCCTTCTCGATGATGCTGGCCACGGTCAGCACCTCGTACGGGGACCGCTTCAGCTTCTTGGCCGAGGCCTCGAGCTGGATGTCGCTGGCGACCGTCTTGTACTGGCTGACCATCTGCTGCATGGTCGTGGTCGCGGTCGACTCAGCGGTCAGGTAGTAGGTGTCGGGGAACAGGAAGCCCTCAGGGCGGTTCTTGGCGTACTTGGGCAGACCAAGGTTCTGCGGGCGCTTGAGCGCGGTCAGGAAATTGCTCTTCTTGATCTTCGTACCCTTGGCCAGCACGTCGACCTGGGCCGACAGCCGCAGTCCCTCGGGCACCGTGAACTTCGACTGGACCCGCGATGTGCCCGGGTTGATCAGCAGTCGGAGGGCGTCGATTGCGCGCATCTGCCGCTTCATCACGTAGCTGCCGGCCTGGACGCTCTGCGCCCGCTCCTCGGAGCGGACCGCCTGGTCCCACGCCTTGGTGGACTTCACCACGTCGGCGTCGATCAGGATCCCGCCGATCACGTCCAGGGAGGAGCCGCTGGGCACATCGATGGTCACCGTGGTGGTACCCGGGCCCGGGTAGTCCGGCACCTCGCCGAAGGAGGAGACGAAGCCGGTGGCCTTGTCCCAGACGAAGTAGCCGCCGAAGATCAGCACGGCGGCCGCGACGATCACCGCGAGACAGCCCTTCCCCTTGTGCATGATCTCTCTCGCCGGGCTGGGTGGGACCTCCGGGTCGAGCATCGATGACACGCTGGTGGGTCTCCTGGGGTTTCGGGGCCGACCGGGTTCAGTCGGCGCCAGGAGCCGATACTAACTCCCCCGGCGGGTGCCCCTGTGCTCGTTCGTACGCCAGCCCCTGCTCCAAGATGGCTGCCGCCGCGGCGGCGTCGATGGCGGCGCGCTGTTGCTTGGCGGTGCGCCCACCGGCCCGGAGCCGACGGCTGGCAGTCACCGTGGTGAGGCGCTCGTCGACCAGCCGGACCGGTACGCCGACGGCGGCCGCCAGCCGGCCGGCACGGTTCCGGGCGGTCGCCGCGGCCGGTCCCTCGCGGCCGTCCAGCGACCGTGGCAGGCCGACCAGGACCTCCAGCGGGTCGTGGTCGGCCACCAGCGCGGCGAGGTCGGCGACCTCGTCCGGACCGGCGCGGACGGTGGCCAGCGGATAGGCCAGCAGCCCGTCGGCGTCGCAGGCCGCCACGCCGATCCGTACGTCGCCCCAGTCCACGGCCAGCCGGACGCCGCGCCGGAAATCCTTCACGAGGCCTGCAGCACGTCTCCGATGGCGACCTCGACCGCCTTGAGCGCGTCGGCGGCACGACTGCCGTCGGTCCCGCCGCCCTGGGCGATGTCGTCCTTGCCGCCGCCCCGACCGCCCAGCGTCTCACTGGCCGCGCGGACCAGGTGGCCGGCCTTGAGGCCGCGGTTCCGCGCGCCCTCGGTGGTGACCACGACGACCGACGGCTTCTCCGCCGGGCCGCCCACCACGGCCACCACGGCCGGCGTGTCGGCGACCCGGTTCCGCACCTCGAGCGCCAGGTTGCGCAGGTCGTTGCCGGACACCCCGTCGGCCTGGTGGCCGATGTAGCCGACTCCGGACAGGTCCTGGCGGCTCGCAACCAGGGCGCCGACGTCGGCCAGGGCCGCCTGGCTCCGCAGGTCCGCGATCTGCTTCTCGGCGGTCTTGAGCTGGCTGACCAGCCGGGCCACCCGGTCGGGTAGCTGGTCCGGCTGCACCTTGAGCAGGTCGCTCAGGCCCATCACCAGAGCGCGCTCGCGAGCCAGGAAGTGGAACGCCTCGATGCCGACGAACGCCTCGACCCGGCGCACCCCGGCGCCGACCGAGGACTCCCCGGTCATGGTCACCAGCCCGATCTGCGAGGTGTGCTGGACGTGCGTCCCGCCGCACAGCTCGCGGGACCACGGACCGCCCATCTCGACGACCCGGACCTCCTCGCCGTACGTCTCGCCGAAGAGGGCGAGCGCGCCGATCTCCCGGGCGGTGGCCAGCGGCATGTAGGTCGCGGACACGCCCAGGTCGGAGCGGATGGCCCGGTTGGCCGCCTCCTCGACGTCGGACCGCACCTGCTGGCTGAGCCCGCTCGGCCATGCGAAGTCGAGGCGCAGGTAGCCCGGCTTGTTGTAGGAACCGCTCTGCAGGGCCGTCGGGCCGAGCACCTGGCGCAGCGCGGCATGCATCACGTGGGTGCCCGAGTGGGCCTGACAGGCCCCGAGCCGCCACTCGCCGTCCACCGCGGCCAGTACACCCGCCCCGGTCACCAGGGCGCCCGAGGCGACCCGCACGCGGTGCACGATCAGCCCCTTCACCGGCCGCTGCACGTCGAGGACCTCGAGTGAGACCCCGTCACCGGTGATCAGCCCGGCATCGGAGTCCTGGCCGCCGGACTCGGCGTAGAACGGGGTCTGCTCCAGCACGACCTCGACGACCGAGCCCTCCTCGGCCGCCTTGACCAGGGTGCCGTCGCGGACGATGCCGCGCACGCTCGACTCGGTCGACAGCTCGGTGTAGCCGGTGAACGGGGTCGGCCCGGCCGCGCGCAGGTCCTTGTAGACCTCGTTGGCCTGCGCCCCGGCCTTCTTGGCCTTGGCGTCGGCCTTGGCCCGGTCCCGCTGCTCCTGCATCAGCGTGCGGAACGCCGGCTCGTCGACCTGGAGCCCCTGCTCGACCGCCATCTCCAGGGTCAGGTCGATCGGGAAGCCGTAGGTGTCGTGCAGCTGGAACGCCCGCGCGCCGGGCAGCACGCTCTGCCCGGCGTCGCGGGTCTCGGTTACCGCGAGGTCGAAGATCTGCGTGCCGGTGGTCAGGGTGCGCCGGAACGCGTCCTCCTCGGCGTACGCGATCTGGGAGATGCGGTCCCAGCTGTTGGCCAGGTCCGGGTAGGACTCGGCCATCAGGTCCCGGCTCAGCGGCAGGAGCTCGGGAAGCACCGGCTCGGCCACGCCGAGCAGCCGCATGGCCCGCACCACCCGGCGCAACAACCGGCGCAGCACGTAGCCGCGGGTCTCATTGCCGGGGGTGACCCCGTCGCCGATCAGCATCAGCCCGGACCGGACGTGGTCCCCGACGACCCGCAGCCGGACGTCGTCGTCCCCACCGGCGCCGTAGGTCTTGCCGGCCATCGCGGCGGCCCGCTCCATCACGGGGAAGACCTGGTCGATCTCGTACAGGTTGTCCACGCCCTGCAGCAGGTAGGCCACCCGCTCCAGGCCCATGCCGGTGTCGATGTTCTTCCGCGGCAGCGGCGCGGCCACGTCGAAGTCGTCCTTGGCCCGGACCGTGGCGAGCTCCTCCTGCATGAAGACCAGGTTCCAGATCTCCAGGAACCGGTCCTCGTCCACCACCGGGCCGCCGTCGGGCCCGTACTCCGAACCGCGGTCGACGTAGATCTCGCTGCACGGACCGCCCGGGCCGGGGATGCCCATGTGCCAGTAGTTGTCGAGCAGCCCGCGGCGCTGGATCCGCTCCGGCTCCAGGCCGGCGATGTTCTCCCAGAGCGCGGCCGCCTCGTCGTCGGAGTGCAGCACGGTGACCCAGATCTTGTCCGGATCGAAGCCGTAGCCGCCGCCGTCGACCGAGCCGGTGACCAGGTCCCAGGCGAACTTGATCGCCTCGGCCTTGAAGTAGTCGCCGAAGGAGAAGTTGCCGTTCATCTGGAAGAACGTGGCGTGCCGGGTGGTCTTGCCCACCTCCTCGATGTCCAGGGTGCGCACGCACTTCTGCACGCTGGTCGCGCGGTCGAAGGGCGGCGTCTCCACGCCGGTGAAGTACGGCTTGAAGGGCACCATGCCGGCGTTGACGAACAGCAGGGTGGGGTCGTTGTAGAGCAGGGGTGCGGAAGGCACCACCTCGTGGCCGCGCGCGGCGAAGAAGTCCAGGAAGCGGCGCCGGATCTCGGCGGTTTTCATGAGGAATGGTCCTTGCGGGGAGTCAGGATGGCTGCGGGGCTACTCAGGCAGGCCGAGCTCGGTGCGGATCTCCGCCTCGCGCTCGGCCATGGCAGCTCGGACCCGGTCGGTGAAGTCGCGCGCCGAAGCGCCCAGGCCAGACGCCTGGTCGACCACCCGCTGACCGACCGCCTGGGGCGAGGCCCGGCGGAGCAAGTCCCGGATCTTGACGAAGACGAAGATGGCCACCCCGGCGCCGAGGGCGAACCAGAAGAAACGCCGGATCATGCGTCACCTCGCCGGCTCCGACGGCGCGTCCCGTCACCGCGAAGCGCCTTGCGGAGGCCGTAGCTCAACGCCGCGGTCTTGACCAGCGGGCCGCCCAGGGTGACAGCGAACAGGCTGGTCATCTGGGCCGCGTTCTCGCTCACCACGGTGGCGTTGGCACTGACCTTCGCCACGTCCTCGGTGACCAGGCTGAGCTTCTCCAGCTCGGTGTTGGTCGCCGTGACGGTGCCCCGGAGCTCAGTCAGGATCGGCACCGACTCGTGGCCGATGTCGCGGACCGCCAACCGGACCTCCTCCAGCACCCGACCCAGCTTCAGCAGCGGGACGGCCGCCAGTGCCACCAGTGCGACGAAGGCAATGGCGGCAATCAGGCCAGCGATGGCTGCTACGGTCATGGGCCGTCTTTCGGTCTTGGGCACCGGCGGGTTCCGGTCCGCGTACGACCATATCGCGGGCCTGCCGAGGTCGCCGCCGGGTTCTCCGACCGGTCCGCCCGCTGGCAGGATGGCGCCGTGCCCGACTCCCCGGCAGGCCAGGACCTCGCGGACCGGTATGCCGCCTACCTCGGGGTCCGCAGGTCGCCGCCGAGCTGGCCGCCCTCGTCCTCTGGCGTCCGGCCCAGCAGCTCGTTGATCCGGCGCAGCCGCTCGGCCAGGCCGGCCTCGGCGCCATGGTCGGTGGGCTGGTAGTACTCCGCGCCGACCAGTGCGTCCGGCAGGTACTGCTGCGGGGCCACCCCGCGCGGCTCGTCGTGCGCGTACCGGTAGTCCTGGCCGTGCCCGTACGTCTTGGCGCCGGCGTAGTGGGCGTCCCGCAGGTGCGCTGGCACCACCCCGACCCGGCCGGCCTCGACGTCCGCCGTCGCGGCGCCGATCGCCCGGATCACCGCGTTGGACTTCGGGGCCAGGGCCAGCGCGATCACCGCCTGGGCCAGGATGATCCGGCCCTCGGGCATCCCGATGAACTGCACGGCCTCCGCCGCGGCCACGGCCGTGGTCAGCGCCGTCGGGTCGGCCAGGCCGATGTCCTCCGAGGCGAGGATGACCAGCCGCCGCGCGATGAACCGCGGGTCCTCCCCCGCCGCGACCATCCGGGCCAGGTAGTGCAGCGCGGCCTGGACGTCGGAGCCGCGAACCGACTTGATGAACGCGCTGATCACGTCGTAGTGCTGATCACCGGCCCGGTCGTAGCGGATCGCGGCTTTGTCCACCGCCTGCTCCACGACGTCGGCCGTGAGAACGGCACGGTCCTGGGCCAGCGCCCCGGCGGCCGACTCCTCCAGATAGGTCAGAGCCCGGCGGGCGTCGCCCCCGGCCAGCCGGATGATCATGGCGCGCGCGTCCTCGTCCAACGTGTACGCCCCGGCCAGACCCCGCTCGTCGGTGAGCGCACGGTCGACCAACCCGCCGACGTCGGCGTCGGTCAGCGGCTTGAGGGTGAGCAGCAGCGAGCGGGACAGCAGCGGCGAGATCACCGAGAAGCTCGGGTTCTCCGTCGTCGCGGCGATCAGGGTGACCAGCCGGTTCTCGACCGCCGGCAGCAGCACGTCCTGCTGGGTCTTGGAGAACCGGTGCACCTCGTCCACGAACAGCACCGTGGACCGCCCCGCCCGAAGGTCGCGGCGGGCCTGGTCCAGCACGGCGCGGACCTCCTTGACACCCGCCGTCACCGCGGACAGCTCGACGAAGGCGGCGTCGGCCTGTCGGGACACCACCGCGGCGATGGTCGTCTTGCCAGATCCCGGAGGCCCCCAGAGGAACACCGACATCGCCTCGCCGGCCGCGAGCCGACGCAACGGCGACCCGGGCGCGAGCAGGTGGGGCTGGCCCACGATCTCGTCCAGGGTGCGCGGCCGCATCCGCACCGCCAGTGGCAGACCGGCCCGGTCGGCGTCGGCCAGGCTGCCGCCACCGGTGGGCGGCGGCGTACCGACCAGGCCTCCGAACAGGTCCTCACTCATTGTGGTTTCCTACCACCGGACGTGTCGCCAAACACCATCAGGTCGACTGCACTGCCCTACGATGGCGGCTGTCGCTCGGGGCATCGGCTGGAAGGCCTTCGATGAACCTGCACAACCTGAGACGAGTGGTCCGGGCGGCCAACGAGGACGCGGACCTGGTGAATGGGCTGCTCGAGCCGGACGGCTCGATGCTGAGCCCGGGTGAACGCGCGGCGCTCTACCAGCTGATCCGGATGGTGGCCCCGGGCGACGCCCGCATCGCCGAGCTCGGCAGCTACCTGGGCGGCACAACCCGGCTGTTCGGGGAGGCGCTGCGCCGGGCCGGCATCCGGGACGAGCCGCGGCTCGAGGTCTACGACTTCTTCGAGCACAACGAGACCTCCCGTCTGCGGCTGCGGGACCACCCGCTCTACAACGACCACAACTTCTTCGCGATCTGGCGGGAGAACACCCGGTCGTACGCCGATCTGGTCGACCTGCATCGGGGAGACCTGCAGCAGGCCGGGTCCGACGGCCCGCCGCTCTGGATGCTCTCTGTGGACATCATCAAGCACGAGGCGCTGGTCAACCCGGTCATGCAGCGGTTCCTCCCCCGGCTTGCCGTGGGTGGGCTGTTGGTGCACCAGGACTACTTCCATTGGCAGAGCCCGTGGGTGGTCTACACCACCGAGCACATCATGGGCCACCTCCAGTACGTGGCCACCGTGTCCAACCACACGATGATCCTGCGGCTGATCGATGCGCTGCCTGACGAGCTGCTGCAGCTGGACTACCTGACCGGGCTCGACTGGACCGACAAGGACATCCTGATGCAGCGGGCGATCGACCGCTTCCCCGGGCTCCGCGCGGGGCTGCTGCGGATCTCCCGGCTCAACCTGATGAGCATCGAGGGCCTTGACCTCCCGACGGCCGAGGTCGAGGCGCTGCGCGCAGAGTTCGCCCACTCGAGCCGGGTGCAGCGCTATCTCGATGGTGTGCTGCAGCTGCACCGGGCGCAGGCCGCACGCGCGATGTGGTGACGACCGCTCGGGTTCAGCCCACCGGCGCCGGCTTCGCGTCCACCCCGGCCTCCCGGCGCTGCTCCGGCGTGATCGGCGCGGGCGCGTCGGTCAGCGGGTCGACCCCACCGCCGGACTTCGGGAAGGCGATGACCTCCCGGATCGAGTCGCTGCCCGACAGCAGCGCGCAGATCCGGTCCCAGCCGAACGCGATCCCGCCGTGCGGTGGCGCGCCGTAGGCGAAGGCGTCGAGCAGGAACCCGAACTTCGCCTGGGCTTCCTCCGGTCCGAGGCCCATCACCGCGAACACCCGCTCCTGGATGTCGCGGCGGTGGATACGGATCGAGCCGCCGGCGATCTCGTTGCCGTTGCACACCAGGTCGTACGCCCAGGCCAGCGCCGAGCCCGGGTCCCGGTCGAAGGTCTCCAGGTCCTTCGGCGAGGTGAAGGCGTGGTGCACCGCGGTCCACGAACCGGTACCCACGGCGATGTCGCCGGCCCGGACCGCCTCGGCCGCCGGCTCGAACAGCGGTGCGTCCACCACCCAGCAGAAGGCCCAGCCGGCCGGGTCGAAGAGGCCCAGCCGACGGCCGATCTCCAGCCGGGTGGCTCCGAGCAGGCTCTGGGCCTGCGACCGCAACCCGGCGGCGAAGAAGATGCAGTCTCCGGGGGCTGCGCCGACAGCCGCCGCCACCCCGGCCCGCTCGGCCTCCGACAGGTTCTTGGCCACCGGGCCGCCGAGCTCGCCGTCGGTCCCGACCAGCACGTACGCCAGACCGCGGTGCCCGCGCTGCCGGGCGAACTCCTGCCACGCGTCCAGCTGCTTGCGCGGCTGGCTCGCCCCACCCGGCATCACGACGGCGCCGACGTAGTCGGCCTGGAAGACCCGGAACGGCGTCTCGGCGAAGAAGTCGGTCAGCTCGACCAGCTCAGCGCCGAAGCGTCGGTCGGGCTTGTCGCTGCCGTAGCGGTCCATCGCCTCGGCATAGGTCAGCCGCGGGATGGGTGTCTGCACCTCCACCCCGATCAGCGACCAGATGGCCGGGATCAGGGCCTCGGTCAGTGCGAGGACGTCGTCCTGGTCGACGAAGCTCATCTCCACGTCCAGCTGGGTGAACTCGGGCTGCCGGTCTGCCCGGAAGTCCTCGTCGCGGTAGCAGCGGGCGATCTGGAAGTAGCGCTCCAACCCGGCCACCATGAGCAGCTGCTTGAACAGCTGCGGGCTCTGGGGCAGCGCGTACCAGGACCCGGGCCGGAGCCGCGCGGGGACCAGGAAGTCCCGGGCGCCCTCCGGGGTCGACCGGGTCATGGTGGGAGTCTCGACCTCGACGAAACCGCGCTCCGCCAGCAGGTTGCGAGCGACCCGGTTGACCTCGCTGCGCAGCCGGATGGCGGCGGCCGGGCCGGGGCGGCGCAGGTCGAGGTAGCGGTACTTCAGCCGCACCTCCTCCCCCACGTTGACCCGTTCGTCGATCGGGAACGGCAACGCGCTCGACGGGTTGAGCACCTCGAGCTCGGCGCTGACTACCTCGATCTCGCCTGTGGGCAGGTCTGGGTTGGCGTTGCCCTCCGGTCGCAGCGCGACCTCGCCGGTGACCTGGAGGCAGTACTCGTTGCGCAGGTCGTGGGCCCCGGACGCGGCCAGCATCTCGTCCCGGATGACGACCTGGACGACTCCCGACGCATCACGCAGGTCCACGAAGGCCACCCCGCCGTGGTCACGCCGGCGGGCCACCCACCCGGCCAGTGTGACGGTGGTTCCGGTCTGCTCGGCCCGCAACGTGCCGGCGCCGTGGCTGCGCATCAACGAAGTGCCTTCCTCTTTCCCTGGTTGGAGCGAGGTTGATCCTACGCAGGCCGGTGGCGGACGGTGATCTTGTTTTCCCACCCCCGGCCACCGACACTGGCGAGGTGAGGCTCGCACGCCGGTCGCTCGCCCTGGTGGCGGCCGTCGTGCTGGGTCTGCTCGGTGCGGCCAGCAACCCCCAGCCGGCCTTCGCCTGCGAGTGCTCGCCGGTCACACCGACCGGGGCGGCCCGGCAGGCCGACGCCGTCTTCCGGGGGACGGTGACCGCGCTGCGCAAGGTCGACCGCGACGAGGACGCCCGGACCGACATCCGGTTCCAGGTCGACGCCGTCTACAAGGGCAGTGTGTACACCGAACAGGTGGTCGCCACGCCGCGCCAGAGCACGGAATGCGGCCTGACCCCAGAGATCGGGACGACCTGGCTGATCTTCGCCATCCAGGGCGTCGAGGGCAGTGGAGACGAGGCCGTGGCCCGACTGATCACCGACACCTGCCGGGGCAACATGCCGACGGTCAACGCCCCGCGGGTGTTGGGCGCGCCGCGGCAGCCGCTGGCCGGCGCCTCCGACCGTGAGGAGCGGGCCACTGGCGCCGACCGCACGATCACCCGGGGCCTGGCCATCGGGGGCATCGCTGTGCTCGCGCTCGTCGCCGTCGCCGTCGCCGGACTCGCCGTGCTCTGGCGGCCGAGCCGGACCCGGTGACCGCTCGCCGGGCGACACTCGGACCTACACGTTCCCGGTCGACCGGGTCTTCCGGGGCCAGGTGTTTGCGACCCAGACCGTCAAGACCCCCACCCAGAACCCGGCGTGCGGGCTCGAGCTGTCGGGAGCCGGTCCCTACCTGGTGCTGGGCTATCTCCAGAACGGAGTGCTCTGGGCCAACTCCTGCGGCGGTACCCGGACGGGGGCCACACCAGCAGAGCTCGGCGCGGGCTACCCACCGCAAACCGGGTCGGCACCGACGGGGCTTACGTGGACCCCGACCACCGTCGGCGTGACCCTCGTGGTCGGCGCAGCCTTCGTCGGGATCGTGCTGGTCGTCGCCCGCCGCCGGTCAGGTCGGTCGGAAGGCTGAGCGCTTCCGGTCCAGCGCGCCGTCCGCGACCGGCAGCCGGCCGGCCCGGACGGCCTTGACCAGCCGGGCGTGGTCCGCCTCGGTCTGGTCGGCGTACGCCTGGGCGAAGCGGGCCAGGGCGCGGTCCAGCTTGTCCGACGCCCCCGCGTACCCGGCGATCATCGAAGCCCCACTGGTCCGCGCATGGCCCTTGGCCAGCAGGTGGCCGACGATGCCGGCGTAGTCGGCCAGCGCCGCCCCGTCGATCGCGTCCAGCGGAATGGTTCCCTTCATGTTGCGGAACTGTCGCACGTAGTACTGCCGGTCGTTGACCGTGGTCCAGCCCAGCAGCGGATCGCTCACCGTCTGCAGCGCCTGCTGGTACTCCACCACCCGCTGGCCCTGGTGCGCGTGCCAGGCCGAGTCCCCGTGCACGTACTGGGCCAGCACCGACCGCCGCGCCTGTTTCAGCTGCAGGAAGACCACGTCCTCGACGCTGCTGCCCTCGAGCAGGGCCACGTACGCCCGCAAGCCCACGCTGCCCACCCCGACCACCTTGTGGGCCACGTCGACCAGGGTGTAGCCGCCGATCGCCCGTCGCCAGTGCGGCGCCAGCGTCAGCAGGTAGCCGTCGAGACCCTCGGCCACGGCCTCAGCCTCGGGATCTGGCAGCCGGGTGATCAGCGGCGGTTCTTCGACGATGCGCCGCTGGCCGTCCACCTCCGCGGTGAAGCGGGGCAGCGCCCGGTCGCTGGTCCGGTTCCGGGCCCGCTTGGCCGACCGCTCGATCTCGTCCCGCAGCGACTTCTCGGTCGCCGTCTCGTGCAGCCGACCGACGTCCAGCCGGTTGTAGCTGCGCATCAGCAACGGCTCCTCGGCCAGGAAGCGCACCTCGGCCCGGTACGCCGCCACGCAGGCCAGCACCGCCGCCTGGCACTGCTCCTCCGTTGCCGCGTTCTCCCGGCCCGCCACCCAGACACTGGCCACCAGCCGACGCAGATCCCACTCCCAGCACCCGGGATGTGCCTCGTCGAAGTCGTTCAGGTCGATCACCAGCTCGCCCTCGGGCGAGGCGTAGAACCCGAAGTTGCCCAGGTGCGCGTCGCCGCACACCACCGGGGTGATCCCGGTGGCCGGGAGGGCGGCGACGTCGGCGGCCATCACCACGGCGGTGCCGCGCAGGAACCCGTACGGCGAGGTCACCATCCGCGCCACCCGGATCGGGACGAGGTCCGGTACCCGGCCGGCATGGGACTCGATCACCAGGTCCACCGGATCGGCGCGTCCCGGTGGCGGCGACCACTCCCCCAGACTCCGGCGGCGGACCTTATGCCGCAGTCCGCGGCCCAGCGCGTAGCGCTCCGCGCGCGAGGTGGCACGCCTGCGCAGGGAGGTGAACAGTTCGCTGTCCGCCGTGGCCAGGACGGTGTGGCCGGCCGTGGGAGTGCTCACGCGGTGATCGTAAGGTCAAGTCTCCGGTCGAGGAATGCGGCCAGCTCCTCGGCCGCCGTGGCCACGGCCGCGCGCTCCGCCGCCGGCCGGCCAGCAGGCAGCGCCACCTCGACCTGCACGACCCGACCCCGGACCGTGCGTCGCCAGGTCCCGATGTTCTCCTCCCCCACCACCACCGAGCCGACGAACTGGTCCTCGCCAACCGGGTGCGGGTGCCGAGCGGCGGTCGGGAACCCCAGGCCGGGATAGGTGAGAGTGAGCTCGTCGTAGAGGGGCAGCAGCAGTGCTCCGTACGCGACGTCCGCGGGCGGCTCCGGAGCCGCCGGGTCGAACCACAGCGGTTCACCGGTCACGGTCAGCGCCGCCAGCCGCGGCGCGGCCGCCTCGGTGGCCTCCGCCGCCTGGGTCTGGGTGAGCGAGGCCCAGCGGGCCAGGTCCCGCACGCTGGCCGGCCCGTGCCCGACGAAGAACCGGTACGCCAGCTCCGCCAGGTCGCCGGTCCGGCGACGCTCCCGCGGCACCCGCTCGTCCATCAAGGCATAGGTCTGCTGGGCCCCGCGCACCGGCCCACTGACGATCAGCCCTTCCAGCTCGGCGTTCATCACCTGGTAGATGAGGGTCAGGCTGCTGGTGCCGAGCCGCTGGCCGAGGTCCGCCCGGGTGAGGGCAGCGCCGCCGGTCAGGGCCTCGACGATCACACCCGCCGCCCGGTCCAGCCCGGCGGGATCCAGCCCGACCTTGCGGTACATGGTGCCGTTCAGCTGGTGCACCCGGGGCGCGGTCTCGCTGAGCAGCCAACCGATGTCCTCCGGCAGCGCGAAGTGCCAGGTCGGACGCAGGACATGGGTGCGGACGAACTCGCCCCGGTCGAACGCGGCCCGCACGTCGACGAACGTCCCCGCCGAGCGCAGGCCCAGCGACCACAGGGCATGGCCGAACTCCTGGGACTGGACACCGGTCAGCAGTTCGACGACAGCCGCCGGGCCGTCGAGTCGCTCGGCCAGGAGCCGCTGGGTGGCCAGCCGGCGCCGCAGCACCTCGACGGCCGGGACCACCTCGGTCACGGGTTCCAGTGCACCTGCGGCCGCCGGTCCTCCTCCGGCGGTAGCCACACCTGGGGATCGGCCGAGTGCTGGTCGCCACTGCGCAGGTCCTTCACCTCGCCCCCCGCTGGACGGGAGAACCAGACGAACGGGATGCCGCGTCGGTCGGCGTAGCGGATCTGCTTGCCGAACTTGTCCGCCGCCGGGGCCACCTCACAGGCGATCCCCCGGCCGCGGAGCAGCTCAGCCACCGCGATCGCCTCGGGCCGGGTCTCCTCCGAGTCCACGGCGACCAGCACCACCGTCGGCACCGGCCGCGATGCGGTGAGCCGTCCGGCCCCGATCAGCGGCGCGAGCAGCCGGGTAACCCCGATCGAGAGTCCTACCCCGGGGTAGGTCGTCCGACCGTCGCTGGCCAGCGAGTCGTAGCGGCCGCCGGAGGAGATCGAGCCCATCGAGGCGAACCCGACCAGCTCGGTCTCGTACACGGTGCCGGTGTAGTAGTCCAGACCGCGGGCGATCTTCAGGTCGGCCACCAGCCGGCCGGGCACGTGCCGGGCCGCGGTGGTCACCAGGTCGGTGAGCAGCGCGATCCCCTCGTCCAGCTGGGGGTGCTCGACGCCGAGGCGCCGGACCTCGTCGCCGAAGGAGCCGTCGGCCGCGGAGATCTCGGCCAGGCGTACGCACGCCCGGGCCTGGGTCTCGCTCACCCCGACGTCGTCGACCAGCAGGTCGACCACCCGGTCGGGGCCGATCTTGTCGAGCTTGTCCACCTGACGCAGTACGGCCGGGGGGTCGGCGATCTCCAGCCCGAGGTAGAACCCCTGCGCCAGCAGCCGGTTGTTGACCCGCATCAGCACCGGAGGCAGGCCGAGGTCCACGTGCAGCCGCTCCAGCGCCTCGAGGGTGACCAGCGGCAGCTCGATGTCGTGGTGCGCGGCCAGCCGGTCGACGTTGACGATGTCGATGTCGGCCTGGGTGAACTCCCGGTAGCGGCCCTCCTGTGGCCGTTCACCGCGCCACACCTTCTGGATCTGGTAGCGACGGAAGGGGAAGGCCAGCGCGTGGGCGTGCTCGAGTACGTAGCGGGCCAGCGGCACGGTCAGGTCGAAATGCAGGCCGAGCTCGGCGCTGGATTCGGGCTCGGCGTGCAGCCGGGAGACTACGTACACCTCCTTGTCGATCTCGCCCTGCTTGGCCAACCGCTCCAACGGCTCGACGGCCCGAGTCTCGATGGAGGCGAACCCGTGCAGCTCGAAGGTTCGCCGCAGCCGGTCCAGCACCGCCTGCTCGACCACCCGGCCCTCCGGCGTCAGCTCGGGGAAGCCGGACAGCGGTCGGATCCGGCTCACCGTCGGGCCTCGACGAGCTGGCGGAGGTACGGGTTGGTCGCCCGCTCGGCGGCCATGGTCGTCCGCGGGCCGTGCCCAGGCAGCACCACGACCGGATCGGGCAACGGCAGCACCTTGGTACGCAGGCTGTCCACCATGGCCTCGAGGTTCCCTCCCGGCAGGTCGGTCCGCCCGATCGAGCCGGCGAACAGGACGTCCCCGGAGAAGACCAGCGGCTCGTCGTCCGGGCCGGTGGCGAACATCGTCGAGCCTGGGGTGTGTCCGGGCGCGTGGGCCGCGACGAAGTCGATCCCGGCCACCGTGACCGTGGCCCCGTCGTGCAGCTCACGGACCTCGTCCGGCTCGACGAAGCCGGAGTGGCCGGGCGCCAGCTGGGCGAGCAGCGCCCGGGTCTCGGCTCCCATCGACCGCAACGGGTCGGTCAGCAGGTCGCGGTCGTCCGGATGTACCCAGCACGGGGCCTCGTTCGCCCGGCAGAGCGGGGCGACCGCCCACATGTGGTCGAGATGTCCGTGGGTGACCATCACCGCGACCGGCTTCAGCCGGTGCTCGGCGACCAGGTCCGCGACGCCGACCTCGGCACCCATCCCCGGGTCGATGACCACGCACTCCGATCCGCGGTCCGTGGCCACCACGTAGGCGTTGGTCTGCCACGGCCCGGCCGGAAAAGACGCAACGAGCACGCAGGCGAGCGTATCGGGCAGGATGGATGCATGACCGAGAGCGGGCGGAACGTGGGCGACCCCGCATCCTTCGGCCGGGTGGACCCCGACGGCACCGTCTACGTCCGCACGGCCGCGGGCGAGCGGAGCGTCGGGCAGGTCCCCGACGTCCCCAGCGAGGAGGCCATGGCCTTCTTCACCCGGCGATTCGCCGCCCTGGAGCTGGAGGTCAACCTGCTGCAGACGCGCATCACCGCCGGGGCCCTCTCCCCCGACGACGCGATGAGCTCGGTCCGCACCGTACGGGCCACCGTTGCTGGGGCGAACGCCGTGGGTGACCTGGACGGTCTGGTGGCCCGACTGGACAGCCTGCTGCCGGTGATCGCCGCGCAGCGAGCCGCCCGCCGGGCCGAGCGCTCCCGCCAGCAGGAGGAGACCCGCGCGGCCAAGGAGCAGTTCGTGCTCGAGGCGGAGCGGCTGGCCGCCGGCAACGACTGGCGCGGCGGGGTCAACCGGTTCCGGGCGCTGCTCGACCAGTGGAAGGCGCTGCCCCGGCTCGACCGCGCCACCGACGACGAGCTCTGGCACCGTTTCTCCACGGCCCGTACCGCGTACACGCGCCGTCGCAAGGCCCAGTTCGCCAAGGAGAACGAGGCCCGCGATGCGGCCAGGATCACCAAGGAGCAGCTGGTGACCGAGGCCGAAGCGCTGTCCGGCTCGACCGACTGGGGCCCGACCACCGGCGCGTACCGGGACATGATGGCGCGCTGGAAGGCCGCCGGACCGGCGCCGCGTGGGGTGGACGAGACGCTGTGGAAGCGGTTCCGTGCCGCCCAGGACACCTTCTTCGCCGCCAAGCAGGCCACACTCAACCAGCAGGACACCGAGCTCCGGGGCAACGCCGAGGCCAAGGAAGCGCTGCTGATCGAGGCGGAGGCGCTGCTGCCGGTACGGGACCTGGGTGCGGCCAAGGCGGCCTACCGCGACATCCTGCGTCGCTGGTCCGCCATCGGGAAGGTGCCGCGGGACTCGATCCGTCCGCTCGACGGCCGGCTGCGGGCGGTGGAGACCGCGATCTCCGACGCGGAGAGCGAGCGCTGGCGGCGGACCAACCCGGAGACCCGCGCGCGGGCCGAGGACACCGCGGCCAAGCTGGAGGCGCAGATCGTCGCCCTCGAGCAGCGCGCGGCCAAGGCCGAGGCCCGCGGGGACACCCGAGCCGCCCAGGAGGCGGCCCAGTCGGCCGCCACCTACCGCGAGTGGCTCGCCCAGGCCCAGCGCGCGGCCAGCGACTTCCGCGGCTGAGAGCCGTCACAGGTCACTGTTGCTCGTCCCCGCTAGTTTTGGGGCGATTGTGCCTAGCCCCGGCCTGCGAGAGGAAACGAGCTCGTCATGACCCAGCTGACCAGGCTGAGCCTGGCCAACCGACTGATCGTCGGCATGGTGACCATCGCCATCGTGGTCTTCGGCGTGCTGTCCACCCTCTCGCTCCGCCAGGAGCTGCTGCCGTCGACCCAGGTGCCCACGGCGATCCTGACCGCCACCTACCCGGGCACCGCGCCGGAGCTGGTGGCCGACGAGGTGGCCACGCCGCTGGAGCAGGCGATCAGCGGCGTGTCGGGGGTGACCAAGGTGCGGTCGCAGTCGCTCAACGGAGTGGCCACCCTGACCGTGGAGTGGACCTACGGTTTGGACGACGACGAGGTCCTCGGCAACATCCGCGCCGCCGCCGACGGCGTAGCCTCCTCGCTGCCCGACGCGGTGGAGTTCGAGGTACTGGCCGGCAGCACCGACGACATCCCGGTGCTGGTTCTCGGGGTCGCCTCCGACGCGCCGCTGGACGACCTGGCCCGGCAGGTCGACGACAGCGTCGTGCCCCAGCTGTCCGGGATCGAGGGCGTACGCCAGGTGCAGGTCTCCGGACAGGACGTCACCGAGCTGGTGGTCACCCTGCGGCCGGCCCAGCTGCGCAAGTACGACCTGAACGCGGCCGTGGTCACTCAGGCGGTGCAGTCTCAAGCCCAGGTCGTGCCGGCGGGCAACAGCTTCGACGGCGACATCGAGCTGGCCATCCAGGTCGGGCGGACGACCACCGCCGCCGAGCAGGTCGCGGGCTGGTGGATCCCGGCGCCCGACGGACCGGTGCGGCTGGGCACACTGGCCGAGGTCGAGGTGCAGTCCGTCGAGGCGACCACGATCGCCCGGTCCGACGGTCGGCCGGCGCTCAGCGTGAACATCCTCAAGGAGACCGACGCCGACGCGGTCGAGATCTCCCACCTGATCACCGAGCGGCTGGACGGCATCGCGGCCGGCCTGGGCCAGAACGCCACCATCCAGGTCGTCTTCGACCAGGCACCCTCGATCGAGCAGTCCATCGAGGACCTGGCCGTCGAGGGCTCGCTCGGCCTGGCCTTCGCCGTCTTGATCATCCTGGTCTTCCTGCAGTCGCTGCGGTCGACGATCATCACCGCGATCTCGATCCCGCTGTCGCTGATGATCGCCCTGATCGGGCTGCAGGTCGGCGGCTACTCGCTGAACATCTTCACCCTGGCCGCCATGACGGTCGCTGTCGGCCGGGTGGTCGACGACTCCATCGTGGTGATCGAGAACATCAAACGGCGCGACACCGGCCCGAACCCGCTGTCACCAGGTGACATCGTGGCGTCCGTCCGCGAGGTGGCCGGTGCGGTTACCGCGTCCACGCTGACCACGGTGGCGGTCTTCCTTCCGGTCGCCGTGGTGTCGGGCATCACCGGGGAGCTGTTCCGGCCCTTCTCCACCACGGTGGCGATCGCGCTCACCGCATCGCTGCTGGTCTCGCTGACCATCGTGCCGGTCCTGGCGTTCTGGTTCCTCAGCTCGGCCAAGCGGTCGGCCGCCCGGGCGGCCAGCGACGGAGCCCACGATGCGGACGACGTGACCCGGTTGCAACGCAGCTACCTGCCGGTGCTGAACCTTGCCCTCCGCCGTCCGCTGATCTCGGCGTTGACCGCGGTGGTGATCTTCGTCGCCACCGTGGCCTCGACCACGCTGCTGAAGACCGACTTCCTGGAGTCGTTCGCCGACAAGACCACGCTGCAGATCGACCAGGAGCTGCCGCTGGGCACCCGGCTCAGCACGACCAGCGACGCCGCCGCACAGGTCGAGCAGATCCTGGCCGCCAGTCCCGGGGTCAAGGAGTACCTGACCACCATCGGACAGGGCGGAACCAACCGTGCGTCGATGTTCGTCAGCCTGACCGGCGAGGATGCGTACGACGCCACGTTGGCCGAGCTGGAGAGTGCGTTCGCCGAGCTGGACGACGCGGCGGGCGAGGTCAAGGTCGGCTCGATCAACACCGGCACCAGCAACGACCTGCAGATCACGGTGACAGGCGACGACCCGGAGGACCTCCAGGCCACTGCCGAACGCGTCGAGACCACGCTCAGCACTACGCCCGGTCTGGTCGAGGTCAGCAGTGACCTGAGCGAGCAGCGGCCGCTGTTGCGGGTCGATGTGAACAAGCGCAAGGCCGCGGCCCTCGGCTTCACCCAGGCCGAGGTCGGTCAGGCGATCGCCAACGCGTTACGCGGCAGCCAGGTGGGCACGGTCGTGCTGGCGGGCGAGAGCCGCGACATCATGGTCAAGCCGCAGGAGGCCGACGAGGCCAGCCCGAAGCAGATCGCCGCATTGGAGCTCCCGGTCAGCCAGCTCCAGCAGCAGCAGGCCACGGACCGAGCCACCGACCGGCTGGAGGACAAGCAGGACGCGCTGACCGAGCGAGGCGACAAGCTGTCGGAAGAGGGCGATGCCCTGGCCGATCGGCAGGAGGATCTTGCCGACCGGCAGGCCGACGCCGCCGAGGAGCAGCAGGACAAGGCGGTCGAGGCGGCCGCCGACCAACGGGCCGAGCTGCGCCGGTCGCGGAACGAGGCCCGGGACAACCTCGCCGACAGCCGGGCCCGGCTGCGGGTGCTGCTCGAGTCCCCGCCGCCGGCTCCGGCCCCGCCGCCACCAGGGGCAACCCCGGTGCCGGTGACTCAGGACCAGCTCGCCGCGCAGCAGGCCGCGGCCCAATGGCAGCAGCAGGTGACCGCCCTACGGCAGGCGGTTGCCCAGGGTGCGGCCCAGGTCGAACTGCTGGACGAGCAGCTGGACGCCGCGCTCGAGCAGGCCGACGAGAGCGCGGACCAGCGGGCCCAGCAGGAGCAGTTCGCCAACGAGCAGGAGGACCTCGGCGACGAGCAGAAAGCCCTGGGCGACGAGCAGGAGGAGCTGGCCGACGCGCAGTCCGACCTGGCCGACGAGCAGGGTGACATCGCCGACGTCCGGGCGAAGCCGATCCGGGTGTCCGACATCGCCAAGGTGTCCACCGAGCAGACGCCGAGCGCGGTGACCCAGATCGACGGCATCCGCGCGGTGACCCTGACGGCCACGCCGGACGTCGAGGACCTCGGCGCGCTGACCCAGACCGTGCAGTCGCGGCTGGACGGTCTGCCCGGTGTGCCGGCCGGGGTGACGATCGACCTGGGCGGAGCGAGCGACGACCAGGCGGAGGCGTTCCGCGAGCTGGGCGTGGCCATGCTGCTGGCCATCGTGCTGGTGTTCCTGATCATGGTGGCGACCTTCCGCAGCCTGATCCAGCCGCTGATCCTGCTGAGCTCGATCCCGTTCGCCGCCACCGGCGCGCTGATCGGCCTGTTGGTCACCGATACCGCGCTCGGCGTACCGGCCATGGTCGGCCTGCTGATGCTGATCGGCATCGTGGTGACCAACGCCATCGTGCTGATCGACCTGATCAACAAGAAGCGCGAGGCCGGAGAGGGCCTGCACAGCGCGGTCATCCACGGCGCCCGATTGCGGTTGCGACCGATCATCATGACCGCCACTGCGACCATCTGTGCCCTGATCCCGATGGGGCTCGGCCTGACCGGCGGCGGCGCGTTCATCTCCCAGCCGCTGGCCGTGGTGGTGATCGGCGGCCTGGTCTCCTCGACCGTGCTGACCCTGCTCTTGGTGCCGGTGCTCTACACCCTGGTGGAGAGCCGCGGCGAGAAGAAGCGGCTCCGCCGCGAGCAGCCGCAGCCGCCGGTCGAGGAGCCCGCACCGGCCTGACCGGTCGAACGCATGCCAGCGGGAGAGGTGAACCGGACCACGCTGCGGCTGCCTGCCGCCGAGCTCGGCCCGGAGTCGCCGCTACCGCCCTTCGCCGGGCTCCAGCGGCTCCCCGATCCGTCGTCCTCTCCGGACCTCCCCCCGGACATGCGTGAGCGCATCGCGTACGGCCGGCTGGCCAACCCGCTGCCGTACGCGGTGCAGAACGACTACCGCCGCGACCTGCGGCGTCAAGACGTTCCCGCTCTCCGGATCACCAACGGTCGGTTGGAGGCTCTGGTGCTTCCCGGCCTCGGGGGCCGGCTCTGGTCGCTCCGCGACCGGGTGGCCGACCGGGACCTGGTGTTCACCAACGGGCGCCTGCAGTTCGCCAACCTCGGCCTCACCGACGCCTGGTTCGCCGGTGGCATCGAGTGGAACCTCGGCTCGACCGGCCACTCGGCCACCACCAGCCGACCCGTCTTCGCGGGCACAGTGCCGTCCCACCGTGGTATCGCACTGCGGATCTGGGACTGGGAACGCACCCGAGATCTGGTGTTCTCGGTCGACCTGCTGATGCCGGCCGACCGTCCGCTGCTGCTCGCCTTCGTCCGCGTCCGCAACCCCGATTCGGAGCCCAAACCGCTCTACTGGTGGACGAACATCGCCGTACCGGAGGAACCGGGTGTGCGGGCCCTCGCCCCGGCGACTCGGGCTTGGCGGACCGGGTACGACGGACTCATCACGGCGGTCGACGTCCCGTTCGTCGACGACCAGGCCACCGATGTCAGCTACCCGCTGCCGGCCCAGCGCGCGGCGGACTACTTCTTCCAGGTGCCCCCGACGCGACGGCCGTGGATCGCGGCCGCGCAAGCCGACGGACGCGGGCTGCTCCAGACCTCCACCGCTGCGCTGTGCGGCCGCAAGCTCTTCTGTTGGGGTACCGCCGCCGGCGGCCGACGCTGGCAGGAGTGGCTGTGCGGTCCCGGTTCCCGCTACCTCGAGATCCAGGCCGGCCTGGCGACAACGCAGCTCGAGCACCTTCGGTTGGCGGCGAACGCCGAGATCAGCTGGGTGGAGGCCTACGCACCGATCGGAGCGGACCCGGGGATCGTGCACGGTTCCTGGCCGGACGCGACCGCCCACGTGACCGAGCTGGCGGCCCGGGCGGTTCCCGAGGAAGAGCTCGACGAATGGCATCACTGGTGGCGAGCCGAGCTGGCCGATAGCGCGCCAGAGCAGCTGTCGGCGGGCACCGGCGCAGGTAAGGCGGAGCTCGCCGTACGCGGGCAGGATCCCGACGCCTCGCCGGGAACCCCGTTCGGACAGCCTCGGTCGGACGGTTTCCGCCACCTCGTCGTACTGGCTCGCGCGGTCGAGCTCGAGGTCGACCAGGACGCCGTGGGCGCGGAGGTGCTGGTGCCACCGACCAGTGATCGTTGGGGCGCGGTGCTCGACCGCGCAGCGGCCGGCTGGTGGGGCCAGCTGATGCTCGCGATCCGGGCCCACGCCCGCGGCGACCACGAGGAGGCGAGACGCGGCTACCTGCGCTCCGACGAGCTCCGGTCGACCCCGTGGGCGGCCCGCGGGCTGGCCCTGCTGGCCGCCGCCCGGGACGATCACGGGAGCGCCGCGGACCTCTACTCCCGCGCCGTCGCGCAGGCGCCGGACTGCCTGCCGCTGTTGGTCGAGGCCACCGACCGGCTGCTCGCCGCCGGTCGGCCCGCCGCCGGTCTGGCCATGATCACGGCGGCGCCGGCGCAGATCGCTGGGCACGGCCGGGTGCTCCTCCAGGAGGCCCGCGCCCTGCTCGCCGACGGACAGACCGACGCGGCCCGCGTCCTCCTCGAGGCCGGGATCGAGGTGCCCGATCTCCGGGAAGGAGAGACGCTGGACGCACTGTGGCACGCGGCGTTCGGCGACCGGTCGCTGCCGCACACCTACGACTTCCGGATGCGGCCGGCTACTGGTTGATGCGGTAGACGTCGTAGACGGCGTCGACGCTGCGGATGGCCCGGAGCACGTGGTCCAGGTGCTTGGGGTCCGCGGTCTCGAAGGTGAACTTGGCCTTGCAGATCCGGTCCTTGCTGGTGTTCAGGGAGGCGGACAGGATGTTCACGTGCTGGTCCGACAGCGCCCGAGTGATGTCGGAGAGCAGCCGGTTGCGGTCCAGGGCCTCGACCTGGATGGCGACCAGGAACGAGCTCTTGGCGGTCGGCGCCCAGGACACCGACACCAGCCGCTCGGACTCGGACCGCAGGCTGTCAGCGTTGGCGCAGTTGGTCCGGTGCACCGACACCCCTGAGCCCTTGGTGACGAAGCCCATGATCTCGTCGCCGGGCACTGGGGTGCAGCACTTGGCCAGCTTGACCAGGAGGTCGGTGGCACCCTTCACCAGGATCCCCGACTCGGTCTTGGACTCCGACCCGACCCGGCGCTGCGGGCCGGTGGCGACCCGGTCCTCGCTGGTCTCGTCGGCGGCCATGTCCTCGCCGCCCTCGACAGTGATCAGCCGGTTGACGACCTCCTGGGCGCCGACCCGCTTCTCCCCCACCGCCGCGTAAAGCGCGGACACGTCGGACTGCTTGAAGTACCCGGCCACCGCGGTCAGGTGCTGCAGGGTCAGCAGCCGCTGCAGTGGGAGGCCGGCTTTGCGCATCTGCCGGGCGAGGATGTCCTTGCCGTTCTCGATCGACTCCTCGCGACGCTCGCGGCTGAAGTAGTGCTTGATCTTGTTCCGGGCCCGCGGGCTCTTCACATACGACAGCCAGTCGCGGCTGGGTCCCGCGTCCAGCGCCTTCGAGGTGAAGATCTCCACCACGTCGCCGTTCACCAGCACCGACTCCAGCGGCACCAGCCGGCCGTTGACCTTGGCGCCGATCGTCCGGTTGCCCACCTCGGTGTGGATCGCGTACGCGAAGTCCACCGGGGTGGAGCCCTGCGGCAGGGACACCACCTCGCCCTTCGGGGTGAACACGTACACCTCGGCGGAGGTGATCTCGAAGCGGAGCGAGTCCAGGAACTCGCCCGGGTCCGAGGTCTCCTTCTGCCAGTCCAGCAGCTGGCGCACCCAGTCCAGATCTCCACCGTCGCCGGCCCCGCGGACCGCGACGGCGACGCCCTTGCCCTCCTTGTACTTCCAGTGCGCGGCCACGCCGTACTCGGCCCGCCGGTGCATCTCGTCGGTGCGGATCTGCAGCTCGACCGGCTTGCCCTCCGGCCCGAGCACCGTGGTGTGCAGCGACTGGTACATGTTGAACTTGGGCATCGCGATGTAGTCCTTGAACCGGCCCGGCAGCGGGTTCCAGCGGACGTGCAGCACCCCCAGGGCTGCGTAGCAGTCGCGGTTGCTCTCGACCGTGACGCGCAGCCCGACCAGGTCGTAGATGTCGGAGAAGTCGCGGCCACGGACGATCATCTTCTGGTAGATCGAGTAGTAGTGCTTCGGCCGGCCGGTCACGTCGGCCTTGATCTTGGCGGCGCGCAGGTCGGCCTCGACCCGCTCGATGATCCGGGAGAGGTACTCGTCGCGGCTCGGCGACGCCTCGGCGACCAGCCGGACGATCTCGTCGTACACCTTGGGGTGCAGCGTGCTGAAAGCGAGGTCCTCCAGCTCCCACTTGATCGCGTTCATGCCCAGCCGGTGGGCCAGCGGGGCGTAGATCTCCAGCGTCTCGGTCGCGACCCGGGACTGCTTGTCGGGCCGCAGGTAGTGCAGGGTCCGCATGTTGTGCAGCCGGTCGGCGAGCTTGATCACCAGGACCCGGATGTCCTGGCTCATCGCCACGATCATCTTGCGGATGGTCTCGGACTTGGCGGACTCGCCGTAGCGGACCTTCTCCACCTTGGTGCAGCCGTCGACCAGCAGCGCGACTTCCTCACCGAAGTCCCGGCTCAGCTCGTCCAACGTGTACGCGGTGTCCTCGACGGTGTCGTGCAGCAGGGCCGCGCACAGCGTGGTCTCGTTCATGCCCAGCTCGGCCAGGATGGTGGTGACGGCCAGCGGATGGGTGATGTACGCGTCGCCGCTCTTCCGCAGCGTCCCCTGGTGGTAGCCCTCGGCGGTCTTGTAGGCCCGCTCGATGAGGTGCAGGTCGGCCTTGGGGTGGTTCGCCCGCACGACCCGGAACAGTGGGTCCAGGGCCGGGGTCTGCGCCCGGCCGGTGCCCAGCCGGGCCAGCCGTTGCCGCATCTTCACCCTCGGGTGCTCGTTGTGGTGCACAGGCTGAGCCTCCGGCGCGGGCGGGGGGGCCGGCTCAGGGGCGATCAGGGCTCGGCGGGGCGACGGCGCACGCCTCCCATCGGGCTCGGTCGGTGTCGACTCGCGCGACCGTGCCCGGATGGCCGAGGCCGGGTCGGTTACCGCCACGCTGTCTCCATCCTCACCTGGAAGCTCAGTCTAGTGCCCAGCGTCAGGAATACGCTGCATCGATCTGCCGTCGGGGTGGATGCCTCGCCACGCCGACGAGGGAGGGCTGCCGGGTCGTCGACGCGACCGAGGAACGCCGCTTGGCGCCGCCTCGACGGCGGGGATAGGAGACGTATTCCTGATCAGGACAATGATCGCCTCGGTCAGGCTTCCGCGGCGGCCTTCCGCACCACAACGACCTGGTCACCCGGCTCAAGCCGCGCCACGGTGGGATCGTAGAACCGGCGCAGCGTCTTGTTGCGCACCACGGCAATCACCCGGTCCCCGGTGATCTCGTGCGGCGACCGGCCCACCTCGTCCCGGGTCACGGCGCGCTCGCCCACCTCGAGGCCCTCCTTGGAGGACAGCAGATCCTCGATCACCACACCCAGGTTCGGGCTGACCGCGGACAGGCCGAGCAGCCGGCCCACCGCCTCGGAGGAGGTCACCACCGCGTTGGCTCCGGACTGACGGAGCAGCGAGGCGTTGTCGTCCTCCCGCACTGCGACCACCACGTGCGCGCTCGGGTTGAGCTGGCGGACGGTCAGCATGACCAGGATCGCCGAGTCGTCCCGGTCCAGGGTGATGATCACCTCGCGGGCCTTGACGATCTCCGCCCGGCGCAGGATGTCCCGCCGGGTCGCGTCCCCCTCGATGGCGGCGAAGCCGCGCAGGTTGGCGTCGCTGATGGCCGAGGACCGACCGTCGATGACGACGATCTGGGCCGGGTTCACCCCACTGGTCTCCAGGGTCTCCACCGCGCTGCGGCCCTTGGTGCCGAAGCCGACCACCACGACGTGGTTGCGCATCCGTTTCCTCCAGCGTCCGTCGTTGATGATCCGCCGGCCCTCGTTGGCCAGCACCTCCAGGGTCGTGCCGACCAGCAGCACCAGGAACGCGATCCGCAGCGGGGTGACCACGATCGCGTTGATGATCCGGGCGTGCTGGGCGACCGGCGTGATGTCCCCGTACCCGGTGGTGCTGATGGTCACCGTGGCGTAGTAGATCGCGTCGATCAGGTTGACCTCACCGTCGTAGTTGTCGGTGTAAGAGAACCGGTCGAACCAGACCAGGGCGACCACGATGCCCAGAAACACGAGGGCGAGCAGGATCCGGCGGGCCAGCTCGATCGCCGGAGTCGCGTTGCGCAGCGGCAGGGTGACCAGCACGTCGTGGGTCCAGGTTCGACTCCGGCTGTCGCGGCGCACCGGTCCGCTGAGGCTCATGGCGCCTCGAGGGTGAGCAGCGAGGTCACCTCGGTGAGGCCCTGCGCAGCCAGCCGCACCCGGGGTCCCAGGAAGGCCAGCTCGGCCAGCACCACCACGCCGCACACCGTGCCGCCCAGCTGGGCCACCAGGTCGGCGGTAGCCGCCACCGTTCCGCCGGTGGCCAGCACGTCGTCCACGATCAGCACCCGCGACCCCGCGGGCACGGCGTCGGCGTGCATCGTCACGGTGTCGGTTCGGTACTCCAGCGCGTACTCCGCCGAGACCACCGGCCGGGGCAGCTTCCCGGGCTTGCGGACCGGCACCACCCCGAGACCGAGCCGGCACGCGACCGGCGCAGCCAGCAGGAAGCCCCGCGCCTCGATCCCGAGGACCAGGTCCGCGGGCGGGGCGGCCGCGACCAGCCGGTCGACGGTGGCCGCGAGGCCGGCCGCGGAGGCGAGCAGCGGGGTGATGTCGAAGAAGGTGATACCGGGCCGCGGGAAGTCGGGAACGTCGACGATCATCGACGCCAGGTCGACCGACACCGGCGCGCCTACTTCTTCCGTTGGCTGCGGGGCCTGTGCTGCGGCTGCGGGCGCTTCGCGGCCGCCTCACCCATCGGCCGAACCCCCGGTCGCTCCGCGCTGCTCACCGCCGTGATCCTCACACCCGTCGACCCCGAACGGGTGGTCGCGGCCCCGGCCAGCTCGGCGCTGCTTGGCTCGACGTCACTCGGCTCGGTCTCGAGATCGCGCTCCGGGCGCGGCGCGAGGTCCGGGTCCGGCGTACGTCCGGCCGGCCGGGCCTTCTGCTCGGTCTTGTTCCGTCGGGCCATCACCCGCGCAGCCAGCTTCTTCATGTCCGGCTCGCGCTCCTTCGCCTGCGCCAGCAGCGGGGTCGCGATGAAGATGGAGGAGTACGCCCCCGAGATCATGCCGACGAACAGGGCCAGGGCCAGATCCTTGAGCGGGCCCTCGCCGAGGATCACCGCCCCGGCGAACAGCAGCGCCGCCACCGGCAGCACCCCGATCACCGTGGTGTTGATCGAACGCACCAGCACCTGGTTGACCGCCAGGTTGGCCGCTTCGGAGTAGGTCTTCGTGGTGCTGGACCGGATGTCCCGGACGTTCTCGCGGACCTTGTCGAAGACCACCACGGTGTCGTAGAGCGAGTAGCCCAGGATGGTCAACAGCCCGATCAGGGTCGCGGGCGTCACGGTGAAGCCGACCAGCGCATAGATGCCGATGGTCAGCACGAGGTCGTGGGCCAGCGCCACAAGGGCGGCACCGGCCATCTTGCCGTCGCGGAAGTAGATCCAGATGACCAGGGCGACCAGGGTCAGGAACGCCGCCAGGGCGATCAGGGCGCGCTCGGTGATCTGGCTGCCCCAGGAGGCGCCGATCAGGCTGTACGCGACCTGGTCGGACGGCACCCCGACCTCTTCGGCGATCGCGGCGCGGACCACCGGCACCTCGGTCGTCGGGTTCAGGGTCCGGGTCTGCACCCGGACCTGGTCGTTCCCGATGGTGTTGACGATCGTGTCGTCCAGCTCGGGCAGCCCGGTCGCCACGACTGCCTCGCGGACCTGGTCGACCGTCTGCGCGGTGACCTGGGTCGGAGCCTTGAAGTCGGCACCGCCCCGGAACTCGATGCCGAAGACCAGGCCGCGGATCAGTATCGCCAGGATCGACAGCGTGATCAGGACGGCCGTCAGGATGTACCAGCGCCGCCGGTGCCCGATGAAGTCGTAGGAGATCTCGCCGGTGTAGAGCCGGGAGGCGAGACTGCTCAGCTTTGCCATCAGACTCCCTCCGCTACTGGACGCCGGGACCGGACGCCGGGCAGCGCCGTGACCCCCAGGTGCGCCGGGTCCAGGCCGGACAGCCGGTGGCCGCCGCCGAAGAACCGGGTCCTGGCCAGCAGGGTCACCATCGGCTTGGTGAACATGAACACGACCAGCACATCGATCAAGGTGGTCAGGCCAAGCGTGAATGCGAAGCCCTTGACCGATCCGATCGCCAGCACGAACAGGATCAGCGCGGACAGCATCGAGACCGCGTCGGCGATGAGAACGGTCTGCCGGGCGCGGCGCCACCCGGTCTCCACCGCCGTCCGAAGGCTGCGTCCCTCCCGTACCTCGTCGCGGATCCGTTCGAAGTAGATGACGAAGCTGTCCGCGGTAATCCCGATCGCGACGATCATCCCGGCGATGCCGGGCAGGTTCAGCGCGAAGCCCACGGAGCTGCCGAGCAGCACGACGCAGGCGTAGGTGAACAGCCCGGCGACCGCCAGCGAGGCGACTACCACGATGCCCAGGCCGCGGTAGTACGCGAAGCAGTACAGCACGACCAGGGCCAGCCCGATGATCCCGGCGATGATGCCGGCCCGCAGCTGCTCGCCGCCGAGGGTCGCGGAGACGTTGTTGACCTCGGACACGTCGAAGGCCAGCGGCAGCGCGCCGTACTTCAGCACGTTGGCCAGCTCGGTGGCGCTCTGCTGGTTGAAGTTGCCCTCGATCTGGGCTCGGCCGCCCGGGATCGCCGCGCTGACCGACGGTGCGGAGATGGAGACGCCGTCGAGCACGATGGCGAAGCGGTTCTGCGGCTCGCCCTTGGCTGCCAGGGCCCGGGTCGCCTCCTCGAAGAGGGTGGCGCCTTCGGAGTTGAACTCCAGGTCGACCACCCAGGCCACGTCGTTGGCCGGCACCCCCGCCGAGGCGGTCGTCAGCTGGTCACCCTCGATCAGGGTCGGGCTGAGCAGGTACTTCTCGGTCCCCGTCTCGTCGCAGGCGAACAGCGGCTGGTCGGCGACGTCGTCCACCGGCGTACCACAGGTGAACTCGGCGAACGCGGCCTGGCACGGCTCACTGGGGACCCAGTCGATCGCCTGGTCGGGCGGCGTGCCCTGGCCGTCGGCGGGCAGGCAGGCCTCGCCCACCGGCCGCGGTGGAGCCGTCGGCAGGGCGGGGAACGGCTTGTTGTTGCCGGTCGGACTGGGCTCGGGCACTACGTTGGCCGACGCGCTCGGGTCGGGCGCGGACGCGGTGGGTTCGCTCGACGGCGCGCCCGACTCCGTTGGCGCCGGCGTGGGATCGGATGCAGGGGGCGGGGTGACCTGTTCGGCGGCGTACACCGCCCGGAAGCGGAGCCGGGCGGTCTGGCCCACCAGCTCAACCAGCTGGTCGCGCTGCACGTTCGGCACGGTGACGATCAGCTGCCGGTCCCCGGCGGTGGTCACCTCCGACTCGCCCACGCCCAGGCTGTCCACCCGGCTCTGGATGATCGTGCGGGCCAGCTCCAGGCTGTTCGGGTCGATCGTTCCGGTTCCGGTGGTGTTCTCAGCGGTCAAGGTGATGGTGGTGCCGCCGCGGAGGTCGAGGCCGAGCTTGGGGGTCCAGGTGTTGCCCACCGCGATCATGGCGAACAGCCCCGCCAGCAGGAGGGCGAGCACGATCAGGGTGCGTCCGGGATGCCCGGTCGTCGTTGTTGCCACGTACGTGAGGCCCTTCAGAAGGCTCGATCAGCCGGCGGTGGTCGGTCTCTGTCCAGCGCCGGTGGCCGGCGGCTCCCGGTCGTCGTTCACGGGTCGGATGGGCTCCGGCTCGATGGGCGGCGGGCCCTCCGGCTCGACCACCTCGTCGGCGTCCAGGTCGACCTCCTCCACCACTTCGTCCTCGTCACTCTCGGTGACCGCCCGGGCGACAGCCTGCTTGAGCACCGTCAGCTCGGTGCCGGGCGACACCTCCAGCACGACCTGCTTCGGACCCACCGTGACGATGGTGCCGAACAGACCGCTGCCGAGCATCACCCGCTGGCCGGGGGTCAGTGCGCTCAGCGTCCGCTGGATCTCCTGCTGGCGCTTGCGCTGCGGCCGCATGATCAGGAAGTAGAACGCGACCACCATCAAGGCGATCAAGATCAGCGTGCTGTATTGGTCCATTGCTCCGGCGTTCGGTTGGGGTCGGCGTATGGTCGGGCTCGGGCATGCCGTGACGGCCCGACCGCCGTACTCTACCTACTCGGAGCCGAAAACCCCGAACAGGTCGTCGCGCGCCGGTACCGGCAGGCCGAGGTGTCGCCAGGCGGCCAGGGTCGCCACCCGACCCCGTGCGGTGCGCATCAGGAAGCCCTGTCGGACCAGGAACGGCTCAGCCACCTCCTCGACCGTCTCTCGCTCCTCACCGACTGAGATCGCCAGCGTGGACAGCCCGACGGGGCCGCCGCCGAACCGGGCGCAGACCGCCTCCAGGACTCCGCGGTCGAGCCGGTCGAGGCCCAGCTCGTCCACCTCGTACAGCTCGAGGGCCGCCTGGGCGACGCTGAGGGTGACCTCGCCGCCGGCCCGGACCTGGGCGAAGTCGCGGACCCGGCGTAGCAGCCGGTTGGCGATCCGCGGCGTGCCACGCGAGCGCCGGGCGATCTCGGCCGCCGCGTCGCCGTCCAGCGGGATCCGCAGCAGCTCGGCCGACCGACGGAGGATGTGCTCGAGCGAGGCGACGTCGTAGAAGTCGAGCTGGGCGGTGAAGCCGAACCGGTCCCGCAACGGGCCGGGTAGCAGGCCGGCCCGGGTGGTCGCGCCGACCAGGGTGAACCGCGGGATCTCCAGTGGGATCGCCGTAGCGCCAGGACCCTTGCCGACCACCACGTCGACCCGGAAGTCCTCCATCGCCAGATAGAGCATCTCCTCGGCGGGCCGGGACATCCGGTGGATCTCGTCGAGGAAGAAGACCTCCCCTTCGACCAGCCCGGACAGGATCGCAGCCAGGTCCCCGGCGTGGGTGATTGCCGGGCCGCTGGAGATCCGCAGCGGCGCCGCCATCTCCGTGGCGATGATCATGGCCAGGGTCGTTTTGCCCAGACCGGGCGGCCCCGAGAGCAGCACGTGGTCAGCCACGCCGCCGCGGTGCCGGGCCGCCTCCAGGACCAGCCCGAGCTGGTCGG
>CAWEFW010000039.1:0-9567 GCA_963808435.1 uncultured Actinomycetota bacterium | reverse complement strand
AGATGCAGCAGTCCCCTGCCCCAAGATCGGGCCTCTCGACGACGCACGTGCACACTTCCGGCTAGGGCCATCGAGCGAGTAGGCGAGCCCGGCCGGCAGGCCGCAGCATTGACTCGCTCAACAGCCGGTTCCAGCGAGCCAACCGCCGAGGGTCCCAAGACCGACCGAGCAGACGATCGAGGCCAGTGATGATGTCGCCGGCCTCGTAGATGATCTGCGCAGCGACGAACCCCACCCGCTGCCAGTCGATCTCGACCAGCCGACGTTCCCGACGCAGGTCGCCTCGGTGCACGTCCTTGTCGCGGTGGCCCTCGCCGTCGTACTCGTTGAGCCGTCGGGTGCCGACCACCCATAGGTCGCCGCGGGCAATGAAGCGGCCGAACTGATCGTGTACCTCGTGCTGCGGCTCGACGGGGACGTCGGCGGCCCAATGCAGCATCCGCAACACCGACTCCCACGGCGACTCGCTGCGTCCGTCCAGCAACGGGATGACCTGCCGAAGCCGCGGGGCACCGCGCCGCCTCTGGCCACCCGCCCTGGTCATCTGGGCCAGGGTCACATGTCGATGGTGCAGGGCGGAGTCCCCAAGGATGACCAGATCAAGCAGGGCGAGGTCGCGGGCGAGCGCGAGCATGGTCTCGGCCGGTGATGTCACCGACAGCCCGTGCGCGACCTCGACCGGGAGAGCTTCCGAGTGCCGGGTCACCACCAGCCCGGATCGTCGAGGGAACGTGGTGCTCTGCCAGAGTGCGGCGAACACCGGGTGGGGAACGAGAGCCGGCTGCCACCAGCCATAGAGCTCGGCCGCTGTGAGGTGGCTGAAGGCCGAGGTCGGTGGCAGCACGAGTCTCCACGCCGCCATCTGGGTGAGCAGGTCCTCGCCGGTGGCCGCAGGCAGGTACAACCCGCGGGACAGGCGGTACCAGTCTCGTCGGCGCAGGCAGCCTCGCTGCGGTTGCACGTTCAGGTTGGCCACGACCGCAGGATGCGGACGCGGCCGCCGATCAACCGCCACCGTCAGAACCTGTGGAAGACGTCCGTTACGGCGGAGGGGCTGTGGACAGCGCCCACAGCCCGGAACTGTGCAGTTGCGACATCGGATTGCCGGATTTCGCGGGCTAGGACTGCCGCAAGTACACAGTTGCGTGCGTCAGGTGACGGAGGCGAGGACCTCGTCGCTGGCGTCGAAGTTGGCGTAGACGTTCTGCACGTCGTCGGAGTCCTCGAGGGCGTCGATGATGCGCATCAGCCGCTCGGCGGTGTCCGCATCCACCTCGACGGTGTAGTCGGGCACGAAGGAGACCTCGGCCGAGTCGTAGTCCAGCCCGGCCGCCTGCACGGCACTGCGGAGCGGCACCGTGTTGCTCGGGTCGCTGACGATCTCGAAGCTGTCGCCGAGGTCGTTGACCTCCTCCGGGTCCGCGTCGAGGGTCGCCTCGAGCACGTCGTCCTCGGTCAGGGTGCGGCCGTCCTGCTCCTTGGCCAGGGTGACCACGCCCTTGCGGCTGAACATCCGCGCCGTGGACCCGGCGTCGGCCATGGTCCCTCCGTTGCGGGTGACCGCCACCCGGACCTCGGAGGCCGACCGGTTGCGGTTGTCGGTCAGGCACTCGATCAACAGCGCCACGCCGGCCGGCCCGTACGCCTCGTACATCAGGGTCTCGTAGTCGGCCCCGCCACCCTCGGCGCCGGAACCGCGCTTGACCGCCCGGTCGATGTTGTCGTTGGGGACCGAGGTCTTCTTGGCCTTCTGGATGGCGTCGTAAAGCGTCGGGTTCCCCGCCGGGTCACCGCCGCCGACCCGCGCCGCCACCTCGATGTTCTTGATCAGCTTCGCGAACAGCTTGCCCCGGCGGGCGTCGATCACGGCCTTCTTGTGCTTGGTGGTCGCCCACTTGGAATGTCCGGACACGCTGCAGATCCTAGTGGCGTGTCGGCCGAGTTCCTTGCCGTCTGGCGGCGTTCAGGTGCGTGCATCGCAAGGCCGACGAGGAGGGCTGCCGAGCCGCAACGCGACCGAGGAGAACGCCGCGAGGTGCGTGCCTGGGCGTCGCCAACCGGTAAGAGACTTGGCCGACACGTCACTAGGTCAGCGCGGAATCTGCCAACGCGGTGTGACCGGCTTGACCTTCCACGGCACGATCGACCACGAGCTGCGCTGGGCGGCCCGCATCAGCGGGATGTCCGGGCTGACCGCCACCGGGTTGCCGACCGTCTCCAGCATCGGCAGGTCGGAGTGGCTGTCGGCGTACGCGAAGCTGCGGGACAGGTCGATGTCGTGCAGGGCGGCGTAGTGCTTGAGCCAGGCGGCCCGCGACTCCCCCACCAACGGCGGCGTGGTCAGGAAGCCGGTGCACCGACCCTCGTCGTCCGTGGCCAGCTCGGCGGCCACGATGACGTCGAAGAACTCCCGCAGCGGGCGGGTGAAGGTCTTCACCGCGCCGGTGATCAGGATCGTGGTGTGCCCGGCCCCGCGGTGCTCGCCGATCCGCTGCACCGCCTCGGCGGCCAGCCGGCTGAGGATGGCCGGGGTCATCGTCGTGTCGACCCGGCGCTCCAGCTCGGCGAGGTCGAGTCCGCGGTAGCGCCGGCAGACCGCCCGGATGAAGCTGCCGCGGTCCTGCTGCTCCGCCAGCAGGTAGGCCGGCATCCGGCGGGTCACCTGGGCGACCTCGGCCAGCCGGGCCAGCGGCGGGAGCTCGGGCAGCCGGGCCCACAGGTACTGCTCGACGACATTGGTCGACATGATCGTGCCGTCGAGGTCGAAGACCGCGATCGCCCGGGCCCCGGCGGTGTCCTTGCTCAGGTCCTTCATCGTGGTCGGCCGCGCTCCGCGCTTGCTGCGCAACGCATCCATCTTGCGCACCGAGGCGGTGACCGAGGGGCAGTGCACCTCCTCGATGTAGGTCTTCCAGTCGAACACCGCGGTGTCGAAGGCGAACGAGTCCTGGTCATCGGCATGCAGCGCCTGGCTGAGCGCGAGGGTGTGGTCGTCGACGAAGTGCAGCTCAGACTGGGAGTACTCGTTGTACAGCGACTGGTAGCGGCGGACGAAGGTCAGTCGGCGCAGCCGGCGGTCGAGATCGCGCGCGAACGCCCGGGTCCGCTCCGACCGCGGGGCGCGGGTGACCACGGCGTCGGCCAGGTGGTAGACCCGCTCCGAGGCCGTCAGCAACCGCTCCACCGAGGCCGCACCGGGGAACTGCCACTCCGGCAGCGGCCCCGTGGCCTTGCCGGTGCGTTCCAGCGGGTGTGCGAGGAAGTAGTTGCGGATGTGGGCGTACATGCCCCGGAAGCTCAGGGGGTTCCGGGCGCCGGAACTGACGTGGTAGTACGCCGGCTCCCCCGGCTCCGGCGTGGTTGCGCAGACCGCGACGATGGCGTTGACCACGTAGTCGCAGGGCACCACATCGATCACCGAGTCGGGCGAGGCGGGGAAGTCGGGCAGCTCCCCCCGTCCGTAGGCGAGGATCAGCGGCTCGGCCATCTTGAAGCCCTCGATCCAGCCCGGGTACGGGTGCTTCCAGGACGACTCCACGATCGCCGGACGGACGATGGAGACCCGGATCTCCGCGCCGGCCTCGACCACCGCCGCCTCGCCCAGGGCCTTGGTGAAGGTGTACACGTCGGTCCAGCCCAGCGAGCGGGCCCGCTCGGCCCCGGCCTTGACCAGCTCGGCCTCGACCCATTCCAGCCGGCGCCGCTCGGTGTCGGCCGCGGTGGCCAGGTAGCCGGCCCGCCGGTGCTCACGTTCGGACAGCTTGCGCAGGGCGGCGAGCCGATCCGGCGTACGCGACTCGGCCTCGACCTGCTGGCGCATCCGCAGGCCGGCCTCGGTCTCGGTCCGGTAGTCGACCGAGTGCTCATGCGGGCCCTCGGGAATGGCGCCGCGACGCCGACCGGCGGTGTAGGCGGTGGAGATGTGTACGTAGTGCGGCACCTTCGCCGGCTTTCCGTCCGCGCCGCGGACCGCTGCCAGCATCTTGTCCAGCAGCGCCTGGGTGCCGAGGACGTTGGTGGTGAAGGCCTGGTCGATGGGCGGGTCGAATGACACGTCCCCGGCGCAATGCACCAGCACGTCCAGGTCGGACGGGAGCTCGGGCACGTTCGGCAGGTCGCCCTCGATCACCTCGATCCGCTCGTCCAGCAACGCCGAGATCCCGCCGGCGGCCTCGACCGGCTCGGCGAAGATCGGCTTGCGCAGCAGGCTGGCGATCCGGTCGCGCGCGCCGGCGGAGCCCTTGCGGCGGACCAGCAGCGACGCACGGGTCTCGGGCAGCTCGGTCAGGATCTTCCACAGCAGCTGCTCACCGATGAACCCGGTGACGCCGGTGATCACCACCTTCTTCCCGGCCAGCAGGTCGCGCAGCCGCCCCGGCAGCGCGGGGGTGGCGCGGGGCAGTGCCTCCCCGCCGCGGCGAAAGGTGTCGGCCGGTGCCGTGGTCATGCCTGGGTACTCTCTGTCGACGAGGATGCGGCCGCGCGCAGGGCCTCCTCCAGGGTGAAGTTGCCCACGTACAGCGCGGTGCCAATGATCGCACCTTCCACCCCGAGCGGAACCATCTCGGCCAGGGTGAGCACGTCGGCCAGGGTGCTGATCCCGCCGCTCGCGACGACCGGCCGGTCGGTCGCGGCGCAGACCCGCCGCAGCAGGTCGGTGTTCGGACCGGACAGCATGCCGTCGGAGTTGACGTCGGTGACCACGAAGCGGGCACAGCCGGCCCGGTCCAGCCGGTCCAGCGTCTCCATCAGGTCCCCGCCCTCCCGGGTCCAGCCGCGGGCGGCCAGGCGGGTGCCGCGTACGTCGAGGCTCACCGCGATCCGCTCGCCGTAGTAGCCGATCACCTCGGCGCACCAATCGGGGCGCTCCAGGGCGGCGGTACCGAGGTTCACCCGGGCGCACCCGGTGGCCAGGGCCCGCTCGAGTGAGTCGTCGTCCCGGATCCCGCCGGAGAGCTCGACGTCGACCCGCAGGTGGGCGATCAGCTCGGTGAGGATCTCGGAGTTGCTACCCCGGCCGAAGGCCGCGTCCAGGTCCACCAGGTGAATCCACTCCGCGCCCGCGTCCTGCCAGCGCTCGGCGGCCGCCCGGGGGTCACCGAAGCGGCGCTCGGAACCGGCTCGGCCCTGGACCAGCTGGACCGCCTGGCCGTCGGCCACATCGACCGCCGGCAGCAGCACGAGACGTCCCGGGTCTTTTCGGGGGGGACCGGGGGGGTCGTCCCCCCCGCTCCATCGGCTGGACGCGATCGGCACCCGATGACCCTACCGTCGTCCCGCGGAGGGCGTCCGGGTCGATACTGGTCCGGTGCCGCCGCGTGCCCGGACCCGTCTGTCCGTGATTGTGCCGTGCTACAACCTCGAGGCGTACGCCGCGAACACCGTGGTCAGCCTGGCGCGCAGCCGTCATCCCGAGATCGAGTTCCTGCTGGTCGACGATGCGTCCACCGACAACACGCCGGCCATCCTGGCCGCGCAGGCGGACGCCCTGGGTCGGGTTCGGGTGCTGACCCACCTGCGCAACGCGGGCCTGTCCGCCGCCCGGAACACCGGCCTGGATGCGGCGGCAGGGACCTACGTCGCCTTCCTCGACGGTGACGACTGGGTCGAGCCGGGTTACTACCCGAAGCTGCTGGCGGCCATCGAACGGCTGGGTTGCGACATGCTGCGCACCGACCACGTCAAGGTCAGCGGCCGCACCCGTACCATTCACCGGATTACCCACGGCCCGCGTGGGGTGGTGATGTCGCCCCGCGAGGCGATCCTGCCCGTCGACCGGGCGACGTCGGTGGATGCGCCGTGGGCCTGGGCCGGGATCTACCATCGCCGGTTGGTCGACGATGGGCTGCTCCGGTTCTCCGAACGACTGCGGACTGCCGAGGACCGGCCATGGATTTGGCGACTTCACCGCCAAGCTCGCTCGTTCGCGGTGGTCGGCCTGATCGGCCTCTTCTACCGGAAGGGCGTCGCCACCTCGCTGACCCAGATCGGCGACGAACGCCAACTGCACTTTCTCGACGCCTACGAGGAGGTCTTCGCCGAGCTCGCCGAGGACCCGGATGCAGCCCGGTTCCGGCCTAAGGCTGTTCGCAGCTACTGCGCGATCATCAGCCGCCAACTGAGCCAGCGGGACCGGCTGTCCCCTGCCCTGAGCCAGCGCTTGGTCGAGCGCAGCCGGACGACGCTCGACCAGCTGCCCGCCGGCGAGGTGAGGTCCGCGATGGCCCGGATGAACCCGGCCCGCCGGCAGCAGCTGCGAGCGGTGCTGCCCGGATGAGGACGCTGGTCGCCTACGCCTCCACCGCCTTCGGGCTGGCCACGTTGTCCGCAGCGGTCGCGGACCGGGCGTTCGCCCCCGCCGACCGTCGCGTCCTGGTACTGAGCAACAACGCCGTCGTCCCGGAGACCGCATACGGGGTGGCCGACGTGGCGGGGACGGGACCGCTGATCGAGGCCTTCGACGACGTCTACTCCTATAACGCTGCTGTCGCCCCATGGCACCCGTCGCTCTGGCAGCCGCGGGGCGCCGACCTGCCGATCTGGGAGCGCGGGCTGCGCTCGCTCTGGTCGCTGGAGGGAGACCTGCATCTGGTCGTCGAGGGCCTCCCTGTCCTACCGGCCGTCGCCCTGTGTTCGGTGTTCCCCGACGCGACCATCGACGTCTACGCCGATGGGTTGCTGAGCTACGGGCCCAGCCGCAAGTCCCTGCCGCGCCAGATCGGCGTCCGAGTGGAACGGCTGCTGCACCTGGACCTGGTGCCCGGGGTCGAGCCGCTGCTGCTGCGCGAGTACGGCGTCGAGCCGGTCCGCATCTCGACCGAGTCCTTCGCCAAGGTGATCGCCGTGGTGGCGGCCGACGCCGGTCCGACCGCGCTGCCTCCGCACGCGGGACGGACCGCGGTCCTGCTCGGCCAATACCTCCCCGACCTCCAGCTGCTGACCAGGGACGAGGAGCGCGGGCTGCACCTGGAGATGGTCGAGGGCGTGGTGGCGGCCGGCTACTCCGAGCTGGTCTTCAAGGCCCATCCCGGCGCGCCAGCGGGGCTGACCGGGCCGCTCGTCGCCCGGGCCGCCGAGCTCGGCGCCCGGTTGCAGGTCCGGGAGTCTCCGGAGCTGGTGGAGACCTGGTACGCCGCGGGCGCGGTCGACCTGGCCGTCAGCTGCTTCTCCACCGCGCTGGCCACGGCCGGCCTGTTCGGGGTGCCCACCGCACGGGTCGGCACCGAGCTGCTGCTGGAACGGCTGAACCCTTACCCCAACAGCAACCGGATGCCCGCCACGGTGATCGCGGCGACGGTACCGCCGCTGAGCCAGCGGGCGGGCGGACCGGTCCCGACCGCAGCGCGGGGGGACGTGACCGTGCGCCAGCTGGTCACCACGGTCGGCTACATCATGCAGCCCACCCGCAACCCGGATCTGCGCGGACCGGCCGCCGAGCTACTGGAGCAGCAGTTCGACGACCTGCAGCCCTACGTCCGGCGGCTACGGCTCACCAAGCTGAAGCTGCCCGGGGGTCAAGAGCCCAGCCTGACCGAACGGCTCGGGCCGGTGGGACCGCTGGCCAAACGGCTGCTCGGCCCCCGGCTGAGCCGCCGCCTGGGCCAGGCCATACGCCGGCTGGCCCGCACCCGTTAACCGAGGGTCGCCAGCCAGTTGGCGATCAGCCGGGCCCCGGCGTCCCCGGACTTCTCCGGGTGGAACTGGGTCGAGGCCAACGCCCCCTCCTCGACCGCGGCGACGAACCGGTCCCGGCCGTGCTCGGCCCAGGTGACGGTCCGGTCCGGGGCCGGCGCCAGCGCGCGGACCGCGTAGCTGTGCACGAAGTAGAAGCGCTCGGTCTCGACCCCCGCGAACAGCCGGCTGTCCGCACCGGCCTGGACCGTGTTCCAGCCCATGTGCGGCAGCCGCTCGGCGTCGAGCTGCTCGACCACCCCGGGCCACACCCCACAGCCCTCGGCGCGCACGCCGTGCTCGATCCCGGCCGAGAACAGCACCTGGTGGCCGACGCAGATGGCCAGCGTCGGCCGGCCGGCCACCCGCCGCTTGGCGATCACCTCGTCCCCACCTACCGCCAGCAGGCCACTCATGCAGGCGGCGAAGGCCCCGACGCCCGGTACCACCAGGCCGTCAGCAGCCAGCGCTGTGTCCCGGTCGGCGGTGACAGTGACCTCGGCGCCGGCCCGGGCGACCGCTCGCTCGGCCGAGCGGAGGTTGCCCGAGCCGTAGTCCAGCACCACCACGCGCGGTCGGCTCACAGCACGCCCTTGGTGCTGGGCACCCCGCTCACCCGGGAATCCGGCACCACGGCGTCCCGCAGGGCGCGGGCCACCGCCTTGAACTGGCACTCCACGATGTGGTGCGGGTCGCGACCGGCCAGCAGCGTGACGTGCAGGCACAGGTGGGCGTGGAAGGCCAGCGTCTCCAGCACGTGCCGAGTGAGTGAGCCGGTGTAGGGCACGCTGGCCGGCGCATCGTCCGGCCCACCACCGATCCGGACGTACTGCTGCCCCTCCGGCTCGCCGGTGTGCACGCAGTACGGCCGGCCGGAGACGTCGACCACGGCCTGGGCCAGCGCCTCGTCCAGCGGCACCAGCGCGTCGCCGAACCGCCGGATGCCCGTCTTGTCGCCGAGAGCCGCCCGTAGCGCCTGGCCGAGCACGATCGCGGTGTCCTCCACCGTGTGGTGGGCATCCACCGACAAATCCCCGGTGCTGGTCACCTCGAGATCGAACAGCGCATGCTTGGCCAGCGCGGTCAGCATGTGGTCGTAGAAGCCGACGCCGGTGGAGATGGAGCTCTGTCCTGTCCCGTCCAGGTCGAGGCTCACCCGGACCTTCGACTCCCCCGTCTCCCGCTCCAGCGTGGCGGTGCGGCTCATCGGTTCTCCTCCAGCATCTCGGTCAGCGCCCGTTTGAACGCCGTCATCTCCTCCGGGGTCCCCGCCGAGACCCGCAGCCAGCCCGCCGGCCCGACCTCGCGGATCAGCACACCGCGGTCCAGCAACCCCCGCCACACCGCGTGCCGGTCGGCGAACCGGCCGAAGAGCACGAAGTTGGCGTCGGACTCGGCAACCTCCAGCCCGGCGCGTCGGAGCCAGTCGGCCAGGTCGTCGCGGGCCGACCGCAGCCGATCGACCGCGGCCAGCATCTCCTCGGCATGGGCCAGGGCTACCCGGGCCACCGCCTGGGTCACCGCCGACAGGTGGTACGGCAACCGGACGATGCGCAACGCGTCGACGAACGCCGGCGTTGCCGCCAGGTAGCCGAGTCGGCCGCCCGCGAAGGCGAAGGCCTTGGACATCGTCCGGGTCACCGCGAGCCGGGGGTACGCCGGCAGCAGTTCGAGCGCACTGGGCGTGCCGTCCCGCGCGAACTCGTAGTACGCCTCGTCGACCACCACGACTCCCGGCGCGCCGTCGGCCAATGCGGCAACGGTGTCCAGATCGACGGCCGTGCCGGTCGGGTTGTTCGGGCTGGCCAGGAACACCACGTCCGGCCGGTGCTCGGCGATGGCCGCCCGTGCCGCGTCCGGGTCGATCGTGAAGTCGTCGCGGCGGGGGGCAGTGAG
>CAWEFW010000038.1:0-42598 GCA_963808435.1 uncultured Actinomycetota bacterium | reverse complement strand
GGCGACGTCCGTACCGTCGGTCACTCTCCTGGTCACGGCGACCGCGCTGCCGATCCGGGACGGAACGACCGATCATGACGACCAGGCTCGCGACAGCCGTCGGGTCTACCGCTTCCGTTCCCAACCGGGTGTGCCTGCGGATTGGGCCGGGATCGACGGGCTACCGGCGGTCCCTGAGCTGTCGGAGCTCGACGATGTGGACACGCTGGCTCTCGCCGCGCGAGCGTCGGCGTCATTCCCGGCGGCCTTCCAACCGGTATGGGAATCCGACCGACTGCGCCGTCACCAGATCCCTCGCCCCAGAAACGGCAGCCGGTGGCTGATGGATGGTGGTGTGCTCGACAACGCGCCGTTCGAGCCCACCTTGGATGAGCTGCGCCGCCGACCGGTGACCGAGGTCTTCGATCGGGCGATCGTCTACATCAACCCGGCTCCCGGGACTGTGGTCAAGCCGCGGCAGGTGATCAAGCCCGGCGGGCCAGGAATCGCCACGACCCTGACGGCCTTCGCGAGCGCCTCCAGAGAACCCGACCGCAGGCTGGACCGAGAGCAGCTCAACGAGGCCCTCGATGTCATCGGCTACACCCACACCGACCCGGACAAGCTGCTGGCGGCCATCTTCCGAACCCCAGACGACGGACAGGCGCAAACCGCAGCGTTGCACACCGCAGCGTCGGCGTTGATGCCGAGCTACCGGACCAGCCGCGTCAAGGTGCTGTTCCTCGCCGCCTCGATGCCGGCCTCCGCCAGATCAGCCCCACCTGGCGCTGCGACGGAACGTGACTATCCAGGTCCGCCCGCCATCCTCGTTGCGGACGCCTGCGACCCGTCCGACAACGACAGCTGGCGGTGGGGCCTGACGGCCGCGGACCGCATGCTGCGGTGGTGGGGCCGAGCACTCATCAACCAAGACCCCTCGACCGCACGCCACGACGGCTTGACGGCGCTAGCGAGCGCCCAACTCGTGGTCCAGCAGTGGGGCGACCAGCTCGATGCCAGCCTGGCGCCCTACCGCGGACAGGTCGTCGAATGGTACGTCCGCGCTGGCCAGTTCTACACCCAGCACAACCTCGCCCCCCTGCTGAACCAGCTCATGATCGAGACCGCACAGTCCGTCGCGCCCGGCCTGGGCACCGAGTCGGGCCAGCGCCTCCTCCACACGACGCTGGACCTGGAGGTGGTCAGCCGTGCTGTGGCCTGGCGGGCCGACAGCAACACCGACGTCCCGGACTTCGAGCTCTGGGAGATCACCCCAGAAGCACCGCATCCGTGTGATCTTGGGGCCGCTGGCGGCGACCCGAACTGGCCGGCCAAGAAACTCTACGGGGAGCAGTGGGGCCATTTCGGCGCGTTTGCCAGCGAGCGAGGACGCCGGTGGGACTGGCTCTGGGGTCGACTCGACGCCGCCATGATCATCAGTGAGCAGCTGCTGCGACGAGCCGGACAGCCGACGGACGAGATCCAGCGGCGCCAAGCCGAAGTCATCGAGGGCATTCTGGCTGAAGAGCTCAGGGCGGCCGGTCAGGTCAACTCCGAGCATCTGACCTGGCTGAGAACCGAGGCAGAAGCCATGCTGGCGCGGAGTGGCCGCTCGCTTTGGCTGGATTTCGTCCGACCCGACCTCGCGGCCTCCGACCCCAATGACCCGCTAACCGATCAGAACGGCACTAGCCCGCAGCGCCGCGTCGCCGCCGACACGCTCCCCTTGCGCAAGAACCTGCTGGGTCTGGCCTCAGCGATCCCCGGTGCCGCCGTTCCTCGAAGCTGGCCGTTCCGGATCCATGCACTCCTGGACGACCAGAAGACCTGGCAGCAGCACCGCCCTGAGGGCCTGGACAGGATCAGGGTGCTTCCCTTCTGGGCTGTCGGCCGAGTCGTTCGCAGAGCGGCCTTCGGGTGGCTCAAGAAGGTCCTGAACGGACGGGTGGGGCGCCAACCGCGGCAGCAGTAAGCGTCCAGGGTCATATCCTCCTGCCTCGCTCATCGTGGTGGCTGGACCGATCAGCCCATCAGGACGTGCGCGGCAAGCCTGTCCGTGACACCAGTCGTGACACGAACTTGCGTCGACTCGGCGGGCTGATGGCGCCTACAGGGGTCGAGGAGCCAGACTCCTGCCGCCTGAAGTGGCGCATTGTGGCCCGGACCAGCGCTCTCATAATCCCTCGGTCGCGGGTTCAAGCCCCGCCCGCCCCACCTGAGCGTTGGTGGTCGCCTCCGTGAGCTTGGCCAGCGAGGTGATCGTCCGCGGCGCGACCAGGTGCGTGATGGCTCGTAGTTGTTGGCCAGCACCACCACCCCGGCGGCGTCGAGCAGCCAGTCGTAGTTGGTGGTGGCGCCCTTGACGTCAAGCCGGAGGCGTTGACGAACGCCATGTCGGCATCGGTGATGGCGGCGTTCTCGGTCCTTCAACGCTGGGCTGCCCTCGTTGGTCAGCCGGGCCAGCTTCAACGTCTGCGCGCCCATCGGGACGGTGATCGCCCCGGCCTGGAACACACGCGCCTGGTTGCGGGCCAGGTCGACGACCCTCGCCGCCGGCGGTGTGGGGACCAGGGCCGCCCGCGGTCGCGGTGCCCTCCGACAGGGCCCGCTCGTGCTCAGCGCAGTCCCAGTCCCCGGTGGTCAACTCTTCAGATAGCGGTCGAAGCTGAGCGGCTGGCCGTCGGGGATCAGGCCGCGGGTGCGGGCCCAGTCCTCCACGTTCTGCTCCCGGTCAGCACCGGACCACGCGGAGCTGGAGGCCGGTGCGTCACGCGGTCGTGGCGCGTAGCTCGGCGATCTGCTCGTGGCGGACCCGGTCGGCCTTGTCGGCGCCTTCGCGTACGGCGGTCACTTGCTGGCGGTGTTCGGCCAGCTTGTCGGTGGTGAGGTCCCGCTGCTCGTCGGCGGCGCGGGTGAGGATCTACTCTGCGGCCTGGCGGGCGGTATCGCGCCGCTGGCGGAGCCCGGTCGAGAATGATCAATGCGGGTAGCCTCTTCAAACCTGGCCGCCTCGGGGGTGAAGCCTACTTTCCCTAGTAGATAAGTCGAAAACTTCCGACCGCCATCGTGCTGCGTGGATCAACCGAATGGCAGAGACCTGGATCGTGGTTGAGGGCGACACCTGGAAGTACAGGCTTAAGGCATCGGCTGTCGATAGCGTTTATGTTGAAACCCGGGGCGTCACCATCCGATGGGTTCAGGGCATGAACACCGGATCCGGGATGACGTCAATCTTGATGATGTGGTCGCAACCGTCGAGGGCCTCCGCTCGTCGCCACTGCCCTCCCACCTCAAGAGGAAGTAAGCCTCTGCGGGCCGTACCCCACCAGTCATGCGATCGAACGGGTGAGACTGTGCAGCGTGTCGACCGACGACCAGATCCGAGCTCAGCTCTGACCCGCGAAGCGTTGCCAGCTGCCCAAGACGAGAGCTTGCGGCCGCTGCTCGACCGGCTCGCCGTGGCTGCTGAGGGACGGAACGGCATCCGCGCAGAGGTCGCCGGCACCTTGCCGGTGACTGGCTGGCCCATTCGGAAGGACGAATCGGTCACGAGCTGATCGCAGCCGGGTTGTTGATCTTGGCCGGGGTACCGGCCGCGGCTTGGTCGCGGACGCCGTGCGGGTCGGTTATGAGCGCGGCAAAGGCTCGCTGCAGGGGTACGAACCAACGCGATGAGGCCCTTTCGGGGGGCGGCGGCCCGGCCGAGCCTGCCCCAATGCTCGGCCGAGGAGCCGCCCCTCCTTAACTTGGTACTTTGTCCAGGGCGTTGAGGTTTAAATATTCCTGGTGCACCGAGGTGTGCGGGAGGTGCGGTGGGTAGGAACGTCATCCAGGTGCCACCCACGCCAGGGTCAGGCTGGTGTGGTGCTAGGTACCGCCGATTCCCAACCGGAGCCGGCGGTACTGCCATTCTGCCGACTCTCGAATGTTCGGTGGCGGGGCCAGGCCAGCGGATCAGGACAACGGTCGGGCGTCCGGGCATGGGGGACTCCCGCGACTGGGGGCACAGTCCGGGAGCACGGCCGACGGGGAATGGTCGACGGTTACAACGCTACCGGAGGCTCCATCTGGCGAGCGTCACACCCTCGGGGACACATGGCAATAAGTTAAGCGTGAGGTGCCGCCGGTCCAGCTAGCCAGCCCGGCGGCACCGTAACGGACGGCGTTCCAAGCAGCTGAGAGCCCCGGGGAAGCCACTCTTCCCCGAGCTCCCAGTTCTTCCTAGTCGACTCGTCGTTGGCCTCGTCTGCGTCGAGCGGGCAGTTGTCCTCGAGGCGAGGATCACCGGCTCGAAGATCACGCCGGGGTGCGGGGCGCTGCAGGTCAGCGACGGCTTTCATTGCTTCGCCGCCGTAGATCTGCGGCTGCAAGGACTTGGGCGAGCATCGGACTGCCGGGCAAGTCCGGATCGAACAGGGCGTTGTAGCTCTGGTTAATGTTGAGGCCTGACTCAATGACCGCGTCTGGGTTGCTCCTCCAGTACCCGGGCGAGCACCAGCCAGGAGTCGGCGGCGGCGTTGTCGTCGTGGGTGGTGGGGGACCATACCTGGGCGTCGTGGCGGGTGGTCGCCGGCGGGACGGTCGGGTCGAACCCACCGCAAACGCGAGCGGCGCCGCGGAGAGGATGCCCTCTCCGCGGCGCCGCCCTTGGCGGCAGGTGGCTAGTCGCAGAAGCCCGGCGCCGTGAGGTTGTTGTACTGGTCGAACAGATCCTTCGTCGCCTCGTAGTCACCGCTCGCGATCGCGGCGTTGGTCTGGGCGATGACTTGCGCAACGGTGAGCGGGTAGTCGACGTCCGCGCTGGCGGCGTTGAGCAGAGCAGCGACCGCCTGACGCAGGAGCGCGTTCGAGGCCGCCGCCACCCAGCGCGAGGGCGTCGGCGAAGGTCAGGCTGGCGTACTCAGCGGGGAGCCCCGTGAACACGCTGCCCAGCGTGGTGCTCGCGCTGTACGGCGCCGGGAACTCGACGGCGCGGTTCTTCCAGAAGCCCGGCGTGCAGCCTTCCTGGCCCGGTGGCGGGGTCGTGGGTGGCGGGGTCGTGGGTGGCGGGGATGTCGTCGACGGTGGTGGCGATGTCGTCGTCGAACTCGACGACGGCGATGTTGGCGTGTGGCCACCGGCCTGTGCAGTACCGAGTGTGACGGCGGTACACGCGACGGTCGTGACGATCCCCGCCAGCACTGCATAGATCGTGCGTTTGTGGTTCATTGAATCTCCCTCTCGGGGTTGGAGCCGCGCGGCTGGCGCGGTTCGTGGACGGAACGATTCCTAGCGGGATGACGTATCCGGCCGTCGCTCAGAAGCCAGGTTCGAGAGACTGCGCGACAGGTGCCTCTAGCGCCGATGGCATCCGGTGCCAGGCGTGGCTGGCACCTTCCAGCGGGGGTAGCAACTCAGAGTTGATCCACTCGATCACCATGCTGTCCCCCCAAACCTGCATGCCTGGCGGCATCAGGACTTGTCAGCCGGCTGGATGGGCTCACCCATTGGGCAGGCCCATCCGTGGGTGAGAAGTTATTGCAGAACGCTCGGCAACGTCACCAGGCTCACCGGCTTTTCTTGAGTCTCGTCATTACCGGCGATCTAAGTTGTGGCCGGCCCCGGGTACGGTGCGGAAAGGCCCACGGACTTGACCGGTCGGGTTTCGTGGTGCCGCGGTTCCCCCGGGTTCCGTGTCCCCCACGAGAGCCGGGGGAACCGCTCTCAGCTCGGCCGCCGTGATACGGGGCGCCTTATGGCTGGGTGGTTCACCTACCGCGCTAGGAGTCTGCTGAAGAACGGCGGTTGAGGGAGGCGTGACGGGCAGGGGTCTCTCAGTGGGCGGTCGGTGCGGCGTGTGTTGAGTTCTCGCCTGGGCGCGACAACGAGTTGACCCTGCCCGTCACAGCTGATCGTGTCTCGGTCTGGCGTCCCCGTCGAGGGGTCGGTGGTTTTGGCTCAGCCGATCCGCCAGCCACCGTTCTCGATGACGAGGCCAAGGGCCAGCAGGCGACGCAGGTTCAGGGCAGCGATCCGGTGGTGGAGCCAGGCATTGTTCTTGGCGATGCCGCGGTAGGGGACCCGGCGGTTGCCGCGGGTCAGCCAGGCGATGCTGCGTTCGACCAGGGGCCGTTTCGTCCGGTAGGTGTGCTGGAAGGCCGGGTCCTGGGCGCGTTGTCGGTGGCGGCGCTGCAACGTCTCGTGCCGGTGGACGTGCACAGTGCGGCCCGACGCCGAGGTGGTGCACTTGTCCCGCAATGGGCAGTTCCGGCAGATGGCGCCGAACACCACGTTCCGGTTTCGGGTCAGCGTGCGGGCCACCCCGTTGGGGCAGGTCAGCGTGCCGGCCTCGTCGTCGTAGGCGAAGTCGTCGATGGTGAATCCGTCGGGCACCGCCGGTCGGATCGGCCACGGCTTGATCGTGGCCTTCCGCCCGGCCTTCTCCAGACTGTCCAGCATTTCGCCGGTGCCGTAGGCGGAATCTCCGAGTACCTCGACCTTGGTCTCGGTGTCGTCGGCCAGGTCGTGCTCGGCCCGTCCCTGAATCGGCTCACGTGGCGGAGGTGAACCTTCACCGGCCGGGTCGGGCAGGGTCGTGTCGGCGTCCAGCAGGGCAGCACCTTTGGTGGCGTCGCTGTTCTCGGGCCCGTTCACCTTGGTCACCTCAGCTTCGGTGATCAGTCCGGTATCGGGTTCGACCACGACATGAGCCTTGAACCCGTCCTGGCGACGCTCCCGGGTCTTGTGGGCGTGCCGGGCTTGTGGGTCCACGGTGGAGATCATCCGGTCCGGCGCGGTTCGACGAGCGATCCGCCACCGCCCGTCGGTGCCGTCCGAGCCGTCGGCCGGTTCGACGTCTTGTCCAGCGACCAGCGCGAGCAGCGCCACCGCCTCCGCCGGCTTCCCGCCGGCGGCGGTGATCGCCTCGACGTCCAACGCCGCCAGCAGGGCCAGCGCGTCGTTGACCAGCGCCGACACCAGCTCCTCCCGCGCCGCCTCGTCGTCCCAGGCGATCCGCGGCTTCCCCGGCTGGGCATAGTCGTGGCCGCTGCAGCGAGTTGCGACGATCTCAGCAGCGCCGGGCACCTCCCGCGACACCCGCCGGACCGCCGCGACCAGCTGGGTCACGGTGTCTTGCCGGGCGACCGCATCATCCAGCACCGTCGAGTCCAGCGCCCGCCGGTTGCGACCCTGAACCGCGCCAGTCTCAATGATCAGCTGCCGGACGACCTCGAAGATCCGGTGCGGCCGTCCGCTGGCCGCGAGCCGGCGCCGCCAATAGGTCAACGTCGACGGATGAAACGACCCGGCGTCCACCGCAACCCCGCACGCGGCCTTCCACCGCAGATCAAACGTGACCGCGTCCGCGGCCTCCCGATCCGACAGACCCTGCAGCGTCTGCAACACCATGACCGCCGCGATCACATCCGGCAGGACCGAAGGCCGGCCCCGTCCCGAGGGAAACAAGTCGTCGAACATCGCCGACGGAAACAGCCGCTGACGGTGCTCGGCCAACAACCGGAACACGCTGCCATCCGCCAGCAGATGACCCGCGACCGACTCCACATCCAACAGATCCCGCTGATCCTGCAAGCGCCCCTGCACACCCCAACCATCTCAGGCGCAACTCACCCGACGCGAGGCGCGCTTTGTTCAGCAGCCTCCTAGGAGTCTGCTGAAGAACGGCGGTTGAGGGAGGCGTGACGGGCAGGGGTCTCTCAGTGGGCGGTCGGTGCGGCGTGTGTTGAGTTCTCGCCTGGCGCGACAACGAGTTGACCCTGCCCGTCACAGCTGATCGTGTCTCGGTCTGCGTCCCCGTCGAGGGGTCGGTGGTTTTGGCTCAGCCGATCCGCCAGCCACCGTTCTCGATGACGAGGCCAAGGGCCAGCAGGCGACGCAGGTTCAGGGCAGCGACCGGTGGTGGAGCCAGGCATTGTTCTTGGCGATGCCGCGGTAGGGGACCCGGCGGTTGCCGCGGGTCAGCCAGGCGATGCGCGTTCGACCAGGGGCCGTTTCGCCGGTAGGTGTGCTGGAAGGCCGGGTCCTGGGCGCGTTGTCGGTGGCGGCGCTGCAACGTCTCGTGCCGTGGACGTGCACGGTGCGGCCCGACGCCGAGGTGGTGCACTTGTCCCGCAATGGGCAGTTCCGGCAGATGGCGCCGAACACCACGTCCGGTTTCGGTCAGCGTGCGGGCCACCCCGTTGGGGCAGGTCAGCGTGCCGGCCTCGTCGTCGTAGGCGAAGTCGTCGATGTGAATCCGTCGGCACCGCCGGTCGGATCGGCCACGGCTTGATCGTGGCCTTCCGCCCGGCCTTCTCCAGACTGTCCAGCATTTCGCCGTGCCGTAGGCGGAATCTCCGAGTACCTCGACCTTGGTCTCGGTGTCGTCGGCCAGGTCGTGCTCGGCCCGTCCCTGAATCGGCTCACGTGGCGGAGGTGAACCTTCACCGGCCGGGTCGGCAGGTCGTGTCGGCGTCCAGCAGGGCAGCACCTTTGGTGGCGTCGCTGTTCTCGGCCCGTTCACCTTGGTCACCTCAGCTTCGGTGATCAGTCCGGTATCGGTTCGATCACGACATGAGCCTTGAACCCGTCCTGGCGACGCTCCCGGTCTTGTGGGCGTGCCGGGCTTGTGGGTCCACGGTGGAGATCATCCGGTCCGGCGCGGTTCGACGAGCGATCCGCCACCGCCCGTCGGTGCCGTCCGAGCCGTCAGCCGTTCGACGTCTTGTCCAGCGACCAGCGCGAGCAGCGCCACCGCCTCCGCCGGCTTCCCGCCGGCGGCGGTGATCGCCTCGACGTCCAACGCCGCCAGCAGGGCCAGCGCGTCGTTGACCAGCGCCGACACCAGCTCCTCCCGCGCCGCCTCGTCGTCCCAGGCGATCCGCGGCTTCCCCGGCTGGGCATAGTCGTGGCCGCTGCAGCGAGTTGCGACGATCTCAGCAGCGCCGGGCACCTCCCGCGACACCCGCCGGACCGCCGCGACCAGCTGGGTCACGGTGTCTTGCCGGGCGACCGCATCATCCAGCACCGTCGAGTCCAGCGCCCGCCGGTTGCGACCCTGAACCGCGCCAGTCTCAATGATCAGCTGCCGGACGACCTCGAAGATCCGGTGCGGCCGTCCGCTGGCCGCGAGCCGGCGCCGCCAATAGGTCAACGTCGACGGATGAAACGACCCGGCGTCCACCGCAACCCCGCACGCGGCCTTCCACCGCAGATCAAACGTGACCGCGTCCGCGGCCTCCCGATCCGACAGACCCTGCAGCGTCTGCAACACCATGACCGCCGCGATCACATCCGGCGGGACCGAAGGCCGGCCCCGTCCCGAGGGAAACAAGTCGTCGAACATCGCCGACGGAAACAGCCGCTGACGGTGCTCGGCCAACAACCGGAACACGCTGCCATCCGCCAGCAGATGACCCGCGACCGACTCCACATCCAACAGATCCCGCTGATCCTGCAAGCGCCCCTGCACACCCCAACCATCTCAGGCGCAACTCACCCGATTCGCGAGGCGCGCTTTGTTCAGCAGCCTCCTAGGCGGGCTCGAGTGCGGCGGATTTCCAGAATGCAGGTTCCGCTGGGCGCGGTTCGCTCGACTGCTGGTGAGGCATAGGCCTGATGGTGAGGTCGTTGATGGTGGTATCTGGTGGTAGGTCAACGACGTGCAGAATCGATTGAGCCACCGTGTCTGGCCGCATCAGTCTCGCGGCGTCGTAGACCTTGTTCTCGTGCTCATGGACCTTCTGCTGCATGGGCGTGTCGGTACGTCCCGGAAAGACCGTGGTTACGCGGACTCCTTGTGACGACTCCTCCAGACGGAGGACGTCGGCGAAACCTCTAACACCGGACTTCGAGGCGACATAGGCCGACCTGCCGGTGCCGGCGGACAAGGTCGCCGTCGAATTTGCGATAAGGACCAGGCCCTTGGCGGCTCGGATCGCAGGTAGCAGGGCGCGGGTGAGGATCATTGGCGCGACCAGGTTTACGTTGACCTGCTCGCTGAGCTGCCTGGCTGATAGTTCGACCACGCGGCTGAAACCGATGACGCCGGCGATGTGCAGCAGGCCGTGGAGCATGCCCGGCAGATTCGCGCTGAGCAGGGCCAGCTCAAGTTGGGCTGGGTTCGCGAGGTCGCCGACAAGGATTCGGGCCTCCGGGAATCTCTGCGACATGTCGTGTGCGCGTTCGTCGGAGCGCGCCAACAGCCAAAGTTGGTCACCGCGCTCGTAGAGGATAGCCGCGACGGCAGCACCGATTCCCGAACCCGCACCAGTGATGAAGTGTCGACGTGGTAGCCCCTCTGCACGTCGCGCAGCTGTCATGGTGTTCCCCCAGATGGCTCTTGTCCCCGCACAGGCGCCAGACTCACTGTAAGGCCTCTTGCACTGCCCCACAGGCCATACGCCCGCTGGCCTCGATTCGGCCGGCCGCCGTGGCCAGCGCCGCCAAGGGTGAGGCCCTGGTGCAGCATCTGGTCGCCGGTCTCGACCCGCACCTCGTCTGCTTCACAGCGATCGCTGAAACGCTTAGAGCGGTCTGTGACTTGTCAGCCCGAGGTACTCCGTGCAGGCTCGGCAGAGGACGCCCCCTGCCGCGATGAGATTCGGCCCGGTCGCGGGTCTGTTCTGGAGTTGTAGGGCGTCGTTTGACGCTGCCTCGGCACGAGACACCACGGAGGACATCATGACAACCACGCCGAACGATCCGACCACCGCGCTGCCCGGCCGCCCGCCCGTCGTTGACGTAGCCACCTGGCAGACCGCCCGTGACGAGCTTCTGGTCCGCGAGAAGGCCCACACCCGGGAGGGCGACGCCCTCGCCGCGGCCCGCCGCCGGCTGCCGATGGTGGAGCTCGACGGAACGGTTGAGGTCGTCGGACCTGACGGCCCAATCCCGTTCCTGGACCTGTTCCAGGGCCGCGACGAGCTCGTGGTTTACCACTCCATGTGGTACGACGGCGCGCCGCACCAGGGCCAGTGTGAGGGCTGCACCTTCAACCTCTGGCACATGAAGGACGCCGTCTACCTCAACGCCCGCGGCGTCTCGTTCGCCGTCCTGACCTCGGGCCGGTGGGACGAGGTGGCCGCCTACGTCGAGTTCATGGGCTACCCCCAGCCCTGGTACTCGGTGCGCGATGTTGAGGCGCCCCTCTTCGCAGAAGAGGGGCACATCATCTGTTTTCTGCGCGACGGCGACCGCGTGTTTCGCACCTACTCCACGACGGGTCGTGGCAACGAACCGGCCGACACATCCTTGGGCCTGCTCGACATGACGCCCTACGGCCGCGGCGAGGCGTGGGAGGCCAAGCCCGAGGGCTGGCCCGAGGGGCGCCATCCGTGCTGGTACTGGCGCTCGGACGCGGACGGAAACGCCACCTGGGGCCCGACCAGCCGCCCCGTGCCGCAGTGGACCCGCCCCGGCGCGACCCCCGAGGAGACCCTCGGCCGGCGCGGCCACGACCACTGATGCGCCTTCGTCGACGGCGTCGGCAAAGGTGTTAGGTGCCGGGCGGAACCTTGGGCCGGGCCCGCGCGGCCAGGAGGTGCTGCGTCTGGCACGTACCAGTCGCCAGGCCAGCGATACATGAGCCTGGCGGTCGCATGACCCACTCGACCGATCCTGGCCCCCGTGGTCCGAGCATCTGCCGACCGATTCCCCGCGGGATCGGGGCCAGGGGCAGATCGCGCTCCCTTGGTCGATTTCGCGACGGTTGGATGGCAGAGAATCGCTGACCGGCGGTGTGATTCCGCCATCATCGATGCCTGCGCGTCCAGCGGTAATAGAGCCCGAACGGCCTGGTCGTATCTTCCGTCAGGTAGCTCACGTGCCGGTCCGGTCCACAGCAATGGGAATAGCGACCCATGAATCTCAGGGGGATTGGAGCCCGGTCGATATTCGCCCCCTGGGACCCGTGGGTCCACCACGAAGACATAGCCGTGGTCCTTCAGCAACAACTTCGGCACTCGTGTCCCGTTGATCAGCCGAGTTCGGCCGTCGCAGCCGATGTGCAGCTTCGCGCTTCGGCCATCATGAGAACGTGATCTCTGACTCCGACCTTCGCGTTCTTGCCGATAGGATCGTCGAGATCCCCGGGATCATCGGGGTGATGCTCGGCGGAAGCCGAGCCCGGGGCGAGGAAGACCCGGAGTCCGATGTCGACCTGGGCCTGTACTACCGACCGCCGCTGGACACCGAAGCGCTGCGCAGCCTGGCCCGATCGGCAGCCTCACTACGCGGCGTCGGTGGTCAGACCCCGGAGCTGACCGAGCCGGGCGGATGGGGCCCGTGGGTCGACGGTGGCGGCTGGCTCACGATCAACTCCGGACCCGTCGACTGGATCTACCGCGATCTCGACCGGGTCCAGCGCTCCGCCGAGCAGGCCGTCGCGGGGCAGTTCGCGTTCCACTTCCAGGTCGGACACCCCTTCGGAATCCCGGACTTCGCCTACGCGGGCGAGGTCGCGCTGGGGATCGTCCTTGCTGACCCGACCGGTGAGCTGCAGCAGGTCAAGGACCAACTCCGCGACTACCCGACCGCTTTGCGCTCAGCGATCATCAGCCGGCTCGACGAGGCCGGTTTCCTGCTGGGCATCCTGACCAAGTCCGTGCACCGCGGGGACACGACGTTCGTCGCGGGTTGCCTCTTTCGGGTCGTCACCTTGTGCGCCCACGCGATCCACGCGCGGGCAGGCCGCTGGGCCATCAACGAGAAGGGGGTTGTCGACGCCGCTGCCCGCCTCGGCCCCGCACCGGAAGGCTTCGGCGAACGGGCGCACGGCATCGTCGCCAACCTCGGCAGGCAGGGCAGCAGCCTTCTGGCCGCGGTTAGCAACGCTGAGCAACTGGTCGACGATGTCTCAGCGGGATGCTCGAGCTAGGACGAGGAGTCGTAGGTCCCCACCGTCTTGGCGCCAACTACCCGACGTCACTGCGAGCGGATGGCCCGCGTCGACGTGATGGCGTCGGTGACCAGATCAGCAGCCCGAGCCAGGTTCGTACCGAGATAGCGCCCGGGAACCCCCTGTCGGGCTCGGCGGGAGGCAAACGCCCCACCGGCGTAGAACAGCTGTATGCCGCCCCGCCCCGCCGAGCGGAGCGCCTCCACCGCATCGGCCCGCCCACCGGTGACGTGGCAGACCAGAACGACCGCGGCGGCGTTGGTCTCCTGGACGGCATGGCTCAACGACTCGACCGGGGTCCGGGCGCCCAGCAGGCGACAGTCCCAGCCACGATGACGAAGGAGTGCGCCGATCGCCTCCAGGCCGAGGGTGTGGTGATCGCGCGGTCCGCAGCTGAGGATGATCGGTGGCACCGGTCGCGGTGGACCAGTCGGGGCGAGCGTTGACAGCCAAGCCCTGGTCGCGTTGGTGGCCAGATGCTCGTGGGAGATGTCGATACGGCCGGCGTGCCACCATTCGCCGACCTCGCGCATCGCCGACAGGAGCACGTCGTCGACGGCTCGGTCGAGCCCCAGAGTGTCGCGAGCAACCTCCAGGACCTGGGCGATGGTCTCCGGCGCCAGGTCGCGAGCGCCCTGCAGGAACGCCTCGACCAGCGGTCCGGGACCTGGCCCCTGGCCGGCCTTCACCATGGCGGCCGCCTCCACCGGACGCTGGCCCTGCGCGATCAGGTCGCGCATCCAACGGAGCCGGCCGAGCTGGTCGACGTTGTACCGGCGATGACCGCCGCTACTTCGGTCGACAACCGGCACTCCGTACCTGCGCTCCCATGAGCGAATCGTCGGCGCCGGCACGCTCAACGCCGCGGAGGCCTGCTGGATGCTCAGCGCGTCGCCCGGGTGGGTTCCGACGTCGGCGGCGCTGCCTGGGATCACCATGTCTCAGGGTCTGCGGGGCTGTCCGCTAAACTTATGCAGTCGACTTGGTAGTTGCATAAGTTCTACGATAGTTTATCGCTGTACGAAAGTCATCCATCGGACGTCAGGGGGTTTCTATGACGGCAGCGACTGAAGTCGATCGCGAGTTCGAGTCCGGTCCTGCCGACGCGGTTGATCTCGCCGCCTACCCGTCGACCTTCCTCGGGATACTGCCCGGTCTGTTCACCCCGACCAGCCCACCCGAGACGCTCAAGATCGTGGGCAGCACGGCGCGGCGGACCTTCGGCTGCGATGAGGCCGGAGTCGTCCTGACCGCGATCAGCGGTCGTTCCGGAACGATCGTGGCGTCGGGATCGGATGCTGCCCGGGCCGACAGCCTGCAGATCGAGCACCACCAGGGTCCCGCCTTCGACGCCCTGACCGGCTGCCAGCCGAGCGTTTCTTCCGAGCTGCGGTTCGAGAGCCGCTGGCGGTTCTGGAGCCCCAAGGCCGCCGACCTGGGCTTCCGATCGGTTCTGTCGTTGGCCTTGACCGATAGCGCCCCTTTCGGCGCCGTCACCTTGTACTCGCGCCGCCCGTCGTTCTTCGGCACCGAGTCCGTCGCCGCTCAGCAGGCCTTCGCCCAGCAGGCGTCCATCGCGATCACCGCTGCGGTGGAACGTGAGCAGCTCGGGCAAGCCCGCGACTCGCGCGGGGTCGTAGGTCAAGCCCAGGGCATCGTGATGGAGCGCTACCAGGTCACCGCAGACGAGGCCTTCGCCGTGCTCCGGCGGTACTCCTCCCACCTCAACCTGAGGTTGCGCCTCGTCGCCGAGCGGCTCATCGCCGACCGCAACCTGCCCGAGCTCGATCGCTCGGTTCGCCAGATCCGCGGCTGAAGGGCAGTGGGGTCCGCACGTGGAGGATGCAGCCCGGCGATCTCTACGCAGGGCAGCCACGTCCGGCCGAGGACGCAGGCCGCCGCACTAGGCTCAGCCCGTGACCGAACCTGCTGACGCCGAGCGGATCGCCGAGCGGGCGCATCTGTTGCCCGAGGAGCTCGCCGCGGGCAGCGACGACCCGGAGCAGCAGGCCGCGGCGATCCTGGCGGAGTCGGACCGGCGTACGGACGAGCCGGAGACGACCCGGGACGAGTCGCCGCAGTCGCCTGGCCGCTGACCAGCCCACATTCGATCTTCCTCCACCCCGCGTCACTACAGTGACCCGCGTGTCGACCGTTGCATCGGCGCGGGGACCAGTCGTCTTCGCGGCTGGGCTCATTGCGCTGAGCCTGGCCACGGTGTCGGCGCCGCTCGACGGTGACGTCCGCTACGAGATCGGGACCCAGGTCACCTCACCGGCGTCTCCGGCCGGCACCTTCACGCACCGTCCCCTGATGTACCGGCTGATTATGTCCTGGTTGATCCGGCCCGCCAACCGGCTCAGCGACGGGCTGATCGAGTTCGAGCGCGTCGTGCGGCTGGAATCGCTGGCGCTGGCCTTCTTGGCCGGGCTCCTCCTCTGGGCGGGTCTGCGCCGGCGCTGGCCTGCGGTCGCCGCCACCCTCAGCCTGACTGTCGCGGGCGTGCTCGCCCTGATCGGCCCGGCAACGGTGCTCGAGCCCGAGTGGCTGGCTGTCGTCGCGACGGTGGCCGGAGTCGGCGTCGCGCTCGCGTTGCCGAGCCGACCGCCGTGGGGACTGCTGAGCGCCGTCCTTGGTGGCCTGCTGCTTTCGGTGGCCGCCGCCATCAAGGTGGTGACCCTGCCGATCGCGGTGATCGGGCTGCTCGTGTTGCTCCTGGTCGACCGTCGGCGCTGCGTCATCGCCACCATCGCCGCGCTCCTCGGCGGCCTGGCGTGGATCGTCGGCGTCGCCCTGGAGGCACCCTGGGAGATCCAGTGGATGATCGACACCGCGGCCATGGTGCCCGCCCGTGGTGGCCCGGACGTCGAGGTCGAGGCCATGGTGTTCCTGGGCAACGTCGCGGTGATCTGGCCGACCGTGACGCTGCTGCCGGCGGCCCTGATCGGCGTCCCGCGCATCCACCTGGTGGCCGGAGTGCTCGGCGTCCTGCTGGCCTGGCTCCCAGTCACCCTGCAGAACCAGTACTTTCTCTACCACGCCAGCGCCCTACCGGTAGTCGGGGCGGTCTGCCTCTATGGAGCACTCCGTCGCGCCGGGCCCCTGTTCGCCGTGCCGATCCTGGCCCTGTCCGGGTGGACCTACTACGTGCTCACCAACCGCGCGGACTGGCGCATGGCCCACCAGCCCGAGCTGTTCACCGTCGCCGCCGTGACCGCAGGTGTCATGGTCGTCCTGTCGATCGGCTGGCACATCTGGCGGTACTTCCGATCCCGGTCGGCCGGGCCGCGCCCGATCGCGACCCTGCTCGCCACCCTGGTCCTCGTGGCCGCCTGGCTGCCCGCCTCTGCCCCCACCGCCGCCGAGTCGGTGACCCTGTCCAGTCGCAACAGCACGCCGCAGAGCAACCGGGCGGACACGACAGGCCAGCTGGCCTGGGTCGAGGTGATGCACCAGCGGATCGGGACGGACACCCCTGTGACCTACCTGAGCTTCGGCACCACCCACTATCTGCTCCGCAACCCCTCCACCTGCGAGTTCCCGACGAGTGTGTTCCTGCAGCGCAGCCGCTCCATCCGCCGCCAGGAGGGCACGCCGACCTGGCGGGCCAACCTTCGCTGCCTGACCGACAAGCCAGGCGAACTGCTCATCTGGGACCCGCAGTGGTTCCTGCTCCGGCGGCAGCCGCCGGAGGTCAAGGCGGCCTTCGCCGCGGCGTTCGACTGCGAGCGGGGCTTCTCCCTGGACCGGCTCCAGGTCTGCCCACGCCGGTTCTGACCTAGCTGGCGGCGTCGATCGCGTCGGCCAGCGCGGTCAGCCACTCGGCCACTCCGGCCGTCCCGTCCAGAATGACGTCGGAGATGGCTACAAGCGCGTCCTCCTCGTAGGAGGCCGAGCACACGAGCAGGCCAGTCAGCCCCTCGGCACGAAGCGCCCGGACCGCCTCGAACGCCGGCAGGTCACCGAGGTCGTCGCCCGCGAACACCACCTGTTGCGCTCCGGTCTCGGCCACGACCGAACGCAACGAGGCTCCCTTGTCCACCCCGGCGGGCCGGATCTCCCAGACGTTCTTGCCGGGTTCGACCCGCAGCCCGTGCCGTTCGGCCAGCTCGCGGATGGGCGACTCCAGTGCGCCGAAGGCCGCGGCCGGGTCCGCCAGAGTTCGGGTGTGTACGCCGATCGCCCGGCCCTTGTGCTCCATCCGGGCCTCGGCCAGCCCGAGCGAGGCCAGCAGCGCGGGCAGCTCGTCGGCAACCGCCACGATCTCGTCCGGCTCCGGCGGCAGCTCATAGGAGTCTCCGGCGGCGTTCCATCGTTCCACGCCGTACTGCCCGAGTACCGTCATCGCCCCGAGCCCGGCAACGTCGTCGAAGCCGCCCAGGCGTACGGCGGTCCGCACTGGTCGCCCGGTGATCACCACCACGGCACCGACCCGCTCCCCCAGCCGGCCCAGTGCCGCGACCGCGTCGGGGTCCGCGTAGGCCTGCTCAGGGTCGTCGACGATGGGCGCGAGGGTGCCGTCGAAGTCCAAGCCGATGAGTGTGTCATCCGGGGACTCGATGATCGCCTGGAGCGCCTGCGCGCCGATGGCCGTACGCGGTTCGGGCAGACCCATGCTCCGAGCCTGTCAGACCTATCGGGCAGTCGGGCATGGAGGTCCGGCTAGGGTCGAGACAATGAGCTCGGCGAACAGCAAGTCCGACACCGGCCAAGCCACATTCGTGGTGGTCGCCAACCGGCTGCCGGTCGACCGGGTGGAGAACCCCGACGGCAGCGTGGACTGGCGCCCCTCCCCCGGCGGCCTGGTCACGGCGTTCGAGCCGGTCATGCGCAGCCATCGCGGCGCCTGGGTGGGTTGGCCGGGAGCCCCAGACGAGGAGCTGGAGCCGTTCGCCAACGACGGGCTGCAGCTGATTCCCGTGGCTCAGTCGGCGACCGAGGTGGAGCAGTACTACGAGGGTTTCTCCAACGCGACCCTTTGGCCGATCTACCACGACGTGATCGCCCCGCCGGAGTTCCATCGTGAGTGGTGGGACACCTACGTGGTGGTCAACCAGCGCTTCGCCGACCGGACGGCTGAGATCGCGGCTCCGGGCGCCGTGGTCTGGGTCCAGGACTACCAGCTCCAGCTGGTGCCGCAGATGCTGCGGAAGCAGCGGCCTGACCTGCGGATCGGGTTCTTCCTGCACATCCCGTTCCCGCCCACCGAGCTCTACGCCCAGTTGCCCTGGCGGGACCAGATCCTCGAGGGCTTGCTCGGCGCGGACCTGGTGGGCTTCCAGCTGCCTGGCGGCGCGTCGAACTTCCTCCGCCTGGTCCGCAACCGGCTACGGCTGGACACCAAGCGGGACCAGATCACCACGGCGAGCGGGCGCAAGGTGATGGCGCGGGCGTATCCCATCGCCATCGATGCCAGGAGCTTCCACGATCTCGCCGCGAGCCCGGAGGCCGCCGAACGGGCCGCCGAGATCCGCAACGACCTGGGTGACCCCAAGACGATCTTCCTCGGTGTCGATCGGCTGGACTACACCAAGGGTCTGCTGGTGCGCATCCGCGCCTTCGGGGAGCTGATCGAGGAGGGCAAGATCGATCCGGACGAGGCCGTGTTCGTCCAGCTGGCGATCCCGTCGCGGGAGCGGGTGGACCAGTACCGACAGCTGCGCGACGACATCGACCGGCTGGTCGGGCGGATCAACGGCGATGTCGGTCGAATCGGCCGGCCACCGATCAACTATCTGCACACCTCCTACCCGCGGGAGGAGATGGCGGCGCTGTACCGGGCGGCCGACGTCATGGTCGTCACCCCGCTGCGCGACGGGATGAACCTGGTGGCCAAGGAGTACGTGGCCTGCCGGCAGGCCGACGACGGTGCGCTGGTGTTGAGCGAGTTCGCCGGAGCGGCGTACGAGCTGCGGCAGGCGTACCTGGTCAACCCGCACGACATCAACGGCCTGAAGGACCGGCTGGTGGAGGCGATGGAGGACTCGCCGGCGGCGAAGGCCCGGCGGATGAAGGCGATGCGCCGGCACGTCGTCGAGAACGACATCAACCAGTGGGCGGCCACGTTCCTGGACGACCTGGAGAAGATCTGCGGCCAGTGACTACCGGGTGCGGGCTGGTAACCGCCGCGCGCTGACCGGCAGGGACGCGAACCCGCGGATGGTGGTGCCCGTACGCCGCCGTGCACCCGGCAGCAAGACCAGGTCCGGCCACCGCTCGACCAGCGCTCGCAACGCGCGCGCCCCCTCGAGCCGGGCGAGCGGGGCTCCGAGGCAGTAGTGGATGCCGCTGGAGAAGGCCAGGTGCTCGGGCTCGCCCTGCCGGTCCAGCCGGAAGCGGTCTGGGTCGGCGTACGCGGCGGGGTCGCGGTTGGCCGCCGCCAGCAGCACCGCCACAACCGTGGCCTTCGGCAGTCGGTGTCCGTCCAGCTCCGCGTCCTCGCGGGCGAACCGTACGGTCATCTGGACCGGTGGGTCGAAGCGCAGGGTCTCCTCCGCGGCCGCCTCGGCCAGGCCCGGGTCGGAGACCAGCTGCGACCACGCCTCCGAGTCGCGACGCAGCGCCGCGACGGCGTTGCCGATCAGGTTCACCGTGGTCTCGAACCCGGCGACCAGCAGCAGGCCGCAGGTCGCGACCAGATCGTCCTCGGTCAGCTCCCCACCGGCCTCGGCGGTGGCCAACAGGCTGATCACGTCGTCCTGCGGGTCGCGGCGACGTTCGGCAGCCAGCCGCCGAAACAGCACCGCGAGCTCCCGGCCGGCCTGGCGCAGCTCCTGCGCCTGGCGCACGGTGCGTACGCCGTCCAGGGACTGACCGACCAGCTCGCCGATCTGGGAGAAGTGCGCGGCGTCGGCGGCGGGAATGCCCAGAAGCCGGCTGATCACCGTGATCGGGAAGCCGTCGGCCAGGTCGGCCATCAAGTCGAACTGTTCGCGTCCGCTCAGCCGGTCGAGGATCTCGCCCAGCACCTCGTCGACCACCGGGGTGAAATTGCGGATCAGCTTGGGCCGGAACGCCGGCGCGGTCAGCCGACGCAGCCGGGTGTGCCGCGGCGGGTCGAGCTCCAAGAACGACCCGCTGAGCGGACCCTGGGCCAGGTCGAACCGGCTCGGCGACGTGTCGGCGGTGTCCAACTGCACACCGAAGCGCGGGTCGCGGAGGATCGCCTCCGCCGACCGCCGCGAGACGACTGAGTGCAGCCCGAGCCGTGAAGGCGACAGGTCGCCGCGGCGGCGGATCTGCTCGTAGGCGGCGTACACATCGGTGCGGGGCGAGCCGCGCATCACCCGAGCCAACGGGTCGATAGGGGCAAGCGCGTTGACCACCAGCCAGTCGACAGTGAGCATGGCGCCGGCCCGCATCCGTCCGCCCCGGCTGTCCAGCACCGAGGTCGTGGTGCTGGTTCCCGACGCCATGCGGAGACGTTAACGCGAGCGTCAAGATATTGGCCGGAGGCGGCCCTTCGACAAGCTCAGGGGCGCATCCGCTCGTCGCGTCGCCAGGTGCGGAATGCAGTAGCGGCAACACCAGAGCGAGGAAATACCGCTCCCCCGGTTGGACTCGAACCAACAACCCTTCGGTTAACAGCCGAATGCTCTGCCAATTGAGCTACAGGGGACCGCCGCGAGGCGCGGCTAGCAAGGGTAGCAGCCGATCAGCGGAGGTCGAACTCGGTTCGGAGCCGGGCCAGGGCATCGTCTGCCAGCGCCCGTACGCCGTCGGTCTGCCAGGTCAGGCCCCGGGTCAACGTGGTGTGCCAGCTGATCCCGCCGTCCGCGCCGAGGTCACGCCGGGCGGTCACGATCACCCCGCGGTCGCCGCTCACCGGTACGAACCGCTCCACCGCGATGGTGGCGGCGATGCGCTCCCGGAAGAGCTCGGGCAGCCGACCCGGCTCGTCCAGCCCGACCGACCCGCGGCGCCCGCCGTAGAGCGACCAGCTGAGCTTGGCCGTCTCGGAGTTCCAGCCGCCGCGTTCGATCTCGTGCCAGCCGACATGGGTCCACTCCGACTCGCCCCAGGACAGCGCCGCCGGGCTGCCGATCACGTAGCCGTCCGGCCCCCGGGCCCAGGCCAGGATCCGCGCCGGTCGGCCGGGTCGCTCGGCCAGGGATGCGGTCCACGCCACGTACGCCGCACGGTCCAGACCGCGGGTTCGCGACCACCAGGCCGAGGTAGGCATTCCGCCATTCTCCCCCGGCCGCGGTCACGCACTCAGGTACGCCGCGGCCTGCTGCGGGCAGATGCCGCGCAGCGTCTCCAGCGCCCGCGCCTCGGTCCGCCGGACCCGGTTGACGGAGATGCCGAGCGTCCGGGCGGCATCGGTGTAGCTGAGCGGCTCACCGCCGAATCCCATCCGCAGCTCCAGCACCCGTCGGCCCAGGTCGTCCAGCCGCCACAGCATCTCTCGGATCGCTTCCTGCTCGGCCGCCACGAGACGGGTCTCGGCCACCGCGGCCAGCCTGTCGTGCTCGGCGACGTCCAGTCCGTCCAGCGAGGCCGGCGCCTGGTGGGCCAGCAGTTGAGCCGTCCAGTCCGCGTCCCGGCCGAGCGCGTCAGCGACCTCGCTGACGGTGGGCGCCCGGCCCAGCCGCTGCGCCAGCGCGACCTCGACACCGCGGGCCGACCGCAGCTGTTCCGCCCGGCTCGTCGGCAGGTTCATCGCCCCGAGCTGCCGGGCGGCCGCCCCGCCGACGTACGCCCGGATCCAGAACAGCGCGTAGGTGGAGAAGCGGAAGCCGCGCCGGTGGTCGTAGCGGGCCACCGCGGTGATCAGGCCGAGGCAGCCCTCCTGGAACAGGTCCGCCTCGGGCAGTCGGCCGCGGACCGCGAACTGCCGCGCCACCATCCAGACCAGCCGCAGGTTGGCGCGGATGAATCGCTGCCGGGCGCGCTCGCCCAAGTCCTCGAGCAGCCGGAGCTCGCCATCGGTCGCGTCGGCCCATCCGCGGCCGCTCTCCCGGGCCGCGCGGGCCAGCAGCCCGGCCTCGATCTGGTGCTGGAGGTCGACCACCTCGGCGGGCGTCAGCAGGGTCTCGTCGTCAGAAGAATCCGTCATGGCCGACACCATGCGAGCGCGCGCCGACCGCCCGCCAGAGGTGTACGGCAAATTGTGGATAACTCGCCGAATCGTCTTCTGAGTCGTCAGGACTACCTGGACTTGCTCGATCGTCAGGTCGAGACCAACCGCATGCTCGCCGTGGGCATTTCAAGTAGGACCTCGTCACAATTCAGCGTCACCGGGCTGCCGGCTTTCGCTTCGGCCGAGGTGCGCAATCAAACCCGTAGGGCTGGCCAGTGAACAAGAGAGTGCCATCGCGAGCGACCGCACCCGCTAGGGAATACCGGTGCTCAGATGGACCTACAAGACCGCACGGTCGGGTCCTTACTTGCCTTTACCCTTGGCATTGCCCTTCGACTTCTGCTTGGCCTTCTGCTGCTTGGCCGGCTTTGGCTCGGGTGCGGCTAAAGCCGACGGCGCCCCCTCAGCGGTATTGGCCGGCTTCCGCTTGAACAATCCCAGGATCGCATCCCTGGCCTTAGTAGAGAACGCAAGCACCGCGAGGATTGCCACTGCGATTGCAGTGGCGATACCAGTTAAGAGCGGCCACTGCGTGTTGAACCAGTAGGAGACGCGCTCGATCGTCGACGCTTCGACGAAGACTTCCGTTCTATAGTGCACGGTGCTGGCGCGCACGGTCGTCTGAGAACCCTCTCCCATCTCAACGGCCGGCTGTAGCTCCAACTGAAGTTCTTGGTCGGCAGGCACCGTTGGCGTTACCGTCCAGGACCACTCGACCACACCGTCGGGCGTGAACGTGAGCGCCCGCCAGCCGTCCCCATCAGCGTCACTCGAGGGCACCACCTCTATTCCCTTGCCGACCGCCACCAGTCGAGCCGACAGGACGCACTTGACCCTGACCCGCGCCGAGCGAGGTTTTGGGGCGTCAATGACTATCTCGGGTGGAACTTGGTCGATTCGGACATCTACGGCGGCGTTGTACGCCTGGCTTTCGCGCACTTTCATCCACATTTTGACCGGATGATCGATTTGTCCCTGACGGTCGGCTTCTAATGATTCCTCGCACTTGTGGAGGAATACTTGGAGATCCTCCGAATCCTCTGTAGGATTCGGTGTGCTACCCGAAGTTTGAGTCGGAGTCCTTGTGATGGTCGGCCTACGGGTGCCCGGCTCACCTGGGCCGCTCGCTGAGGGGAACGAACTCTCTGTAGGGAATGAACTCGGTTCACTACTCGAGCTCTCTGTAGGGAATGAACTCGGCGAATACACGGTTGGAGTGATGCCAGGGGGACCGGGACTTCCATCACCGGTCATCAATCGCAGCGGCATCACGAAGAGCGCAGCCACAACGGCAGCGCAGGAAAGTGCAAACACGACCAGCCGAGGCCAGATGGCGCGCCGCGGCCTCTCCGGTGGAGGCGGCGGAAATCCCCCGGTCTTCGATGGGTCGACCATAGTTCGACCTCCCACCTGCGTAGCAAGCATTGGTGATGCAGCTTCAACGCCCAAGCCAGACAGTAGCCCTCATGTGCCCACGGGCAAGAGCACCGACCAGCTGACGCTGACCAGGACTGCTCCCATCGAGTACGAGGAGCGATCGCGTCCTCGTGGGATACAGCTCGGCCGGAGGTTGCTCCGACGGCGCGGGTGTCGGCGCGGAGCCTTCGGACGGCCGTCGCGTCATGGCCGACACCATGCGAGCGCGCGCCGCCCGCCCGCCCGCCCACCTCGGCCGCCAGAGGGCCTACAGCAATGTGTGCTAACTCGCCGAAGCGTCTCTCGGAGTCGTCAGGACCTCAGCACTACATACGGTGCTGAGATTCTGACAGGTCGCGGTGGCCTAGCGGGAGGCGAGGAAGTCCAGTACGCGGCGGGTCATCAGAGCGGTGGCGTCGGCGTCGTAGCTGGCCAGCGAGGAGTCGGCGAACAGGTGCTGGTCCCCCGGGTAGAGGAACATCTCCCCATCCGCGGCGGCCTCGACCAACGCCGTGGCGGCGGGCAGGTCCCACTCGTTGTTGAACTCCGGGTCGTCGGCCATCGCGTGCACCTGCACCGGAACCTCGGCCGGCCAGGACGGGGCGTACTCCGTGGGCGCGTAGCCCGCATGGAAGAGCAGGACGCCCCGGGCGCCCGGCCGGGTCTGGGCGAGCTTATGAGCCGGGCCGACGCCCAGCGAGAAGCCGGCGTAGACCAGCTCGGCCGGCAGCTCCCCGCCTCGTGCACCCCGGCCTCGGTCAGGTTGTCGAAGCCGAGCTCGCGAGCGTGAGCCACTCCTTCCTCCAGGCTGGCGAAGGTGCGGCCGGCGTACAGGTCCGGCGTGTGCACGATGTGCCCGGCGTCCCGTAAGTCCTCGGCGAAGGCCACGACCCCGGTGGTCAGCCCCTGGGCGTGGTGGAACAGCAGGATTTCAGCCATCGCACAAGACTCCTTCTCGGTCCGGAATCCTTGAGCACGGTACTCGGGGACCGGTCCTCGGTTCTCGGCGGCGTCAGATCTCCGGCCGGGCCGATGGATTCACGCGGCCGTCGCTATCTCCTGACGGGAGCGCAGGTTGAGAGGCGGATCACCGGGCATCTCCGCCGGCTCGCAGTCGCAGGTATCGGAGCAGGGAAGGTACGTGTGAGCCGCATGGCCGCAACGGAAGCAGGGCAGATCGTGTGACAAGTTCGTCCGGATGGTCTCCACGGTGTCCCACATCGTCCTCACCTGACCTCTCGTCGTGCTGATCTGCGCAAGTTCTTCTGACCCACAGAGTGGCGACGACTCCCGTGAGATACCGACCCGGTCTAAACGGACTGACTCGAGCCTCAGTCGGCAGCACCGATGCTGCGGGTGTGCAGCTCCTTGCCCTTGGCCTCGAGCACGACCAGCTCGGAGAACATCTGGTTGTACTTCTTGGGCGCCTCCACTGGGTTGGTCCGCTGCAGCCGGGACTTGAGCTCGGCGATCGTCCGCTTCACGGCGAGCAGCCGCAACATCGCGGTGTTGGCAACGACCAGGCGGGACGTCACCGCCCCCCGCATCTGGGGCGGCTCCACGGCGAGCGCGGCGACCAGCGGGCGGACCTCCTCGTGGGCACATGCCTCGGTGATCCGGTGCACCCAGTCGCCGGGCGTATTCGTCGGGTTGTCCAGAGGTGTCCCGTCGGTGCTGGCCTTCTCCACTGCGGCGAAGACGGCGGCGTACGCAGGGTGGGTGAAGTCGGCGACCGTGACCCCGTCCCAGCCGGGCGGGAACAGCTCCGGGTTCTGGATCATCAGCTTGGCCGTCTCCCGCTCGGTCGCCAGCAGCCGGTCCCGCGGGTTCGGCATCGGGATCCCGGCCGGCCGCACCGGCTCCGTCCCCAGCGGCTCGGGTTCCTCGTGGCGCGGCTCGACCCGGCGACGCGACCGGGACGCCGCCCGGCCCACCTCCGCCCGCACCTCCTCCATGTCCATGCCGAGCATCCCGGCCAGCTCGCGCACGTAGCCCGACACCAGCCCGGCGTCACGGATGCTGGCCACCAGTGGAGCCGCGGCGCGGAGCGCGGCGAGCCGGCCGTCCGCTCGGTCCAGGTCGTGCTGGCGCAGCACGTTGCTCATCACGAACCGGTACAGCGGTAGCCGCCGGGCCACCAGCTCCCGCACCGCTGCGTCGCCCTTCTGCAGCCGTAGGTCGCAGGGGTCGAGCCCGGTCGGCTCGATCGCCACGTAGGTCTGGGCGACGAAGTTCTGGTCGCCGGCGAACACCTTCAGTGCTGCCGCCTGACCCGCCGCGTCGCCGTCGAAGGTGAAGATGACCTCGCCGTGAAAGACGTCGTGGTCCCCCATCAACCGGCGGAGCAGCCGGGTGTGGTCGTCGCCGAACGCGGTGCCGCAGGAGGCGACGGCCGTGTCCACTCCGGACAGATGCGCAGCCATCACGTCGGTGTAGCCCTCGACCACCACCGCCTGGCTCTTCTTGCTGATCGCCGTCCGGGCCAGGTCCAGCCCGTAGAGCACGTGCGACTTCTTGTAGAGCACGGTCTCGGGAGTGTTGATGTACTTCGCGGGCATCCGGTCGTCGTCGAACAGCCGCCGGGCCCCGAAGCCCAGCACCTGCCGGCCCGAGTCGCGGATCGGCCACAGCGCCCGGGCCTGGAAGAAGTCGTAGCCCTGCTCGCGGGCCAGTCCGGCGGCCACCAGCTCCCCGTCCGCAAACCCGCGGCCTCGCAGGTGCCGCAGCAGCGCCCGGCCGTCCTTCGGCGCGTATCCGACCCCGAACCGCTCGGCCGCCGCCCGGTCGAACCCACGCTCGGCCAAGAACTGCCGGGCCGGTTGGGCCTCGGGCGACGCCAACATCTCGGCGTAGTACTCCGCGGCCTGCTTCAGCGCATCGACGAGGCGCATCCGCACCCCCGGTTCAGCCCGCTGACCGCCCCCGTCGTCGCTGTAGCGGAGCTGGACCCCGACCTTGTCGGCCAGGCGCTCGACGGCCTCGACGAAGGACAGGTGCTCGATCTTCTGCAGGAAGTCGATGACGTCACCGCCCTCGCTGCAGGCGCCGAAGCAGTACCAGTAGCCCCGGGAAGGGGTGACCTGGAAGCTGGGCGTCTTCTCGTCGTGGAAGGGACACAGGCCCTTCATGGTGCCGCCGGTGCTGCGCAGGGCGACGTAGGAGCCAACGACCTCCTCGATCCGCGCGCGGTCCCGGACGGCGGCGACGTCCTCCTCGTTGATCCGCCCGGCCACGGTGGGAGTGTATGTGCCGGCCCTGACCGTCCGCCGAGGGTCCGGCGACTAGGTTCGGGGTATGGACGAGCGGACCGTGCCCTGGCTGGTCTTCGACGGCGACTGCGGGTTCTGCACCAGCAGCGCGACCTGGGTGGCCGAGCGGCTGTACCGCCGAGACGGCCGGAACGCCGAGCTGCGGCCGTGGCAGTTCACCGACCTGACCACGCTGGGCACGACGGCCGAGCGAGCCCAGCAGGAGGTGCTCTGGGTCGATCCCGACGGCGAGATCCGCGGCGGCGCGGCGGCCTTCGCCGGCTGGCTGCGGTTCCGGGGCGGGGCGTACGCGGTCGCCGGCCGGGCGATGGACCTGCCGGGGATCCGGACGCTAGCGGCGGCCGTCTACCGCCTGATCGCCCGCAACCGCCACCGGATGCCCGGAGGGACGCCCGCCTGCGCGCTGCCGCCGCCGGGCTATGACCCGGCGCGCCCAGGGACCGAGACGCTCGAGCGGGGCGAAGGCCAACCAGCAGATGGCGGTGGGGGCGAAGTGGATGTACAGGATGGTCACGGTGAACACGTGGAAGCCCATCCAGAACAGCGCCGCCAGTAGCAGCGCGCGCCCCCGCAGCCAGAGCACGACCACCGATGTCAGCTCGGCCACGAAGGCGAACCACTGCATGACCCGGAGCAGGCCGGGATACGGGATGAGGAACTGCCCGAGCCCGTTCGGCCGGCGGATGATCGCCCACAGCAGGATCGAGCTCTCCGGCCAGCTGGTCAGGCTCCAGCCCCCGCTACGGATCTTGGTCAGCGCGGACAGGAAGTACGTGAGGATCACCGCGATCTGGACGCACTTGAGCGCCCAGCCGGCCTGCGCCGACAGCTGCCGACTGCGCCAGCGACCGGCGATGGCACCGACGGTGGGCAGCACCCAGAGCGCCACCACCAGCGCCATGTGGTCGTGGTCGACCTTGCCGTAGCTCATCCCGATCGCGGTCCACCAGGTGAAGGCGGCCGCCGCCACGAAGCCGGCCACCCGCGGCAGCCGGTTGGCCCCGGCCACGATGCAGCTGACCAGCAGGACGACGTAGAGGCCGACCGTGAGCGGCACACTGGGCGGCGGCAGGTGTAGCACGCGAGCCAGCAGCAGCGGCGAGTAGAGCTCCGGATGCCGGCTCAGCGGGATGGGGTCGCGGACGAAGGTGTGGATGTCGAGCAGCACGAACGCGTAGAGCACGGTCCGCAGGATGGCCACCCGGGCCTCCGGCAGCGTCGGGGCGAACCAGCGCACAACGGCATTCGTCGGGCGCGCTCCCGGGTGTTCTTCGGAACGCCGCCCAACGGGGTCGGCCACCTTGCTGGTCATCGCGGCACCGTCCAGCTGGTGATCTCGACCAACCGGGTCGGGCCGCGGTGACCGCGGACCAGCCGGGTCTCGTCCTGCACCAGCCAGACCCGCACCAGTGCCGGCTCCCGCCGGTGTCGCGCCGACCAGCCGTCGGCCACCGTGCGCAGCAGCGACGGGTCGAGCACGATGGCCGGCATCCGGGCCTCGATCTCCGCCCGGCTGATGCCCGCGGTGCCGACCCGGAGCGGCAGGTCGATCCGGCGCCCGTCGGCCAGCTGCCCCTCGACGCGGGTGATGACGATGGTGGCGTCCGGCGGCGGGGAGAAGGCGTACTGGGACAGCGGACCGAACGGCCACACGTCGTCGCTCATCCGCAACGAGCCGTTCAGCAGCAGACCGATTCCGAGCACCGCGACGACGACCCGCAGGACCAGACCGCCGCGGGTCACCGGCCGGACCGGCTGCTCCACGGGTGGCATTAGACAGCACAGCAACCCGCTCCGCAAGGATGAAGGAAGGACCTGCCGCGCTACCACGACGATGAGCACCGCAACGACGACGACGACCCGAAGTCGAGTCCGTCCTGGCGGAGGCGGGAAGATTCGCCGAGCTCGACTACGCGACGAGCGGCGGGGAGGATGCTGCGGCTCTCGGCGTCGTGCGCTACGACGGCCCGACGGTCGAGCTGCGGCCCGGACAGGCGCTGTTCATGTTCCTGCGCTGAAGGCGGTCAGGAACCGGTCGCGGAAGGCGTCCATCGGCCAGACCGGCGCCGATGGCTCGGGCCGCATCCCCGGCGTCCAGGCCCAGGACTCCACCCGGTCGAGGATCGCCGGGTCGCCGGCGATGATCGTGATCGGCACGTCCCGGCCGGCCCCGGGGGCGGTCAGCAACGGGGCGGCCTGGTGGTCGCCGAGCACGACGAGAACGGTGTTCTCGTCGCCGTAGGTCTCGACCCAGGAGACCAGGCTGCCCAGGGAGTACTCGAGCGAGCGCCGGTACGCCGTGCGCACGGTGTCCCGGCCTTGGGCCCAGATGGCGTCGGGCGCTGCGGCCGGCGCATCCGCCTGGTACACGGCGCCGTCGCCGACGGCGTCCCAGTCGACGACCTCGGGAATGATCGGCCACGGAGCATGGCTGGACACCAGGGCCAGCTCCGCAAAGAGCGGTCCCCGGCCCGGCCAGCCGTGCTCGACGCGCTCGAACATCGCCAGGCTGTACTGGTCCGGGGTGCTGGCCCATCCCAGGTCCGGCCCTCGATAGCCGAGGTTTCGGGCGTCGTAGACCTGGTCGAAGCCGTAGTAGGTCCGCTCGGCCCAGTCACCGTGGTTGCCCGGCATGACCGCGACGGTCCGCCAGCCCGCATCCCGGAAGGCGCGGACCACCGTCAGCCGGTCGCTGCTGGTCAGGCTGGCGTAATGGCGGACGTTGTCCACCCACACCCCGGACAGCAGGGTGGTGTGGGCGAGCCAGCTGCCGCCCCCGGAGGTGGGCGAGGTGAGGTAAGCGCTGCGGGCGGAGAAGCCGGCCGCGGCCAACCGCCCGGTGGCCCCGTCCAGGGTGGTGGCCATCGGAGCCGCGTAGTCGGGAGCGGTCAGGGCGTCGCGGCCATAGCTCTCGACGAAGGCGACCACCACGTCCTTGCCGCGCAGGCCAGCCAGCAGCTGGTGCGGGTCCAGCCCGCGGAGCGCGTCCGTCGCGCACGCGGCCTCGAACGCGCGCTGCTCGCCCGGCCCGGCCACAAGGCGCCGACCACGCTCGGCGAGCTGCCCCGTGGCGCTCGCGGCGGCGACCGGGGTGCCCGGAACGACCGCCGCACCGAGGGCGAGGGACACCACGCAGACCGGGGCGAGCAGGCCGACCACCCTTCGCGCCGACCTGCGGCGCCGCAGCATCAGGGCGGCGACCCGGCGGGTGGCGAGCGTCACCGCCACCAGCAGGGCGAGGACCAGCGCGACAAACCCGACCAGCGCAGCGATGGCGCCCGGGCGTCCGAGCGAACCGGTGAGCAGCTGGACGACGGAGCCGGCGAGGTGCCAGTCCGCGGTGGGGTCGAACGGCCGGGACAGCACGTTCACGAAGCCGAAGTCCAGCACCGTGAGCATGGTCAGCACGCCGAGCACCGCGCCGGCGGCCGTGGCCAGGACCATCCCGACCCGCGCCGGGAGCACCAGCAGCAATGCGGCTCCCAGCACCGCCTCCAGCGGCAGGTGTAGGGCCGCCGGCCCGACGGCACCCGGCTGGCCGGGCAGGACCAGGGCGGCGAGCACGAGGGCTGCGGCCAGCACGGTCAGCAGAAGGGAACGGGGCCGAGCCCGGTCGTGGGCTGGCGCGGGGAGCGTAACGGCCGATTCCGCCGCCCGACGCCCGCGCGCGGCCAGGGGTGGTGGAGAAACGTCCCCCGTGACCCGAGGTCGGCGGCGCCACAGCCAGACGACATCGTGGCCGAAGGACCAGACCAGCAGACCCAGGGCAACGGCGACGAGCCCGGCCCCAGTGCTCACCGGCACCAGACCAGACGCCGCGAGGACCAGGACGATGCCCTGGATGGCGGCGACCACCTTGGCCGAGTAGCGGGTCGGCAGCGGCGCCCGCAGCCAGGGCAACAGACCGCCCGCAACGGCATACGCGTACCGCATCGCGCCGATCACCAGGGCGGCCGGCCCCACGATCGGGGCGACGTAGAGGCTGAGCACCAGGACCAGGAAGGCATCGGTCTCCATGTCGAACCGGGCCCCGAGAGCGGTCACCGTGTTGGTCCGGCGGGCCACCTGACCGTCGACCGCGTCCAGCAGCAAGGCCGCGGTGGCCACGACGACGAGTACCCGGACGTTGCTGTTGCCGGCCACGAACCGGTCGACGACCAGGGCCGTCACCCCGCCGACCAACACCGCCCGGGTCAAGGTGACCAGGTTCGCCGGGCCGAGCCCGCGGTCGCCCCGCGCTGGAAGACCAACGCCGAACCGGCGGACGCCCTGGACGAGCAGGGCGCACAGGATGGCGACGTAGACAGCGCCGGTCAGCAGGCCGGCCGGACCTACGCCGGCGCCGACGGCGAGGACCACGAGCACCACGACCTGGCTGGCGGCGGCCGCGGCCAACTGATGCCGGACCCGGCCGTCCAGCTCCGCGGTCATCGTCTGCACCTCCTACCTGGAGGCACGAGTTCGAAGCCTGCGGGGTTCACCGTCTTCCTCCGGAGCCGCCCTGTCAGCAGCCGGAGGCGATCAGCCGGGCGTACACGTCGCCGGATCGGCCCTGCGGGCGGATCCGGTCCAGCAGCCGCTCGAGACCGGCAGCGTCGAGCCACTCGTCCGCAGCGAACCGCAGCGTCTCGACCGGGGAGTAGTTGTACTCGTAGCCCCCTGACCCGGTACCCAGCCGCTGAACCTGAGCCAGCGCCGCGAGGGCGGCGTCGTGGGCCGGAGGCAGGTACTCGAAGGACAAGGCGGCGACCGGTCGGCTCAGGCCGCTCAGCACCTCGGCCTCGAACCCCTCGACGTCGACCTTGCAGAACGCCGGAGTCCCGTACGTCGCGACGAGGTCGTCGAGCGTGACCACCTCGACCTCGACCGTGCGGTCCCAGCGGACGCGGCCGAACCGGCGGTCGGCGGCCACTGTACTCATCCACGTCGGGGACAGGGACGACACGGTCGGTGTCGCCGAGGCGATCCGCAACGACTCCCGACCCCCGTCCGCGCCGACCGCCTGGGGCAGGACGACCACGTCGGGGTCGCGGCCGAACAGGACTCGGAGCACCCGGACGAAGTCGGGCTGCGGCTCGATGGCCACCACTCGGGTGCCGAGGGAACGCCAGGCCCGAACGCGGTTGCCGACGTGTGCACCGACGTCGAAGGCCAGGTCGCCCGGCCGCAGGAACTGGGCGTAGAACCGGCGCAGCCGCCGGTGCCGGCCGGGTTGGCCGTGGTAGATGGCCAACGATCGGCCGATTCCCCACATCCGAGCCAGCACACGCCCGACGCTAGCGCAGCCCCTGGTCCAGAAGATCACGTTGCGACAGAGCTCGCTCGGGTTCGGCCGATACGTCGGCGCCGCGAAGTCCCCGAATGGGGACAAGCACGATCCCCTCGGTACGTCCGGATGAGTGAGGGTCACGGCCCTCGCTCATGCGGACGTAGCGGAGGGTGGCAGCCGGGCCGGGTCCCAGCCGACCAGCTCGACGGCCCGGTCGAAGGCATAGCGGTCGGTCATCCCGGCCACGTAGGTCACCGCAGCCCGGACAGCGGCCTCGCTTCCAGCGTCGAGGTCGACAACGGCGGGCAGCTGGTACGGCCGCGCTACGTAGTGCTCGACCAGAGCCCGCAGCACGTCGATCACCGCCTGCGACTGGGCTACCGAGGCCGGGCGGACGTAGATCCGCTCGTAGTTGAACGACCGCAGCCCGGCCAGCGCCGTTGCCTCGGCCGGCGGCATGCCGACCTCACCGTGCTCGTCCACCGTGCGCACGACGGCACGGACGAAGGTGTTGAGCTGCTCGCGACGGGACGTACCGCAGACCTCGACCACCGCAGCCGGCAGGTCGCCCGGCGCCACGATGCCGGAGTGCACCGCATCCTCCAGGTCGTGGGCGCAGTAGGCGATCCGGTCGGCCCAGCTGACGATCTCACCCTCGACGGTGACCGGTGCAGGGCGGGACCAGGAGTGGTTGCGGATCCCGTCCAGCGTCTCGAGGCACAGGTTCAGCCCGGCGAGCACGACGTCCGCACCCCACGGGCCGTGGTCGTAGCCGTCGGGGAGGAAGGCGTCGAACGCGTCCTCGCTGGCGTGTCCGCCGGGCCCGTGGCCGCAGTCGTGGCCGAGCGCGATCGCCTCGGCCAGGGCAACGTTGACCCCGACGGCCCGGGCGATCGAGGTGGCGACCTGGGCCACCTCGAGCGCGTGGGTCAGCCGGGTCCGCTGGTGGTCGCTGGGGTAGACCACGACCTGGGTCTTGCCGGCCAACCGGCGGAAGGCGGTGGAGTGCACGATCCGGTCCCGGTCGCGCTCGAAGCAGGTGCGCTCGTCGTCCGGCTCTTCGAGCTCGGTGCGATTGCCCGCGCCGACCGCCCGGGTCGCGCCCGGCCTCAGGTGCTCGTCCTCCCACTGCTCGCGCAGCTCGCGGCCGACGACCGGGCCGGGTCCGACGCGGGCACAGGAGCCGGCGTGGGCCCGCACCAGGTTTCCGGTGCCGTGCCCCGCCATGGTCTCGGCCCAGGCGACGGCCCGCGGGGAGACCCGGTCAGCCACCCGAGACGCCCAGCTCGGCGCCGACCAGGTCCAGCTCCCGGCCGGAGGTGTCGTCCAGCCAGCCGGCGGGCAGCGCGACCTTCTCCCGCGGGGTGCCCTGCCGGCCGCGGGGCAGGCCGAGCTCGGTCTCCGGGAAGGGCACGTCGAGGTCGAGCTGGGCCAGCAGGGAGTCCAGAGCGGCCAGACTGTCGATCATCGCCAGCCGGCGCCGGAGCTCCCCGCCTACCGGGAAACCCTTGAAGTACCAGGCCATGTGCTTGCGCAGGTCGGCGCAGCCGTGCGACTCGTTGGACAGGCCGACCAGCAGCTCGGCGTGCCGGCGTACGGTTGCGGCGACCTGACCCAACGTGGGCAGCGCTCGGCTCTCCCGCCCGGCGAAGGCGTCGGCGAGGTCGCGGAACAGCCAGGGCCGGCCGAGGCAGCCGCGGCCGATGACCACGCCGTCCACCCCGGTCTGGGCCACCATCCGCAGCGCGTCGGCGGCTTCCCAAATGTCCCCGTTGCCCAGGACCGGAATGGACACCGCCGCCTTGAGGGCGGCGATCGCTGTCCAGTCCGCCTCGCCGGAGTAGGACTGCTGGGCGGTCCGCCCGTGCAGCGCGATCGCGGCGCAGCCGGCCTGCTCGGCGATCCGGCCGGCGTCGAGGAAGGTCTGGTGGTCGGCGTCGATGCCGATCCGGGTCTTGATCGTCACCGGCACCCCGTACGGCTCGGCCGCCCGCACGGTCGCCTGCAGGATCATCGCCAGCCGGTCGCGCTTGTAGGGCAGAGCCGCTCCCCCGCCCTTGCGCGTCACCTTGGGCACCGGGCAGCCGAAGTTGAGGTCGACGTGGCCGACCGCGTACTCGGTGATCAGGATCCGGGTCGCCTCGGCCATGATCATCGGGTCCACGCCGTAGAGCTGGACCGAGCGGACCCGCTCGCCAGGGTCGAACTGCAGCATGGCCAGGGTCTTGGCGTCCCGCTCGACCAGCCCGCGGGAGGTGATCATCTCGCAGACGTAGAGCCCGGCGCCCTGCTCCCGGCAGAGCTGCCGGTACGCCGCGTTGGTGATCCCGGCCATCGGCGCCAGCACCACCGGGGTCGGCACCTCGACCGAACCCAGGCGCAGCGCCGGTGTGGCGGCAGAGGACGGACGGACACAGCTGCTTAGCAGCCGATACGTCGCCCCTCGTGTCCGCGACTTGTCAGCCGCATCAGCGGGCGTGCATCGAGTGCGTGACCGTCAGACGCTGGGGCACAGTGGTGGCGTCGACCGGAACGTCAGCAGCCGAGCAGGCGCGACGACAGGTAGTCGGTGACCTTGTCCAGGCTGACCCGCTCCTGGGTCATGGTGTCCCGCTCCCGGATGGTCACCGCGCCGTCGTCCAGGGTGTCGAAGTCGACGGTGACGCAGTACGGGGTGCCGATCTCGTCCTGGCGGCGGTAGCGGCGGCCGATCGCCTGGGCGTCGTCGAAGTCCACGTTCCAGTACGTGCGCAGCTCAGCGGCCAGGTCCCGCGCCTTCGGCGACAGGGCCTCGTTGCGGGACAGCGGAAGCACCGCGACCTTCACCGGCGCCAACCGCGGGTCGAGCCGGAGCACGGTCCGCTGGTCGACCCCGCCCTTGGTGTTCGGGGCCTCGTCCACCGCGTACGCCTCGACCAGGAAGGCCATCAGCGACCGGGTCAGGCCGGCTGCCGGCTCGATCACGTAGGGCACGTACCGCTCGCCGCGTCGCCTGGTCGAAGTAGGACAGGTCGACGCCGGAGTGCTCGGTGTGCGTGGACAGGTCGAAGTCGGTCCGGTTGGCGATGCCCTCGAGCTCACCCCAATCGCCACCGGCGAAGCCGAAGCGGTACTCGATGTCGACGGTCCGCTTCGAGTAGTGCGACAGCTTCTCCTTCGGGTGCTCGAAGTGCCGCAGGTTGTCCCGGGCGATGCCGAGGTCGACGTACCAGCGGGTCCGCTCGTCGATCCAGTACTGGTGCCAGTCCTCGTCGGTGCCGGGCACGACGAAGTACTCCATCTCCATCTGCTCGAACTCGCGGGTGCGGAAGATGAAGTTGCCCGGGGTGATCTCGTTGCGGAACGACTTGCCGACCTGGCCGATGCCGAAGGGCGGCTTCTTGCGGGTCACCTGGACCACGTTGGCGAAGTTGACGAAGATGCCCTGCGCGGTCTCCGGCCGCAGGTAGTGCAGGCCGGACTCGTCCTCGACCGGGCCGAGGTAGGTCTTCAGCAGTCATGTTGAAGTCCCGCGGCTCGGTCCACTGGCCGCGGGTGCCGCAGTTGCGGGCACGGGACCTCGGCCAGCCCACGGCGTCGGGTATCGGCCGCCTTTGCGGGCCTCGAACTCCTCCTGCAGGTGGTCGGCCCGGAACCGCTTGTGGCAGGACTTGCATTCGGCCAGCGGATCGATGAACACCCCGACGTGGCCGGAGGCCCGCCAGACCTGGCGGGGCAGAATCACCGAGGAGTCCAGGCCGACGATGTCCTCGCGGGCGGTGACCACCGAGCGCCACCACTGCTTCTTGATGTTCTCCTTGAGCTCTACGCCCAGCGGCCCGTAGTCCCACGCCGACCGGGTGCCGCCGTAGATCTCTCCGGCCGGGAACACGAAGCCCCGCCGCTTGCACAGACTGGTCACATCGTCGAGACGGCTCGAAGCCACGTCGTTCTACTCCCCAGGCATTCCTCTGCGCCCCGTCCCCGGCTGGGACGAAGTCAGCGCCCTAGGCTATCGCGCGGACAACCGACGACCTGCGCCTTTACCCGTTCCTCGAGTGGTCAACGGACGGACGAGCCGACCAGGGACTCCAGGGTGGCGCGGGCCCCGCGGTCGTGCAGGCTCTCCAGGGTGGCCAGGTAGGGCTCGGTGAAGCCAGGTTGGTCGACCAGGTCGCCGAACAACTCCCGGTTGGCCACGAAGGCCAGCGGGTCGCTGCGCTGGGTCTGCGCGATCGCGGTCAGCGCATCGGCCAGCCGGTCCACCACGGTGATCGGCTCCCCCTGCTCGTCCACGCCCTCGGCGTACCTGGCCCAGCTGGCCACGACGGCCGCCGCGAGGCGGACGTCGCGACCGGCGGCCAGGTTCTCCCGGATCACCGGCAGCAGCCACTTGGGGATCCGGTCGGAGCTCTCCGCACACAGCCGGGCCACCGTGTCGCGGACCGCGGCGTTGGAGAACCGTTCGATCAGCTGGTGCTTGTACACGTCCAGGTCGACCCCCGGGACGGGGGCCAGGGTCGGCGTCGCCTCCCGGTCCATGTACGCCAACAAGAAGTCGGCGAACAACTGGTCCTGGGCCACCTCGTGGACCAGTCGGTACCCGGACAGGTAGCCGAAGTAACACAGTGCCTGGTGGCTCGCGTTCAGCAACCGCAGCTTCATCAGCTCGTACGGCTCGACGTCGGCGACCACCTGAACGCCGACCTGCTCCACGGCCGGCCGGCCAAGGGTGAAGCTGTCCTCCAACACCCACTGGGTAAAGGGCTCGCAGACCACTGGCCAACCGTCGGTGACCCCAAACCGCTCTGCCACCTGGGCCCGGTCCTCGTCGGTGGTGACCGGGGTGATCCGGTCGACCATCGAGTTGGGGAACGCGACGGTCGAGGCGACCCAGTCACCCAGCTCGGGATCGCGCAGCCGGGCGTACGCGGTGAACATCTTGGCCGCCACATGCCCGTTGCCCTGGATGTTGTCGCAGGACATGACCGTGAACGGCGGCACCCCGCGGGCCCGCCGGCGCACCAGGGCCTCGGTGACCAGGCCGAAGGTGGTGGCCGGCGGCGTGTTCCCCGCGAGATCCGCCCGAACGCCCTCGTTGTCCGCGTCGAACTCCCCGGTCACCGGGTGCACGTTGTAGCCGCCCTCGGTCACGGTCAGCGAGACGATACGCGTGGCCGGGTCGGCCATCTTCTCGATCACCGCCTCCGGGTCGTCCGGCGCGTACAGGTAGTCCACGATCGAGCCGATCACCCGCGGGCTCCAGCCGCCCGCGGGGTCCTTCTCGACCAGCACGTAGAGACCGTCCTGGGCGGTGAGCACGTCGCGCATCCGCAGGTCGAACGGCATCACCCCGACCCCGCAGATGCCCCAGTCCAGACCCTCTCCGGTATCCATCAGGCGATCCAGGTACATGGCCTCGTGCGCCCGGTGGAAACCGCCGACCCCGAAGTGGACGATCCCGGTGGTCACGCGTCGACCGGTCGTAGCCCGGCTTCGGGATCGACAGGGTGTCCAGGGTGGCCGCGTTCAGTGTGAGGCATCGACGGCCGACCCTACTTCACCGCGCCCATGGCCAGACCGCGGACCAGCCGCTTCTGGGCGAGCCAACCGGCCACGATCACCGGCAGCACCGCCAGGGTGCAGGCCGCCGAGAGCACGGCCAGGAACTGGCCACGACCGTCGACGAAGCTGCCCAGGAACGGCGGGGTGGTGCGGGCCACCACGGCGGTGAGCAGGTTGGCCAGGAAGTACTCGTTCCAGGCGAAGATGAAGCAGATCAGCGCCGCGGCTGCCGCGCCCGGAGCCACGATGGGCAGCGACACCTGCCACAGCTCACGGTTGTAGCCGGCCCCGTCGATCTGCGCCGCCTCGACCACCGCCCGCGGCACCTCGGAGAAGAACGAGCGCATCATCCACACCGCCAGGGGCAGGTTGATGCCGATGTAGAGCACCCCGAGAGCCCACAGGTTGTCCAGCAGCCCCAGGGTGCGGAGCAGCAGGAAGACCGGGATGATCGAGGCAGCCACCGGCATGAACTTGGTGGAGATGAAGAAGAACAGTGCGTCCTGCCACTTCCCGATCGGCCGCACCGACAGCGCGTACGCCGCCGGGATGGCCAGCCCCATCACGACGATGGTCGAGCCCACCGAGACGAACAACGAGTTCAGCAGGTAGAGCCCCATCCCGCGGCGGAACACCTCGGCGTAGCGGTCCAGGGTGGCGTCGAAGAAGAATGACGGCGGGAACGCCGCTGCGTCGGCCTCGGTCTTGAAGCTGGTGACGATCATCCACAGCACGGGGAAGATGAAGATGAACACGAGCAGCCAGGTCAACGCGGTCACCAGGTAGCCGCTGACCTTGCGCTGGGTGAACTTGCTGCTGCCGCCGGGCCGAGTCGGAGCGGTGGTCGACCTCGTTGGGGTTGCGGTTGCGGTTGCCATCAGCCCTTCGCCTCCTCGGTGAACACCGTGAATATCTTGCGGAGCGCGAGCGTCGCGAGGCCGATGGTCACCACCACCGTGATGACACCGTACGCGGCCGCCTCACCGATCTGCTGACCGATGAAGGCCCGCTCATAGAGCAGGTAGGGCAGCGTCTTGGTGTCCCCCGCGCCCTTCGTGATGATGTTGACCGGGTCGAAGACCTGGACCATCAGCACGGTGCCCAGCAGGGTGGCCAGCTCGGCGTAGGTCCGCAGATGCGGCAGGGTCATGTAGCGGAATGTCTGGAGCGCGGTCGACCCGTCCACGTCGGCGGCCTCCAGCACGTCACCCGACTGCGACTGCAGCCCGGCCAGCAGGATCAGCATCATGAACGGCGTGTACTGCCAGGTCAGGGTGAACACGATGGTGAGACCGGGGAAGTCGGTGGTCCAGGCCACCCCAGGTAGCCCGAACCAGGACAGCACCAGCGTGACGATGCCGCTGTCGGCATCCAGGATCGAGTACTTCCAGATCAGCGCGGCCGCGGCCGGCATGATCAGGAACGGCGTGATCAGCAAGGTCCGCGCCAGGGCCTGGCCGCGGAACTTGCGGTCCAGCAGGACAGCGAACATCAGTCCGAGGAGCAGGGACAGGATCATGGACAGCCCCGTCATCCACACCGTGGCCCAGAGTGCGGGCAGGAACGCGCCGTTGGTGACGACCGCGATGTAGTTGTCGAAGCCGGCGAAGCTGCGCTCCTCGGGACGCGCCAGGTTCCAGTCCTGGAACGAGTAGTAGATCGTGGCCAGGAACGGCACCTGGGTGATCAGGATCGCGGTGATCAGGCCGGGCAGGATCAGCTTTCGGGCGAATTTCCGCTCGGCGAGGTCCTGACCCTTCAGCTCACCGGTGGGCGCCTTCGGGACCTCGCCCGGTGCCGAGACGGTGGGGCCTTCGGCGGTCGTCGTGGACACTACCCCTCCTCCTTCTGTAGGTCGCCCGCTCGCTGGGCGATCTCTTGACCCTTCTCGAGGGCCTGGTCCACCGTCTGGCGTCTGGCGATGCCGTCGACGATCTCCTGGGAGACCTGGTTGCCGACGTCTTGGAACTCCGGGATCGACACGTACTGGATGCCGATCCAGGGCTGCGGATTGACGCCCGGCTTCTCCGGGTTGACTTCGGACATGATCTGTTTGGTCAACGCGGCGAACTCACCGCCGGCCGCCTTGTACTCAGGGACCTCATAGATCGACTCCCGAGTGCCCGGTGGGGTGCGCTCCCAGCCGAGCTCGGAGCCGACCAGGCTCAGGTACTCCTTGGAGGTGGCCCACCGGACGAACTCCCAGGCTGCGTCCTGCGCGTCGCTCTCGGCGCTGATGCCGAGGTTCCAGGACCACAGCCAGCCGGAGTCTGTGGTCTCCTGGACAGGTGCCCGGACGTAGCCGACCTTGCCCTTGACCCCCGAGCTCTCCACCGAGCCGGCGGCCGAGGTGGCGTCGTACCACATCGCCGCCCGGTCGGTGCTGAACAGGTCGAGGCACTCGGTGAAGCTGAAGGACGCCGGGTCGGCCTGCCCGGACTCGGCCAGGGTGTCGAGGTAGAAGGTGACCGCTTCTTTCCACTCCGGCGAGGTGAGCTGGGCGTCCCAGTTCATGTCGTACCACTGCCCGCCGAAGGTGTTGACCACGGTGGTCAGCGAAGCGAACAGGTCGCCCCAGCCGGGCTTGCCGCGTAGGCAGATCCCGGCGCGGTCGGGGGTCTTGAGCTGTTTGGCGTACGAGGAGACCTGTTCCCAGGTCGGCCGCTCGGGCATCTGGATGCCCGCCTCGGCGAACAGGTCCTTGCGGTACATCAGGAACGAGGACTCGCCGTAGAAGGGCAGGGCGTAGACCCGGTCCTCGAAGGAGACGCCCTTGCGCACCGGTTCGAACAGGTCGTCGAGGTCGTAGGAGGGGTCGTTGCCGGCCCGGTCGGTGACGTCGACCAGCCAGTCGTTCTCGCCCCAGATCGGCACCTCGTACGCGCCGACGGTCATGATGTCGTACTGGCCGCCGCCGGTCGCCACGTCCTTGGTGATCGCGTTCCGGAGGTCACCTTCCTCCAGGAAGATGATGTTGACCTTGATGTCGGGGTGCTGCTTGTTGAACTCCGGCAGCAGCCGGCTCATGTCCTGCATCTGCGGGTTGTTGACGCTGGCCAACGTGAGCGTGGTGACCCCGGGCTCGTTGCCGAGGTTTCCGAAGCCCGCACAACCGGACAGGACGAGGGCGAAGCTGACACCAAGGCCGGCTACTCCCAAGCGGCGGTGCGTCGAGCGGGTCATGAAGAGGTCCTTTCTCACCGACTGCGGCAGCGGCAGGCCAGGGCGGCGAACGTACCCGCAGCGGTGTCTGGCTCAAATGAGCGGGGTGACTCTCTGATGAGAACTATGGTGGCGACGATCACGCCGGGTCAATGGCTTGCGCACAACTGATATTCTGTGTGCTCATATGAGCAGGGGTGACGGTCAGTCGGCGGCTCCCATCAAGGGCCCGGCCGAGCTCGTGCTGGCCGCATCGATCGCGCGCCGGCACTATGTCGACGGCCGGACCAAGATCGAGATCGCCGACGAGTTCCGGCTCAGCCGGTTCAAGGTGGCACGGCTCCTGGAAGCGGCACGGGAGCAAGGTCTGGTCCGGATCGAGATCGGCCATGCCGGCACTATCGACGTCGACACTTCCGGCCGGCTCGCCGAGCGGTTCGGGCTGCGACACGCGATCGTGGTCGACACCCCCGAGGACGACCCGGTCTCGCTGCGCCGGAACCTGGGGCGAGCGGCAGCCGACCTGCTCAGCGAGATCGCCACCCCGAGCGACGTGATCGGCCTGGCCTGGGCCCGCTCCGTGCGGGCGATGGTGGTCGAGCTGAAGCGGCTGCCCGTCGTCCCGGTGGTGCAGCTGACCGGGGCGTTGAGCAGCATCTACGACACCTCCAGCTCCGTCGCCGGTGACAGCGCCGTGGAGATCGTCCGGGAGGTCGCACGCATCTCCGGGGGCCCGGCGTACCTGTTCTTCGCCCCCTTCCTCGTGCCGGACCCGGCCACCGCACGCGCGCTGCGCCGCCAACCGGACCTGGCGCGCGCGTTCGACAAGATCCCCACGGTCACCATCGGTGTGGTTGGCGTGGGGCAGTGGGCACCCGGGCTGTCCACCGTGCACGACGCCGCCACCGAGCGAGAACGGGCCCGGTTGACCCGGGAGGGGGTCTGCGCGGAGGCCGCCGGCGTGTTCCTGACCGATGATGGCCAGGTGCTGCAGACCTCCCTCACCGACCGGATGATCGGGATCACGGCCGCTCAGATGCGCCGGATCCACCACCTGATTGCGATTCCCTACGGTGTGGCCAAGGCCCCGGCCGTGCGCGCTACTCTGCTCAGCGGCATGGTGAACACGCTCGTCACCCACGTATCCATGGCTGAGAAGCTGCTCGCCGACGCGGACGCGCCGAGCCCGCACTGATGCCGGACCGGCTCACCGAGGTCCCGCTGGACGGCGGGACGAACAATCGGGGCCTGGTGGTGCGGCTGGGCGACACGGTCCGCCGTCCGCTGCGGCCGACCAGCTCCGCGGCCCACGCCCTCCTGACCTACCTGGCCGAGGTCGGCTTCGACGGCGCGCCACGGCTGCTGGGGATCGACGACCAGGGCCGTGAGGTGCTCACCTTCATCCCGGGCGATGCGGTGACGCCGCCCTACCCCGCCTGGGCGCTCACCGACGATGCCCTACGCAGCGTGGCTGCCCTGCTGCGGCGGTACCACGAGGCGGTCGTCGGGTTCGAGACGGCGGCGCACACCTGGCCGGAGGTGGCGCCGCCGGAGTTCGACGAGGGCTTGGCCTGCCACAACGACCTGAACCTGGACAACGTGATCTTCCGCGACGGCCGGGCGGCGGCGCTGATCGACTTCGACTGGGCGAATCCGGGATCGTCGGTCTGGGACGTGGCCGGCGCCGTACGGCTGTGGGCGCCGCTGCGGCCAGACCGCTACATCGACGACTCCCGTCGGGGCGCCGCCCTGGAGCGGATGCGGACGTTCGTCGCCGCGTACGGGATGGAGCTCGATCCGGAGCGGCTGGTGCGCGCGGTCCGCCTCAACCACGACCGGATGTACCAGCTGATCGAGGACGGCGCCGACACCGGCATCGAGGGTTTCGCGGCCTACTGGGCGCTGGCCAAGGAGCGGGCCGCCGCGACCGCCGACTGGTACGCGGAGCAGCACGACACCCTGGTTTCCGCCCTTCTCTAGGGCCTGCCGGCTCGCGCCCG
>CAWEFW010000037.1:0-24494 GCA_963808435.1 uncultured Actinomycetota bacterium | reverse complement strand
CCGTCTCCTCAGACCCAGTCCAGGCCCGCCGCCGCGCCGGTCGCGCCGCGACGCGCTCCCGGCAAAGATCGAAGGTAACTACAGTGCCAGTTGTGGCTTGGGTCGACCCTCGGGAGGCACAGCGATGGCAGAAGAGGCGGTGGAATCGGCCGGTCTGCTCAGATGGAGCGGGCTGGCTCTTGTAGGTGGAGGTTACCGCCTTGAGAGAGCCGATCCAGTCAATATCGACACGCGTTCGATCAGGGCCGGACTTGGCGTTACGCCGTGTCAGGGCACGGTTCGCCGTCTCGTAGATCCATCGACACCTGTCGGCCCCGGGCCATTGGTTAGTGGTGACCTGCGTCCGTCTTGCGGCCCCGCGGTTCGTCAGGTGGCGAGTGACCTCGTCCGCGCGACGCCAGCTAGCCAGGGAGGCACATCGCGGGCGGCGAGGTCTCCTACGCCGTGGCTGCCAGGCGCGGTCGATACGTGGGCATGCGCGCTTGGGTTCTCAGTCCCGACGCGGGGACCGCAGCGGACGGGGTGAGAAGCCGTGCCGAAGCGCAGAGATGGCGCCTGGCTCCGCCCTGCGCCTCGGCATGACCGCCGGGTCAGATCGCCGAGACGATGGCTTCCCAGAGGTGACCGTCAGGGTCGGTGAACGTTCCGGTGTAGCCCCAGGCCTTCTGCTCGGGACCTGACACCACCCGACCCCCGGCCGCATCGACGCGCCCGACCAGGTTGTCGACCTCGGCGGTGGTGCCCACCTGCAGGCTGAGCAGGCACTCCGAGGTACCCGGCTCCGCGGTGGCGCGGCCGTCAGTGATCCAGCCGAACCCACCGGTCGGGACGTACATCACACAGGCCTGCTCGTTGAGCTGCACCCGCAGCGGTTCGGGAACACCGTCCTCGGCCAGCTCGCCCGGCGTCTCGAGGCCCAACGCCTGGGCGAACGCGTAGGCGCTGGAGCGGTCGGCGGTGGGCAGGGCGATGACCAGGTTGTAGGACGGCATGGCAATAAGACTCCGCCACGCCGCCGAACTCATCGGCCGGGCAAAATGTGGGCGTGAGAGCTCCCCATTGATCTCGGCTGACACAGGGCTTGAACATGCGACCCCTTGACCCCAGATGGCTCGATCGAGCCCTGAACAGAAGTCGCGGCGAGCGTCCGGAACGTGTATCCCGACAGCGGGGCTCCTCGCGTCGTGACCTGTTGGGGCCGATCGGGAGCCACATCTACTGCGCTTGACCCCGAGATCGGCGGGACCGATCTAGCCGCGCACACCTTGAGCGGGTAGTCAAGGGCGAGACTCATTGCCCTCACCAAGTTGAAACAACTCAGCCGCTGGCCGCATGCTACCTGTATGCCTGGGGACAAGTGGAGCAAGATCAAGGACGCCGGCGCGCTCATCACGACTGTCATCTTGGCGATCATGGTGGGTGGCTGGTTGGTAGCGGTTGGCATGCAGCTGGGTAGGCCTATCGTCTATGACAGTGGTGGCAAGGTCACGCTCGATACCTTCACCAGAGCCAAGGACGTACTGACACTGCTGTTGCCGTTCCTGACGACAGCCGTAGGTTTCTGGTTGGGCACCCAAGGGACAACCCAAATGGAAAGGCAGGCCAACAAGGCGGCTGCAGAAGCTGACCTCGCTCAAACCACAGCACGGGTGGCACAGCAGACCTCAACCGAACATCTGGTCCGCGCGACAGAGTTAGAGGGCCAAGTCGAGTTCTGGAGGTACCGGGCAGCAACCGCCGAGGAGCGGGTGGCAACTCTGGAGGACCAGTTGGAAGAAGCTCGCCGGGATGTGGTTCGAGTGGCAGGAGACTCTGAGGCAGTTCTTGCCCAATTAGGAATCGGGACCTCGACGTCGTCTGCGCCGGCCGATCGGGTCACAGATCCAGATTCGACATAGATCAAGGATGCTTCAAAGTTCTTGGTGCGAGATCGCTAAGTGCAGGCGGTTGCTCGTTTGATGGAGCGAAGCTGACTTGGATCATCGTCAACCAAAGTCCTGTGACAGTTGATCTGTCCTCTGGCTGCCTCGTCACTCCGTCCTCCTTTCGACTGTCGGACTTTGGCCGGCAGCCTACGTCTCACCAACTCTGAGACCATGGGTTCACGGTTGCTGGTGGACGTTGATGTGATCCGTTGACAGACCACACGCGTTCTCGACGAGCCGACGGGTACACACTCCTCGTTGTTGTCGATCGACAGGGTCGCCGAGGATCCGGGCAACTGGCTCTTCGGACGACGGACTGATCGAGAACCTCGGCCGCGTGATCGCTGGTCGCTAGGGTTGACGCGCCGCGCCGATCGAATCGGCGCCATTGCGTTCTACCAGCGTCAGCGCGACGCTGGTCCGGTGGCCCGTGTGAATTCACGGTCGCCCGGGATGGCTGGGCTGCCCCGCTCCCTTCACCCGAGTGGGGTCCGCGATGCCAGGCTGGGTCGGGTTGCCGAAGACTTGTATCGCCTGGTCGAGTTGGGTGGAGCGGAGGACTCAGTCCGGCGCCGGATGGCCGCCGGCAGCACTGGCAACGGCGGCTGCGCCGACGGAAGCGGCGGTGCCGAGGGGGGCTCGTGAGCGGGTTCCGTCGGATCGTGGTGGCGTCCGCGGCATCGCAGGCCGGCGACTGGCTCTACACGATCGCGCTGATGACCTTCCTCTACGACACGACCGGCTCGGCCGTGTGGGTCGCGGCGCTCACCTTTGTCCGGCTCGGCCCCTATCTGGTACTGGAACCGATCGCTGGACTGGTCGTTGACCGGATCGATCCCCGGAGCCTGATGATCGCCTCCGATATCGCCCGGGCCGCGCTGATGTGCGTGCTTGCGGTGGTGCTGTGGACCGAAGGATCACCGCTGCTCGCGCTGGTGCTCACCGGAGTGTCAACCTGTGCGTCTGCGCCCTACCCGCTCGCGCTGTGGGTTGTGGTCCCGCAGCTGGTCGGTGAGGACCGGCTGGTGGCGGCGAACGCCAAGCTGTCCACGATCGAGAACCTGGCCATCGTGCTCGGTCCGACGTTGGGCGCGGTCCTGCTGCTCGCCGGCTCACCGGGAGTGGCCGTCGCGATCAACGCCGCCAGCTTCGTCGTCGCGGCGGTCGCGGTCGCCGGTCTGCCGCGAAATGTTCGACCGCTCGAGCCTGGTGGCGGTGAGATCAGCGGTGTGCTGGCAGATCTCCGCGCCGGCTGGGCCGCGGTGACCGGCTCGTCGCTGACCGTAGCGGTCATCGTGTTCGCCGTCGTAGACAATCTGCTCTACGGCGCCGACACCGTCCTGCTGTTGCTGGTGAGCGATGCGCTCGGCACCGGCTCTTCCGGTGTCGGCTATCTGTTTGCCGCTGTCGGGCTGGGAGGAGTGCTCGCGGCAGTGCTGGGACGGCGTCTCGCCGCCTCACGGCGAGCGGGAACCGTCCTCGGGCTATCCCTGGCCGGCTACGCGCTACCGACCGCCTTCCTGTTGGCGTGGCACAGTCCACTGGCCGCGTTCGCGCTCGAGGTCGTCCACGGCGCCGGATTCGTGCTCATCGAACTTGTCGCAGTGACGACCCTGCAGCGCACGCTCCCGCCAGCCATGATGGGGCGGGTGTTCGGCATCTACGGCGCCGCGGTGGTGGCCGGAATCCTTATCGGAGCAGTGCTGGCCCCGGTGCTGGTGCGTCTCAGCGGGCTGACCACAACGCTCCTGCTGTTCGGGATCGTGCCCGCGGCCATCGCCGTACTACTGGTTCCAGCGTTGCGTCCCATTGATGTCGCGGCGGCGACCGGTGTCGAGCGACTGGCCTACCGGGTGCGCGCTATCTCCAGACTTGGCCTGTTCGCCGCTGCTCCGCAGGCGACGATCGAGCGGCTCGCCGCGTCGGCGGTTCCGGAGCGGATCACCGCGGGGGCCGTCGTCATCCGGCAGGGCGACCGCGCAACCGATTTCTTTGTGTTGACGAAGGGCGCGATGAGTGTCCACATGACCCGCGACGGGCGTACCGGACGTATCAACCGAATGAAAGCCGGCGACTACTTCGGTGAGCTCGGACTGCTGTGCGACGGTATCAGAACCGCGACCGTCACGGCCGAGATCGATTGTGCCGTGCTGCGGATCACCGGCACCGACTTCGGTGAGGCGCTGGCTTCCGCTGGTGGGGTATCCCGGCGGATGTCGGCCACCATGACCGCCCGTCTGGCCCGGTCGCGCCAATGACGTTGGCCGACAAGGCGAGCTCGATGACCACTGAGGTATGACTCACCAGAACATCGGGCGAACGAAGTTGATCTTGGACCGCATCTAACGCGAGACCGAGACCGCTTCCATGCCATTGACGTCCGGCCTGTGGCTCCGGCTCTACCTGAGCGCGACGTTTGTCCGCTGGCGTACGCCGCCGATCGCTCGAGCACATGACGGATGGTCAGCAGATCGGTAAGCACCCAGGACACAGGACTTAGGAATCCGGCCCGGCCAGTCCCAGCCCGCAGCGCGACGATGCCGTTTGACGCGCGTGGATCGGCACTCAACGACTCTCGTCAATGCCGCTGCTGACCACGGTTCCTCGACCTCGTACAGCCTGTGTGCATGCTGGCGCGCCGAACCGTATCCGATTCCATGGCGCGGACACCCGTTGCCGCTGTCCCCGTACGGGTAGCCGCAGCTAGCTAGCGCCGGATCTTGGCCACGGTGAGCAGGACGGCGCTGTCCTCCACCGCTTCCAGGCTGTGGCGGTCGTCGGGCACAATCAGGAGGTCCCCCCGGTGGCCCTCCCACGAAACGTCGGCAGCCGCCAACCGCACGTGGCCGTTCAAGACCAGAACGGTCGCCTCACCCGGATTGTTGTGCTCGGCGAGCCGAGCTCCAGCGACCATGCCGATGACCGTCTGACGCAGCACCTTCTCATGACCGCCGAAGACGGTGTCTGCGGTGTGGCCACCGCCGGCAGACCCAGCTAACGCGATCTGCTGGCGAGCAAGAGCATCAAGCGAAACCTTCTGCATGTGATGAGTGTGCCCGTTCGTCCTCGAACCCACGATCGGGGCGACACGTCTTTCTCACGCACGATGGGCCTCGCTCGACGTGCCGCACGCGGTCGGCTAACCCCCCCTAGTCACTGACCTTCTCGTTGATACAACTTGAGCTTCGCTCCACCGACGGCCTAACACCAGGCAACGAGCGCTCGTACCTGCGCGGACCTGCGGGCCGCCGGACGGGCTTCAGAGTCCGGCCTGGGTCAGGAGAGGACCGCAACCACTTTGCCGGAGGCGCGTCCCTCACCGACATGAGCAAGCGCGGCGGGAACCTCGTCGAGTGCGAACGTGCGGTCGATGTGGATCTGGACGTCACCGGTGGTGCAGAGGGCGGCAAGCGGCTCAAAGTGGGCCGGCCCCTCCTGGACAGCAAGGATCCTGATGTCGCGTCCGGTGAGTCCCCCAACCAGTCGGCCGACGGTAAGCAGGCGCAGCAGGGTGGACACCGACCCACCCACGCACCGATACGTGCCGCCGTGCGCCAGCGCACGCCGATAGGCAAATACGGACCGGTGCGCGGCCAAGTCCAGGATCAGGTCGTACGGCTCGGAGGTCCGGGTGAAGTCGTCCCGGCGATAGTCGATCACCCGATCCGCGCCGACCGACTGCATGAAGTCCAGCTTGGAGGCGTTGTCAACACCGGTGACGTGAGCACCCACCCGCTTCGCGAGCTGAATCGCGAAGGATCCCGACCCTCCACCAGCGCCGTTGATCAGCACCCGGCGACCCGTCCCGGCCCCCTCCGTGCCCTGCAAGGCGATCGCACCCGCCTGCGGGATGGCCGACGCCTCAACAAAGGTGAGCTGGCCCGGCTTGCGGGCGAGCGCGGCTTCCGGCGCGAGCATGTACTCCGCGAAGCCTCCCTTCAGCCCGAGATTATCGCCATACACCTCGTCTCCGGGTCGGAACCGGGTCACCCCTTCCCCGACATCGTCGACCAGGCCCGCGATGTCCGAACCGAGCGTCCGGCGAGCCGGGAACCGCAGCCCGCCGATCCGCGCGTACGCGGGCGATCCGCGTAGGCACTCCCAGTCGCTGAGGTTGACTGAGGTCGCGGCAATCTTCACCCGCACCTGGCCCGCGGCCGGTGACGGCACCGGGACCTCCTCGACCCGCAGCACATCGGGCGACCCGTACCGGTCGTAGACGACCGCCTTCACACCCGCCCCGGGGCCCACCTGGTCACGGCCGCAAAAGGTAGCAAAGTCGGAACGGTCGATCGACGCCGAACTGCCCAAAGGAGCGAACCGTCGACTCCCATGATTGAGAAAGCCGCGGACCGCCGCAGGGGCGTGATCACCACCACCACCTTGCGGGACGCGACAGCGCGCAGACAGTGGTGGTGGACTCTGACAAGCATCACGCCAGTCGCAGGCAGTCTCACAGTGTGGAACTAGGGATTCGAACCCTGACCTTCTCGTTGGCGAAGGTTGCGCCCGGTGCTACTGCGATTGTCCCTGACTGTCCACGCCGGTGCATCCGATGCATGCTGCCTCTGGCGACGGCACGCGGGGGGCGAACAGGAGGCGAACGTCTCGACTAAGTGCATCAGGCCCGTGCCGTGGAGCCTGCGTTCGGGGTGGAGCACCGCCCAATCCGCGCTCATTCGCCAGTGCGGCCGTCGAGCATCTCCCGGAGGATGTCGAGGTGGCCGTTATGCCGGGCCGTCTCCTCGATCATGTGCAGCACGACAAACCGCAGGGTCGGGTGGTCCCCACCGTCATGGAGCGGCCACACCGCCCGATCGTCAAGGTCGTGTTCGGCGATGATGGCGTCGGTGATGGCGGCCTGCTCCGCGTAGCCGGCCAGCGCCTCGCCCAGCGGAATCCCAGCACCAAGCGACAGCTCGCGGTCAGGTTCGTCCTCGGTCCACGGCGCTCGATCCGGTCCCCCGACAAACGAATGCTCGAACCACCCGTGCTCCACCCACCGCAGATGGTTGATGAAACCGCCGATACTCGAGAGCGGAGAGGTGGGCAGCGGCGCAGCATGGGCGAGGTCGTCGGCGAGATCCTCGCACTTGAAAACCGCCGTCGCACGGACGTACCTCAGCATCGCGGTCAACGTGGAGCGCTCATCCCAGGCGGGCGGTATATACGTACGAGCCTCGGTCACGCTTGCGACGCTCTCAGGCTTCAGCTGGACTGTCCAGCCATATTGGGCCAGACCGTCTACGACTTTCGCAGGGCGCCGTGCCCACGATGAGCGCTCCTGACCTCTTCCATGCCATTGACATCCGGCTCGTGGCGTCGGCGCGGCGTAAGCGGGCGCATCGTCCGCCGGCGTGCGGTGGCGGTCGCGGATGCGCGTGGCGGATGGTAAGCAGATCGGTAAGCACCCCCGGTTCGCCGGCGTCCGCTCGGCGGTGTCTCAGCGGCACGCCCGTCCGGCACTTCACACGTACCAAATGGGTTCGGCAACCCATGCTCGACGTTGACTCCGACGCCGGCGCAAGCGAGTTAGGCCGCCTGCTTGTTGTCGTCCGTCCAGGCGGTCGGCAGCGCCCCTGAGATGGCCTCGGCATAGGCAACGTAACCCGCACTGGTGGGGTGGAAGGCGCCTATTCCAGTACCCGGCGCGTTGATGAAAGGCACTCCGCTGCCACCAATACCGTGTCCGGCGAACTCGTCGGTGACGTCGACGTACACGATGTTGAGGCCCGCGGCCCGGGCATCGGCGACCGCCTTCTGAATGGTGCAATTCAAGGCGGCCGTTGCGTAATTCACTGCCTTGATGATGGTCGCGTCCGGATCGCCTTCCGCGGGTGGCTCAAACAGATACGGATAGCCCGTGACCACGATGAGTGCGTTCGGCGCCGCGTCGGCCACCTGGGCGTACAGGTTCGTGAGACGGTTTAGGAGCTCCTCGCTCCCGCCTCCGCACGAAACCGACAACAGGGCAAGCGCCTGTTCGATCGCAGGCTGGCAATTTGTCGGGACTGGGACGGTGCATGCCGCTAGCACTCCGGCCAGGTTCAGATCAGGGGCGCCGACGGTCAATGTCACCAACCTCGTGCCTCGATTCAGCGCCGACAACTGCGTGCCGACCACTTCAGAGGTCTCTGCTCCCGTGCAGGCGGCGTTGGCGCGGAGATGGATCCGCTTCTCGGCATCGAGGAGATACGGGTAGCCATTCGGGCTCTGCAGGCAAGCGTTGAGGTAATCGCCCCCGCCCTGTCCGGCTGCATAGGAATCGCCCAGCGCAACGTACTGGACGGTACCGGACCTCTCGGCCGCCGCCGGTAGCGCGCCCACCGTCACGAATCCGGCCAAAGCGATGAGCATGGTCGTCACCAGACGCGTCACGAAGCGCCCCCGAGCTTTCATGGGCGGGAACTTACACCATCTCCCAGCTGCGGGACGCGATCGCTGCCATGGAGCACTTCAGCGAACACATACGCACAGTCGGGCAGCGCTGCCTACGAGTTCCCGAGCTCACGATTGGTGGGGGGTGTCCCGCCGCCCCCTACGTCGGCGATCCCCGCTTGGCGCCGTGGCCAACGCCGTAGTGGCGACTCCCGGCCGCGGCAACTATCCCAGGCAGACGATGCTGAACCCGTTCCGCGATGGGTTCTGCGCTGGTCCCTGGTCTATCAACAGCACCCCATCTGTCACCTATCGATCCGGGAGACGTCTGTGAAGCTGCTCCTTACCTCTGGTGGCGTCACGAATACCAGCATCCGCGACGCGCTGGTCGATCTCCTAGGCAAGCCCATCGCCGACTCCAACGCGCTCTGCATCCCGACGGCGCAGTACGGCCACCCCTGGTGTACACCCGCCTCGGCGTGGCGCTTCATCTCAGGCCAGCCGACGGGCATGTTCGACCTGGGCTGGAAGTCGGTCGGCGTGCTGGAGCTCACCGCACTCCCCAGCATCGACGAGCACCGATGGCACTCCTGGGTCCAGGAGGCTGACGTCCTGCTCGTGGGCGGCGGCGATGCGATGTACCTGGACCACTGGATACGACAGTCAGGGCTGGCGGACCTACTGCCCTCGCTGCCCGAGATGACGTGGGTCGGGGTCAGCGCCGGAAGCATGGTGATGACCCCCAGGATCGGGGACCACTTCCTCTCCTGGCGGCCTACCGAGGGCGACCGTACTCTCGGGGTCGCCGACTTCTCGATCTTCCCGCATCTGAACCACGAACTCATGCCGGACAACACTCTGGCTGCGGCAGAGACCTGGGCCGCCGACATCGCCGGCCCCGCGTATGCCATCGACGACCAGACGGCCATCAGAGTGACAGACGGCACCGCCGAGGTCATCTCAGAGGGAGATTGGAAGTCCTTCGAGCTGGAGCAGCCGTAGCCACTTGGCCGCGACCCCTTGACCCCCAGGCGCACCTCTACCGAATCGGACGATGGTCGAGGCGTCTGGGATCTGTTCGCCGCTGTCCGTGAGCGTCCGCCTTGCTCCTGACGTGTTGACTACCGGATCGACTACCAGCTCGTGCAGGTCCGACCTGGCTGAGCGGGGCCCCGCAAGCGGAGATGGCCACGCCCGCGGTTCCCTGGTATCTCCGGCGGCATCGAGGTGTCGATCTCGGACGGTGCCGGACTCCAGCGGCGTCCGCAGGGCGTCGATCACCTGTGGAGCGACTCGGCGCCTCGTCAGGGGACGAGCACGCCGTTGTGGCCGAGCGTGCATCTATGTCGCTAGGGCAAGGTCAGCGTGACGGACGTGGAGTACTCCTCGGCGTAGGTCAGTTCGTCGTCCTGCTCCCAAGACTTTGGCGCACACATCATGATCTGATCGCGAAACTCGCATCGATCATGACTTACTGGTCACTCACCATGTACTTTGGGAGCGGAGTCCGTGAGAACAATGACCTCGCCGCCTGGCACAGTCTCGTCACCGCAACTCCGGCGCCGCCCGAACGGCTTGGTCTTTTGGACCGTACGCATCCTGCTCGGACTGCTGGCGTTGATCGTGCTGCTTGCGTTGGGCGGCGCGAGCTATGAGGCGATCATGGCGGCCGGGGACGGCAAGCGCTATCCACCTCCGGGGCAACTAGTAGATATCGGCGGCTATCGCTTGCACCTGCGCTGCTCCGGGCAGGGCAGCCCAACTGTAGTGCTCGATGCCGGCTTGGGAGGGTTCTCCCTGGATTGGGGTGCGGTCCAGTCCCAGATCGCGACGTCGACGCGCGTCTGTGCCTACGACCGCGCCGGCCTCGGTTGGAGCGAACCTGGTCCGACGCCTCGCAGCCCGCAACAGTTCGCCGCAGAGCTGCATGCGCTGCTCACAAACTCTGGCGTCGAAGGTCCGTATGTGCTCGTCGGCCACTCAATCGCGGGCAAGACGGCACGCCTGTTCGCCAATCAGCACCCGAACGAAGTTGCGGGGATGGTGCTCGTCGACGCGCGTCACGAGTTTGTGGACGATCACCGCCCACCCGAGCAGCTGGCCGCAGAGGAGGCCGAGCAGCGGCAGTTCCAGAACATGATCAGGTGGACGGCACGGTTGGGGCTGGTGCGTCTGCTGTGGGCGCCGGCGTTGCCGAGCGTGCTGCCAGGGAGTGAGAACCTCACTCCAGAGACGCGGACCGCCATCGGCGTCCTGCAGGCCCGGCCACGGCAGATCGAAACCGCTCTAGCTGAGGAAGGGGCGAAAATGGACAGCAACACTCAGTTGCGAACGGCGGCGTCGCTTGGTGCCACACCTCTCATCGTCTTGGCGTCGGCACAGAACGTCGATCACGACCCAATCTGGAAGGAAGCACAACAGATCATGGCTGGCCTGTCGTCGAACAGCCGCCTGGTCATCGCCCAGAGTGGCCACGCTGTCCATTACGAGCAGCCGGCACAGGTCATGGAGAGCATCCGCCAGGTCGTAGACGCCGCACGCACAGGTCAGCCGTTGAAGCCGTAATCACGCGTAAGCAGCATCGGCATCAACCCAGGCTGCAGTTGGGAAGTCGCTTGCGCCAGTCGCCGAGCACTACAAGCGCGTCGTGCTGCCTGGGTCCGAGATAGTTTCGCTCGCTGTTCAGTACCGGCGACCCCGACCGACCGTTGAGCACAACGAAGCGGCCGGCCCGCACCGCAGCGAGGACATGGCGCCGCCCGGCCGGGCCACGCCCGGCCCTTGATCCACAATAGAGACGGACTCGGGGCGACGCGGCTGTGTACGACCGCTACTGCCTTGAGAGAGCCGATTCAATCAGCTCCGACATGTCTCCGATCGGCGTCGGACAAGGCGTTACACCAAGTCAGGGCAGGGTTCGGGGTGCCGCAGATCCATCGACATTTGTCGGCTTATGTCGATGGTTAGTGGTGGCTTGCGTCCGCCTTGCGGCCTGCAGATGACCTGTTCGTCCGAAACTGGAGGTTCAGCCCTGGCTCGAGTCGCGCACGGCTGCTGCTGGGATTTCTCGTGTCGCCACCAGTTCCCCAGCCACCTGATACAGCCTGACGTTGTTCTGTTGCGAGACACGGTCGAAGCACCGCGAACGCCCGGTCAGCCGTCAGAGCGAAGCGTTCCATCAAGATCCCCTCCGCCTGGCCGATGATGGTCCGGTTCAGCGCGGCATTCTGCCATTGCTCGGTGTCCCGGCAGACCTTCGTTGACAACTGGAAGCAACGGCTTGCCAACGGATACTAATGGTATTACCATACTTCAGGTATGCAGATACGGTCCGTATGCGGAGGGTGGGGAGATGGGAATGCGGTTGTCGAGGGCTGAGCGGCGTCAGCAGACCCACGAGGAGCTGGTCACGGCAGCCGAGGCATGCTTCGTCGGCCGCGGGTTCCATGCCACCTCGGTGGACGAGGTCGCTGAGCGGGCCGGCTACACCAAGGGTGCGGTCTATTCCAACTTCGCCTCCAAGGAGGACCTGTTCTTCGCTGTCTACCAGCGGCGCGTCGAGCAGGTGCTGACGGACGTGGTTCCAGGCCTGCGCGAAGCCGGCCCAGAACGGGCACTCGACTGGTTGGCCACGGTTACGATCCACCGCCGCGACAGCGACGATGGATGGCTGGCGGTCTTCTTCGAGTTCTGGGCCCACGTGCTGCGCCATCCCGAGCTTCGGGACCGCTTCGCGGCGATCCATGCCACCATCCTCGAGCCGCTGACGGACGCCGTGCGGCAGCTCGCCGACGACCGCGGGCTCGCCCTACCCAGCGATGTGACGGCCACTCAGGTCGCCCTGGCCTGGAACGCGATGGAGGTCGGGCTGGGCCTTGAGCGGCTGACCCAGCCGCAAACCGTGGACGTGGTGCTCGCCCGGCGCATGGGGCGGCTGCTGCTGGACGCGGCCTTTGGCGCGACCCAACTCTCCGCCGGCAGCGACGGAACCCAGCAGGACCGGAGGATCCAATGAACAGCACCCAGGTTCGATATCACCGGCGACGCCTGGCCGACGTGGCCCAGGCCATGCGGCTGGCGCGGACGCAGGCCAGCCGGGAGCAGCAGCCCCGTGCCCAGCTTGCTCAGCACCAACAGCGGCGCTTGGAGACCGTCGTCCGCCACGCCGCCGCCCACTCGCCGTTCTACCGAAGGTGGCTCACCGAAACCGGCGCGCTCGGCAAGCAGCCACTCGACCTGGCGCACCTGCCGATACTCAGCAGGCCCCTGCTTATGGAGCACTTCGACGAGCTGGTCTGCGACCCTCGCCTGCACCGCGACGAGCTGCTGGACTGGGTCGGCCAGATGACCCGGGACCAGCTCTACCTTGACCGCTACCGGGTGCTGCTGACCAGCGGATCCTCGGGCCGGCCAGGCCTGTTCGTCTACGACGCCGGCGGCTGGCGGTCAATCGCGGCCGGGTTCGTGCGCACCGCTAACTGGTGCCACCTGCGGCCCACCATGCCCCGCCAACGGATGGCCTGGATCGCCGGCGCTAGGCCGTCTCACATCACCCGCCAGGGAGCCACCACCATGGCGATCGGCCTGCACCGGATCCTGTCCCTGCCGGTCACCCTGCCACTTCCGAAGCTGGTCGAGGCACTCAACCAGTTCCAACCCACCTACCTGAACGTCTACCCCTCGATCGCTATGTGGCTGGCCGACGAGCAGCAGGCCGGCCGCCTGCACATCTCGCCACAGATAATGGCCACCGCCGCGGAGCTGCGCACCCCAGAGATGACCGAGCAACTGGTCAACGCGTTCGAGGTGCGACCCTTCGACCTCTACGGCTGCACCGAGGGGCTCTTCGGCTCCGAGTGCGAGTACCACCAAGGCATCCACCTCTTCGAGGACACCACTCTCGTCGAGAACGTCGACGCCGACAGCCAACCAGTGCCGGCCGGACAGCCGGGCGCCCGACTGCTGGTCACCAACCTGCACAACCTAGTCCAGCCGCTGATCCGGGTAGAGGTAACCGACATGGTCACCGTCGACCCAGACCCGTGCCCATGCGGGCGCATACTAATCCGCGTCAAAGCAATCCATGGTCGAAACGATGACGTGCTCTCCCTTCCCGCCCGCGGCGGCGGTCAGGTGGCCGTCCACCCCTTGCACTTCGCCCTGCTCACCGGCGACCCGGACATCCGTGAATTCCAAGTCCGCCAGGACGGCCCGGTCATTCGCATTCTCATCGTCCCCAGATACTCAACCAGCCCGACGACAGCCGCCAACGACGACCTGGAGACCCGGCTTGGCCAAGCCGTTGCGCGACAACTCGCACAACTCGGCGCACGAGACCCGCAGGTCACCGTCGAGCGTCGCCACGAGCTGGCCCGATCGGCCGGCGGCAAACTAAAGCTCGTGATCGCCGGCCCCGCCCCAAACCCGGTCCACACCGACACGCCATAAACCAGCCAATCCCGCCCACGAATGCCAAGGAGGCCGGGACTATCCCCTGAGCCGCCTTGGCTGCTTGCTTGGCTGCTCGAGCAGCATCAGCTTGGGAACCTGACCCAGGCTCCCCATAGCTGTGGCTGTGGGCTCGATCTTCGTGGTTCTACGTAGCTGAGCTCCACCGGAGTGGCGAGATTTCGTACACCGCGTCGTACACGGATGAGGACGCGCCCTTGGGGCGGTCCGAACCCTCGCATCAGGCGCGAGAACCATCGTTCCGTCGCGAGGCAGCGGCCAACGTGCCAGGACACATCGCGTCAAGCCGTTGCTCGCGTGGGCCGGTATCGCAGGGCGACCGCCCCCGACCGGAACTCATGGCGATCCACGAGCTCGAGCTGGATGCGCTCGCGCAGACCGGCGAGCAACGTCGGCCCGTGTCCGGCAAGGACCGGCTGCACAAGGAACACGTACTCGTCGATCAGTCCCAGATCTGCCAACGCCAGGGGGAGCGTCACACCACCCACGAACAGGCCCTCACCTGGCTCCTGCTTGAGCCGCTGAACCGCTTGCCCCAAGTCGCCTCGCACCAGCTCGGCATTCCAATCGACCCCGCTCAGCGTGCTCGACACGACGTACTTCTTCGCCCGGTCGATGGTCTCGGCGAACGGGATCTCCCACTCATCGATCCAGTCAGGCCACGTGCCCGTGGCCGGCTTCCGCCACGCCGACTCCATCATCTCGTAGGTCACCCGGCCGAATAGCAGGGCATCGGCTCGTTCCATCTCAGCGGTCCAGTAGCGCATCGACTCCTCGTCGGGGGGGAGCCCTGCCTCGTGATGGCAGCAGCCGTCGAGTGTGACGTTGATCGAGTATCGAAGAGGTCTCATCTCGTTGCTCTCCCTTGATGCGCGCAGCGCGTTTTCACCGGACCGTACTCAGACCACTGTCGGCGCCATTTCTCATCGGCGCCCGATCCCACCTACTCAACACCGTCGTGGTGCGAACCAGACCACAGACCGAGCGCGCGACCGATTCGGTGATCTGCTCAAGCCGTGGTCAGCCGGCGGCTGTCCCAGAACGCGCCTGAGACACCGGCCTGGTGCGCTGCTCGACCAACCTCTCCTGGCTCTCATCGGTCCCAGGGCCTGCGCATTACGAGCGCAACCGGGCGGGTCGCCCGCCGATGGCTGATTTGGTCCTCACGTGTAACGATCAGGGCCTCAGGTCTCAACTCCTCGCGCGGCAGCGTACGGCCCCTGCAGTCTCATGCGGACTAGGTGCGGACTGCATCCACGAACCCCCTGACCTTCTCGTTGCGAAGGCCTAACACGTGGGCATACGAGCTGCTTCGACGCTTGCTGGTCGGTGCATGGCATGGCGTCCCGTCGTTGCGGGTGCGCGGTGGGGGCACGCCGGGGGTACGCATCTGACCGCTTCCCTGCCATCCGGGACATTCTGCGGACACCGGAGGCAACTGCTCCTGTTAGGAGCTCATCGGATAGTGCGGCGCGGTCGGCCGCGTTCGCATCCACGCCGGGTCGGTTCTCCACCGCACATCTGTTGTGATGGAGGCAGGACCCCGGTTGCCTGTCCGGCATTCCCGTAGGGCGGCGTTGGTCACTTTCTGGGCGCCCTGCTGACCTGACCGGGGTTGCCGGCGCGGATGAGTCCGGTCTCGTAGGCGACGACGATGGCTTGGGCGCGGTCGTGCAGTTGCAGTTTTGACAGGATCCGGGCGACGTGGGTGCGGACCGTGTGCTCGCTGATGTAAAGCTGGCCAGCGATCTCGGCGTTGCTTAGCGCACCGGCAAGGAGCTTGAGGATCTCGCGTTCGCGGCTAGTCAGTGATTCGAGGACGGGCGTAGCTGTTGGCGTCGGATTCTGCACTGAGAAGTGTTCGATGAGCCGGCGAGTAACCGAGGGAGCGAAAAGGCCGTTGCCGGCGGCGATGGCACGGATCGCTCCGATCAGCTGGTCCTCGGGGGTGTCCTTGAGGAGGAACCCGCTGGCCCCGGCCGCGAGGGCCGCGTAAACGTAGGTGTCGAGGTCGAACGTGGTCAGCACGAGGATGCGTGCTGAACTTCCGGAGGCGACGATGCGGCGGGTTGCTTCCAGCCCGTCGAGGCCGGGCATTCGGATGTCCATCAAGATGACGTCGGGGTGCAGCTCAGCCGTGGCGGCGACGGCCTCGTGGCCGTCGGCCGCCTCGCCCACCACGGCCAAGTCGGGCTCGGAACGAAGGATCATCGAGAAACCGGTGCGGAGCAGGCGCTCGTCGTCGACGAGCAGGATCCGGATGGTCACCGCACCTGCTGCGGTATCGGAAAGCTGGCCCGCACGACGAACCCCTCGCCGGTAGCGTGAGTCGTGGTCAGGGTGCCGCCGTAGACGGCGACCCGCTCACGCATCCCGAGAAGCCCACGCGGCGCGTGGCCGTCGCTGTTCGGAAGCGCGGAGGGGCCTGGCCCATCATCGGCGATCTCCAACTGAAGGTCAGCTGGACGGTAGGACACCGTCACGCGGGCGTGGGCGCGATGGGTGTGCTTGACCACGTTGGTCAGAGACTCCTGAACGATCCGATACGCCGCCAGGTCGAGGCCTGGCGGCAACGGAACAGCGGTGCCCTGAACCATGAGGTCGACCTCGTGTCCGGTAGAGCGCAGTTGGTTCAGCAGGGGTTCCAGCTGCCGCAGGCTGGCCGACGGGCTGAGCGGGGCGTGCGTCTGGTTGCTGAGGACGCCGAGCAGCTGCCGCATCTCCGTCAAAGCTTCCTCGCCCATCTGCTCGATGGCGTCGAAGGCGCGACGGGAATCCTCCGGAGCGGTAGTCAAACACCGCCGACCCCCGCGGGCCTGAACGACGATCACGCTGATGTGGTGGGCCACGATGTCGTGCAGCTCACGAGAGATGCGCGACCGCTCCAGCTCGACCGCACGTGCCGCCTCTTCTGCCCGCTCGGTCTCGGCCCGCTCCGTCTGGTCGCGCAGGTCACTGGCGATCCGGTCCCGCAGGGCCGATAGACGTCCGGCGCCCCAGGCGATCATCAGCAGGAGCACCAGCACCACCAGTCCGGAGATGTCCCACTCCGGCGCACGCCACGCGACCACAGCCACGCAGGCCAGTCCGCACAAGCCGCCGACGACGGCGACTCGTCCGGAGTTGAAGGCCGCGACGACGAACAGGCAGAACATAGATATCAGCAGAGTCGTGTTGCCCTCAGTAGCGGCCGTCGGGGCAACCAGCGAGAACATCACGACCACGCCCAACGCAGTCAACGGGGAAGCGAGGGGGTACCGCTGGTTCCACAGCAGCACAACGCAGGCCACGTAGAGGAACACCAAGGAGCGACCCAGGTCAGGCAAGTCGAGTGCTGCATACTCCAAGGTCCCCACCGCAGCGATCAGCACAGGCAGCGCCCGGCATGCGCTCGGTAACACCCGTCGCGGTGACCCCATGCCCGCCAATGCTAAGCAGGGTGTGCCGGTCAGCGCGTCACCCTCGGTGCGTATCCAGCATCGGCACAGCGGGGGACGGAGGTTGGCCTCCCCAGCGGATGCGCGGCCACAGCTGTTCTCCCTAACGTCGCCGATATGACCAATATCTCGAGCACGCCGATCACCAGCCCGCTGCCGAACCAGCACCACCGCGTCCGATCCATCATCGAGGCGCACCCCCTCATCAGCTTCTTCCTGTTGACGCTCGTGCTGTCGTGGTGGCCGTGGCCGTTGTACGCCGCCGGGAACTTCCCCCTGCCCATTGCGAGCTTCGGCCCATTCCTGGCCGCATTACTGGTCTTGGGCGTCACCGGAGGACGCAGCGCCATCCGCCCACTCGTTCGCTCCATGCTGCACTGGCGGGTCCCGGGTCGATGGTGGCTGCTGATGATCGCGACGCCGGTCCTGATCACCACGACCGCGTTCGCCTTGAATCTGCTGCTCGGCGCCCAGCCGCCGTCCGCCGCGCAGCTCGGCGCCTGGTCGGGCGTGCCCATTGCCTTCGCCGTGGCGCTCCTCGTGCCCGGCTTCGGCGGGGCGTGGGAGGAGCCAGGCTGGCGCGGCTACGCGCTGCCGCGACTCGTCGAGCCCTACGGCTGGAAACTTGCCGGCCTCATCCTCGGAGCGGTTGCTGCCGTGTGGCACCTACCTCTGATGCTCAGCGGCCTCATCTCCTGGTGGGACCTGCTCCTGGTCGTCTCCTCCAACGTCGTCATCGCGCTGCTCTTCCTGAGCAGCGGCCGCAGCGTCCTGCTCGTGATGGTGCTGCACGCCACCAACAACGCCTTCTCCGGAACCTTCGTCTCCCAGCTCTTCACCGGAGCTGACGCATCCCGCCAAGCCGCCATCACCGCCCTCATCTGGGCCGTAACCGCGGCCGTCCTCCTCACCACCAAAAGGCCGCGATCGTAACGCTCCTCACCGACCTGGGTGCTGGTCCCATCCACTTTCCCGGTCATGCCCGCACCACCGGGCGCAGGTGGAGCTAAGGGGACTCGAACCCCTGACCTTCTCGTTGCGAAGGTTGCGCCCGGCCGATTTGACCGACCTCACTGGGCGCCTGGGACCACGTGCATCGTGTGCAGGAGGTTGATGGCAATGATCCGCGGGAGCACATGGGGCACACAGATTCCGTCTACACCCGCCCGCGTGGCGGCCCTGAGCGACGGCCATCGCCTTGTGGGGGCGGCCTGAACGCCGAAACTCAGAAGCAGCTTCTCCATCGTTCTTGTCGGCCGCCGTTGGACAAGCAGCCGCAGATATACGCGGACCAAACGGCTTCCCGGAGTTCCGGACCGTGGCCACCTCACGCCGCGAGAGTGGCTCGCGGGACCTGCACGCTCTGGCGGGGCGAGGACCGCCACAGTGACCAGCCCGCCAGACCCCAAGCGAACATGGTAGGCCACATGCCCAGCGCCTGGGTCGAGATCGCGATTAGGCCCTGGGACAGCGGGAAGCCCATGGCGAGCAGCCAGCCCGTGAGCCGAGGCCGGAATTTACCTCCGATCAGCCCGATGCCGAGCAGAAGCTCGCCGATCGTGTTGAGCAACATTGTGGGCACAGTCACCAGCAGGAATACCACGTCCAGGTTCGCGACCCAGTAAGTAATGAACAGCGAGGTAGCCAGCAGCACGTAGGACGGCAGTGAGATTCGCCAGCCCCACCGTTCCGTAAGGCCCATTCCCGCCGTGCCGCGGCGGCTGCGCACCGCGATCGCGCACGCAAGCACGGCGATTAGCGCGAAGACGTAGAACTTGCCGTAGGTCTCGTAGACCGTGTCGGGTACCCCCACTCCACTAGCGGGCTGCAGCCCGCATCGCCGGCCGGGCCCACCAGGATGCGAGTGGGTTCTCGAAGTCGCTGAGACCGTCGGTCGTGCGCATCCGGGCCAGGGCATTGAGCGGCGCCATCACCACGCTGAGGCCAGCGAAGATCGTTGCGGTCAGGCCCGCGGCTCGTACGAGGAAATTGTCATGTCGCTCCCTGAAGCTTGGTCGGACGCTTCGACGCTAGGGCCGAGCGACTATGCCCGCGTCGGCGTTGGGGCCGCGTTTCCTCCACCCCAGGTATGACTTTGTGGACGTCCGATCGGCGTAGCGTGTCTCATGAAGCAGCCACGCCCGCGCTTGGTTTGACGTGGACCGACGTTCTCCTACCCGCGGTGCTGGCGCTCGCAGGCTGCATCGAGGCTGTGTTCACTGACGTCGACAAGTGGTAGCTCTGACTACCCTGCTCCTCGGCGCACTGCTGGTGGGTCGCCGCCGCCTGCCGGTGGTCTGCGCGATCGCGACCTGCCTTGTGCTCGTACTCCGCGATCGGCTGGGTGTCCCCGATGACCAGAGCGTCGTAGGGTTGGCGGTGATCTTCACCGCGTGCTATGCGTTGGGCCGATACGCGGGGCTTGTGCCGGGTCTGCTGGGCTTGGCCGCTTTGACAGTGTCGTGCATCTCTCGGGGCTGCCTGCGCGGCCGAGCGCGGACGACGTCTTGTGGGTGCTGACCCTGACCGCTGGACCATGGCTGTTTGGGCGGCTTGCGCTCATGCACGCGAGGTCCAACGACGCCCTGCTGAGCAGGCGCGGCAGCTCGTCATCGAGCAGCGCCAGCTCAGCGAGCGACTGGTGGCTGACGAACGACGACGGATCGCCCGAGAGCTCCACGACATCATCGCCCCCTCCCTGAGCGTGATCGTGGTGCAGGCCGGTGCCGCCGCCGACCTGTTGCGGACCGACCCCATCGCCGCGGCGCGCGCACTCACCGAAATCCAGCGGGCCGGCCGCTCGGCACTCGAGGAGACCGGGCGACTGTCCGACTGCTGAGAGAGGACAGCGGGAGTGCTCGACCCGAGCCGACTGCGGCCGATCTGACCAGGCTGACTGAGGTGTTCCGTTCCTCCGGCCTCGATGTCGACCTGGTAGTCGACGGGTCCACAGACGGGTTACCCGCAAATGTCGACCTCTCAATCTTCCGGATCGTCCAGGAGGGCTTGACGAATGCGCTCAGCATGCGCCTGGCGGCCGCGTGCATGTCGCGCTGCGGCGCGGCCCTCACGGAGTGGATATCGAGCTGCGAAACGCCGGGGGGCGCGGCACCGACGTATCGACGCCGTCCGGGCGTGGTTTGATTGGCATGCGAGAGCGCGTCGCTGTGTTCGGTGGCGACCTCGACGCCGGCCCAACGGATGACGGCGACTACCGCGTACGTGCTCACTTCCATTGCTGGCGTGACCGTGACAACCGTGGTGATCGCCGACGACCAGGAGATGATTCGGTCGGGCTCAAGGTGATGCTCGACGCCCGCGGTATCGAAGTGGTCGGCGAGGGCCGCGACGGCCGCGAGGCGCTCGCAGTGGTACGTCAGCACCGTCCCGATGTGGTGCTTATGGACGTGCGAATGCCAGTCCTGGACGGCATCGCCGCTACCGAGGCAATCGTCACGGAGGGCCTGTCTAGCAAGGTCCTCATTGTGACAACGTACGACCTCGACGAGCTCGTCTATCGTGCGATGCGCAGCGGGGCGGCTGGCTTCCTTCTCAAGAGCACGCCGGCCGACCGGCTCGCTCAGGGAGTCGAGCAGGTGGCGGCCGGGAGTCCCTGTTGTCGCCGGTGCTGACCCGGCGGCTGATTGAGCAATACTTCAGCCGCCCGCCGCCGGCCGACCAAATACGATGCTCGACGAACTCACAAACCGCGAGCAGGTGGTGCTCGCCTCGTCGCACAGGGCCTCTCCAACAGCGATATTGCGGACCAGCTGGTCCTCTCGCTGACGACGGTGAAGACCCACATCAATCGGATTTTCGCCAAGCTCCACCTGGAAAGCCGCGTTCAGGCGGTCGTTCGCGCCTATGAGTGCGGCTTAGTCGTGCCCGGCCAGCACGCGCCTCCAGGAATCGGCTATCGTTCGGCAAGGAAGCCCGCCGTCAACTGGGAGCGGGAGGCCCGTGATCTAGCCGGCGTCCTGATGCGAGGAACGCTACGGCCCCGGCGACGGCGGCACGCGCTGAACCTGTGCGTACGATCTTGCTCGTTGCTGATCTTCTACCTCGCGCACGACAACCGAGAAGGCCAGTCAGCGGAACGCTGGAGGCAAACATCATTGTCGCCGGTCACTCGCTGATGGCAGTCACGGATCGCGCCCCATCGAGTGGTGTGGTTTCCACTGTGTGGGCCTCGGAGTGTTCGATTTCTTGCCTTTACCAATGGCCGGGTGCGCATCTCGTTGCGAAATTCTAGTACGTGGGCACACCTGCTGCGGTGAGGGCGTGGGCCGAAAACAAAGCCGTTCCGCCCCCGGTGGCCGTCTGGCAACCGGCCAGTCTCAGTGACCCCACCCGACCACATCCGCGACCTAGCTCGACTGTCAAATTGGGAGCTACCGGCGCGTTGGACGCTGCTTTCTGCTGCTTCCCACCGTTGACCGCAAGCGAGGATCAGGGTGTGTCGACGTCGATTACGACGGGTACGCCATTGGTGATGACGTCGTAGACAGCCGACCGAGCTCGAGACTGCTCGACGAGCTCGCGCAGCTTCTCGGTAGGCGCGTCGCCCTTGATGGCGAAGCGCACCGCGATTTGGCTGTAGCCGTTGCGCACCTCGGAATCGAGTCCGAGGATGCCATTGAGGTCGATGTCGCCGGTGACTGTGGAGCGGACCTCGGTGAGCTTGATCCGTCGAGCGGCGGCGATGTTGGCCAGACCGGCGGTGAGGCAGGCAGCGAGTGCGTGCAGCACGAACTCCACGGGGAGCTTGGTCGTGGTCTTGTCCCACCAGGACCGCGGGATGATCGGCGTCGAAGACGAAGGTCCGCTTGTGGGCGCGCTCCTCGCCGACTCCGAAGAAGTCGGCGATGGTCCCGCGGTTGTGAGTGCCGCTGACCCACTCGTTATGGGCTCGGAACTGGAAATATGCTGCCTCGGGAGCCTGTCTCACAGCATCGAGGGTGGCGAATAGAGCGACCGTGTCCACGCCGTTGCGGATCGCGTCGTCGACGTCCATGCCGGGCAGGTCGGTTGTGGTCATGTTGAGCCTCCTTGGGCGTGTACTGGTTGAGCGGTAGGGAGTTCGGTCGATTCCTGGTTGTCAGCGGGCGCCTCCTTGCCGGTCAGCCTGGCGCTCGGTGGGCTGGTCACGGGGAGCCTCCGGCCGTCCCGACCGAACGCTAGGTCCGCGGCCTCCTTGTCGATGGCGGCGCCCAACTGCTTTTGCAGTTCGATGAATCTGGGCACCGGCGGATAAGCCGACAGTTGACAGGTGATCTCGAAGATCTCCCGCAACGCCTGGTCACGCCGCCGTTGATAGGCCGCCAGCCCCGTCGCCCCATCGGCACGGCCGGACAACACCTGGTCAAGTGCCGACGCCAATCCCTCGGCATCGCGGAACGCGTCGCTGACGCGGGAGCCGTGACGGCGTCCCGGTAGTAGCCGGCATCCCCGACCAAAGCCCAGCCGGGGCCATACGCCTGGCGGATCTGGTTGGGCTGACAGAAGATCCCAGCACCGGCGAGGTCCGCCGGGTGCGACGCATCCGCGCGGTCAGTTCTGGGGCTGCCCGGTCCACCAGGTCACCGAACGCCGACGCCCGGGAGCTGCTCGTTCTGGCGGACTACTCGGGCGTCGACGGAGGGAGTGCAGACCCAGATACATGCCCCTTGGTGCGTGGGAAACACGCCAGCGAAGGTCCGCTCGGTGACGAAGAACTCGATGCCGGTCCATAGACTGCCGGAATAGTAGGCGTACTTGATCGCCCCGCCCTTTGGCCGGACCTCCTGGGGGGCCGCGCCGACCAGACGAACCACCGACGACCGAAGGCCGTCGGCTCGGGCCCGGATCAGGTAGCGGGACCGCAGTTCAACGCAGACCCCGGCACGACGATCCGCGTGCCCGGCCGCCTCCTATCACCGGCCGGCTTCCGTCGGCGTCGGTACGCCGGTCACGGGCGACGCCAGGACGTAAAGTTCGTCACGGGATTCGCGCCGCACGGGCCAGAATCGCGTCGAGCGCGTATCGCCGAGGCGCGACTACCAGGTCGACACCGGCTTTGGCCTTGATTGTTCGCGTGATCGCCTCGCCGCCGGCGTGGAATGTGACCTGACGAATCGCCGGGGCACCGCTGCCCAGTACTGCACATCCAGCAGTCCCCAGCGCTGCAGTTGGACCACGCCGCTGCGCCCGATCGAGTGCGTGGAGATCGCATCACTCGGGAATGTTGCCCGGTCCACGACTACCACGTCATGCCCCAGACGTGCCAGCAGCATTGCGGTGGCTGATCCAGCGACTCGTGCGCCGACGACGACGACATCGTGTAAGCGGTCGGGATTCTTCATCGGGGATCTAGGCTGCGGACGGCAGCGGCAACATGCCCAGTTGGCTGAGCAACGTCACCTGGTCGTAGTACAGGTCGCCACCGACCACACGGCCGCTCGGATCGAACCGCCACAGCTCGCACAGCGGCAGCCTGAACCGCCTGCCCGTAGCGGGGAACGGTCCGAGCGGCCCGTCGTGGGTGCCGACGACGGCAAAGGTGCAGACCACCGACTGGCCGGCGTCCAGGTAGGTCGGGTCGATGATCTGGATGTCTGAAGCGGCTGTAGCCGACACTGGCAGAAGCTACCGGTGAACTCCTGACGCGTTCGGGAGGTTCTCTGGCCCTGAGCGTGGTCGGTCCAAGTGATGCGCTCGGCGTAGTGCTTGACGATGGCTTCGAAGTCTCTTCGTTTGTTCAAAGCCTGGTGACCGGCGCGGTAGGTCTCGACGTTGCCGGTCGCCACGGTTATTTCCTCCGGGGGTTGGGTTTGGTGATGAAGGGATCGTGGCAGCAGCCTCTTGCGCGAACGCTTCCCGAACCTTTCCGTAAACTTGCCGCCGTGGAGGTGACGATCGGGACGGTTGCAGCCGAGCGCACCTGATGGCCGGGCCGGGCGCGACGAGGATCCAACTATGTGGGCGATACGTCGTCGTCATCGACGGGTCGCGAGTCGGATACAAGCTCCCCGGCCGCAGAGGAAGAGTCGTGTTCGCCGATCCTGTGCTCCACCGCGGCCGGCCGGTGACCCGCGAGGACCTGCTGGTCGCTGGCTGGGGCGAGGACGTCTCCGCTGAGACCGGTAGTGCGCTGAGCGTGCTGCTGTCCAAGTTTCGCAAGGGCCTGGGCGCCGACCTCCTCCATGGGCGGACCCAGGTCGAGCTGGTGTTGCCGGCGGCAGTGTTCGTCGACGCCGAGGCGGCCCAGGAGGGCGCCCACCGGGCCGAGTCTGCCATCGCCCAGAGG
>CAWEFW010000036.1:0-77529 GCA_963808435.1 uncultured Actinomycetota bacterium | reverse complement strand
GGGATCGGGTGATGAACTCGGGTGCGCGGGTTCATCCTTCTCAGGCGGTGTGGGTTGAATATGGTTTGTGCTCGTCGTTGCTGGCTTGGAGGAGGTCGGCGGCGCGTTCGGCGATCAGTGACGGTGGGCGCGTGGGTATGGCCGCGGATGAGGCTGAGGCATCACCGGTCCGCCACCGCAACCCCGACGGAGCCGCGGACCCGCAGCTCGCCATCGCCGCCGCGGCATCGTCGCTGTCCATGCGGCAGGTGCCCGCCGGGTGGTGCTGCCGGATCTGGGCGTGTTCCCGGACGTACCGCGTTCAGCGTCGCGGTCATCGACCTTCCTGGCCAGGGCGGCGATGGGGGCGCCGATGTAGGGGCGCAGCGCGGCGGTGTCGCACAGCGGCTGGGCGATGCGCAGACCAGCAACGAGGCGGTGCAGATCCGACTCGGCGGTGAGGTAGCCGGGGTCGATGATCGGCGGCTCCGATGGTCGGCGCCTGGCAAGACGGATATGACCCCGGCTATCCCGGTTCAGGTCGACACCGCCAAGGTCAGACCGTGGGTGTCGAGCCGGGTCCGTGCACGGGGCCGTTTCCGCTGTATCCCCGGCGGTGGTAGCGGATCAGCTGGTAACGGTCGCGCAGGCCCGGCTCGCGGGTCAGCGGCGCGAACTCCTCGGCCAGTAGTGCGGTCTGGATCAGCCGAACCGGCTCGCCGGTTCCCTCAATGATCACCTCCAGCTCGACGCCGTTCGCCGGGACAGCGCTTGCCGCGGTTCGCGGTTGAGCTGAGCATGTCGGTTCTCCCTGTTGACCCGTCGGTCATTGGTGGCTCCTGGTGGCAGTTCGGCTGCTCTCGCCGCTGATCCTGACGGTGCCGAACCGAAATGGACGCAGTATGACAAGGGCGGTCGTCGCCGTGCGTCCTTTGCCGGATGGTCTCGTCGTCTGGGGTGGCAGAGTGGAAATCAACCGAAGGGCCTCGACCGATGACCATCGCTAGCAGTGTCGCTGACCGAGCCGGCCGTGTCTTCGCCGCCGAACCTGATCATCGACTTCCTCTATCTGGACCTGACCACGTGCACGCGGTGCCGCGGCACCGACCAAGCCTGCAGGCAGCGCTGGCCGTGGTCGCTGATGTGTTGACCGCCGCCGGCGTTGAGGTCGAGGTTCGCAAGGTGCACGTCCGGTCCGCGGCCGAGGCCCGGGACGTGGCGGTTTGTGTCGTCGCCGACGATTCGGATCAACGGTGCCGACATCGCCTTCGAGCTGCGGGAAAGCTCGTGCGGTTCCGAGGCCTGTGTCGACGGCTGCGGCGACCAGATCGCCTGCCGCGTCTGGGTTTTCGGGGACCGCGAATACACCGAGCCACCGGTCGAGCTGATCATCGACGCCATCCTGCGGCGGGTGTATGGCGAAGCCCGACTCGGCTCCAGGTCGATGACGGCCCAGCCCTATCGGCTGCCGGACAACCTGGCCCGCTTCTTCGCCGGCAAGCCGGCTCCCTCAGGCACCGCCGAGTCGGTTGCGGTCACCGGGTCGCAATGCTGCTCACCGGCTGAACACGAGACCTGCTGTGCGCCCGAGGACAAGGCTGGTTGCTGCACCGAGACGGTGGGCTGCGGATGTCGCTGAGCCAGCGTAGTCCGACCAGCCGGAACCGGCAGTCGAAGTGGAGTGTGGCAGGACTTGCATGATCCGCTGCTCAGGTTCATCGCTGCCCGGGTCCCGGACCGGGCCACCGCGGAAGACATCCTGCAGGAGGTGATGCTGCGGCTGCACCGCCACGCCGACGAGATCCGACATGTCGACTCGGTCAGCGGCTGGATCCACACGATCACCCGGAACACGATCACCGACTACTACCGGGCCGCGGCCCGCCGGGAACTGCCGGTTCGATCACCCGATCCATGCGAGAGGAGCACGGCTTCGAGGATCCCGGAACCGGGGCTGCGGCGGGAGGAGCTGACCGGCTGTCTCGAGCCGCTGCTGGCCCGGCTGTCGCCGGCGCACCGGGAGGCGCTGCAGCTCACCGACCTGACGGCCTGACCCAGGCCGAGGCCGCGACCCGGCTCGGGCTGTCGACATCGGGCATGAAGTCACGGGTGCAGCGGGCCCGCGACCAGCTGCGGGACCTGTTCGCCGACTGCTGCGACATCCACCTCGACCGCCGCGGTGGGGTGATCGACTACCACCCCCGCGGTGGCGAGCGTCTGGCCTGTGGTCCGTCGACGTCACCCGCTTCAGGGTGGCTCACTGGTCGCAACCTTGCCGTCGCGGCGCGGCTGAGTGACGTCAGGCGCACCAGTCCGGTTGAGGAGTCACGCCGGTGATCAGTGAAGCCACAGCTTGATGGCGGAGATGATCAGAAGAAGGGCGAGTGCGGGAATCAGAAGGTGCTGATTCCGAGACTGTCACGCGGCCGCTTGCTCGGCCGGGCACGTGACCGGCTGGCGGCCGCGGCGTTCCGCCGGGTCTGGTCGAAGTCTCTGCCCGGGCTGAATGCGACCCGAAGCGGCTACGGCCTGCCAGCCATCGGCGATCTCTACGAGGTGCTGGACCACTGCGCGAGAGTGCTTGTCATGACCAGCCCAACGTTTGACTTCGCGGCACCGCAGCTGCCCGGGAACGTCCGTTACGTGGGACCTCAGCTCGATGACCCCGACTGGGCCGGGGACGCAGCCTGGCGGCCTCCAGGTGAGGATCCGCTGGTCCTGGTCGGGATGAGCTCGATCTACCAGAACCAGACCGGCGTCCTCCGGCGCATCGCGGCCGCCATGAGTGAATTACCTGTCCGGGCGGTCGTCACCACGGGACGGGCCGTCGACCCCGACCAGATCGAAGCGGCCGGGAACGTCCGACTGGTGACGTCAGCTCCGCACCGGGAGATCCTGCCGGAGGCCGCCGTCGTGATCACCCATGCCGGGCACGGCACCGTGCTGAAAACCCTGGCGGCCGGGGTCCCGCTGGTCTGTGTGCCGATGGGCCGAGACCAGGCCGACAACACCGTACGGGTGCTACGGCTCGGTGCCGGCGTACGGGTGAAGAAGACTGCGGGGCCGCGCCAGTTCGCTGCCGCCGTGCGGCAGGTTCTTGACCAACCGAGCTATGCGTACGCCGCCAAGAGTTCGCCGCAACGCTTGCTCGTGAGGCCGAGACCCGACCGACCGCGATCGACGAAGCGGAGACCCTGCTCACGCTCCGCCGCTCCCACGGACGCGGAGGCTGAGATGGCCGGACCTCGACTGTCGGTGGCACTCTCTCCCGTCGAATTCGACCTCGTTTCCGCCGACGAGCAAATTGTCGACGACGCGAAGTGGCTCAAGAACCACTGATCTGCACGAGTGAAACTACACCGCTACCCGGGGCTTGACTTGTTCAAGGGGGCGGCTCACCGATTGCTCACAGAGCCAGGTCTCATCGTCAGCCCGTTCCGATCTCCGGGCGTACGACTGGAGCGCCAGGCGCAGCGCGTGGCTGTCACGGTTCTTATCAGACCGCCACCAGATATCGGCTGGCGGTTAGGCTGTAAATCTGCCGGTGTACGCCTACGTTGGTTCGAACCCAACACCTGCCACCAGCAAAGAAGTTGCCTTTGACAAGGCACTACGCAGGCTAACCATGATCCGAGGCCGTCTGTGGGCCGTCAACGGTCCACGCTGCGTCGATGGCCCGCCGGGTTCTGGCCTCAGAATCGGGCATCAGATGACCGTACGTCTTGAGCACGAGGGTCGCGTTCTCGTGGCCCAGCCGCTCGGCCACGGCCACAACGGACTCGCCGGCGCTCAGCAGCACCGAGGCATAGTGATGGCGTAACGCGTGACTGGTCGTTCCCGGTGGCAGCCCGGCCTCCCGGACCGCAGGTGCGAAGATCCGCGCACCGTAGTGCTCATGCCGTGTCACGGAAGTAGGCGGCGCCGTATGCCTGGGCGGCGAGGCCGACGCCGATTGCCTCGGCGGCGTACCCGATGGGCGACAGGCCCAGCACTGAACCGGGCGTCGGATACGCACGGAGGTGCCACAGCTCATCACGGTCGATCTCGCGGCCGTCGAGCCGGTGGACCATGTTGCCGTCGCCGTCGACAGTGACGGTGACGCGGTGCGGGGCGATCAGCTCGACCTGGGACGGTCGCATGCCCGGGCCGATCCGGTTGGTGATGATGCCCCAGGCGTTGCCGGGCAGCAGCAGGGAGCGCATCACCTGGGCAATCCAGTCGTGGAACGGAACGCCGGCCGCAGGCGTACGAAGCATGACCGGGGCCGGCTCCACCGGGTCGCGTGACCCGTCTTCGTAGGCGTGACAGGGCATGGTCGAGATCACGTCGACCAGCAACCGGACGCACGCCCACACCGGGCCCAGTCCTCCATCGACTGCTCGCGGGTCAGCACCGGGCCACGCGGAGCCGGCGGGCCGGTGCGGCGGGCCGCCGTGGCGCGCAGCTCGGCGATCTGCTCGTCGCGGACCCGGTCGGCCTCGTCGGCGGCTTCCCGCTCGGCGATCACGTGCTGGCGGTGGTCGGCCAGCTCGTCGGGGGTGAGGTCGCGCTGCTCGTCGGCGGCGCGGGTGAGGATCTGCTCGGCGCCCTGGCGGTGGGTGTCGCGCCGCTGGCGAAGCTGATCAAGAAGCGTGGTCACTGACGTGGGCAGCCTTCCGTAAAGGTGGCCGCCTCGGGAGAAAGTCTACCGTCCCGAGTGGGAAACTAGGAATTGGCGTCAACGTCACTCGACCCTCACGAACCCGGGCCGCTGACGTCCGAGAAAACCTGCGCTTCGGTTCGACCAAACCCTGGACTGCCCGGCTCCGAAGCAATTGCGTTAGGGGGGTGCTCGGGCGAAGTGGTGCGGGGGGATAAGTCCGAGCAGACAGTGCAAGAGCCCCAGGTCACGACCTGGGGCTCTTGCATGTCTCCGGTCGGTGTGACACTGGACAGCATGTCGACCGACGACCAGCGCCTCTCCAGCGCACTGACCGGCGAAGCGTTGCTGGCTGCCCAGGACGAGAGCTTCCAGCCGCTACTGGACCGGCTGGCCGCGGCGGCTGAGGGTCAGGACGGCCTCCGCGCCGAGGTCGCCGGCGAGCTGGCCGGTGACTGGTTCGCCCATCCCGAAGGGCGGCAGGGCCACGAGCTGATCGCGGCCGGATTGTTGATCTTGGCCGGCGCCACCGACCGCGGCCTGGTCGCCGACGCCATGCGGGTCGGCTACGAGCGCCGCAAGAGCAGCCTGCAGGGATACGACCCAACCGACGCAACTGGTTGAGAGCCCTCCTGGCTATCCGCCGCCGCCGTAGAGATTGATGTTGCTCGGACCCCCTGCTCCCCTGTCCACCCCCCTGTTCACCCGATCATCCATCGTCAGCTTCTCTAGTCCGCAGCGCAGGCATGTCCAGGTCGTGTGCTGGCTCTCTTCGTCGTACTCGGAATGCCAGTCATGCCGCCGAAACAGACACGTCAGTCGAGGACTCATCGCCGTGCCTCCATCCATGTGTGTAATGCAGCCAGTCTCGCACTGGTGGGGGCACGTAGAGCGCGGCAAGGGCAGCCTGCAGGGATACGACCCAACAGGCTAGGAGCCGCCCCCGAGGCCAAAGAAGGTGCTACGGGATTCGGGACCTGTCGACCGTAGCCTGATGCGTCCACAACTGCGGCACGACCAGGTGACTTGCTGAGCCTCGTGGTCAAATTCCGAGTGCCAGTCGTGTCGACCGAGCAGACACTTCAAACGACTCATCCTCGTGCCTCCCTGACTTCGCTAACCCACCAGTCTGGCACTGCGGGACCCGAGCGGCTAGGTATCAAGTGGGGCCGGGCGTCATGCCCGGCCCCTGACACGTTCGGCACTATCGCGTCCGACGGTCACCTCGCATCCTGCTCAGGGTGACGCGGGCGTCCGCCAGGACGCGGAACACCGCGGCCACCAGGTCGGCGAAGTTGTCCGGGCTGGCCACGCTCGGCGCGGTGGGCCAGACCACCAGGATGAAGGCCGGCTCGGTCGCCGGCCTGTGCAGCTCGACGGTGACCTGGCGGGTGGCCAGGGTCGTAGAAGTAGGTTTGGACACAGGGGATCTCGCTTCTCTTGAACGGGTTGGGTAGATCTCCTAGGCCCGGCCGGTGTTAGCCGCACTGGTCGGGCCGCTCAGAATGTTGATCTTGGTCTAAGGGCTACCTCCAATCGAGTGTTAGGCCGTCTAGAGGCCGTGAGATGTCGAGACGCAGCGGGTAGAAATGAGTATGATCGGGTAGCGTTTCCGCAGGTCAGAGCGAGTTTCGGACGTATCGCCCCTAGCGAGAGAAGGGGCACAGTTAGTTCGAACCCAACACCTGCCACCACTGAGCGAATGTCCTTCTGACGAGGGCATTAGCGGTCTTGGACCCCTGAGGCCGACCGACGCTAGGCATCAGATTCCGGCTCACTGCTCACAGATTGCTCACCGCGCTGCATCGTGGGCCGTGCCGTGGCCGCCTCGACCTGCTCGGCGGTCGCTCCTCTGAGGAGGTGCGCGTAGACCCGGCGAGTGACCGCCGGAGACGAGTGACCCAGGATCATCTGGACCACCTCGACGGGCACGCCGCCGGACAGCATGAGCGAGCATGCTCTGTCGTACGCTTGGCGGCGGGACTGCCGCGCCGCCCGTCGAGCCAGTCGGCTGGGTTATTGAACGGCGGCTGTCAGTAGCATCGATATCGCAGCTGACGGCTGGGCGACCGTGACCTACCGCCACGAGCAGGTAACCAAACCAACCGGGCCTTATCGCGCCTACAGCGCCACTTGTGGTTCGAAACGACACGCGGCGCACTCGATATATCGGTCCTCCCGGAGACGGACAACGACCGGCACGTGATGATTCAGCGGATGCATGATGCGCCGTCAATGACGACCTTTTGCTTGCCAGATACTGCCCGCCCTGGAGCCAGGCGAGACCGCGACCGTCTCGTATGAGGCGCGAGGAGGTCGCTTCGTTAAGACCACTATTGGCGCCAGACAATCGCACGCCCGACGGCCGAACTCTCGTTGTCTTTGCGGCACGCCGGAATGGATCTGCTGGGCGTCTGCACAGCAACGGAGGAGTTTGCGGACGGCTCGTAAACTTCGGCCGCCGACGGCCTCTTCTGGACGCCAGATGAGAGCGGCGTCGTGATCGGCTTGTCCCGGTACAATCTCGGCACCAACCAGGCCGTGACCTTGCGTTGGGGCCGTACGTGAAGTCAGGATCGGCCATCGGTGAACGGCCGACTCGCTGCCGTATTGGCCGGGCCGGCCCCGCTGTTCGTTTACGCAAGCCTCCTCTTCCCCGAGGTGATTCATGTGCTCATTGGCCGCGACCCCGCCCGAACCTCTGACGTCATAGCCGGCTGGCGTGTCGTCTCTCTTCCGGGGAAGGTGTATCCCGGCCTGGTTCCAGACGTGAACGGCGGCGCGGTGGCCGGCGACCTCCTGCACGACCTAGACGAACAGGAGTGGAGCATTCTTGACGCATTCGAAAGCGACTTCTATCGACTTCTGAGCGTGACGACGCGAAGCCGAGCAGATGCATGGGTATATGCGCTCGAAAACGACCGGACCACTACCGCGAAGCCGTGGGATTCATCGCATTTCGAGCGGGATCTATTGCAGCCGTACCTAATCTCATGCACTAGATGGCTGCAGCATTTCAAGTCGAACCATCGGCGATATCGGGTGACCTCGCTGCGGCCGACGCTGTAACTATGCCAACGACGCCAGCAACCGGCCGACCCGGCTGCCGAAGCTGGCTCTTCTAGGAATCAAGGCGCCGCGCGAGCGCGGCGCGGCCGGCGCCGCGCGTCCTCCGTGCGGGCCTTGCGCCGGCCTTCTGTGGACGGGGCGACGTCACGCAGGGGCGCCGAGCGGCGGGTGCTCGAGCACGCGGGGCTTGTACTCGACCAGCTGGATGCGGCCGTCGAAGGTCCGGTGCTCGATCATCTCGAGGGCGACGTCCGGGTAGCCGTCGTAGATGCGTTCTGCGCCCGTGGCCCCGGTGATCACCGGGAACATCCCGACCCGGAAGCGGTCGACGAGTCCGGCCCGTAGCAGTGACCGGCACAGGCTGAGGCTGCCGATCGTGCTGAGGAGCCCCGAGCCGTTCTCCTTCATGGCGCGGACCGCCTCGACGGCGTCGTCGCGGACGAGCGTGGAGTTGGCCCACGTCAGTGGCTCCTCGAGCGAGGAGGAGAACACCACCTTGGACGCTTGCGTGAGCTCGTCGACGGATGCCTCTTCTTCGGCCCTGAACTCGTCTTGGCCCTCCGGGACCTCGCCGGCGGCGAAGCCCGACATGAGGCGGTAGGTGTTCGCTCCCATGAGGTAAGTGACCTCGGGCTGCTTGCCGAGCCAAGCGAGGTACTCCGGGCCCTCGAGGCCCCAGAACCCGGGCCATCCCTCTCCCGATGCGTAGCCGTCGAGCGAGGTGATGAAGTCGACGAGAAGCTCTGACATGGCGGTGTCCTTTCCTAGGGTGTCACGAGCTTGGACCAGCCGCGGGCCACGAACTCATCGGGTCCGTTCGGTTGTTTCCGATGAGTTCGCGGTTCTGGACCATGTATCAGTTCACCGCCCCGTTTCGGGAGGGCCCGCGGCTGGTGTGGGCCTGACACTCCGGTGAGTGACCAAGCGAACGACAACGGGACCGAACACAGCGGGATATCGGTACCTGGTCCAGGACGCTTGGCGACCGGCAAGATCATCAAGCGACGCCCGTCCGAGGTGCTTCGGGACGAAGAGGTCGCAGGTTCAAATCCTGTCACCCCGACCATGTTTCACCTGGTCAGAGCAATCCGGCTCGACCAGGAAGCCTGTCCCGACGCCGAGTACAGCAGCGAAGTACAGCAGTAGGCGCCTCACCGGAGCGGCTCCCCCAGCCGGCCGACGCGGCGGGTGTCCTCCCTACGGTCCGGGCCGCGCCGCTGTGTGTCAGCGGAATGTGAGATCAGCGAGCGCACCGTTCACGCTAGCGTCCTCGTTGCAGAGCACGGCCAAGTCGACATCGTCGTCAGGCAGGTAGGCCAGCAGCGATTGATAGCCGGGGTTATCGCCGGGGTTGATACGCGCCCCACGACCTTCGAGCCGACCCAGGAAGGTCCCATAGCCGTAGGCGTCCTTCACCATGGGTCCACCGTTGTCAGAGCCCTCAATCTCGACATGCGGCGTCCACAGCTGAGCGGCTGCGTCCGGCTCGATCACCTGCCCGGCCCTAATGGCCTGGTTCAGCCGGGTCGAGCAGGCGGCCCGCGCCCCGGGAGCTGGCCGGTCGAGGGTCGAGCGGCGGCCGTGCCCGAGGTTCCCGACGCCGCGGGATCTCACTGCCGGCGAGCGCCCGCTGCGACGGGCTGCCTCCGCCGGCTCGGCCAACGACCTCGACCGCTGATCGACCTCCGGCCGGGATCAGGGCGCTCCTGGCCCGAGTACCCGGCGCCCTCGACCAGCACCACGCGGCGCACCTGCTGGCCATCTGAGCTAGGGATCGGGGCATAGCTGCGCCTTTTGGGGCGCCCGCAGCCGCGGTCAGGCTGGCCGGAGGCCACCCGACAGGGCTTGGCCTTGACCGCGACGAGGACGCCGCCACACTTCCGCGCCCCGAACCTCTATAACCTCAACCCTCGAAGGTTGACAGTGGGAGTCTGGTCCACTTCCTGCGCAACGTGCTCGCCCGGGTGCCCCGCGACAACGCCGAACGGGTCGCCGCCGCGATCCGCACCATCTTCTTCCAACCCGACGCCGAGCGTGTGCACGAGCAGTTCGACACCGAGGACACTCAGCCGCTCATCCTGCCGTTGCCCGGTAGGGCTACCGTCGCGGTGCCGGCCGGACGCGCGGCAAGCGCGGCAGCATAAGCGGCTTACCGTCTTCGTCCTTCGCCGTCGGGGCGATGCTGCTGATCTCGATTGGCCGTCGAGGGATCCCGCAAGGCGCTGACCTCTACGGCCACGACCAGGACTTCAGGAGAGGAGGTCGAGGACCAGATGTGCGAGATCGTTCGGCGCCCGCCACTGAATCATGTGGTCGGCTTCCTCGATGACGGCTCGCTTCGCGCCGGGGATCTCGCGAGCGAGCAAGTCCCCGAGGTCGGCCAGAGCGGGCACGTCACGGCCGCCGGTGATCACCAGAGTGGGGACGCTGATCTCCGACAGCCGCCCGACGGACGGCTGCTCGAGCGCGGGATCCTCGGCGTTGGAGGCCTCGGCGTTCTCGATGAACATCGCATGTAGCTCGTCGTCGGCGCCCATCGGCGCCCAGATCTCCAGGTCCAGCTCGGCGAGCTCTTCCACGTCGCCGGCTGCCTCCGCCGCCTCCCAGCGAGCCTCCTGCTCGGGGGTTAGTTCGATCTCGAGTGGATGTCCGGCGAGGCTCGATACGGCCAGCACGAGCGCGGAGACGCGCGCGGGGCGCTCGAGCGCGGCCTGAATCGCGATCCGGCCGCCGCGCGAGGTTCCGACGAGCGCCGCCTTCTCGATGCCCACTGCGTCGAGAACAGAGACCAGATCCCCAGCCGGAGAGTACGGCTCGTTCCAAAGCGGTGAGCGACCGTACCCGCGCTGGTCGTAGCGGATCGCTGTGAGCCGGCCCTTCACGTACGGGAGGAATGCGTCCCAGATACGCGAGTCGACGATGTTTTGGTGGAGCAGCACCGCCGGCGGTCCCGAGCCGGTGACGTCATACCAGAGGTCGGTCATGGTGCCGGACGTTAGCCTCCCCGACGGTGAGATTCCAGCACGTTCTCGTGGTGGGCGCCGGTCATATGGGGAGCGGCATCCCGCAGGTGGCAGCCGCGCGACGCCGCCGAACGCGCGCAGGCGTAGTGAGGGTCTCACCCCGCCATCCGACCACGGGCTGACCTTGGCTGTGGAGCTTCTGCAGCCGGACAGCCGCGGTGAGATCCGTCTGGCGAGTGCCAACCCCGCGGAGCCGTCGGTCATCGACCCTGGCTACCTCAAGGCCGAGTCGGACCTGCGCCGTCTGGTCACCGGCCTGCGCATTGCCGAGCGGCTGTGCGACACCGCTGCGCTGCGCACCTACGTCGGTGCGCCCATGGCGCCCTGGCCGGGGAGCGTCGACGATACGAAGCTGGCGACGTACGTCCGGGAACACGCCCAGTCGGCATACCACCCCGTCGGCATGCCGCATGGGCAGCGACGATGCCGCAGTCGTCGACTGCGACCTGCGGGTCCGGGGATTGACTGGGTTGCCGGTTGTGGACGCCTCGGTGATGCCGCGGATCATCCGCGGCCATACCCATGCGCCGACCGTCATGATCGCCGAACGCGCAGCCGACCTCATCCGAAAGAGCAACCACGAGCCCAAACAGGGCTGAGTGGACACCGCCTGAACCCAACACCTGCCACCTCAAAGATGACGCCCCTCGCTCGGAATGACGATTCGGTGAGGCGGCCATCGCGTTCTCAGGCGATGTTCCTGGGCCAGTGGCGGCCGGACCAGCACTGCCTCGGGCTGTCACAATCCGGACATGACGAATGGCGACGTGCGTATCGGGCTGGTCGGGTACGGCTTCGGGGGGCGCTACTTCCACGCGCCGCTGATCGCCGGGGTCCCGGGTTGCGTGCTGGCCGGCGTCGTCACCCGTTCTCCGACCCGGCGGGCCGAGGTGGCCGATGCCCATCCGGGCGTTCCGATATTCGACTCGGTCGCGGACCTGGTCGAGTCGGGCGTGGACGCCATCACGGTCTGCACCCCGGCGGCCACGCACTCTGCAGTGACCGATGACGTGATCCAGCAAGGGATACCGGTCGTCTGCGACAAGCCGTTCGCGCTGAACGCCGATGCCGCACGGCACACGGTGGAGCTGGCCGAACGGGCCGGGGTACTGGTCACCGCGTACCAGAACCGGCGTTGGGACTCGGATCTGCTGACCGTGCGCCGGCTGCTCGATGCCGGCGAGCTCGGTGCGGTCCGCCGCTTCGAGTCGGCCTTCGAGCGGTGGGCGGCTGACTCGACGCCACCCGCCGCTGGGGGCGGGCTGTTGCGTGATTTCGGAAGTCATCTGGTTGACCAGGCGCTGTACCTGTTCGGTCCGGTCCACCGGGTCTACGCCGAGACCCACGAGGTCGAGCCGGAGCTCGAGGACGACTTCCAGCTGATGTTGGCACACGACAGCGGCGTCCGTTCGCGGCTGTCGGGGGCGTGGCGGCAGGGAGCTCCGGCGCCCCGCATGCGCGTCACCGGGAGCGAAGGCAGCTTCGTCGTCTCGGCACCCATGGACGGCCAGGAGCAGGCGCTCATCGCCGGCCGGACTCCGGCCGGCGACGGCGTGGACTGGGGACGCGAGCAGGAGACGGCGTGGGGAAGTGTGGGTCGGGGCGACGAGCGGCGAGCCATCCCCAGCGAACGCGGCCGGTGGGACCTGTTCTACGAGCAGTTCACCCGTGCCGTGCGAGGCGACGGTCCCGCACCCGTGGATCCGTGGGATGCGGTAGCCACGGCGACGGTGCTGGATGCGGCACGGCGGAGCGCCGCCGAGGGCCGTAGCGTCGACGTGCCGACGGTGGACCGGTGAGCGCGGCAACCGAATGATCTGGACGCCGGTCGGCAACCGTCTCGGACTGCCACACCTGGCTTCCGTTGGGCGCTGCGATCGGCGCTGGGTTGGGTGGCGGCTAGGGGTAGAGACCGATGTGGCAATCCGTGCGGGTCGGGGAACAACCTCGGGAACCCCTTCTTGTGTGCCGCTGGTGACACCAACACCGATGGGGTCTGCGGGGCCTGAGGACCATCAGCCTCCCCCGAGGAAGATGTAGCGCGCCAGCAGCAGTGCGGCGACCACGTACAGGATCGGGCTCACCTTCCGACCCCGACCGCTGAGCAGCGCGATCAGGCAGTAGCTGATCACGCCGAAGCTGACCCCATTGGCGATCGAGAACGTCAGCGGCATCAAGATGATGGTCAGGAAGGCCGGTACCGCCTGAACAGGATGTAGCTCATCGTCAGCCAGGTGGTGAACCCGGCGCGCACTTCGCGCGGGATGGTCGAGCCCTGCGCGATGATCCCGAAGGACCGGTCGATGCCGGACACCTGGGGGGTTTCGGGCTCGGTGCGAGGTGCTGCTGTCTGGGTCATGCCGCCTCCTCAGGGGCAGAAGGGCGTCGTCGGCGTTGGCGGCGTGGTCGGGCAGCACGATATCGAGCGTGCGGTCCGGCGGGGAAGTGCTCATCCGGGGTCGGCCATCACCTCCCAACCAGGCTGAGGATGTCCCCCGGTGGTTCGCTGCTTCTAGGATCGTTGCGTGGCGACGGGCGAGACGGACGCGGTGCAGGACATCCGCTTTGCCCGTTCGGCCGATGGCGTGGGGATCGCGTACGCGGTCCACGGCTCCGGCCCGCCGCTGCTGATCGACGCCTGCTGGTTGAGCCACCTGCAGTTCGACTGGCAGAGCCCGGTCTGGCGGCACTACCTGGTCGAGCTCGGCCGGATCGCGACCGTGATCCGGTACGACGAGCGGGGCCACGGGCTGTCGGACCGCGGGGTGACCGACCACAGCCTCGAGGCCCGGGTCGCCGATCTCGAGGCCGTCGCGAACGACGCCGGGTTCGACCGCTTCGCCCTGCTGGCGATGGCCCAGGGCGGGCCCGTCGCGATCGAGTACGCCGCCCGGCACCCGGAGCGGCTCACCCGGCTGATCTTCTACGGCAGCTACGCCGGAGCGCGGCACGACGCGACACCGGAGGAGCTGGAGCTCCACGCCGCGTTCGGGGCGCTGATCCGGGTCGGATGGGCCCGACCGACCTCGGAGTTCCGGCGGGTGTTCAGCAGCATGATGATCCCGGGCGGGACCGAGGAGCAGATGCGCTGGCTCGACGACCTGCAACGGATGGCGGTCGATGCCGACACCGCGGTCCTGGCCCGCACGCAACGCCAGGTCACCGACTCCAGCGCCCGGCTGGCCGAGCTCGACCTGCCGACCCTGGTGCTCCACAGCCGCGGGGACCGGATGAGCGAGTTCCGGCACAGCCGGCACCTGGCGGCGCACATCCGGGGAGCGCGGCTGGTCGCGCTGGAGAGCAACAACCACATCGTGCTGGCCGATGAGCCGGCCTGGCCGGTGTTCCTGCGTGAGGTGACGGAGTTCCTGGCTCCGGACCGGGTGACCACGGTGGCGCCGGTGGCCGACGACGTGGCCGCGGTGCTGTCGCCGCGCGAGCTCGACATCCTCGGTCTGGCCGCCGAAGGCCGCGACAACGACGCGATCGCGGCCGAGCTGGTGCTGTCGGTGCGAACGGTCGAGCGGCATCTGCAGAACGCGTACGCGAAGCTCGGGCTGCAGGGAAGAACCGCGCGTACGGCGGCCGTCGCGCGGCTGCTTTCCCGGGTCTGACCCGTGCTACGCGTCAGCCGCCATCGAACGCCGCCGACGAGGGCTGAGGTTGCGCGTCAGCGCCGATGTGGCCGGGGGCGCGAATTCCTACGGTTGTGATCACCAACCACCCCAACCGGAGGAATCCATGACCATCACATCCATCCCGCCGATCACCACGACGCCCGAGGACCAGGCGCTCAAGGCCAAGCACGCCGCCATGTGGGCGAGCGGCAGCTATCGCACCGTGGTCGACGACGTCGTCGCACCGCTCGGCGGCATCCTCGTCGAGACCGTCGACGTGCAGCCCGGCCAGCGGGTGCTCGACGTCGCCGCCGGCACCGGTACCTCGGCCATCCCGGCGGTACGCCGCGGGGCCGAGGTGACTGCCACGGATCTGACGCCCGAGCTGCTCGACGTCGGCCGGGCCGCGGCCGCCGCCGAGGGCCTCGACCTGACCTGGCGGACGGCCGACGCCGAGGCGCTGCCGTACGCCGACGCCGAGTTCGACGCGGTGCTCTCCAGCATCGGCGTGATGTTCGCGCCACACCACCAGCAGGCCGCCGACGAGCTCGTCCGGGTCTGCCGGCCGGGCGGCACCATCGGGGTGCTGAGCTGGACCCCGGAGGGCTTCATCGGCCAGATGTTCGCCACCCTGAAGCCGTACGCGCCGCCGCCCCCGCCCGGAGCGTCGCCCGCCCCGCTGTGGGGACGGGCCGACCACGTGCGGGCCCTGTTCGGGGACCGGGTGACCGATCTCGTGGCCCACCAGCAGACGCTGCGGGTGGACCGCTTCGCCACGGGGGCGGAGTTCCGCGACTTCTTCAAGGCCAACTACGGCCCGACCATCGCGGTGTACCGCTTCATCGCGGACGATCCCGCCAAGGTCGCCGCGCTGGACGCCGACCTGGCCGCGCTCGGCGACCGGTTCGTGCACGACGGGGTCATGGGTTGGGAGTACCTGCTCGTGACCGCTCGACGGGTCTGACCTGACCCGACTACTCGGTGCGGGGGGGCCGGCTCGCCGTCCCCCGCACCCGATCGCCTCATTCAAACCCTTGCTCGTAAGGACCTCCGACATGTACACCGTCTATTCCGCCGGCCTCCTGCCCTCTGACGCCGAACTCAGCCGTCGTGCGGCTGAGCGCTACGCGGTCCTCGCCGCCGTTCGGGAGTCGCGGTCGCCGAAGCATCACGCCTGGCGTCGCCCGCGCATCGTGCCGGCCCGGCCCCACGGCCTCGCGACGTCTCGCGGGTGAGCCCCAGATGCTGATGCCCGTCCCCACCCGTATCCGCCGGATGAGAACCAGCGGGGTCGTGCTGGCCGGCCTGCTCCTCGGCACCTTCGTGACAGGCTCGGCGGAACTGCTGACGGCGGGCCTCCTGACGCCGATCTCGGCCGGTCTCGGCGTGTCCGTCGCGGCTGCCGGCGCACTGTTCAGCGCGTACGCGCTCGGGCTCGCGATCGGCGGCCCGCTGCTGACGGCGGCGACGATCCGGCTGGACCGTCGGCTCGTTCTGGTGGGAGCGATGGCCCTGTTCGCCATCATGGTCCTCGCCCCCGCGGGCCTGCCGCACTTCGGGTGGTTCGTCGCCACCCGGCTCATTTCCGGAGCGCTGCAGGGCTTGTTCCTGGCCGCGGCCTTCACGACGGCCACGGCGGTCGTCTCGCCGGAGCGCGTCGGCCGGGCGCTGGCGGTCGTCATTGCGGGATTCTCGATCTCGACCGTCCTCGGCCTGCCGTTGGGCGTGCTCGTCGGGTCCGTTCTCGGGTGGCGCGGGGCGCTGCTGATGGTCGGTGGGTTTGCGCTTCTCGCCACCGGTCTGCTGGTCGCGGTGATCCCGGGCGTCCCGGCCAGCCAGCTGTCAGGCGCCAGCGGGCTGCGGCACGCCCTGGCCCCACGCGTCCTGGCGATGCTCGCGCTCAGCCTGACCTTGTTCGCAGCGTCCGGGGCGGTGACGGGCTATCTGATGCCGTTGCTCGAGCACGTCACCGGCCTGTCCGGACCGCTGGCGAGCACCATCCTGGCGGCGTACGGCGTGGCCAACGTCGCAGGCTCCTTCCTGGGCGGCCGACTCGCTGACGCGAACGCCGCCCGGGCTCTCGTTCTCGTCACGCTCGGTCTCGTTTCGTCGTCGGCCGTGCTGTTCCTCGGCCGGGCGCAGCCGCTCATCGCGGTGGCCGCGATCCTCGCCTGGGCGGTGTTCGCGTCCAGCGCTCCGGCATCGGTGCAACACCGATCCATGAGCCTCGCCGGCCCCGCCGGAGGCCTCGTCGCTTCACTCCCCGCATCCGCGGCGAGCGCCGGTATCGCCCTCGGCTCGACGACGAGCGGAGCCGCCTACACGGTGGCGGGACCCCCGGCGGTGATCCTCACCGGGATGGTCATCGCGCTGGGCGCACTCGCCCTCGCGGTCGCGACCCGACGGCTGCAACCGCCCACCGACCCAGCGCCGCAGACCTCATCAACCCGAGCCGAGACGGAGTCCGTGCTCGCCGCCTGAGCGTGGTTAGGCTCGCCCCGTGGGGATGACCGGCCGGGCGGCGAACGTCGTGCTGGTCCATCGCGGCCCGCGCGAGTGGTTCGTCTCCGCGTGGGAGCGGATCGTGCCGGGTTCCGATCCTGCTCGGGCGGCACGCCTGCTGGAGCCCCTGGTCTGTCTGCTGGCCGCGGTCATGTACGCCGGCTTCTGCGCGAACATCGAGCCCGACGAACGCATCTACCACGAGTCGGATGCGCTGCGGATGCTCCGGCAGGCGGCGGCCACCAACAGGGCGCGCCTGTGAGGACGGGCTGACGAGAGGATGGCGTCCATGGACTTCGAGCCCCTGCGCGCGGACTTCCTCCGGCTCACCACCGACATCGTCTACTGCACCGTCACCACGGTGGACCCGGAGGGTCGACCCCGGTCGCGGGTGATGCACCCGATCTTCGAGGTGGTGGACAGCCAACCGCGCGGCTGGGCGGTCACCGACCGTACGCCACTGAAGGACCGCCACCTCGCCGCGAACCCGTATGTCGCCTGCCTCTACTGGAGCCCCGCGCAGAACACGGTCGCCATCGACTGCACCGCCGAGTGGGTCGAGGACGACGAGGTCCTGCGTCAGGTGTGGGACATCTTCGCCGCACCCGGGCCGCCCGGCTGGGGCGACCTGTCCGGATACGGCGAGGCCGGCATCCACCACCCCCGCTTCCACGTCCTCCGGCTCCAGCCGTACCGCATCCAGATCCTCCGTGCGGAACAGTTCGCCGCCGGGGACTTCACGCCGCGGACGTGGCGACGGGCCGGATAGTGGCGAACCGCTCCTGTCGAGACGTTCAGGTGTCGTACTCGTCCGGCACGCGCATCGCGGGACCGCCGACGTGCAGCCCGAGGGGTGCCGCGCGGCCCTTGGGCTCCTCCCACACCTCCTGGCGGCCGAGGGCGGTGAGGTCGAGGTAGGGGTAGCCGTTGTGGAACTCCTCGATGCCGCGGCCGAAGGTCGAGTAGGTGTGGAACACCTCGTCGTCGACCCGCAGAAACGCGCTGATCCCCGGCAGCTCGGCGCCGCGCATGCTCTCGATCCACGGTCCGCCCGTCCACGGGGTTCCGGCCTCGGCGAGGTCGTCCTCGGTGCGGAAGTGGAGCAGTACCAGCTCCGGGACCGGGTCAACGCCGAGCGCCGTCGGTTGCCGATGGTTCGCGTGGACAAGCCGTACGTCTTCGAGGGACCCGACGGACCGGTCGGCCTGCTCGGCCTGCTCGACCTGTTCGAGGGCCGCCTGCAGCTGGTGTCCGACATCAGCTCGGGATCGACCGGTGGCTGCTGTTCGGGATGTCGTGGGGTTCGACCTTGGCGGTCGCGTACGCGGAACAACATCCCGGCCGAGTGAGTGCCGCAGTGCTGGCCCCGGTCACTCTGACCCGGCCCTCCGACGTCGAGTGGTTCACCCGGGGCGCGGGCCGGTTCTTTCCGGAGCAGTGGCGGGACTTCGTCGACTCTGTCCCCGAACCCGATCGAGACGGTAACCTCGCCGCCGCCTACGCCGCGCTCCTCACTGACCCAGACCCTGCTGTGCAGCGGGGTGCGGCCCTGGCCTGGTGCGCCTGGGAAGAGGCGCTTGTCTCCGTCGAGAGTGGCGGAATGCCGAACCCGCGCTATGACGATCCACGATTCCGGCTGGGATTCGCCCGTCTGGTCACCCACTACTTCGCGCACGGAGCATGGCGGGAAGAGGATCAGCTGCTCGATCGGGCACACCGGCTGGCCGGCATACCGGGCGTGCTCGTTCATGGGCAGCTCGACGTCGGCGGACCACTGCTTGCGGCCTGGCAGCTGCAGCGAGCCTGGCCCGGAAGCAGGCTGATCGTCGTCGCCGGCGCCGGCCACACCTCCGACGGCATTCGTCGCACGGCGGCCGCCGCCCTGAGCGAGTTGGCGGCGGGCCATCACTAGCGAGGCGTCGGCTGCCACGCGGGCTGTCCGTCGAACCCAGGGCTGTCGGTCAGCAAACGGGTGTCGCCGGTCGCGATGAGGAGTGTGTAGACGTCCCACGATCCGCGCGCATCCGAGTAGTAGGTGAGCTGAGTGCCGTCCGGCGACCAGCGAGGCCGCTCTTCCGAAGCATCCGTGGCGAGAACCGATCTGCGGTCGTGGCCGCTCGAGGCGATCACGTCGATATCGAACCCGGTCGAGGTGACGACGTTGAACGCCAGCTTCGATCCGTCCGACGACCACGCCGGATTGAGGCCGCCGACCGCTTGGGGGAGAAGCGTGCCTTCCGCGCCGGTATCCGGATCGACGGCCAGCAGCTGTGGGGAGCCGTCGCGCGTTGTGGTGAAGCCGATCCGCGAGCCATCGGGTGACCATTGGGGTTTGTCGTCCAACCCGGCGGAGTCGACGAGCTGCCGCACTCCGGAGCCGTCGGCATTCATGACGTAGATGTCCCAGTCGCCGTCCCGGTTCGAGCTGAACGCCAGTCGGGAACCGTCGGGGGACCAGGTGGGATAGAAGTTGGCGTGCGCGTTGCGCGTGACCTGGGTCAAGCCGGAGCCGTCGGAGTCGACCAGGTAGATGTCGCTGGCCGTCGGTGATCCGGCATTGAAGGCGATCCGCTGCCCGTCCGCCGACCAGGAAGGGTGGGACACCGGCGGCAGGTCTTGGGTGAGACGCCGTACGTCGTCCCCGTCGGCGCTCATCACGAACAGGGCATCGAATCCGTCACGGTCGGACACGAAGGCGATCAGTCCCGGCGTAGGAGGCCCGGGCGAATGCCCCGTCGGCTCCACCGGGCCGGTCCGCTGGGATGGAGTGCAGCCCAGCAGGAGAACACCAACGGCGGCGACGGCAAGCAAACGCCAGCGAACCCCGCCCACGCCTTCGAGCATGAGCCGCAGGGCCCGGCTTGCCAAGCCCAGTGCCCCGGATGGGGAATCTCTTGACGCTTGGACGCCGCCCAGGCACGCACCTCGCGGCGTTCTCCTCGGTCGCATTGCGACTCGGCAGCCCTCCCTCGTCGGCCTTGCGAGGCATGCACCTGGACGACGCCAACCGCCAAGGAACTTCCCTACCGGGGCACTAGTTTCCCTATACTTCTGGTAGAGGTGGCGGAGTTTCCCGCGGGCGTCGTCGGTGGTGAAATGCCAGTCGACTTGGCGCTGGCCGGTGTTGGTGGCGTGTTGCCAGGCGGCGAGCTCGGCATTGAGGGCGGCGAGGTTGCTGAGCGGCGGTCCAGGCACTGCCGGGCCAGGACAGACAGCTCGATCTCGGCGATGTTGAGCCAGGAGCCGTGTTTCGGGGTGTGGTGGATCTCCAGGCGTTGGGCCAGGGCGAACGCCTGGGCGGGCTCGAACGCTTCGTAGAGCGAGCCGATGCCGTGGGTGTTGAGGTTGTCCATGACCAGCACGACGGTGTCGGCGTCGGGGTCGTCCACGCTCAGCAGGCGTTCGACCTGGTGGGCCCAGTCGATCTTGGTGCGGCGGGGCTGGGCGTCGACGTGGCGCCAGCCCCGCAGCGGTTCGACCCAGACGAAGATCGAGCAGGTGCCGCAGCGGCGGTACTCGTGGTCCTCGATGCGGTCACGGCCCGCGCTGGCGGGGATCGGGTCACGGGTGTGGTCGAGGAGCTGGTAGGGCTTCTCGTCCATGCAGACCACCGGTCGGCACGGGTCGTAGGTTCGGGCGTAGACGGCCAGCACGTCCTCCATCCGGGCGACGAACTCCGCCAGGCCGCGGGGCGGGATGGCCCAGCACTTCCTCAGATGAGGACGAAGTCTCGTCTTTTTAACACCCGACCGATCGTGGAGTGGTCCAGGTCCGGCAGCTCCTCGATCAACGCGACCCGCTCTTCGAGCAGCCGCAGCGACCACCGAGCCCGTCCCGGCGGCGGGGCCGAGCAGGCCAACGCGATCAACCGGGCCTCGACCTCACCGGTGATCGCCGACGGCACCGGCGCGTCGCCCGCCGCTTGCGGTGATCGTGGCCTCGACATCGCCCTCGGTCTCCACGAACCGTTCCGCGACCGAACGCACCGTCGTCTCGCTCACCCCGATCTGTCGGGCGACCAACACACGTTCCGCCGGCGATCCGTCGTTGCCGTCCAAGGCCAGCAACACCCGCGCCCGCATGATCATCCGGCCGATGACCCCCGCGGACACCACCCTGGTCAACCGATCCCGCTCAGCCCCGGTCAGGGCCACCGGAACACCTCGCCTCAGGCATCACTCCAGTCCTCTCAGCAGGGGAAGACGCTCAACGACCCATCTACACCGGATCAGGTCAGAATTAGCGGCGTTCACCCCGACTCCGTTGCGGCCGAGGCGAAGAGGGCGAGGAGGCGGGCCGCCTCCTGCCGAACGGCATCGCGGCCGGCCGCGACGTACGTGCGCGAGTCCACGACTGACGGGTTCGCGGTCAAGTGCTCGCGGATCGCCCCCGTGAACTGGGCGTTCAGGTGCGTCGACACGTTGATCTTCGTCAGGCCGGCGCGGATGCCGCGGACGATCGACTCGTCCGGCACCCCGGACGACCCGTGCAGCACGAGCGGAACGGGCACCGCGTGGGCCAGGCGGGCGACGAGCTCGTGGTCGATCGCCGCGACGCGTTCCGTCATGGCGTGCGAGGAGCCGACGGCGACAGCGAGCGCACCCACGCCCGTCTCGGCGACGAATCGCGCGGCCTCGTCGGGGTCGGTCCGTGCGCCGGGTGCATGGGCGCCGTCCTTGCCGCCGATCTCGCCGAGCTCGGCCTCGACCAGCACCCCGGCCGCGTTTGCCTGGTCGACGATCCGGCGGGTCGTCGCCACGTTGTCGGCGAAGTCGAGCTTCGCGCCGTCGTACATCACGGAGCCGAAGCCGAGATCGATGGCCTCGAGCGCCAGCTCCGGATCCTCGGCGTGGTCCAGGTGCACGGCCACGGAGGCTGACGACGCGGCCGCCAGGGCGAGGGTTGCCCGCGCGATGGGTTCCAAGGCTCCGTGGTAGCGGATGCAGTTCTCCGAGAGCTGGAGGATCACCGGGCGACCGGCGGTCTCCGCGGCGCCGGTCAGCGCTTCGGCGGTCTCGAGGTGAATGACGTTGAACGCGCCGACGCCGCGGCCCGCGGCGCCCGCGTCGTCCAGAATGGCCCGAGTCGGCGTCAGCGTCATGTGGGGTCCTCGTCGATCGGCTGGACCACGACCTCGGCTTCGAGCGCGGCGAGATCGGGGGAGAGCTCGCCGGCGTGCGGCATGAGAACGGCGGCTGCGGACCACGCGGTCGCGTGGCGGGCCAGCTCGACACGCGCGAGGGCGGCGGCGTCGCTGCCGCCGTGGAGGCTCGGGCGGGTGGCGAGGGCGGCCGTGATGGCCGCCACGGCCGCGTCGCCGGCCCCCGTCGGGTTGCCGCGCAAAGCGCGGGGCAGCCGCGCGTGCAGCGGGACATCGGCTCGGTCGACGACGAGGAGCCCGTCCCGGCCCAGCGAGACGACGACAAGTCCAGCCCCGAGCGCAAGAAGGCTGCGCGCCCCCGCGAGCGGATCGGCCACTCCTGTGGCTGCCTCCAGCTCCTCGTGGTTCGGCTTCAGGGCGGAGGCACCCGCGCGAGCGGCGGCCAGCAGTCCAGGACCACTCGTGTCGACGACCACGGGAGTGCCGGCGTCGACCAGCTCCGCGACGACTGCATCGAGCTGTTCCGGTCCGAAGCCCGGTGGCAGGCTCCCCGAGATCGCGACGGCCCGGGCCGTGCGGCCGAGTCGAGTCGCAGTCGTGGCGAGCTCTGCCGCCTCGACCGGAGCGAGCGCGGCGCCGAGCTCGTTCACGACCGTGGTCTCACCTTGCCCGTCGTCGACGATCGCGAGACTCCGTCGCGTGGGGGCGTCGACCGGGATCAGTCGGGAGCGGATCCCGGAGGCGTCGAGCTCGCTCGCGAACTCGGTACCGTTCGGACCTCCCACGGTAGTCAGCGCGAGCACCTCGTGGCCTTGGGCATGCAGCACCCGGGCGACATTCAGGCCCTTGCCGCCGGCGCGGCCGGCGCCGGGGCGCGCTCGATGCATCGCGCCAGGGGTCAGGGCGTCCACATGCCAGGTCAGGTCCAGCGCGGGACACGGCGTGACGGTGAGGATCATGGCCTGGTCCGCGGGGCCAGGGTGTCGGCGAGGTCGCGGGCGGCGAGCGCCGTACCGAGCAGGCCGGCGTCATCGCCGAGACGGGCGGGGAGCAGGACCGGGCGGCGGTGGAAGCTGAGGAGTGCGTCAAGGCGCTCGCGGAGGGGTTCGAAGAGGTCCGGCCCGGCCTGGGCGAGTCCGCCCCCGATGACCACGGCTTCGGGCGCCAGGACGGCCGCCAGCCGGGCGAGCTGCTCGGCGAGCGCGCGCAGGGCGTCGTCCCAGATGCGCACGGCTTCGAGATCGCCCGCGGCCGCGGCGGCCAGCACTTCGCGGGCGCCGCGTACGTCGATCCCCGATGCCGTGCGGTAGCGCCGGGCGATCGCGCCGGCCGAGCTGATCGTCTCGAGGCACCCGATCGCGCCGCACGCGCAGCGCTCACCCTGCGGGTCGCTGATCGCATGGCCGATCTCGCCGGCAAAGCCGCCCCCGGTGTAGGGCCGTCCGTCGAGCACCAGCCCGCCGGCGATTCCCGTGCCGAGAATGAGCACGACGACGTCGTCGTACGCCGTGGCCGCGCCGAGCCGGTGCTCGGCATCGCTCGCGGCGCGTACGTCGTGCCGCACGGCGATCGGCAGGCCGAGCTCGCGCTCGGCGATCTTCCGCAGGGGCGCGTCCCGCCAGCCGAGGTTGGACGAGAAGATGCCCACCCCGGCGTCCTCGTCGACGAGACCGGGCACGCTCAGAGCGGCGGCGACGGGCTGCACCTGAGGGAACTGGTCACGATGCTCGCGGGCGAGGGCGGCGAGCAGGCGGACGACCGCGCCCGCCGGGTCGTTCTGGTCCGACGGGGTCGGCGTACGCCGGAGCCCGAGCACCCTTCCGGCCCGGTCGACAAGGGCGGACTTCGTGTCGGTGCCGCCGATGTCGAAGGCCAGCACCGCCTCACCGGGTCCGAGTGGCGTGGACCCCGCGGTCTCCTGGTCGGTCATTCGCTGTCGAGGATGACGGAGCGGGTGAGGTTGCGCGGCGTGTCCGGGTCGAGGCCTTTCGCCTGAGCGCGGGCCAGGGCTACCCGCTGGGCCCGGACCAGCTCGGCCAGAGGATCGAGTCTTCCGGCCTCGAACCTGGCCCCGGCCGCCGCGACCTCAGCGGCGAGATCGGCGGTCGGCTCGCCGAAGTACCACGTCACGCGGCCGGGCGCGGCGATCGCGATCGGCCCGTGGCGGTACTCCATGGCCGGGTACGACTCGGTCCATGCCTGGGCCGCCTCGCGCATCTTGAGCGCCGCCTCGTGGGTGAGCCCGACGGTCCAGCCGCGGCCGAGGAAGGTGAACTGCTCGGCGGCCACGAGCTCGGGGTCGAGCTCCTCGCTGACGGCGCGACCGGCGTCGGCCACGGCGGAGCCGAGATCTTCGCCCAGCGATGCGCGGAGGAAGGCCAGCGCTGTGGTGGCGAACCGGGTCTGCACCACCGAACGTTCGTCGGCGAACGGCAGCGTCACGACGTCGTCGACCAGTCCTCCCAGCGGCGACGTCGGATCGCCGAGAATGCCAAGGGTGGGCACCCGGCCGCGGACACGCTCGACGAGCTCGAGTACTTCGGTCGTGGTTCCGGAGCGGGTGATGGCGACGATGGCGTCGTAGCGACGATCCACCAGGGCCTCGGATGCCGCGAAGGCGTCGGTCTCGCCCTGTCCGCGGTGTTCACGCAGGCAGGCGTACGCCTGGGCCATGAACCAGGAGGTGCCGCAGCCGACCACGGCGACGCGAGCGCCAGGCTCCGGGAGTTTCGCCTGCTCGTCGCGGAGCTCAGCCGCCCGCGCCCAGGTCTCGGGTTGCGAGGCGAGCTCGGCCGCCATGTGCGTTGCTGGTGACTCCGGTGTGGTCATGATCCCTGGCCTCCCTCGACCCACCACACGCACATGTCCGTCCCCACCCGGCCATCGAACTCCGGGCTGCTGGACAGCAGGAGCTCCGCCCCGCCGGGCAGCGGCACGGCCGCGACGCCGAGGTTGCAGGTGACATGCACCTGTCCACGAGAGAACGACAGGACCTGGGGGCCGCTCTCCTCGTGCCAGCGCAGGGCGCCGGTGCCGAGGTCGTGTCCGCGACGCAGCCGCAACGCCGACCGGTACATCGAGAGCGTGGAGTCCGGCTCGGTCTCCTGCACGTCCCGGGCGTAGGTGCTGTACGTCGTCGGCTGGGGCAGCCAGGTGGTCGCGTGGGATCCGAAGCCCAGGGCCGGTGCTGCGCTCAGCCAGGGCAACGGGATGCGCGCGCCGTCCCGGCCCTTCTCGGTGTAGTTCTTGCGCACCCAGTTGGGGTCCTGCCGGAACTCGTTGGGCAGCTCGGTGTGCTCGGGTAGGCCGAGCTCTTCGCCCTGGTAGAGGTATGCCGACCCGGGCAGGGCCAGCATGAGCATGGTCGCCGCCCGGGCTCGTCTCAGTCCGAGGGCGACGTCCGGCTGGGGATCGTCGATGCCGATGCCCGGACCGGGCTGCCGGTCATGCGGGTAGCCGAGGCGGGTGGCGTGGCGGACGACGTCGTGGTTCGACAGCACCCAGGTCGAGGGGGCGCCCACCTCGGCGTACGCGGCCAGCGACTGGTCGATGACGTGCCGCAGCGCTCCTGCGTCCCACGGCGTGTTCAGGTACGGGAAGTTGAAGGTCTGGTGCATCTCGTCGGGACGGACGTAGCGGACGGCGCGCGGCACCGGGACATTGGCCTCCGCGCACAGCACGCGGGGCCGGCTCGGGTCGGTGGCCGTGTACTCGTCCAGCACTGCCCGCCAGGAACGGTAGATCTCGTGGACCTCCTCCTGGTCCCAGTACGGCGCCTCGGACTTCGCCAGCACCGACAGCGGGGGACCCGGAAAGGAGCGGAACGAGTCGTCCTTGACCAGCCCGTGCGCGACGTCGACGCGGAAGCCGTCGACCCCGCGGTCGAGCCAGAAGCGCAGCACGTCGACGAAGAGGGCGCGTACGTCGGGGGAGCGCCAGTTGAGATCGGGCTGGGCCTCGTCGTACAGATGCATGTACCACTGACCGTCGGGCACGCGGGTCCAGGCACTGCCGCCGAAGACGGACTGCCAGTCTGTCGGCTCGTCCCGGAAGAGATAGCGCTGGCGCGCCGCCGAGTCGGGCGGTGCGGCCAACGCGGTGACGAACCAGGGATGGGCGGACGAGGTGTGGTTGGGTACCAGGTCGATGATCACCCGCAAGCCCAGCCGGTGGGCTCGGGTGAGCAGCTCGTCGAAGTCGGTCAGCGTGCCGAAGAGCGGGTCGACCCCGCAGTAGTCGGCGACGTCGTAGCCGGCATCTCGTTGGGGTGAGGGGTAGAACGGTGACAGCCAGACGGCGTCGATACCCAGGCTGACCAGCGCCTCCAGCCGCTGGGTGATGCCGACCAGGTCGCCGATGCCGTCGCCGTTCGCGTCGGCGAAGGACCGCGGGTAGATCTGGTAGATCACCGCGGTCCGCCACCATTCCGCATGGTCGTCGGCTGGGCTCACACTCCCAACCTAGGCCCGGCGATCACGTGATGGTGCCGCACTCCCCGCGGTGGGTGTACCTCGGGTTCGCGGAGATCCAGCCGCGGTGCCAGCCCTCGGTCAGGGTCCACCAGTAGACGCGGATCCGGCCGTGGGCCTTCTTGTCCTTCCACACCGTGGTGCCGAGTACAACTAGAGCTTCGTACGCCCAGCCTGGTTCCCTACGGCGCCGTCGAGCGAAGCAGGTCGTCGACGTTCGGCAGGTCGACGAACCGGGAGAAAGTCCCGGCCTCGGCCATCTCCTGAGCCACCGGCAGGAACCCGGCCCAGGCGCTGCGGGCGAGCGTGCCGCCCACGCTGATCCGCCGGACGCCGATGGCCGCCGCCTCGGCCACCGTGATGAACGGGGCGTTGACCAGCAGGTTGACCGGCTTCGGCGCCACGGCGTCCACGATCGCGACGACGTGATCTCGTTCGGAGATCCGCGGTGCGTAGAGGCAGTCGGCGCCGGCTTCCGCGTACGCCTGCAGCCGGCGGATCGTCTCGTCGATGTCCGGGCGTCCGACGACGAACCCTTCCGAACGGCCGGTGAGGACGACACGAGTGCCGCTGTTGTCGATCGCTCGTCGTGCGGCCCGGATACGCTCGACCGCCAGCTCAATCTCGTAGAGCGGGTACGCCCCGTCGCCCGTTGAGTCCTCGATGGAGAGCCCGGCAATGCCGGTCGCCACAGCCGAAGTCACGTTGGCCGCAACGTCGCGCGGTTCGACGGCGTAGCCGCCCTCGAAGTCGGCATTCACCGGCACAGCGACGGCGGCGGCGATGTGCCGGAGGTGGTCGAGCGCCTCGTGGAGCGGGACCTGGTTATCCGCCCGACCCAGGGTCCAGGCCATGCCCGCACTCGTCGTCGCCAGCGCCGGAAAGCCCAGCTGCGCCAACGCTCGGGCACTCCCGGCGTCCCAGGGGTTCGGCATCACGAAGCAGCCGGAGTCGTGCAGGGCGCGGAAGGCCGTCACTCGATCGTTCTGCACGCTCATGAAACACCTCGTGGACGGGGCCGGGCCGGTCGCCGCTGACCTCATCCAACCACGAAGATCACGGACTCGCCCTAGAGTCACGCAGGTGAAGCCCTTTCTGTTCCTGGCGATCAGACCGGAGGACATCGCGGCGGACGAGGAGTACGCGGCGATGCTGCGCTGCACCGGGCTGGAGGAGGCGCACCTGCGCCGAGTCCGACTGGAGCAGGGTCCAGCGGACCTGCCCGATCTCGACGACTGGTCCGGCATCATCCTCGGCGGCGGCCCGTTCCAGGCCAGCGACCCCGAGGAGAAGAAGTCGGTCGCGCAGCGACGCGCCGAGATCTACCTGTCCGCCCTGCTCGACGAGGTGGTGCCGCGCGACTTCCCGTTCTTCGGCGCCTGCTACGGCATCGGCACGCTCGGCCGCCACCAGGGCGCCGTCGTCGACCGGACGTACGCCGAAACGATCAGCGGGGTCTTTCTCGAGCTCACGGCCGAGGGTTGCCGCGACCCGCTGCTCGGCATCGCCGGCTCACCCTTCGGTGCGTATGTCGGCCACAAAGAGGCCATCTTGTCGCTCCCTGCGCATGCCGTCGCCCTGGCCTCGTCGCCCGCCTGTCCGGTGCAGGCGTTCCGGGTCGGGAGCCGGGTGTACGCCACCCAGTTCCATCCCGAGCTCGATCTCGACGGACTGGCCACCCGGGTCAAGGTGTATCGCTACGCCGGCTACTTCGACCCGGATGAGGCCGACGCCGTGCTGGCCGCGGCCCGCGCGAGCGGGGTCACCGAGATTCCCAACCTGCTCGGGAGGTTCGTGGAGCTCTTCGCCCGCGACTGAGCGGGCAGGACCGGATCGTTTCCGACGGGATGACCCCTGTCCGCTGACCAGGTCCTCGCGGTTGGCCGGTCATCGGGCACGTCGAATGCCGAACACGCCCCGTAGCCCGCCAGCCGCGGGGAGAGGAACGGGTCTCAGCGAGCGCGGAGGAAGGAGACGGCCTCGGTCAGTGAGAGGTCAGTCAGCATCGGGTCGTGCCGGGGCCCGACGTCCCGCATGAACGCGTGCTCGCCACCTGAGTAGAGGTGCAGCTCGAGGTGCTCCAACCCGGCCGCGTACAGCGCCGTCAGTATCTGCAGCCGCGCGTCCGCCGGCACGTGCGGGTCGTTGCTGCCGAAGATGACCATCAGTCGGCCGCCGATCCGGGCCGCCTCAGCGAGAGATCCCGCGTCGTCGGCGCCCAGGGCGCCGTTCTGCAGGCCGGTCGGGTAGAAGCACACGGTGGCCGCGACCCGGGGGTCGAACGCAGCGCGGAACGCCAGATGGCCGCCCAGGCAGAAGCCCACCGCGTCGATCTCCTCCACGTCGTCGCGCTGCTCGAGGTAGTCGAGGACGGCTGCGCAGTCGGCGTCGAACTGGGCCGTCGTGGTGGCGGCGGCCGCGGCCAGCCCCGCCTGCTTCCCGGCGTCGTCGAACTCCAGCGCCACGCCGGCCAGCTCGCGGGGGTAGATCTCGGGCAGGCAAACCAGGAACCCGGCCGAGGCCAGCTGACGCGCGGTCCGCAACGTCGACTCGGTGAGCTGAAAGATGTCGGTGTAGTAGAGGACTCCCCGACGGGGCGGCGGACCGTCCGGCTCGATCACGATCGCCTGGATGTCGCCGTCCGGGGCCGGGATCTCGACCCTCTGCTCGCGCACCTTCACCGGGCACACACTAACGGCCGGGTCCGCGCTGGTGCGCAGTGCCGAGCGAACGTGCTGGACGATCCAGGTCGTCAGGTGAGCGTTGGGGGACCGCGACGGATTCGGGCCCGGATCTCGGTCAGCGGCCCCCGCCACCGGGAGATCGGCTCCATCCACCACGTCACCCCAGCGTCCGCGAACCGGCTCACCACCTCGCGGTCCGCCTCGCTCCCTTCGCCCACGGTCTCGACGCCGTACGCGACATCGAACGGCTGGTCGCGGCCACGGAACCGCCGGATGTAAGCGACGAGGTCCCGGATCGCGGCCGGCTGGTCGGCCTCCGGGACCATGGTGAGCAGCGGGTGAACCCCGTGGAACCGGGCCGCCCGCCGAAACGGCGCCCGGTTCTGCGGCCATTCACCACCGACCCAGATGGGCACCGGATCCTGAGCCGGTCGGGGCAGGAGCTCCGCCCGGGTCAACCGGTAGTGCCGCCCTTCGTAGTCGAACGGCTCGCCCGACCACAGTCCGGTCAGGACGTCGAGTCCTTCGTCCAGCTTGGCCGCCCGTACGCGCGCGTCGGTCTCCTCCCCGAAGTCGCCGAACTCCAATCCGGGCGGTGCGCCCAGGCCCACCCCGAGGGTCAGCCGACCGGCCGACAGGTGGTCGAGCGTGGTCAGCTCACGTGCCACCTTCCAGGGCCGGCGTCGGGCCAGCGGCGTCAGCATCGGCCCGAGCCGCACCCGCTGCGTCGCTGCCGCGATCAGCGTGAGCGCGACGGTCGGGTCCACCGCGCGCTGGCGCGGTTCGCCGGGGTCCTCGCCGCTCCACTGGATGTGGTCCCACACCCAGAACCCATCCCACCCCGCGGCCTCCGCCTCGACCGCCATCTCCGCAAGCAGCCGGACGTCGGCGTACTCACCGAAGATCGGCACGTTCATCCCGAACCTCACGGGTCACCCTCCTCACGCTCATGGCCAGTCCTACATCCGGGCGCTGACGATTCCGCAAAGACCTGGACGAAGGGCGTACGAAAAAGGTGAAGTCGTTCGTATCAGGTGGTCGAGTTGTCGAGAGACACGGAGGTTGACCGGCTGTCAGACCCGGGCACCGTACTGGGCGTTGCCGGTCGTCCATGCACGGGCGCGCTCGCTGAGGGTGAAGCCGAGGCCTGGGCGGTCGGAGACCCACATCCGGCCGTCGCGGGTCTCGAGGTGCTCGTTGAACAGCGGGTCGAGCCAGTCGAAGTGCTCGACCCATGGCTCGATCGGGTACGCCGCGGCCAGGTGGCAATGGATCTCCATCGCGAAATGCGGGGCGATCTCGAGCTGCTTCGACTCGGCGATGGTGGCGAGCTTGAGGAACTGGGTGATGCCGCCGATGCGGGGGGCGTCGGGTTGGATGATGTCGGCCGCACCGGCCTCTATCAGGCGTACGTGCTCGGCGACACTGGCCAGCATCTCACCGGTCGCGATCGGAGTGTCCAGGGAGCGGGCCAGGTTGGCATGGCCCACTGCGTCGTACGCGTCCAGCGGCTCTTCGATCCAGACGAGACCGAACTGCTCCAAGATCCGCCCCATCCGCTGCGCGGTCGCGCGGTCCCACTGCTGGTTGGCGTCGACCATCAGCGGGACGTCGTCGTCGAGGAACTCGCGGACCTTGGTGACCCGGGCCACGTCGGTGCGCCAGTCCGGTTGGCCGACCTTGAGCTTGATGCCACCGATGCCGGCCTCCAGCGACGCGGCAGCATTTTCCAGTACCTGCTCGATCGGGGTGTGCAGGAACCCGCCGGAGGTGTTGTAGGTGCGCACCGAGTCCCGGTAGGACCCGAGGAGCTTGGCGAGCGGCAGCCCGGCCCGCTTGGACTTCAGGTCCCAGAGGGCGACGTCGAACGCGGCGATCGCCTGGGTCGCCAGTCCGCTGCGACCTACCGATGCGCCGGCCCAGCAGAGCTTGACCCAAAGCTTGCCGATGTCATTGGGGTCCTCGCCGATCAAGACCTCGGCGATCTCCTTGGCGTGGGCGAACTGGCCGGGGCCACCGGCCCGCTTGGAGTAGGAGAAGCCGATCCCCTCCTGGCCCTCCTTGGTCGTCACCTCGACGAAGAGGAACGCGACCTCGGTCATCGGCTTCTGCCGTCCGGTGAGCACCTTGGCGTCGCTGATCGGGGTCGCAAGCGGCAGCGTGATGCTGGAGAGCCTCACCTGGGCGATCCGGTCCAGTGTGGCGGCGCCTGCGGAGGCCGCTATCTGCGAGGCGTCCGGTACGGACAGGGCACTCGTCGGCGCTGTCGTGGTCTGGGTCGTCATGTTGGTACCTCTCTGAAGTCCGGTGGGCTGTCGTGGGCCGGAGTCAGCCCTGGTCGGCGAGGAGTGAGGTCTGGGCGAGCGACTCGTAGTGCTGGACCAGGCCGCTGTGGTCCTCACCCTCGTGTCCGGCGGCCCTGAGCGCGGTCATCATCTCCAGCACCGCGGCGGTCAGGGGCAGCGGAGCGCTGACGTCGTGGGAGGTGTCGAGGGCATTCAGCAGGTCCTTGATATGAAGGTTGATCCGGAATCCGGGCTGGAAGTTGTGGTCCAGCATCATGGGTGCCTTGGCCTCGAGCACGGTGCTGCCGGCGAGTCCCCCGCGAATCGCCTCGACCACCGCCTGCGGAGCAACGCCAGCCTTCTGGGCGAGCACCAGGGCTTCCGACACCGCAGCGATGTTCAGTGCGACGACAACCTGGTTGGCCAGCTTGGCGATGTTTCCCGCGCCGATCTCGCCGACGAAGACGACCGAGGCGGCCATCTCTGCGAGGACGTCCTTGACCTGGTCGAACACCGCGCGGTCCCCGCCGACCATGACGGACAAGGTTCCGTCGATGGCCTTGGGCTCCCCGCCGCTGACGGGAGCGTCGAGCATGGGAATGCCCTGTTCTGCCAGTCCCTCAGAGATCTGGCGGGCCACGAGCGGGGCGATCGAGCTCATGTCGACGAAGATCAGCCCGGGATGGGCGCCCTCGACGATGCCGCCCGGGCCGAGTGCTACGGCGGCCACGTCGGGAGAGTTCGGCAGCATGGTGATCACCAGGTCGACCTGAGCGGCGATGTCGCGCGGGCTCTCTGCGGTTTCGGCGCCTTCAGCGGTCAGTTCCTGTGCGGCGTTGGCGTTATGGGCACTGACCACGAGCTGGTGACCGGCCCTGATCAGGTTCCTGGCCATGGGCTTGCCCATGATTCCCAAGCCGATGAATCCGATCTTCACCTGTGTGCGTTCCTCTCTGCGACGAGCCGGTCGAACGGGCGTGTGGACCGGTATGGACGGTCCCGACGTCGACACCGAAGACATCAGCTGCTCCGCCCGAGCTGAGAGGCCGGCAAGGCCTCCGCCGAGCAGGACGTCTCCCATGAGAGCGCCGCTGACCCCCACGGCAACGGCGCCGGCGTCGAGGTAGTGGGCCGCAGCCTCCAAGGTGACACCACCGGTCGGCATGATCGCCACGTCCGGGAGTGGGCCTCGCAACTCGGTCAAGTAGCTCACCCCGCCCAAGGGGCCGATCGGTGACACTTTGACTGCCGGCACGCCCGCGTTCCAGGCGGTGACCACCTCGGTCGGGGTCAGCGCACCGGGGATGAACGCGATCTGCTGCTCTCGCGCCGCGGTCGCCAGCTCGGGAAGGAAGATCTGGCTGACGGCGAACTCGGCACCGGCCTCGCTGGCGGCTCGGAGGTGGTCGACGGTGCGGACCGTGCCGACCCCGACGAGTGCCTCGGGCAGCACCTTGTGGAGCTCGACCACAGCGTCCAGGGCACCCTCCGTGGTGAGCGTGTACTCGAAACAGCGGACGCCCGCGTCCCACAGCACCTCAGATACGGGCACGAAGTGCTCAGCAGTGGGTGCGCGGAAGACAGCCACAACCGCCCGCAGCGGCAGCGGTGATGGGAGCGGGTTGCTGGTCATGGATGCCTCATCGTTGGCAGGGGATGTATGAGTCGAAGATACGGAAGGGGAGTGATTCACGTCCAACACTTCTTTGGGATCGATTGATACCTTGCATGCATCATGTTCACTCTGGACCAGGTCCGCGCCTTTGTCGTGGTCGCGGAGGAACTGCATTTCGGTCGGGCCGCCGAACGGCTTCAGATGACGCAGCCCCCATTGAGCCGTCAGATCCAGAAGCTCGAGCGAGCCGTCGGGGTTCGGCTGTTCGAGCGTGACAACCGCAAGGTCGAGCTGACGACAGCCGGCGATACCTTCCTCATCGACGCGCGGCGCATCTTGGCCCTCGCCAGCGGCGCGCTCCAGCAGGCCCAGAGGATTCAGGCCGGATCGGCTGGTACGGTCCGCATCGGTTTCACCGCCACCTCGACCTTCAGCGTCTTGACATCACTGCTCAACCTCGTTTCTGAGGCGTACCCGGACATCCATCTCGACCTGTTCGAGATGGTCACCCGAGAGCAGATCTCCAAGCTGATCGACGGAGAGCTCGACCTCGGCCTGGCCCGTCCACCTTTCGACAAGACCGCCTTTGCATCCCGCCTGCTCTATCGCGAAGACCTGCTCCTCGCCGTACCGTCCGGCCACCGGCTCTCCCACCTCGACCGTCTCGTGAGCGCCGAGGACCTGGGAAATGAGCCGTTGATCATGTACTCCCCAGCTGAGGCACGCTACTTCTACGACCTTGTCGTCCGGTCTGTTCCCGATCGCCAGCGAGAACGTGGTCCACACCGTGAGCCAGGTCCTGACGATGCTGTCGCTCGTCGCCGGTGGGCGAGGTATCGCGTTCGTGCCGGCATCCGCCAGCCGTCTCGCGATGAGCGGGGTGACGCTCCGTTCGATCGAGGGCGTGCCTGCCCAACCGGTCGAGCTGCACCTGCTCTGGGCGGGTGAGACCCGCAATCCGGCGCTGCACAATGTTCTCGACTGCCTCCGCCAACCGTCATGGTGAGACTGAGACGACCGGCACCGGCACCGCTGCGTGCGGTGCACGATCGGAGCAGAGAGTGCAGATCCTCGATCGGGGTGTGGCCGCGTCCCGAAGTCCCCTTCCCCTGGTGCAGGACCGGCCCGGGGCGCAACCGCGGGGCACACTAGTCCTGCCACGAAGAGCGAGGAGATCAGATGACTCCCGTCCGTACAGCCGCGACGGCGGACCCGGAGACCAGCGACGGGGTGCCGCCGGCCCTGGCGGCCGCGTTCGCCGGCGTGCACCGACTGGGCGTCGCCTTCTCGGGCGGGGTCGACTCCTCGGTCCTCCTGGCGGCGGCGGCGCGGACCCTGGGTGCCGACCGGGTGGTGGCCGTCCTGGGCGTCTCGCCCAGCCTGGCCGCGGACGAGCGCGCGGCGGCCCACGACGTCGCCCGGTTCGTCGGCGTACCGCTGGTGGAGGTCGAGACGTACGAGGGCGACCGCCCGGAGTACCGGGCCAACGGCGCCGACCGCTGCTTCCACTGCAAGGACGAGCTGTTCGCCCGCATCGGCGACGACGTGGCCGAGGCGCACCGGCTGGACGCCGTGGCCTACGGAGAGAACGCCGACGACACCCGGCGGCCCGACCGGCCGGGTGCCCGGGCGGCCACCAACCACCGCGTGCTCCGCCCGCTCAGCGATGCCGGCCTGGACAAGGCGGCGGTGCGCCGGCTGGCCCGGGCCTGGGCGCTGCCCAGCGCCGACAAGCCGGCCGCGCCATGCCTGGCCTCCCGGATCCCGCACCACTCCGAGGTCACTCCGGAGAAGCTGGCGCAGATCGACACGGCGGAGGCGGCGCTGCGCGCGCTGGGGTTCGCCGACCTCCGGGTCCGGCACCACGGGGACATCGCGCGGATCGAGCTGCCGGCTGACGACCTGGTCCGGGCAGCGGCTGAGCCGTTGCGACGGCAGGTGCGACAGGCGGTGGTCGGGGCCGGCTTCCGCTACGCCGTCCTCGACCTGGGCGGCCTGCAGTCCGGCGACTTCACCCTCACCGTGCTGCGGAGAGATCCCGTCGTCCATGGCTGACCCGCTCGGCCTCGACGCGATCGCTGACCTGGACTGGGACCGGACGCGGCGTCGCGGCTACCCCGAGGCGGTCTACTGCGCGGAGAAGACTGCGGAGCAGGTCGGGCTGATCGCCGCCGCCGCGCGGCAGCGACCCGGGGTGACCACGCTGTTCACCCGGGCCAACGCGCAGCACGCCGAGGCGGTGCTGCACGAGCTGCCCGATGCCCGGTACGACGACGCCGCGCGGCTCCTGGCCTGGCCGCCCGACCCGCCTCCGCCGACCGGCGGGCTGGTCGCCGTCCTGGCTGCCGGCACCTCCGATCTGCCGGTTGCCCGCGAGGCGTACCTGACCGCCCGCTACCTCGGCCGGGAGACCGAGCTGGTGGTCGACGTCGGCGTTGCCGGCCTGCACCGGGTGCTCGGTCGGCTCGACCTGCTGCGCCGGGCGGCGGTCGTGGTCGTGGCGGCGGGAATGGACGGCGCGCTGCCCAGCGTGGTGGCCGGCCTGGTCGGCGTTCCGGTGATCGGCCTGCCGACATCGGTCGGCTACGGCGCCTCGTTCGGCGGGGTGGCGGCCCTGCTGGCGATGCTCAACGCGTGCGCCCCCGGGGTCGCCGTGGTCAACATCGACAACGGGTACGGCGCCGGTCACCTCGCGGCCCAGATCGCCGCGTCGGCCCGACCGCAGGCTGACGTCGGGTGAGGCACGCCTGGATCGACGTATCGGCCGGGGTGGCGGGAGACATGCTGCTCGGGGCCCTGCTCGACGCCGGCGCCGACCTCGCGGCGGTGCAGGCGGCGGTCGACGTGGTGGTGCCGCGCTCCGTGGCGATCACGACCGCCGAGGTGACCCGGGCCGGCCTCCGCGCCACCAAGGCCGCGGTCGAGGTGACGACACCGGAAACGCCGCACCGCCGGTGGGCGACCGTACGGGCGATGCTGGAGGAAGCCCACCTGCCCGACCCCGTACGGCGGTCGAGCGCTCGCCGTGTTTGCCCGGCTGGCCGATGCCGAGGCCCGGGTGCACGGCATCGACCCTGACCAGGTGCACTTCCATGAGGTAGGAGCGCTGGACTCCATCGCCGACGTGGTGGGCGTCTGCGCGGCCCTGCACGACCTGGGGGTCGACGCGGTGAGCGCCGGCCCGGTTGCTCTCGGCGCGGGAACGGTCCGGACCGCCCACGGCGAGCTGCCTGTCCCGGTGCCCGCCGTTGTCGAGCTGGCCTCGGGCTGGCGGGTGAGTGCCGGGGGCCAGGGCGAGCTGGCCACGCCCACCGGGATGGCGCTGCTGGTCACGCTGGCGGAGCGTTGCCACGACCTGCCGCCGCTACAGGTGCACGGCGTCGGCGTGGGCGCGGGCACCCGCGACCCGGCCGGGCGGGCCAACGTCACCCGCGTCGTGCTCGGCGACGAGGTGGCCCGATCGGCGGACCCGACGAGCGCGACCCTGCTGCTCGAGACCAACGTGGACGACCTCGATCCTCGGCTGTGGCCGGAGATCCTGCGGCGGCTGCTCCGGAACGGCGCCGACGACGCCTGGCTGGTGCCGATCCTGGGCAAGAAGGGCCGCCCGGGACATGTGCTGAGCGCGCTGTGCCCGCCGGACCGCGCCGATGCCCTGCGGGCGGAGATGCTGGCCGGCACCAGCAGCATCGGGGTGCGGGAGACGACGTACCGCAAGTACGCGCTGCCGCGGGCCTGGTTCGACGTCAGGCTCGACGACCTCGTGGTGGCGGTGAAAGTCGCCTCCCGCGACGGTGTGATCGCCCAGGTCAGCCCGGAGTTCGACTCGGTCGCCGCCGCGGCGGCCACGCTGGGCGCTCACCAGCACGACGTCCTGACTGCGGTCGCCGCGGCGGCCGCGGCCGCGGGTTTGGTGGCCGGGGCGGCGCTGCCCGAAGGGGGCAGGAGCACAATGACGCCATGATCCCCACGCAACCGTTTGGTCGGACCGGTCACCAGAGCACCCGGGTCATCTTCGGCGCGGCCGCGCTGTCCGCGGTCACCCAGGACGAGGCCGACGCCACGATGGAGCTCGTCACCGCGTCCGGCGTCAACCACATCGACGTCGCGGCCAGCTACGGCGAGGCCGAGCTGCGGCTGGGGCCGTTCCTCGAACGGCATCGTGTCGACTTCTTCCTGGCCACCAAGACCGGGGAACGGACGGCGGAGGCGGCGTACGCGGAGATCTGTCGTTCCCTGGAGCTGCTCCGGACCGACCACGTCGACCTGCTGCAGCTGCACAACCTGGTCGACGAGGACGAGTGGCGCACGGCGTATGCGCCGGGTGGGGCGCTGCAGGCCGCCGTCCGGGCGAAGGAGGAGGGCCTGGTCCGCGACGTCGGGGTCACCGGGCACGGCGTCACCGTGGCCCGCCAGCACCTGCGGTCGCTGGCGGAGTACGACTTCGCCTCGGTCCTGCTGCCCTACAACTACCCGATGACCCGCAACGCCGGGTACATGGCCGACTTCGAGGAGCTGCTCGGCGTCTGCGCCGAGCGTGGCGTGGCCGTGCAGACGATCAAGTCGATCACCCGGGCCCCGTGGGCCAGCGCCGAGGGCCACCATGCCGCCACCTGGTACGAGCCGCTGACCGACCAGGACGCGATCGACACCGCCGTGGCCTGGGTGCTGGGCCGCCCGGGCATCTTCCTCAACACCGTGGGGGACATCCACCTGCTGCCCAAGGTGCTCGACGCCGCCGCGCGCTTCACCGCCCGCCCGAGCGACGACGAGATGGCCCGGCTGGACGAGGCCTGGGGGATGGAGCCCCTCTTCGTCTGACCTCTGCCTCTGCGCTCGGAGCCTCCAGCTCTGCGCCCTGAGCCCAGTTCTGCGCCCTGAGCCCCAGTCATGCGCCCTGAGCTTGTCGAAGGGCCTTCGACAAGCTCAGGCCGCATCGACAAGCTCAGGCCGCATCGACCGGCTCAGGCCGCATCGACCGGGAGATGCTCCCGCGCCCAGTCGAAGGCGATCCGGTGTGACTCGTACAGCGAGTCCACGCTGGGCACATCGATCTCGATCATGAAGTCGCCGTCGTAGTCGTCCGGCACAGCGTTGAGCACGGCGGCGAAGTCAACGATGCCGCGTCCCGGCTCGGCCCAGAGTCGCTGACTACGGCTCATCTCGGCGTAACCGAGGTCGGTGGCCCCGGCTTGGTCGAGGTAGTCGGGGAAGCAGTCCTTGAGGTGGATGGCCCCCATCCGGTCGGCGTACCGCCGCAGGAACGGGCCGGGCTCGATGCCGGCCCAGCGTAGGTGGCCGGTGTCGGGTCCGAACCCGATCACGTCCGGGCCGAGCTGGTCGAGCAGCGCGCTGATCTCCTGCTCGGTCTCGAAGACTCCGCCGACATGGGAGTGGTGCAACGGTCGCAGACCCTCGGACTGCAGGACCTGGCAGATGATGCCGCAGTTCTCGATCGCGAGGGCGAGCCGGTCGGGACTGAAGTCCGCGCCGACCGCCGGGCGCCGGCGGCGGGCGTCAACCCACACCGAGGAGACCATCGTGCGGTCCAGCTCCAACGCCAGCTGCCCGGCCGCGAACGCCTTGGCGCGCTCGACCTCGTCGGAGATGTCGACGGTCTCGTCGAACGCGGAGTTGAACAGGCTGACCGAGGGCGCGAGCCCGTACGACGTGAGCCAGTCGCGGTACTCGTCCGGGGTCATCCCGTCCGGGAGGTCGGCCTTGACCGCCGTGAAGCCGATCGCGGCGAAGTCGGCGAACGCCTCGGCGAAGACCTCCTTCGACTTTCCGGCGCCGTCCCGGCTCCAGTAGGGCAGGGCGTTGACCGCGATGCGAGGAGTCGTCACGCCAGGCTCACCGGGCGACCGGTGCGGGCCGACTCGTACGCGCCGGTGATGATCGCGATCGCCTGTCGGTTGGTCTCCAGGTCGACGCGCAGGCTCTGCTCGCCGGCCAGCGCGGCCAGAAAGTTCTCGTACTGGCGCCGATGGGCGTCGCCGGACAGGGCGGCCGGATCGCTGCCCGTGCCGGCGCCACCCTTGGTCTCGGTGAGGAAGTCCGCGAGCTGGTTCTCCGAGGAGCCGAGCGACCCGTACGCCTTCTCCTCGCCCTCGCTCCCTTGCGGGGTGACATGGATGAAGGTCAGCTCGTCGTTGTCGATGACGATCGACCCCTTGTCGCCGTGCACCTGCAGCCGCGCGCTCAGACCCGGATAAGCAGCCGTAGTCGCGTGCAGCACCCCCAGCGCGCCGTTCTCGAACCGGACCACGCCGACCGTGACGTCCTCGACCTCGATCCGCTGGTGGGCAAGGGTCCCGGTGTAGGCGAAGACCTCGACCGGCCGGCCCAGCGTGGCGACCAGCAGGTCGACCGTGTGTACACCCTGGTTCATCAGGGCGCCACCACCGTCCAGCTCCCAGGTGCCGCGCCAGTCGCCCGAGTCGTAGTAGTTCTGCCCCCGCCACCAGTCGATGGACGGCGATCCCGGAGGTCAACCGGCCCAGCTCGCCCCGCTCGATCGCCGCCACCGCGATCTCGGTCGACCGGTCGAACCGGTGCTGGGAGATGACGGTGACCAACGTGCCGGCCTCGCGCTGGGCGGCGATGATCTCGTCGGTCTTGGCCACGGTGACCTCGGCGGGCTTCTCGATGATCACGTGCCGGCCGGCGCGCAGCGCCTCGATGGCCAGGGTCCCGTGCGTCCCGGTGGGCGTGCAGATGCTCACGGCATCGGTCTCCACGGCGGCCAGGGCCTCGGTCAGGCTGGCGAACGCGGCGGCGCCGTGCTCGGCCGCCAGCGGCTCGGCCCGGTCGGCGTGGGGGTCGACGACCGCGACCAGCTCGATCCGGTCGGCCAGTTCGGTGGCCACCTGGCTGTGCTGCTTACCGATCACCCCGGCGCCGACGAGGACGAAACGGGTGCGGTTGGCCGCGGGGGGTTCAGGGGTCGTCCCCCCGGGCTGTGTTGGCTCGGTCATGCGAACTCGATCCCCTCGGACTTCAGAATGTCGGTGAACGCCTTCCAGGCGCTGGTCCACAGCTCGGCGCCGGAGAAGCCGCCGGTCGCGTTGTAGTCGGCCAGGTGGGGCTCGAGGGAGAAGAAGCCGTCGAAGCCGTCGGCGCGCAGGGCCCGGACCGTCTCCACGACCTCGCCGTCGCCCGCACCGGCCACCACCACCGAGGCGTCGGCGAGGCGGGCGTCCTTGATTTGGACGTACTCCACGTACGGCCGCAGCTGCGCGTAGCCCTCGGTGAAGGGCCGGACCCCCACCTGGACGAAGTTCGCCGCGTCCCAGGCCAGCCGAAGACTGTGCGAGTCGACCGAGGTGACGAGATCCAGGCAGCGGCGCGGGATGTCGCCGTAGATCTCCTTCTCGTTCTCGTGCAGCAGGATCACGTCATGCTGCTCGGCGACCTCGGTCAGGGCGCGCATCCGGCGCAGCACCTCGTCGCGGTGGCGGTCCGGGTCGTCGCCCTCCCGGATGAAGAACGAGAAGATCCGGATGTACGGGGCGTCGAACCGACGCGCCACGTCAGCGGCGTGCCGCATCCGGTCCAGGTGCGGCTCGAAGTCCTCGTCGATGAAGATCTTGCCGATCGGGGAGCCGATGCTGGAGACCGAGAGGTCGAACTCCTTCAGCGTCCGCTGCAACGTGGCGAGCTGGTCGGCGTCGAGATCTAGGATGTTGACGTTCCATGCGCTGCGAATCTCGACGTACTTCAGACCCAGGCCGCTCGCGACCTGACACTGCTCGCGAGGGTCTGGCGAGATCTCGTCGGAGAATCCGGAGAGGGTCCACATGAGGCAGGCGTCCTTACCCGTCGGGAGTGTTCGGCTCCATTCAGCCACCCGGCCCTGAGCGCCGCCATTCGTTGCCGAAAGTTGCCTCGCCATGAGCTCGCCGTCGGATCCGGAAGGCATGCCACCTCGGCCACCCTCGATCTATGACGTCGCCGCCGCGGCCGGGGTCGCCACGTCGACCGTCTCGCGGGCGCTGTCCAAACCCGGGCGGGTGAGCTTCCGGACCGCGGAGCACGTCCGCAAGGTCGCCGCCGAGCTCGGCTACCGGTCCGAGACCACCGAGCGGGCCCTGCCCGCCGTCCGGACCAAGCTGTTGACGATGATCGTCGCCGACATCACCAACCCGGTCTTCTTCGGCCTGATCCGCGGGGCCGAACGCACCGCCAGCCATGCCGGATACCAGATGGTGCTCGGCGAGACACAGGAGTCCGAGACCCGCGAACGGCAGCTGGTCGCCGCCCTCGGTTCGGCGTCGGACGGGGTGATCCTGACCTCGTCCCGGCTGCCCGACAGCGCCATCCGGACGCTGGCCAAGAGCACCCCGCTGGTGGTGCTCAACCGGCACGTCGACCAGGTCCCCTCGGTGGTCAGCGACAACGTACGCGCCGTCAAGCGGGCCGTCGAACACCTGGCGAGCGGTGGCCACCGGTCGCTCACCTATCTCGCCGGTCCCGAAGCGTCCTGGGCCGACGGGATGCGCTGGCGGGGACTGCTGGAAGCGGGTCACGAGCTCGGCCTGAAGGTGCAGCGGATCGGCCCGTGCCGGCCCACGTTGAACGGCGGCCGGCAGGCCGTCGAGTCGTGGCGGCAGGCGCCGACCACCGGCGTGGTCGCGTACAACGACCTCGTGGCGATCGGGTTCCTGCAGGCGGCGGGCGATGCCGGGTACGCGGTGCCGGGCGACGTCAGCGTGGTCGGGTTCGACAACATCCGGGAGGGTGAGCTGCTCACTCCGCAGCTGACCACCATCGCCGCGCCGATGGTCAGCCTGGGCTCGGCGGCCGTCAACCACCTGCTCAAGATCGCCGTCGCCGGGCGGAGTCGGGCCCGTACGGTCATGCTGCCCGCCCGACTCGTGGTCCGCGGCTCGACGGGTCCGGCCCCCAGCCGCTGACAAGTCGGGGGGAATGGGTCAGGATCGAGGTATGGCGGAGAGCTACGGAACCGAGCCCGGCGACCCCCGACGGGCGCTCCAGGTGGGCGGGGTGGGCGAGCAGCTGAGCCCCGAGGCGGTGACGGAGTTCGTCGCTCGCGCGCTCGCCAGCGCCGACCTCGACGCGAAACGGGTCTGCCTGGTCGTACCCGACGGGACCCGGACCTGTCCGCTGCCGCTGATCCTGCGGGCCTGCCACGCCGCGCTGGCCGACCGGGCCAAGGAGGTCACGGTGGTGATCGCCCTGGGCACGCACCAGGGGATGACCGAGGACCAGCTCGGCCGGCACCTGGGCTACCCGGCCGGCGACGTCGAGTCGACCTACCCGGGCTGGAGCATCCGCAACCACGAGTCGTGGCTGCCGGAGACCTTCGTCCACCTCGGGACGATCGGCGCGGACCGGCTGTCCGTGCTCACCGGCGGGCGGCTGCCGGACACAGCGGTGGACGTGCGGATCAACCGGATCGTCGCCGAGGCGGACGTGGCCATCGTCGTCGGTCCGGTTTTCCCGCACGAGGTCGTCGGGTTCTCCGGCGGCAACAAGTACTTCTTCCCGGGCGTCTCCGGACAGGAGCTGATCGACCTGTCCCACTGGGTCGGCGCCCTGATCACCAGCGCCGAGATGATCGGCACCCCGGGCGTGACGCCGGTGCGAGCCCTGATCAACGAGGCGGCGACGATGATCCCGGCCGAACGCCTGGCCCTCTGCCTGGTGGTCGCATCGGGCACCGACACGTTGCACGCGGCCGCGTTCGGCATCCCGGAGGATGCGTGGGCGGCCTGCGCGGCGATCTCGGCCGAGACCCACGTCCACTACCTCGACCGGACCTACCCGCGGGTGCTGTCGGTCATGCCGACGAAGTACCTGGACATCTGGACCGCGGCCAAGGGCTTCTACAAGCTCGAGCCGATCGTGGCCGACGGCGGTGAGCTGATCATCTACGCCCCGCACATCACCGAGGTGTCGGTGATGCATCCGCACATCCTGGAGATCGGCTACCACAACCGCGACTACTTCCTGGGGCAGTGGGAGCGGTTCGTCGACCAGCCTTGGGGGGACCTCGCCCACTCGACGCACCTCCGCGGGCAGGGCACCTGGGACCCGGAGCGCGGAGAACAGAACCGGGTCACGGTCACGCTGGCCACCGGGATCGGTGAGGACGTCGTCCGGGCCGTCAACCTGAACTACCGCGACCCGGCCACGATCGACATCGCCGCGTACGAAGCCGATCCGGACACCTTCGTCGAGCCGCACGCCGGCGAGGTGCTCTACCGGCTCCGCCGGGGCCGGCCCTCGGCCGCCGGGCAGGGTGAGCCCGACGGTCGTACGGTGCCGGCCGAGGGTGGGGACGGGTGAGCGGTGAGCGCTCGCCCTAGGTCGTCCAGATCTCCGAGGCGTAGACCCGGCGCAGGATGTCCAGTGACTTCGAGGCCTCCCGGGGACTGATCCAGAACGGCTCGGGCTCGTCCAGCCGGGCGTAGAAGTCCTCGATCAGGAGCTGGTGGGAGACACCCCAGTAGGCCCGACCGCTCGATGCGGCCCGGCGTTCCTCGACGACCTCGACCCGACCGTCGGCGTAGCGCACGGTGAGGTCGCGACGGAGGAACAGCTCGGCACCTTCGGTGACGATCTCCAGGGTGACCGGTGAGTCGGTGGCGTTGGCATTGGTGGCGAAGAACACCGACCGGGCGCCACCCTCGTGGTCCATCACGATCTGCGCGGTGTCCTCGACGTCCACGTCGCCGAGGGCCAGCCGGCTGGCCCGACCCCGCACCTCGCGGACCTCGCCCAGCAGCCACTGCAGCAGGTCGACACTGTGGATCGCCTGGTTGATCAGCACGCCGCCACCGCTTCGGTCGAACTGGCCGCGCCAGGGCCGGGACTGGTAGTACGCCGATGGACGGTGCCAGCAGACGCTGGCCGACCCGCCCAGAACCCGCCCGAGCTCGCCGGAGGCGAGCAACGCGGCCGCGGCCACGCTGGTCGCGTTGTACCGGTTCTGGAAGCAGACGGCGATCTTGGGTGCGCCCGGTTGCTCGGCCGCCGCCACCAGACGGTCCGCCTCCTCGCAGGTGTGCGCTACCGGCTTCTCGACGACGACGTGGACGCCGGCGGCCAGCGCGTCGATCGCGGGCTGGACGTGCTGGTCGTGCGGGGTCGTGATGTGGACGACGTCGGGCCGGATCGCGGCAAGGAGCTCGGCATGGCTGGCGAAGCTCGGTACGCCGTAGCGCGCCGAGGCGCGGGTGGCGGCATCCGGGTCCACGTCGCAGACCGCCACGAGCTCGAGGTCGGCGAGCGCCTCGATCGACTCGAAGTGGACGACGGAGACATCACCGCATCCGATCACGGCCGCAGTCCTCACCTACCCCAACCTACGGCGCCACTCGCTTGCGACGCAGTACCGGGTCTTCGGTACCAATACCGCAAACCGCCCGCCACGGGGGCGGGCGGCACCTACGCTCAGCCCCAGGGGATGAGGTGGCATGTCGGGGTGGACGGGGATCCTGCGCGTGCTCGACGGAGGAGATCCCCTGATCGCTGAGGAGGACCACGATGTCGACCGCGCCACCTCCCCAGCCGAAGGGGCAGCCGATGCCCCCTTCGGTGCAGCCCGCGCCGGCCGGGCCGACGCGTGAGCGCTGGATGGCTTGTTCGCCCTGGTCGAGGTGCGCACCCGCAGCGGTGAACGGGTGCGCGCGTACGAGTGGATCGGCGCCACGGACGGACTGGATCGGATCCCCCGATGGGACGGCTGACCGCGCACGGCGGCAACAATCGGCAACCGCTCGCCAGGGGTCTGGTCGTTCGGGCGAAGATGGGGTGGTGTCAGCCGTGACCGATGCCCCGTCCGGCCGCCCGCCGCGGCTCAGCCGTGCCACCGCCGGCCTACCTCCACCGGCGCCGGTGCGGCTCGTCCACCTCGGCCTCGGCAACTTCCACCGCGCGCACCAGGCCTGGTACACCGCCAACGCCCCGGACGCGTCCGAGTGGGGGATTGCGGCGTTCACCGGCCGGCGGCCGGACGCGGCCGAGCAGCTCGGTCCGCAGGACGGCCTGTACACGCTGATCACCCGCAGCGGCGACGGCGACACCTTCGCGGTCATCGAGAACCTGGTCGCGGTGCATCCCTCCACCGACCATCCGGCCTACCTGGACTACCTGCGTCGACCGGAGGTCGCCGTGGTGACGATCACGGTCACCGAGGCGGGCTATGTACGCCGTCCCGACGGCCACCTCGACGCCGACCGGGACACGGTGGCCGGCGACATCGCCGCGCTACGCGCCGACGCGGATGCGCCGGTCGCCAGCCTGCCGGGCCGGCTGGTCGCCGGACTGCTGGCCCGCCGGGCCGCCGATGCCGGCCCGATCACGATCCTGTCCTGCGACAACCTGCCCGAGAACGGCGAGGTGACCGCGACCGTGGTCACCGAGCTGGCCGCCGCGGTCGACGAGGCGCTGCCGGACTGGGTAGCTGCGAACGTCGACTTCGCCACCTCGATGGTGGACCGGATCACCCCGGCCACCACCGACGAGGACCGCCGCCTGGTCGCCAGCACGCAGGGCTACGACGACGCGGCGCCCGTGCCCACCGAGCCGTACGCCGAGTGGGTGGTCGCCGGACGGTTCCCGGCCGGCCGGCCCCGCTGGGAGGATGCGGGCGCGAAGGTGGTGGCCGATGTCGGTCCGTACGAGCAGCGGAAGCTCTGGCTGCTGAACGGCTCCCACTCGCTGCTCGCGTACGCGGGCAGCATCCGGGGGCACAGCACGATCGACGAGGCGATCGGCGATGCCCGGTGCCGCGAGTGGGTCGAGAGGTTCTGGGACGAGGCCAGTCGGCACCTGCTCCTCGGACCCGACGCGGCGGCCGAGTACCGGGCTGCCTTGCTGGACCGCTTCGGCAACCCCCGGGTCCGGCACCAGCTGGCCCAGATCGCCCCCGACGGGTCGATCAAGCTGCCGGTCCGGATCATCCCCACCCTCCGGGCCGAGCGCACCGAGGGCCGGATGCCGGTCGGCTGCGCCACCGTCCTGGCGGCCTGGGTCCTGCACCTGCAAGGGCAGGGCGCCCCGGTCAAGGATCCCGGGGCCGAGGCGGCCCGCGCCGCGGCCGCGGCGACCGATCGGGAAGCCGCCGTCTCCGGTGTCCTCGACACGCTCGCCGAGGGCCTCAGCGCCGATCGCGAGCTGGTCGACGTGGTTGTCGAGCAGCTCGCCGCGATCAGCGCCGAGCCCTGAGGCGCCCCTGTCGAAGGGCCGGAGCCAGGAGGTCATCGGCCAGGGCGGTCACCTCGGCCTGGCTGAGCCGGCCGTCCGCGATCGCGATGGTGAAGCTCCGGGACAGCTCGTCGCCCGGTTGCAGCACCACGGGTCGGTCCCAGGCCAGCGCCGAGCCGATGCCTGGGTAGTCGCGGACCCGGACGAACCAGGGCTCGTCGGCTGCGGCCGCCTCGGCGCCGGCGACCACGACCGTGGCCGGCCCGCTCTGTCCCGGTCCCGCCGCGAAGTCCGCCGACCAGGCCAGCCACGGCGCGACACGACCATGAACCTCGTCTTCACCCATCGCTTCGGAGGTGAACACCTCTATGTCGTCGCACTCGGGGAACCGCCAGGCGAACCCACCGTAGCCGCCACCGACCCGGCCCTTGCTCCCCGGAGAGTTGAGGGTGGCAACAGCGTCAGCCGTGAGGCTGAACTCGAGCGTCAGCTTCCAGGCCCGCTCGTCCAGGGCCGCCCAGCGCACCGACCGCTCCTCGCGGAGCACGATCGACCCGTCGCGCCCAACCCAGTCCAGCCGAGAAGTGAACCCGTCGCCCTGCTGGTCCGGCGGCGGCCCGACGATCTCGCCGTGGTTGTCGAGCAGTACATAGCCCTCGCCGTGGACGTAGGTCCCGCCGCCCCAGAAGCTCGTGCCGTTCACGTCGGGGATGGCCACGCTGATGCCGAGGTGCCAGTCGTGGTCGGCCGGATGGCGGGCGGTCAGACCGACGCCGGCCAGGGTGCGGACCGGGTGCAGCACCGGTCGTGGGCTGGACGTGGCGATCGTGCCGCGGCCGTCGAGGTAGCGCGCGACCTCGACCCCGGCAACCTCGGCCCGCACGAGGACGCGGTCGCGTTCGCGGTGCGCCCAGGGCACGCCCAGCTCGGTGAACGTGCGGCCGGTCGCAACCGCCTCCGCGAGCCAGTGCTCGATGTCGTCGACGGCTGCCCGCCGGTCCGGGCCCTCGCCCTCCCAGCGGATGGAGCGCGGGTCGATCCGGACCGGCTCCTCGGCATCGGCGACCGCGGCGAGGACTCGCATGAACGCCCCGGTGCTGGCCAGCGGAACCAGCAGCGGCGTGCCGTCCCGGCGATGGGCGAGCAGGTTCTCCAGGAGGTCGGTGCGCCCGGTGACCTCGGTCCGCGACCGGCCGTCCTGCTCGACGGTGATCTGGTCAGTCGTGTAGCGGAACCGCACCAGGCCGTTGGCACCCTCGAGATGCACCTCGGGGTCTCGCTGGATGGGCGCGGACAGGGTGAGGGCACACGTCACGTCGAGGCCCGGGGTGGTCCGCACCCGGACCACCGAGGTGTCGTCGCAGTCGATGGCGTTGGCCCGGTACAGGTCGGTCTCGACCGCCTCGACGTCCTCGAGGGTGCGGCAGCCGACGGCAGCCAGAGCGGTGACCACGGCGTGCGCCAGCGCGTTGGTGAGCACACCGTCGATCACCGGCCGGCCGCGCAGGCTGCGGCGGCCCGACCACGGTGAGCGGGTCCAGTAGCCCACGGTCCGCGACCAGGGCCCGATGGCACCGACCCGAACCACGGGCCCGATACCGAAGGTGTCGTCCTGCAGCATCGGTAGGGCGTGCGAACCGAGGCTCTGGAAACCGACCTGGACGACGCGTCCGGTCTGCCGCTCGAGGTCGAGCAGCCGGGTGAAGTCGGCCAGCGACGTCACCGGAGGCTTCTCCAGGTAGACGTCGGCGCCGGCCGTGAGGGCGGTGTGGGCCAGCGGGAAGTGCGCGCCCAGCGGCGCCGCGACCACCACCACATCCACCGGGCCGACCGCGGCCAGGGCCGAATCGAGGTCGGCGTACAGGTCCGTGCCGTAGATGACCGGTGGGTCCAGGGTGACGCCCGGGTCGACGGCGGCGACCAGCTCGACCAGGCCCTCGTCCGTCAGCCGGGCGATCCGGGCGGCGTGGACCTCGCCGAACCCGCGTACGCCGACCAGGACCAGGCGGGCGGGCGCGGAAACCGCACCTGGGCCGACGGAAATCACGACTGATCCTCGTTCGAACCGGGGAAAACTGATGCAATCCGCACGACGGGACTAGAAAACGCTTTCACAAAGGTCCACCATAGGGCTACAACATAAATCACACCACGTCCGGGGGAGCCAGCCGCGAACAAGCCGCAGCGTAAGAACGATTGGAGCACAGTGGCCACTGAACAACCGATTCGACCGCAGACCATCGCCGATGTGGCTGCGCGTGCGGGTGTCTCCCTCGCCACCGTGTCCAGGGTGATGAACGGGAACGCCTCCGTCGACCAGGCTCTGGCGGCGCGCGTCCGGGCGGCCGCGATGGAGCTGAACTACTCCGCCAGTCCGGTGGCGCGCAGCCTGGTACTCGGTAAGACCAACACCATCGCCGTCGTCATCCCCGACCTGGAGAACCCCAGTTTCCACGGAATCTTGCGGGGTCTGAGTCGGGCGGCAGCGGCCAACGGCTATCACATCTTGATCGCCGACTCCGCGGAGTCGGTGGCGGAAGAGATGGTCCTCGCCGTCGAGACGCGCCGGCGCTGCGACGGTCTCGTGCTGTGCGCGCCACGGATGCCCGAGGCGGACCTCGCCAGGCTCGTCGAGGAGCTCAAACCGGTCGTCCTCATCAACCGTGATGCTGGTTCCCCCGGCACGCCAGTCGTTGCCGCTGATCACCGAACGGCGCTGACGGAGCTGCTGAACCTGCTGTATGGCTACGACCACCGGTCGATGGTCTACCTCGCCGGCGTGTCCGGGAGTGCATCGAACGCCCGTCGAGTCGCAGCAGTGCACGACTTTCTCGATGACCACGCGGACGTACGCATTCAGGTTCTCCCCGGCGGAGTCACGTTCGACGACGGCTATGCGGCCGCGCCGCGCGTACTCGACTCCTCGGCAACGGCGGTGCTGGCCTTCAACGACCTCCTGGCGACTGGCCTGATGGGCGCCCTGAGCGACCAGGGCGTGAGGGTGCCAGAACAAATCTCGGTGGTTGGATTCGACGACATCCCGTTCGCTCGCTACCTGACCCCGCCCTTGACCACCGCATCGGTTCCGGTTGCCGAGCTCGGCCGGCACGCCTGGCAGCGGATGTGGGACCTGCTGAACCACCGCCCAGCCGGTCACGCGATCTTCCTCCGCCCCCGGATCGAGAGTCGCGGGAGCGCGGGGCCGGTCAAGCTCAGCGAGGCTGTGCACTGAGCAACCCGATCGCCGGCTACGAGGACTGGCCGGCCGCGGTCCGCGCCGCTTCGTCGTACCTGGGCGCCGATGCGGCGAGTACGGCGCTGGGCCGCGTGCTCGGTCTGCGGCGGCTCCCGGAGCCGCCGGCCGTGGTCGAGGAGGGCAGCGAACGCCGCGACGACGTGCTGATCCGGCGACTGCGCTGGTCGGTCGGCTACGGCCCGGACACCACGGCCTGGCTGCTGCGCCCGGTCCACGTCGGGCGGCCTCTCCCGGGCGTCCTCGGTCTGCACTGTCACGGCGGGGTGCGCTCGGTCGGCGCCGAGCAGCTGGTCGACCTCGGGGCCTCCTCGAGTGCGCGCGCTGCCGAGCTCCGGGTCGCGTACTACTCCGGGCTGGCTCCGGCGAACGAGCTGGCCCGTCGGGGCTACGCGGTCCTGGTGCACGACGCCTTCTCCTGGGGTAGCCGGCGGTTCGACCTGTCCCGCCCCACGCCGCGGCTGGCCGCGCTGCTGGAGGCGCAGGACGCGCTGTGGCAGCAGCAGGGGCACCGGCCGACCGAGGAGGAGCGGTTCGACGTCGTCTCCGGCTGGCACGAGGACACGTTGGCCAAGGCCGCCGGCGCACTGGACCAGACGTTCGCCGGCGCCGTGCTGGCCGACGACCTGGTGGCGCTGCGGATCCTCGGCGCCACGGACGGCGTGGACCCGGAACGGCTCGGGACGTTCGGGTTCTCGGGCGGCGGCGGCCGGAGTCTGCTCCTGGCGGCCCTCGACCATCAGGTCGCGGCTTCGGTGGTCAGCGGGATGATGGCCACCTTCGCCTCCCTGGTCCCGGCCGAGCTGGACAGTCATTCGTGGCTGCTCCACGTGCCCGGCCTGTGGTCACTGGCCGACTGGCCGGACCTGACCGGGATGGGGCGGGCACGGTTCCTGGTCCAGTACGGGGACGAGGACGAGCTGTTCCCGCGGGTCGGGATGGAGGAGGCGCACGCCCAGTTGCGCCGTCGGCATGCCGGTACGTCGCGGTACCAGGGATCCTTCCACCCGGGCGGCCATGTCTTCGACGCGGGCCGGCAGGAGGAGGCCTGGGCCTTCCTGGCCGAGGCGTTGTGACTACCCGCCGAGCACCAGGGAGGGCGGCTGGAGCAGGCCGGAGCGCACCGTGGCCATCGCCTGGTCGAGGTCCTGTAGCCGGAACCGGCGGCCGTAGCGGGCCTCGCTGTCGGCGGCGAGCCGCCGGATGGGCTCGTCAGCGGCCAGCGCGTTGGCCGCGGTGTTGTAGACGACGATCTCGATCTGGTTGGTTCCGGGACTCAGGGCGTCGGTGATCTCCACCCGGTAGGGCGGAGCCCAGACCAGACCGCAGTCCACCGCGTTGACCCGGACATGGGCGACCTCCCCGACGGGGCTCCGCAGCGCCACCCGGTAGGACGGGCCGACCAACCCTCGCTCGGACGCGTCGCCGTCGCGCACCTCGCCGTCGCCGAACTCGATCCACACCCGGTCCTGGACGGCTTCGAGATCGACGCCCGTGGTGTACGTCGCCGCTCCCGAGTAGTGCCGCCGGCCCGGCTGCTCCTCCCAGACGTGCGGCAGGTCGACCGGCTGGGCGCTCTCGTCGGCGAACGCCGCCTGCCACTGGCCCGTCAGCGGCCGCCGACGCCGGCTGTGCCTTGCGCCGGTCAATGGCTGCGCTTCGACAGCGGCTCTCCCGGGCCTGTCGAAAGGCTCAGCGGGCCGATCGTCGCCGAGCACGATCACGGTGGCCTCGTACGGCGCCAGCGTGAGCTCGATCCCGCCCGTCGTCACTCCGCTCCGGACCACCTGGCCGGTCAGCGCATCCCACTGCTCGTAGCCGGTGTGGCTCGACCGCGCGACGAGGCCGAAGGTGCGGCTCGTCGGACCGGTGTTGACCAGTAGGTAGAGGTCGAGATGGCGACCGCGACGATGGACGAAGCCGATCTCGGGATGTGCGGGTGAGATCGCCAGGTCGGGAAGCGCCGCCGCCGTCAGCGCCTCGGCGCTGCCGCCACTCGTCAGCACCGTGCCGCCGGCGGCCCGAACACGGTCGAGCCAGTCGGCCGTCGCCCGCGGGATGCTCGTGGCGGGCGGCAGGATCACCACCGGATAGCGCTCGGGGGCGGTGACGACCAGGGCCGCGTCGTCGAGGAGGTCGAAGTCCAGCCCGGCCTGCCGGATGGTCGCCGGCAGCGACTCCGGGATCCGCCGCTGCGCCTCCCGCCAGGCGTCCAGCGAGCCACCCTGGGCCCGGCCCATGGTGGCGAACAGGTCGTCGTTGGGCACGTAGAGTGCGACGTCGGCCACCGGATCGCCCTGCTGCAGCAGCCAGCACAGCCGGCTCAGGTACCGGGTGAGCTCCGGCATCGCCGGCCACCAGGGGTTGCGGTCGTCCAGTGCGCCGGCGGCGTAGAAGATCCAGCCCAGCCCGGGCGTGTCGGCCGGCGAGTACGGCCAGCCGTGGCCGACCAGCAGGTTGACGCCGTTCAGCAGGTGCTCGTGAGCCTCGCCCTTCAGGTCCAGCGGGGTGGCTCGGAAGGAGGGGGAGTGGACCCAGGTCCAGACCTCGGCGGAGACCACGGCGCGCCCGTACAGGTGGGCTGCCGACGACGCCCACCGGGTCTGCGGCAGCCGCTGCCAGCCCCAGCCCTCGCCCTCGAAACGGTCCGCGTACCGGTAGCTGCTCACCGTGGCGGGTGGCGCCCCGTACGACTGGATCCGGAACGGCACGCCGCGCCCGGCGGCCCAGCGTTGGCATGTACCGACGAAGTTCTCCTCGAAGAGCTCGGCCAGGGTGCGGTGGTAGTCGGCGCGGAGCCGCGCCGACTCCGGCCCGTCGACCGTGAGCAGGTGGAGCCGGGGCAGGAGGTCGTAGCCGCGCCGCCGGGCGAACTCGGCCGGCAGCTCCGGGGTCCAGTCGGCGCCGTACACCTCGAGGCTGTCGCAGAAGACCGATCCGACGAGCGCGGGTGGGACGGCGTCCAGCATCGGGTCACCGACCGCCCGCAGGTGGGCCTCGGTGGCTGCGGTGGAGTAGTGGTCGAGCACCGGACCCTCGGCGCCGGTCGCTGCGCGCTTGACGTTCTGGCCGGTCCGGCGGGCGTACGCGAGCAGCACCACCCGCGGACCGGTTCCCGGCTCGATCACCAGCCGGCCGTCACGGAGGGGCTGCCAGGCGTACGCGTCCGGCGGCTCCTGGAGCGAGCCGTCGCCGACGTAGCCGGCGACCAGCTCGTCGCCCGGCCACGCTGGGACGACGGGCACATCCAGGGCACCGGGGCCGATCGCGCGGCGGTCCCAGTGCAGCTGGCGCGCAGCCAGCGCATCGGAGATGTGCGGCCCGCCGAAGGACCAGCCGCTGCCCAGCGTGAGGTCGAACCGCAGCCCCAGCTCGTGCGCTCGGTCGGCGGCGAACCGGAGGTCGGCCAGGAACTCGGCGGAGCCGAACTCGGTGGTTGCGGGACCCAGCGGGTAGACGAAGGCGACCTCCACCCCACCGATACCCGCAGCGGCCATCGCGGTGAGCTCTCGATCCAGCTCGCTTCGGGTCACCGACGGCCCGAACCACCACCAGCGCATCATCGGCGCCGCGTCCCCTGGGGGATCGGCGAAGCCGGCGCGAAGTTCAGCGAGCGTGGTCTGCGGTCGCAGCGTGGTCATGCGGGCTGAGCTTGTCGAAGTCCCATCGACCGGCCCTTCGACAGGCTCAGGGCGCATAGGCGGTGACTCAGGAGGCATCCCGGGTCAGGTCGACGCCGAGCCCGAGGTCGGCGATCGCGATCGGCTGCCCGGTCCGCAGCGACTCGTTGCCGGCCATGCCGACCGCGATGGACCGTACGCCGTCGACCCAGTTGGAGGGTCGCTCCAGCCAGTCGTCCCCGGGTCCGCGGAACACGTCCGAGAGCAGCAGGGCGTCGCCGCCGCCGTGGCCGCCCTGGCCCTCCACGATCGGGACCTCCTGGGCTGCCTCCCAGTGCCGTTGCAGCGTGAGTCGCTGTCCACCGGTCCGCGAGCTCGACTCGGGCAGGGCGCTCGGGTCCAGCACCACATTGCCGTCGGAACCGACCAGCACCGCGGCCCGCTCCACGACCTCGAGCTCGGCGCGGCCCTCCGTGCCGTTGACCGCGATCCGGTAGCCCTCCCAGGGGGAGTGCGCGTTCAGGGCGTAGGTCAGCGTCGCTCCACGCTCGTAGTCCACGATCACCGCCAGGTTGTCCTCGGTCGTCACGCCCGGACCGAAGACGTTCTGGTCCCGGCGGTAGCCGTCGTACGCCTCGTTGTCGTAGTAGAGCTCGCGCAGCCCTTCGTCCCGGCGGAGGTCGAGCTCCCACGGGCTGCGCTCGCCGTCATGGGTCCCGCGGTCCGGCCCGGCCGCCATGCCGCGGGCGGCCGCGTTCTCCGCGCCGTAGAACCGGACGCCGCCCCGCGCGTACACCCGGACGGGCGCGTCGGCGAGCAGCCAGTTGATCAGGTCGAAGTGGTGCGATGCCTTGTGGATCAGCAGACCGCCCGAGTTCGCCTTGTCCCGATGCCAGCGGCGGAAGTAGTCCGCGCCGTGCGCGGTGTCCAGCACCCACTCGAAGGTCACCGAGAGTGGTGTGCCGATCGCGCCGCTCTTCACGATCTCCTTCAGGCCGGAGTTGCGGGGCGAGTACCGGTAGTTGTGCGTGACGACCACCTGACGCCCCGATCGCGCCACGGCCTCGGCGATCTTGCGGGTGCTCGGCGGGTCGATGGTCAGCGGCTTCTCGACGACCACGTCGACGCCGGCGTCCAGGCCCCGCGCGATCAGGTCGGCGTGGGCGTAGTCGGGCGAGGTGACGACCAGCCGGTCGGCGCCGGTCTTGCTGAGCACCGCCTCCAGGTCGTCCGGGACTCCGGTGACGATCGCGTCGGTGTCCATGCCGGCGGCCGACAGGCGCTTCTGCTGCACGGCGAGCCGGCCGGGGTTGGGCTCGACGAGCCCGACCAGGTCTGCGTCGTCGCGGTGCGGCCCGGCGATGGCGTCCAGGTACATCCGCGAGCGATTGCCGGTGCCGGCGACGACATAGCGTTTCGGAGTCACGAAAGGTTCCCCTCGAAGAGTGAGCGGGTGGTGGTCACCCGGTTGAGAAAGCGTTTTCTACTACGATAACGTACTCTCATGAGCGCCCCATCGGAAGAGCCAGGAACCGCCGCCGACGTCACGCTGGGCGACCGCGCCTATGCGGAGTCGCAGGTCTCGCACGAGGGCGGCACGTACTGGCTGGAGCGGTCCGCCGACGGGGGCAAAAGGCTCGTCGCCGTCGTGCCGGAGGAATCCGCCGTCCGCGCGTTCGACGGCAGGGTGGAGGCGGTCGACGGGGGGTACCGGCTGGTGGCCGAGACCACCTCGGAGAACGCGCGGGCTCTGCGGTCTGCGCTGCCCTGGCTGACGCCCTCGCGATTCGGCCTGCACACCTCGGTCGGCTTCGGCGACCGGCTCGGGCTGGCCACTCCTGGTCATGTCCGAGCCCTGCGCGAGGTCGGCGCGGCGATCAACCCCGTGTTCGCCCAGCAGTCGATCCGCGAGATGAGCCGCTGCGGGCGTACGCCGTCCGACGTCCTCGACGATGCGACCTGGGGAGCCTTCCAGGCGGGGTGGACCAACCCGGTTGGCGGTGACGCAGACCATCTCGAGGCGCTCGAGGACATCGACTCCACCGCCGCGGCCGGCTTCGTCTTCTACACGCTGGACCCGAAGGCGGAGGTCGACAGCGAGGCCGAGCACGCGGATGCGGCGACGATCCGGCAGAAGGTGGCCGAGCTCGACTGGGCCGGTCTGGACTCCGACCTGGCGGGCTTCACCAAGACCTACGTAGGGCAACGCCTGGACCTCGAGAGCACGGCGGTCGAGCTCGACGAGGAGTCGGTGCTGCGGGCGATGGCCAAGTACGGGCCGTCGATGGCCCACGCGATGGCCATGTACCGGCGCCTGATGGAGAAGGGCATCGACTGCGAGGTCGAGTTCGCGGTCGACGAGACCGACTACCCGACCAAGCCGGCCGAGCACGTGGTCGTGGTTCGTGAGCTGCAGCGCCAGGGGATGGAGTTCGTCTCGTTCGCCCCGCGCTTCGTCGGCCGTTTCGAGAAGGGCGTGGAGTACATCGGCGATCTCGACGAGCTGCAGCGCGACTTCACGGTGCACGCCGAGATCGCCCGAGCGCTGGGCCCGTACAAGCTGTCGCTGCACTCCGGCTCGGACAAGTACTCGACCTATCCGTTGATCGCCGAGGCGACCAAGGGGATGGTGCACCTCAAGACGGCCGGCACCAGCTGGGCGGAGGCGCTGCGGGTGATCGCCAGCCATGATCCCGACCTGATGCGGGAGGTGCTGACGCTGGCCCTGGACAGCTTCGAGGTCAACCGGAAGAGCTACCACCTGTCCTGCGACCCGAACCGGATCCCGCGGAACCCGAACGACGACGAGGTGGCGCGGCTGCTCGACGTCATCGACTCCCGCCAGGTCCTGCACGTCGGGTATGGGGCGATCCTCGCCGAGTTCGGCACCCGGATGTACGCGGTGTGGAACGCCCAGGAGGAGGAGCTCTACCGGGTGATCTCGGACCACTTCGTCCGGCACCTGAAGCCGTTCGCCGCGTACGCCCAGTAGGGCCGGGCCTAGCGTGCTGACCGCCAGGTACCTCGGCAACGCCGAGATCGCCATCGCGAGTGCCGAACCCGAACCGCCTCCGCCCGGCCAGGTCCAGGTCGAGGTGGCGTACACCGGGATCTGCGGCACCGACCTGCACGTGCTGCACGGCGAGATGGACGGACGGGTGAGGCCGCCGGCCATCCTCGGGCACGAGATGAGCGGTGTGGTCGCCGCGCTCGGCGACGGGGTGACCGGCTGGGCGGTGGGGGACCACGTCGCGGTCGTGCCGCTGACCTGGGACTACACCTGCCCGGCGTGTCGAGCCGGGAACGAGCACGTATGCCATTCGCTCCGGGTCAGCGGGGTCGACTCTCCGGGCGCTCTGCAGCGCCTCTGGAACGTCCGCGCCGATCAGCTGGTCGCACTTCCCGCTGAACTGCCTCTCGACCAGGCCGCGCTCGTCGAACCGACCGCGGTCGCGGTGCACGACGTCCGGCGGGCCGACGTGGCGCCGGGCGACCGTGCAGTGGTCCTTGGGGGCGGGCCGATCGGCGTGCTCATTGCCGCCGTGGTCCGGCACGAGGGTGGCGAGGTGGTGATCGTGGAGCTGGATCCCCGTCGCCGCAACCTGGTCGAGTCACTTGGCTTCGGAGTCCTCGATCCCGTCGCCGACGACCTGCCGAGATGGGTCGAGGACTGGACGGGCGGCGCCGGGGCGGACGTCGTGTTCGAGGTCTCCAGCTCGGCCGCCGCGGTCCTCGTCGCTACCGAGCTGGTTCGGGTCCGCGGCACGGTGGTCGTCGTGGCCATCCATCCCGAGCCCCGGCCGGTCGACCTGCATCGGGTGTTCCTGCGAGAGCTGCGGATGGTCGGCGCCCGGGTCTATCGACGGGAAGACTTCGAGCGCGCGGTCGAGCTGCTCGCCGCCGGAGCGATCCCCGCCGAGCTGATCACCCACATCGCGCCGCTCTCCGCGACCGCCGAGGCGTTTGCAGCTCTCGAAAGCGGGCAGGAGATGAAGGTCCTGATCGACCTGGCTCAGTCGTCGGATGCGTAGCCGGTACGGGCGTCCTTCATTCGGAACCTCGGATGACATGCGGTTCTGATTGGGTCTATTGGACTCACCCGCGCGCGTAGGACTCCATTGGCAGGTTGTACGCCAGGTCGACGGCCGTCTCGACGGCCTCGTCCAGGCCGAGCCGGTGTTCCAGCACGAGCCGGGCGAGGTAGCCCGCATCCACCCGGCGGAACAGGTCGTGCCGGGCCGGGATGGAGGCGAACGCCCGCGTGTCGTCCACGAAGCCCGAGGTGTTGTAGAAGCCGCCGGTCTCGGTCGCGGCCTCGCGGAACCGGCGCATGCCCTCCGGCGAGTCCAGGAACCACCAGGGCGCGCCCAGCCGGACCGCGGGATAGGTGCCGGCGATCGGGGCCAGCTCACGGCTGTAGGTGGTCTCATCGACGGTGAAGAGGATCACCCGGAAGCGGGGATCGGTGCCGAACCGGTCGAGCATCGGCCGCAGGGCTCGGGTGAACTCGGTCGTCACGGGGATGTCGTAGCCCTTGTCCAGCCCGTACGCCGCGTGGATCGCCGTGCTGTGGTTGCGCAGGACGCCGGGATGGATCTGCATCACCAGGCCGTCCTCGACCGACATCTCGGCCATCACGAACAACATGTTCGCGGCGAACTGGTCGACCTCGGCCGGGCTCGCCTCCGCCCCGCCCAGGACGCGGGCGTAGAGCGCTCGGGCCGCGCTCGCCTCCATCGGGGTGGTGTCGGCCAGCAGATGGCCGTGGTCGGTGGCCCGGGCGCCGGCAGCGACGAAGGCGGCGCGCCGCGTACGCAGGGCGTCGAGGAAGCCGTCGTACGTCGACGTGTCGACCCCGGAGACCTGCGCCAGCTCGGCGACGTCGTCGCGCCAGCTCGGTCGGTCGAGGTAGGCCAGCGCGTCCGGCCGGAAGGTGGGCAGCACGCGCTCGCCGAGGCCGTCGGCGGCGAGCCGGCCGTGCTGCGCCAGGTCCGAAGTCGCGGCGTCCGTCGTAGAGATGACCTCGATCCGGAAGCGGTCGAGCAGCGCGCGGGGACGGAACTCCGGGTCGGCGACGCAGGCCGCGATCTGGTCGTAGATGGCGTCCGCGGTGTCGCTGCTGGGCACCAGGTCGACCCCGAACACCTCGACCAGCTCGTGCTCCAGCCAGTAGCGCGACGGCGTCCCGCGGAACAGCTTCCAGTTCTCGCAGAACGTACGCCAGATCTTCCGCGAGTCGGTCTCCACCGAACCGCCGTCACTCCGCGGCACCCCCAAACGAGCCGGTTCGATGCCCTGGGACGCCAGCATCCGGAACACGTAATGGTCGGGGACGATCAGCAGCTGCGCCGGGTCGGCGAACGGGCGGTCGTCGGCGAAGACCTCCGGCTCCACATGCCCGTGCATGCAGACCAGCGGCAGGTCCTTCGTCGCGGCGTAGATCTCCCGGGCGACACTGCGCTGTTCGGCCGGGAAGGGGAGCGCGCGGTCAGGGTCGAGCGACAGAGACGTCATCAGAGCTCCTTGGAGTGATAGCTGAGCGCCCTTCGACAGGCTCAGGGCACACTGAGCACTGAGCCTGTCGAAGCGCCGCTTACTTCCCGCCGGTGGTGGCGATGCCCTTGACCAGGAACCGCTGGCCGAACAGGAACACCAGGAAGAGCGGGATCAGGGTCACGACCGACATGGCGAACATCGCGCCCCAGTTGCTGCCGGCGGTTGCGTCGAGGAACGAGCGGAGCGCCACCGGAACCGTATAGGCGACCGGATCGGTCAGGTAGATCAGCGGAGTGAAGAAGTCGCTCCAGACCCAGATGAACGTGAAGATCGCGGTCGTGGCCAACGCTGGGCCCATCAACGGCAGCATGACCCTGCTGAAGATCCTCCAGTGGTCGCAACCGTCGATCCGAGCCGCCTCGTCCAGCTCTCTGGGGATGCCTCGGATGAACTGGACCATCAAGAACACGAAGAACGCATCGGTGGCGAGGAACTTGGGCAGGATCAGGGGGACGAACGTGTTCACCCAGCCCAGCTGGTTGAAGATGATGTACTGCGGCACCACGACCACGTGGAAGGGCAGCATGATCGTCATCAGCATGATCGCGAACCACAGCGTCTTCAGCCGGAACTGCAGCCGGGCGAACGCGTACGCGGCCAGTGTGCAGGCGAACAGGTTGCCGGCGATCGCCCCGATCACCACGATGGCCGAGTTGATGATGTAGACCCCGAACGGGCTGGAAAGCGAGTACCAACCCTGGGTGTAGTTCTCGGTGTAGAGGTCGGTCACCCAGATGCCGGGGGTTCGGAAGATGAGATCGTTCGGCCGGAAAGAGCTGGCGATCAGCCACAGCAGCGGATAGATCATGATCAGGCTGGCCACGATCATCACCACATGCTTGAGCACCGACCGTGCTCGGTCCGCCCCTCTGGGCCGACGGTGGATCGCCTCCTGGGGAGCCGGTCCAGCTGTCGCTGCCGGCGCGGCGGTGGCGGGAACCTGGAGATCAGTCACCGTAGAACACCCACTTCTTGGAGAAGTAGAAGTTGATTGCTGTGAAGGCTGCGATGATCACCAGCAGCAGCCAGGCCATAGCGGCCGCGTAGCCCATCTGGAACTGGACGAACCCCTTCTGGTACAGGTACAGCGTGTAGAACATCGTCGAGTCCGAAGGACCGCCGGTCCCGTTCGACACCACATAGGCCTGGGTGAAGGCCTGGAACGCGCCGATGATCTGTAGCACCAGGTTGAAGAAGATGATCGGGGACAGCAGCGGCAGGGTGATCTTCCTGAACTGGGACCATTTGCTCGCGCCATCGACTGAGGCCGCCTCGTAGTACATCCCGGGGATCTGCCGCAGACCGGCCAGGAAGATCACCATGGGTGAGCCGAACGTCCAGACGTGCAACAAGATGATCGTCCACAACGCGGTACTCGGGTCACCGATCCAGCTCGTGGTGGCTTCGAACCCGAACAGCCTGAGCACCTGGTTCACCAGGCCGTCGACCTCGAACATCTGCCGCCAGAGCACGGCGATGGCCACCGAGCCGCCGAGCATCGACGGCAGGTAGAACACCGACCGATAGAACGGCAGACCCCTCATCCCCTCGTTCAACAACAGGGCAATGGCAAGCGCCACGGCCAGTTGCAGCGGCGTGGACACGAAGACATAGATGAAGGTCACCTTGATCGAGTTGTGCAGACGCTCGTCGGTGAGCATCCGGGCGTAGTTGTCCAGACCGACCCACTTCGGCGCCTGGATCAGGCTGTAGTTGGTGAACGACAGGTACAACGAAGCGAGCATCGGTCCGATCGTGATCACGACCAGCCCGATCAGCCACGGCAGCAGGAACAGATACCCGGCTTTGTTGTCCCGGCCGGCCTCCCTGGCCTGGCGCCGCTTCTCCTCCGGCGTCTTGGCCTTGGTGCGCTGGATGGTCGAAAGCTCAGAGATGACGCTCATGGCTCAGACCTGCAGGTTCGACTTCAGCTCATCGACAAACTTCTGCGCGGCGTCAGCTGTGCTCGCCCGCCCGTAGATCGCATCGGTCCCGTGACGGGTCAGGACTTCGGAGATCGTACCGCCCCCAGGGGGTGGAGCAATGGGGGTGTTGCGCCAACCTCAGGCTTGATGTCGGTGATGTACTTCGCGACGGCCTGCTGCGCTTCGGACAGGTTGGGCGTGACCGCAGCCAGGATCTCACTGTTCGGCGGGATGCCCCGCTCAGCCTTGTCAATGTTGGCGGCCTCCTGGTCATTCGCGAACCAGTTGATCCAGGCGATTGCGGCCTCCGGGTTCTTGGTCTTGGCCGATGCCGACCAGAGCATGCTTGCCTTGTACCACGTCTTTCGCTCAGCGGCCTTGCCGGTCAGGCTCGGGCCCCGCAGGATCTCCATCAAATAGTCACCACCGGCCGCGTTGCTGACCGCCTCCAGCTGGTTGGAGTTGTAGTACTGCAGGGCAGTTCTCCCGGTCACGATCGCACTCTGATCCAGCGGCTTGGCCGTCTCCTCAGTGATCTGCTCGGGCGTTCCAAAGGCCTTGGCTTTCACGCCCTTGACCAGGAAGTCGTACCAGGCCTGAGCTTCGGCGACATCAAACCCAAGCCCGTCCGGAGTGAAGAGCTCCTTGCCGTGCTGGCGAACGAACGTGCCGAACAACGCGTCTGAGCCGATGAGCTGCGCCACGCCGAAAGTCACTCCCGCTTTGGAGGCGGCCTCGGCACCAACCTCGATCATCGAGTCCCAGGTCCACGTGGTGTCGTCGGGTATCTCCATCTTGGCCTTCTCGAAGACCGAGGGATTGGCAAAGATGATCGCGCTGTTGATGCCGGCATTGACCCCCACCAGCGTGTCGTTGATCCTGCCCGACTCGACCGTGCCCTCGACGAACTTGGAGGTGTCGACATCCTTCAAGTCCAAGAGTGCGTTGCGACTGCCGTACTCGGAGATGTAGTTCATATCCATCTGGATGATGTCGGGAGCCGTGCCGCCGGCGGTCTGGGTGGCCAGCTTGTCCCAGTAGCTAGAGAACTCGCCCGGCTGGGGCTCGAGCTTCACATCGGGGTTGGCCTTGGTGAACGCAGCGATCATGGCTTCGGTGTTCTTGTTGCGCGTCGGGTTGCCCCACCAGGCCAGCGCCAGCGTGGCGGCACCCGCGTCCTCACCGCCGCCGCCCTGGTCACCACCACCACCGGCTCCGGGCGCGCAAGCGGCCAGCCCACCAGTCGTGGCCGCCGCGGCTAGCCCTCCGGCCCCGAGAAGAAACTGCCTGCGGTTGATGGCCATTCGCTCATCCCTTCGCCAGTGATGTGAAAGCGTTTTCCGCAGCGTACGGTGAACTTCGTCACAGTGTCAACGCGATGGAGCGAACAGATACCACTCTGCAAACAGAGGGCTGGTCAGCGTCTCCTGGATCGCGCTACTCGGTTCGATTGCGTCGGTCGAGGTCGCGACGCTATATTCCCCTCAGGCGCCGGTGAAAGCGTTTTCTGACCCGCGGCGCCCTCACGTTGGGAGACTGGGATGGCGCAGCGCACGGCTCGAGTGATCATGAACGGGGTAACCGGCCGGATGGGTTACCGCCAGCACCTGGTCCGGTCGATCCTGGCCATCCGGGACGACGGCGGCATCAGCCTCCCGGACGGCAACCGCATCACGGTCGAGCCGATCCTGGTCGGCCGGAACGCCGACAAGCTCGCCACGTTGGCCGCTCAGCACGGTGTGGCGGACTACACGACCAGCCTGGACGAGGCACTGTCCGACGAGTCGGCCACGATCTACTTCGACGCCCAGGTCACCTCGGAGCGGAAGAAGTCGATCCTCAAGGCCATCGCGCGCCGGCAAGCACATCTATACCGAGAAGCCGATCGCCGAGTCGGTCGGCGAGGGGATCGAGCTGGTCGAACGCTGCTCGCGACGCCGGCGTGATCAACGGGGTGGTCCACGACAAGCTCTACCTGCCGGGCCTGGTCAAGCTGAAGCGTCTGATCGACTCCGGGTTCTTCGGCCGGATCCTCTCCGTCCGCGGCGAGTTCGGCTACTGGGTGTTCGAGGGCGACCTGCTGCCGGCCCAGCGACCGAGCTGGAACTACCGGGCCGAGGACGGCGGCGGCATCGTGCTCGACATGTTCCCGCACTGGAACTACGTGCTGGAGAACCTGTTCGGGCGGGTGCAGGCGGTGACCGCCAAGGCGGTCACCCACATCGGTGAACGCTGGGACGAGCAGGGGCGCTCCTACGCCGCGACGGCCGACGACGCCGCGTACGCGATCTTCGAGCTGGACGGCGACATCCTCGCCCAGGTCAACTCCTCGTGGGCCGTACGCGTGGACCGCGGTGAGCTGGTCGAGTTCCAGGTGGACGGCACCCACGGGTCCGCCGTCGCCGGGCTGTTCGGATGCCGGGTCCAGCCCCGGGTCTCCACGCCCATGCCGGTCTGGAACCCGGACCTGCCGACGACGGAGGACTTCCGCAGCCAGTGGACGCAGATCCCGGACAACGCCGAGTTCACGAACGGGTTCCGGGCGCAGTGGGAGCAGTTCCTGGCCGACGTCGACGCCGGTCGTCCCCACCCGTACGACCTGGCCGCCGGGGTCCATGGGCTGCAGCTGGCCGACGCCGGGCTGGAGTCCTCCGCCCAAGGGCGCCGGGTCGAGATCGACTGGTACGCGGCATGAGCACGACCACGGCAGCGTCGATTGCGCTGCCCGCGGCCGACGGCGGCTGGCGGGAGGTCGAGCTCAACGAGCCGCGCCGCTGGGAGGACCATCCGAAGGGCTTCCGGACGCGCATCGCCTTCGCCGCCGCTCATGTGGTTGCCGACCCGCGGGCCGAGAACGTGCCCGGAGCACCGGCGGCCGTGGACTGGGACGCCACCCTCGCGTTCCGGACCCACCTGTTCCGCTACGGCCTCGGGGTGGCCGAGGCCATGGACACCGCCCAGCGCAACATGGGCCTGGACTGGCCGGCCACCCAGGAGCTGATCACGCGCAGCTCCGCCCTCGCCCGCGAGCACGGCGCCCGGATCGCCTCCGGCGCCGGCACGGACCACCTGTCCGGCCCGGCCGGTGGGCTGAGCGCCGTCACCCAGGCGTACCTCGAGCAGGTCGAGTTCGTCGAGGGGGCGGGCTCGCAGGTGATCGTGATGGCCTCCCGGCACCTGGCGGCGGTGGCGCGCAGTGCCGAGGACTACCTCTCGGTCTACGCGCGGGTGCTGTCGCAGGCGACGCGCCCGGTGATCCTGCACTGGCTGGGCGAGATGTTCGACCCCCAGCTGAGTGGCTACTGGGGGTCGCTCGACGTCGCCGCGGCCACGCGTACGTTCCTGGACCTGATCAACGAGCACGCTGCCATGGTCGACGGGGTCAAGGTGTCACTGCTGTCGGCCGAGCACGAGCAGGAGCTGCGGGCCGTGCTGCCGAGCGGGGTCCGGCTCTACACCGGCGACGACTTCAACTATCCGGAGCTCATCGAGGGCGACGGCGAGCACCATTCCGACGCGCTGCTCGGTGCCTTCGCCGCCATCGCGCCGGCCGCCGGCGCGGCCCTCGCCGCCCTCGACGACGACGACGTCGACACCTTCCGCCGCGAGATGGCCCCGACCCTGCCGCTGTCGCGGCACCTGTTCGCCACGCCGACGTACTACTACAAGACCGGGATCGCCTTCCTGGCCTGGCTGAACGGCCACCAGGACGGGTTCGTCATGGTGGGCGGCCTGCAGTCGGCACGGTCGATCGTGCACCTGGCCCGCGTGTTCGAGCTGGCCAACGGGGCGCGGCTGCTGACCGATCCGGAACGGGCCGCCCACCGCCTGGGCCATCTGTTGGCGACGGCCGGCGTCGCGCGATGAGCGGTGGCGGCACGCTCGACCGGCTATCGCTCAACCAGCGGACCACCGCCTCGTGGTCGCTACCCGAGGCCGTCCAGGGCTGCGTCGACGCCGGGCTCGGCGCGATCGGCGTCTGGCGCGAACAGCTTGCCGAGGTGGGCCTGGACGAGGCCTGCCGGCTGATCGCCGAGTCCGGGCTGCGCGTCTCCTCGCTGTGCCGCGGCGGGTTCTTCACCACCGCCGACCCCGCCGAGGCGCAGTCCGCCGAGGCGAACAACCGGGAGGCGCTGGAGGAAGCCGCGGCGCTGCGGGCCGCGACGCTGGTGATGGTTCCCGGTGGGCTGCCGGCCGGCGACCGGGATCTGGTGGCCGCCCGGCAGCGGGCGGCCCAGGCCATCGAGCGGCTGGTGCCGTACGCCGACGAGCTCGGCGTGACGTTGGGCATCGAACCGATGAACCCGATCTACGCGGCGGACCGCGGGGTGATCTCCACCCTGGCGCAGGCGCTGGACATCGCCGAGCGCTTCGATCCGGGCCAGGTCGGTGTCGTCGTGGACACCTTCCACCTGTGGTGGGAACCGGGAATCGCCGACCAGGTGCGGCGGGCCGGGGACCGGATCGTCAGCTACCAGGTCTGCGACTGGATCACGCCGTTGCCGGCGGACACCCTGCTGGCCCGCGGCATGATGGGCGACGGGCACGTCGACTTCGCCGCCTTCACCCGTGCGGTCGCGGCGGCCGGGTACGACGGTGACGTGGAGGTCGAGATCTTCAACGCCGACCTGTGGGCGCAGCCGCCCGCCGAGGTCGTGGACACGATGGCCCAGCGGTATCTCGACCTGGTCGCGCCCTATCTCGCCGCACGATAGGGGACTGTGAGCCCGCTAGCGATGCACCGCCCCAAGGAGCGGTGAGGTGTCGGGCGTCCTGGCCGGGTTCGCCACCATCGGGCTCGTCATCGGGCTGGGCTTCCTGCTCGCGCACCTGAAGGTCCTCGACGCGACCGCGCAACACGTGCTGACCCGGACGTCCTTCTACGTGGCCAGTCCCGCCCTGATGGTGACCGTGCTGGGCGGCACCGACGTCCATCGGCTGTTGTCGGCGAACCTGCTCGCCTCACTCGGCAGCGTCGCCGTGACCGCCTCGATCGCCATCCTGCTGGCCCGGCTGGTCTGGCGCCGCGACGGCGGGGAGACCGTCATCGCGACCTTCGGTGCGGCATACGTCAACGCGGGCAACCTCGGCCTGCCGATCGCCGCGTACGCGTTGGGCGACGCGGCGCTGATCGCCCCGATGCTGCTGGCCCAGCTGCTGGTGCTGCAGCCGGTCGGACTGGCCGTGCTCGACGGGATCACCCACACGCCCAGCCCGGACACCTCCCGCGGCCGGCGGCTGCTGCGCCGGGTCAGCGCGCCGTTCCGCAACCCCCTGGCCATGGCGTCCCTGATCGGGCTGATACTGGCCCTGACCGGGGCCGAGCTGCCGCTGGCCCTCAATGCGCCGCTGACCCTGGTCGGCGGCATGGCCGTGCCGGCGATGCTGCTGGCGTACGGGATCTCGCTCCGGCTCGGACCGGGGCTGGGCGCCGGCGAGCCGGCAGGCCAGATCGGGACCCTGGTGGCGCTCAAGCTGGTCGTCCAGCCGGTGGTCGCCTACCTGCTCGGCAGGTACGCGGTCGGACTGGAGGGCCACGACCTGCTGGCGGTCACCGTGATCGCCGCGCTGCCCACGGCCCAGAACGTGTTCACCTTCGCGATGCGCTACGACCGCGGCGTGATCCTGGCCCGGGACACCATCTTCGTGGCCACGCTGCTCTCGGTGCCGGCGATCATCGGCATCACCTGGCTGCTGTCGTAGGGCCTTCGACAAGCTCAGGCCACATACGCCCTATGTTCCCTGAGCCTGTCGAAGGGACAGCCTCAGCCCGCAACCGTCCAGCCCTCGGTGGAAGTCGTCACCGTCGCGTCGGTATCGGCCGCCTCCTCGATGGCCAGGGCGACCTGGTGGTCCTGCATCCCCTCGGCCAGCGGATAGGGCGCAGGGGCGTCACCGCGCACCCAGCTCGCGGTCTGCTCCAGCAGGGTGGCGACGGCGATCTCGTCGTCCATCCAGCGCCGACCCGGATACGGGTTGCGGTAGAGCACCTCGGAGCCCAGCGAGATGTGCTCGGTGTCGTAGCCGACCAGGTCCAGGTCGTGCCCGGTCTGCCGGCGCACCAGCGGCGTACGGACGAGTGTGCGGGGCCCGGTCATTCGCACCACCTCGTCGTTGTGCAGCTCGCCCGCCGACCCTCGTACGGTCAACCGGCGGAACCGCAGCTGGTTGCGGGTCTGCTGTTCGGTGAAGTCGTACACCCCGGAACGCCCGTCGCCGAAGTCGAGGGTGGCGATCGTCGTGGTGGTCGGGTGCGCCTCCTCGTCGTCGGTCCAGCCGCCGCGGTCGAGGGGACTGACCAGCGGGGTGGTGAACCGGGAGGCCCGGACCGTCGTCGGTCCTCGGCCGGCGCCGAGCAGACCGCGGATCAGCGCCACGGCGTGGTACTGCTGGGTGGACGAGACCTGCACCTGTGTCGGCCGGCCGATCGCTCCGGTCGCCACCAGGGCCGCCCGGGCCGCGTGGGACGGCATCAGCAGGTACTGCTCGGCCACGGAGACCAGACCCGAGTCGCCCACCGCCGACCACAGCGCGCGCAGCCCATCCAGATCGGGCGCCGGCGGCGTCTCGGCCAGCACCGGGAGTCCCCGGTCGACGGCCGCGACGACGTACTCCGGCGTCACCGGCTTGGCGGTGGCGGTCAGCACGAAATCGGGTTTCACCTCGCGCAGGCACGCGTCCAGCGACGGATATGTCGGCACGTCGAGCGGTCGCGGGGTCCGCACCACCGCCCCGACGCAGTGGACCGAGTCCAGCGCGTGGGCCACCTGGAGGAACGCCTGGGCCCGAAAGCCGCCACCGACAATCGCGAAGGTGGTCACCGCCGCCTCCGGCGCTGACAAGTCGGCGTCATGGAACTGAGACTATGCCGTCTCGTCTGATTGGGATTCCTTACGGCGGCGTGCCCGCCGGGACGGGGGAGTCCCCGCGAGGGCGGCCACCACGTTGGCCTTGAGCCGGCCGAGGACCATCGCCCAGGCACCGGCCATGAACGCCGCCTGATCGGAGGTGTTCACCACCTGGTGCACGACGACCCGGCTGCCCTCGCCTTCGGGATAGACCCGCAGGTAGCCCGCCAATGGATGCCCGGGCACCGGGACGTTGCCGTCGTCGAAGTCCCAGCTCATCACGATCAGCTCGGGCGGGACCACGAACTCGTAGCGCCCCCGCACCTCGGTGCCCCACTCCAGCGTGGCCGCGAACCGGTTCCCGTCGATGCTGACCGGAACCTGCAGCCAGCGGGAGTACAGCTCGCCGTCGGTCAAGGCGGTGAAGGTCGTCGCCGGCGGGGTGGTCACGACCACCTCCGCGACCACCACCGGTGCGGTGGACGTGGTGGTCAGGTCCTGCTCGGGCAGCGCGTCCGCCGGGCGCCACTTGCCCGCGTCCTCGAGCGCCCCGTGCAGTCCGGCGAGGGCGGTGGGATTCGCGCGGTAGCGCCGGGACGTGCCCACCTTGGTCATCTCGACCAGGCCGGCGCGGCGCAGGACGCCCAGGTGTTCGGAGATGGTCGCGGGGGTGAGGGCGAAGGCGGCGGCGATCTCACCGGCGGCCAGGTCCCGGTCCCAGATGCGGGTGAGGATCTCGCGGCGGGTTCGAGACCGGAGCGCCCGCATCCGGGCATCAAGGTCCGTCATCCGCCGTTGCCTCTCATCGCCGACAAACTCTAGTATTACGGCAGTTGCCTAATTAGGCGTTGACCAAAGGAGGAGGATGTGACGAAGTACCTGGTGCTCTATCGGTCGGGGATGACAGCGAGCGAGCAGATGGCCCAGAGCACGCCGGAGCAGGCGCAGGCGGGAATGGACGCCTGGATGGCCTGGGCGGGCCGGGCCGGCGACGCCATCGTCGACCTGGGTAGTCCGACCTCGGTGGTCGATCCGGGCGGTGACACCGGCGACCCGATCGGCGGCTACTCGATCATGCGGGCCGAGTCGCCCGACGCGCTGGCGGCGGTGCTGGAGAGCCACCCACACCGGGCGATGGGCGGCACCATCGAGACGCTCGAGCTGCTGTCGATGCCGGGGATGTGAGCGCTCGCCTCGGCCGACCCGACTGACTTCTCACTCCGCGGCAGTTGCCGGAACTCCGCAGCCGTTGCGGCGGCCGCGGAGTCGGGTAGGTGCCGCGGAGTGGAAGGTCAGCCGGCGGACGGTCGCGGCGCCAGGATCTGGGCTTGGAACGTCTCGTACAGCCAGGCCCGGAACCGGTCGCGCGCCCAGCCGGCTTCGACGACGAGCTGGTGGTAGAGCGCCGGATCGGTGAGGACCCAGAAGATCGCGGCTGCCTCGTCGGTCGTCAGATCGGAACGGACGGCACGCTTGGCGAGCAGGTCGCGGACCGGGCCGTCGCGCATGCCGTCGAGGCGCTGCTTGTCCCATCGGGTGTAGAGCTCCCTCGCCTCGTCGTCGACCTCGGCCGCACCGCGGAGGGCGAGCCAGAGGGCGCTGATCCGTTCCCCCATGCCGGTCACGAACTCGGCGTACATGCGCATCTGCTCGTACGGGTCGGGCTCGGCCATGATGGCCTGCAGGCCCTCCCGCTCGATCATCGGGACGGGTTGGTCGTCCCCGGCCATCGCGTAGTCGTACGCGAGCTTGAGCAGGGCGACCTTGCCGCCCACCGAGGTGAAGACGGTCTTCCGGCTGACCTCGGCCTCGGCGGCGATGGCATCGATCGTCGTGGCCGCGAATCCCTGCTCCGCGAACAGCCGGCCGGCGGCCGCCACGACCTGGCGCCGCGTACGCCGGGCCTGGGAGTCGCGTACGGCACTTACATATGACCTCTTGCCATCCTCAGCCATTTGAGGTTACCTTAAGTGTCATCAATACTCTCTGAGTGCTTTCAAATGGATCTTACAGGAGGACGCCATGCACATCGCACTTCTCGGTTCGGGTCCGGCCGGTATGACCGCGGCCCTGCTGCTGGCCCGTCAGGGCCACCGGATCACCCTGGTCGACCGGGATCCCGGACCGGTGCCCGGGCAGTCCTGGAACCGGGTCGGCGTGATGCAGTTCCACCTCCCGCACGGCTTCCGCAGCCAGTGCCGACGGTTGCTGGAGGACCGGCTGCCCGACGTCTACCAGCAGATCCTGGCCGCCGGGGCGACGGTGATCGCGCCGGACGGGGCGCCACCGGCGGCGGCCATGCTGCAGGTCCGGCGCTCGGTCTTCGAGCGGGCCTACTGGCAGGCCACGTCGCGCGAGCCGGGCATCATCCGGCTGACCGGCCACATCGACCGCATCGAGGTCGAGGAGGGCCGCGCCGTGGGCATCGTCGTCGACTCCGCGTTCGTCGCCGCCGACCTGGTGGTCGATGCGACCGGCCGCGCCGGCCGGCTCAGCACCCCGTTCCGTCCGCTGGGCCAGCGGGTGGACTGCGGGATGGCGTACGCGGCGCGCCAGTACCGACTGCGCTCCGGCGCCCATGCGGGGCCGGTCAACGGTGGACCTGGCTTCATGGCCCAGCACCGGGGCTTCCTGGTGATGGTCTTCCAGCACGATGCCGGGACCTTCACCGTCCTGTTCGTCCGGCCGAGCGAGGACAAGGCGCTGGCCCTGCTTCGCCATACCGACGCCTTCGAGGTGGCCTGCCGGGCGGTGCCCGGGCTCGACGAGTGGACCGCCCCGGATCGCAGCGAGCCGATCGACTCGGTGCGGGCGGGCGCCGGTCTGACCAACGAGTACACGGCGCAGCCGACCGGGGTGGACCGGCTCGTCGTCATCGGGGATGCGTTCGGTATGACCAACCCTCAAGGCGCTCGCGGGGTTGCGCTGGGGATGGAGTCGGCGGCCGTGCTGGCCGATCTGGTGCAGGTCCAGGGACCGGACGGCGTCGCGGTCGGGCTCGACGTCTGGGGGAGGGCACGGCTGCTGCCCTGGTTCCACGACCACGTCGACTGGGACGCCGCGCTGCTGGCCCTCTGGTCCGGCCGGCCGGTGGACCCGGACGGCCCGATCGGTCTGGAGGTGGTCGTGGCGGCTGCGCAGGCCCGGCATCCGGAGTGGATGGCGACGCTCGGGCCGTTCTTCAGCATGGACGTGATGCCGGCTGCCCTCGAACCACTGCGCGCGACCGTACGCGAGATGGTGCGGCAGGGCTGGCAGCCACCCGAGCCGGACGGCCCCACCCGCGACCAGCTCGCCGACCTGGTGCAAGCGGCGCTCGTTGAGCCGGTCCCGGCCTGACGAAGCCGGCCCGGCGCAGAAAAGAACAGCCGAGTGATGTCGAGAACCCGCGGTCGGTTCCGTCCCAGGGGCGAACGGCGGTCAGAATGACCGCCACGACCAAAGGAGACTCCCATGGCCAAGTACCTGTTGCTCAAGCATTACCGCGGCGGCCCGGAGCGTTTGCCGCAGGGCGACGTGCCGATGGAGGAGTGGACGCCCCAGGAGATCACCGACCACCTGGCGTTCATGGACCATGTGGCCGACGTGCTGAGCGAGCGCGGTGAGTACGTCGACGGGCAGGCCCTGTCGGCGGAGGGGACATTCGTTCGGTTCGACGCGGAGGGCAAGCCGCCGGTGACCGACGGACCGTTCGCCGAGACCAAGGACCTGATCGCGGGCTGGATGATCATCGACGTGGACTCGGTCGAGCGGGCCTACGAGGCGGCGGCGTTCCTGTCCTCCGCCCCCGGCTCGGGCGGGCAGCCGCTGCAGGAGTGGATCGAGGTGCGGCCGGTCCTCGAGATGCCCACCACGGTGGCCGACTGACCGCCGTCGTGGATGACCTGCTCAAGCACCTGGGTCCGCAGGTCCTCGGGGTCCTCGTCCGTCGCGGAGCCGACTTCGCGACGGCCGAGGACGCCGTGCAGGAAGCCATGGTCGAGGCCGTACGGCACTGGCAGAACGAGCCACCGGACGACCCGAAGGCCTGGCTGGTCACCGTCGCCCAGCGCAAGTACATCGACGCCGTACGGTCCGACGCGGCCCGCCGACGCCGGGAGCTGCAGGACCACCTGGAGTCGGCCACCGGTCCGGCCGAGTCCGAAGACGACACGTTGCTGCTGTTGTTCCTGTGCTGCGCGCCGGCGCTGACCCCGGCGTCGGCGGTCGCGTTGACCCTGCGGGCGGTCGGCGGGCTGACCACACGGCAGATCGCCGAGGCGTACCTGGTGCCGGAATCGACCATGGCCCAGCGGATCAGCCGCGCCAAGCGGACCATCGCCGGCGAGCCGCTGCGGCAGCCGGGTGACCTCGGCGCCGTCCTCAAGGTCCTCTACCTGATCTTCAACGAGGGCTACACCGGCGAGGTCGACCTGGCTGAGGAGGCGATCCGGCTCACCCGGCAGCTGGCCGCCGGGACGGACGAGCCCGAGGTCGCGGGGCTGCTCGCGCTGATGCTGCTGCACCACGCCCGCCGCGCCACCCGCTGGACGAACGACGGCCGACTGGTCCCGCTGGCCGAGCAGAACCGGTCGCGCTGGGACACAGCCGCCATCGCGGAAGGTGTCGCGATCCTGCAAACGGCCCTGGCCAAGGACCGGGTCGGCGAGTACCAGGCCCAGGCCGCCATCGCCGCCCTACACGCCGATGCGGCGACGGCCGCCGAGACCGATTGGCCGCAGATCCTGGAGTGGTACGACGAGCTGTCCCGGCTCACCGACAGCCCGGTGGTCGCTCTCAACCGGGCGGTCGCGGTCGGTGAGGTGGACGGACCGCTGGTGGGGCTGCACGCCCTCTCCGGTCTCGATCCGGCGCTGCCCCGGTACGCCGCGGTCGCCGCGTACCTGCACGAGCGGGCCGGCGACCGGGATCGGGCGCGTGAGCTGTACGTCGAGGCGGCCCGAACGGCGACGAGCACTGCGGAACGCGACCACCTCACCCGGCAGGCTGCCCGCCTGCGCGCTGCCCGGTAGCCGGGGCGTTCGCGCCCTGTCCTCGCCCTTGCGCCACATATAGCGGGTGCAGACGCGATGACGTGGCGCAAAACACGGTCAGCCCGACGTCGGGCCGCTTGCCTTGTCCACATATCGTCTCGGTGTGCGCCCGAGGATGAGAAACGTCCTGGTCGTTTCCTTGCTGGTGGTCGCAAGCGTTGCGGGGCTGGTCGCCGTCGCGACGCGTGGTCGAGCCAGCCAGACCCCATCGGTCTCCGGTGCACCGACGCCTACGCCGGCCGCGGGCCAACCCACCTCGGACTCGCCGGCTTCGCCCACGCCCACTCCTACGACGCAGCTCGCGCTGCTGCTGCCCAACATGCGCAGCCTGCGGGCCGGCGACCTGTCCATCGAGAGTGTGGGCGACGAGCGGCGGCTGCGATTCGCGGCATCGCTGGCCAACATGGGTCCGGGCCCGTTGCTGCTGCTGCCCCAGGGCCGCACCAACTGCCCGGCTGGGCAGGGACCTGCCATTCAGGTCGTGCACCGCGATGGCAACGCCAACGGTACGTTTCAGCGACCCGCCGACCGTCCGGCCACACGCCGCGACGTGGGCTGCATGCTGCGTCATCCCGGCCACAAGCACTGGCATTTCGACGCGATGGCCGCCTACTCGCTGCGGCGGCCCGGTACCATCGAGGCGCTGGTGGCTCGGAACAAGGTGAGCTTCTGCCTGCGTGACAACACCCGAGTGCCCGGTCAGCGCGTCGTGGTCCGGCGGGAGCACTTCGGCCGGTGCTCGCGCACCAGCCAGCAGGGGATCTCGCCCGGCTGGGTCGACGTGTACGAGTCCGATCTCAACGGCCAGTGGCTCCGCCTCCCGGACGACGTGGACGACGAGCTGATCTGCCTGGATCTCGAGGCCGACCCGCGCGGACTGCTGGCCGAGACCGACGAGACCGACAACGCGACCTCGGTGGCCGTTCGCATCGACGGCACCGACGTACGCCGGGTCAACTCCGCGCCCTGTCGGTCGTGACGCCGCGCGTACGCACCGTCGGGAATGCATCCCCCCGCCGGTGATGTTGCAGAGACCGTGAAGAAGATCGGGTTCCTCTCGTTTGGTCACTGGACGCCGTCGGAGCACTCCCTGGTGCGGACGGCCTCCGATGCCCTGCTGCAGTCGATCGAGCTGGCCGTGGCGGCGGAGGAGGTGGGGGCCGACGGCGCTTACTTCCGGGTGCACCACTTCGCCCGCCAGCTGGCGTCGCCGTTCCCGCTGCTGGCCGCGATCGGCGCCCGGACGAGCACGATCGAGATCGGCACCGCCGTGATCGACATGCGGTACGAGAACCCGCTCTACATGGCCGAGGACGCCGGAGCCGCTGACCTCATCTCCGGCGGCCGGCTCCAGCTCGGCATCAGCCGGGGGTCGCCCGAGCAGGTGGTCGACGGCTTCCGCTACTTCGATCATGTCCCGGCCGAGGGAAGCACCGACGCCGACATGGCCCGGGACCATACGAAGGTCTTCCTCGACGTGCTCACCGGCGAGGGGTTCGCGCAGCCCAACCCACGGCCGATGTTCGCCAACCCGCCCGGTCTGCTGCGGATCGAGCCGCACGCCCCGGGTCTGCGGGACCGGATCTGGTGGGGCGCCGGCACCCGCGCCACCGCGGAGTGGACGGGCGAGCAAGGCCTCAACCTGATGAGCTCGACCCTGCTCACCGAGGACACCGGGGTGCCGTTCTCCCAGCTGCAGGCCGAGCAGATCTTCCGGTTCCGTGAGGCATGGAAGTCCGCCGGGCACAACCGGGAGCCCCGCGTGTCGGTGAGCCGGAGCGTCTTCCCGATCGTCAGCGACCTCGACCGTCAGCTGTTCTGGCGGGAGACCAACAGCACCGACACGGTGGGCTGGCTGGACGGGAGCAATGCCCGGTTCGGCAAGACCTACGCCGGCGAGCCGGACAAGCTGGTCGCCGAGCTGGCCGAGGACGAGGCCGTCGCCGCGGCGGACACCCTGCTGCTGACCATCCCCAACCAGCTCGGCGTCGACTACAACGCCCACATCCTCGACAGCGTGGTCCGGTACGTGGCACCGGATCTCGGCTGGCGCTGATCCCCTCCGCCAGGTCGACGCGGAGGATGGAGCCGATGAGCAAACCGACCATCCTCACCGTGGACGACGACGCGCAGGTATCGGCCGCGATCGCCCGCGACCTGTCCAGCCGCTACGGCAGCGAGTACCGAGTGGTCCGCGCGACCTCGGGGGCCCAGGCTCTGTCGGTGCTCGCCCGGTTGGCCCTCCGGGACCAGCCGGTCGCGCTGATCGCCGCGGACCAGCGGATGCCCGAGATCACGGGCATCGAGCTCATGGAGCAGTCGCGGACGCACGCTCCAGGGGCCAAGCTGCTGCTGCTCACCGCGTACGCCGACACCGACGTCGCGATCTCCGCCATCAACGAGATCGGGCTCGACTACTACCTGCTCAAGCCCTGGGACCCGCCGGAGGACCGGCTCTACCCGATCGTCGACGACCTGCTGGGGGACTGGCGCCGAGCCAACCCGGCACGGACGTCGGAGGTCCGGATCGTCGGCCATCGGTGGTCCGAGCGCAGCCATGACCTCAAGACCTTCCTGGCCCGCAACCACGTGCCCTACGCCTGGTACGACGTGGAGCGCGACGACGAGGGCCGGCGGCTGCGCGACCTCGCCGCGGCGGGGCCGGACGAGCTGCCGCTGGTGCTGGTGCCAGACGGCGAGACCCTCCGTGCGCCGGCCGCCTTCGACGTGGCCGGCGCGCTCGGTCTGCACGTCCGGGCGGAGCAGCCGCTGTACGACGTATGCATCGTCGGCGCCGGGCCGGCCGGTCTGGCTGCCGCCGTGTACGCCGCCTCCGAAGGGCTGCGGACCGTGCTCGTGGAGCGGGAGGCGCCGGGCGGCCAGGCGGGGCAGAGCGCCTCGATCGAGAACTACCTCGGCTTCCCCCGCGGGGTAAGCGGGGCCGACCTCGCGCACCGAGCGCTCGCCCAGGTGTCCCGGTTCGGGGCGGAGATGGTGGTCGCGCGGGAGGTCGTCGGCTTCGAGACCCGGGGCCCGGTCCGTGCGGTGCTGCTTGACGGGTCCGGCGCGATCGAGGCCCGCGGGCTGATCCTGGCCACCGGTGTCTCGTACCGCCGGCTGCCGGCCGACGGGCTCGACCGGCTGGTCGGCCGCGGGGTCTACTACGGCGCCGACGCCGCCGAGGTCAGTCAGTGCGCCGGGGACGACGTCTACATCATCGGCGCGGCGAACTCCGCGGGCCAGGCGGCGCTGGACATCGCCCGCTTCGCTCGACAGGTCGTCCTGGTGATCCGCCGTCGCTCGCTCACCGAGACCATGTCGCAGTACCTGTTGGACCGGATCACCGCCACGGCCAACATCGTCGTGCGCTGCCAGAGCGAGGTGGTGGCGGCCCGCGGCGAGGAGCGTCTGGAGGCTCTGACCATTACCGACCTGGAGCGCGGGGTCGCCGAGGAGTGTCCGGCGTCCTGGTTGTTCGTGTTCATCGGCGCCTCACCGCGGACGGAGTGGCTCGGCCCACAGGTGGTCCGTGATCCGGCCGGCTTCGTGGTGACCGGACCGGAGCGGCTCGGCGGCGACGCCGACTCCTGGCCGCTGGCTCGGCCCCCGTACGCGCTGGAGACCAGCGTGCCGGGGGTCTTCGCGGTCGGCGACGTCCGGCTCGAGTCGATGAAGCGGGTGGCCTCTGCCGTCGGCGAGGGCGCGATGGCGGTGCACCTGCTGCACCGCTACCTGGCGACCATATGATCACCGTCGCCGACCTGCGCCCGATCGGTCTCTTCGCTGGCCTCACCGACGACCAGCTCCAAGAACTGGTCGAGTCCGGGACCGAGGTCGCGGTGGACTCCGGCACGGTGGCGTTCCGGGAGGGGGAGCCGGCCGACTTCTGGTGGGTGCTGCTGGAGGGAAGTCTCGACCTGGTCCGCCGGACCGGTCGGGAGGACACGGTGGTGGCCCGGATGGACCAGCCCGGGCGCTGGGCGGGCGGCTTCCGAGCCTGGGACGAGCACGGCGCCTACCTCGCCACGGCCCGCGGCCGGACCCCCGGCCGGCTGCTGCGGATCCCCTCGACGGCGCTGCGGGAGCGGTCGGCCGAGTGGTTCCCGTTCGCCGCCCACCTGATCGAGGGCCTCTACCGCACGGGCCGCACCATCGAGGCGACGGCCCGGCAGCGCAGCGCCCTGGTGACCCTGGGCACGCTGGCCGCCGGGCTGGCCCACGAGATCAACAACCCGGCCGCGGCGGCGACCCGGTCGGTCGACGGGCTGCACAGCGCTTGGGCGAGAGTTGAGTCGTCCCTTGGTGACCTTGCACGTATGGAGATCACCGCTGGTCAGTTTGCCGAGTTGGAGGCGCTGCGCGGGGAGATCGTCCCACCGTCCGACGACTTCGATCCATTGGCCAGGTCGGATCTCGAGCAGGATCTGGCGGACTGGCTCATCCGGAAGGGTGTGGCAGACGCCTGGTCACTGGCCGAGCCCCTGGCGGAGGCTGGAGTCGACCTCGAGCTGGGTCGGCGTGCCGAAGCGTTGTTGGGGGGCGTGGCGCTCGGGCCGGCGATGACGTGGATATCTGCGAGTACGACCGTCTCCGCGCTGCTGACTGAGATCAAAGAATCGGTCCGCCGGATCTCCGAGCTCGTCGCCGCCGTCCGGTCGTACTCCCAGATGGACCGGTCCTCGATGCAGCAGACCGACATCGCCGCCGGACTGGACAGCACCTTGGTGATGCTCGGCCACCGGCTACGGGACGGGGTCAGTGTGGTCCGGGACTACGACACCGACGTGCCGATCATCCCGGCGTACGCGAGCGAGCTGAACCAGGTCTGGACCAACCTGATCGACAACGCCATCGACGCGATGGACGGCAGCGGCACGCTGCGGCTCTCGACCCAGCTGGACGGTGATCACGTCGTGGTCCGCGTCGGCGACACCGGGTCGGGCATGACCCCGGAGGTCGCGGCGCGCGCCTTCGACGCCTTCTACACGACGAAGGAGGTCGGCAAGGGCACCGGCCTCGGGCTCGACATCGCCCAGCGGATCGTGGTCGACCGCCACCGCGGGGACATCGCGATCGAGTCGGCGCCAGGAAATACCGTCATCACGGTGCGGATTCCGTTGCAGCGGTCCGAGCCCTAG
>CAWEFW010000035.1:0-17759 GCA_963808435.1 uncultured Actinomycetota bacterium | reverse complement strand
AGGTGGTGTGCAGCCAGACGGCCTCATCCGACTCGAGCACGCGACTCGTCGGATCACCGGAGCGGACCAGCACGCCTGAGCCCTCAGGAAGGGGGCAAGGCTCGGGGCCGAAGTTGACCACGCAGCGGAAACCGGGCTCCCGGGTGAACGACAGCACCTCAGGCGGTGTCCCCTCATCCCAGCTGAGGGAGCCGTCGCCGAGGGCGGGGTGGCGCCGTCGCTCGGCGAGGGCCGTCCGGTACAGGCTGAGCATGCTGGTGGGGTCGTTCTGCTGGGCCTCGACGGTCAGCTCGGACCAGTGCGCGGGTTGCGGCAGCCAGGGCGGGTACGCAGGCGACCCGAAGCCGAACGGCGGCTCGGTCCCGGACCAGGGGATCGGCACCCGGCAGCCGTCGCGGCCACGCTGGGTGTGACCGGAGCGGACCCAGGTTGGGTCCTGCAGGACGTCCTCAGGCAGGTCCTCGATCTCCTCCAGTCCGAGTTCGTCACCCTGGTAGATGTAAGCCCCACCCGGCAGGGCCAGCTCCAGCAGCGCCGCCGCGCGCGCCCGACGGCGGCCGAGGGCGACGTCGGTCGGGCTCGGTGTGCCCGACCAGAAGCTGGCCATGACGTCGGGGTCTATCCCGTTCGGGGTGAAGCGGGCCCCGGTGAGCTGCCGTCCGTATCGGGTCACCACGCGAGTGATGTCGTGGTTGGCCAGCACCCAGGTCGAGGGCGCGCCGACCCCGGCTGCGGCGGCCAGGGTGAGGTCGATGACGCTTCGCTGGGAGGACGCCGTCCACTCACACAGCAGGGCGTCGAAGTTGAAGGTGGTGTGCAGCTCGTCCGGGCGGACGTACCTCGCCAGCTCGCTGGCCGGGGTCACGTAGGCCTCGGACACGAAGATCCTCGAGCCCTGCGGGGTGTCGGCGTAGGAGTCGGCCACGCGCCGCCAGCGCCGGAAGATGTCGTGAATTCCGGGCTGGTTGAGGTAGGGCGTTCCGGTGAGGACGGCCGCGATGGGGTCACCGGTCTTCGGGTCGACATCGAGATCTGGGAGGCCGGGCGCGGTGACCATCGAGTTGGCCACGTCGATGCGGAAGCCGTCCACGCCTCGGTCAAACCAGAACCGGAGGATGGCGTCGAACTCATCGGCGACCGCCGCGTTGTCCCAGTTCCAATCGGGCTGTTCGGGGGCGAACAGGTGCAGGAACCACTGGCCCGGCCGGCCGTCGGCATCGGTGGTCCGCTCCCAGGCCCGCCCACCGAACATCGCCGGCCAGTTGTTCGGCGGGATGTCCCCATCCTCACCCAGACCGTCGCGGAAGACGTAGAGCTCGCGCTCCGGTGACCCCTTGCCGGCCGCGAGGGCCGCCTGGAACCACGGGTGCTGATCGCTGCTGTGGTTGGGCACCAGGTCGATCAGGACCCGCAGGCCCAGCTCGTGCGCCGTGGCGACGAACCGATCAGCCTGCGCCAGCGTTCCGAAGTCGGGATGGATGTCGCGATAGTCGGAGATGTCATACCCGCCGTCGGCCATCGGCGAGGGATACCACGGGCTCACCCAGATCGCATCGACCCCGAGGGCGGCGAAGTAGGGCAGCTGGTCGATCATGCCGAGGACGTCGCCGATCCCGTCCCGGTCGTGGTCAGCGAAGGACCGTGGGTAGATCTGATACACCACGGCGCTGCGCCACCACGCGGACCCGTCGCCTGCACCGAGCGTCGTCATCGCGCCACCCTAGCGAGGGGTCCCACCCTCTGGTGCTGGACGGTGGAACTGGAGTGAGACTAAGTAGCTGGTTCCCAGCGGACCCATGTCGGCCTTACGCGGACACCGGCGACGGGCGCCACTCATGACCAGCGTGGCGGTAAGCACGGCAAGCAGTGGGCCGGCGGCCGCATCTACGGCGAGACAGCCTGCGTATCCAGAGCTGCAGGCCCCGTGAGTGGGTGGGGTGCAACTCACTTTGTTACTCACATGTGTAACTGGACTTGGCGGATCCCGCAGCCGTCAGGACGAGGTCCGGCGGCTCGAGCACGAGCCCCGAATTCCGCGCTGGGCGGTCAGTGGTCAGGGCCGGTCATGCGAGCCGAGAGCGGTACTGTCAAGGCAGGAACTCTCGTGGCGGTGAAAGGCGGTCTGGTGTCCACTGGATCAGGCGACGAGGAGCGCGCGTGGGCCGCTGACAAGCGCGACTTCGTTGCTGACTGGCGAGATGAGGTCGCTGACGTGCGGGACAGCCTGGCTGACCTGAGAGACCGGGCCGTCGACGACCGGGAGGCGGAGCTCGACGAGTGGGAACGGCAGTTGGACGCCCGCGCTGCGGAGATTGGCGTTTCCGCTGAAGGGACTGGGGTTTCTGCATCGCGGGCGAATGCACGTGCCGGACGGTCGCAGGCACGGCAGGGTCGAGACGACGCGCAGGCGGAACGGACGACAGCGGCTGCCGATCGGGATGAAGCGACGAAGCGGCGGCAAGCCGACGCTCCATCGACCCGGCTGGCGATGGCGTTCGCCGAGATTGCCGAGCAGCTCTACGACGCCGACAGCTTCGACGACGTCCTCTCGCGAATCGCGCAGGCCGCCGTGTCAACCATCGCCGGCTGCCGGATGGCCAGCGTCACGCTGACGGACCAGGGCGGGTACCGAACTGCCGCGTCCACCGATCCGGCCGCGACGGCGGTTGATCAGGCGCAGTACCAGGCGCACGAGGGTCCGTGTCTGGATGCGGTCGAGGCCCCCATGGTGTACGCGGAGTCGTTTCCCGATGAGCGCTGGCCGACCTTGGCATCACGTCCGACCGAGTCGGGCGTGCAGTCGGCCCTTTCCTATCGCCTGGCCGCGGCGAGCAGCGGTACCACCGACTCAGGCGGCGGATCCCTGAACTCCTACGGCGTCAATCCGGATGCGTTCAGCGACACTGCGCAAGACATTGGACTTGTCTTGGCCGCGCACGCTTCGGTGGCGGCCCGGGCGGTTGGTGAACGCAGCACCCTGCAGAGCCTGGGCGGCGATCTCCAGCAGGCCTTGTTGACCCGAGACGTGATCGGCCAGGCCAAAGGCATCTTGATGGAGCGGCTCAAGATCACCCCGGAGGACGCTTTCGAGCTCTTGCGACGCGCATCCCAGCAGCTGAACATCAAGCTGCGGGAGGTGGCCCGAGGCCTCGCCGAAACCGGCGGGTTCGACGCCGCCGCACAGCGACGTTCCGGAACGACTTCATCGATGACTGAAGGCGCCGGCGGCTGCTGAGGCGAATCCACCGCGCGAGTTGCGGTGCCAAGCCACATGTGGACTGTGTCGTGCAGGTGGAACCGTGGCTACCTCGCGACCGTGTCTGCTCGTGAACGACGACGGTTCGGTCGACGTGTTCTTCGGGCCTCGGGCAGTCGAGGGCCTGGAGGCCAACTGCATCGAAACCGGTGACTCGCGGACGTTCGAGCTCATGTTCCGGTTCTACGGCGTCGGCGCAGAGGTCTTGACCAAACGATGGCAGCTGGACGACGCAGAACTCGTCGACGCGAGCCAGATGCCACCGTCGCCCGCCTGATCGCCCCTCGCTCTCTGGAGCATCGAACTCGCCGACAGTCTGAGCCGTAGGACCACGAGGACCGTCCGCTGGGCGTCAAGCGCCGCCTGATTCCACGCCTCCCGCCGGCTGTCCAGCGGTGTCCACCACTGTTCGCGGGCGCTATTGGCACAGCGTTGGCACCAACGACGCCCGCTTCCAAGCCCACCGGCGTCTCCGACGTCTGGCCGGCCAATCTGCGGCTGCGTGCGGAGTGGCCTGACGGCTCGTGAACGGTGGCAACTGAGACTGGCACCATGTGGTTGCAAAGGGCCGCCCACAGTGCCTAGAGGAGTTCGCAAGCATGCCGACCGGAGACATGATCTGGTTTGAGATCTGGGTGGACGACCTCCAGCGCGCGCGGGAGTTCTATGCGGACCTGTTCGGCTGGACGTTCGAGCCCTTCACCGAGTACGACCCCGACAACTACCTGCTGATCCGCAAGGACTCCAACGAGGGAACCAACGGCGCGCTCGCGCGCCGTGACGCTGACCAGCCCGCCTCGCCGGGCCGCTCGACCATCGTCTACGTCTGGGTGAACGATCTGGACAAGGCCACGGCCAGGGCGCTCGCGAGGGGCGGCGCTGTTGAGGAGAACGCGAAGGCGATCGGCACCGTCGACGGCACCTTTTCTGTCATCGTTGATCCCGACGGCAATCGCATCGGTCTCTGGTCGCCATGACCGGCCTCGCAGCCAGAGTTCTCAGACGCGACGGTGTCTGACCGCTGGCTTATCAGGTCGAGCCAGAGCGCCGGGCGGGCTGATGGGTACGCGCGCAAGGGTCCACGGACGTCCAGCAACACCCCACCCCGGTCTCGGCCCGTCGTCACCCACAGAGTCACCCAGGGCACACGGCTCCCGAGAAGCTGAGCGACTCGTTGCGAGCGTCTCGCGTGCTAGTTGGTGGTCGATGGTCGGGGCGGGACAGTCCTGCACCCTGCTTCGCGGTGCGCGGCTAGTTCCGGTTAGCGACGGCCCCCAGTTGGAAGTACGGGAGCAGGCACGTCGGGGGCATTGGACTACAGCGGCAGGACAGGTGCTGCAGCTGCCGCTGCTTGGGTGGCTCGGGACGATGGTGCCAGGACCGCCGGTCGTGGCAGAGCCCTACGCTGAGTTGGTGATGCTTCGTGATGCCACCGGTGACGACTGGCCGGACATCTACCCGTTCTTCGCCGAGACAGTTGCGGCTGGGGAGACCTACGCCTATCCGGAGGACCTGGACTCAGAGCAGGCCCGTGGATTGTGGATGCAACCGCCGCCCTGGCGCACAATCGTCGCCGTCGAAGACGACCAGGTGCTCGGCACTGCGATCGTCGGGCCCAACCGGCCGGGGCGCGGCTCGCACGTCGCCACCGCCAGCTTCATTGTCGCTCCCGCCGCACAGGGCCGCGGCGTCGGGCGTGCATTAGGTGAGCACGTGTTGCAGTTGGCTCGCGACATCGGCTACCGCGCCATGCAATTCAACGCGGTCGTGGAGACCAACCAGGCCGCCGTTGCACTGTGGCGCTCCCTGGGCTTCAGCATCCTGGCCACGGTCCCCGAGGCGTTCGACCACCACCGCCAGGGCCTCGTCGGCCTCCACATCATGCACCGCCCACTGACTCCGCCGAACCTGACATAAGGCCCTTGTCGGTGGGGCCGATCTGCCCAGGCGCACCCGCTCCGCCGTACGCGGATGGGTCGGTGCGCTTCCGGCTCGACGCGAGGTCGCATCACGCGTCGGGGGTGCTGTGGTCGCCCGACGAGTACAAATGAGACCGAAACTGAGACCAGAGGTCTCCCGCCGACATGCCACTGGCGCGACGGTCACGGTCGGCCAGGACGTTTGCCCTAGTGGTGGCGGAGGTGGCGGGATTTGAACCCGCGAGAGGGTTGAAGCCCTCAACCCGCTTAGCAGGTCTGCCGCGAACTGCCCGTAGGCGTACGGACCGGTCCGAGACGCCCAGATCGCCGTCTGAACGAACCTGTTCGAGCGGCGCTGAACGTTGGCGCATGAGACTGGAACTGAGACTTACCATGATCACGAGTAATCGCGACAGGCTGTCCCGCGTTGTTGTCCGCCGACGCCGACGAGGGTCTTGGCCATGGGGTACGCGGTCCAGGATCGGCTAGCGCGGCCCGACATTCCCCAGCCCCGCCTGTTGGGCTCGGATGATGGCCTCGGCTCGATCGGCGACCTGCAGTTTCGTGAAGACGTTGGACACGTGGTTGCGGATGGTCTTCGGGCTCAAGTGGAGGCGCCGCGCGATTTCGGGGTTGGTTCGGTGCTGGGCGACCAGCGCCAGAATCTCCTTCTCGCGCTCAGTGAGCTCAGGAAAGGCGTCAGCCGGCGCACTCGGCCGGGGAACTGTGAAGTAGCTGATCAGTCGCTTGGCGATGACCGGGCCGAAGATGGCTTCTCCGCTGGCGACGGCCCGGATCGCACGCAAGATCTCCGCCTTGAGTGCTCCTTTCAGCAGGTAGCCGCGGGCGCCCGCTTGCAACGCGGCGAAAATGGAGTCGTCGTCGTCGAACATGCTGAGGACGAGGACGCTGATGTGCGGACTGCTGCTCAGGACTTGGCGGGTGGCGTCGATGCCGCTCACGTCCGGCATCTGCAGGTCCATCATGATCACGTCCGGCTGCAGTTCCGTAGCCAGAGAGATGGCCCGCTTCCCGTCCTCGGCCTCGCCCACGAGCTCCAGGTCTGCCGCGGAGAGCAGCAAGGCGCGCAAGCCCTCGCGGAAGAGCGGGTGGTCGTCGGCGATGAGCACACGGATGGGTTCCATCCCTATGTCTCCGCCCGCTGAATGTTGTCGACGGGTGCGTTGGGCAGTACCGCGGTGACGACCGTGCCGCCAGACGACCCTGCCGCGACAGTGAGGGTCCCGCCCAGCTCGGCTGCCCGCTCAAGCATCGAGGACATCCCCACGCCGGTGCCTCGGTCGGTTCCGATGCCCCGCCCGTCGTCGGCGACCTCGAGGCGCACGATGCCAGCCGCTGGATCCAGCGAAAGCCTGAGGGTGCAGGCGGCAGCGTACGCGTGCTGCTCCACATTGCTCAACGCCTCGGCAGCGATCCGGTACAGGGCGACTTCGACGGCGGCGGGCAGCGGTGGCAGCTCGTCGGGAGTTACGACGCTGACCTGCAGGCCCGGGTGTTGGGATGCGTGCATCCGTAACGCGCCGAGCAGGCCGATGGCGTCCAACGCCGGGGGGCGCAGCTCGTAGACCAGGCGGCGGATGTCGGCGACCGCCTCCTGGGTCTGCTCGATCAGCCCGTCGAGGAGACCCTGTGCGCCGGCCGGGTCGTCCGCGATGGCGTCACGGGCGGCCTCCGCTGTCATGGTCAGGGCGGCGAGCCGAGGTCCCAGCCCGTCGTGCAGGTCTCTACGCAGTCGACGACGCTCCTCCTCGCGCGCTGTAACCAGCCGCTCTCGGGAGCGTTGCAGATCCACCGAGAGCCGGATGGCTTCCTCGCTCAGGCGCATGGCGTGGACCGCCACGCCGATCTGGCTCGCCAGATCGCGAAGCAACCGCCGCTCCCCGGCTGTGAAAGTCTCCTCACCGGCGCGGGGACCGAGCACCAGCTGCCCAACAGTCTCGTTGCCATAGAGCAGGGGCAGCCGTACGGAATTGGCCACCGGTTCGCCGAGGGTCGCGACTGTCGCTGGGGCCGCGCCTCGACCGACTTCGATGGCGGCATAGGGCAGCTTCAGGGCCTCCTTCACGGTCCGGACGACGGCGGGCAGCACGGCGTCGGGGGTGAGGGTGGCTTCCAGCCGTTGGCCCAGGCGGGATACCACCGCATAGGGCTCGTCGCGCTGCCCGTACATGAGATGGTTGACACCTTGCTGGAGCCGGCTGCGCAGCGGAGCGAACACCAGGGCAACCAGACCAACGGCTAGCAGCGAGACCACGAAGTTCCCGCGGATCTGCACCACCATTCCCACGGCGCCCACGACGAGGACATAGAGACCGATGACGCAGGCGGTGAGGGTTCCGTAGACCAGGGTGCGCTTGATGACGAGGTCGACATCGAAAAGATGGTGGCGCAGCATCGCGATGCCGATGGTCAGCGGTACGAGCAGCATGACCAGGTACGCCGCGAAGGTGTAGCCGACAAGGTAGGCGAGGACGGCACCCGGCGTCTTCGGGTTCGGCGAGGCGCCAAGGGCGCTCAGAGCCAGCTCCAGCCCGAGAAATCCTGCGAACGCCAGCGAGATCCCGAACAGGACCCACTTGATCTGCTGCCGTTGCGTTGGGCTCGCCAGGTGCCGGTAGCGGTAGATCTGGGAGTAGATCAACGTGCCCAGCGCGCCCAGCCAGACGAAATTCTCGAGAAGGGTCTGCCAGCCTGCCGGGTGGGTGGTCCAGGCCGGAACGATGTGCTCGGCCAGCTGCCAGCCGATCCACACGACCGCGATGGCGCCGGTCCAGCGGGGGACGAATCGTCCATTTGGAAACACGTACAGGAACAAGCCGAAGCAGGCCGCTCCCATGAAGTGCAGCAGGGCGACCGGCGTCTGCAAGCCCGGATGGTCCGCCGCCAGGGCCGGCATGGTGAAGCCGAAGGTCGCCGTGCCGAAGATCAGCAGCGCCAGGGAGGCGAATACGGCGACGCGGTCGTCCGGTCTTCGCCAGAGGATGAGGGCTGCGACCGATGCATACGCCGCGGCGAAGACGATGTCCATCGCTACTGTGGCGGCGGCGTAGAAACCCGGGCTCAGGCCAAGCTCGGCTAGTGATCGCAGCCCCGCAGCGGGCAGCTGTCCGCTCGGGCAGATCGGCGTCGGGCAGGGCGTCTGCAGCTGCGCAAACTCCGACGGCACGCCTGCGGCGAACAGTCCGACGCACAGCGCGGCAACAGTCCCCCAGCCCAGCCGTACCGCGAAGAGGCCCTTACCGCGCAGGCGTGCGCCCTCCGTACCCGTCACGTCGAGGGCGAGGTCGGGCCGTGCCGGCGTCAGAAAACGGCTCACGCGTGAACTCTCCGTCCGCGTGCCTGACACTCGCCGGTCCAGACCGGGCGACGTGTCACGTTCCGCTGCACTTTGTGCCTCCTGACAGTATCTCGCTGCCGCCGACCGACATCCGCAGCAATGCCGGTCTGGATCAGCGATCGGGCCCTACGGCGTGAGACTGAAGGACCTGGTGACCACCGTCGAGGAGTCCTGTTCGATCGAGGCCGGGTCGGCGGAGATCGGCATCGTGTCCGGCGGGCGCTCCCGGTAGGCCGTCCCGGGGATCTGCGGCAGGCCGGGCGTCGATGCCCGCGCTGTGACCCGGAGCGCCGCGGTGCTCCTGACGTCCAGAGTGAGGTCGAACCCCTGCGCCGGCGGGTTCCAGAAGTTCAGTGTCCAGGACGAGGCCCGGCCGCTGATCAACAGCGGCCGGGTCGGGACCGGTGTGCCGGCGATCGTCACATCTGTGACCTCGTGTTCCACCTCGAGCACGATCAGGCTGGCCCGGGCCGGGCCGGTCACATGCATCGTGACGGTCCGTGCGCCAACGCGGTCGCGGGCATCGAGGAACCGTACGCTCGGGGCCGCCAGCGCGACGGGTGGCGCCGGAGCGTGAAGTGTCGGCCCGGGATCGCCGAGATGCCCGGCCACCGAGCTCCTGCTTGGCTTGGCTCCCAGGAACTGCGCGGTCCACGCGTCCGGCTTCTCATCGACACTCACCCAGATCGCCTGCCCGGTGTCGGTGTTGAGGGCGTACATGATGTTGTTCGGCTTCGGATGCCGGGCATCAAAGCCCGCGCTCAGGCTGCCGGTGAGCAACAGGCCAAGGGCCAGTGCGGCGGTGGCGACGGGTACAACCCAGCGGCCGGCTCGCGCGATGAGGTCCAGGTGCGGGATCAACAGGCCCAGCATCAACACGATGGCTGCCGCGAACAACGGCACTACGTACGGCAGCAGGAGCTCGCGGGTCATCGTGATCCCGTACACCCCCGAGGCGACGAGGAAGGCGGCCGGGATGCCGGTGATCATGAGCACCGTGAATCGCCGCCAGCCAGGGGTTGGCCGGCCCTCGCCGGCGAATAGGATCCCCAGTCCCAGCAGGCTGAACACCACCGGCCAGGTGAACAGGTAGCTGGCCGGCGGAAAGACCACGCTGGTCGCCGCCGCCAGAAGCAGCCACCAGAGCAGGCCGCCGACTGCCAGCTCGAAGGCCCTGATCCGGTTCCGCAACGCAGCGTAGAGGGTGGCGGTGATGGCGACGGTCAGGCTGGCCATCCCGATCCAGATGATCGCCGGTCGGTATTCCAGAGCCCAGATGCCACCCGGGTGTAGGGCGAGGATCACGGTCCAGCTCAGGTGGGCGACCAGCGCCGCCGCAGCCATGGCCACTGGCAGGACGACGAAGCCCACACCTAGGCCGCCCGGCCGTAAGTGACCCCGGCGGAGGCCCAGCGCGATCACCCCGCTCCCGAGCAGAAGGGCGATCCCGGCCAACGGGATGGACCAGGCCTGCGGGTAGTGGATGAGGAACCGGAAGAGGTTGAAGTACACCGAATCGGGGGCCTTGGTCTGCTCGAGGCTGACCGAGCCGAAACGCTGGGTCAAGGCAAGGGCGTAGGACCCCAGATGCTGCAGGCTCCGTTCGTCCAGCTCCGCGACGTTGTCCAGCGCGCCGTGGTAGTGCGAGATCCCTCCGGTGGAGGAGACCTGAAGTCCCGCCCAGCCGGCGTCGAGGAACACGCTCAGATCGGAGTATCCGCCTGATCGCTTGAAGAATGCGACGCTGTCCGAGGTCGTCATCGGGTACGGCGTGGCCTTGGCGAACTCGTCGACCACCCAGCCACCTTCGTCGCTGGTCGCCAGCATGAGTGCCGGGCCGGTATTGCCGCGGGTGTCGAGGTTCAGCACCACGCCGACGTCGCCGGCCCACGGATGCTGCTCGGCGAAGGCGCGCGCGCCGAGCAGCCCCCGCTCCTCCCCGTCGGTGAACAGGAAGATCACATCGTTGCGCATCGGCGGCACAGCCTTGAGCGCGCGTAGGGTCTCCAGCGCTGTCGCCACCCCGGATCCGTTGTCGGTTGCGCCGGGGCCAGTGGGTACGGAGTCGTAGTGGGCAGCGAGTAGGAAGGCTTTGCCGCCGGGGTCGGTTCCCGGCAGCCGAGCCAGCACGTTCTCCGGCGTCCCCGCTTGGACGAGGCCGGGAACGGGATAGTAGGCCACGGTCGCTCTTTGGACCTGCGGCGCGACGCCCAGCCGGCCTAGCTCCCTGACCAGGTAGTCGCGGACCGCAGCGTTGGCTGGTGAGCCCATCGGGTGCGGCTGCTTCGCGACGATCCGAATGTGCTCGAGCGCACGCGCCGAGGAGAAGTCGGTGGCCGGGGCGGAGGCCGGCACGGGGTCGGGTATGGCGCCATACAGTGTCCCGCCGGCAGCGACTCCAGCGGCGGCAGCGGCGAGGGTGATGAGCAGCGTCAGCGCGGCTATCGCCACGGTGGCCGCGGAGGAGACCTTTTCCTGCCTGCGGCTGAATGGCGACTTCATCCCAGCCCGCCTGCCGGGCGTTGGGTGACGCTGGGGCTCATCTTGGACCGACCGCCAACGTTGGGACCGCGGTCGCCCTTCGGGCGCGACGGATCAGTACGACGCTGGTGGCGATGATCCAAAGCGTGAAGATCAGCATTGGCAGGCCCGCCCAGTCGGAGCCAAGGTCGGCGCTACCGGCCAGGCCGCCGACAGCGAACGCCACGGACAATGCCGCTGCGACCCAACCCAGCCATCGGGGAAGGGCGGCCGAACGAATCGCTACCAGCGCAAAGGCGGCCAGCATCGCGGCTAGCGGGAAGAAGGTCAGGGCGAAGGACGCATCGTTGATGTCTTCCAAAACGCCTGTGATGTCGGGGTCGAGCCCACCGGCGTTGGCGCGGGCCGCGAGCACGGGGGCCGCACTCGCCAGCTTGATCGTGATCGACATCACGCCGGCTCCGAAGGCGGTGGCTGAGAGGAGTCCACCGCCGCCCTCCGCCCGACGCATCGCTCCCCACAGGCTCCCCAAGAAGAACAGGAAGGAGGTGAAGGCGAGCACCTCCAGGGATAGGGCCAGCTGGGACCCGGGGCCGCCGAGGCCGTTTCCAGCCATCAGCAACACCACATACAGGATTCCGCACACCCCGCCGAGTGTCTGGGCGAACCGATCGGTCACGACGCGTCCCCTTTCCTCAGGAGCATCGGGGAGCCCTCGGGGCTCGCGGTTCCCTCCGCTCCGAACGGCGGTTGCTCCGGCCGTGCCAGGCCCAGCGGGTGGTAGGCGAAACGCCCGCGGGTGAGAACGACGACGAGCACGGCGAACACTGCGACCACGGCGCTGGGGAGCCAGAATCCGGCCACCTCGGCGTTCCAGGCCGCACCCGGGACGGCGAACGTCCGGCCGAAGGCCGAGGTCGTTGCGTCGAAGCTGGCGTGCCACAGTCCGACCAGCAGCACGCTGCTCCCGGTCACGTTGTACAGCCACATCATCACCACCCGCCCGAACAGCTGCAGCACCGCCAGCACGCCCAGATAGGCGAGGGCAACGTGGAGCTGGGCCAGCCCGAGCCCGGACTCGACCATGAGGCTGGGGAGGTGGTAGACGGCGAAGGGGATCGTGACCAGCAGGCTGGCCTTCAACGGGCCGAACCGGTCCTGCCACCTGGCCTGCAGGAACCCCATGAAGCCGACCTCCTCGGCCACGATGCAGCAGATGATCAGCAGCACAAGCTGCGGCAGGACTGCCGTGAACAGCGATGTCCACCGGTCCGCGAGCACGACGAGCAGCGGCTGTCCGAACACGGCACCGGCGCACAGCAGTACTCCGGCGGGGACGCTCAGGAACGCGAACGCGTACCAGCGGAGACCGACGCGCCAGCGCAGACAGCGCGAGGCCAGTTCTCGCACGCCCTTCCGCCCATCCATGGCCGCCACCACGACGAACGCCGGCAGCGCCACTCCCAAGACCGCGCCCAGTGAGTCGTAGAGAGCGAGATCGAAGGGCATGATGTCGCGCCGGGTGAGCACCGGCACTTGCGCGACCGCCACGCTGACGGAGAAGACCAGCAGCAGGAACGTCGCCACCGGATGGCGCGCGACCAGACGCCGGAGAGCCTGGCCGTGCGGAGTGCGTTGCCGGACAGTGCCCGATGCAGTCACGATGCTCCTCGTTGTCATCTGAGCTCGGCTCCCTCGATGCCGAGCTCAGATCACATGACACGTCATCGGCTGTCCCAATGTCATGAGACACAGTCCCAACCTGGTCGGGCAGAATGTCCCGACCGCCGCGCCGGCCATTGACGGTGCTCCTGGCCCTCCGGGTGGCGGAGCGCACGCGATGTGAGCATGGGCTGGTCCAGCACGGCGATGGCGGCTCGATATCAGCACGTGACGGACCCGATCTGTCGGAAGGTCGGCGCCCGTATTGCGTCTCTTGTGGCGCCCGTAGCCCCCCGAGATGAATGGACTAAAAGTGAGACTAAGGTGGCCCGGACGCCGCGCCAGCCACGATCGCTAACGCGGCGTTTGGCCTGGTCAGGGCGGAGGTGGCGGGATTTGAACCCGCGATGGGCTTTAAGACCCAAACCCGCTTAGCAGGTCTGCTCTGAGCCCTTCGTACTAGTGCGCGCACGCTCAGACACTGCGATCGCGGGCGTCATTAGACCCGTCCGAACATTGCTGAACGAACGCGAACGAGACTAGAAGTGAGACGGTGATGATCATGCGGCCCGCTTCGACGGGGGTCTCGGTAGCTGACTCGGATCGAGTCTGAACAGGTTCGATCACAAACACGCGTTGACACCTAGGTGTCAAAGGCGGCGTTGCGCTGGCCGGCACTCCGTCGGCTCAGCCACGCGGACTGTCCTTGGGCACAGGAAACTGGCCTGGCCTACAGGGCTGTCGGCAGAACCTAGGAGTCGAGTCCGACTAGCCCTTGACGCCGAACACTTCTCGCCAGTCTCTGACAGACGGAGGATGAGGTGATGCATGCCGTGCGAAACCGTGGCGTCCAGGCCGCCTTGCTGGCGGCAGCGTTGTTCGGCGCGGGAACCCCGATCGCCAAGCTGCTGCTCGGTGATGTCAGCCCGTGGCTGCTGGCTGGCCTGCTCTACTGCGGCTCTGGGCTTGGTCTCGGCCTCCTCCGTCTGGTCCGCCACTCCCTCGCTGTGCGTCTGCACCGGCACGAGCTGCCGCCGTTGGTGGGAGCCGTGCTCTTCGGCGGAGTCATCGGACCGGTGCTGCTGATGCTCGGACTTTCCAACATGCCCGCCTCCGGTGCCTCCCTCCTGCTGAACGTGGAGGGCGTCTTCACAGCGGCCTTGGCCTGGTGGGTCTTCAAGGAGAACTTCGACCGTCGGATCGCTCTGGGGATGATCGTCATTGTGGCCGGCGCCGTCATCCTGAGCGTTCCGTCAGGGGCGAACGTCGGCAGCCCGTGGCCGGCCCTGGCCATCCTGGGCGCCTGTATGGCGTGGGGCCTGGACAACAACCTGACCCGGAAGCTGGCGTTGCATGACGCTACCTGGTTGGCCTTTGTCAAGGGAGCCGTTGCCGGCCCGGTCAACCTGCTGCTCGCCTTCACCCTCGGCGCACAGTTGCCGGGACCATGGATTGTCGCGGCGGCGATGACGGTCGGCTTCCTCGCCTACGGCGTCAGCCTGGTCCTGTTCATCGTGGGCATGCGGCACCTTGGCACTGCCCGCGCCGGCGCCTATTACGCGATCGCCCCGTTCCTCGGGGCCGTCATGGCGCTGGCCCTCGGCGACAAGATGACCTGGCCGATACTCGTCGCCGGGATCTTGATGGCGATCGGCGTGTGGCTTCACCTGACCGAGCGACACCACCACCCTCACGCCCACCCGCCCGAGAGTCACGATCATTGGCACACTCACGACCAGCATCATCCCCATGAGCATGACGTGCCAGTAGCAGCGGGAGCGCAGCACAAGCACCAGCACACCCACCAGCCGGTCACACACTCACACGACCACTACCCCGACATGGACCATCGCCATGACCACGGCGACGGTTGATCCGGCACCGAGTGCCCTGTCGACGCTTGAGCCGCCGATCACGCTGAGGCGTGACCCTTGGCCGAGTGAGGGCTTGGCGAATCGGGACCAAGGGGACTTGACGCCAGCGCACGGGCGAGTCCCCCGAGGCCGATCGTGAGTGCCTCCCGCTCATCGGGAGTCAGCGCCCCCAGCAGCTGCTCATGATGGGCCCGCAGTTCCTGGCCGATGCGGTCAGCGACGGTCCGGCCTTCCGACGTGAGCTGAAGCCGATAGAAGCGGCGATTCGCAGGATCGCGCTCGCGGCCGACCCAGCTGCGGCGTTGTAGTCCCACCACCAACCGGCTGACGGTGCTCTTCTCCAACCCGAGCAGCTGCCCCAGCTCCTGCTGGGACATCGACTCGACGTCGGCCAGCTCCCCCAACGCCATCATTTCCGACAATGACATCTGCAGCCCGGCAGGATGGTGTGGGTGCGGCTCCAGCAGGCTGCCGAGCCGTACCAGACGCCGCAAGGCCCGGCGTAGCTCATCGTCAGGAAACGGACCGCTCGTCACGGTTGCTCCATACAACTGTTCCGCCTACTCTGGAGATAAGGGTTGCTTCATACAACTGTAGGAGATGCCATGCCGGTGACACATCACCACACGCACAACCGAGCCAACATGTACGGGCTGGCCCGCCATGCCCGCCACTACGAGCGTTGGGCCGGCGTCTTCGCCCGCCCCTTGTACCGGCGAGTCGCCGCGGACGTTGCCGCCGCCGCGTTGCCACCCGGCGCCAAGGTGCTCGACGTCGGCACCGGTCCCGGCACGCTACCGCGGCTGATCGCGGCCCAATGCCCACACTTGTTGATCTCCGCCGTCGACCTGTCAGCAGAGATGATCGCCCGGGCTACCTCCGCCGCTGACATCCGAGCGACTCCTGGTCCCGCCCGATCAGCTTCAAGGTCGCCGACGTAGCCGATCTGCCCTTCGACGACCGATCGGTTGACCTGGTGGTCTCCACTCTCAGCATGCACCACTGGGCCGACCCCGCCGCCGGCCTGCGCGAGATCGTCCGAGTGCTCCGTCCTGGAGCCCGCGCGTGGATCTACGACGTCAGGCCGATGACCCGGCGGTCGGCGCGCATGTCCGCCGGCTTAGACCAGAAGTTCGGGTCGAGAACCCGCTCGCCGGAACATGGTGGATCAACCCGATCGGTCGGCTCGTTCTCCGTCTCGAGACTTGAAGGACGCATTGTGTCCAGTCAGCCATCTGGTCGCGACAACGCCGGCTTCCGACTCGGCTCACCGGGGTCCCGCGCTGGGTCGAGGTCTTCCTCCTTACGACCGCGGCAATATTCGTGCTGGGAGTAGTGGTGATGTTGTTCGTCGGAGGTGACACGCCCGGCCGGCATCAGTCCGCCCCGGCAGCGTCACACCGGATCGTGGAGACGATCACCGGCTGGGACTTGCGCTGATTGCGATGTCAGCATCGCTCCGTCGAGCTGCGCTGGCTCTGACATCTGATCAATCGGCCGCTGCCGCGGATGACATCATGCTCGGCTAACGCGGGCTCAGAACCGCGCAGGCCTAGGCCGGACGGTGTGTCCGTGAGGCGGCTGAGGCGGCACGTCATCGACCGGAGCCGGTCGGGCCGTTGCTGTCACCAATGTGAGTTGGCGTCGGTGGTGGTCGTAGTGCTGGGTCGGGTAGTGGTAGATGTCGCGAAGGGTCATGTAGTCGAGGAAGTACGGGTCCCAGCCAGTCGGGAAGTGCATTCCTCGGCTGAGACTCGACCTCGCTGGCATTGGTCACGAACCGCTGTAGCCGACGCACCACGGCGTCCATCAGTCGTTCCATGCCGGAGCGTCCGAGCACCCGGCCACCACCGAGCGAGCCAAGGTAGTTGACCAGGTGGAAGGGCCTGCTTGCGGCATTCAGGGTGGCCGCGAAGGTCTTGGAGACGGGTCGGGGTAGCCGCGCGAAGCCTTTGACCAGAGGCAGCAGATTGTGGACCAGCAAGTAGCCGAACAGCATGTGAAAGAGCAGCTGCTCATTGGTCCAATTCGTCCCGTTCGTGCCCGCCTTGAACTCGGTGCTGGTGGCGTTGTTGAGGAGGCGGCGGAAGTCGAGCCGGACGCGCTCCATCTCAGCGCTGATGTCGCTTGGTTGCATCGCCGCTCCAGCGAGAGTTTGCCGCTCTTTCCATGCACGCTAGCGCTGGTCTGAGCGGCGGATCTGGGAGCAGGCTGAAGGGTACGTCCTTCGGCCATGGGTGCCGCAAGACCTAGCGCAGAGGCGGGTGCCGCTCGCAGGTGGTCACGAGAGCCGTGCGCGAGTGGCTGGCGGCGGTGGCAGGGATCCGAGGCTGAGGGCGGCTGCGGCCAGGCCGACGGTGGCCATGACGATCAGCATGGTGGCGTAGCCGCCGATGAGCGCGGCGAGTGCCGCTCCGAGGAACGGCGCGACCGCAGTGGTGAAGGTGAGCGGGGCGGCGAGTACGCCGCTCAGGGCTCCGTAGTGCTGAGATCCCCACCGGTCGGTGATGGCGGTCGCCTGCAGCAGGGTGACGATCCCGCGCACCATCCCGGCCAGCACCGCAACGCCTACCAACGCCGGCAGCCAGGTCAACACCCCCAGCAGACCGGTGGTGACCGCCACCGTGGCGATCACCACCACGGTGCGGGCTCGCACGCCGAGCCGGCGGGCGGGCGGGGCGTCGCCGAGCCGGCCCAGCACCTGCCCGACGCCGCCGACGCCCAGCACGATGGCGGCGGTCTCGGCCCCGAGCCGCGTCACCGAGCAGCGGCACCAGGTCGACCACCACGACGTAGGCGGTGCACGAGGTCAACCCGAACGAGACGATCAGAGTGAGGAACGCCCGGCTCCGCACCACCCGCCGAGGCGCATGCGACACCGGCACCGGGGTGGCGGCCGGTGGCGGCCACGGATCCGTAGGCCGAGCAGGTGGCCCGGCACGGTGACCACGGCCAGCAGGGCGGCCAAGACCAGATAGGTGTGACGCCAGCTCAGCTGGCTGGCCAGGCCGGCGGTGATCGGGGCGAAGATCGTGCTCGCCAACCGGCCTCAAGGTGAGCACGGTGAGGGCATGGACCCGACGATCGCCGTACCAGCGGGTGAGGGCGGCGAACGCTGGGGGTAGAGCACCGCACTCATCGCTATCCCGGCCACGGCCCAGGCCGTGATGAACCAGCCGTAGGACGGCGCGAGGGCCACCCCGACCAGG
>CAWEFW010000034.1:0-103079 GCA_963808435.1 uncultured Actinomycetota bacterium | reverse complement strand
CCTGGTAGATGTAAGCCCCACCCGGCAGGGCCAGCTCCAGCAGCGCCGCCGCGCGCGCCCGACGGCGGCCGAGGGCGACGTCGGTCGGGCTCGGTGCGCCCGACCAGAAGCTGGCCATGACGTCGGGGTCTATCCCGTTCGGGGTGAAGCGGGCCCCGGTGAGCTGCCGTCCGTATCGGGTCACCACGCGAGTGATGTCGTGGTTGGCCAGCACCCAGGTCGAGGGCGCGCCGACCCCGGCTGCGGCGGCCAGGGTGAGGTCGATGACGCTTCGCTGGGAGGACGCCGTCCACTCACACAGCAGGGCGTCGAAGTTGAAGGTGGTGTGCAGCTCGTCCGGGTGGACGTACCTCGCCCGCTCGCTGGCCGGGGTCACGTAGGCCTCGGACACGAAGTCCCTCGAGCCCTGCGGGGTGTCGGCGTAGGAGTCGGCCACGCGCCGCCAGCGCCGGAAGATGTCGTGTATTCTGGGCTGGTTGAGGTAGGGCGTTCCGGTGAGGACGGCCGCGATGGGGTCACCGGTCTTCGGGTCGACATCGAGATCTGGGAGGCCGGGCGCGGTGACCATCGAGTTGGCCACGTCGATGCGGAAGCCGTCCACGCCTCGGTCAAACCAGAACCGGAGGATGGCGTCGAACTCATCGGCGACCGCCGCGTTGTCCCAGTTCCAATCGGGCTGTTCGGGGGCGAACAGGTGCAGGAACCACTGGCCCGGCCGGCCGTCGGCATCGGTGGTCCGCTCCCAGGCCCGCCCACCGAACATCGCCGGCCAGTTGTTCGGCGGGATGTCCCCATCCTCACCGAGACCGTCGCGGAAGACGTAGAGCTCGCGCTCCGGTGACCCCTTGCTGGCCGCGAGGGCCGCCTGGAACCACGGGTGCTGATCGCTGCTGTGGTTGGGCACCAGGTCGATCAGGACCCGCAGGCCCAGCTCGTGCGCCGTGGCGACGAACCGATCAGCCTGCGCCAGCGTTCCGAAGTCGGGATGGATGTCGCGATAGTCGGAGATGTCATACCCGCCGTCGGCCATCGGCGAGGGATACCACGGGCTCACCCAGATCGCATCGACCCCGAGGGCGGCGAGGTAGGGCAGCTGGTCGATCATGCCGAGGACGTCGCCGATCCCGTCCCGGTCGTGGTCAGCGAAGGACCGTGGGTAGATCTGATACACCACGGCGCTGCGCCACCACGCGGACCCGTCGCCTGCACCGAGCGTCGTCATCGCGCCACCCTAGCGAGGGGTCCCACCCTCTGGTGATGGACGGTGGAACTGGAGTGAGACTAAGTAGCTGGCTCCCAGCGGACCCATGTCGGCCTTACGCGGACACCGGCGACGGGCGCCACTCATGACCAGCGTGGCGGTAAGCACGGCAAGCAGTGGGCCGGCGGCCGCATCTACGGCGAGACAGCCTGCGTATCCAGAGCTGCAGGCCCCGTGAGTGGGTGGGGTGCAACTCACTTTGTTACTCACAGGTGTAGCTGGACTTGGCGGATCCCGCAGCCGTCAGGACGAGGTCCGGCGGCTCGAGCACGAGCCCCGAATTCCGCGCTTGGCGGTCAGTGGTCAGCGCCGGTCATGCGAGCCGAGAGCGGTACTGTCAAGGCAGGAACTCTCGTGGCGGTGAAAGGCGGTCTGGTGTCCACTGGATCAGGCGACGAGGAGCGCGCGTGGGCCGCTGACAAGCGCGACTTCGTTGCTGACTGGCGAGATGAGGTCGCTGACGTGCGGGACAGCCTGGCTGACCTGAGAGACCGGGCCGTCGACGACCGGGAGGCGGAGCTCGACGAGTGGGAACGGCAGTTGGACGCCCGCGCTGCGGAGATTGGCGTTTCCGCTGAAGGGACTGGGGTTTCTGCATCGCGGGCGAATGCACGTGCCGGAAGGTCGCAGGCACGGCAGGGTCGAGACGACGCGCAGGCGGAACGGATGACAGCGGCTGCCGATCGGGATGAAGCGACGAAGCGGCGGCAAGCCGACGCTCCATCGACCCGGCTGGCGATGGCGTTCGCCGAGATTGCCGAGCAGCTCTACGACGCCGACAGCTTCGACGACGTCCTCTCGCGAATCGCGCAGGCCGCCGTGTCAACCATCGCCGGCTGCCGGATGGCCAGCGTCACGCTGACGGACCAGGGCGGGTACCGAACTGCCGCGTCCACCGATCCGGCCGCGACGGCGGTTGATCAGGCGCAGTACCAGGCGCACGAGGGTCCGTGTCTGGACGCGGTCGAGGCCCCCATGGTGTACGCGGAGTCGTTTCCCGATGAGCGCTGGCCGACCTTGGCATCACGTCCGACCGAGTCGGGCGTGCAGTCGGCCCTTTCCTATCGCCTGGCCGCGGCGAGCAGCGGTACCACCGACTCAGGCGGCGGATCCCTGAACTCCTACGGCGTCATTGCGGATGCATTCAGCGACACTGCGCAAGACATTGGACTTGTCTTGGCCGCGCACGCTTCGGTGGCGGCCCGGGCGGTTGGTGAACGCAGCACCCTGCAGAGCCTGGGCGGCGATCTCCAGCAGGCCTTGTTGACCCGAGACGTGATCGGCCAGGCCAAAGGCATCTTGATGGAGCGGCTCAAGATCACCCCGGAGGACGCTTTCGAGCTCTTGCGACGCGCATCCCAGCAGCTGAACATCAAGCTGCGGGAGGTCGCCCGAGGCCTCGCCGAAACCGGCGGGTTCGACGCCGCCGCACAGCGACGCTCCGGAACGACTTCATCGATGACTGAAGGCGCCGGCGGCTGCTGAGGCGAATCCACCGCGAGAATTGCGGTGCCAAGCCACATGTGGACTGTGTCGTGCAGGTGGAACCGTGGCTACCTCGCGACCGTGTCTGCTCGTGAACGACGACGGTTCGGTCGACGTGTTCTTCGGGCCTCGGGCAGTCGAGGGCCTGGAGGCCAACTGCATCGAAACCGGTGACTCGCGGACGTTCGAGCTCATGTTCCGGTTCTACGGCGTCGGCGCAGAGGTCTTGACCAAACGATGGCAGCTGGACGACGCAGAACTCGTCGACGCGAGCCAGATGCCACCGTCGCCCGCCTGATCGCCCCTCGCTCTCTGGAGCATCGAACTCGCCGACAGTCTGAGCCGTAGGACCACGAGGACCGTCCGCTGAGCGTCAAGCGCCGCCTGATTCCACGCCTCCCGCCGGCTGTCCAGCGGTGTCCACCACTGTTCGCGGGCGCTATTGGCACAACGTTGGCGCCAACGACGCCCGCTTTCCAAGCCCACCGGCGGTCGTCTCCGACGTCTGGCCGGCGAATCTGCGGCTGCGTGCGGAGTGGCCTGACGGCTCGTGAACGGTGGCAACTGAGACTGGCACCATGTGGTTGCAAAGGGCCGCCCACAGTGCCTAGAGGAGTTCGCAAGCATGCCGACCGGAGACATGATCTGGTTTGAGATCTGGGTGGACGACCTCCAGCGCGCGCGGGAGTTCTATGCGGACCTGTTCGGCTGGACGTTCGAGCCCTTCACCGAGTACGACCCCGACAACTACCTGCTGATCCGCAAGGACTCCAACGAGGGAACCAACGGCGCGCTCGCGCGCCGTGACGCTGACCAGCCCGCCTCGCCGGGCCGCTCGACCATCGTCTACGTCTGGGTGAACGATCTGGACAAGGCCACGGCCAGGGCGCTCGCGAGGGGCGGCGCTGTTGAGGAGAACGCGAAGGCGATCGGCACCGTCGACGGCACCTTTTCTGTCATCGTTGATCCCGACGGCAATCGCATCGGTCTCTGGTCGCCATGACCGGCCTCGCAGCCAGAGTTCTCAGACGCGACGGTGTCTGACCGCTGGCTTATCAGGTCGAGCCAGAGCGCCGGGCGGGCTGATGGGTACGCGCGCAAGGGTCCACGGACGTCCAGCAACACCCCACCCCGGTCTCGGCCCGTCGTCACCCACAGAGTCACCCAGGGCACACGGCTCCCGAGAAGCTGAGCGACTCGTTGCGAGCGTCTCGAGTGCTAGTTGGTGGTCGATGGTCGGGGCGGGACAGTCCTGCACCCTGCTTCGCGGTGCGCGGCTAGTTCCGGTTAGCGACGGCCCCCAGTTGGAAGTACGGGAGCAGGCACGTCGGGGGCATTGGACTACAGCGGCAGGACAGGTGCTGCAGCTGCCGCTGCTTGGGTGGCTCGGGACGATGGTGCCAGGACCGCCGGTCGTGGCAGAGCCCTACGCTGAGTTGGTGATGCTTCGTGATGCCACCGGTGACGACTGGCCGGACATCTACCCGTTCTTCGCCGAGACAGTTGCGGCTGGGGAGACCTACGCCTATCCGGAGGACCTGGACTCAGAGCAGGCCCGTGGATTGTGGATGCAACCGCCGCCCTGGCGCACAATCGTCGCCGTCGAAGACGACCAGGTGCTCGGCACTGCGATCGTCGGGCCCAACCGGCCGGGGCGCGGCTCGCACGTCGCCACCGCCAGCTTCATTGTCGCTCCCGCCGCACAGGGCCGCGGCGTCGGGCGTGCATTAGGTGAGCACGTGTTGCAGTTGGCTCGCGACATCGGCTACCGCGCCATGCAATTCAACGCGGTCGTGGAGACCAACCAGGCCGCCGTTGCACTGTGGCGCTCCCTGGGCTTCAGCATCCTGGCCACGGTCCCCGAGGCGTTCGACCACCACCGCCAGGGCCTCGTCGGCCTCCACATCATGCACCGCCCACTGACTCCGCCGAACCTGACATAAGGCCCTTGTCGGTGGGGCCGATCTGCCCAGGCGCACCCGCTCCGCCGTACGCGGATGGGTCGGTGCGCTTCCGGCTCGACGCGAGGTCGCATCACGCGTCGGGGGTGCTGTGGTCGCCCGACGAGTACAAATGAGACCGAAACTGAGACCAGAGGTCTCCCGCCGAGATGCCACTGGCGCGACGGTCACGGTCGGCCAGGACGTTTGCCCTAGTGGTGGCGGAGGTGGCGGGATTTGAACCCGCGATGGGCTTTAAGCCCTCAAACCCGCTTAGCAGGCGGGCGCCATAGACCGGACTAGGCGACACCTCCAAGAAACGACCCGCCGGGGGCGGAGCGCTGGGCCAGCGTACCGGCCGCCCGATGCCGTAAGCAAAGGCGTTCCATACCGTGTGGGATCTTGTGGCCTACACGCAGTGGATCTATCCCGGTCTTCGCACCCGATCCGCCATGATGTCAAAATCGCGACGACCCGCGCGGCCGCTTACAGTGGAGCGAGCCGTCAACCGGGGAGCCAGCACGAAGGAGGTGGAGGTGTCGACCGCGGTCCCACCCGACCCCGCTTGGGATCTGCCCCACCAGCCACCGCCGCCCGGCACTGAGGCTTCGGCCGCGGCGCAGCCGCAGCGCAGCTTCCGGCAGACCGTGCTGCTCACCATCGCCGGCACCCTTGTCCCCGGAGTCGGCCTGATCGCCGCCCGTCGACACGTGGCCGGCCTCATCATCTTCGGCCTGTTCCTCACCGCCATCCTGGCGCTCGGCATCTACGCCAGCGTCGACCGGCAGGCTCTGCTCTCCCTCGCCGTCGACCCCGAGGTGATGCGGGGCATTGGGGTCACCTTGGTGATCGTCGGCCTGATCTGGGTCGGCGTGGTGATCGCCACCCACCTCGCGTTGCGCGGCCGGGTCAACCAGGCTCAGCGAGCCACGGGAGGCATCCTCGTCGGGATCCTGGCCTTCGCCGTCGCCGCGCCGATGGCCGTGGCGTCGATCTACTCCTACGAGCAGGCCAGCCTGGTCGGCACGGTGTTCAAGAGCGAGAAGGAGTCCAAGAGCGCCACCCGACCCACGCTCACCGCCTTGTCCAGCGACCCCATGGACCCGACGCCGGAGGACCCATGGGCCGACAAGCCGCGGCTGAACATCCTGCTGCTCGGTGGTGACGCCGACAAGAACCGCACTGGCACCCGCACCGACACCGTCATCCTGGCCAGCATCAACACCGCGACCGGCAACACCACGCTGTTCAGCCTGCCCCGCCAAACGGGCCGAATGCCGTTCCCGCAAAGTTCCCCGCTGCACCGCTACTACCCCAACGGATTCACCGACGGCAGCGGCAGCAACCCCGAGTACTTCCTCAACGCGATGTACCGGGACCTCCCTCTGCAGGTCCCCAGAGACGTCCTCGGTGAGACCGACGACCTCGGCGCCGACGCGCTCAAGCTGTCGGTCGGAGCGGCGCTGGGCGTCAAGGTCGACTACTACGTGCTGATCAACCTGCAGGGCTTCACCAAGATGATCAACGCGCTCGGCGGAATCCGGGTCAACGTCAACACCTACGTCCCGATCGGTGGCGATAGTGACAGTGGCGTCGCACCGTCCGAGCAGATCTCGCCCGGTGCAAACAAGAAGCTGAAAGGGCGCGAGGCGCTGTGGTTCGCCCGCGGCCGCTACGGATCCGACGACTACGCCCGGATGGAACGGCAGCGCTGCGTGGTCAACGCGATCATCCGCCAGGCCAACCCGGCCAACGTGCTCACCCGCTACGAGGACATCGCCAAGGCCGGCAAGCAGATCGTCAAGACCGACATGCCTCAGGAGGTGCTGCCGCTGATCGTCGACCTGAGCTTGCGTGTCAAAGACGGCAACCTCCGCAGCATCGTGTTCAAGAACGGGGTCAACGGCTTTTCCACTGTCACACCCGACTGGGACCAGGTGCGCGGCCGGGTCAAGGTCGCGTTCGGCGAGACCAGGAACCTCAAGTCGAGCACTGCCACACCCACGCCCGGCGGCAACGGCACCGCCACCAAGAAGCCGACCACCGGGCCCGCGGAGACCGAGTCCGAGGACGTCGACGCCAGCTGTGCCTGGCAACCCGACGTGGCCGCCAGGGCCAGGCCCTTCCCCGGAGCGCGTACGACCGTATGACTTCGGTGCGTCGGTCCGGCGGAGACTCGGAAGGGCCAATCCTGCTCCCGCCCTCGTGTACGCCCGCCCAAGCCTGGAGGCAACGATGTCCGACCTCGACTCCGTCCTCGACGAGCTGACCCTGGAGGAGAAGGCCGGGCTCACGCTCGGCTCCGACTTCTGGCACACCGAGGGGGTCGAGCGCGTCGGCATCGAGCCGATCATGGTCTCCGACGGACCGCATGGTCTGCGCGCCCAGCTCGAGGAGGCCGACCACCTCGGCCTGTCCGGCAGCGTCCCGGCCACCTGCTTCCCCACGGCCTCGGCCCTGGGCAGCTCGTGGAACCCCAACCTGTTCAACGAGGTCGGCCAGGCGCTGGCCCGGGAGGCGCGGGCCTGCGGGGTGTCGGTGGTGCTCGGCCCGGGCATCAACATGAAGCGATCCCCGCTGTGCGGCCGCAACTTCGAGTACGTCGCCGAGGACCCGTGGCTGGCCGGCGAGCTGGCCACGCCGATGGTCCAGGGCCTGCAGAGCCTGGGCGTCGGGACCTCGCTCAAGCACTACGCCGCCAACAACCAGGAGACCGACCGGCTGCGGGTCAGCGCCGAGATCGACGAGCGAACCCTGCGCGAGATCTACCTGCCGGCGTTCGAGCGGGTGGTGACCGAGGCCCAGCCGTGGACGGTGATGTGCGCCTACAACAAGGTCAACGGCACCTACGCGTCCGAGCACCACTGGCTGCTCACCGAGGTGCTGCGCGACGAGTGGGGCTTCGAGGGTCTGGTGATGTCGGACTGGGGTGCGGTGCACGACCGGGTGGCGGCGCTGGCCGCCGGCCTGGACCTGGAGATGCCGCCGAACCACGCAATCAGTCGCGATGCCGTGGTCGACGCGATCCGCGAGGGGCGGCTGGACGAGTCGGTGCTCGACACGGCGGTTCGCCGCTTGCTGCGGCTGGTCGGGCAGTCCCGGCCGGCCCGTACCGAAGGCGGGGATTTCGACGTCGACGAGCACCACCGGCTGGCCCATCGGGCGGCGCTGGAGTCGGCGGTGCTGCTCGAGAACGAGGGCGGCGTGCTGCCGCTGAAACCAGCCTCCGGGTCCACCGTCGCCGTGATCGGGGAGTTCGCCCGTACGCCGCGGTTCCAGGGGGCGGGCAGCTCCCAGGTCAACCCGACCCGGGTGGACGTGCTGCTCGACGAGCTGACCACCCGGCTCGGCTCCGATGTCGACGTACGGTTCGCGGCCGGGTTCGCCCTGGAGTCCATCGAGACCGACGACACATTGGTGCGGGAGGCGGTGGCCGCGGCCCGCGACGCCGACCACGTCGTGGTCTGCCTCGGACTGCCCGGCTCGGCGGAGTCGGAGGGCTTTGACCGGACCCACATGGATCTGCCCGCCAACCAGATCGCCCTGCTCGAGGCGCTGGCCGCCGTGCACGACCGGCTGGTCGTGGTGCTGGCCAACGGCTCGGCGGTGACCTTCTCGACCTGGGAGCACCGCGCGGCCGCGGTCCTGGAGTGCTGGCTGTCGGGCCAGGCGGCCGGCGGCGCGGCGGCCGACCTGCTGCTCGGCCGGGCCAACCCGAGCGGCAAGCTGGCCGAGAGCCTCCCGCTGCGACTGGCCGACTGCGCGGCCTCGCTCAACTTCCCCGGCGACTCGGGAGTGGTCCGCTACGGCGAGGGGCTGTTCATCGGCTACCGCAACTACGACAAGGCCGAGCTCGAGGTCAGCCATCCGTTCGGCTTCGGCCTTTCCTACACGACCTTCGAGCTGGCCGACCTCGACGTACGCATCGGCGGCTCGGTCGAGAGCGGCGACCTGGCCGTCAGCGTGGCCGTCTCGGTGACCAACACCGGATCGGTGGCGGGTGCCGAGGTGGTGCAGGTCTACGTCCGTGACGTCGAGTCCAGCGTGGCCCGCCCGGTCCGGGAGCTCAAGGCGTTCACCAAGGTGTGGCTGGAGCCCGGGGAGACCCAGCGGGCGACCGTGTCGCTGGACGAGCGGTCCTTCGCGTTCTGGTCGGTCGTCCACCACCGCTGGGTGGTCGAGGCCGGCGAGTTCGAGCTCGGCGTCGGAACCTCGTCCCGCGACCTGCCCCTGGTCGAGTCGTTGACCCTCGAGGCTCCCTCCATCGCCGCGCCGGTCGACCGGGACTCGACGCTGCACGAGTGGCTGGCCAACGAGCAGGGCCGCCGGCTGCTGCTGGAGCTGGACGCGCCGCTGCTCGCCGACGACCATCTGGTCTCGGTGATCGGCACGATGCCGATGAGCACGCTGGCCGCCTTCGGGATGGGCGTGGACTACCCGACGCTGGGCCGGATGACCAGCCGGCTCAGTACGGACTAGAGCGTGTCTCCTGAATCTCGGGCTTCGGCCCGTGATGATCTTCATATGACGCGTTCTGGGGTGTTCACCGATGAGGTGTGGGCGGTGATCGAGCCGGTGCTGCCCTCGGATGCGGGACGGCGGGGGAAGCGCTGGTCGGATCATCGGATGATCTTGGAAGGGATCGCGCGGCGGTACCGGGTCGGTGCGCCGTGGCGGGATGTGCCGGCGCAGTTCGGCCCCTGGCAGACCGTGTGGAAACGGCATCACCGCTGGTCGCTGGACGGCACCTACGCCAAGGTTTTCGTTGCTGTGCAGGAAAGGTTCGGCCCGTTGCCGGACCAGTCGGAGCTGGCCGAGGTGTTGGTGTCGGTCGACTCCACCAGTGTCCGGGCCCATCAGCATGCCGCCGGCGCCCGGGCTGATCGGTGGACCGCGGCGGCGCTCACGGGGGGCTCCACCGAACTACACGATTCCGCGGCCTGAGCCCGACGACCACGCCCTGGGCCGATCCCGGGGCGGGTTCACCACCAAGATCCACGCGCTGGTCGACCACCGGATGCGGCCGGTGGCGCTGCGCCTCACCCCCGGTCAGGCCGGTGACAATCCGCAGCTGGTTCTGTTGCTCGACGACTGGGCCCAACAAATGCCAGTCGGTGGCCGTCGGCACCGGGTCCGGCTGCTGGCCGATAAGGCCTACTCCCACCGCTCGACCCGCAATGAGCTGCGGCGCCGCCGGATCCAGCACACCATTCCCAGAGCGCGCTGACCAGCGCGAACACCGGGCCAGCCAGGGCTCGCGCGGCGGCCGCCCACCCAGCTTCGACCCGGCACGCTACGCCCAACGCAACACCATCGAACGCGGGTTCGGCCGATTGAAGCAGTGGCGCGGTATCGCCTCTCGCTACGACAAGTACGCCCTCGTGTTCCTCGGCGGCGTCCTCCTGGCCGCCACCCTGCAGTACCGCCACTGACCTTCAGGAGACACGCTCTAGTTCCGGCCGATCTCGACCGGCAGCTCGGGCACCGGCACCAGGACTACGTCGTGCAGCCGCCAGTCCAGCTCGGTACAGCCCAGCCGGGCCTCCTCCAGCCTGGCCACCGACGGTTCGCGGCCGTCCCGCGGCACGACGAAGCCCTCGACGTGGAAGACGTGCCCCTCGTCCCGAGCGCGTACGCCGACATCGGCCACCCAGTCCAGCCCGTGCAGGTAGTCCTCGACCTGGCCGATCACCGGATGAGGCTTCTTGTTGTCGAACGTGGTGGCACGTACGTCGGTGAGGTCGAGAATCGAGGAGCGCAGGTTCGTTACCCCGTCGGACAGGATCGACAGCGAGATGAACAGGGCGGCCGCGGCGTCGGTCCACCACCAGCCGATCCCGATACCGGCCACGCCGACGAGTGAGCCGAGGGCGGTCATCCAGTCCGCCTTGTTCATCTTGGCGTCTGCGTAGAGCACCTTGTCGTGCAGCTCCTCGGCCAGCTTGATCTTGACCCGGCCGAGCAGCACCGGGGGCACCCCGGTGATCACCATCGCGGCCATCATCAGCCAACCCAGCCAGAACACCTGCCCGAACAGCTGCACTGACCCGATCGAGGGATGCTCGGCGGTGACCAGACCGACGGCGGAGTCGAAGATCAGGAAGGCGCCCATGGTGGTCAGGGCGACGGCGGCGACCAGGTGCCCTACGCCGACCGAGCGGTGGTAGCCGTACGGCCGCTTGGCCGTAGGCGGCTTGCGGATGATCCGGACGGCGACCAGGAAGGCGAGCGGCGGGGCCAGGGACAGCATGTCCTCGGCCCAGGCGACCTTCATCGCCTGGGAGTTGCCGGCGACCAGCCCGACCAGGGTGATCGCGAAGGCCAGGAAGGCGATCGTGATCCACTCGTAGCGGATCGCCTTACGCAGCGTCGCCGCCTGCCGGTCCGGCAGTTCGGTGGCGCCGAACGTCACCCGGCTCACAGCGACCCCCGCTCGCGCAGGAAGCGCTCGAGCCGGAGCAGGAAGGCGTTCTCGCCAAGCCTCGCCGCCATCACCAGCTTGACCGGCTCCCCCGCCGGGTCGGTGGCCTCGGCGTACGGCTTGGTGATCGCGGCGTGCTTGGTCCACGGCGTATCGGCGGTCAGCCCGCCGATCACCAGATCGAGGTCGCCGTTCTCCAACGCCAAGATCAACATCTCCTCGCCCCCGACGGTCCACTGGATCTCGGCCGGCAGGCTGGCGGCGAAGTCGCGGACCAGAACGACCTCGGTCCCCTCCGGATCGGCGGGGCCACGAACCTCGGTGTGCGGCGGGTTGGGCGAGACGCCGACACGGAGTATGCCGCCGGTGACCCGCTGCAGCGTGTCCTCCGGGTCGGCCGGGAAGGAGCCGCAGCCCGCGGTGAGCAGCACCGTCAGGGCGACGGCGAGCAGGACGAGGCGGCGCACGACCAAACTCCTACCCACGATCAACCGGCCCGGTATCCCCGGTCCGCGTCCAGGCGCCGGCTGATCGCGGCGAGCAGGGCGACGAACGTCGGATCGGTCGACGTCCGTGGGTTGATCACCACGACGTCGGTGCCCGCCTTGCGGACCAGGGCCAGCCGCGGCCCGGTCAGGGTGACCTTGTCGACCTCGGCCCACGGCAGCCGCTGGACCTGACCGGTGCGACGGACGGTGATCGCCTCGGGCTCCATGACGAGCTCCGCCCGGGACCGAGCCACGAGGACCAGGGCGGTCAGGGCGAGAGCGACCGCCAGACCCAGGCCGACCAGACCGACCACCAGGACCACTGCGCCGAGGTCGAGCATCCGGGAGGCGACCATCAGCCCGGCCCCGACCAACGCGGTGACGGCGGCGATGGCCAGGGCGCGGACCGGCGGCGGCGCGGTCAGGATGAAGCGCTGGTCGCCCTCGGTCACGGCAGTCAATCTATCCACGCGCTTGCGGCGAGGGTGGGATTCGAACCCACGGAACGGTCTCCCGCTCGGGCGCTTTCAAGGCGCCTGCACTAGTCCACTATGCGACCCCGCCTGGCGGACCCGATCCTAAACCGCTCTTGAGGGGTCCAAGGGGTCGTCCCCCCCTCGCGCGAACACACGGGCTCGGCGACTGGCAGGGTGGGAATCATGCAGGTGATCCGCGCACGCGAACCCGGCGGACCGGAGGCCCTCGAGCTGGTCGACGAGCCCGCCCCCCAGCCCGGGCCGGGTGAGATCGGCATCGACGTGGCCGCCGCCGGCATCAACCGGGCCGACCTGCTGCAGCGCCAGGGCCACTATCCCCCGCCGCCGGGCGCCAGCGACGTGATCGGGCTGGAGGTGTCCGGCCACGTCGCCGCGGTCGGCGATGGCGTGACCGGCTGGGCGGTCGGCGACCCGTGCGTGGCCCTGCTGGCCGGCGGCGGCTACGCGTCGTACGCCGTGGCTCCGGCAGGGCAGGTCGTGCCTCCCCCGCACGGGCTGGACCTGGTCGCGGCCGCGGGGGTGATCGAGGTGGCCGCGACGGTCCAGTCCAACCTGGCCAATGCGTGGCTGGCCGCCGGCGAGGTGATCCTCGTGCATGGCGGAGCCGGCGGGGTCGGGTCGTTCGCCATCCCGTACGCCAAGCACCTCGGGGCGACGGTGATCGCTACAGCCGGCTCGCCCGACAAGCTCGAGTTCTGCCGGTCCCGGGGCGCCGACCACGTGCTCTCCTACCGGGAGGACTGGGCAGCCGGCGTCCGGGATCTCACCGAGAACCGCGGTGTTGACGTGATCCTGGACCCGATCGGTGGGAAGTACCTGGAGGAGCACGTCGGGCTGTTGGCCGCGGCCGGCCGGCTGGTGGTCATCGGGTTCCAGGGTGGCGGGAAGGGCACCGTCGACCTCCGCCTGCTCCTGGCCAAGCGAGGCTGGATCCATTCCGCGTCCCTGCGCAGCCGCCCGGTGGAGGAGAAGACCGCGATCTGCCAGGCCGTGGCCGACCAGGTCTGGCCGTTGATCGCGGACGGCACGATCGAGCCGGCGCCGTACGAGGCGTTCCGGCTAGGCCAGGCGGCCGCTGCCCACGCTCGGATGGAGTCCGGCGGTCATACCGGCAAGATCATCCTGGTCGTCGACTGACGCGACCGCATGGAGCAGTGACATGGTGCAGATCGTCGGCTTCCTCAGCCTGCTAGTCGCCGCCGCGGCCGTAGCCTTCTTCGCCCGGCGAATCCTCGGGGCACCCATCGGTTGGCCGAGGTCGATCGCCGTCGGCATGATCATGTTGAGCACGCTGGGCACCGTGCTGCCCGATCTGGGCCAGCAGCTCGGACTGACCGACAGCTCCGGCGAGGTGGCCAACCCGGTGTTGGCCGGTGTGCTCTTCTCCCTCATCCTGGCCTGGGCGTTCCTGCTGAGCATCGCGGCCCTGGTGGTCCTGGAGCTGATCGTGCCCACCGGAAGCGTCGGCAGCCCGCTGCGGCTGGCTCGCGGGCTACGGGAGCGCGGCCGGCGGACCCGGCGCTACATCCAGGTGTTGGCCATCGCCACCCGCCACGGGCTGGGCGGCTTCCTGCGCCGATCCCGCCGGGCCACGGTGACCGAGGGCGTCGAGGTCTCGGTACCGCGGGCGCTGCGCGGAGCGATGAACGAGGCCGGTGTGACCTTCATCAAGGCCGGCCAGATGTTGGCCACCCGACCGGACCTGTTGTCGCCGTCGTACGTCCGCGAGCTGGCCACGCTGCAGACCTCCTCCGCCTCCGTGCCCTGGGTGGAGCTCGAACCGGTGCTGACCGCCACCCTCGGCCGACCTGTGAGCGACGTCTTCGCCGAGATCGATCAGCGGCCGCTGGCCAGCGCGTCGGTCGGTCAGGTGCACGCCGCGGTGCTGCACGACGGTGCGCCGGTGGTGATCAAGATCCAGAAGCCAGCGGCCCGGGCCCAGGCCACCGCGGACCTCGACATCGTCCTTCGGCTGGCCCGTCGGCTGCAGAGCTCCACGTCGTGGGGGCGGTCGCTGGGCGTGCTGGGTCTGGCCGAGGGCTTCGCGCAGTCGCTGACCGAGGAACTCGACTACACCATCGAGGCCGACAACATGGCCGCAGTCGCCAGCGGTGAAGCGATGCCAGCCGTGCGGATCCCCACCGTGTACCCCGACCTGTCCGGGCCAAGCGTGCTGGTCATGCAACAGCTGAGCGGGATCGCGGTCAGCGAGGCGGACGCCACGTTGACGACGATGCCGTCCGAGCGGCGGACCGCGACGGCCGATCGACTGTTGGGCGCCGTGCTCCAGCAGGTGATGATCACCGGAGTGTTTCACGCGGATCTGCACCCGGGAAACGTCCTGGTCGACGCAGACGGCACCATCGGCCTGCTTGATTTCGGCTCGGTGGGTCGGCTCGACGACGCGTCCCGCGACGCCATGGCGATGCTGCTGTTGGCGATCGAGCGAGACTCCAGCGTGACCGCCGCCGACGCGCTGCTCGACCTTCTCGATCCACCGGCCGAGGGGCTGGACGAGCGGTTGGTGGAGCGGGAGATCGGTCAGCTGATGGCCCGATTCCGCGTCGGTACCGGACGGCACCGTGAGCTGTTCGGCCAGCTCTTCGGCTTGGTCCGCCGGCACGGCTTCGGCGTACCACCGCAGATAGCCGGTGCGTTCCGGACTCTCGCCGCCTTGGAGGGCACCTTGCGCCGGCTGGACCCGACACTGGACCTGGTGGCCTCCACTCGACGCCAAACCGTCGGCCTGCTGGCCGAGCGCACCAGTCCTGCCAGCGTCCGCAGCCAGGTGGAGGCGGAGCTTCTCAAGCTCGTCCCCCTGCTTCGGCGGCTACCCCGGCGGATCGGCAAGGTCACCGAGAGCCTGGGTGAGGGCCGGCTATCGGTGAACATTCGCCTGCTCGCCGACGCTCGGGATCGGGGGTTCCTGCTCAGCCTCACCCACCAGCTGATCGTCGCAGTGCTGGCCGCCGCGGCCACGATCGGTGCGATCCTGCTGCTGACGGCACCCGGCGGTCCCCGGCTGACGCCGGCGCTGGGCCTGTACGCACTCCTGGGTTACGGCCTGCTCTTCATCGGCTGTGTCCTCGCCCTCCGAGCGCTCGTCCTGGTCTTCCGTCGCTCATGGTCGCCCTGATCGTCGGTGCCGGCCGCCACGATGTAGGGAGCCAGGATGACGACGACCGATCATGCGCGGCGGGGAGACTTTTCGTCCCTCGGTCGTCGGGGCGACCGTCGTATGGACGCTCCCGTACGCCGGGTCAACGGAACGCTCCGGGTGCTGAGCCTGACCGGCGTCCATCCGACGCAGCTCCCCGCGAGCGTGTGGCGGTCGTTCGGCCGCCGTGTCGCCGACCTGCAGGCCCTCTTCCTCAATGAGCCGTGGTTCTTCGGCGAGGGTCTGCTCTACGCGACTCTCTCCCTTACTCTGGTGCGCTCGGCCCTACGCCGGCCTGGATCGCCGCGGCTATCACCGGCTGCCTGCTGCTCAGCGTCGTGGGCGTGCTCAGCGGCCTGGGCGTGATCGGATCAGTCCGTTGGAATGACTTCGTGGCACCAGGGAACGCGGTCACCGAGGGCCGTCCGCAACGCTGAGCCCGCCTTCGCGGATCGACATCAAAAGCGCTCTCGTCGGCCCTGGCCCCAGCGCATGGCCTGCAGCTCGCGTTGCAGCCCGCTGTCCATGACCAGCTTCCGGTAGCGGGGGTGACCGCGGGCGGCGAGGTCGAGCATCATCCGCACTCCGGCCTCCTGGGAGTCCAGCACCGCATCGACCAGGTCGTCATCCAGCGTCATCCCGTAGCCGTCGGCGAAGGCCTGCATCCGGTCGCGTCGCCGCGGCCGACGGTCGAAACCGAGCACCCCCTGCCAGTAGCTGCGGTCGCGGAAGGGCACCAGGTAGTGCAGCGCGTACGCGATGTCGGTGCGCCGGGTGCCCACCGTGGCGTACTCCCAGTCGATCAGCCCGACCAGCCGGCCCTTGCGCCAGACCAGGTTCCAGGGTCCGGGATCGCCGTGGCAGACGAGCTGGCCCGGGCCGCCGGTGCCGGTCTGGCCGTCGAACCAGGTCAGCGCGGTGTCGGGCCGCCACCCCTCGACCGCGTCGTGGTAGCGACGCAGCAGGGTGCCGACCTGCGCCGCCGCCTCGTTGCTGCCGACCAGCCGGCACGCCTCGTCACCCGAGACGCCCGCCAGGTAGGACTGCCGTTCCCAGCGCCGGCTCATCCGGCCGGGTAGCGGCGCCTCGGCGAAGCCGACGTCGGCGAGGTGGGTCAGCAGCGCATGGACCGCCTCCGACGAGGGCTGTCGAGGCCGCCGGACCATCTCGCCCTGGCGCAGCACGATCCGGTCGAACCGGTCCTGCAGCACTGCGGTGCTCTTCACCACGAGCGGAGCATAACGGATGGATAACGCTCCGTTCGCCCCTACGTCAGGTCCGTCCGCCGACCCACCGGGGCCACCGCCACCTCGCGGCAGTTAGCCGGACTCCGCGGTAGCAGAAGGTGCCGCGGAGTCCGGCCAAGTGCCGCGGAGTGAGGGAAAGGGCCGGACCCACGGCGACGCCAGTCCGGCCGCCACCTCCTCGGTCAGAGCCACCACCCGCGAGGCGAGCGGGGACAACACGCCCTGCCAGTGGAGGTAGATCTCCCGCGTCGCCGGGCGAGGTTCGAGCGGGTGCAGAGATATGCCGGTGGCATCGCCGATCGCGAGCGCCGGCATCACCGCGCAGCCGAGCCCGGCCCGCACCATCGACCCGACGGCCTGGTTGTCGGCGGTCCGGAACACCACGTCGAGCCTGATCCCGATGGCCGCCAGAGCACCCTCGACCCGACCGTGATCGCAGACCGCCGGCAGCGCGACCACCGGCAGGCCGTCCAGCGCGGCGACATCCACCGGACCGCTGGGGAACCGGCCCGGTGGAGCCAGCAGCAGATGGTCGTCCTCCAGCACGAGCCGTCCGTCCACGCCCGCGGCGGGCGGACCGTCGTAGAACACGAGGTCCAACCCAGCGAGGCGGGGCTCCTCCGCCTCGTCTTCGAGCAGCCGCACGTCGCACCCGGGCTGCTCCTCCCGCAACCGGCGGACCACGGTGGGCAGCAGCACGTTGGTCACCGTCTGGAACGTTCCGATGTCGACCCGGCCCCCGCCGGCCCAGAACCGGTCGATGGCGTCGGTGGCCTGGTCGGCCCGCTCCCGCAGCTCCCGGGCGTGGGCGAGGACGAGCCGGCCCAGGGCGGTCAGCCGGACCCGGCGCGGACCGCCGGGCCGGTCGAACACCCGGCCACCGACGGAGCGCTCCAGCGCCGCGATCTGCTGGCTCAGCGACGACTGGGTGTAGCCGGTTCGGGCCGCGGCCCGAGCGAAGGTTCCCTCGTCAACGACCGCCTCCAGCGCCGCCAGCAGTCGGAGATCCAACACAGGGACAATCGTACGGACTGATCGACATTATCAGAAATGATCGCTTTTCCTGGTCCTCCTGGCGGCCTAGCGTCAGAACCATGACCGAACAGTTCGTCGACGTAAACGGCGTACGCCTCTGCGTGGAGACCTTCGGCAGAAGGGACGATCCGGCGATCCTGCTGGTCCACGGGGCGTCCGCCTCCATGCTGTGGTGGGACGCGGGGCTGTGCGAACAGCTCGCGGCTCAGGGCCGCTTCGTTCTCCGCTACGACCAGCGCGACACGGGCAGATCGACGACCTATCCGGTCGGGAAGCCGGCCTACGACCTCGTCGACCTGGCTGGCGACGCGCTCGCCCTCCTGGACCGCTTCGAGGTCGAACACGCCCACGTCGTGGGTTGCTCGATGTTCGGCGCCCTCGTGCTGCTCCTCGGGGTGGACCACCCGGATCGGGTCGCGAGTCTCACGTTCGTCAGCACCAGCACCTGCGAGCCCGGGCTGCCCCCGATCGGTGGACACGGGCCCGATCAGCCCACGGATCTCGGTGATCCGGCCGTCCAGGTCGAGTACCTCCTCGGCGTGCTCCGCGCGTACGACGGGGTCTCGCCGTTCTTCGACGAGGCCGCCGCCCGAGCGCTGGTCGAGGCGGACGTCGCCCGGGCCACCGACATGGCTGCCAGCCTGACCAACCCGTTCCTGATCGAGATGACCGGACCGGTCCGCGGCGGCTTCGGCGACATCGTCGCCCCGACCCTGGTGGTCCACGGCGAGCTGGACCCGGTCTTCCCCCTCCCCCACGGCGAATCCATCGCCCGAGCGGTTCCGGGTGCCGAGCTGGTCGTCCTCGCGGGGGCCGCGCACGACCTGCCGCGGCAGCGCTGGGACGACTTCGTGGCTGCGCTGACCCGACACACCGCCGGGGTCCGGCGATGACCCGGTCGGCGGTCTGGTTGCCCTTGTTCGACGACCTGGTCGAACCGCGGCTGATCATGCGCATCGCCGCTGCGGCCGAGGAGGCCGGCTGGGACGGGCTGTTCGTCTGGGACCACGTCCGGTGGCGGGAGCCGGTGGTGGCGGTTGCGGACCCGTGGACGATCCTGGCCGCGTGCGCGGCGGTGACCGAGCGGCTGCGGCTTGGTCCGATGGTCACCCCACTCGCCCGGCGGCGACCCGGGATCGTCGCCCGGCAGACCGCCACGCTGGACCGGCTCGCCGCCGGCCGGCTGGTTCTCGGGGTGGGGCTGGGCGGCGACAGCTTCGGCGGCGAGTACTCCCGGTTCGGGGAGGAGGAGAGCCTGGGGGTGCGCGCGGAGATGACCGATGAGGCCCTCGAGATCCTCCAAGCCGCCTGGTCGGGGGCGACGGTCACCCATCGCGGACCGCACTACGTCGTCGACGAGGTCCGCTTCCTCCCCCGGCCGGTGCAGGAACCGGGAGTGCCGGTATGGATCGCCGGTTTCCCCGGCAACCGGGCCCCCCGCCGCCGCGCGGCCCGCTACGACGGGTTCTTCCCGGCCAACCTCACCCACCCCGACGAGCTGTCGGAGGCCATGGTCGACGTGCGAGCTCATCGAACGGACCCGGCCGGCGACTACGACGTGGCGGTGGCCGTCGAGCCCGACCAGGACCCCGCCCCGTGGGTCGCGGCCGGGGCCACCTGGTGCCTCACCGAGTTCGATCCCCTGAACCTGACCGTCGACCGCGTGCTCGGCGTCGTGGCGGACGGACCCTGCTGACCGCCAGGGCCACTCAGGTCGTTGCCGGAGCGCCGGCGGCGCGACCCCAGCGGGCGGAGAGCGTACGCAGCCGATCCCGCAGCTCGGGCGGCTCATGCACCACGAAGTCGGCGTCGATCAGGCCGAACCACACCGCGACCTCGTCCAGCGAGTTCGACCCGCAGACCACCTCGCAGGAGGTGGCGTCGACCGGCGTCACCATCCCGATGGTCGGGGTGATGGAGGTCGCGATGACCTCGGCGGGAGCGGCGAAGGTGGCGCGGCACCGGTAGCGGTAGACGTTGGTGGTGATCCCGGCCGCGGTGAACCGGCCGACATCGGGATTCGGCGGGTCCCGCGGCGCGAACCGGGGTCCGGCGGGCAGTACGGGGACCAGCCGGTCCAGCCGCAGCGTGCGCCAGTCGGCCCGTTCGATGTCCCAGGCCAGCAGGTACCAGACGTGTCCCGCGTGCACGATCCGGTGCGGCTCGAGCGTCCGCCGCGACTCGCTGCCGTCGTGCCGACGGTAGTCGGCCCGCAGCCGCTGCCGATCACGGACCGCCGCGGCGACGGCCAGCAGCACGTCCGGGTCGACCTGCGGTCCGGGGCCGGTCAGCGGGACGACCGCCTGCTGCAGCATCTGCACCCGGTGCCGGTAGCGGGACGGCAGGCCCTGCTCCACCTTGGTCAGCGCACTCAGGGCCGCCTCCTCGATGCCCGCCAGCCCCGTCCGGGCCGCGTCACGAAGGGCCACGACGAGCGCCACCGCCTCTTCCCCGTCGAGCAGCAGGGGCGGCATCTCGGCCCCGACGCCCAACCGGTACCCGCCGCCGAGTCCCGGACGGGCCTCGACCGGGTAGCCCAGTGCCCGCAGCCGGTCCACGTCGCGACGTACGGTCCGCTCGGTCACCTCGAGCCGCTCGGCCAGGTCGCGGCACGACCAGTCCCGGCGAACCTGCAGCAGACCGAGCAGCCGGAGCAGCCGTCCGGAGGTCTCCCACATGCCTGCCGATTCTGCCGCATATTCCGGACCAGTTCTGTCCTCATTGGCCGGAAGACTGATCTCATGACCACCGCAACCAGCACTGACATCCGTCCCTTCACCATCGCCATCGAGGACGGGGATCTCGACGACCTTCAGGAGCGCCTGGACGGTACGCGGTTCCCGGCGCCGTTGCCCGGGGACGACTGGGACACCGGCGTTCCGGTCGGCTACCTCCGCGAGCTCGTCGACTACTGGCAGCACACGTACGACTGGCGGCGCGAGGAGGCGCAGCTCAACCGACTGCCGCACTTCCTGACCGAGATCGACGGCCAGCAGATCCACTTCGTCCACCTGCGCTCGGATCGGACGGCTGCGACTCCGCTGCATGCTGACCCACGGCTGGCCGGGCTCGTTCGTGGAGTTCCTCGAGCTGATCGAGCGGCTGCGCGGCGACTTCCACCTGGTGGTGCCCAGCCTGCCGGGCTTCGCTTTCTCGGGCCCGGTCACCGACGCCGGCTGGGACAAAGCCCGGATCGCCCGGGCTTGGGTCGAGCTGATGGACCGGCTGGGTTACGCGCGGTTCGGCGTACAGGGCGGGGACATCGGCGCGGCCGTCTCTCCCGAGGTCGCCCGAGTGGCGCCGGACCGGGTCATCGGGGTCCACCTGAACGGCAACGTCGGGATGCCGCTGCATGGGCCCGACGAGGCCGAGCGGGCCACGCTGACGCCGCTGGAGGCCGACCGGCTGGCCCGGGTCGAGGCGTTCATGAACGAAGAGTTCGGCTACATCGCTATCCAGTCGACCCGGCCGCAGCTGATCGGGGCGGCGCTGGTCGACTCTCCCGTCGGACTGCTGGCCTGGATCGTGGACAAGTTCCGGCAATGGACCCACCCGCGATCCGTGCTCCCCGACCAGATCATCGACCGCGACCGGCTGCTGACCAATGTGATGCTCTACTGGCTCACCGGGACCGCGGGATCCGCCGCGTACGTGGGGTACGCCCAGGAGACGAGCTGGGGCGTGCCGGTGGAGAAGTCACCGGTGCCCACCGCGGTGATCGTCTTCGCCCATGACGCCGGCGTCCGTCGCTACGCCGAGGTCGATCACACCATCGTCCGGTGGACCGACGTCGAGGGCCGCGGCGGGCACTTCGCCGCCCTCGAGGAGCCCGAGCTGCTGGCCGCCGACATCGAGGACTTCTTCGCGAAGCCGTAGACGAGCGGAGTCGGTCGGCCCGGACGCCCGCGGAGCGTGGACGGGTCTGGCGGGAGCCCGAGCCCGCGAGGGCGGATGGTTGCGACACGGGCGTCCGGGCGGCTGGATCCGCGAGGACGGGCCTGGCGGGAGCCCGAGCCTGCGAGGGCGGATGGTTGCGACGCTGGGCGTCTGGCCGGCCGATTCAGCGAGGACCGGATGGTTGCGACGCAGGCGACCTGGACCGGTGAGGCCGGCATGCTACGAGGTCCAGGCCCGCCAGAGCCGGGCGTACTCCCCATCCGCCGCCAGCAGCTCGGCGTGGCTGCCGAGCTCGGCGATCCGGCCGTCGATCACCACGGCGATCCGGTCGGCGTCGTGCGCCGTGTGCAGCCGGTGCGCGATCGCGACTACGGTCCGGTCCTCCAGCAACGCGGCCATCGAGCCCTCCAGGTGCCGGGCCGTGTGCGGGTCGATCAGCGACGTGGCCTCGTCCAGCACCAGGGTGTGCGGGTCGGCCACCACCAGCCGGGCCAGGGCGATCTGCTGCGCCTGGGCCGGGGTCAGCTTGTACTGCCCCGAGCCCAGCACGGTGTCCAGCTTCCGGGGCAGCCGCGACACCCAGTCCCACGCGTCCACCGTCCGCAGCGCCTCGATCACCACCTCGTCCGGCGAGTCCTCGCGGGCCAGGATGATGTTGTCCCGCACCGGGCCCACGAAGACGTGATGCTCCTGGGTCACCAGGGCCACCTCGGTCCGCAGCACCGGCAGCGGCAACTCGGTCAGCTCGACCCCGCCTACCGTCACCGACCCGGTCCGCGGCCCGTTGATCCCGGACAGCAGCCGGCCGAGCGTCGACTTGCCCGACCCACTCGGCCCGACGATGGCCAGCCGTTCACCCGGCCGCAGCGCCAGGTCGACGCCGTGCAGCACGTCGACCCCGCTCCGGTACGCGAACCGCAGGTCCTCACCGACCAGCCGGTTGTCGGCTGGCCGCGCCTCACCGGCCTCCCGGTCCTGCGGCACCGAGGCGATGCCCAGCAGCCGGCTGGTCGAGGCAATCCCGACCTGCAGCTTGTCGAGCATCCGGATCAGCCGCTGCAGCGGCTCGACCAGGGCCTGGACGTAGAGCACTGCGGCGGTGATCTGCCCCAGCGTGACCCACCCGTTGACATAGCCGATGGCGCCGACGATCAGGACCAGCAGCGGCGGTAGGTCGTACACGAAGCCCAGCAGCAGGAACAGGATGTTCCGCAGCGTCATCGTGTAGCGCTCGGCCTGCGCCGACACGTCGATGTCGACGTCGAACTGCGCGGTCCGCCGGCCCTGCAGGCCGAGCGCCTCGACCGTACGCGCCCCCTCGACCGTCTCGGTCAGGGTCGAGTTGATCACCGAGTACGTGCCGCCCTCGGTGATGTAGCCCTGCGGTGCCCGCTTGAGGTAGCGCCGGGCGGCCACGATCAGCAACGGGGCGACGACCAGCAGCGGCAGGGTGAGCAGCGCGGAGTTGAGCAACATCGCCGCCACCGTCAGCCCGGTCGTCATGATCGCGATGACCGTCTCGGGCAGACCGAAGCGGATGGTCTGGGCCATCGTGCCCACATCCCGGGTGACCCGGGTGACCAGGTCACCGGAGCTGGCGCTCTCCACCCGGCCCAGCGGCAGCGCCAACACGGTCCGCACCACGTACTCCCGCGCGGTCGCCAGCACTTCCTGGCCGAAGACGGCGGAGGTCCGCAGGGCCAGGAAGGTCATCAGGGTCTGGACCACGACGACGCCGGCCACGGCCAGCGCGAGCCCGTTCAGGGTCGCAGCCAAGGTGCCGGGCGCGGCCGCCTGGTCCACCAGGCTGCCGAGGATCCGCGGCACGACCAGCCCGGCGATCGCCGCCAGCGCGTGCAGCACCAGCAGTGCGGTCACTACCCCGCGCCGACGACGGACGAGATCGGTGAAGAACCGGCCGACGTCCTTGCGGTCGGCCACCGGGAGCGCCCGGTCGGGCTGGCGGGAGCTGGCGAAGTACTCCTGGGCCCGCCGCTCCCGCAGCAGGTGCCGCTGCCGCCACGCCCGCAGCCGTTCGCGGGTCGAGCCCGTGGCGGGCGGGATCAGCTCCGGCGGTACCCGCGGGGTCGGTTCAGCGGTCCGCCAGGTCTCGGCGGACCCTTCCGGCCCCCGCCGCAGCAGGGTGGTCATCCCGGTCACCCCTCCTCCCCGTTCATCTGTGAGGGGGGACGATCCCCCTCGGACCCCCCGAAGAGCGTCTTCGTCTCGTCGTCCCCGGTCTGATCGTCCAGCGCACGCGCCACCACGCCGCGGTAGCCGCGGGACGTGCGCAACAGCTCCTCGTGGGTGCCGTACGCCGCCACCCGCTCGCCGGACAGGAACGCCACGCGGTCGGCGTAGTGCAGCAGCAGCGGTGAGCCGGTGCTGACGATGGTCGTCCGACCCTCCCGGTACGCGGCCAGCCGCTCGGCGATCATGGCCTCGGTGTGGGCGTCCACCGCCGAGGTCGGCTCGACCATGATCAGGATGTCGGCGTTGCGAGCCAGCGCCCGGGCGAGCACGACCCGCTGCCGCTGACCGCCGGACAGCCCCCGCCCCTTCTCGTCCAGCCGGCCCTGCCAGCCGCCGTCCATGGCGAGGAACACGTCGTCGGCCGCCGCCGTGTAGAGCGCGGCCTCCGCCTGCTCGAGGGTCAGCTCGCCGTGCGGGTCTATCGCCTCCTGCAGCGTGCCGGCGAACACCTGGCTGGCGCTGTCGCTGACCAGGATCTTCTCCCGGACGGCGGTGATCGGCACGTCGGCCAGGTCGACGCTACCCAGGCTGACGCCCCACTTCTCCCCGGCCAGAGCGCGCTCGCGCTCGGCCAGCCTGGCCCGCTCGGCCTGCTGCCGGGCCAGGGCCCGCTTGGCCCGCTGCCCGCTCAGCCCGTCGGCAACCTCCAGGCTGACCGGGTCGTGGTCGGCCGGCAGATAGCGGCCCAGCCGGTCGACCAGCGCGGCCGAGTCGTCGGGCAGCGCGGAGACGACCATCGTCAGCTGGCCCGGCTCCGCGGTGAAGCCCGACCGCTCGTCGTGCAGCACGCCCTCCTCGGGCAGCCGCAGCGGCTGCTCCGGCGTATCCCACGGGGGCTGGCCGGACAGCACCGCGACCGCCTTGCGCGCCGACACGATCGAGCGGACCCAGCGCTGGGCCAGCTCGAAGAAGGTCTGGATCGGCCAGACCATGAACAGCGCGTAGCCGAAGAAGCTGATCAGCTCGCCGACGCTGAGCCGGCCGCCGACCACTTCGCGGGCACCCAGCCAGGTCAGCACCACCAGGAACAGCCCGGAGAACAGCACGCTGGCCGACTCGACCAGGGCCTGCCAGACACCCGCCGACGCGCCGGCCTGCCGGGTTCGCTGCGACTGCTCGGCGTAGTTGCGGGCGAAGGTGTGCTCGCCGCCGATGCCGCGCAGGATCCGTAGCCCGGCCACGATGTCGGTCGCCATCCCGGTCAGGTCAGCCGACCGGGTCCGCTCGACCTCCTCGCGACGCTGCAGCGGGGGCAGCAGCGGCAGGGCCAGCACCACGATCAGTGGGGCGGCGACCAGCACCATCACACCGAGGGGCACCGACGTGGAGAGCACCAGACCGGCGATCACCAGATACGAGGTCAGCGCCCCGAATGACCGGGCGAAGACCTCGGTCAGTGCCCCGAACTCGTCGGCATCGCCGGCCGCGACACTCAGCACCTCTCCGGTCGGCGTCCGCTGCGGCAGCACGTGGCCCAGCTGCACCGACTTGCGGTTGACCATCATCATCGGGCCGTACATCCCGATCAGCCAGGAGCGGACGACCACGGTGTGGTTGAGCACGCCGGCGGTCACGCCGATCAGCACCAGGCCGAACAGGATCAGGCCGAGTTCGCCCACCCGGCTGAGGTCGCGGGCGGTGATGCCCTCGTCGACGATCCGGCCGATCACGTACGGGCCGATCGCCCCCGGTACCCATTCCAGGACCGCGGTCATCGCCGACACGAAGAGCACCAGTCGCTGCTGGGCCAACAGCCAGACCAGGAACCGGGCCGGACTGCGGGTGTCCGGGTTGGCGAAGGTGCCGGGCCGGGGCGCGGGCGTACGTCCCCGCAGCTGTGGTCCGTGGTGACCGGGGGTGGGGGATGCCTCGAGATCCGCAACGAGCGGCGGGAAGTCGCGCATAACCGGTCCAACCTATGGCGGGCCGGGTGTTGACCACCAAGGGTTTTCGTTGAGGACGGGCACCGTAAGGTCGAGGCCATGACGACGGACCATGGAGCCGCCGAGGACGGCGGTCAGATGCAGGGCGTGGCCGGCGCGACGCCGGACGGGCGGGCGTACGTGGTGACCCCGCAGGCGATGGCGGTCGAGGGGCCGCCGGCGGCCTCGGCCGAGCCGGACGAGGAGCCGCCCAAGTCGGTCACCGACATGGTCGAGCAACCGGCCAAGGTGATGCGGATCGGCAACATGATCCGCCAGTTGCTGGAGGAGGTGAAGGCCTCTCCGCTGGACGAGGCCAGCCGGCAACGGCTGCGGACCATCCACCAGACCTCGATCAGCGAGCTCAAGGACGGGCTGGCCCCGGAGCTGGTCGAGGAGCTGGATCGGATCACCCTGCCGTTCACCGACGATGCGACGCCGTCCGACGACGAGCTGCGGATCGCCCAGGCGCAGCTGGTCGGCTGGCTGGAAGGGCTGTTCCACGGCATCCAGACCGCGCTGTTCGCCCAGCAGATGGCGGCCCGGGCCCAGCTGGAGCAGATGCGCCGGGCGCTGCCGCCGGGAACCGGCGGGATGACGCCGCCGGGGCCAGGCGAGCCGCCGCGCGAGGGTAGCGGCGGGATGTACCTCTAGGCCGGAAATGTGCCCTGGGCCTGTCGGAGGTCGGACCTCGACAGGCTCGGTCCGCATCGCTGTGCGTAGTAGGCCATGGAAACTCTCCCCTGGCGAGTCCCTGCAACGGCTCGGGATTCTTCCGGGAGATGCGGAACCGAGTGAGCCGGGATCCCGTCCGATACGTGTTCCGCTCAGAGCGACCGGACCACGTCCCCCAGGAGACACCCCGATGCCCCGACCGACCAGTTCCGCGACCAAGCCCCGTTGCGTCGAGCTTGCCTCGGTGTTCCAGAACCCGCTGCTCGAGGAGCCGATGGGCAGTGACGCCACGGTCTCGATGCGCCGGCAGTACCAGGCGCTCGTCGCCCAGACCGAAGAGGCCTGCTTAGACTGCCCGCTGTTCGCGCCGTGCCTGTACGCGGCGGTCGTCCAGCACGACGTCGCCGGGTACGTCGGCGGCACCACCCCGGCCGAGCGGGCCCGGATCCGGCGAGCGCTGCGGATCACCGTGGCCCCCGAGGACTTCGATACCATGGCAGGGGTCACCGGCGGTCACCGTCAGGTCGACCACGACGAGGTCGTCCGGCTGCGGCACGCCCACCCGGACGAGAGCCTGGAGACCCTGGCCCACCGGCTCGGCTGCTCGCTGTCCACCGTGAAGCGACACCTGCGACGCGAGCGGCACAACCCGACCGTACGCCGGAACCAGCCGCCGAAGCCGAGCCTCTCCGCCGTACTCACCGCCACCGCGACCGTCACCAACCGGTCGCGTACGCACCTGGCGGCGTAAGGGCGAAAACTCCACCCATGGTGAGTTTTGGCTCAAGAATCGGCGAGCGGAGGGCCATAACTCGCCACCGGTGGAGTTTTGTTCCTCGGGAGTGAGAGCGTCGAAGTCGTGGATCCAGAGATTGCTGAGTTCGCCCGCTCGTTCCGCACCCTCGTCAACGAGGTGCACCGGCTGGTGCCCGAGGACGACGAGCTGTCCGAGGTCGGCCACCACGTGCAGTCCTTCCTGGGCGTCTCCCTGACCGAGGTCGAACCGGTCAACGAAGCTTTCCCCCAGCATCAGGTCCTTGATCTCGATCTGGCGCTCGATGCCCTGGTCACCGAGTACGGCGGGACCCGGCGCGGGATCCACGGCAGCCACCGGAACCACGTCGAGACCTTCGGCGAGTTCCTGACCGGCATGCGGTTCAGCCTCGGTGCCGTCCAGTACGAGCGGCGCCCGACCGGACCGGACAGCGACCGGCGAGTGGTCATCTTCGGGCTGGGTGAGATCCGCATCGACGGCGTGCCGCTGGTCTGGTTGCAGCGGAGCGCGAACCCGCAGTACGGCCGGGACCGGTACAGCCTCGAGCTGATGTGCCCCGACCGCGACGTGACCGACCGCTTCCTGAAGCTCATCCATCAGCGGATGGCCGAGCTCAGCATCCTGCGCGGGCAGGTCGTCTCCTTCGCGGCAGACCCTTTCAACTACCACGCCGCAGGCGCGAGCCTCACCTTTCTGCGCCGACCGGACGTCACCGCGTCCGAGGTGATCCTTCCCGAGGGCGTACGCGAGCGGGTGGTCCGGCACGTCGTCGGCATCGGCGAGCAGCGGGAGGCCCTGCGGCGTGCGAGCCAGCATCTCAAGCGCGGAGTGCTGCTCTACGGTCCGCCCGGCACCGGCAAGACCCATCTAGTCCGCCACCTGCTCAGCCAGACGGCCGGCACCACCGCCGTGCTGCTGTCCGGTTACACCCTGCGTCTGCTGGACGAGGCGACCGCGCTGGCCCGCGCCGCGCAGCCGGCGATCCTGGTCCTGGAGGACTGCGACCTGGTCGCGGAGCACCGTGGCGGCGAGACCAACGCTGCGTTGTTCGAGACCCTGGAGGCGATGGACGGGCTGGCCGCCGACGCCGACATCACCTTCATCCTGACCACGAACCGGCCCGACCTGCTGGAGCGGGCGCTGGTGGAGCGGCCGGGTCGGGTGGACCTCGCCGTGGAGATCACCAAGCCGGACCACGAGGGGCGGCAGCGGCTGTTCCGGCTGTACGCCGCCGACCTGCTGGCGGCCGGGCAGCTGAGCGAGCACGCGGTCCACACCGCGGCGGCGCGTACCGAGGGGGTGACCGCCTCGTTCACCAAGGAGCTGATCCGGCGCTGCGTGGTCAACGCCGCCCTGGCCGGCCGGGAGCCGGAGGACGCCGACGTCTCGCACGCCCTGGACGAGATGCTTTCCGACGCCGAGTCGCTGACCCGGACCGTTCTCGGCGGCGAAGGCGGCTACTTCCCCGAGCCCGACGACATCGACCCCGCGGCCTCCCCGGGACGCCTCGGACCGCAGCCGGGTCTCGCCCCGCGCGGCTCCGGCTGGTCGATCTCCTACGAGGAATGAGGGTCGAAAACTCCACCAATGGCGAGATCTCACCCTCGGATCGGCGAACTGAGGGCAAAAAGTCGCAATTGGTGGAGTTTTCTCCCAGGAGTGAGTGCGGGCCCACGCTGACCTGCAGCTAGGAGAACCAGCGGCGCAGCTCGAAGACCGGGCCGCCGTCAGCGAAGGGCACGCTGACGTCGTCGGCCGCTTCTTGCACCTCGGCGGGAGCGTCGCCGATCGCCACGCCGCGGCCGGCCCAGCGGAGCATCTCGATGTCGTTGCGGCCGTCGCCGAAGGCCAGCACGTCGGCGGCCGGGATGCCGAGGCCGGCCGCGACCTCGGCCAGCGCGGTGGCCTTGTTCACCCCCGCCGGCGCGATGTCCAGCCAGGCGCTCCAGCCCACGAAGTAGGTCACGCCGTCCAGGCCCAGGTGCCGGGCCAGCCCGACGAAGTCCTTGTCGGACCGGGTCGGGTCGCGCAGGATGATGCGGGTCACCGGCCGGGCACTCAGCTGCTCGACGTCCTCGATGATCATCTCGCCGGTCAGGTCACCGCCGGGGAAGTGGTTGTTGAGCCGGTAGCCGCGGCCGATCTCCTCCACCGCGATCAGCGTTCCCGGCGCGAACTCCTCCACCCGCTTGATCACTTCGCGCGGGTCGAAGGTCACAGCCTTGACGATCTCCTCCGGCGGGTACCGGACGATCACCGCCCCGTTGGAGCAGACCGAGGATCCGGGTGGCAGGCCCAGCTCGTCGACCAGCGGCAGCGTGCCGTGCCAGGACCGCCCCGTGGCCAGCACCACCGGCACGCCGGCCGCCAGCACCAGGTCGATCGCCTCACCGACGGCGGTGGGCAGCCGGCCGTCGTGGTCGACCAGGGTGCCGTCGACATCGCAGGCGACCAGCCGGGGCCGCCAGCCATTCTCCGATCCCATCAGCGCGGCGTCAGCGCCTCGCGGCCGCCCAGGAACGCGCGGAGCGCCTCGGGCACGCGTACGCTCCCGTCGGCCTGCTGGTGGTTCTCCAGCAGCATGATGATCGTCCGGGTCATCGCGCACAGGGTTCCGTTCAGGGTCGCCACCGGACCGGTGCCGTCCGCGAAACGGGAGCGGATGTTCAGCCGCCGGGCCTGGAACTCGGTGCAGTTGGAGGTGGAGGTGATCTCGCGGTACCGATCCTGGGTGGGCAGCCAGCCGTAGCAGTCGTACTTCCGCGCGGCGCTCAGGCCCAGGTCGCCGGACGCCAGCTCGAGCACCTGGAACGGGATCTCCAGCGCGGCAATGAACTCCTTCTCCCAGGCCAGCAGCTTCTGGTGCTCGGCCTCGGCCTCCTCAGGCGCACAGAAGACGAACATCTCGACCTTGTCGAACCAATGCACACGGAAGATGCCGCGGGTGTCCTTACCGTGCGCCCCGGCCTCGCGCCGGTAGCTCGGGCTGAACCCGGCGTATCGCCGCGGCAGGGTCGCCGGGTCGAGGATCTCGTCGGAGTGGTACGCGGCCAGTGGCACCTCGGCGGTGCCCACCAGGTAGAGGTCGTCCTGCTCGAGGTGGTAGACGTCCTTGGCCGCCTGACCCAGGAACCCGGTGCCCTCCATCGCGGACGGCTTGACCAGGGCGGGCGGGATCATCGCGGTGAACCCATTGCCGATCGCCGTGCTCATGGCCAGGTTGACCAGGGCCAGCTCCAGCTCGGCGCCGACCCCGGTCAGGTAGTAGAACCGGGAGCCGGACACCTTGGCCCCGCGCTCCACGTCGATCGCCCCGAGCAGCGCGCCCAGCTCCAGGTGGTCGCGGGGGGTGAAGCCCTCCGCCGCGAAGTCGCGCGGGGTGCCGAGGGTCTCGAGCACGACATAGTCGTCCTCGCCGCCGAGAGGTACATCGGGAAAGACCAGGTTGCCGACCTGCCGGAGCATCGCGTCGAGGGCGACGGCGACCTCGCTCCGGGTGGCGTCAGCCTTCTTGACCAGATCGGCCAGCTCCTTGGTCCGGGCCAGCAGTCGCCGCCGCTCCTCACCCTGGGCACGGGCGAGCTGCTTGCCCAGCTCCTTCTGCTCCGCCCGCAGCTCCTCGTACGCCGCGATCGTGTCCCGCCGCGCCTGGTCGGCCGCGACCAGGTCGTCGACCAGCGCCACCGACTCGCCGCGGGCCCGCTGGGAGGCGCGTACGCGGTCGGGATCGGTGCGTAGCACCTTGACATCGATCACCCGATCAGCGTAGCGAGCCGACATGACGCCGGGCGACGCAATAGTGAACGGCCGGTGCCATGATGGGCGCACTATGGTCCGCCGACCGCCGACCAAGTCCTCGATCCTGATCGCGGCCGCGCTGTTGGTGGCCCTGGTCGGCTGGACCTGGCTCACGTTCGCATTCGGTCCCGTCCAAGCCCTGGACGCCCGCTGGGTCGCCCCACCACTCGACCCGTTGTCTCCCGTCGCACAGGTCGCGTCCGCGCTGTCCCTGCTGACCTGGCCCGGCGTCACCTACGCCGCGATGGCCGGGATCGCCGTCTGGGCGTTCCAGCGCCGGCTCCGGCAGCTGGCGGTCGCCCTGGGCCTGATGATCGTCGCCACCTGGAGCATCACCCAGCTGCTCAAGATCAGCTTCGGTCGGGCGCGGCCGGAGGCGGGCCTGGACCTGATCAGCGTCTCGGGCTACGCGTACCCGTCCGGACACATGAGCAGCATCGTCGCCGGCAGCATCGCGGTCGGCGCCACCTTCGCGGTGACCCGGCGGAGCGTCAGCACCCGACTGCGCTGGCAGATCGGGGCCGGGCTGCTCGTGATCCTGGTCGCGGTCGACCAGTGGATCCTCGGGGCCCACTACCTGACCGACATCGTGGGCGGAATGCTGCTCGGCGGCCTGACCGCGACGCTCGCGCTGCTGGTCAGCGGGGTCGAGGTGCCGGTGGGGTACGACCTGGTCACCGAGATGACCCGGACGAGAGCCATCGAGCCGGTACCGGCGGACCGGCGGAGACGGGCCGCGGTGATCTACAACCCGACGAAGGTCACCGACTGGGTGACGTTCCGGCGGCACGTGGAGTACGAGCTGCGCACCCGCGGCTGGGACAGGCCGCTCTGGCTGGAGACCAGCACCGACGACCCGGGACGGGCGATGACCGAGCACGCCGTCGCCGAGGGCGTGGACCTGGTCCTGGGCGCGGGCGGCGACGGCACGATCCGGGCGATCTGCTCCGGGCTGGCCGGCAGCGGGGTGCCGTTCGGCCTGATCCCGGCGGGAACAGGCAACCTGCTGGCCCGCAACATCGGCATCCCGCTGGACGAGGCGGCCGCGCTGGACGTTGCCTTCGACGGGCTGGAGAAGGAGGTCGACCTGGTCACCCTGAGCGTGGACGGCGGGCCGGCGGACCACTTCGCGGTGATGGCCGGGATCGGGATCGACGCGGTGATCATGGAGGGCACCGACCCGATGCTGAAGCGCACCGTGGGGAACGCCGCGTACTTCGTGTCCGCAGCGCAGAACGCCCGGCACCCTGCCCTGCAGGCCACCATCCGGGTCGACGACGGCCCGGCGTTCAGCCGCAAGGCCCACGTGATCGTGATCGGGAACGTCGGGTTCCTGCAGGGCAAGATCCAGCTGATCCCCAACGCCCGCGCCGACGACGGGCTGCTCGACGTGCTGGTCGCCTCGCCGCGCGGGCTGCGGGACTGGGTCCGCCTCACCACGCAGGTGCTGACCCGGCAGAAGCGGACCGACCGGCAGCTGGACCGGCTGACCGGCCGCAAGGTCTCGATCAAGGTGGACGGTCGAGACCAGTTCCAGATGGACGGCGACACGGTGGGCGAGTGCAGCACCATGACCGCGGAGGTGCAGCCCGGCGCGCTGCGGCTACGCGTTCCGCGAGAGTCCGTGGCGACCCGACCGTCGGACAAGAGCGGCACTCCGGCTGCGCCCGTGGTCGCGGCGGAGACGGTCGCTGCCGAGGTGGTCGCCGCCGCCGCGCCGACGGCAGAGGCGGCCCTGACCAACGGCAGTACCCGCACGGCCGGTCTGCGCCGACCGTGGCGGAAACGTCAAACCGCTGCGCGCTGAGCCCTTCGACAGGCTCAGGGCGCAGAGCTCATCAGCCCTTGAGCCGCTGCAGCCAGGTGGCCGCGGCCGCGTAGTCGGCGTTGGAGGTGCCCACCGAGACGGTCGGCCGGGTGCCGTCGGCCCGCGGGTAGCTGCCCAGGAACACCACGTCACCGCAGATCCGGTGCAGGCCCATCAGCGCCTCGGCCAGCCGGGCGTCGTCGACGTGGCCCTCCGCGTCCACTGAGAAGCAATAGTCCCCGAGGCTGCGCTTGGTCGGCCGCGACTCGATCCGGCACAGGTTGACTCCCCGGCTGGCGAACTGCTCCAGGATCTCCAGCAGCGCGCCGGGGTGGTTCTCCCGCATGAACAGCACCATGGTGGTCTTGTCCGCCCCGCTCGGCGGGTTGAGCCGGCCGGGCGGGGAGACCAGCACGAACCGGGTCACCGCGTCCGGGTTGTCGGCGATGCCCTCGGCCAGCGCGGTCAGCCCGTGCATCTCGCCGGCCACCGTCGCGCAGATCGCGGCGTCGAAGCGGGACAGTGGGTCGGCCACCTCGGCCGCTGCGGCGGCGGTCGACCCACCCTCGGTGACCAGCGCCTCGCGCAGGTGCAGAGCCAGCCAGTCGCGGCACTGGGCGGCGGCGTGCGGGTGGGTGAGGATGTTCCGCACGCCGTCCAGGGTCGAGCCGGGCCGGCCGTACAGGTCGAACTGAACCGGCAGCACCACCTCGCGGGTGATCATCAGCGGGTCGCCGTAGGTCAGGTTGTCCAGGGTGGCCGACACCCCGCCCTCGACCGAGTTCTCGATCGGGACCAGGGCCGCGGTGATCTCGCCGGCCCGGACGGCCTGCAGCGCCTGGCCCACCGTGGCGTACGGGATCGGCTCGGCTCCGAGCGGCGGCAGGGTGAGCAGGGCCTGGTGGCTGAAGGTGCCCGCGGGCCCGAAGTACCCGTAGGCGCTCGCGCGGCTCGGTGCCGGGTCAGCCACGGCAGTCGGGGCGGCCAGGCCGCTGGCGGACGGGGTTGCTGCAGGCACGGCGACAGGATAGGGCGGCGGGCGTCGGCGGGGCGATCATTTCCGAGCGGTGACCGTACCGGCCGAGGTGCGCAGGGCCTCGACGACGTCCTTCTTGCTGTCGTCGGGACGGATCGCGAAGTAGGCCGCGTGCCGACCGCTCTCCAGCTCGAAGACGGCGACGAGCATCCGATCGAACGTCGTCGGCAGCTCCTTGTCGGCCACGTGCATCTCGGCCGAGACCAGGACCGCCTTGCCGTCCGGCGCGACCCCGGTCAGCCGCTCGGTCTGCTTCTTCTTGACGGTGACGTCGTCGAGGTCGTAGCTCTGCTCGGCCAGGGCCGAGAAGGTGGCGTTGGTGATGGCTGCCAGGTCCGGACCGGAGCGCAGCGACTCCTCGAGAATCCCGATGCCGGTGATCGCGACCCAGTCGTCATGCTCGGGGTTGTAGTCGAGGTGCACCCAGGCCGTGCATCCGAACGCCGATGTGAAAGCGCCCGGCACCGTACGCGGCTCGATGTCGCAGCTGAAGGGCTTGCCCGGCATGGTGACCTGCAGCTCCTGCACGGACAGGCGCCGAGTGGTCGAGTCGTAGACCACGGTCAGCGGCGCCTCGGTCGGGTCCGGCGGGGCGACGGCGGGCCCGGTCAGCGGCCGGTCCGCAGTGAGGGAGATGATCGCCCCCACCGCGATGATGGCCAGCAGGACGCCGCCGACGAGAATCGCCGCGGCCGCTGGCAGTGCCACCGCAGGGTCGGCCGGGCGGGGCCGGGCACAAGGCGCTTCGACAGGCTCAGCGAGCAGGTGTCCTGAGCGGGTGGACGGGTCGTCGGGAGCCGGCGGCTCAGTGAGTAGGACGGGTCCGGGGTCGGGCGCCGACGGGTCGGCGCTCAGCCAGCGGGTCCAGGCTCTTCCGTCCCACCAGCGGAAGGTGTTGATCTTGCCGCTGGGGTCGGCGAACCAGCCCGCCCCGTCTGCCACCCGGTCAGGATAAGCACCCCCGCGTCACGATGGCCGTCCCCAGATGGCAGACGCGGGTGGCATCGGCGGGTGCACGCGAGGTCAGGCCAGCTACCCCGCAAGCATCCGTCGCCCCGCGTGGTGCAGGTGCCAGGTCCAGGCGGCACCGATCGCGGCGAAGCCGGCGCCCGCGGCGAGCGCGACCGGGATGCCCGCGCTTTGTGCCACCAGTCCGAGACCGATCGGTCCGAAGCCCAGTCCCACGTCCATGCACAGGCTGGCCGTGCCTGAGGCGGCACCTCGCTCGGCCGGCCGCGCGGTGGCGAAGATCGCCGCGAAGAACGCTGGCGTGGTGAACGTGATTCCGGCTCCGGCCAGGACCGTCCCCGCCAGCAGTCCGGCCGGTGTGGGCCATCCCGCCATGACCAGCAGGCCACTGGCGATCGCCGTCAGGGCGACCGCCCCGAGGGCCAGCGGCGGCAGTCGGTCCGGCACCTTGGCGAACGCGACCCGGCCCACGACGACGGTGGCCCCGTAGAGGAGCAACGGCAGGCTGGGATCAGCCAGACCGACGTCGTTCGCGTGCAGGGCGGCGAGGCTGAGGACGCCGCCGATCGGTAACAGGGAGGCCAGGAACCCGAGGGAGGGCGCGATGGCGGGCCGATGGATCAGCCGGTTGCGCCCCGTTCGGTCGCCCGCCTCGACCGGCATGGCGGTCCGGGTCTCGCCGACGCCGTTGACCAGCGCCGCGGCGAGCAGGGCAAGCAGGGCGGCTCCGATCCAAGCCGTCGCAAAACCCCGCCGCTCCACCATCAGCTCCCCCAGCGGCGGACCCAGCGCCAGACCGAGGTAGAGACCGAGTGAGTTGTAGCTGAGCGCTTCACCCATCCGTTCCGGCGGCGCCAGGTCGGCCAGAGCGGCGAACGAGGCTACGAAGAACGCAGCCTCGGCGACCCCGGCAAGCAGCCGGAGCGCCACCACGGCCCATAGTGAGTCCGCCGTTGCGGTCAGGCCGAGGGCGGTCGCCGCCACCAGCGCGCCGCCGACCAACAGGGGCCGGCGCCCGACCGTGTCGCACAGCCGGCCGGCGTACGGACGGAGTAGGAGCGCCGAGACCGCGAACGCCCCGAAGGCCAGCCCGGCACCCCCTTTATCACCGCCCAACGGTCCGGTGACGTAGAGCGGAAGCGCGAGAACCGCGACGCCGACCGCGGTGAAGTAGGCCAGGTCGGCGAGCGCGAGGATCAAGAACGGCCGCGTCAGCAGTCGAGGGCGGACTGGCGTCCGGACCGTTGTCGTCATGGAGCCACTGTCGCGCTGCGGGCGCAGGCGGGCCTGCGTAGAACTACCCAGACTTCTCGATCAGCCCGTGCTCCATCGCATAGAGCGCTGCACCGGCCCGGGAGCTGAGGCCGATCTTGTCGTAGACGTCCTGGACGTGCCGCTCAGCAGTTCGGGGCGAGACCACCAGTCGGGCGGCGATCTGCCGGTTCGACAGGCCGGATGCGAGCAGCCGCAGAACCTCCAGCTGTCGGTCGGTGAGGCCGGCCGGGCGGGGCCGACGCACACCGGTCCGGTGACCGGCCGCCTCCAGCACCGCGGCCACCACATCGGCGTCCAACCGGCCGGCGCCGGCATCATCGCGGAGCACCCGCGCCGCCTCGTCGGGCGACACGGCCGTTCGATGAGGACGCGGCTCCACCAAGCCGCGGTAACGGTCGGCTGCGGCCAGTACTCGGGCCGGAAGCGGCGTCGTGCCACCGAGCAGTCCCCTGTGGTACCCGCTGCCGTCGCTGCGTTCATGGTGCTGGCCAGCGAGGCGACCCAGGTCGGCCAAGGCGGGTATCCGAGCCAGAACCCGCTCGGTGTAGTAGGGATGCAGCTCGATCTGGTCCCGCTCGTTGCGCGTCAGCGGCCCGGGCTTGTCCCACACTGCGCTGGACACCGCGACCCGGCCCAGGTCGTGCAGGTATCCAGCCATCCGGACACGTTCGGCCTCGGGCAGCCGCAGGCGGTGAGCCGCAGCGCCGGCCAGGTCGCCGACGGCGGTGGAGTGCCCGTGCAGGCTCGGGCTCTTCAGGTCAACAAGATCCCCGAACGTCCGGCACACCTCGGCCAGCTGCTGGTCATCCACCCGTCGCACCGGGTCGGGCTCGGCCTCGAGAACCGCATCGTAGGCGTCGACGGAGCCGACCTCGTCCAGCAGCCCGGGGTCGAACCGAGCCACGAGCTCGGGATCGAGCGAGGTGCCGGCGCGGTCGGCGAGCTGGACCATTGCCGTACGGACGTCGTTGTCGAAGGTGAACAGCACCGCCACCGACGCCACCTGGGTGATCCGGGCACACTGCGGGATCGCGGTCCCGGCCAGCGGCGGATGGCCATTGCCGTTCCACGCCGTCAGCACGCTGTGCACGCCTTCAGCCACGGTGTGCGGTAGGCCCAGTCGACGGGCCGCCGCCCTCGCGACCTCACAGGTGGCCGGCTGGGCTTTGGCGTTGATCGTCCGGCCGGTGGTGAACATCGTGGCCATCACCCGCGGGCGGGAGCGCCCGGTCGCGGCGGCCACTTCGGGTACGAACGTCCGCAGCACGTCGGCCGGGCGTTCCCAGTCGGTCCGGAACGCCACGCGGGTCGCCGCCACCTCGTCGCCGAAGATGGCCGCCAGTCCGGACGCGTACGCCGTGCAGCCCAGGTGTTCCAGCAGCGAGGTGTACAGCACGGCCGCGACCTCCTCGGGCGGCAGGTCGAGACGCCGGGCGAACCGGGTCGCTACCAGGCAGCGGGTCAGCGACTCGTCGCGCGCCGAGCCGGTGCCGAGGTCCAGCACGGCCGACAGCCCGCCGAGCAGCTCCAGGAGGCGGAACACTCGTCCACCGTGGCACAGCTGGTCCGGTCGCCGGAAGGACCAGCGCGACCGGGGGTACGACCGCGGCGGGCGCCTTGCGGATCCCCGATGCCGAACATGAGGCTCTGTGCGGAGCCGAACAATGAGGCTCTTCGGCGGAGCCGAACGGCTGACAGGATGGGGCCGGTGATCGACTTCATCGCCGGCCTGCCCAAGGCCGAGCTGCACGTCCACCACGTCGGCTCGGCCTCGCCGCGGATCGTCGCCGAGCTGGCGGCGCGACATCCGGGCACGGTGCCGAGCGACCCGGAGGCACTGCGCGACTTCTTCGTGTTCGACGACTTCCCGCACTTCATCCGCAACTACCTGGCCGTGGTGGACCTGATCCGAACCGCCGAGGACGTGCGCCTGCTGACGTACGAGGTCGCGGCCGAGATGGCCACGCAGCAGATCCGCTATGCGGAGCTGACGGTCACGCCGTACACCGCGATCCGTGAGGACCTGCCGCTCGAGGCGTTCCTGGAGGCGATCGAGGACGCCCGGGTGGCGGCGGACCGCGACCACGGGGTTGAGCTGCGCTGGATCTTCGACATCCCGGCCGACTTCGGGATACCCGCGGCGGAACTGACCGCGGCCGCCGCGCTGGACCACGACGTACCCGGGATCGTCGGCTTCGGGGTCGGCGGGTCGGAGCAGGGCTTTCCGCGGTCGATGTTCACCGCCCAGTTCGACCGGGCGCGGTCGGCCGGGCTGCACAGCGTGCCGCACGCCGGAGAGACCACCGGGCCGGAGACCATCTGGGACGCGCTACACAGTCTGCGCGCCGAGCGGATCGAGCACGGCATCGCGGCGGTTCACGACGAGCGGCTGCTGGAGCACCTGGTCGGGTACGGCATCGCGCTCGACGTCTGCCCGACCTCCAATGTCGCCCTGCGAGTGGTGCCCGAGCTGGAGGAGCATCCGATCCGCCAGCTGGTGGCCGCCGGGGTGACGGTGACGGTCAACACCGACGACCCGCCGATGTTCGCCACCGACCTCAACGCCGAGTACGCCATCGCCGCCCGGCTGCTGGGGCTGGACGAAGCCGGTGTCGCCGACCTGGCCCGGGCCGCGGTGACCGCGTCCTTCGCCAGCGCCGAGACCAAGTCCCGGCTGACCGCGGAGATCGACGCGTACGCCGCAACCGTCCAATAGCCCCAGTTGGCCGCCTTACGTCCGACTTGGCTGCCCCTATACAGGCAGCCAGGTCCGAGGAGCCGCCATTGCGTCGTCAGTACGTATCTACGTACTATTGGAGTTATGACGGAGTCGTTGGAACAGCGCGTGGTGGCCCTGGAGCAGGCCCTTCACGGGCTGACTCGACCGCCGGCGACGGGTGGCACCGAGCTGCCCGCCGACCCCGACCTCTGGCTGCTGCACGAGCTGAAGAGCCACTACCCGACCGACGCCGTCGTGTTCGGTGGCACGGCCACCGCGCCGGAGGGACCGGTCGCCTGGCAGTGGGGCGTACCCACCGATCGGGTGTCCGAGCAGGACTGGGAGCCGGCCGCGGCCGTGCTGGACGCCCTGTCCCATCCGGTCCGGCTGCGGCTGCTGCAACGCGTGCTGAACGGCACCGCCACCACCGCCGAGCTGGCCGAGGACGACTCCCTCGGCACCACCGGTCAGCTCCACCACCACCTGCGCGCCCTGGTCGCCGCCGGCTGGCTCACCTCGACCGGCCGCGGCCGCTGGAGCATACCGGGGCCGCGCGTCATCCCCCTTCTGGTCGTGGTCGTCGCGGCCGGCACGAGATGAGACGTGATGATCTCCACCTCTACCCCTTCCGAGACCCGGCCGACGCCCACCAGCTCCTGGCGCCGACACCTGGTCGCGCTGCTGGTGATGGGCCTGGTCGGTGGCCTCATCATCGGCACCCTGCTCGGCCTCACCGTCGGCCCGAGGACCCCGACCCTGGGCGAGGACAGCACCGGCGACCCGGCTCTGGTCGCCGATGTCCGCGCCGTACTGGTCAACGACCGCGGCTACCACAGCCTGTCGGTCGGCCGGGTCCGCGGTGGCCAGGTCGCGTTCGCCGGCCTCGGCTCGGCCGGGGACGACCCGCCCACTCCGCAGACGCCGTACGAGCTGGGCTCGATCACCAAGACCTTCACCGGCATGCTGCTCGCCGACGCCGTGCAGCGCGGTGAGATGGCGGTGGAGGACCAGCTGTCGAAGTACCTGACCGAGCTGGCCGGGTCACCGGCCGGGGACGTCACCCTGTTCGAGCTGGCCACCCACAGCTCGGGCCTGCCGCCGATCGCCCACACCGGCTCCGGACCGCTGCTGGCCGCCGTCGGCAACGTGAACCCTTACGACGTCTCCGTCGCCGAGCTGATCGAGGCCACCAAGACCATCGAGCTGAAGAACCCGGGCGAGTACGCGTACTCCAGCCTGGGCATGTCCCTGCTCGGCCACGCCGAAGCCCGAGCGGCTCGTGCTGCGGACTGGCCCACCTTGGTCGGCGAACGGCTGCTCACCCCGCTGCGGATGACCGCCACCACCTTCGCCGCCACCAAGGCCGACATCCCGTCCGGCGCGGTCCGCGGACACCGGGACAACGGCTGGCCGGCGCCCTACTGGTACGGCCAGGCGTACCTGCCCGCCGGCTCCTCGACCTGGACGACCGCCGGCGACATGACCCTCTTCACCTGGGCGGTGTTAACGAACCAGGCGCCCGGAATGGCCGCGCTGGATCTGGAGGCCGAATCCGACAACGGCCAGATCGGGCTGGCCTGGCAGATCACGGAGTTCCAGAACCGGGAGATCACCTGGCACAACGGCGGGACCGGTGGCATGCGTTCGATGCTCGCGTTGGATCGGGAACGGCAACAGGGCGTGATCGTGCTGGGCAACACCAGCCGCTGGGTGAACCGGGCTGGACTGGGTCTGGCCGCCAGCGACGGGCCGCCGGCTGCCGTCGACCGCCCAACGCTGCCCGGGACATCCGGCCTGATCGCCACCGCGGTCGGCGTGGCGTTCCTGGTCAGCTTCGTCGCCGCGGCTCTGCGGGGCAAGGACCAGCTCGCGGTCGCCATCGGCCTGATCTCCGGGTTGTCCGGCCTGCTGATCCTGCTCGCCTACGGCCCGTGGACCTTCGCGCCCGCCTGGATCTGGGGCCCGCTGACCGGGGCGGCGGTCGCGCTGTCGGCGTACGCGGTGCTCCGAGGTCAGGACCTGCCGAAGGTTCCGGCCAAGCGGTCATGGCTCAGCTGGATCAACGCCGCCGTGAGCCTGATCGTGCTGGCGCTGGTGGTCTATGCGTTGTGACGCCGGCCCGGTTCGGCGGTCGGCTGTCGCCTGCTGACCGGGTCGGCACCGGCGCGGCGGGCTCGGCGGGCGCCGCCGGCTCGGGCTGAGCCGCGGCCGGGCGGCGGAAGGGGAAGAGTTCCGGCCGGTCCGGCTGCCGCCACCACAGCACCACAGCCAGCAGTACACCGAGCTGGATGATCGGCGAGACCGTGTCCCGGATCCGCGCCGCGGTGAACTCCAGTGCCGCCCCATACTCGATGGCCCGGCCCGGTACGTACGCCAGAGACAGCGCGGCGCCCCGGATCAGCATCAGCCGGTCGAGCTTGCAGGTCGCCAGCACGGCCAGCGGCACCCAGGCGATCAGGTCGTACCAGCTCAGGGTGTACATCGAGGTGATCAGCCACGCCACCGACAGCACGAGTGCGGTGCGCAGCGCGATGGTCAGGGGGTCCTTCCGCAGGTCCGCGCCCTTGGGCAGACCGGGGACAGCCGTCCACGGCACGGTGCGGGACAGCATCCACGCGATCACGATCAGCCCGACGTACGAGATCACCCCGACCACGATCTTGGCGTCCGTCGGCGTCAGGAACAGGTTGAAGAACCGATAGAAGGGGTGGGCCCAGGAGCCGACCGAGACGTACCCACCGTTGCGCAGCACCTGGACGAAGGCGGTCGGCTGCCAGACCACGTACGCCAGGCCCATCGGGATTGCCGTTCCCGCGCAGAGCAGCAGCGCCTTCTTCGGCTCACGGCGATAGGCCCAGAGCATGGCCAGGCCCCATAGGCCGATGCTCAGCTTGGCGCAGCCGGCCAGCCCGATCCCGATGCCGGCAACGAACGGGTTCTTGCGCAGGAAGAGCATCCCAGCCACTGCGAACATCACCGACAGCGCCTCGTTGTGCGCGCCGGCGACGACGGCCCAGATCAGGACCGGATTGGCCACGGTGAGCAGCGCGGCCCGGGCCTGGCGGCGGCCGTCCCCGTGGGCCAGCAGCACCGCCCCGGCGCCGACGATGATGAACGGCACCGCCGAGAACACCTGCAGCCAGAAGACGATGTCGTGCATGTTCTCCCCGCCCAGCCGGTTGGCCAGCAGCTGGGTCCAGGACGTGATGGGGCCGTACACGCTCGGGGTGTCGTGCCAGGGGAACTCGACCCACTTGAGTACCGGGTCGAACTGGCCGCGGAACACCTCGGCCGGGGTGATGTCGTACGGGCTCATGCCGATCGCCTGCAGCCGCCCGTACGCGGCGTACATCAGCACGTCGCCGGAGGTCAGCGGCGGCACGGTGATGGTCAGCAGGGTGAGCGCGACACCGAGGCCGAAGATCCGGCGCACCTTGGGCTTCCAGCCGTCGGCCAGCGCACGCATGGTGACCCACAGGCCGACCGCTCCGATCAGGATCGCGGACCAGATCATGGCCGACACCAACCACTCGTTGGGCTCGAGGATGCCGGCGGGCAGGTACCACGGGGGCAGCAGCGAGTCGCGCGGGCCGAGGGTGATGGTGACCGCGGACGGTCCGAGGAACCCGGTGAGCACGGTGAGCCCGGTGCCCGCGACGAGGCCGAACAGGCCCCAGCGGTGGTTGCGGTGCCAGACCGTGGGGCGGTAGGTCGGCTTGGCGGGCTTGGTGGGGTTGCCGGAGCGGCGCTTCGTCGCCGTCATCCGCGTACCCGGTCCATAGTCGTCACCGGCGGAGTCGCTTGAGCAGGCCGCCCCCGGCGTCCTTCAGCTCGGCCAGACCGGACCTGGCCGCATCGCGGGCGGTGTCGGCGTTGACCGCGCCACGAGCGACCAGGGCCCGGGTGACGTCGCGCAACTGCTTGGCGCGGTGCACCTGACCGGCCAGGTCGCGTCCGGTCGCCCGGTGCCGCAGCTCGATCTCGACCTCTTCGACCCGCAACCCGGCCCGGAGGATGTCAATGGTCATCCCCACTTCCATACCCCAGCCGGGCGCCAACGGACTGGCCAGCTCGAAGGCTCGTCGGGTCAGGCAGCGCTGCCCGGACAGCGGCGCGCGAGGGGTCCAGCCGGTGAGCTCGGTAATCCCCCGGTTGGCCGTGGTCATCACCAGTCCGAAGCCGCCCGGCACGGTGCCCTCATCGGTGACCTGCGGCGGCAGCACGGCGATGGTCAGGTCCGCGCGGCCCGACGTCACCGGGTTGATCAAGGGGTGGCAGTTGGCGGCCGACTCGCCCAGGTCGGCGTCGAGCAGCAGGAGGCAGCCCGCCTCGGGTCGTTTGTCCCGCTGCTCGAGGACGCCAAGCGCATTTACCGCCGACTCCACCGCGGCCGCCTTGCCCCGGTTGCGGGAATGGCTGACCACGATGGCTCCCGCCGCGCCGGCGTAGGTAGCGGTCTGGTCGGTGCTGCCGTCGTCGCAGACGATGACGAGGTCGACCCCGGGAAGCCCGCGCGCGGCGGTGACGGTGGCTGCGATCCGCTGCTCCTCGTCCTTCGCCGGGATCACGCACGCAAGGCGGGCGAGGGCGGCATTCACGCGCCAAGCGTAGTGCGGACCACCGTTCCGGGAGCGACCCGTTGCGCAGGCTCCCCGGTGTGAACGCGAGAGCACTTCGGCGTGGTAGTCCGGGCCAATTGCTCGCGCAGCTCCGCGACCGGGCCGACCAGCCGGTCCCAGCCGCTACCGTGTGGTTCCGTGGTGGGGTTCAGCAGTCCGATAGGCGTGCGCTCGGAGGTCGGGCGGCTGCGGACGGTGCTGCTGCACCGGCCGGGCAACGAGCTACGGCGGCTGACCCCACGTAACAACGACGCGCTGTTGTTCGACGGGCTGCCCTGGGTGGACCGGGCGCAGCAGGAGCACGACGCGTTCGCGGCGGCGCTGCGCGACCGCGGGGTCGAGGTGCTGTACCTGACCACGCTGCTGACCGAGACGCTGGCCGACCCGGTCGCCCGCAGCCGGGCGATCGAGCTGACGCTGACCGACATCCGACTCGGCGACTCGCTGCGCACGTTCCTGGCCGCCTTCCTGGCCGACCTGGCGCCGGAGGACCTGGCCGAGGTCCTGGTCGCCGGGCTGCGCAACGACGAGGTCCGCGATACCGGCAGCCTGGTCGCCGCACTGCAAGCACCGGACGACTTCCTGATCGACCCACTGCCCAACCTGCTGTTCACCCGCGACTCCAGCGTCTGGGTCCAGGATCGGGTGACCATCACCTCGCTGGCCATGCCGGCGCGCCGCCGAGAGACCCAGCTGACCGAGCTGATCTACGCCTACCACCCGCGGTTCGCCGGCGTGCAACGGATCCACGGCTGGGAGAAGGAGTTCCTGGAGGGCGGCGACGTGCTGGCGTTGGCCGACGGGGTGCTGGCCGTCGGCGTCGGCGAGCGGACCCGGCCCTCGGGCGCCGAGCGGCTGGCCCGGACCGCCTTCGACATCGGTCTGGCCCACACCGTGCTGGTGGTGCCGATCGACCAGGACCGGGCGACCATGCACCTGGACACCATCTGCACCATGGTCGACGTCGACGCCGTCGTGATGTACCCCAACGTCGCGCACCGGCTCTCTGCTCTGACCGTCCGCGCGGACGGGCCTGGCGAGCTGGTGCTGGAGCCGATGGAGCCGTTCCTCACCGCCGCCGCCCGGGCCATGGGCATCGACCAGCTCCGGTTGATCGACACCGGCCTGGACCCGGTGACCGCCGAGCGCGAGCAGTGGGACGACGGCAACAACACCCTCGCGCTGGCGCCCAAGGTGGCGGTGGCGTACGAGCGCAACGTGGAGACCAACGAGCGGCTGACCGAGGCCGGCATCGAGGTGATCGCCATCGCCGGCTCGGAGCTCGGATCGGGTCGGGGCGGTCCCCGGTGCATGTCCTGCCCCATTGCCCGGGACTAACCGGGGTATTTCCCCGACGCGAGATCCGTGCTCGCACGGAAGTATCAGAAATTGACCGGACGAACTCCTTGACCTGAGTCATTATGGTGCTCCGCGGGGAATGGCATGATCTTTATTTCAGGGAGGGAAATCATGAAGAACGTCTATCGCGTGCTGGCCTTGCTGGTCGCGCTCGGGGTGATGGTGCAGGCGGCGGCCATCGCCTTCGGCATGTTCGGGCTGATCAAGTGGGTCGAGCGGGGCGGCACCCTCGACCAGTCGACCGAGCTCAACTCGGATCTGGGTGGCTTCGCCGGGTTCTCGGTGCACGCCACCGCGGGAATCATGGTGCTGCCGGCCATCGCGCTGCTGCTCTTGATCAGCTCCTTCTTCGCGAAGGTTCCCGGTGGCATCAAGTGGGCCCTGATCGTCTTCGGCGTGACGGTGCTCCAGGTTGCCCTCGGGCTGTTCGCGCACGAGTTCGCCGGCCTTGGCTGGCTGCACGGCGCGAACGCATTGATCCTGTTCGGCGTCGCCGTCACCACCGCCATGCGGGTCGGCCGGGTTGCGCCGGCGCCGGACGGTCGAGCGCGAGCCGGTCTCCGTCGCCTGAGCCACTGACGACGGAGCGGGTGCAGTGACGGGGGCGACGACTCGGCGTCAGCTGAAGGTGCATGCTGCCGATCCTCGGCGCCCTCGCCCTGCTCGCTCCGCTGGTCTTCATGTGGCAGGCCAGCCTGGTCCCAGAGCGGTTCACCGTGCACGAGATGGGCTACCCCGACTATGGGGTGGGACCCGGCGCCCATGGCCCCGGGTCGGAGCACGGCCACAGCGGGGCCGCCGGGTCGGTCAACGTGAAGTCGCTGATCGTCGACCCAGCGCGGCCGGCCGACCAGCAGTACGACCTGACGGCCGCCGCGGCGACGTTGGACATCGGCGGGCGCGGCGTCCCGGGCTTCACCCTGAACGGGAGCTCGCCCGGGCCGACACTCACCGCGGAGGTCGGCGACCTGGTCGAGGTGCGGCTGCGCAACGCGTCGGTACCGGAGGGGGTCGCCCTGCACTGGCACGGCATCGACGTGCCGAACGCGATGGACGGGGTGGCCGGGGTCACCCAGGACGCCGTCATGGTCGGGGGTGAGTTCCGCTACCGGTTCGTGGTCGACCGCGTCGGGACCTACTGGTACCACTCCCATCAGCTGTCGCACGAGCAGGTGATCGGCGGGCTGCTCGGCGCCTTGGTCGTACAGCCGAAGCGGGCCCAGGATGCCGCCGCCGTCGATGTGGTGGCGGTGGCCCACACGTACGCCGGGATCAAGACGCTCAACGGCAAGGCCAGCGACCAGCGGGTGGCGGCCAGGCCCGGCCAGTCAGTGCGGGTTCGGGTGATCAACACTGATAATGGACCGATCGAGGTCTGGCCGAGCGGCGAGTACCGGGCGCTGGCCATCGACGGTACCGACGTGCACGAGCCCGGCGTGGTCCGGGACTTCTCGGTGACCGTGACCGCCGGCGGCCGCGTCGACCTCGGCCTGACGATGCCCGCGGACGGCTCACCGCTCCGGGTCCAGGTATCCAAGGGCACCGCCGTCATCCTCGGCACCGGCGACCTGCCCGCACCACCCCAGCCGGCGGAACCGCTGAACCTGCTGGCGTACGGGACGCCTCGTCCCGAGGGGCTCGGCTTCGATCCGAACCGGCCGGACCGCACCTTCGAGTACTTGATCGGTCGCCGCCCCGGGTTCGTCCGCGGCTGGCCCGGGCTGTGGTGGTCGATCAACGGGCACACGTTCCCCAACGTCCCGATGTTCATGGTGCGCGAGGGCGACGTGGTGCGGATGCACATCAATGACAACAGTGGCGAGGTGCACCCGATGCATCTGCACGGTCATCACGCCGTCGTGCTGGCCCACAACGGGATGCCTGCGACCGGCAGCCCCTGGTGGGTGGACTCGCTCAACGTGCGCGACGGTGAGAACTACGACATCGCCTTCGTGGCCGACAACCCCGGGGTGTGGATGGACCACTGCCACAATCTCGATCACGCCGCGGACGGGATGGTGGCGCACCTGATGTACGAGGGCGTGACCACCCCGTACGCGATCGGGCGCGGGACGTCGAACCACCCGGAGTGATTTCTGCGGGCTGAGCTTGTCGAAGCCCAGGCCGCTTCGGGGGCGCAAACTCCACCAATGCGGAGTTTTCGACCCTGCTATCGGCTCCTGGACGGCGAAAAGTCGCCATTGGTGGAGTTTTCTCCCCTTGGGGACCGGCGGGTGAGGCGGCCGAGCACCAACATCACCACCCCGCCCACGACGATGGCGGCCACCGACGAGCCCAGCCAGGTCGGCGCGGTGAAGCCGATCGCGCTGGCGATGCCGGTCCACAGGTCGGCCCAGCCGGGAACGGTTCCCGGGTAGACGAGCTGGTAGGCGACGAAGCCGCAGGCCCAGGCGACCACGGGAGCGATCCGCAGCGGCGCACGGTCGGAGACATCCCAGCGCTGGCCGCTGACGGCGAAGAAGTCGACGGCGGCCACCGCGAACAGCGGCACGAACACCGACCCGATCAGGAACAGGAACGACTGGTACTGCCCGAAGTCGAGCAGCCCGGCCAGCAGGGTGGCGACCACCCCGATGATCACCGCGACGATCCGGCGGTCGAGCCGGGGAGCGAGGTTCTGCACCGACATGGTGGTGGAGTAGACGTTGGCGAAGGCCTCGTCCACCTCGTCGACCAGCAGGATGCCGATGGCGATGGCGCCGGCCGGCAGGGTGACCAGCGCGGTGATCACGTCGCTCGCCCCGAGGTTGGCCACCGCGAAGACCCCGAGGATGTAGTACGCGACGGCAGCCAGGCCGTAGCCGAGGGCCGCCCCGCTGAACGCCGCCCGGCGGGTCCGCGAGTGGCGACTGTAGTCGGCCGCCAGCGGGGCGAACGAGATCACCCCGGCCACAGCCAGGTCGACCGCCGGCCAGAAGCCGAGCACGGCGTCCTGGGGAATCGCCTGCCTGGGCTGCAGCAGCACCTGCACGAACAAGAACACGGACGCGGCCAGCACCAGCCAGACCATCACCTTGCGCAGCAGCCGGACACTTCCCAGTGGTCGCACCGCCATCAGCGTCGCCCCGGCCCCGGCGAGGAGCACGAACGGCCAGCGCCAGGCCTCCCCCAGCACGGCCGTCGCTGCCGCCGCGATGACGATGATCTCCATCGTGGCCCAGCCGACGTTCTGGGCGATGTTGAGCAAGGTCGGCACCACCGAGCCGCGCCGGCCGACCAGTCCGCGCAGCGACACCATGGCCGGGGCGCCAGTGGTCGCGCCGAAGGTCGCCGAGGCGCCCAGCAGCAGCGCGCCCAGGCCGCAGCCGACCACGATGGCCAGGATGGCCAGGCCGACCGAGCCGGTGGTGGTGGCCACCAGTGCCCCGGTCAGCGGCCCGAACAGGCTGATCCCGAGGTTGCCCCACATGGCCAGCTGGTCGACGAAGCCCAACGGCCGGGGCGGCTCGGTGGTCAGGGTGAGCGGCGCCTCGACGGCACCGCTTGGCGGGGTCGCGTCGGGCGTACGAAGATCGGAGCGAAGAGCAGACATCGGGCGGCTCCCTACGCCGGCATTACCCGGTCAGGTTCGGTCGGTCGGCGGGCCCGCGTTGACACCCCGCCCTCTCAGCCCACCACTGGGTGTGAGCTCCCGATGAGGTTGTCTGCGCAACGCTAGCACCGGGGTTACCATCACCTGGTCGTGCTCGGGGCCGTTCGATCGTGGAGGTCTGTCCCGATGACCCGAGTCCGTCGCCTGTTGGTTGCCCTGCTGCTGGGTCTGGGACTGACACTCGGAGTCTGGCCGGCGGCGGCCGCCGAGCCGTTCCCGCGTACGTCGGCGCACTGGCACGACACCAGCCGGCTGCATCGGCATCACCGCAGGTCAGATGAAGCAGGTGTTGCGCTACCTGCGGCCCGGGGACAAGGTCACCATCCGGCGCTGAGCACGGCCGACAGGGTCAGGGGATCAGCGGCGGCGGACCTTCTCCTGGACCGTACGCAGGCCCTCCTTGATCTTGCGCTGGTTCTCCGGCTTGGAAAGCTCGCGCTGGGCGACCTGGGCCGCCTTGACCAAGATCGCGCTCTTGACCAGACCTCGGACTAAGCTCATTGTTCCTCCCACGTACGGTTCCGCTGAGGCGGTCTCTCGAGGTTAGCGCGGCGGCCTAGCGGTCGGCGGCGGCCCCACACCGGCGGCCGCGACGGCGGCCCGGCCGATGAGCGGATACGGGACGGGCTGGTCAAGGCAGAACCGCAGCGTGCCCTGGCCGGCGGTGTAGGGGGCAAGATCGGCGGCCAAGTCCTCGTCGGCGTCGGGGACCGGGTAGAGGGCGACGTGCTTGGCCCAGCCGGCGAAGTGGAGGAAGCGCCGGCCGTCCCGGACCATCGTCGGGATGTTGTAGCTGATCGTCTCCTGTGCGCCGGGCACGGCATCGTGGATGGTCTGCCGGATCTGCTGCAGGACGGTCCGGACGTCGGGCGGCAGGCTGGCGAGATAGTCGTCGATGTCGGTGAACTTTTGCACCATGGGTCAGAGTCTCTCCGACGAGGCGATCTCGTGCTGAGAAACGGCAGCATCGCGGATGGCCTCCTGCTGCGCGCCGGACGGGCCCGAGCCGCGGAACGCCTCGACCGCGGCCACAGATTCCCACTGCTCGAAGACGTTGATCCGGTCCGGCTCGATCGGGTCCGCAGTGAGGTAGAAGTCGAGGCAGCCCTCTGTGCCTCTGGCCTCGCGGATGAGGTCGGCGCAGTCGGCGAGGTAGCGGTCGCGCTCGCCCGGGTCGACGCGCAGCGGTCCGGCAACGATGATCATGGTGCTCCCCTTCGGTTTTTGGGAGAACTGACTCCGACCGAGGATGGAACTCATCGCACCAGTCCGCAGCGGGGACCAACGTCGCGACCGCGCCCCGAATGCTGGTTCTTCAGCGACTGATGAGCTGCCGGGCCCGCTTGACGGTCGTGATCACCGGACCGGGCATGAAGTGCGCTAGACCGGAGTCCCACCGAGGCGTCGGCCGGGCGCCGACGAGGTCCGCATCGAGCAAGGCGGCGCTGCTGCGCAGCCGCCGCGCGGTGCCGTAGTCGCCATGGCGGGCGGCAACACCGGCGCGCTTGAGCAGGTCGCTCGCGGTGACCAGCGGCGCGCCGGATCCCCACTCGACCTTGCGGCTGTCCACCTTGGCGTCGAGCTCCTTCACTCTCCCCCGCAGCTCGCGACGCTCGAGGTCGTCGGCGTATCCGGCGAGCGACAGCCGGAGCTCGCGGTCGGAGTAGGGCACCAGCTCGGCCTTGACCCGCTCACCGGTCAGCCGCTCGTAAATCGTGGCCAGGTTGTCCTTGGTCGTGGCGAGGAACCGCCGCTGCGTGTCAGCGATGTCCGCCTCCAGCTGCGCCCGGTTCTCATCGGCCCGCCGGATCGTGGCAAGCGCCCGGTCAGCCATGTCCGTGGCCCACGGGTCGATGAGCCACTCCGGATGGCCTGCCTCGTGGGCGAAGAACCTGATCTTCTGGTTCGTGCTCAATGAGAGCGGGATGCGGCCCGTGCCGAACGGGATCATCTGCGAGTGACCGCGCGCGCCCAGGACGATCGTCGGCTGCGCGTACGCGTGCACGCCGGTGAAGAGCACGTTCGGGGTGCCGTACAGCTGGACGGGGTTCAGCCCGAGCTCCTTCCCGTGCGCGGCGAAGAACGCGAAGTCGGTGCGCTTGTGGGCGAAGAAGTCGATCTCCCAGCCGTCGGCCTGCAGCTGCCGCACCAGTTCCACGTAGCGCGGGAAGATGTCCTCCGGCCGGAGCCCGCTGTCGATGTGCGGGGTCTCGAGCCCGAGCTGGAGGCCGAGCCTGCGGTCGCCGGGACGGTCGACGCCGACCAACCCGGGCAGCAGGTACCGTCCGATCGTCGTCGGGCAGGGCTGGAACACCAGCGGGGCGTCGGCGGGGACCTCGAGGTACTCGCGCATGGAGTCAACGGCGCCCGTGCTGCGCAGCCCGAAGAAGATGCTCTGCTCCATCGTCTGGTTGACGTGGGTGCGGAACACCGGGTTGTGGTGGTCCGGCTCGAAGTCCGGCGGGTTGCCGGCGCCGAACACGATGACCGGCTTCCGCAACCGGGCGAGCAGCTCGGTTGTGATGTTCCACTGCCAGCCCGAGACGGCCGCGGCGTTGAGCCGGCGCGGGAAGATCCCGCCACCACCGATCACCACACCGTCGAAACTCTCGTTGACCTGGTCGACCCATGCCGCCGTCGCCGGCTCCCGGTACGGGTGTGACTCGGTGACGTCGAAGTACGCGCCACCGCCGAAACTGTTGAAGGTCTGCCGGACCAGCTCGAACAGCAGCTGGTCGCCGTAGCTGTAGACGGTCTTCAGGTCGAGATGCAGCAGGCGCTGCCGACGATGGCGCTGATTCATCGCGGCATCACCATGATGCGGACCGGGACCTCGCGATCGTCCGTGTCGAAGGCCCGGTGCTCGTAGGTGACAGTGGCGCGCTTGTTGAGGTCGTAGTCCCAGGTGTCCTCGCGAGGAGTGAGGATCGGCAGGAACGCGAGCCCGCCGTGGACCTCGGCCTCGAACCAACGCTGGGGCTTGTTCGCCAAGACGGCGCGCACCTGGATGCGCGCAACCGACGGCAGGGCGCGGAAGGTCCACTCGGCCGTGACGCCGCGGTTGTCCAGTCCCGTGCCCACGCCCGCGTCGCTGACGACCGGGAAGGATGAGCTCGGCCCGATCTCGGGGTTCACCTCGTCCAACGACACGTATTTGGAGTCGGGGGCGCAGAACCACTCCTGGCCATCACCGGTCCGTCGGTAGATCACCACGTCGAGGACCGTCTCACTGTCGGTGACCCGGCGGGCGTACAGCACCTTGTTGATGTCGGCCTCCTTGCCGTCCGTGCATTCATTGACCAGGGAGCGCGCCTTACCGGCACTGATGGGACCTCGGTCGGTCCGGAACGGCTCCTGGTTGGGACCTGGGTCCAGTGGCCCGATCCTAGAGGGAGCGGGAGTCGGGCTCGGCAGCGTGGTCGATGCCGGCGTCGGTTCGGTGGACAGCGGCGGACTGGCCAGCGTGGGACTGGCCGACGGAGTCGCGACGACCTCGGTTCGTGAGGTGCGTGGCCAGAGGACCGCCCCAGCGGCCAGCAGGGCGACGAGCACCACTGCGGCAGCCAGGGGGATGACCCAGGTAGGCAGGGGCCGACGTTGGCCGGCATCCGGCTCGTCGGACATGATCACTGCCCGGATGCGGTCGGCCGACTCCGGCGGCAGGGTCCGCTCGGGCAGGGGAAGTTCGGTGTTCATGCGCGGTCCTCGAACTCGGCGGGACCCTGGGCGAGCAGCCAGGTGAGCTTGGCGCGGCCGCGGGACAGGCGCGACTTCACTGTGCCCTCGGCGACGTGCAGGACATCGGCGGCCTCGGTCAGCGACAGTCCCGACCACAGCACCAGCTCGATGGTGGTCCGCTGGTGCTCGGGGATGCGGATCATGGCCCGGCGGACCTCAGCCATCCGGCGCTCGTCGTCGACCCGGGCGGCGACATCATCGGCATGGTCGGCGAGCGGACCGGGCGCCTCGACGCGGAGATCCCGTCGTTCGGCCCGGCGGAGCGACCGGGTGGCGTTCTGGGCCTCGTGGCTGGCCACGCCGAGCAGCCACGGCAGGGCGGTGGCGTGGTCCAGCGGGGCCAGCCGACGGCCCCGGGCCCGGCGCCAGGTGGTCAGAAACGTTGCCTGCACCACCTCCTCCGCGAGAGACCACGAGGCCGTACGGCGGAAGGCGAAGTTGTAGACCGCGTTGCCGTGCCGGTCGAAGAGCTCGCCGAGCGCCTCCCGGTCACCGCTGACCAGTAGGTCCCACAGGTCGGTGTCGGCCGCCGCGTGTGGTTCGGCTGTCACACCTCGTAGTGTCCGCGAGATCGCGCCGGGTTCCGCATTGTAAGCCGCGGCCGGTGCAGCGTATGACCACGGCCGGCGACAGTGTGCACGTACACCTGGGCATGCGGGGGAAGTGGCTGCGCGTCGCCCCGGTGACCGGTCCTGGCAGGCTGAGCACCGATGCAGACCTTCACTCCGTACGCGGACTTCGAGCAGTCGCTGTGCACCCTGGACCTCAAGCGGCTCGGCAAGCAGCGGGTCGAGGTGATCCAGATCGTGCGCGCGCTGACCGTGCCCGGGTATGCGTGGTCCTCGCATCCCGCGGTGCTGATGTGGAAGGGCTTCGAGGAGGCCCTCGGACGCTACGGGCTGACCGCCTGCGACGTGTGGACTGAGCGCGGGTTCGGCGACTCCTGCGCCGCGACGATCACCGCGGACCTGCGGGCGTACGGGGTGGCCGAGATCCGGTCCTACGCCGAGCTGCAGGCGGCGGATGCCCTGCCGGCCTGGCTGTTCGACGAGCAGCTGCAGCAAAGCCACCGCTCCTCGCTGCTGCGCAAGGACCCGGAGCACTACGGGCCGCTGTTCCCTCACGACACGCCGCGGGACCTGGACTACGTCTGGCCAGTGCGCTCGCCGGCGGTGATCGAGCGGGAGCTGCGCAAGGAGGAGGCGGCCCGGCAGCGGGCGCAGCGGACCGCCGAGAAGCTGGTCCGTGAGCTGGAGCGGGCCCAGCGGAGGCGCAGCGAGGCGGCCAAGCGCGGTTGGAAGACCCGGGCGGTCAAGGCCCAACACGACCGAGCGCCTGCGGGAGGAGACCGGCCAGGCCCCAGCCGATGAGTTGGAGCCGGTCCACCAGTCCGATAGGAGAGACAACCCAACGATGTAGGAGGGCGGAATGGGCAAGGTCAATGCACAACTGGCGATGTCGCTGGACGGCTTCATCGCTGACCGGAACGACGGATGCGACGAGCTCTTCGGCTTCTACGGCGGCGGCGACATCCCGGTGAAGCTGAGCGAGGGCTTCCCGGAGCTGCACGTCAGCCGGGTCACGGCGGATCTGCTGTACAGCGCGACCGAGCAGTCCGGGGCGACGGTGGTGGGTCGCCGCCTCTACGACATCACCAACGGCTGGGACGGGCACCCAGGCGGCGAGGTGCCGATGGTCGTGCTTACCCACAACCCGCCGAACGACTGGCCGCGCGACGGCGTACCCATCCACTTCGTCACCGGAGTGGAGGCCGCCGTGGCCAAGGCGCAGGAGCTGGCCGGCGGGAAGGACGTGTCGATCGCCGGCGCGAAGGCCACGCGCGAGGTGCTGGACGCGGGACTGCTCGACGAGATCGTGGTCAGCCTGGTCCCGGTGATCTTGGGCGACGGAATCCCCTGGTTCGCCGGCTCGAAGGGACCGGTGCGGCTTTCCGATCCCGAGGTGTTCGTGGACACGGGGGTCACCCACCTGCGGTACTCGGTCCTCAGGTAAACCGGCGACACGATCCAATCTGGATCCTTCACTACGGGCCAGAGAGTGCCACGATGAGCCTGCCGCGACGACGCGGTTCGTCTGTCCTCGGCCAGAGCTCGCCGGGCGTGCCCGGTGGGCCGAGGAAGGCGACACCTTTCGGCTACCTGCGCGCCGGGGGTCAGGGATTGACCGGCGGCGCCCACGACGGGCGCCGGATCAGGCAGAACGGATGGCCGGCGGGGTCGGCGTAGACGTGGTCGCCGCCCATCGGGCGGGCTCCCAGGGCGGTGACCGCGGCATCGGCCGCCGCGAGGTCGTCGACCATGACGTCGAGATGCATCTGCTGCGGAACGTCGGGCTCCGGCCAGCTCGGCGGGCGGTGGTTGATCACCAGCTGGAAGGCGAGGCCGGACGTCTGTTGATCGCGGGAGACCACGACGAAGTCCGCGGAGCGGTAGGTCACCGGCAGACCGAGCAGCTGCGACCAGAACTCGGCCAGCGCCTCCGGGTCGGGACAGTCGACGATGAGGTGGTGCAGGCGGCCGATCATGTCGGCAGCGTGCCACGTCCCGGCCGGGTGGGCCTCAGCCGGTGGGCCCGAAGCGTTCGATCCGGATCACGCCGGGCGGGACATCGAGGTCGGTCAGCAGCCGGCTGGCAGAGTCGGCGAAGCCGGGCGAGCCGCAGATGTAGTACGTCGCGTCGGGCCGGAGCAGCGCCTCGAGGTCGACGCTCAGCAGGCGTCCGGCCGCCCGGCCGCTGGTGGCGGCCTCGCGGGTCAGGGCGATGGTCACGCCGGCAGCAACCAGCTCGTCCGCGTACGGGAGCTCGGCGAGAGTGCGGGCCACGGCCACCAGGCGCAGCCGGCCGGCGACGTTCTCGTGTACGGCGTGACGAAGCATGGAGACCATGGGGACGATGCCGGTGCCGCCGCCGATGCCGACTGCGGGGGTCGTGCCGTCCCAGACGAACCAGCCGCCGATCGGACCGCGGAGCTGCAGCCGGTCGCCGACCTCGACGTCCTCCGCCAGATACGGCGACACCTCCCCGTCGTCGAGCCGCTCGACGTAGAACTCCAGCAGGTCCTGGTGCGGCGCCGACGCGACGGAGTAGGAGCGCGAGGCGCTGTAGCCGTCGTCCGCTGTCAGCTTGACCATGTAGTGCTGGCCGGGCTGGAAGGCGGGCTGGTCGCGTACGCGGAGGCGCAGGATCACCGCCTCGGGGTTGGGATGCTCGACGTCGACGACGTCGCCGTAGCACCAGGTCGGGGTGGGCAGCGGAGCGGTGCGGTGCAACATGTCAGTCCCCCCAGTAGCGCTGCTCGCGCCAAGGGTCGCCGAGGTTGTGGTAGCCGTTGCGCTCCCAGAAGCCCTGCTCGTCGTGGTCGAGGAGGGTCAGCCGGGTGACCCACTTGGCCGACTTCCAGAAGTAGAGGTGCGGCACCAGGAGTCGGACCGGGCCGCCGTGGTCGATAGGTAGTGGCTGGTGGTTGTAGGTCCAGACGACCCAGGCCTGACCGCCGCGTAGGTGGTCCAGCGGCATGTTGGTGGTGTAGCCGGTGGTCGAGGTGGCGAGGACGTGGCTGGCGGTGGGTTGGGGCCGCGCCTGGTCGAGCAGCGTGTCCACGCTGACGCCGGCGAACTGGGTGTCGAACTTGGACCAGGTGGTCACGCAGTGAATGGCGCCGACGTACTCCGAGGGCGGCAGCGCGTGGATCTCGTCCCAGGTCCACCGGGTCGGCTGCTCGACCAGTCCGTCCACGGTCATCGTCCAGCGGCTCGTGTCGACCCGGGGTGTCACCTCGGCGGTGAGCACCGGCCACTGGTTGCCCGTGTCGTACTGGCCTGGGGGCAGGCCGGCCCGTTGGCCACGACGGCGGCCGAGGAAGGGTCTGCGGGCCACACTGCCTCCCGATGTGCTGGCGGTCGAGTCATCGTACGGCGACGTTGCCGGGCACGTTGCCTAGGCTGGGCCGGTGGCCAGCGAGAACGACGGGCTGACCCCGGAGGGCCACTTCGCGGGTCATCCGGACGGCCTTGCGCTCTACCGCGCGGTGGAGGACGCCGTGGCAGCCATCGGCGAGGCCGAGGTCCGGGTGACGAGGAGTCAGCTCGCGTTCCGGCGCCGGAAGGGGTTCGCGTACGTCTGGCGCCCCGGGCAATACGTGAAGAACGAGGTTCCCGCGGTGCTGTCTATCGCCCTGCCGCGCAAGGTCGCATCCGACCGCTTCAAGGAGGTCGTGCATCCCTCGGCCAAGGTGTGGATGCACCACCTGGAGCTCAGCGACCCCGCCCAGCTCGACGACGAGGTCCGAGCCTGGCTGACCGAGGCGTACGAGAACGCAGGCTGACTGCAGCGGCGGCGACTGGCCAGCACCTCGACCGAGTCGCTTCTACAGCTGCATGTCGACGAAGCGCGAGTAATGGCCCTGGAACGCCACCGTGATCGTCTTGGTTGGGCCGTTGCGGTGCTTGGCGACGTCGAAGTCGGCCTCGCCGGCGCGCTCGGAGTCCTTGTCGTAGAGGTCGGGCCGGTTGAGCAGGATGACCAGGTCGGCGTCCTGCTCCAGCGAGCCGGACTCGCGCAGGTCGGAGAGCATCGGCCGCTTGTCGTTGCGCTGCTCCGGCCCGCGGTTGAGCTGGGACAAGGCGATGACCGGCACGTCCAGCTCCTTGGCCAGTAGCTTGAGCTGACGCGAGAACTCCGACACCTCGACCTGGCGAGACTCCACCTTCTTGCCCGAGGTCATCAGCTGCAGATAGTCGATCACGACCAGCCGGAGGTCGTGCCGCTGCTTGAGCCGCCGGGCCTTGGCCCGGATCTCCATCATCGTCATGTTGGGCGAGTCGTCGATGAACATCGGCGCCTCGGAGACCTGCCCCATCTTGGCCGACACCCGGTTCCAGTCCTGGTCGTTCATCCGGCCGCCGCGGATGTGCGCCAACGGCACCCCCGCCTCTGCCGACAGCAGCCGCATGGTGATCTCGATCTGGCTCATCTCCAGGCTGAAGATGACCGAGCTGAGCCCGTTCTTGATCGATGCGGCCCGGGCGAGGTCCAACGCCAGAGTGCTGTTGTGGGTCGGGACCATCGACCGGGTGCAGAGGTAGGTGTGGTCGTCGCTGTCGACCTGCACGCAGCGGACTGGTACCGAGGCGACCCGGCGGATGCTGATGACCCATCGGTGACCCGCAACCTCGAGCCTCACCCCGTACCCGACGTCGGCCCCGGTGAGCCGGCTGACCCGCGTGGCCTGCTGGCCGAGACTCAGCGCCAGCTCGCGAACGTCATCGGCCAGCCCCGCGGAGGCCACGGTGACCTCGACCTGGCCAGTCGGGCCGATGCCGCTCCCGGCGTCGAGCACACCCTCGAGCAGCTCCCGCCGCTGAGCCTTCGAAGCCCGCAGGTAGCCGGCCGGGATGCGGTCGAGGCTGGAGCGACCGCGGACGAGCCGGAGCCCGAGGTCGTACGGGGCGACGGCCAGGTCGGCCGCGTTCAGCTCCAGCGGTCGGGTCAGGGCCACCGCCCAGTGGAACCGACCGTCCGGCCGCCGGACAGTTCGGGCCATCTCCTCGGTGGTCACAACCTGGTCCGGCGTCGCCGTGAACGATTCGGCCTGGTCTACCCGGCCAAACCGTTCACGCTGACGGCCGCCGTCACCACCGGGCACGGAAGAAGCCCTTGGATTGCCTGCTCGGAGGGTCAGGTAAGCCGTGGGCTTCGCGCCATCCATCGCAGCCGCCGCATCGATCATGACCGACGCGGTCTGTGATGTGGACCATGCCAAGACCGGGATCCGGCTGGGGGTCCGCGACGTCGCCCGCCATTGGTGGTCCGCGTCGGCGACCACGGTCGTGCCGTCGGAGAACGTGACCTCGTAGCAGGGTCGGCCGGCCATGACGTCGGTTGCCGCGACCACGCGAGTCGGGCGCCCGTCCGATCCGATCAGCTCGTCCCCGATCTGGACTTCGCCCATGGTCGTCCAGCCGGTCGGCGTGGGCAGCGGCGTGTCGAGGGCGAGGGCCTTGCCGATACCCGGTCGAGCCGCCACGATGACGAGCTGGCCCGGATGTAGGCCATTGGTCAGGTCGTCCAGGTCCGCGAAGCCCGTGGGTACGCCGGACAGTCCGGCACCCCGGGACTCGATGGCCTCCATCTCGTCGAGGGTGGCCTGCATCAGGTCCGAGAGGGGCTTGTAGTCCTCCGCCGCCCGTCGGTCGGTGACCGCGTACACCTCGGCCTGGGCGCGGTCGACGATGTCGTCGACGTCGCCCTCCCCCGCGTACGACATCTGGCCGATCCGCATCGAGGCGTCGGCCAGCCGCCGCAGGACCGCCTTCTCGCGGACGATCTCGGCGTACCACCCCGCGTTGGCGGCGATCGGCACCGAGGCCAGCAATGTGTGCAGGTAGGGCGCCCCGCCGAGCCGGAGCAGCTCCCCGCGCTTGCCGAGCTCATCGGCCACGGTGATGGCGTCGGCCGGCTCACCCCGGCCGTAGAGGTCGGTGATCGCGTTGTAGATCTGCTCGTGCGCCGGCCGGTAGAAGTCCGTGCCGCGGATCGTCTCGACCACATCGGCGATGGCATCCTTGCTCATCAGCATGGCGCCGAGCACGCACTGCTCCGCCTCCATGTCCTGCGGCGGCGTACGGTCGGGAAGCTGAGAGTTGCCGTCCCGGTAAGGCGGCATCACCTCGGCCAGACTCACGGGACTCCTTCGCTGCTCCAGGGCCGACTCGGTTTGAATCGAATGTCAGTTCGGAACATACGAGAACCGACTGACAGTTCGTTGGGTCCGACGGCGAGGGGGCAACGCCTGAGGATCCTGGCCACCGTAAGCGGTGGAACGGCCGTCTGGCGAGGCCCCGGGACGACAGTTATCCACAGGCCTTGTGGATATGTTGTGGGCGACACGCGCTTTCCCTGTGCAGGACCTGCGGACGGTGCTGGGGACGGTTCTCCACCGTCCCGGAATTTATCGCATTGACTAGGGACGATGCCGTAGACAGGCGGTGGAGGAAAACTCCTCCGGGAGTCTGGAGCGGGCGTGTCGACATCCACCACCGACAATCGGCAGCGAGCTCGGCCAGCGGTTCCTGGCCGTAGTTATCCCCAGCTCATCCCCAAAGGTGGAAAGTGCTATGTCGACAATTTATGGCTTGGTCAACTCGTCATCAGCACATACCCTAAGGGGGTATCACCGAAGGAGGGTTGATCATGGACGAACACAGTCACCACGGTTACATCGGCCAGCAGGACGACTACCTGCGCCGACTGCGCCGGATCGAGGGTCAGGTCCGCGGGCTGCAGAAGATGGTCGAGGACGAGAAGTACTGCATCGACATCCTCACCCAGATCTCGGCGACCACGAGCGCCCTGCGGTCGGTCGCGCTCGGCCTCCTCGACGAGCATCTCAGCCATTGCGTCGTCCGGGCGGCGGCGACCGGTGGACCCGAGTCGGACGTCAAGATCAAAGAGGCGTCCGACGCCATCGCCCGCCTCGTCCGCTCCTGAATCCGCCGCTCTGCACCCCCATATCCGAAGGAGATCCCTTGCCCACCACCCGCTATGTCGTCACCGGCATGACCTGCGACCACTGTGTCCACGCCGTCACCGAGGAGGTCAGCACTCTGGACGGAGTCCAGGACGTCGACGTCGACCTGGGCAGCGGTCAGCTGACTGTGACCAGCACGACCGAGATCCCGTACGCCGACGTCGCCGCTGCGGTCGACGAGGCCGGGTACGCCCTCACACCGGCCTGACGGGTTCAGCCCAGGCTGATCTATGACCGTCGTCGCCAAGCTCTCCGGGTTCCTGGTCGTCCTGGCCGCCGTCTTCGGGGTGGCCTTCCTGACCGGGACCCAGTCGGCGACCCTGCTCACTCCCCCGGCCGTTCATGACAACACCCTCGGCGGGCTGAGCGGAGCCGTCGACGGTTACACGCTGACGGCGGTCGAGCCTGAGCTCGAGCCCGGTCCGGACCAGTTCGTGGAGCTCCGGTTGGTCGGCCCGGACGGCGCTCCGGTCACCGAGCTGGATTCGATTGACCAGATGCCGGCGGCCATGCACCTCTTTGCCCTCCGTCGCGACCTGGCCGGTTTTCAGCACATCATGCCGGCGCCGGGCGAGGGAACGTCCTGGTGGGCGCTGCTCAGCCTCACCCCGGGACCGTGGCACGTCGTCGTCGAGCTGCAGCCGGCGGCCCTCGACCGGCCGATCATCCTTGGCGTCGACCTGACCGTGCGGGGGGACTACCGGCCCGAACCCCTGCCGCCTACCGCCGACACCATCTCGGTGAACGGATTGGACGCCCGCCTCTCCGGAGGGCTGGGCACGCGGGCGGCCGCGGAGTTCGGGGTCACGGTCAGTGAGGACGGTGAGCCGGTCACCGACCTGCAGTCGCTGCACGGTGCCCCCGGACACGCGTTGGTCGTCCGCCCGGGCGACCTTGCCGTGGCCCATCGCCACGCGCTGCCCGACGGAGGCAGTGGGCCGCGACTGGAGTTCGCCGGCGGGGTTCCCGAGCGCGGGACGTACGTCGTGTTCGTCGAGTTCTACCGCGCCGAACAGCAGCACGTGCTGACGTACACCGTCGAGGCCAAGCGATGACCGAGACGCTGGGTCGAGGCAAGGGTGGCCACCCCCTGGGACTCCCGACTGATCCGGGACCCCTCCACTCGGTCCAGCTGGACGTGAGTGGGATGACCTGCGCGTCCTGCGCGACACGGATCGAGAAGAAGCTCAACCGGCTCGAGGGCGTCAACGCCACCGTCAACTACGCCACGGAGAAGGCCACCGTGCAGTACGGCGGGGCGACCACACCACAGACGCTGATCGAGACCATCGAGCGGACCGGGTACGGCGCCAGCCTGCCGAGCGACCGCGAGCACGACCCAGACCACGACGTCCGCGTCCTTGGTCGGCGGACCCTTGTGGCCGCCGTGCTCAGCCTGCCGGTGATCGTGCTCGCCATGGTGCCCGCATGGCAGTTCGACGGGTGGCAGTGGCTCTGCCTGCTGCTCAGCCTGCCCGTGGTCGGCTGGGCCGGCTGGCCCTTCCACGCCACTGCGGCGAGAAACCTGATCCAGGGCAGCGCCAGCATGGACACCCTGATCTCGCTCGGTTCCCTGGCGGCGTTCGGCTGGTCGGCCTACGCGCTCCTGTTCGGGGCGGCCGGGGAGATCGGCTACACCCACCCCTTCGAGCTGCGGCTGGAGCGGCACGGCGGGACAGCCAACCTGTACCTGGAGGCGGCGGTGGGCATCACCACGTTCCTCCTGATCGGCCGGTACCTGGAGGCGCGGGCCAAGCGCCGGTCGGGGGCCGCGCTGCGCGGGTTGGTCGGGCTCCTTCCGACGCAGGTCACGGTGCGGCGGGACGGCGAGGAGTCGGTGATCGACACCGCCGGGCTGCACGTCGGCGACGTCTTCCTGGTCGGACCGGGCGGGGCGGTGGCCACCGACGGGGTCGTGGTCAGCGGGCACAGCGCGGTCGACGCGTCCAGCGTGACCGGGGAGTCGGTTCCCATCGAGGTCGGGCCGGACGACACCGTCGCCGGCGGGATGGTCAACACCCACGGCCGGCTCGTGGTCCAGGCCACCCGAATCGGGGCCGACACCCAGCTGGCCCAGATCGCCCGGCTGGTCGAGCAGGCACAGAGCGGCAAGGCCGCGGCGCAGCGGCTGGCCGACCGGATCGCCGGAGTGTTCGTGCCCGTGGTGATCGCCCTGGCCGTAGCAACCCTGGGGTTCTGGCTCGGGCAGGGCGCCGACGCCTCGTTCGCGTTCACCGCCGCGGTGGCGGTGCTGATCATCGCCTGCCCCTGCGCGCTGGGGCTGGCCACGCCCACCGCGCTGCTGGTCGGCACCGGGCGGGGGGCCCAGCTGGGCATCCTGGTCCGGGGTCCGGAGGCCCTGGAGGCGGCGCGTCCGGTGAATGTCATCGTGCTGGACAAAACCGGGACGGTTACCGAGGGCCGGATGAGCGTGGCGGCGGTCGTGCCCGGCACAGGGGTCTCCGCGGACGAGCTGGTCCGCCTGGCGGGAGCGGCGGAGTCCGGGTCCAGCCACCCGATCGCCCGGGCGATCACTGGGTACGCGCGTGACCGCGGGCCGCTGCCCGAGGTCGGCGCGTTGCTGGACCGCCCCGGGTTCGGGTTGATCGCCGAGGTGGGACTGCGCTCGGTGGTAGTCGGGCGGGACGAGCTGCTGGCAACCGAGGGGCTGAGCGTGACCGACGAGCTGCGGTCGGCGTACACGGCCGAGCAGGACCAGGGACGTACGCCGGTGCTGGTCGGTTGGGACGGCGCCGCCCGCGGCCTGGTCTCGGTGGCCGACACGGTGAAGCCGACCTCGGCCGACGCGGTCGCCGCGTTCCGGGCGATGGGCCTCGAGCCCGTGCTGCTCACCGGCGACCACGCGGCGACGGCGTACGCGGTGGCCCGGGAGATCGGCATCGACGAGGTGGTGGCCGGCGTGCTGCCGGCCGACAAGGCCGCGGTGATCCGGGAGCGCCAGGCGGCCGGACAGCGGGTCGCGATGGTCGGCGACGGCGTCAACGATGCGGCGGCCTTGGCCCAGGCCGACCTGGGCATCGCGGTGGGCGGTGGCAGCGACGCAGCGATCGCGGCCAGCGACCTGACCCTGGTCCGCGGCGACCTCCGGCTGACGGCCGACGCGATCCGGCTGGCCCGGGCCACACTGCGGACGATCAAGGGCAACCTGGGGTGGGCGTTCGCCTACAACATCGCGGCGGTGCCGCTGGCCATGGCGGGGTACCTCAACCCGATGGTGGCCGGCCTCGCCATGGCGCTGAGCTCACTGTTCGTGGTGGGCAACAGCCTGACGCTGACCCGGTTCAGCCCGCGATGGTCCCGCTAGGTCGAGGCTCCACGTTCGCGGCACATCCTCGTCCTCGCACCGCCTATAGCTGCCGCGAAGGCGATGAAAGGGTGCGAACACAGCGAAATCAGGCGGGCACGGTGGCGGGCGTACGCCGGATGCCGTAGGAGACCGCCGCGGCCACCGCGCACAAGGCCGCCGCGCCGAACCAGGCGACGGTGTACTCGCCGGTGGTGTCACGGATGACGCCGGCGGTGGCCGCGGCGATGGCCGCGCCGATCTGGTGTGAGGCGAAGACCCAGCCGAAGATGATGGTGCCGTTGGCGCCGAAGACCTCGCGGCAGAGCGCGATGGTCGGCGGCACCGTGGCCACCCAGTCCAGGCCGTAGACGATGATGAAGATCAACATGCTGACCTGGACGGTGTCGGCGAGCAGCCAGGGCAGGACGAGGAGCCCGAGGCCGCGGAAGAAGTAGTAGCCGGCGAGCAGGATGCGCGGGTTGACCTTGTCGGTCAGCGCGCCGGACGCGATGGTGCCGGCGATGTCGAAGATGCCGACCAGGGCGAGGAGTCCGGCGGCGGTGGTCTCCGGCATGCCGTGGTCGTGGGCCGAAGGGATGAAGTGGGTACCGATCAGCCCGTTGGTGGTGGCGCCGCAGATGGCGAACCCGCCGGCCAGGGCCCAGAACGTAGCGGTCCGGCTGGCGTCCCGAAGGGCGGTGACGGCGCGGCGAGCGGCCCCAGAGGGGTTGGGCGGCGGAATGTCGGGTTGGTCAGCGGGCGCGCCGTACGCCCGGACGCCACAGTCGGCCGGGTAGTCGCGCAGCACAGCGATGACGAACGGAACGACCGCGATAGCGGCGACGGAGACGGCGATCGAAGCGGCCCGCCAGGAGGAGGACGCGGTCAGGTTGGCCATCAGGGGCAGGAACATCAGCTGGCCAGCGGCCGCCGCGGCGGTCAGGATGCCGGTCACCAGGCCGCGGCGGGCGACGAACCACCGGTTGGCGATCGTCGCGGCGAAGACCATGGCCATCGAGCCGGTGCCCAGCCCGATCAGCAGACCCCAGGTCAGGATGAGCTGCCAGCCCTGGGTGACGAAGATGGACAGCCCGCTGCCGGCCGCGACCAGCAGCAGGGCGACGCTGGTCACCTGGCGGATGCCGAAGCGGTCCATCAGGGCGGCGGCGAACGGGGCCATCAGCCCGTAGAGGATCAGGTTGACGCTGACCGCGCTGGACATCAGGGTTCGGGACCAGCCGAACTCCTGCTCGAGCGGCACCATCAGTACGCCCGGCGCAGCCCGGAAGCCGGCCGACCCGACCAGCGCGACGAAGGCGACCGCGGCGACCGGCCAGGCGGGATGGATCCCCGTCCGGACGCGGGTCAGCGTGGTGGTCCCGGGCACCCGCCGAGCATCCCACGGAAGATTGCATCCGCTGCCTATGCGATTTCGCCAGATGAGGCAGGATTTCGGTCAGTCGGTGACCGGTTCACGGCGTAGCGCAGGGTCACGAAGGTCTCGCCATAGCGGGTGACGTCGGTCAGCCGCAGGTCCGGCGCGGTGATCCGGCGCGGCAGCAACGGCGCACCCGAGCCCAGGAACACCGGTGCAACACCAAGGATCAGCTCGTCCAGCAGACCGGCGTCGTGGAACTGCCCGACCAGCTCCCCGCCACCGACCAGCCAGATGTTCTTCCCGTCGGCCGCCGCGGCCATCTCCGCATGCACCGGGTGTACGTCGCCACGAACCAGGTGGATACCGAGGCCATCGGGAATCGGCAGGTCGCGGCTGCTGAACACCCAGGTTGGTACGGAGTACTCCCACTTGCCCGGGTCGTCCAGGAACCCTGTGTGCGCAGCGATCCACTCGTACGTGGTCGAGCCCATCGCGACGGCCCCGACGTCGGCGATGAACTGGGAGTACTCGTCGAGTGGTCCCGGCTCGCCGGGCGAACCGATCGCGAACAACCACTCGAGCGAGTTGTTCGCATCCGCGATGAAGCCGTCGACGCTGGTGGCGGTGTAGTACTGAGTCTTCATCTACGTCAGTCTGGCCGCACCGACTGACACTGGGCGCGCTCCCGGGGGCACATCCCCATGCTTCTCACTACGCCAGCCGAGCGCGTACCTGCCCCTCCACCACCCGCTGCAGCAGCGCCACCGTCTCGGGGTTGAGGTCCGTGCCGAGCGTTCGGACCTGGGCCGCGAGCTGCAGTGTCAGCCGTTCGGTCTCGGCCGGGTTGCCCGCCAGGTGCTCGGTGCGGATGCGCGCCGCCAGCAGCAGCTCGTCACCGGGCGCGGCCACCAGAGCCCGGGCAGCCGCCCAACGGGCGAGATCGATGTCGCCGGCGGCCAGCGCGCGGTCCGTCAACACCGCTCCGATGTCACGGACGCAGGAGATCATGTCGGTCCGCAGCTCCTCGGCCCAGTGCCACTGTCCCGGCGCGGTGTCGGCCAGCGGGGCACCACGTACCAGCTCGAGGGCGGCCTGCAGACCGTCGTCGCTGGCCCGGTTCACTCCGCCTGTCGTCAGGATCTGCAGCTGATGCCAGTCCGAGCTGACGCCGGGATGCAGCTCGATCCGGCCGGTGTACGCATCGGGCAGGTACGGCTTGCCCTCCGGATCCTCACCCAGCCAGCTGCGCAGCCGGCTCATGTTGGACCGGCGGGTGCCCTCGGCGATGGCCAGCGCCGACGTCATGGCCCGGGCGGTCGTACCCGGATGCTCGAGCAGCCAGGCGCAGTACTCCAGACACGACTTGGCTGCCCGGGGCGGAAGTGGCCCGGTCGCGCCGACCAGGGTGACCGGGCCGAGCAGCAGCAAGGTGGGGTATGGCGACGGGACCGGGCCGCCGTTGGTGCCGCTCGGCACTCGCATGACCACCGACCCACTTTCCGTGTCCACTCGTCCCCAGGTGGCGCTGCGCGCCTCGAGATAGGTCACGTTGTCCGGCGGCGACTTCGCCTGGACCTCGGCATCGTGCCACCACCAGGGGGCCGGACTGGTCTCCTCGGACCCCGTGGTCCGGACCAGGTCGAGTACCGCCTCGCGCGCCGGTGTCTCGAGGCGCTGCGGGGTCAACGTTCGGTGGCCGGGGGTGAGCAGCGCCCGTGCCTGGGCATCGGCCGGATGCGCCGCGAGCCTCCACGACTGGTCGTCATCGGGCGTGCCCACAACGACCGCAGCCATGGTCACCTGCGGCTCGCCTTCGAGGATGCGCCGCAGCCGGGTCTGCTGGGCCTCGTCCGGTGTTCGGTTGACCAGCACGATCTCCGGCGCCCACGGGTCCGCGAGATCCGGGTCGATCCGGTGCTGGCTGAGCACGGCGTACGACTGATGTTCGCGCTGCGCTGCCGCTCGCTGCTCCAGTCGGTCGAGCAGCCCGTCGAGATCGTCGGTCTGACTGACGTTGTGCTTGCCCAGGGCCTCGGGTAGGCGGTCGTCTGGCCCGACCACGGTGAGGATCATCTCGTCGGCCCACGGCGAGAACGACAGTTCGACCGCCATCGCCGTCAGTACCCCTTCCGCATCGAAGGCCGCCCCTGGGTCGAGGTGCAGCAGGCGCAACGACTCCAGATCCGCCAGCACCTGACGGTCCTGGTCGTCTCGGCCCAGGGTGACCAGTGCCGGCCAGGGGCGCGGCGAGTCGCCCATACCGGGAACCGAGGACAGGTGGCCGGCATCGGCGGCGCTGAGACGCCACGACTTGCCGTCGCCGGTGAACCCGATCGGGGCGTCCGCGATCGCTGCCGCCAGCACCAGCTCGATCTCGTCGTCGCCGACCAGAGCCAACCGCAGCGGCGGGGGCGGCGTCCCGGTCGCGCAGCAGTGGGCGGAGATCGCCCGCATCGCCCGGTCGAGCGTGCGCAGGCTCAACGGCCGCTGCTTGCGTCGTAGCGCCGCGACCACCGGCAGCGTGGCCGCCGGCGGCGGCGGGATGCGTTGACCGTTGGGCCGGGTCTGCAACTGCACAGACCGGCGCCAGGCCAGACCCTCGAGCAGGCCGGCGGCGAGCAGGCTGCCGATGGCGGCCAGCGCCACGACCGGGCTCTCCCCATCCTCGTCGACCGGCTCGACGTCAGCGTCGGTCGGCGGCGCGGGGTCCGGCGGCGGCCCCGCGGCGGTCGGGGTCGGCCGGACGGTCTGCTCGGGTGTCGCCTCGGGGGCCGGTTCCGGTGTGGGCTCCGCGGTTGGCTCCGGATCGGCATCGACCGTGGGGGTGTCGGCTCTCGGCTCCTCGCGCTCCCTCTGCTTGGTCCGCTCCTCGGCCGCGGGGGCCGGAATGACCAGGACAATCCCCGCTGCGAGCTCATCCGGATCGCTCAGCTGGGCACGGTTGGCCCAGTACACGTCCCGCCACCGATCGGCGGAGCCGAGCTCCCGCTCGGCGATCGACGACAAGGTCTCGCCCTCGCGTACGGTCACCGTGCGTCGGCGCTCCGCCTTGGGCCGCGTGTCGTCCTCCGGAACCACCAGTCGCCAGCCGACCTGCAGCCGGTCGGGCCCGCCGGTGAGTACATCGGGGTTGGCCTGGGCGATCCGCCGCCACTCGCGACCCTCGCCATAGAAACGCTGCGCGAGACTCCACAGGTCGTCGCCGGGCTGGACCATGTGCACCCGACGGTCCGGGGCGCGGGCCATCTCGGCCACTGACGTGGGTTGGTTCTGGGGCGGCCGACGCTGTGGCTCAGGGTCTACCGGTTGGGCGAGCGCTGCCGGCACGAGCGGAGCCGGTGCCACCGGGGCGACGGGCACGGCCATCATGGCGACCACCGACAGCAGTAGGCCGGTCGCGACCCGCTGGGGACCCGCGAGCCCGGGCAGGATGACCTGGATCCGCTGCCGCGACAGCAAGGTGACCAGCTCGCTGAGGACCGAGAGCACGAAGACCAGCCAGGCGATCCAGCCCACGATCGTGACCAGCCCGAGCAGGATGCTGCCGTCGTCGTGGGCGAACAGCGCCGCGCGTACTGATTCCCAGGTGAGCGCAGTGGGCAGCGGGTTGCCGCCCAGGACGGCCAGCGCGGCGGGTACGCCGACCAGGCCGGCGGCCAACAGGACCAGCGCGCCGAGCCCGCGCAGGACTCGGGCGCCCTGGCTGGTCACGACGCCTCCGGAAAGAAGATCGTGAGCATCGCAGCGACCAGAAAGATCAGGCTGAAGATCAACGCCGGCAGGGTCATGTAGATCGTCATGCCCTCGGCCGCGGCGCTGGCCTTGGTCTGCTCGCCGGTCAGGTGGGCGTCGCGCAGTTCGCGGACCCGGGCGCGGAGCGCGCCGGAGAGCGCCGCACCGGTCTCGTCCAGCTGCATCACATCGGCGACGTCGGCCAGCTCGGGCAGATGCAGCTGGTCGGCGATGCGACGCAGCTCGTCGTACGGGGGCTGCTGCTCCAGCCGCGCCCGCTCCAGCGCGGTGCGGATCTGCAGGAACAACGGACCGTCGCTGAGCTGGGCCGCGCTGGTCAGCGCCTGGGTGGCTGACGCGTTGGCGAGGCGCTCCAGGGTGACCAGGTCGATGAAGACGAGGAGGGCCTCGACCGCACCCGAGCGGGCGGTGTCGGCGGCCCGGCGGAGCAGTAGGTCGGGCACGAAGAACCCGATCACCGCGCCGGCCAGCGACAGGAGCGCCGGCAACGCGCCGAGGGACGAGCCGGTCAGGGTCCAGACGAAGGCGGCCAGCCCGGGCAGAACCGCTCCGATGACCATCATCACGGCCTTGTCGGCGTAGAACTCCGCGATCGGCTTGTCCTGGAGCCGCAGCGCCCGCCGCTGCCGGTCCGACAACGGGATCGGTGAGAGTCGGTAGAGCAGCGCCCCGATTCGCTCGGAGGGCTTGGTCACCGCGCCGAGCTCGGGCGAGCTCGGCGGAATTGACGGGCCGTCGGCGCCCACCCGCTCGAGGGCCGCATCCAGCCGCGGCACGGCCGGGACAGCCGCGGCGACCAGGCACACCAGGCCAGCAGCCAGCAGGATGCCGGCCAGCAGAACCAACGAGGTGGTCATCGGCCCGGTCCGATGAGAATCCGCGGCCGGGGCGTCTGCTGGGCCTTCCGCCGCATCAGGATCAACGAGGCCAGGTACAGCACCAGCAGCACCGCGAGGATGACCTGGCCGAGCCAGGTCTGGTACGGCGCGAAGAAGCCGGGTGACAGCAGGTACACGCCGGCCAAGGTGAGCAGCGAGATAACGGTCACCTGTCGGACCACGACATACGGCTTGGCCCGTTCGACCTCGATCACCCGGCGTGACTTCAGCTGGGCCTGCAGCGAGTCGGCCAGGGCCTGCAGCGTGAGGGACGCTCCGGTCGCGCCGCGCCGGGCGGCCAGGATCAGGGCGGCCACCACCCCGTCGGCATCGGCGGAGTCGAGATCGTCGGCGAACCGGCGCAGCGCGTCGTCGGTCTCCCAGCGATTGTTGAGCCGGATGACCAAGGTGCCGATCTCTTCGGCGATGAGTGGCGGTGCGGTCCGCCGCGAGACCCGGATGGCGTCCGTCACCGACCTGCCGGTGGCCAAGGTGGCGGCGAGCGAACGAACCCAGCGGTCGAGCGCCTCCATCACCTCGACATCGCGTGGCTTGGGCACAACCAGCAGGTAGGGCAGGCCGAGGGCCAGCAACGGCGCGATGACCAGGGCGATGACCCAGCCGGTCAGGGCGGCGACCACGAAACCGCCAACCAGGCTGCCGACGAGGATCAGGTCGCGGCGTCGACCATGCACGCCGGGTGGACGGCGGGTGATCCGGGCCCACAGATCGGCGGCGGACTGAGTCGAGCCGGCAGCCGCCCGAGCTTCCGTGCGACGTACGCCGACGACCAGGGCGAGCAGTCCGCCGGTGAGCAGGAGCCCGGCGGCGACCGCGGCGGCGGCGCCGGTCATGGTCGGTCCCTCCGACGATCCGCGCGCGGCAGGGGGCGGCGGAACGGGAGCAGCTCGGCCTCGAAGTCGGCGTCGGGGAAGAAGCCGGCGGGCTGGCCCGGACCTCCAGTCGCAGAGTACGTGAGGTGGGTGACCGGCCGACCGTTCTCGACGGACCGGGTGACCTGGCGGATCTCCGAGACATACCGCCGGCGTACGCCGCCCTTCCAGGTCTCGTCGACCAGCCGCACATAGATGAGGAGGTGGATGTTGTGGGCGATCTGGCGGTAGGCCTCCTCGACGGTGAGGACGCCTCCCTGAGCGACGCGGGAGGCGAGCCGGTCGATGGTCGACTCGGCCGAGTGCGAGTGGGTCGTGGACAGCGATCCGGTTCCCGCCTGCATCGCCTCGAACATGGCCGCCGCTTCGCCGCCGCGGACCTCACCGACGATGAGGCGGGAGAGGTTCTGCCGAAGGGCCTCAGGCATCAGGTCGGCGATGGTGAGGTCTCCGACCCGGGTGCCGCCGGAGGTCTCACCGTGGCCGACCCGGGCCTGCAGGGCGAGAATATTCTCCCGGCCGGGCTGCCGGTGGGTCATCAGCTCGTAGTCGGTCTCCAGGGTGCCGAAGCGCTCGTTGGACGGGATCGAGTGGATCAGAGCGCGCAGCAGGGTGGTCTTGCCCGCACCCTGGTCGCCAGATATCACCATCGACTTGCGGGCCAGGACCGCCGCGTCGAGGAACTCCGCCACCTCGTACGGCATCAGACCGCCCTCGGCGAGCTCGGCCAATGAGGTCTCGGTCAAGGTGTGCTGGCGGATGACGATGCTGGGTCGGTAGGACAGGCCGAACCCGATGGCGTGGAGCCGGAAACGGTCGCCGAGGGCGAGGGTCATCGTCGGATGGGTGTCATCGAACGGGCGGGACGGCTCGCTGTTCTGGCCGAGGAACCGGATCGCTTCGACGAGCTCCTCGTCGCTGTCGGCGACGGGCGGCATGGACTCGCGGCGGCCGTCGCCGTACTGGACCATCACCGAGTTCCAGCCGTGGATCTCGATGTTCTCCACATCGGGCAACTGGAGCAGCGGCTGCAGCCGGCCGTAGCCGAACACCGCGTCCTCGACGGCGGTGACGTAGGCCTGCTCCTGGGACGGTGACCAGAGTTCCGCGCCGTCGCGGTGCAGCGCGCGGACATGGTCGCCGACGATGCGGCGGATGATCGCCCGGCCCATCAACAGTCGGTCGTCGCCGGTCAGTGGGCGCCCCGTGCTGCGGAGCTGGGCGGCGGCCTCCTCGGTGATCGCCTCCGAGGCCCGGCGACGAAGCTCGACGACCTGGGCCCAGTGCAGGCCGGCAGTCGGCGGGCCAGCCCGCGTATGGCTGAGCCGGTCGCGTACGTCGTCGCGGCTGAAGATGCCGAATCCGTCGATCAGCCGGGACCGGTCGACGGTGAGGCGCGGCGTTTGGTCCCGGCTGCCATCGCGGTTGTCCAGATCGACCAGGATCGGGATCTCGTCGAGCGCGGGCGCCTGCTCCTGCGTGTCGGTGGTGTCGCTCATGATCAGTGTCGTGCCTCCCTGGTGCCGTTGCGCTTGGCGTCGTTCAGGTGCGTGCATCGCCAGGCCGACGAGGGAGGGCTACCGGGTCGTAACACGACCGAGGAGAACGCCGCGGGGTACGTGCCTGGGCGGCGCGAAGCGTAGCGGGACCGGGGAGGCACGGCACTAACTCCGAACCAGTTCGGTGGAGCGCTGCAGAGTTGCCGACAGGCTGGTCGCCCCGCTCCGCAGACTTCGGACGAGGGCGGAGGAGTCGAAGCGACGGGGACGGGTCTGGCCGTCCGAGAGGTGGGCGGCCGCCTGCGGGTCCCGCGCGACAGCGGCGACCACGGCCAGGCCGAGCGCCTTGCTGATCTCGCCGCTCGCGTACGGCTGGCCCTCCCCCACTACAGCCAGCCCGAACGGGTGGTGGCTGCTGGAGGAGAGGCGGGAGTGGTCGGTGAGCGTCGGAAGATGCACCCGTGCGGACATCACGGCTCGCAGGGAGGAGGCGAGTACGAGGGCTGTGAGCGCCCCACGCTCTACGAGCGGGGTGGGCAGCCCGGCCGGGCCGATGCGGCCGGCATCGACGATGACGTCGATGTCGACGTCGCCCAGCCGGTCGAACGTGTCCGCAAGGTCCTCCCAGACCGCGCCGAAGTGCGAGGCGCTGCCGGGTCTGGTGAACCCGGGCAGGAACAGCCGCCGATCCCCGTCCTCACCGGTGAGCGGCAGGCACTGGTCGATGACGACCTCACGGAGCGGACGCCGGTCGCGGTGCGCCTCGGCGACGCGGAGCAGGCCCTTGCCCGAGCTGGACTGTCCGCGCAGGTAGCCGGCCAGCACCGCCTGATGTGCGCCGGGGTCGCAGTCGGCGAGCAGTACGGGTCGCGGCCAGGTGAGCGCAAGACCGATCGCCAGGGTGGTGACCCCGGGCGAGCCGCCGGCGGAGGTCAGGATCAAGATCGCCATGGTCGAGTCCGGTCCTCGCTACCGGCCCGCGTCGCGGACGAGGGCGATCCGGTCCTGGGCGGCGAGCTGAGCAATCAGCGGCGCCTGCTCAGCGGAGACGTCGACGTTCACCAGGATCGAGGTCCCGTCGGCGCCGGTGGCCTGGTCGATCACCCGGGCGGTGAAGGTGTCGCCCGTGACGTCGTCAGCGTTGCTCTCACCCGTGCCGCTCGGGCTAGGCAGAGCAACGAGGCGAACCGCGGCGGACGGCATCAGCAGGCTCGTCGGCGTACGCCCGGCCGAGAGCTTGAGGCCGACCACGGCGCGACCGGCGGCGGGGATCGCCTCTTCGGTGACGGCGGAGGCGACCAGGACTGAGCCGGCGACGAGATCGACCGCCGCCCGCTTGCCGATCATGGTGTCGAGGTCCGCGGCGGGGACGGCCTGGGCGATCGTGTTGCCCTGCAGGGTGATGGTGGTCAGGTCGGCCGCATCGACGACCTCACCTCGGTAGACGGTCTGGGCCACCGTGACGACCGCGGTCTCGTTGGCCAGGCGGGCGTAGATGACGTAGGAGAGTAGCCCGCCCAGGCAGAGGGCGACGACACCGAGGGCGATCCACTTGGGGTTACGCCGGCCGGGAACGCGCGGCGGGGAGGGAGTCGTCCCAACCTCAGTGGGCTCCTCGGCTGACCTTGCTCGGCGAAGCCCGGGCTGCCTCTGCGTTCGTGCTTTTCGGGGCTCGACGTCAATGCTCACGGGGCGGGGTCCTCGGATCCGTGGTGCGGGTGGGGCGTTCATCGGATCGCTCCGGTCGGAACGATGTCGGCCTGGGCGGAACCGGTGCCGGTCACGGCAGCGATGCCGACCAGCCCTAAGAAGATGGTCGGCTCGGTCGCGCTGGTCTGCACCTGAACGACGCCGCCGCTGACCGTGACTGAACCGCTGACGCCCGGCTGCCCGGCGAGGTAGGTCCGGGCGGCGAGGGTGGCGGCGGCCACCGGATCGCGGGCGCCGAGCTCCTGGGTGGCGGCCGCGTTGCCGGCGGCTCGGCTGGCTCCGGCCGCTGCCGTCTCGGCCCGGCTGGCCGCCGCCACCTTCTGGCCGCCATCGACAACCAGGCCGACGGTCATGACCAATGCGGCGAAGATGACGGTGACGAACGGAGTGACGGACAGCCCATGCTCGTCGCGCGCGGGCGTCATTCGTGCGGCCCTCTCCCCCGAGTGCATGATCATCGGCTCCGGTAGGTATCGAGGGCCGAGGCGCCGCTGGCGGTCAGGTTGACGCCTCCGGGGATGCGCGGTAGCAGAAGGTCGGCAAACTCGACGCGGCAGCCGATGCTCGTGGTGATGGTGGCTGGCATACCGACGGGTACGCCGAAGCCGGCGGTGTTGACCTCGACGGCCGTCGACGTGCAGCGCAGACCGTTGGTCGATAGCGACTGGTTGGCTGCGGCGCGCCCGACCGTTGCCGCTTCGGCTGCGGATCGGGCGAGCGACGCGGCCCGAGCAGCGGAGTTGGCGGCCTCGTTGACCGTGGTGCGGGCGAACCAGATCCGACCGCCGATGATCAACAGGCCGAGCGTGATGAGCAGGGCCGGAACGAGCAGAGTGATCTCCACCGTGGCCGAACCACGCTGGTTGGTTGCCTTGGGCACTGGCGTCGGAGCAACGGTCATGGTTGGGTCACCCGCTCGAGCGGGGCCGACGCCGTCTCCTGGATCCGGCTGACAATGTCCAGGATCGCGGGCGCGGTCCCGGTCACCTCGGCTGTCACGGTGGCGCCTTCCCGATTGATGTGGACGGTGACTCCGTCGAGACCACCGGACTGGGCGATGCCCTGGGCGATCTGCTGGGATTCCGCGGTGCTGCCGTAGCTGCCTCGGGCGGCGTCGACCGCTGCCGCCGCGGCACGTTGCGCGACGTTGCGACCGTGGAGGTGGATACCGCCCTGAATGATCCCCAAGGTGAGCAGCATCAACAGGCTGAACAGGACGGCCCACTGCGTGCTCTCACTGAGGCCTCGCTCGTCGCGGGCCTGAGCCGGCACGGTCAGATCTTGCCGAGCTCGCTGACCACGAACGCCCGAACCAGCGCGACGACGACCAGCGCGATTGCGACCGCACCGGCGACAATGATCGCCGTCTCGGCCGACTGGCTCAGGCCGCGCTCGTCGCGCGGTGGCGGATCCTTGAACAGGGTGAGGATGCCGACCAGAACAGCGGCACGCTGTTTGTAAGTCATTGGCGAAACTTCCTTCCTGACGGGGTGGGATGGGGGAGTCCGTCAGAGTTTGTCGGAGGCTGGATCAGCAGCTGCTGTCCAGGTCATGCATCGGGGTGGTCATCGGACGAGCACCTGCAGCTCACCGACTGGTAGTTCGGTGGTCTGCACGGCCGGGACGTTGATGACGCCCGACTGGCCGTTGGCTGTCCAGGTCACCGCCCAGTTGGTGAGGGCGGCGACGGTGTATCTGCCTTTCGGCAGAGACGGTTTGGTATAGGTGTGGCCGCAGTTCGGCGCCTTGGTGCCCGGCTCGACCGCTTCGGTCCACTTGTCGCCAGCGCCGGCACAGATGACGACGGTGCCGTCGCCCATGCGGAACGTCAGCGAGGAGACCGCAGCCCTGAGGGAGACACTGAGCCCAGCAATGGAGTCGGAGACTGGACCGACCTGCGTTGGGCCGTCGGCCCAGAGCCAGAGCGGGTAGCCGACCGCCGCCATCTTCCAGCGATTGAGGTCGGGGGAAGGACCGATGCCTGCACCCACCGCGGGCAGTTTCAGGCGCGCGGCTGCAATCGCTCCGGCCTGGGCAGGAGAGACTTGAACGGCAGGTCCTCCGCCATTGCCTCCGCCGAGGAAGGTAGTCGTTGATGGCGGATCGGGCCTTAGGCAGACGGTATTTCCGCGATTGAAGCAGGACCGGTACGCCTCTACGTCCTTCATATAGATCGCATACTCGGCCTCGTACTTGAGTTGAGCTTTGGATTTGGCAACGGAGCTGGCCGATCGCTTCGTGACATCCGTGCGGTCTGGCGATTGCTGCGCCTAGTTGAAGACCGTTCGCGCCTCGACCTGACAAGATTCCCGTATGCAGCGACTCCCGTCGGCGGCTCAGCATCTGGGAGCAACTTGCATGCCTAGGACTAGCACACGACTGAGTACGAGTGAGCACCGCGCGTAGATGGCCGCGGCGTCATTCTCATGCACTCCGCAGTCCGTCCGTCGAACGGTCGGGATCTTCTTACTCGTGAACGTCAGAGACTTTCCATCAGATCCTCGTTTGGTGACCGTCAAAGTCTGGACATAATCAGTTCGAGCTCTTGGGCGTGACGTCCTTACCGCGACTTGTTCAACGACTTGCCAGGTCGAGTTATCCTCACATGCAGATAAGGTCAAGTCGTCCAGCCGGCCATCCACCAGGATCTTACACCAACGACTCGACGATGGAACCGCCTGAACTCGCCATCCGCGTGCCTTGAAGGAACGTAAGGCTGTCGAGCTGCGAATCGCAGATACTTGCCGGTAGCGACAGACCGGAGCGCGGGCCGATAGGCTCCTATGCCGCCTCCGCTCGGGCGAGCCGATTCGCTTTCAGTAATCGCGGCGCGGTAGGCCTTCTCCGCAGCCTCCAAATCCAACCTCTGCTGCCGCTCGATCTCGGTCTCGGTCGGCGTCGCCGAGGGGGTCGGGCTCACCGTCGTCGGCGGAGCCGGCGTCGGCGTGGTCGTCGGCCCGGGCTCGGGTGTGCAGGCAGCGACGAGCGCGCACCCTGCGATCACGGCTCCGATTCTCACGAAGCCTGGCACCCCGAGCGCCATGGCCACTCCTTTTTTTGTCGGGAGTCGACACATTCGCATGCCAGCGGGTCAAGCGGCAACGCTTGTTCACCACCTGGAACATCGGAGTCACGTGCTTGCACCAATCGCGTGATGATGCAGCAAAGACGTGCGAGGCCGGCCGGCTGTCGCTCGCCCACAGCACTTGGCCACGTCATGACTCGACCCTCTCCAGCGGGTGTTGGCGACGGTGTTGTCCGACCTTCCCCAGGTGTCTCCCGGAGCGGCGAGGTGTTGTCCGCCTGCGGCTCAGGCCACATCGGCCAGCAGCTCGTCACGATGGGCGGCCAGCCGACGCACCGCCCGGCTGCAGCGCACGCGTACTGACTCCGCACTCGTCCAGTGCCGGGCCGCGGCCTCCGATCCGGTCAGCTCATCCACGTACACGCTGACCAGCAGCGCGTGGACCGGCTCGTCGATCACCCCGCGTTCGCGACCCGCCCGCAACACCTCGGCTGCGGCGACGGGATCGGACTCCTGCCTGACAAACAGCCGTTCGTGCTGCTCGTCCCAGAACACCTCCGGCGGCCAGGGCGTCACGTCGCCCTTCCGCAACCAGCGCCTCTCCCAGTACACGGCCTTGAACGTGTCCATCGAGAGGTTGGCGGCGATTCGGGTCGGCCGGGCTGCCAGCGGATAGGCACAGATCCGGCACCACAGCGCAGAGACGTAGTCGTCCACGCCAGCCGACTGATCACGTCCGGCCATGCGGACGATCCGGCCCAACATCGCCTGCAGCACCACCCGCGCCGAGAGGTGGTCACCTTTGGAGACCTCGGTGAGGAGGGCAGCCAGTACGGCATCCGGCTGACCCCGAGCAGCCAGCAGTACGTCGGCCAGCGAGTGGCACTCCGCCAGCGCGCCATGACCTCGAGACCAGCCGCGGACCAACCCCCGATGCCGGTCGACCAGCTCGTCCCAGTCACGGTTCAACGCTTCGACGATGGTGCCCCGCCGCCGATCGGACTGCGCAGTGCTCGATCCGACTGCCATGACACCCCTCCCCACCTCGGTCGTGAGCACGACTCTGGCGAGCGGGTGTTGGTCAGGGTGTTGGTCGAAACACCGTCGGTGTTGTCGTCGTTGCAGCGGTGTTGTCGGCGTGGACCGGCCGATCCAACCGGGCATGGAGCAAGGCCTGCTCAGCCGGGTTGTCGGTCAGTTCCAGCGCCCGCGCGTTGGCGGCCCGCGCCCCCTCGTGGTCTCCGCGCCGGGTCAGGAGCTCGGCCCGGGTGGCATGGAACAGGTGATAGCCATCCAGCCGGTCAGCCATCCCGTCGACCGCCGCCAGCGCCGGACCCGCGCCGACCACGTGGCTCATGGCGATCGCCTGGTTCAGCCGCACGATCGGCGAGCCGTCCAGCTGAGCCAACATGTCGTACAGCATCGCGATCTGCAGCCAGTCGGTCTCCGCCCAGGTCGACGCGCTGGAGTGAACCCCGGCCAGCGCCGCCTGCAGCTGGTAGCGCCCCGGTCGCCGCAACGACGCCGCCTTCACCAGGTACCCGTCCGCCCGAGTGATCGCCACCGCATCCCAGCGAGTCCGGTCCTGCTCTTCCAGCCGCACCAGCATGCCCAGGTCGTCGAACCGCGCTGGCGTACGCGCGGACAAGAAGGTCAGCAGGGCCAACAGGCCCCACGCCTCCGGCTGGTCGGGCATCGCCCCGGCCACCAGCTCGGCCAGCCAGACGGCATCCTCAGTGAGCGCCTGGCTCGCCGTCGACGGGTCCAGGTAGCCGGCGTTGTAGGTGAGGTAGATCACGGTGAGCACGTCGTCGAGGCGCGGTGCCAGCTGGTCGAGCTCCGGGATGGTGAACGGGATCCCCGCCGCCGTGATCTTGCGCTTGGCCCGCACCAGCCGCTGAGCCATCGTCGCCTCGGGCACAAGGAACGCCCGGGCGATCTGCCCGGTCGGCATGCCGACGACCGCCCGTAGGGTCAGCGCCAGCCGCGCCTCTACCCCCAGCGCCGGGTGGCAGCAGCCGAACAGCATCGGCAGCCGCTCGTCCCCCGGCCGGTTCGCCGCCCCGCCCACGGTCGGGTCCTCGGCCAGTTCGTCGGCGAGCCGGGACTCCCGCGTACGCCGGCGCAGCAGGTCGATCGCGCGCCGGCGCGCCGTGGTGGCCAGCCATCCGCCCGGGTTGGGCGGAACGCCCTCGCGCCGCCAGGTGCGCAGCGCGACGGTGATCGCCTCCTGCACCGCCTCCTCGGCGACATCGAAGTCACCGAGGCGGCGGTGCAGCTGAGCGACGAGAAGCCCGGCCTCCCGACGCACGAGACGCGCGAGGACCTCGTCCTGGGGGTTGGGCTCGGCGTGGCCTGGCCCGTCGACAGGCTCAGGGGACATGCTCGGCTCAGGTCGCCGAGGCGGGTTCCGCGGTCTGCTCGAACTGGCTGTAGTCCTCGACCATCGGCCGGATCTCGACGGCCGCACCCGGCAGCCCGATCGCGGGCCACTCCTTGACCATGGCGATCGCCGCATCCAGGTCCGGCACGTCGATGATGCTGAACCCGCCGATGCTCTCCTTGGCTTCGGAGAACGGGCCGTCGACGACCACCACCGAGCCGTCGTCGCCGGTCTTGACCGACGTGGCCGTCTCGGGTGGGGTCAGCTCAGCGCCCTGGTTGACGATGACCGAGCCGTACTTCTCGAACCACGCGAACATCGCCATGTAGGTCTGCTGCATCTGCTCCTGGGGCACCGCCGCGTCCAGGTCGGGCCGGCTGGTGAACATGAGCACGTACTTCATGGGACAACTCCTTACCAGTGTGAGGAATTCTGACACCCCCTCTACGTCCGCCGGTGGCCGAGATCGACAGGACGCCGAAACTTTCTCGGGTCAGCTCCCGGCCAGGCCCATGGCAGACTATGCATCCGTGATCGCGGCGAGGGTGCGGGGGTGAGGCGACGATGACGGCACCCCACCGGGAGCGGCAGCTCGAGTTCGAGCCTGTCTATCACCACTACGGACCCCATCGGGCGGGCCTGCCGCCCCTGATCCCCTACATCCGGGAGCTGTGGCACCGACGCGCGTTCGCGGCCGAGATGAGCAAGGCCGTAATGCGGGGCTCGAACACCTCGACCTTCTTCGGCCAGCTTTGGTTGATCCTCAACCCACTGCTGCTCGCGGCCGTCTACTACCTGCTGGTGACGGTGATCCGCGGCCAGCACGACCCGGCGTTCTTCACCCACCTATGCCTCAACCTGTTCGCGTTCAACCTGGTCTCGACGGCGATCACCAGCGGCGCGACCTCGGTGACCAGCTCGGGCAAGCTGCTGATGAACACCCCGTTCCCCCGGCTGCTCATCCCGCTGTCGGCCGTGCGTACGGCGTTCTTCCGCTTCCTGCCCACCGTGCCGGTCTACTTCGTCTTCCATCTGATCTTCCTGACCGATGTGTGGCATCCCAAGATGCTGCTGTCGTTGTACTTCCTCGGCACGATGGTCCTGTTCGGGATGGGCTGCGCGGCCTTCTTCGCCGCGCTGCAGGTCTACTTCCGTGACACCTCGAGCTTCCTGCCGTTCTTCGTCCGGGTCTGGATGTACCTCTCGCCTGTGCTGTGGACCCCGGAGCGGATCGAGAACCTCCTCTCGCCGCTCATGCTGACGCTAGCCAAGCTGAACCCGATGTACTCCATGCTCGGCGGCTACACCGAGCTGATCCAGGGACCGGGGTTCCCTCCCCTTTATATGTGGCTGGCCGCCCTGGCCTGGAGTTTGGTGGTCGCCGCGATCGGGTTCCTCTTCTTCATGTCCCGGGAGCGTGAGTTCACTGTCCGTCTCGTCTAACGGCAGCAGTCCGTTGGCCGTGCGGGTGCGGGACCTCTGCATCACCTACCGCACCACCTTCGAGCGCAAGCCCACCCTCAAGCAGGCCCTCGTACGCTTCGGGCGCGGCCAGCGCGCGGTCAGGGAGGTCGAGGCGATCAAGCACGTCTCCTTTGATGTGGCCAACGGCACGGCGATGGGGATCATCGGCTCGAACGGGGCCGGTAAGTCCACGCTGATGCGGGCGATGGCGGGGATCCTGCCGCCGACCAGCGGCTCGATCGAGGTATGGGGCAAGGCGAGCACACTGCTGGCCCTCGGCGTCGGTTTCAACCAGAGCCTGTCCGGCCGGGAGAACATCATCCTCGGCGGCCTGGCCTCCGGGCTGTCGCGCAAAGAGGTCGAGGAGCGGGCCGACGAAGTGGCGGAGTGGACCGAGCTCGGCGACTTCATCGACATGCCCATGCGGACCTACTCCTCCGGTATGTCGGCCCGGGTCGGCTTCGCGGTGGCCGTGCACATGAAGCCGGACATCCTGATGATCGACGAGGCTTTGTCGACCGGCGATGCGCACTTCCGGGAGAAGGCCAACGCCAAGATGGCGGAGCTCCGCGACAGCGCGCGGGCGATGTTCCTGGTCAGCCACGGGCTGGGCAGCATCAAGGAGATGTGTTCCGAGGTGCTCTGGCTCGATCACGGCAAGCTGATGATGCGTGGCGACCCGGACGAAGTGGTCACCGCCTACATGAAGTTCGTGAAGGTCAAGAAGTCCGCCACGTCGATGGAAGACATATAGCCCTGACGGCCCCAGCGGCTGATGGATCTGCACCCTTTCGTTCGATCTGCACCCGCTGCAGACGGTGCAGAGCGTAGGAAAGGGTGCAGATTCGCTCCGGGGGAGCGAGGCCAGCGCAGATAGTCAGCCGAGGCCCTCGCGGCGGGCCCGGACGATCGCCTCGGCGCGGCTGGCGACCTGCAGCTTCGCGAAGATGCTCGAGATGTGGTTGCTGACCGTGTGCGGCGACAGCACCAGCCGCCGGGCGATCGCCGCGTTGGACTCGCCCGAGGCGACCAGGTCGAGTACCTCCCGCTCGCGAGCCGACAGTTCGGGGAAGGCCGCGCCCGCCTCGGGTTGCCGATGCAGGTAGGACAGGGTCCGCGCCGCGACTCCGGGCGAGAAGATCGCCTCACCCGCCGCGACCGCGGTGATCGCCCGGATGATGCTGTCCGGCGCCGCCCCTTTCAGCACGTACCCAACCGCACCGGCCCGCATCGCGGCGAACAGCGACTCGTCGTCGTCGAACATCGTCAACATCAGCACCGCGGTCTGCGGCGCCACCCGCCCGACCTCCCGCGTCGCCTCGATGCCGTTGACGCCGGGCATCTGGATGTCCATCACCAGCACGTCGGGCCGCTCGGTCACTGCCGCCCGCACCGCCTCCGTCCCGGTCGCGGCCGTCCCGACGACGACGAAACCGTCCACCGTGGACAACAGCGCACGCAGCCCTTCGACAACCACGGCATGGTCGTCGGCCAGCACAATCCGAACGGTCATGAGGTACCCCGCACCCGATCGGCCGGCCCTTCGACAGGCGCCGTCATGAGCTTGTCGAAGGGCTCAGGGCGCATCGCGGCACGGTCAGGGCGTATCGACTGGACCACCGGCAGGCTGACCGACACCCAACCGCCGGTCCGGTCATGCCGGATCTCGCACACGCCACCGAGCTCGGCGGTCCGCTCCCGGATCGAGGCGAGGCCGACGCCCGGCTCCCAGCCCGACTCCAGATTGACCCCGTCGTCATTGATCGTCACCTTTACGCCACGCTCCGATGCAGCCAGGGAGACGGCGGCCGCGCTGGCCGTGGAGTGCCGGACCACATTGGTCAGGGACTCGGTGACGATCCGGTAGATCGCCACCTCCACGGCCGCGGGCAGCCCGCCGAGGTCGCCGGTGGTCTCCACCGACACTGCCAGCGGCGTACCGTCAGCCCGCCGGGACAAGATCGCCGCCTGCTCCCGCAGCGCGCCCTCCAACCCCAGTGCGTCCAGCGCCGCCGGTGGGCCGAGGTCGTCGACCAGCCGCCGGATGTCGGCGATCGCCGCGGTGGTCTGGTCCCGCAGCCCGGCCAGCAGCGCGGCGGCTCGGTCCGGGTCGCCGGGCAGCAGCCGCAGGGCCGTCTCGGCGTTCAGTGTCACACCGGTCAGCACCGGTCCCAGGCCGTCGTGCAGGTCGCGGCGCAGCCGCCGCCGCTCCTCCTCCCGGCTGCCGATGATCCGCTCCCGCGACCGAGCGACCTCCTCGGCCAGCCGGCTGGCCCGCACCGCCACCCCGATCGGCGCCGCCAGCAACGCCAGCACCCGCTCGTCGGCGGCAGCCAGCCGCGACTCGCCGGTGCGCAGCCCGACCACCAGCTCACCGACCACTTCCCCGCCGGAGGAGATCGGTACGCCATGCCGGTCCGGCGGCCGCGTCCCGTGCGCCGCCAGCTCGACCCCGTCCACCACGATTGCCGCCCACGGCAGCCGCAGAACCTGACACAGCGCCTCGAGTACGCCGGCCAGTCCGCCTCCGCGCGGGACCGCGACCTCGGTCAGCCGCTCGCCGACCGCAGCCAGCGCCCGGACCGGGTCGCGGCGCGCGCCATAGAACGCCCGGTCCAACAGCCGCTGGAGCCGCACCCGCAGCGGGTTGAACGCCACCGCGATGACCACGGTGACGACCACCGCCGCTCCGGTGTTCAGGCCGACGCTCAGCCAGCCCAGCCCGGCGACGAGACCGACGTAGACCAGGGCGATCCCGCCGGTCAGCAGCAGATAGAGCAACGAACGGGACACCACGATCCGGATGTCCAGCAGCTGTGCCCGGAGGATGGCCACGGTGATACCCGCCGGAAGCAGCCCGAGGGACAGAATGCCCAGCCAACCGTCGCCCGGCGACAGCGCATCGACGATCTGCAGCACGACCAGGGCGATGACGGCGAGCAGCACCCACAGGATCTGCTCTCGCAGCCTCTCGTCCCCGCGTCGGTAGCGCAGCACCAGGGAGACCAGCCCGGCCAGGTAGATCGCGAGTCCCGGGATGACGAGCCAGGCCCAGGCGGTTCTCAACCACTGCCCAGACAGCGCGGGATAGCCCTCGACCCCCACCGACATACTCAGCCCTTCGGCGGGGAGGCCGACCAGTCCGATGAAGGCCACGGCGATGACGATCGCCAGCCCCACCAGCCACCGCCAGGCCGGGCCGAGGGGCCGGCCGTTCGGGAAGAGCAGCAATGTCAAGGGGATGGACAAACCCACCGCCACCGGCCAGCCGACGTTGGTCGCAGTGGCCAGCAGCCGCCACCCGGCCCCGGTCTCGCCCGGCGAAGTGCCCAGCGCGAGCAGGACGTAGCCCGCAGCGCTCGTCGCGTAGCCGACCCCGCCGGCGAGCAGCAGCCAGCCGATCACATTGTCCGGCCGGTGGCGCGCGATCAGGAACCCGGCCACCGCCAGCATCAGCCCGAGCCATGCGTTGCTGAGGATGAGGTCGTCGCGGAGCCGGACCCAGCCCAAACCGGTCAGCGGTCCGCCGATCGCCGTGACGAGCACCTCGGCCCCGACCAGCGCCATCAGGCCGACCGACAGGACGGCGTACGCGGGACGGGAGTGCGGCGGCACGTGCCCATTCTGGGCCCGCCGCACTCCCACTGGCTTAGTGGCTGGCCACCATCTCGACCGGGAAGCCGGTGGCCGGGAGTTGGCGATGCGCACCCTGCCGGCTAGGACCGCGTACGCCGCAGGCTCGGGCCATGAGGTCACGAAACCCGAAGGAGATCCCATCATGACCACTCTCGAGTCCGCCGCGCCGACGCTCCGCTCGGCACGGACCCCGCGCGACCTGCGCACCTTCTGGCGCACCGCCACGGCGGTACTGCTGCCCCTGCCACTGCTGTCGATCGGCATCACCTACCTGCTCGCCCCGCTGCACGAGGACGGCAGCTTCGCCGCCGCCGTCGCCGACGCCCAGGCCGGCCGTGGCCTGTTCGCCCTCCGCAACTGGATCGAGCTGCCGTTCCTGATCGGCATGGTCCCGGCCTGCATCGCCGCAGCCTGGGTCGCCCGGCGCGGCGCTCCGGTGCTGGCCACCATCGCGGGTGTCCTGACGGCGCTCGGGTTCGGTGCCGGGTTCTCCGGCCAGTTCCCGGGCGACCGGATCATGGCCACCGCCATCGTCGATCTCGGGCTGGACCAGGGCACCGTCGAGCGGCTGAACACCTACATGTGGGAGCAGCCGCTGGCCAACCTCGCCATCGTCCTGTTCCTGCTCGGCGGGGTGATGGTCGGCCTGCCGTTGCTGGGCATCGCCTTGTGGCGCAGCCGGGTGGTGCCGATCTGGTTCGCGCTGGCGTTGGTCATCGCCGGGCCGACGCATCCGTTCGTGCCCAACACGACCGTGTCCGGCCTGGGCCTGGTCCTGGGGGCGGTCGGGTTCGCCGGGGTGAGCTGGCACCTGCTCCGCAGCCGCAACGACGACCTCGACCTCCCGCCGGAGAATAGGAGTGCAACCGAGGCCGACGGTGCCGGATCGGGCGGGCGGGGCTAAAGATCCTGAGACATGGGCGGGCAGGATCCGGCGCCCGCACTGGAGACCGAGCCAGCGGCCCGCCCGACCGATCCGGCGCCGTCGGACGAGGAAAGCGCATCAGCCCGAGCGTGACTGAAGGATCCGGTCCAGGTACTCCCGCAGGTCACCGGTGTCGCCGTCCTTGCCGCCCTTGCCCACGTAGAGGGGCGGCAGGGACGGCTTCAGCGTCACCCCGCGGAGCCGCTCCTTCAGCCCGCCCGGCACGGTGAGGATGTAGTACGCGCCGTCGTCGCCGATGGCCAGGCTCTCGTTCTTGCGCAGGTACCAGCCCCGCTTGTCGGTCTTGACCGACTGCCCCGTATACAGCGTCGCCCGCAACGGCACCGGCGCGATCTCCCTGGCCTTGGCCTCGGCCAGGAAGTCGTCGATCAGCACCTGGGCCTGAGCCGCCTCAGCGCGGACAGCCGCCGCTTCCAGCTCGGCGCGTCGGGCCGAGTCCTCGGCGCGGGTCATCTCTGGATCGTAGCCCCGCCCCCGTCCCCTGACACATAGACTGCGAACGCCCATGATCCAGACCACGGCTCCGGCCGCTTTCCCCGCTAGTGGCGAGCCGCCCCGGCGAGCGCAGCGTCGCCGGATCTGGCCTCCGATCCTGATCGCCGTCGCCGTCCTGTTGGTCGTCGCACTCGGCGCGGGCACGATCTACCTGTTCACCATCGACCGCAGCGTGACCTCCAACCTCACCCGCGGCGTGGACCTGCCCAGCGACGACCCGGCCGCACCGCCGGGCGAGGCCCGTCCGACCAAGGAGCCGCAGGAGACCGGCACCTTGAACTACGTGCTGCTCGGCTCGGACAGCCGCGATCCCGAGAACGCCGGGGCCGGGCGGAGCGACACGATCATGGTGGTGCACCTGAACAAGAAGCGGAACCAGGCCTACGTCGTGTCCTTCCCTCGGGACATGTACGTCGAGATCCCCGGCTACGGCAAGAACAAGATCAACGCCGCGTACTCTTTCGGTGGGGTGCCGCTCACCGTGCGAACCCTGGAGAGACTGACCGCCACCCGGATGGACCACGTCGTCCTGGTCGACTTCGAAGGCTTCATCGCCCTGACCGAAGACCTGCGTGGGGTCACCGTGACCAACGACGACGCGTTCTCCTCCCATGGTTACCACTACCCCGAGGGCGAGATCACGATCGGCGGCGAACAGGCCCTGTGGTTCGTCCGGGAGCGCAAGCAACTGCCCAACGGCGACCTCGACCGGGCCAAGAACCAGCGCAATGTGATCAAGGCGATTGTCGCCAAGGGCCTCAGTGCCCGAGTACTGTCCGACCCGGCCACCTTCACCCGGTTCATCGGCAACGTGGCCAAGCACCTCACCGTGGACAACAGCCTGTCCGACGACGAGATCCGCCGCACCGCCTTGTCACTCCGTCTGGACGCCGACGACATCAACCTGATGCAGGCGCCGATCTCCGGCTTCGGCACCGTGAACGGGCAGAGCATCGACGTCGTCGACACCGCCAAGATGGCCGAGCTGGCCAGGGCCTTGAAGAGCGACTCGATGGCCGACTACGTGAAGAAGTACCCGCAGGGCTAGCGGTGCTCAGCGTCAGGAACTAGCCGTGGAGTTCCTCAGCAGCCTGCGGCAGCTCTGGCGGCACCGGTACTTCCGCCGGCTGCTGGCCGTACGCGTCGCCACCCAGTCCAGCGACGGGGTGCTGCAGATCGCCCTGGCGTCGTACGTGCTGTTCTCACCGGAGCGACAGCCCGACGCCGCCTCGATCGCCGCGGTGCTGGCGATCACCCTGCTGCCGTTCTCGATCCTGGGGCCGTTCGTCGGCGTGGTGCTGGACCGGGTGGCCCGGCGCCAGGTCCTGGTGGTCGTCGACCTGCTGCGGGCCGGGCTCGCGGTGAGCCTGGCCGCCCTGGTCGCGACCGGCCTGCGGAACGGAGCCACCGAGACCGTCTTCTACGGCGGCGTGCTGCTGGCCATGAGCCTGAACCGGTTCCTGCTCGCCGCGCTGTCCGCGTCGCTGCCGCACACCATCGACTCCAGCGAGTACATGGTGGCCAACTCGGTGGTGCCCACGGTCGGCCCCGCGGGTGTGCTGATCGGAGCCGGCCTCGGCACGGTGCTGCGACTGGTGCTGGGCCGGGTGATGCCGGACTACTCGGCCAACGCGCTCCTGTTCGTGGTGGCCGCCGGCGGCTACGTGCTGAGTGCGAGCCTGGCGCTACGGATCCCCCGACGCCAGCTGGGGCCGGACGAGCCGGAGCCCACACGCGCGAGCGACGTGATCGCCGGGCTTGCTGCGGCACTCGCCCATCTGCGGGAGCGGCGGCCCGCCGCGCTCGGCCTGCTCACCATCGGCGGCCATCGGATCATCTACGGGATCGTCACCGTGGCGACGATCCTGGTGTACCGCAACTACTTCCACACCGTTGACCAGGTGGAGCCGGCGATCGCCGACCTCGGGCTGCTGGTGGTGGTCACCGGGGCCGGCTTCGTCTTCGCGGCCGTGGTCACGCCTCCGGTGGCGGCCCGGCTGGGGATCCGCCGCTGGATGATCGTCTGCCTGGTGGCCTCGGCGGTCTTCCAGATCTTCCCCGGGACGATCTATGCCAAGGTGCCGATGGGCGTAGCGGCGTTTCTGCTGGGGTTGACCGCCCAGAGCATCAAGATCTGTGTGGACACCCTGGTGCAGGCACATGTGGACGACGAGTTCAAGGGCCGGGTGTTCGTGCTCTACGACATGGTCTTCAACGTGGCGCTGGTCGCGGCCGCCGTGGTCGGTGCGGTGATCCTGCCGGTCGACGGGGTGTCGGTGCCGATCCTGGTCGTGTTGGCCGTCGGCTACCTGCTGGTCGCGGCCCTCTTCGCCTACGCCAGCCGCGGCCTGGCCATGAACCGCGGCACCGAGTCGCTGACCGCCGCCGCGGACCGCGCCTGACTCACCGCCGGAGGCGCGCTCCTGCGGCTCTGACCGCCAGCGTCGGCTACGGCGCGCTGATGGCGATGACCTTGCTCTCGGTGGCCCCGCTGGTCGTCCTGCTCCTGGCGTTCCAGCGGTTCTTCGTCCAGGGGCTTGCGACGACGGGTCTCAAGTAACTGGGCTCACATCGCACCGTCCGGCGGACCATGCTCAGCTCGACTTCCCATCCGCCCACCAGGCCAGGAGCTCCTCGCGGGCGCGGTCCTCGCCGAGCGGACCGTCCTCGATCCGTCGCTCCAGCAGCCAGTTGTACGCCCGGCCGACGTCGCGGCCCGGCGGGATGCCGAGGATGGTCATGATCTGGTTGCCGTCCAGATCCGGGCGTAGCGACTCCAGCTCCTCCTGCTCGGCGAGCACGCCGATCCGCCGCTCCAGGTCGTCGTACGCGGACCGCAGCGCCGCCGCCCGCGCCTGGTTCCGCGTTGTGCAGTCGGCGCGGGTCAGGATGTGCAGCCGCTCGAGCTGGTCACCGGCGTCCCGGATGTAGCGGCGGACGGCGGAGTCGGTCCACTCCCCCTCGGCGCCGAGATGGTCGCCGTAGCCGTGGAACCGCAGGTGCAGCGCGATCAGGCTCGACACGGCCTTGACGACCTCGTTGCTGAACCGCAGGGCGGTGAGCCGCTTGCGGGCCAGCTTCGCCCCGACCACGTCGTGGTGGTGGAACGACACCTTCCCGCCCGCCTCGAACTTGCGGGTCGCCGGCTTGCCGATGTCGTGCAGCAGCGCGGCCAGCCGGCCGACCAGGTCGGGCCGGGCCGGCACCAGTACGTCCTCCTCGGTCCGCTCCGGCAGCCGGAACTCCAGCGCGATCGCCTGCTCCAGCACGGTCAGGCTGTGCTGGTAGACGTCCTTGTGCCGGTGATGCTCGTCCCGCTCCAGCCGTAGCGCGGGCAGCTCAGGCAGCACCCGCTGGGCAAGCCCGGTGGCCACCATCAGGTCGAGCCCGCGGCGCGGCTTGGGCGACAGCAACAGCCGGGTCAGCTCGTCCCGGACCCGCTCCGCGGAGATGATCGAGATCCGGTCCGCCATCGCCTTCATGGCCGCGACCACCTCGGGCGCAACCGAAAAGTCCAGCTGGGCGGCGAAGCGGGCGGCCCGCATCATCCGCAGCGGGTCGTCGCTGAACGAGATCTCCGGACCGGCCGGCGTCCGGATCACCCCACGGGCCAGGTCGCCCAGCCCGCCGTACGGGTCGTAGAAGTGCTTGTCCGGCAGCGAGACGGCCATCGCGTTGATGGTGAAGTCGCGGCGGACCAGGTCGCCGTCCAGGGTGTCGCCGAAGACGACAGCCGGCTTACGGCTGCTGCTGGCATACGCGTCGGAGCGGTAGGTGGTCACTTCGATCACCCAGGACACCCCGGCGTCTCGGACGCGGCAGCCGATGGTGCCGAACTCCTTGCCGATGGTCCACACCGCCGGGGAGAACCGGCGCAGCAGCTTCTCCACGTCATCGGGCCGTGCCGACGTGGTGAAGTCCAGATCGTGACCCAGCTGCCCGAGCACCGCATCGCGGACGCTGCCGCCGACCAGGTGCAGCTGGTGCCCGTGCTCGACGAACAGCGCCCCCAGCCGGTCGACGACCGGGGCAGTCTTGAGCTCAGGCACGAGGGGTCAGTCTAGTTGGCCCTTCGACAGGCTCATGACGCATCTCCTGGCCGCGTACGCCGAGACTCGCATCTGGCCGTGAAGCAAGCCCCGGTGGCGCCGGCTCTTCGACGGCGGGGCTAGAGATCGTGAAACCCACCGGGCAGAGTTCGGAACGGAGCAGAATCAACCGCGGCACCGGCCCCGCCGTTGAGGATCCGGCGCCACCGGGCGAGCGCCCGACTTAGGATTGGCAGGTGAATGTGCGCGGTCCGAGAGCGGTCCGCGCCTTGCTGACCCTCATCGCCGCGATCGCCGGGCTGCTGGTGAGCGCGCTGGTCTCGACTCCGGCCCACGCGGAGGAGCCGGTCGCGCTGGTCCAGGTCACGCTCAAGTCCATCAACCCCGCCCTGCCGACCCGCGACGGCCAGATCACGTTGACCGGTACGGCGACCAACATCACCAGCGAGCGGATCTTCCGGGCCCAGGCCTACTTCTGGCGCAACCAGGCCCCGATCACCGATCGGGAGGGCTTCGACCAGGCGCTCAACTCTGAGTCCAACGACCCCATCGGCCGCCGGGAGGTCATCGGCTACCAGAACCTCTACGACGACACCGACCCCTATCTCGATCCCGGCGAGACCCGCGACTTCACCCTGACCGTCCCGGTCGCACAGCTCGAGCTGTCCCCGACCGGCGGCGTGTACATGATGGGTGTCCACGTCCTCCAGAACAACCAGATTCCCGCAGTCGGCCGGGCCCGGGTCTTCGTCCCGGTCATCGGTACGCCGCCGACCGAACAGCTGCGAATGAGCTCGCTGGTCACGTTGACCTCGCGGCCGTCCCTGGTCCGCAGCGGGGTGCTGGCCGACGACCACCTGGCCCGTGAGGTCGCCCCGAACGGCCGGCTCAGCAAGCTGCTCGCCGCGGCTGACTCGGACAATCTGAGCTTCGCGGTCGATCCGGCCCTGATCGACGACCTGCAGACGATGACCGGCGGCTACTCGGTGCTGGACGGCGACGGAGGCACGGTCCCGGGCACCGGGGCGGCCGACGCCGCGCGCTGGCTGGGGGGCTTCGGCGCCCTGCAGAGCCGTCGGGACGGCTACCGGCTGCTCTACGGCTCGCCCGACCTGGCCGCGCTGGTCCACGACGGTCAGCAGTCGGCTATCCGCGCCACCGCGGCCGCCTCCCGCCGGGTCACCCTGACCCGGAACCTGCCGCTGCTGGTCCTGCCCACCGGCGGTCGGGCCGACGAGGCGACGGTGGTCGCCGCCACGGACCTCAGGCCCAAGGCCATCGTGCTGTCCGACCGCTCCGCCGCCGGACCCGGCCCGTTGCTCACCGGACCCGGACCGGTGCCGATCGTCAGTGCCAGTTCCGCAGTCTCCGGCGGCGGCCCAGGTCCGGATCCGCGGGACACCGCCGTCCAGCTGCAGCAGCGGCTGCTGGCGGAGACCTGGATCGAGGCGACCAGCGCCGCCGATGGCACCGTCCGCGGCCGGGTCCGGCTGATCACCAGCGCGAACCAGGCCACCCGCGCGTACGCCGGGGTGGACGCACCCTGGCTCGCTTCCAGCCCGCTGAGCACGCTGCTGCAGGCGCGCCCGGCCGTCTGGTCGGAGGACTACGCCTATCCTGCCGCCGTACGCGCCGGCGAGCTGACCGCCGGCCAGCTGAGCAGCCTGCGCCGCTTCACCGCCACTCAGCGCACGTTCACCGACCTGCTGGTCGACGGCCGACAGGCGGAGGCGACCGGCGGCGCCGCGGTGGCCCGGGCGGCCAGCGGGGCCTGGAGACAGCAGGACCGGGCGCGGCAGGCCTTCCTCGGCCCGCAGCAGGCGGCCGTCGACGCGCTGGTCATCAACGGGGTGGAGATCCGCAGCCTGCCCAAGGTCAGCACCATCGACCAGGAGGGGGTGGTGTTCCCCATCACGGTGCGCAACACCCTCCCCCGCGGCACCGACCCCGACGTCAACGCCATCCACGCCCGGCTGATCTTCACCTCCGACAACGACCGGCGGCTGACCATCAAACCGATCGAGCTGCCACTGATCCGCGCTCAGGACAGCGTCACCGTCGACGCGGAGGTGACCGCGCGGGCCAACGGCATCGTTCCGGTGACCGCCCAGCTGCTCACCGAGACCGAGCGTCGGGTCGGCGTCCCCATCCAGCTGGAGGTGCAGGTCACCCAGAACGGAACGACCGGCTGGCTGATCGCGCTCGGGGCGGGCGTGGTGCTGATCGGCAGCACCGCACTGCGGATCCGGACCGTGGCCAGGGAGCGGGCCCGAGAGGCCGCGGCCGCGGCGACGGCCGACACCGTGCTGCTCCCGTCGGTTTTGACCTCCGCCCCGCCGGCGGACGTCCTGCCGGCGGAGTCGGTCGAAGCCCAGGACGGTCCTTCGACCGGCCCGGGGGCCAACGCGCTGGCCGGGGCCCGGCCGGCGGACCGAGTCGATGGCTGACACGACCACCCAGTCCGGTCGCGAGCCCGTCGAGGAGCCGATGCCCGATGCTCCAGGTGAGCCGGCCCCTTCGACAAGCTCAGGACAGCGCCCTCGACCGGCTCGGGTCGCACCGAGGCGGGCTCGGGGCGCGACCGAGCCCGCGGAGGACGCCGCCGGGCCGGCTCGGAACCCAACGTCACCGGCCGAGGATGCCGCCCCACCGGGTCCGGGCCCGTCCGCCCGGCTGATCTCGGCCAGCGCGGTGATGGCCGGCGGCACCGCGCTGTCGCGGGTGATGGGCTTCTTCCGGCTGATGCTGCTGGCGTTCCTGTTCGGCAACGCGACCCGGCAGGCCGACATGTTCACCATCGCCAACACCGTGCCCAACAGCATGTACATCCTGCTGGCCGGCGGCGTACTCAACACCGTGCTGGTGCCGCAGATCGTCCGCGCCATCAAGTCCGACCCAGACGGCGGCGAGGCCTTCACCAACCGGATCATGACCGCCGGTCTGCTGGTGCTGGCCACCATTGCCACCCTGCTCACCGCGTTGGTTCCGGTGATCATCTGGCTCTACTCGGCGGAGGGGTGGAAGGCCCCGGAGCTGTCCGCGCAGTACTCCTCGATGGTCCTGCTGGCCTACTTCACGATGCCCCAGGTCTTCTTCTACGGCGTGCACGTGCTGGCCGGGCAGGTGCTGAACGCCCGCGACAAGTTCGGTCCGATGATGTGGGCACCGATCGCCAACAACGTGGTCTCGATCGCCGTCCTGCTGGTTTTCTGGGGGGTCTTCGACCGCACCGACACCGCGGCTGCCTTCACCGACGGTCAGGTGCTGCTGCTCGGCCTCGGCTCCACCCTCGGCATCGCGGTGCAGGCGGCGGTTCTGATCCCGTTCCTGCGCGCCGTCGGGTACCGGTTCCGGCCGCGCTGGGACTTCCGGCACACGGGGCTGGGCAAGACGTTCCGGCTGGCCAAGTGGACCCTGGGCTTTGTGCTGGTCAGCCAGGCCGCATTCGTCGTGGTCTCCCGGCTGGCCACCGGGGCCACGGTGGGCGGACAGGGCGCGGGCCTGTTCAGCTACGCCACCGCGCATGCCGTCTGGATCCTGCCGCACTCCCTGATCACGGTGTCCCTGGCCACGGCGATGCTGCCCGCCGCCTCGCGGCTGGCCGCAGCCGGCGACCGGGCCGGCGTGGCGGCGGAGACCATGCGGACGGTCCGGCTGGCCGTCACCGTCCTGCTGCCCGCGGCGGTCGCGTTCTGCGTGCTCGGGCTGCCGCTGGCTCACCTGATCTTCGGCTTCGGCGCCGGCGCCGACGACGCCTCGTTCGTGGGTATGGCGCTGATGGCCATGGCGGTCGGGCTGGTGCCGTTCACCATCCAGTACGTGTTCCTGCGGGCCTTCTACGCGCTGGAGGACAACCGGACCACCTTCTTCCTGCAGTGCGTGATCGCCGCGGCCAACGTCGGACTGGCCCTGCTCGCCGTGCTGCTGATCAACCGCCCATCGCTGGTGGCGACCGGCCTGGCCGCGGCGTACTCGGTGGCCTACCTGATCGGGGTGCAGGTCACCTTCCGGGTGCTCCGCCGCCGGCTGCCCGACCTGAACGGCGAGATCCTGGTCCGGCACTGTGTACGCCTGCTCCTCGCGGTCGCCCCAGCGGCGGCCGCCGCCTGGCTGATCTGCTGGGTGATCACCGCGCGCTGGACCTCCCAGATCGCGCTCGGCCTGGCGCTGAGCGTGGCGGGGGTGGTCGCGGTCGTGCTGTTCGGAGTCATGGCCCGGCTGCTCAAGATCACCGAGGTGACGCAGATCGTCGGGACCCTGCTGCGGCGCCGGAACCGGGACCGGAGCGAGGCGTCGCGGCCGGCCGAAGATGAGCTGAACGATCCCGGCGATTCGGACGCCGGCGTAGCCCCCCGTCGTGGCAGCATCGAGACAACAGAACCACATGAATCCAGTGCGCCTCCGGCGCAACGCGAACCCGCCCTTCCCCTTAGCGAGAACGCAGAAACCATGGCTCAGGCTGTGAGTGATCCGCATGCCGATGCGCTGAAGGCTGCAACCCTGCCCGCGGGCACGGTGCTCGCGGCTCGCTACCGGCTGGAGGAACTGCTCGCCGAGTCGCGGCCGACGGTGACCTGGCGGGCGTTCGACCAGGTCCTGTCCCGTTCGGTGCTGGTGCACCTGCTGAGCCCCGGTGACGCCGGTGCGGACGACCTGCTGGCCGCCGCCCGCCGGGCCTCGGTGGCCACCGACTCGCGCTTCCTGCGGGTGCTGGATGCGGTGCACTCCACCGATCCCGAGCTCGGCTCCTACATCGTCTGCGAGTACGCCACCGGCCAGTCACTGGAGCTGGTGCTGAGCCAGACGCCGCTGTCCGCGCTGGAGTCGGCCTGGGTTGTCCGGGAGGTCGCGGACGCGTTGGCCGGGGTGCACAGCCTGGGGCTGTACCACCAGCGGATCAACCCCGACACCGTCATCATCACCCCCAACGGCAACGTCAAGATCGTCGGACTGCTGATCGAGTCCGCGCTGCGTCCGGTGGGCGAGCCGGTGGTACACGGCGCCGACACTCCCGAGCTGGTCGATGTCACCGACCTGGGCCGGCTGCTCTACGCCTGCCTGGTGGCCCGGTGGCCCGGCGGGCCGGCGTACAGCCTGCCGGACGCGCCGGTGGTCGGCCGCCACTGGGCGACCCCGCGACAGGTCCGGGCCGGAGTCTCGCCGGCACTGGACGCGGTCTGCGACCAGATCCTCGGGAACCCGCCACGGCACCGGGCAGGGGCGATCACCAGCGCTCACGACCTGGTCGTCGCCCTGACCAAGGTGCTCGGGCCCGCCGACGCGTCCAGCGACCTCGAGCGGCGGTTGCGCCAACCGATCCCTGTGGTCGGAGCCGCCGGCCGGCGGGTCGACGCGACCACCGGAGCGCCGCCGGTCTCGGCCCTGCTGACCTCCGCGGAGCCCGCCGTACGCGAGCGCCCGTCCGCGGCCACGCCAGGGCTGCGCCCGACCGTGGTCACGACGTCGCTGACCCGCGGCCGGTCGCCGGCCGCCCAGACCCCCCGCCCGGCGGGAGCGAGTGTCCGCTCCCCCCGCCGTCGCCCGCGCCGCTGGATCGGAGCGCTGATCCTGCTCGCCCTGCTGCTGATCTCGGGCGCGATCGTGTCCGCCCTGGTGCTGGACCAGCGGCTGGCCGGGGCGCCGGCCGGCGAGCCGTCGGCCGGGTCGCCTGAGTCCTCGGCACCGCCGTCGGACACTCCGGGGCCGATCCCGATCACCGGAGCCCGCGAGTTCGACCCGCAGGGCGAGGACAAGTCGGAGAACCCCGACGAGGTCGCGTTCGCGTACGACAAGGACCCGAAGACGCGCTGGCGTACGGTCCAGTACCTCCGCAACCCCAAGCTGGGCGGGATCAAGCGGGGCGTCGGGCTGATCTTCGACCTGGGCTCGCCCCAGCCCGTGCGGGAGGTGGCGCTGACCCTGAGCGGCACCGGCACCGACGTGGAGCTGCGGGTACCGGCGAAGGACCCGGCCGGCACCACGACGCCCCCGATGAACGGCGACGCGGATTGGCGTAGCGTGGCCAAACAGTCCCAGGCGGGCGGCAAGGCCATGCTGCGGTCGGGCGAGCCCGTGACCACCCGCTATGTCCTGGTGTACCTGACCTCTCTGCCGAAGGAGGGGACTGGCTACCGGGGCGGAATCTTCGAGGCCGAGGTGCGTATGTGAGCGAGCTTGCGAGCTCACCATCCAACGCAGCAGCGCTGCGAACGTGGCCGACGAGCGTCAGCGAGGAGGGCACGTGAGCCAGGGCACAGACCCCCACTCCGTACCCTCCCCTCCCGTTCCTCCTGCTCGTTCCCCCGATCCGCACGGCGTTCCTGATCTGGAGGGCGGGACGCCCCCCCCTGACCCAGTCGGACAGGCCAGGGACGACGTCGAGCTGCTTCAGGCCCACGTGGACGGCGACCGGGACGCGTTCGCCATCCTGGTCCGCCGGCACCAGGACCGGCTCTGGGCGATCGCCCTGGGGGTGATGCGTAATCCTGAGGACGCGGCCGACGCGTTGCAGGACGCCTACATCGCGGCGTTCCGGCGTGCCGGCAGCTTCCGCGGCGAGGCGGCGGTGACCACCTGGCTGCACCGGGTGGTGGTCAACGCCTGTCTGGACCGACTGCGCAGCCTGAAGGTACGGGCGGCCGACGCGCTGCCGGAGGACCTGGACCGGACGCCGCAGCTGGGGGTGCTCCACTCGACCGACCCGGTGGAGGCGGCCGAGCAGCGGGATCAGGTCCTGTCCGCCCTGGGCCGGCTCAACCCGAACCAACGGGCGGCGCTGGTGCTGGTCGACATGCAGGGATACTCGGTCGAGGAAGCAGCGACCATCTTGGGCTGCGCTCCGGGAACGGTGAAGAGCCGCTGTGCCCGCGGGCGGGCCAAGCTGGTGCCGTTGCTGGCCGCCTTGCGCGAACCCCAGAGCAAGGGGGGCGACCCCCCTGGACCCCCGCCGCGCGCGCACAGGCACACGGGAGCGCGGGAAGCCGAGAGGGGGACCTGAGGTTGGCGCATCCGTTGCAGCTGTCCTACAACTGGCGTACGCCGGCGCTGTTCGCCACGATCGGCGCGTTCATCTGTGGCGGCGCGGTGATCCGGGGCGGGGTCGAGGGCTGGGTGCCGGCTGCGCTGCTGGTGGTGCTGCTATGGGCGGTCTTCATCGGCGTCCTCTACCTACGGACCCGGGCATACCTGCTGGTGGACGGCGACCGGCTGACTGTACGCCGGTACCGGGCGTTCACCACGGTCTGGGGGAAGGACGTGGTGGGGGTGGCGGAGTACCCGACGCCGCACGGGCCGTCGTACTGGCTTCGGGTGCGGGAGGCGGACGGGCACACCCGGCGGGTGGTCGCACCGGTCGCGGTGCTGCGTGACGGTCGGGCGACCCTGTTCACGTGGATACTGGCCGAGGCACCGCAGGCCGAGCTGGACGCCAGCTCGCGGCGGACCGTCGAGGCGTTGCAGAGCAAGGGATTTTTGCCATGAACCGGATCGCCGGGAATCACGGGCGGCCGGGATGACGCCCGCCGGAAAGGGGGACGACCCCCTTGACCCCCCGCGCGCACCAGGACCCCTGGGAGCGGCCGAACCGACCAGCGGCTGGCCTGATGCTACCCACCCGCCGCTGACCGAGCTGGCCGAGTGGGACGAGGGCCTGCTGGATCCGGACCATTCGGCGATGCTGGACGCGCACGTCGCGGCCTGTTCGCCCTGTGCCGAGGCCTTGGCCGATGTACGGCGGGTGGGCCGGCGGCTGGCGGCGGCGCCGACGCCGACGATGCCGGCCGGGGTTGCCGCTCGGCTGGATGCGGTGTTGGCCGGCGAGGTGGATCGGCGGCAGCACCGGCAGTCGCTGACGGTGGCACCGGGCGAGGGCGCTGACGACGTCTCGGGCCACCTGGGATGGACGCGGCCGACCCTGGGCCACTTCGGCGCCGACCTGTCCCGGCGGTCGCCGAGGCGAGTGCTGCGGCTGGCGCTGGCCGCGGCGGTGGCGGCGGTCGTGGTCGGGTTCGGCGCGTACGTCGTCTCGGCCAGCGCCGGCCTCAACGAGCCCCCGGTGGTGGCCGCGGTGAGTCGGCAGAGCCTCGGTCCTCAGGCCGGGGCGTTGGAGCGGAGCCAGGACCTGGATCCGCACCGGTTCTCTCGGGCCTGGCAGTGCGCGCGGGAGGCGACCAACGGCCGGATCGTGGCCCTGGCCAACTCCACCATCGACGGAAGCCCGGCGCTGCTGGTGTTCACCCGGTCTGGCGCGACCACCCTGGTGACGGTGGTGACCGGCTGCGACAGCGGTCGGCCGAGCACGGGACCGTCGGCCCCGGTCTCCCGCCGCTGACCGCGTCCTCGCTAGCCGGTCGCCCGCACACCCACCCGTTGATGCAGCCATCCGCCCTCGCAGGCTCGGGCTCCCGCCAGACCCGTCCACGCTCCGCCGGGTGTGTGCGTGGGCGACCGGCGTACTCGTCTCCGGCCTCTCGCCGTTTGCCGTCTCCAGATGGCAGACGAGGCCGGTTGCCGTCGATCTGACCGTCGTTTTGCCGTCTGGAGATGGCAAACGTGGGGCGAGTCCGGCGCGTACGCGGAGTGGAATACGAGTGCCCCCGGGACCGTTAGCGCGGAGGTAGGGTTACGCGACAGCAGCGGCCCGCATCGGCACCGAAGGGACCCATGAGCACCGAGACCGTACGCGACGTCATCATCGTGGGCAGCGGACCGGCCGGCTACACCGCGGCCGTCTACGCCGCCCGGGCCGACCTGAAGCCCCTGGTCTTCGAGGGCTCGGTGACCGCCGGCGGCGCGCTGATGAACACCACCGACGTGGAGAACTACCCCGGCTTCCCCGAGGGCATCCAGGGCCCCGACCTGATGGACGCGATGCGGGCGCAGGCCGAGCGGTTCGGCGCCGAGATCGTCACCGAGGACATCACCGCGATGGACCTGACCGGGCCGGTCAAGACGGTCACCGACGGGTACGGCAACACCTTCAGCGCGCGGTCGATCATCCTGGCCATGGGCTCGAGCTACCGCCAGCTGGGGCTGCCGGACGAGGAGCGGCTGTCCGGCCACGGTGTCTCCTGGTGTGCGACCTGTGATGGCTTCTTCTTCCGCAACAAGGACATCGCGGTGGTCGGCGGCGGCGACTCCGCAATGGAGGAGGCGACCTTTCTCAGCCGGTTCGCCACGTCGGTGACCGTGGTGCATCGCCGCGACGCCCTGCGGGCCAGTAAGATCATGGCCGCCCGGGCCCAGAAAGACCCCAAGATCCGCTTCGCCTGGAACTCGCAGGTCACGGCGATCAACGGCGACAACTCCCTCACCGGTGTCACCCTGACCGACACGGTGACCGGCGAGCAGCGCGAGCTGCCAGTCGCCGGCCTGTTCATCGCCATCGGTCACGACCCGCGCTCGGACCTGGTCCGCGGCCAGGTGCACCTGGACGGCGAGGGCTACGTGGTCACCGACGGCAAGTCGACCCAGACCAACCTGCCCGGCGTGTTCGCCGCGGGCGACCTGGTCGACCACACCTACCGGCAGGCCGTGACCGCAGCCGGCACCGGGTGTTCGGCGGCACTGGACGCCGAGCGGTACTTGGCCGACCTAGACGACGCGGGCGGCAATGTGCTGTTGGCCGAGCACGAGTCGCTGCTGACCAGCGCGGCGACCTGAGCCCGCTGTCAGTGGCGAAGCGCAGACTCTGAGGAACTCACAAGACGACGTCCCCGTGAATCCCGGGACGGCAGCGACAGCAAGGAGCGGAGCGGAATGGGTGCAGTAGCGGAGGTGACGGACGCGACCTTCTCCGAGGTCGTGCTCCAGTCCGACAAGCCGGTCATGGTCGACTTCTGGGCCGACTGGTGCGGGCCGTGCAAGCAGATCTCGCCGATCATCGAAGAGCTGGCGAAGCAGCACGGTGACAAGATCACCTTCGTCAAGATGGACACCAACACCAACCCGGTGACCCCGGCCAACAACCACGTGCTCGGGTTGCCGACCATCCAGGTCTACGTCGACGGCGAGCTGGTCAAGGCGTTCAAGGGCGCCAAGTCGAAGTCGGTGCTGCTCGGGGCGATCGAGGAGTACCTCTAGACCTGATCTGGGCGCGGTGCCCTCCGAAGGGTTGTTCGAGCACCCCTCGACAGGGTGAGGGCGCCATCGCCTAGAAGTAGTCGTTGCAGAACGGCAGCCGGTCCCAGGCGAAGGCTGCGGCCATCCGGGTGAGCGCGTCCGGCGTCTCCTCGATGACAAGGCCGGCCTGCCGCAGTGTGGCCGGTGAGACCCCACCGAGGTAGAGCGCGCCGAGTTCGCGGATGCCGAGACGCAGGTCCGGCGAGTCCTGGGTCGGCGTGGTCTCGGCTCCGTCGGGTCCGCCCCGGAGCCAGAAGGCCCCGTCGTTCTCGGGCAGCAGGGCATCCCTCACCCCCAGCACCAGGTCGACCTCAGCCGCATACCGGCGCGCGCCGAGCGCGGCCGGCACATCGACGATCCGGGCGTACGTGCCATCGATCGTCTCGGTCGTGATGGCCCGCGGGTCGGCGACCAGCAGTCGCAGCGGTTCGTCGACCGGGGCGTCGTCCCGGCGGAAGGAGCGGACCAGGTCCAGGCTGAGCAGGAACCGCCACAGGGCCGCGTACGCGGGCGGGTTCGCCGCGTCCAGGTCGGCCACGCTGACCTCGGCCCCGCCGTAAGGGCCGTCGTCCTTGACCCGGAAGTACGCGTACCCGTCCGGCTGGCCGTCGCCGGCGAAGTGCAGGACGAACCGGTACGCCGATGCCCCGTGCCGCCACGGTTCCGGGTCGTGCAGCCGCACCTCCCACCAGGCAGCAGTCCGGGTCAGCGCCCCCGGCCGGTCAGCCAGCCAGCCCTCGCGGAGCCGGGTGGCGACGGGCAGGAACTCCTCCCGGGTCACCTCACCGACCGAGCCGTCCCCGAAGTCGACGTACGGGGCGAAGGTCAGAGTGCGGGTCGGTCCCGACAGCCGCAGCCGGGACAGCGTCTCGCCATAGCCGTACCGGCCGTAGATCGCGTGCTCCGAGGCCCAGAGCAGCGCGATCGGCTCGACGCCCCGGGCCGCGACGTCCTCCAGCTGGTGCGTCATCATCGCCCGCAGCAGCCCGCGGCGCCGGAAGGCCGGAGCGACGGTGACCAGCGTGACCGCCGCGATCGGTACCGAGCCGCCCGGCACGATCATCGCCTCGGTGTACGCGCCGGTGCTGGAGACCCATCGACCGTCGACGGCGAAGCCGAAGTTTCGCTCCGGCTCGAACACCGCCTTGTGCGGTTCCCACAGCTCGGGCTTGTAGTCCGTGTGGAACCCGCGGAGCACGGTGGCGAAGTACTCATCGGTCCGATCGGCGGTCACCGGGGTCAGGGTCAGCTCGGCCAGGTGCGGTGGCGTGGTCGTGGTCATCGGTCCCTCTCGCCGGGTTGTCAGAACGTCAGCACCATATGCGGTGCTGAGCTTGGGACCACTCGGTTTTCAGCGGCGGTAGATCGTGATGGCGTAGCCCACCCGGTCGAGCGGGATGCTGCTGGCGATCAGCGCCGCGAGGCGGTCGTCGGCCCGAGCAGCGAGGCTGTCAGAGACGACCAGCAGCCCGCGGACCTGCTCCGGCGGCACGCTCAGCGGGTCGCGCGCCGAGATCCCGTACGCGGCCGGTACGCCGCTGCCCTTGTAGCTCAGCCAGACCGGCTGTCCGGGATACCGCTGCCGGAGCCGGTCGGCCAGCCGGCCCAGATCCTGACCCCAGTCGACGTTCGAGTCGTGCAGGTGCCGCGCTGTAGCCGCCGGGCCACCGAAGGCCTCGTTGCCATACGGCAGGTAGTACGGAAACGTCCGCAGCGAGCTCACGGCGACGAAGGCCACGAGCGCCGCCACGACCACCGCCACCCGACGGCTGCGCAGCATGGTCACGGCAGCGGCCGCCACCGCCAGGAAGGTCGGCACCACGATCACGTAGCGGGTACCGAAGTTGCGGGCGCCCATGGTGGCGACCACGAACAGGACGGCGGGCGGCAGCAGCAGGTAGACCGCCGCGGGGCGCAGCCGACGTACGGCCAGCAGGACCACGGACCCGGCCACCCACAGCGCGAGCATTCCGAGCGGGGTCTTCACCAGCAGCGCGGCCGGCAGGTACCAGGGCAGCGATCCGTCGTAGGCGCGACCGAAGAGGAACCCGCCCCAGGTCCGGTCCTCCAGGGCGAGCTGCATCAGTACGCCGTCCCGGTAGGGCTGGGGAAACGGCAGCCACCCGGTGACCAGACCGCGGAGCCCGCCGACGTCCGGCAGGTCGGGGGGCGTACTCCAGCGCAGTCGCGGGTCGACGACGAGGTAGCTCAGCCAGACGACCGTCACGGCGATCAGGAGGACCGTCCCGGCCGCGAGCAGAGCCCTGGCCGGTCGACGGGTTGCCGCCCTCGCCGAGAGGAACGCCAGCAGCAGCACCACCGGCACGGCGGGCAGCGTGCTCATCCGGGTGGCCAGCGCCGCGCCCAGGGCGAGTCCGGTGACCGCCAGCCACGGTCGGAGTCGGCCGCGGGCCCGCCACGCCGCCCACGCGGCGAGGAGCAGGAAGCCGGCCGCCGGTACGTCGAGCGTGGCGAGCGACCCGTGGGCGATCACGTCGGGCGAGAAGGCGAACAGGGCCAGGGCTAGGAGGCCGCCGACCGGTGAGAAGACGTCGCGGGCGAAGAGTAGGACGACGACGCCGAACGCCAGCGTCAGCAGGATCATCGGCAGCCGGGCGAACAGCAGGAGTCGGCCGGGGTCGTTGCCGGACTCGTAGAGCAATCGCCGACCGAGCGCCGTCTGGTCGCCGGTGAAGCCCGGGTCGAGCCGCGGCTCCGCCATGGCGAGGCCGACGCCGATCAGGGTCTTGCCCAGCGGCGGATGCTCGGCGTTGTACCGGAGGCTGTGCTGCTGCCACTGCACCACGGCCGCCCCGGCGTACACCGGCTCGTCGATCGTCGGCGTCTGCTGCAGGGCGGTCGTCGTCATGGCCACGGCCATCTGCAGCAGCAACGCCACCGCCGCCCCGGCCAGCAGCCGCCGTCGGCCGACCGGGCCGAGGTGACGCATCAGGACCGACTCGGCGTACGTTCCTCCATTCCCCACGGCGAACCGTACGCCATAGCCACGTCCAGGTAGTCCGCGCCCGCCCCGTACGCGCCGTCGAAGATCGGCATCACGAACCGGGGGTCCACCGCGTTCATCACATGGGTCCCGCCGTGCTCGCGGACCAGGGCGGCGACCGAGTCGGCGTCGGAGGCGTCGACCTGGGCGGCGACGAACCGCGGGTCGTCGACCGCAGCCACGGTTCGCTCGGCCCGGCCCGGGTCGTAGTCGGCCACCACACAGGACTCGAAGAAGTCTCGGCGTACGGCGATCCGGGCAAACGCGTCGCCGACGCCGCCGGCGCCGACCAGGATGATCCGCATCTAGCAAGATCCTTTCGCACAGGTTGCGGTTCCCTTTAGATCTGGGCGCTGACCAGCCTATTCGTGCAAGACTGCGCCCGTCAGGGAATCGCTCGCGCGCCCGGCGGGCGGGAAGCGGGGTGATTCGTGGCTGAGGTGGTCCAGACCAGGGAACAGGCCGGCAAGGGCCTGCAGAGCGGGCTCTCGGGCTGTGGGGCAACGTCACCCGAGGAGACCAGGGACGCCGACCGGACCCCCGGCCGCGCCGCGCTGCTCAGCACGGTGATCCTGCTGGCCACCTACCTGCTCGTCGCGTACGCGGCGGGCGCCTTCGTCGGGTTCGGCGAGGAGGGCATCGGGCTGGCCAACGAGGAGAACGCCGACGACGTGCTGACCATCGTCGGGGAACCGGTGCTCGGGGCGATCCTGACGTCGGTGCTGTTGCTCACCGTGTCGGTCTCGGCGGCCTCGTCGACCCAGACCACGATCCTGCCGACCGCCCGCGGGGCGTTGGCCATGGCGGTCTACCGGGCGATCCCGGCGAGGTTCGGCGAGGTGCACCCGCGCTACAAGATCCCGAGCTTCGCCACTTTGGTGATGGGGGCAACGGCGATCGGCTTCTATCTGATCCTGTCGCTGATCAGCGCCAACGCGCTCGCCGACTCGATCGCGTCGTTGGGTCTGGCCGTGGCCTTCTACTACGGCATCACTGCCTTTGCGT
>CAWEFW010000033.1:0-131836 GCA_963808435.1 uncultured Actinomycetota bacterium | reverse complement strand
ACCACTTCACCAAGAGCATGCCTCCAGAAAGGTGACTCTATTGACGACATCAGCAGCGGCAGCCTGCACCCAGAGTGTGAGCATGGCACGAAGAAGACCACCGATGGCGTATTTATCTCGCGCGCAATAGGCAATACCTGCGTGGGGCTCCCCGTGCGAGCGAAGCCGCAGAAAATCGCGATCATGGGTCACAAGCACCCGCTGTTGGCGGGTGGCAAAAGCCAGCTGATCGTCATCAGCCGCGCGTAACAGCCCTGTTTCCTGGGTGGTCGTCACATCCACGCCACGTTGGCGCAAACCTGCTGCAATGGCCGGATTGACATTCTCATCGAGGTGGAAGCGTATCCGTTCCGGCATGCTACAAGCGAGGTAATATTAGAATTTTCTCAGGATGTTGTTGCTTAAAGGCTTCCACGAAAGCATCATCAGCAGCGATATCCTGACGTATGGCGGCGCGATGATCACGGTAGTAGGCGAGTGCAGCATGAATTTCCGCCAGGGTAATCGAGGGGTAATAATGCAGAATCGCATCAGGAGAATACCCATAATCCTCGTGCAAAATGGCGATATCTTGCACACGGATACGATGCCCCGCAATACGTGGTTTGCCACCACACGTGCCCGGCGTGCTGACAATGGGCTTAGCGATGGATGGCCCTGTGTGCGATTCGTTGGATAAGCGTTGTGGTTCCATAGTCTCATCATACGGCATGAAGCCGGGAAACGCAAGATAGGGACTGATAATGTTCTTTATCTTCCATGAATGGATATGCATGAACGCACGCTCGTCGAGGGGTAGAGTCGTTGCATTATGACGGCGACCCGTCTCGCATACTCCCGTGATCAAGGGCGACGCCCTGGAACACATTCCATCGGATTTAGTGGTGAGGCCCCGAGTCTCTCATACGACCCTTGATACGTACAACGCGTTACCCTCACGATGTCTCATCCGCACCGATGGCCATCTGCATGGAGATGAGACATGGGACAGAGTGCCAAACCGACACGCAAAAACCGCACGATCACCGTCGACTTCCACGATGAGACGACCTATGCTGAGCTCTTGGGCAACACCAAAGCGTTTATCGAGTTTGTCCTCGCCTTCATCCTTTCTCTCGGCTTTCAGCTCATACACAAGGCCAGCTGCAGCGAGGGTGCGAACGTGACTGGGCACTCCCATTATGCCCGTCTCCGGCTGGGTGGGCCACGATCTGGCGGATCCAGTGCACCACGTGCAAAGCGGTGTTCACCGTCTTGCCGCACTTCGTCTTGCGCTACCGCAAGATGCGGCCGGACGTGGCCCGTGACGCCTTGTTGGCCACCCACGGCGAGGTGCACAGGCCCAAAGCGCTTGGTGGTGAGCAAGACGCCATGCCAGAACCTCGTTTGCCCTGGCACTAAGGCGATAGCGCGTACCTGAAAACCCCCATGCCCAGACCGGTATATCCAAAAGTTCGACTTGATCCCGATACGAAAGTGCCAACCCAGACGCTTCAGATGGTGCATCAGCTCCGTATCAGCAAAGCCACGGTCAGCCAGAAACACCACGTTGCAGGCAACAGGCACCAGCGTCGCAGCCTTCTCCAACAACCCCTATACTCCTCATAGGCCACCGCTGCGCTGGGATGCTCGATGACACACCACACCAAGGGCACGGCACGCCCTCGATAGATCACCGACAAGCGCACCAGACAGAAGGTATTCCATAGCATCGAGGTATCCAAGGCGACATAGAGGGTCTTGTCGACCCAGCCGATGAGGGCCTGGTGCATGAGCTGGACCCTACAGGGCGTGCACCTCGATCCTGTCGTTGTCGAGCCAGCGCCGAAACCGGCGGACCGTACTTTGACTATACCCGGCTCGACTCACCACATAAGGTGCCCAAGCGCACAGACTCATCGAGCCCGTATGGATCAGCCCGACCATCATCCACGCCAGCGTCTTGAGATGGCGAAGATCAAGCCAATTGCGATGCTGACGGAGCACCTGAACCAGCGTATCATACAGGTATGGCGTGTTCTCCATGAGGATCTCCTTGAAAAATCCTTTTCCCAAGGAAGCATCGTAACATGGGGGAGAGTTTGGCTGAACACGCCTCACTTTTGTCAGTCAATCAGGGGGCGTGGTATATCTCCCAGCCATTGAAGGCCTCATCGCCCGCAAAGACGTGCGCCTATTTGATGCCCTATCGCGCCACTGGAGCCACTTTTGAGCTTCTACAAGCTGCTAGCAACTGAGTGGACATGATTTGCGATATCTCCGTTTTTGACGCAAGCCCAGGTAATCGAGGCTGGCAGGTCTTCTTGGAGGAGATAGGGCAACCCGCTCGTCATTATAAGCGACGACGCTGAAGCAGAACCCATCGAAGCCGGCCTCAGCGATCTGCCGGAGCGTACCGGCGACCGTATCGAGATCCCCCACTGCCAGCAGCCCGACATAGCCCACGCGATAGCGGACGCCCAAGTGTTCCGCTTCCGCCCGTGTCATCGCCCGATGATTGGCTCGACTCAGAGAGGCTGAGCAGGGAGTCGATGGCGGCGCTGTGCTCGACCGTGAAAGAGTGGAAATACGCGTCGGTCTCCCGCCGCGTCGGCTGACACACTACCACGGCCTGAGGTGAAGACCTGGACCTCCTTGCCCGCGAGCACGTGCCAGACACCACATGCCCAGGTGATCGTCTCAACGTGTTGCCCTCGCAATCCGTCGCGCCGCGATAACCCTTCCAGCGTCCGATCGGCATCAGGCCTGCGATGCCGGTCCCGCGTCTTCCATCTGGGCGGGCGAGCCGCATATTATCCTCAAAGGTGTTCGGCCAGCGCTCCGACACCGTAGTCGCAACGCGGCCGCCCTTTGAACAGCTGGAACCGAAGATAGCCAGTTTGAACTGGTTGTCACCGACTATGGGGGGATTGAGTGCGACCTCCATCATTGTGCTCTCCCCTCCCACGCCTGCCACGTCGCCCTTGTCGAGGCCCGTGCTCGAGGGTCAGCACCCTTGATGACCCGACTCTAATCCACCCTGGATCGCCCGTCCAGCCGCTAACACTAACCGGCGTGCGTCACCACCGCTCCGCATGGCGACGGGCTGCTGCTAGCGGGGCTGCCGGGGCGAGAGCACGGCGTGGCGCCCAGGGAAGGGGAAGACTGTCAAGGCCGTGGGCATAAATTGCCGCTTCTATGCTCAGCCTCGGGGCCGCTCGGCTCCTGGCAGCTGGAACCCCACCCCCTCTCACGAAACGCTCCGCCTCCGCGGGGGCGGAGACGATCATCCACAACCATGATGGTGTCGCGCTCAGTCCATGTTTCTCAGAACTCCACGAATGTGTAACCCGCCTTAGGATTGCCGACGCCATGATCGATGTCTTTATTTTGGGTGTATTTCCAATGGCACCGATAAGATGGGGATCAGCAGGAACGAAGGCGATAAGATCATGCCAGAAAATAGTCTGGGGTACCGTCCGTTTTTACCGTGATGCCGTCATCTTTTGGGATACACGGTGCATGTCTTTCAAATCGATCTTCATCATCAGTAATTATTTGCAATGCACGAAAACCGTCTTGCTGTACAAGTGATTGTATTCTAAGTATCTGACTCGCCTGATAGGTCTCACCATGCTGGCAAAGAGTCAGGGATGTCATCGCGCTGCCACTTGACCGGAATGTCACCATCTGCAGTAACCAGCACATCTTCGAATATTCGTACTGCTCGTATTATATTTAACCGTGCCGAATATATAACGATATCTTCAAGAGATGGATCATAATCTGCGCTAGCGATGATTCGTTCTTTTACACTGATTGGCCCCGGGACACCAAGTCCTCGCACTAACGCAGCAGCAAACGTTACCAAAGGGGCAGCAAACGACGTTCCGTTCAACATTCGTTCTCCCCAGAGGACCAGTAAATTGAATGCGACACCCTGGTGCAAGTATGTCGACTCGCTCTGGGCCATAGTTTGAAAACAGCGCCCGCGTACCATCGGGAGCAGCCGCGTCAACGACTATCATGTGTTGGGCTATCTCACTACCTGTGCCACCATAAGATGGTGGGTAAAGGTATCGCCACTCCGTAGAATCTGCTTATCATTGCCCGCTGCTACAACAACAAGCATGTCTAACTGACGAGAATCGAGCATCGTTGATTTAAAGTTAGGTATTGGTCGTGGTCCTCCAACGCTGAAATTGACAATTGTTGCTTGCGGTGGATGTGAGGTGAGGCTTGTCGAAAGCATCGCGTTCTCTATACGATAATTATCCTTTGGACCGTGAAATATTTTCGAAAAATGCAGGCCTATGATTTTATACACATTTGTATAGACCTACTGTATCTCCTCTAATGATTCTGCTAGTGTACTGTCATATCAATAGTTTCCAAGGGGGATCCAGTGCGGAGAAGCCATTGCCAGGAGGCGAAAATAGGAGAGACAGGCGGGCATCGCATCACGTGGCATGGTGAGGCGATTGGGTCGTTGCTCCTCCTGTGTGTGCCACCGGGGTGTCCCTGATCGTGATAGGGTGCCTGATCGGTACAACACCTCGGGGGCAGCCGTGGACCTCTGCAGTGACGCTCCAGCAGGGGCGCAACGGACTGAGCGCACGGCGGATGGCGGTATTGTAGACGTTTTGCGAGATCTCTCTGTGTCGCTACGTGCATCGCGAATTACTGCGCAGCGCGTTGCTCGATTTGACTCCTATAATACCCGCAATTGCTTGCAACCAAAGAGATTACGGCAGAGATACAGTAGGTGTAAGGTCCGGACACCAGATGTCCTCGTTCTGCTCCCGCCACGCATTCCACACCTTCACCCCTTCCTTCAGGATTCGGAGATGCTCCGGGTTCGCCATCGCTCACGTCTCCCTCTGTGGCAACTTGACTTCTGATAACGTCTAGTATGTTCCCGTTGCGGTTTACAGTGAACGCTACGCCGTTGCTGGCCCATCTGTGAGAAACACCCCCAGGGAACAAATTCCTGTAGGGCGGTTCGGTCGGCGTTCCCCACTGGGGTGCAGTGGGAATATGTGCCCCTAGCCCCTAGCCCCCCTGGCGCTGCGTTTGGTGGGCGGCGAGGACGAGGAAGGCGAGCACGCTGAGGAGCACCGGGAAAGCCACTTATGGCCACTCCGCATCACGGCAGAAGCTATTCCCTTTTATTTTTTTCGCTCCTTACACCATAGTCGCACGATTCCAACATACTGCGCAGGATTCCGATAGATGACGAAGGATACATGCGTATATCATGCATTCTGGGGCATACGCATGACGGCGGAGTCCTCCAGCGCCCCTTTCCCCCGGTGCTGCGGTGCGTGGGCCTGGCACAGAGGCCGAGGGGGTGGCCGACGCCATGATCAAGGCCCGGCATTGTCTCCCGGGAGCCGTGAGCCCCTCTCCCGAGGGCCGGAATGGTGCGGGCGCCATGTCGTGGGTGGAGTGCCACGTGCAGGTCCCTCTTAACTTTCAAAGGAGCGATTCCATGGTCCGACGCCTGATCCTGTTCAGTGTCACGTTCTTGCTCGGCTGGTCCCTCAGCGCCTCGGCGCAGAATTTGGTTCTTTGTATCAACACTAACAGTGGGGCCCTCTTTGCCAGGTCTGCCTGTGGGGCAGGATTCACACCTCTCAATCTCCAATCGATTCCGGGCCTTCAGGGACTCCAGGGGCCGGCCGGGCCGCAAGGGGCTGCCGGGCCGCAAGGGGCTGCCGGGCCTGCGGTCACCGCGCGCTTTGATATTCTCCAGGCCCCGCAGTTCTTCGAGGGCCGGGGAGGACTTCACGAACATCCTCTCGCAGGATGCCTCCCCCGGGAGCTGGCTCGTCTTCTCCACCGCCTCGATCGCGCCGAGTGCCGTGATCTTTGACGGGGGGAATCGGCCCTCGTGGCCGATTGTCGGCTCAGAGATAGTCATGGGACTGTCATGGGCGGCAATCGCGCCACCGGAACCGTTACCGAGTTCACGGAGGATTCCTGGGAGATCACGGTGCATGGCGGGATCTTTGTTCCGGAGGGGGAGCCCAGCCGGATCGTGAATCTTGAATGCCGGACAATCTTCTTTCGGGGCAAGGTGATTGCCGCCCAGCTCCTGCTCGTGAAGATCGGCGGATTCGAGTAAAAATCTCCGCCACAAGCGGCGGAGATCTTTCCTTCACGTTACGGCAGCGCATACCGCCCTGGCCCCACGCGCTGTCACAGGCCATCGCGGTGCAGGACGCGTTAGTGGTGTCGCGGGGCCTGCACGGCCAATTTGAGGACGCCCCGATCCTGGCGAAAGGCGAGTTTCCCCTCACGGGCCAGCCACCCGATGCCCATATGCATGAAGCGCTCTGTAAGGCGCGTCCCGCGCTGGAGTTGACGGAGCGTGGCCTCGCCATGGGTATGCAGATACTGCCAGATCTGGCCTGCGGCCTCGCCAATGGTGTCGTCCATCGTTTCACTCCTATGCTGCATCGATCTGTGAACTTCCTAGAGCTGCCGTGCCTGGTGTGTGGCGAGTGCCGTGAGGACGGCGAAGGCGAGCACGCTGAGGAGTACCGCCGTCCACCCGGCGACGAGCAGCGGGTCGCGCTGCGTCAGGCTGCCCACCACAATACCCGTCAAGCCCAGGAGCATCCCCACCCCCACGAGCACGAGGACCAGTGACACCGCAGACTCCCCTAGCTGTAAATTTCAGCAGTAAATGGGTTCTTGGCCCCTTTTGGTGATAGTCGCAAGAGAAACATGATACGCATCTCAGACACGTCATGCCATGGAGGATTAGTACTTCCCATGAGGGAGAGCCTCCCATGTGTGTACAACGTCGGCCTGGATAGCGCCGCGCGGGCCTGTTGTCCCACACGGCATGGCGCGCCACGTCTGAGACAGGCTCGACCATGCTCGCCGCAGCGTTCGTTCTTAGGCTGCCGCGGCCTCTGTATGGGCCGCCACAGGCGCAGGCTGCTCGCGCCCAGGCGCCTGCGTCCGGCCTAGAGCACCCACGAAGCGGCGGCTGAGGAGATCGAGGCGCGCACGGCCAAACATCTGACGTTTCAGCATTTTGAGGCGATTGATATGTCCCTCGACCGGGCCGGTACTCCAGGGCAGCGTCACACCGGCTTTGACCGCCTCATAGTCCTCCGACAGCCCTTTCGCAAAGCGTTGCAAGGCCTCCAGTGCGCTGGCGGTCGCGCGCTGCAGCCAGGGATCAAGCCCTGCAGGTTGGCGCTGGCGCACGAGCTGGGTAAAGTCCTGCGCCAGGTCGATCGCCTCGGCGACCTCAGCTGACTGCCTGTGGAGTTGGGTGAGTTGCTGGGCCTCGGCCTCCGTGCGTTGCTCTTCGTGCCCCAGGACCAACCAGGTGGCCCGGCGCAAACCCCGCCACGACATCCTTGCCACCAGTGGGAACTTAAGCTGACTGAATCTTCCCGGGGCAAATCCCCGCTTGGGACACGCCATTTTCTCCCCTACACTCGGTCGATGTACTACATGCTGTAGTGTTTTGCAGCGCAGACCACCCATGCCCGCCAGCAGGCTTCTCGGCCAGTCTCCTTCGCCGACGACTCTACGCCGTCTTCCCTCGTGCAAAGAGCCACAATTGTTGGTCTGGGCAAGGCAACGCAGGTCGGTGGCTCCAGGCCTGGGGGCGATACACCACGCAGCATTCCTGAGGATTGAAGGGCAGCAGCGCGCCTTGGGGAGAGGCAAAACGCGTGGGAGCAAAGCGACCGTCGCGAATGTCCGTCACTGTACCATGGCGCAAGTCATAGTGACAGTGATATTCCGCCAACACGACGGTGTCAAAGACGGCGCGCAGTGCATCACCAGACACCCACAGCAACACCTGCGTCTGGGGTAAGCCATGTTCCACATAGAAATGATAACGGTGCAGCGTGACGCACCCATAGCGATTGGTGATGCGCGGGAAGAGGGCGTGGGCAAACTTCTGATCGAGCTCCTGCGGGGGCATCAGCCGCCCCTTGCTCTCTCCCAAGACGTGCAGGGGAATAGGGGAGGCAAACTGTGCCTTGACCAAGACCCTGGTGGGCGGTGGTGTTGTAGAGGACCAGAAACCGTTGATGCGCTTCTTCGAACTCCTGCGGGGTCCGAGTCAAGGCCAATTGGTAGTCATACAGGCGCCGCTGAATATTAAAGTGCGTCTCCATCAGGTTCATATAGCTTTGGCCCTCCGTACTCACAATGGTGTGGTGGTCAATGCCCAGCCGGGTACAGACGCCTTCAAAGGCGTCGGCAATGAAGGCCCCACCGCTATCGGAAATCAGGTGGACGGGGACGCCATAGCGCCGTACCGCCGCATAGAGCACCGTGAGGGCGACCCAGCTCGCCTCGGTGGGAGCCACGGCGCCCGCCAGCATGGTGCGCGAATAGCCGTCCAGGATGATCAGGCTCCACCAGCGGTGCCCCTCGATGGCAAAATCCATCATACGGCCGTCGATAAACCAGTACTCATGGGCGGCCGTCGCTTTGAAGGGATGCGGCTGGGCACCCCGGGTGGGGCGTGGAGCGCCTCCGTGCCTGGAATGTCCGTATAGACGCGACGGTTGAGGGCCATGATCCGCTCGATCGTGCGCACCGAGAGATCGTTCTTGCCCCGGAGACTCCAGATGCGAAAGCCGCCGGCATCGGGATGGCGTTTTTGGAGATGATAGATGTCGACCATCACCGGCAGCCAGGCCTTGCGCCCCGTGGTGTGGGGGGCCCGGCTCTGATCTTCCAGACTCGCCGTGTTGTCCGCCTCAAAACGCGTCATCCACGCGGTGATCGTGGGCCGAGAGACGTGCAAAAACCGGCTGATACTGCGCTTGCTCCAGCCTTGCGCATAGAGCGTCATCACCTCCCGGCGGGCCTCAGCCCGCGTGGGATAGGTGTGATAGTCGAGTAAAGGCAGCTGCCGAGGGGCGGCGGGGGGCAGCGGCTGCCAGAGCTTTTGGATGCTATGGTGGCTCACCCGGCGGGCGCAGGTATGGATCACTGCCTTTGCGTGCGTGGTCTACTTCCGCCGATCGCTCTTCACCAGCGCCCGGCACTTCTTCCTCCGCGGGCTGTTCCCGCTGCTCGGCGGACTGGGGATGGCGACGGCGTTCGTACTGGCGGCGATCTCCTACATCAACCCGGACAGTGGCTACACGACCTTCGGCTCTGTGGGCGGGATCTTCGTGATCGGCCTCGGGATGCTGGCCCTGGGTGTGCCGCTGATGATCGCCTGCGCAGTGCGGTTCAAGGCGTTCTTCCGGGGCGAGACCCTGAACGCCGACACCCCCATCCTGGTACCGGACACCGGCGAACCGCCGCGCGGCGGCCTCTGATCCGGCCTTGCCTGCGGCTGGCTTGCGTTGCCGTCTCCACACGGGAGACGGGGGTGTGTTGGCGACGCTCCGCACCCTCGTTCCGGCCTGGTCTACCCAGCCGGATCGTTCACCTTGATCGGGCCTCGCGCTGGGAGTAGGAGGCAGGCTCGGGCGCCGGCGGCGAGCTGACCAGGCCGGCGAGCCGGTGCCAGGCGGCGCCGAGGTCAGCCCAGCGCAGGCTGGACTGCAGGTCCATCCGCAGTCGCGGCGTGATCGGGTGCGGTCGAACGATCGCGAACCCGACGGCTTCCAGCCAACCGGCGGGCAGCATGCAGGACGGCCCATCGTGGTACGTCCCGACGGCTTCCAGCGCCCGGATGTCCCGACGGACCACCAGCCCGGCGGCCGACTGGACGAGCTGGCGGCCGATTCCCTTGCCCCGCCACTCCTCGACCACCCGTGCGGACAGCAGCACCGCCGCGTCCGGGCTGACCGGCGTGGTGGCGAACGCCCCGAGCCGCGGCACGTAGCGGGCGGGTGCCATGCAGAGATGCCCGATGACCTGGTCGTCGTGCTGAGCCAGTACCCCGCAGTAGCCCCAGTGCCGGGTGACCGTCTCAGCCCAGTCGATCTTGATCTGCCGTCGGTCCTGGTGGTCGGTCGGCGCCGCCAGGTCGATCAGGCTGGACTCCCAGAAGGTGCAGCGGGCACAGGGCTCAGGCAGCGCCGGTAGGTCGGCCGCGGTCATCGGGCGGAGCCGACGAGATCCCATCCTGCCCCCGCCCCTACCGCCGCATCCGCGGCTTGGCCAGTCCGATGGCGAACCCCAGACTCAGTCCGCAGAGCACACCGGCCCCCAGCCAGAGCGACCAGCGCACCGGCCGAGCCAGCCCTTCGGAGCTCAGCGCCATGCAGTCATGGTAGGTCGGCCCCACCAGACGTGCACAGCGCGAGGCCATGAGGCACCCTTGTGGGGTGAGTGAGATGGAGCCGGAGCACCGAACGCGCCCGGTCCCGCCTCCGGTCCCGGACTGGGCCGGCCTGGACCGGCCGCGTCGGGACACTCGGCTGGACCACTACGTCGACCGGTACGCCGCGCGTACGCACGGGATGACCGCCTCAGCCATCCGCGCCCTGTTCGCCGTGGCCAACCGGCCCGAGGTGGTCTCGCTCGCCGGTGGGATGCCCAACATCACCGACCTGCCGCTCGACGTCGTCGGCGCGACCCTCGAGCAGCTGGTGCTGACCGACGGCCGCCGGGCGATGCAGTACGGCTCCGGCCAAGGCGAGCCGATGATCCGCGACGCCATCAGCGAGGTGATGAAGCTCGAGGGTATAGACGCGCACCCCGACGACGTCACCGTGACCGTCGGCTCGCAGCAGGGCCTCGACCTCACCACCCGGATCTTCTGCGACCCGGGTGACGTGGTGCTGGTCGAGGCGCCCAGCTACGTCGGCGCGCTCGGGGTGTTCCGGTCCTACCAGTGCGAGGTCGTGCACGTCGCCATGGACGAGCACGGCCTGGTCCCGTCAGCGCTCAGCCAGGCGATCATCACGCTGCGCCGCGCCGGGCGGACGGTCAAGTTCCTCTACACCATCCCCAACCACCAGAACCCGGCCGGCGTCACCCAGACCATGGAGCGCCGGACCGAGCTGCTCGCGGTCGCCGAGCGCGCCGACCTGTTGGTGATCGAGGACAACCCCTACGGGCTGCTCGGCTTCGACGCCGACCCGCTGCCGGCCATGCGCTCGCTCAACGACAAGCACGTGGTCTACCTCGGCTCGTTCTCCAAAACGTTCGCTCCCGGTTTCCGGATCGGCTGGGTCCTGGCGCCGCACGCCGTACGCGAGAAGCTGATGCTGGCCCAGGAGTCCGCCACGCTGTGCCCGCCGGTGTTCTCCCAGTTCGCCGTCGCCGCGTACCTGCAGAACCACGACTGGCGCGGCCAGATCAAGGTGTTCCGCGAGATGTATCGGGAGCGCCGCGACGCGATGATGGCGGGACTGGCCGACCACATGCCCGCCGGCACCAGCTGGACCCACCCCAGCGGCGGCTTCTTCGTCTGGGTCACCCTGCCGCCGGGGCTGGACTCGCAGGCCATGCTGCCGCGTGCGGTCACCGCCCGGGTGGCGTACGTGCCGGGCACCGCCTTCTACGCCGACGGGTTCGGCAGCCGGCACATGCGGCTGTCCTACTGCTTCCCCACCCCGGAGCGGATCATCGAGGGCACCCGTCGGCTGGGCGAGGTGCTGCACCACGAGGCCAGCGTCATGGAGACCTTCGGGACCGCGGTGGGTTCGGGCGAGCGCGGGACGCTGCCGCCTGCATACCAGCAGGGCCCGAGCCCGAACCAAGAGTGACACGAGAGGCGTACGCAGTGGAGACAGTGGTGGTACTGGCCGGTGGGCTGTCCCACGAGCGGGATGTGTCGCTCCGCTCGGGGCGGCGGGTGGCTCAGGCACTGCGGGGCGAGACCTTCGACGTGGTCGAGTCCGACGTCGACTCCGGGCTGCTGGGCCGGCTGGCCGAGCATCCCGGCGCAGTGGTGTTCCCGGTGCTGCACGGCGAGGCCGGTGAGGACGGGGCGCTGCGCGAAGTGCTCGCCCTGCTCGACGTGCCGTTCGTCGGCTCGACCGGCGCCGCCTGCCGGGTCGCGTTCGACAAGTCGGTCTGCACGCGGGTGGTCGCCGAGGCCGGCGTACGCGCGCCCCGCCAGGTCGCCCTGCCGCACGAGATCTTCCGCGAGCTCGGCGCGCCCGCCCTGGTCAGCGCGTTGGGCGAGCAGGTCGGCTTCCCGATGATGGTCAAGCCGTCCCGTAGCGGGTCGGCGCTCGGCGCCAGCTTGGTGTCCCGGCCGGCCGAGCTGCCGGCGGCCATGGTCGGCGCCTACGCGTACGGTCCGGTTGCGGTGATCGAGGAGTTCGTCGCCGGTACCGAGATCGCGGTGGCGGTGGTGGACCGCGGGTCGGGTCCGGAAGCGCTGCCCGGGGTGGAGATCCGGCCGGACTCTGGGGTCTATGACTACACCGCCCGGTACACGGCGGGGGCGACGCGGTTCCTCTGCCCGGCCGAGGTCGACCCGGAGATCGCCGAGCGGTCGGCCCAGCTGGCCCTCCGGGTCCATGAGGTGCTGGGGCTGCGCGACCTGTCCCGGACCGACCTGATCGTCACCCCGGACGGCGAGCCGACGTTCCTCGAGGTGAATGTCTCGCCCGGCATGACCGAGACCTCGTCGGTGCCGCTGGCAATCGAGGCGGCCGACTGGAGCCTGGGCCGGATGTGTGCCGACCTGGTGCGGAGAGCGGCGGCGCGGGCGACCCTGACGCCGACCGGCTGACGACCGGCCGACCATGCATCGGGTCAAGGCCGCTCTGGTGGTCCTGGTCGGCCTCGTGCTCAGTGCGGGAATGGTGACCGCCGGGGTCTGGCAGTTCCGGGTCTACCAGCGGCAGGGGGCCGAGGCCGCCGCGGCGCGCGCCGCGGAGCCCCCGGTGCCGCTGTCCTCGGTGGCGCGGTCCGGGGCGCCGGTGAGTGGGGGGTACGGCCGGACGGTCACGATCCGCGGGTTCTACGAGCCGGAACACCAGGTCCTGGCGCCCGTGGCCGGGCAACCGGACACCTTCCGAGTGGTGACCCTGTTCCGGCTGGAGAACGGGGAGGCCGTCGCTGTCGTCCGCGGACTGTCGGACCAGGAGCCGGCTGCACCGCCGGAACCGGCGGGGCCGGTGACCCAGTCCGGCATCCTGCTGCCGTCGGAGGAGGCGGCCGCCCCAACCGCCGGCGCGGAGATCGGGTCGATCCGGATCGTGCAGCTGGCTCAGCTGTGGCCGGGACCGCTGGTCGACGGTTTCGTGGTGCTCAACCAGGAGAGCGCCCGCACCCAGCAGCTGACTCCGGCCGAAGTAGCCCTTCCCGACGCCCGCGGACGGTTGCGCAACGCGGCGTACGCGCTGCAGTGGTGGCTCTTCGCGGCGTTCACCATGGTGATGTCGGTGCGGATCGCCCGGGACATCGGCCGGCCGACGGTGGCGGCTGGCCTCAGGCCTGACGTCGGGTGACGATGCGGGCGTTCGGCCTCACCAGCCGCCGGCCACCTTGGCCCAGGCGAACAACGCCAACCACGATCGCCGCGCAGGCGGAGTCTCGCTGCCGCTGGGCCTTCTACGATGCCTCGCGCAACCAGGTCCGCCGCTGGTGCTCCATGGCCGGCTGCGGCAACCACATCAAGATGAGACGCGCGTACGCCGCCCGGAAGAGCCGCCCGCAGGTGGCAGCGGAGGCAAGTCACCCGGGTTAGGCCTCGGCCGCCGCCCGCACCAGTCCGGTCGCACCGTCGACCTCCACCCGCTGGTCGTCGGACAGGACCGTCGTACCACTGCCGGTCGCCATCACCGCCGGAATGCCGTACTCGCGGGCGGTGATCGCCGCGTGGGAACCCACGCTGCCGGTGTCCACCACCGCCGCCACCGCCACCTCGAACAGCGGTGTCCAGGCCGGGTTGGTGAACGGGCAGACCAGCACGTCGCCGGGCTGCAGCCGGCCGAACTCCTCCGGTCCGCGGATAACCCGGACCGGACCGGTCGCCCGGCCCGGGCTCGCCGGGTTGCCCGCCAGCAGAGCGTCCGCGTGGGTGCGCGGGGCTCGGAGCGTCGCCGGGGAGATCAGCGGCGCTCCGGCGTACGCCTCCCGGCGGGCCGACCGCTCGGCCACCACCGCCCGGAGCCGGTCCCGCGCGGACGGCGGTAGCTGCTCAGGATCGGGAATCGCCACGAGCTCCGACCACCGCAGGTGCCAGACGTCGGCCGGGTCGTCCAGCACGCCGGCCCGAGCCAGCCGCTGCCCGGCCACGACCAGAGCTCCGCGCACGAGCGGCAGCAACCGGCTGGCGTGGAAGTGGGTGTTCTCGCGGAAGGCGATGCCGCTGCGGGCGGCGGCCGCTGCGGCCGCGATCCGGGGCCCGACCCGGAGCAGCCGAACCCGGCGCCGAGCCAGCACCGAGGCCAGCTCCGCATCCGCCGACCGCTCGACCGGCGCGGGGGTGGGGTGGGCGGCCAGTCCGTACGCCGCCTCCCGGACGAGGTTCGGGTCCTCGCCCCACGTCGGCTGGGAGACCAGGAACGCGCTGATGACCTCCCGGTGTCCGTACTCATCGGCGTAGTCCCGCAGCGCCGCCTCGAACGCGGTCGGGTCGCCGATCAGCGTGGCCAGCGACCGCAGGGCGCGGTTGGCGTCGCCCGTACGGGTGTGGATGCCGGCGGTCAGCCCTGGGTAGGACGGCGTCAGACCGAGAACGGCGAGTAGCAGCCGGAGCCGGGCCAGGCTGACCCCCACCTCGGGCAGGTAGTCGATCCGCAGGTCGATGAAACCCTCCAGCGCCGCGAAGACCTCATCGACCCGGTCGAGCAGGCGGGGCCACGACAGGGAGCTGACGTCGACCGCGCGCAGCCGGGCCACCGCACGCTCGAAGGCCGCGAACCGGGGATCCTGGGTCCAGTTCTCCGCCTTGTACCGCCGAGCCAGCTTGGCCATCCGCCACAGCGCGGTGGGCGTCCGCCGGGTCGGACGCATTCGCATCGGCGCCAGCCGGTCGACCACGCCGTCGACCTCGGGCAGGATCCCGCCGAGGTCGACCTCGAGCCCGGGTAGGTCACGGGCCATCCGGACCAGGATCCGACCATGACCCCGGGCCACCCACGTTGTCATGTCCAGCGGGAACGGCCGGACCGGAAGCAGCTCGGCCATCATGCCGAACTGCATCACTTCCAACCGGTTAAGGTGCAGCGGAGGCGGGGGCAGCGCGGTCATCGGCCGGGCCTGCACGATCCAAAGGGTCTGGTCGGCGTACGCCCACTCGATGTCCTGCGGCGGCCCGAAGTGCTTCTCGATCCGCTGTGCGGTGGCCACCAGCTCGGTCACCCCCCTGGCGCCGAGCCGGGCGAGCGCCGCACCCGACAGCTCCGACCGCCGGTCGTGGCGACGATCGACGACCAGGTGGTCTGCGGTGACCGTTCCCGACACCACCGCCTCGCCAAGCCCGAGGCCGGCGTCGATCACTATTTCGGTGCGGGCGCCGGTGACCGGGTTGGCGGTGAAGGCCACACCGGCAACCTCGGCCGGCACCATCCGCTGGACGACCACCGCCATCCGGACGGCGGCATCGTCGATGCCACGTCGCTGCCGGTAGGCCGTCGCCCGCTCGGACCACAGCGACGCCCAGCATCTCCGCACCGCGTCGAGCAGGGCCGGTTCGCCCTCAACGTCCAGGAACGTGTCCTGCTGTCCGGCGAAGGCCGCCCCCGGCAGATCCTCGGCCGTGGCACTGGAGCGGACGGCGACCGGGCCGCCGCCCAGATCGGCGTACGCGGTGAGGACGGCCTGCTCGATGTCGGCGGGGATCGGACCGTCCCGACCGGCCTTGGCGTGGGCGTCGGTGCTGATCACGAAGCCCGGCGGCACCCGTACGCCGGCCCGGACCAGCTCCCCGAGGTTGGCGCCCTTGCCGCCCGCCGTCGACCGGTCGTGCCGACCAACCTCGGCCAGCGGCCGCACCCACTGCTGCGACCGCTCCTCCCGACCCGTGTTGGTCACCGTCCCCTCCCTTGGATTCGACGCTACGCCCGGGGCGAATGTGACGTCAGGAGGGCAGCGGCGGAGCCAGGACCCAGACCAGCCGGGTCGGCTCGGTCCCCTCGTTGCGCCAGGCGTACGCAGGGGGCGAGGCGAAGGCCAACGAGTCCCCGGGTTGCAGCCGGTACGGGGTGCCGTCGATGCGCACGGTGAACGAACCCTCCCGGATCAGCAGCAGGTGGGCGGTCGGCACCGGGTCCACCACCGCGCCGGCGCTGGCCCCGCCGGGTGGCACGGTGCTGTCCAGGACCTGGAACGCGGGCAGGCCGTTGGGTGTGAGCAACCGATCGGGTCCCATCGGATGGTACCGGCTCACCTTCGGCCGGACCGACGGGCGATCTCTGTCCGCGTCCGGCTCGGCCAGCAGCTCCGGGAGGCTGATCTCGAGCACGGTGGCGAGCCGGCGCAGCGTTGCCACGGACGCTCGGCTCCGGCCGCGCTCGAGCTGCGACAGGAAGCCCTTGCTCACTCCCGCGGAGGCGGCCGTCTCGGTGAGGGACCGGGCCCGGTCGATCCGTCGGGCCCGTAGCCGCGCGCCCAGGTCGGCGTCGGCGGTCGTCTGTTCGATAATGTCAAACATCCTTGCGTTAACTACAGGTAAACGCGCTCGGCCCCCGATGAGGGCGTTGGTGAGCGCATAGGCTCGCTGCCATGCGCAATGCCTGGATCCGTTACCGGATCATGGCCTACCTGGTCGGAACCTTGCTGATCGTGCTGGTGCTGGTCGGGTTGCCTCTCAAATATCTCCTCGGTATCCCCGAGGTGGTGACGTGGACAGCAATTCCCCACGGCTACCTTTACATGGTGCTGCTGATCACGGCGGTTGATCTGGGATTGCGCGCCAGATGGAGCTGGACCCGGCTACTCCTGATCGCGCTGGCCGGCACCATTCCGTTCCTGTCCTTCGTGGCGGAGCGGTCGGCCACGAAGGATGTTCGCACCAAATTAGCCCAGCAGCCACAGCCGGAGACCATTCCCGCCGAACCGCTGCCCTGAGCCTGCCAAAAGTCGACTTATCTAGGTTTGCTCGATCAGCCGGGCGATCCGCTCCAGGTCCTCGGCTGACGCGAAGTCGATCGTGATCCGGCCTCGGCGACGGCCGAGGTCGACCCGCACCCGAGTGTCCAGATGATCCGACAGGCGGGCCGCCACGTCCTCGGCCTCGGGGGCCGGAACCTTATGGCGCGTCCGGCGCCCGGCCGAGGCCTCGGTGCCCGTCTCACCGAGCGCGACCATTTCCTCGATCGACCGGACGGAAAGTCCCTCGGCCACCACCCGCTGGGCGAGGCGCTCCTGACCGGCGGTGTCAGGAACCGCCAGCAGAGCCCGGGCATGACCGGCGCTGAGGACGCCGGCGGCGATACGCCGCTGCACGGTGGGGGGAAGCCGGAGCAGTCGGATGGTGTTGGATATCTGGGGTCGAGACCGCTTGATCCGGGTGGCCAGCTCGTCCTGGGTGCACTCGAAGTCGGTCAGCAGCTGCTGGTACGCAGCCGCCTCTTCCAGCGGGTTGAGCTGAGCCCGGTGCAGGTTCTCCAGCAGCGCGTCGCGCAGCAGGTCGTGGTCCTCGGTCTTCCGCACGATGGCGGGAATCACCGGCAGTCCGGCGGCCTGGGTGGCTCGCCAGCGCCGTTCGCCCATCACGAGCTCGAACCGGCCGTCGCCCAGCGGGCGGACGACCACCGGCTGCAGCAGTCCTACCTCGTTGATCGAGTCGACCAGCTCGGCCATGGCGTCCTCGTCGAACACCGTGCGGGGCTGCCGCGGGTTGGGCGTGATGGACTCGATCGGCAGCTCGTCGAAGTATGAGCCCTCGGGGATAGGTACTTCTGCAGTCTGCTGGGGTGGACTGGCTGCGGCCGGAGCGCTCTCGGGTTCAACGGGCGCCGGGACCTGGTCCAGATCGGTCCGCTGGAACAGCTCGCCGAGACCGCGTCCGAGACCGCGGCTCTTGGTGCTGGTGGCCATCAGGCGGCCCGTCTCGCGCCCCGGCGGGCGATCTCCTCGGCGGCCTGTAGGTAAGACACGGCACCCGCCGAATCGGGATGGTATGTCAGCACCGACTGCCCATAGCTCGGCGCCTCCGAGATCCGCACCGACCGAGGGATCACCGTGGGCAGAGTCTCGGCCGCAAAGTGCGTACGTACCTCCTCGGCCACCTGCGCCGCCAGCCGTGTCCGACCGTCGTACATGGTCAGCAGGACCGTAGTCAGCCGCAGCCGGTTGTTCAGCTCGCCCTTGACCAGGTTGATGGTCCGCACCAGCTGTGACACCCCCTCGAGCGCGTAGTACTCACATTGGATCGGAATCAGGATCTCGTTCGCTGCGACTAGCGCGTTCAACGTGAGCAGTCCGAGCGATGGCGGGCAGTCAATGAACACGTAGTCAGTGTGGTGGTCCGCCAGGTAGGCGTTGAGCGCCCGCAGCAACCGGTTCTCCCGAGCCACCATCGAGACCAGCTCGATCTCGGCCCCCGCGAGATCGATCGTGGCGGGCAGCACGGCGAGTCCCGGAGCCTCCGACGAGCCCACCACGTGGTCGGCGAGTCGATCGCCGCCGATGACGACCTCGTAGGAACCGGGCGTGCCCACCGGGTGGTCCACGCCGAGGGCGGTCGACGCATTGCCCTGCGGGTCGAGGTCGATCACCAGCACCGAGAGACCACCCAGGGCGAGGGCGGTGGCCAAGTTCACTGCACTGGTGGTCTTGCCGACGCCACCCTTCTGGTTGGCCACCACGAAGATCCGGGTGGCCGGGGGCGCAGGCAGGTGTGCCTGCGATGTTTCACGTGAAACGTCGTCCACGTCCTGCTCGAGCGAGGGGAGCGGCGGCACCTCGTCTACGTCGTAGCGGGCTCGCCGGGGACCGTTGCCGCGCATGAACGGGCTGGCCCGTCGCGGGTACGCGCTCATGGTTTCACGTGAAACATCAGGCCACCCGATCGCCGGGTCGGCGTAGCTATCCCAGGGCCAGCCCAGGCCTGGTGCGACCTTCTCAACAACGACGGCACCCATCGAACTCGGCCCCCGACACTCTTGGCAACGTTCTGGCCATTCTCGACCGCGCACACCGTATCAATGCGATCCGACACACGCCCAACCGTCCGCGGTTCTTGGGGTCTGCATCTATCGGGGGGCAAAAGAGGCCCGGTGGCGACAGGGATAGCCCCAGCTGAGGCCCCTTCGACAGGCTCAAGCACATCACCTCAGCAATTTCGACGACAGAGTCGCAGTGGTCAGTCGCTGGGTCCCAACCGGACGACGGTCGCCGGCTCCAGCGTGGGGTGCGCCGCGACGGTGAGCTGCTCCACGGTCAGCCCGGTTCTGGCCAGCACCGGACCGGCCTCCACGACCTCCTCGGCCGCCGATCGGCCTTTGAGCGCGAGGATGACGCCGTCGGACCGGCGTAAGGGAGTGCACCACCCCACGAGCCGGCTGAGCGGGGCCACCGCCCGGGCGACCACCACGTCGTACTGCTCGGCGTGCTCCTCGGCGCGGGCTCGGACCACGCGCACCCGGTGGTCCAACCCCAGCGCGGTGACCGTCTCGGACAGGAATGTGACCCGCCGCAGCAGCGGTTCGAGCAGAGTCACCCGCAGGTCCGGCCGCAGGATCGCCACGGGGATCCCGGGCAGCCCGGCGCCACTGCCGACGTCGACAACGTCAGCATCCGCCCTAATCAGTCCATTGATCGCCGCACTGTTGAAGATGTGCCGATCCCACACCCGGTCCGCCTCGCGGGGGCCGATCAGTCCCCGCACCACCCCCTCACCGGCAAGAATATCGACATATTGCTTTATCTGCTTCGACGACGTTCCGAAGATCTCCTCGACGAGCGCAGAGTCGCTCAACCGAGCGAGCTCATCACGTGCTTGACCCGGGTGTAGTCCTCCAGCCCGTAGCCCGAGAGGTCCTTGCCGTAGCCGGACCGGCCGAAACCGCCGTGGGGCATCTCCGCGGCCAGCGGGATGTGGGTGTTCACCCAGACGCAGCCGAAGTCCAGATCCCGTGACATCCGCAGCGCGGTCGCGTGGTCCTTGGTCCAGACGCTGGAGGACAGCCCGTACGGCACCCCGTTCGCCTTGGCCAGCGCGTCGGCCTCGTCGGTGAAGGACTGGATGGTGATGACCGGCCCGAAGATCTCCTCCTGGATCGCCTGGTCGTCCTGGTGCAGCCCGGTAACCACCGTCGGCTCGAAGAAGAACCCTTCGTTGCCGAACTGCTTGCCACCGGTCTCCACCCGCGCGTGGTCAGGCAGCTTGGCCATCATCGAGCAGACCTTGGCGAAGTGGTTCGCGTTGTTCAGCGGTCCGTACGCCGCGTCCTCGTCGTCCCGGTCACCGGGTCGGGTGGCCTTGGCCTTCTCCACCAGCGCGGCCACGAACTCGTCGTGGATCGGCTCCGCCACGATCACCCGGGTGGCGGCCGTGCAGTCCTGGCCCGCGTTGAAGAAACCGGCCGTGGCGATGCCGTCGGCGGCCGCTTCGATATCGGCATCGGCGAAGACCACCACCGGCGCCTTGCCGCCCAGCTCCAGATGCGCCCGCTTGAGCTGCTGCGCCGCGGAGACGGCGACCGAGATGCCGGCCCGGACCGAGCCGGTGATCGACACCAGCCCGGGGACCGGGTGCTCGACCAGGGTCTTGCCGGTCTGTCCGTCGCCGTTGATCACGTTGAACACCCCCGGCGGCAGGATCGCCCCGGCGAGCTCGGCGAACCTGACGGTCGACTCCGGGGTGGTGTCGCTCGGCTTCAGCACGACCGTGTTGCCCGCCGCGATGGCCGGACCGACCTTCCAGATCGCCATCATCAGCGGGTAGTTCCACGGCGTCACCTGGGCGACCACCCCGATCGGCTCGCGGCGGATCGAGGAGGAAAGACCCTCCATGTACTCACCGGTGGCCTTGCCCTCCAGGTTCCGGGCCGCGCCGGCGAAGAACCGCAGCTGGTCGGCCCCGACCGTGACCTCCTCGGAGTGGATCAGCGTCTTGATCTGGCCGGTGTTCCGGCTCTGCAGCTCGACCAGCTCGTCCGCGTGCTCCTCGATCGCGTCGGCCAGCTTGAGCAGGGCCTGCTGGCGCTGCGAGGGAGTCGTCCGCTTCCACTCCACGAAAGCCTCGGCCGCCGCCTGGACGGCCTCGTCCACCTCCTGCGGCGTTGACTTCGGGGAGCGGCCGGTGACCTTGCCGGTCGCCGGATCCACCAGCTCGGTGAACTCGGTCGCCGCCGAGTCGACCAGCCGGCCATTCACGTAGTTCTGGATGAGGTTGTCCACCATGAAGGAACCCTACTGTCGCCTCACGCCGTCCGGCTGACCTCCAAGCCCAGCCATCGGGCCAGCTCGTCGATCTCCGCCCGTACGCTCGCGGCGGTCTCGCCGTCGAACGAAACGTCCTGGTGGATGGCGTCAACCCGCAGCACCCCGCCCTTCCGGTCCGCCGTCGCGTCGAGCTTCCCGACGAGCGCGTCGCCGCTCAGGATGGGCAGGGCGAAGTAGCCCCAGCGCCGCTTCGCGGCCGGCTTGTACATCTCCAGCTGGTACTCGAACCCGAAGACCTCCATCGCCCGCTTCCGATCGTGCACCAGCCGGTCGAACGGCGACAACAACGCCACCCGCCCGCTGAACGGCTGCCCCAGCTGAGCGGGATCTACCCGCCACTGACCGCGTACGCCCTCGATGACCGCCGGCTCGCCGGACTCCCCGACGTCCGCGGGCTCGCCGGGGTAGACCGGACCACGCGCCCGGGCCACACCCAGCGCCTGCAGGCGGCGTTCGTTCCGACGGCGGAGGGCCTCCTCCGCGGGGACCACGGGATCGTCGGGGTAGACCCGCTCCGCCAGATCCCAGAGCCGGTCGCGGCCCGTCCGCCCGGCGACGGCCACCTCGCCGCAGGCGACCAGGAACTCGAGCAGCCGGCTGATGTTCTTGTCGTTGGTCCAGCCGGTCGAGGACCACGGGACCACACAGGTGTCGGGCAGCTCCCGCGACGGCAACGGCCCGGACCGGGTGAGCCGGTCCAGCACGTCCCGGCGACAGGCGTCGTTGGCGGCGAGCCACCGCTGGTTGGCCCGATGCCAGTCGCGAAGCCGCTCCTGACCCGGCCACTGCGCCATCTCGGCCCGGTACAGCGCGAGATCCTCGGCCGGCCGGAGCCGGGCGTCGAGCTCGATCAGGTCGCGTCTCTCGAGCGCGGCGACCAGGTCCGCCGGCCGGTACGCCGAGCCCAACCGGGTCCACGCGACCAGGTCGGCGCTTGGCGCGACGGCCGCGATGGGATCGAGCTGCAGCAGGGTCAGGTGCCGCACCGTGTCGAGCAGGTCGGTCGGCCGGGCCGCATCGAGCAGCTGCGCGCGTACGGCGATGCGCCGCGCGTCCTGCCGGGAGAGCTCGTGGACAGGCACGGGCGCGACGTTACGCCGGAGCTCCGACACCGGCGCGAACGCCGCAACTAGACCGGCAGCACCACCACGTGGCGGCGGGGCTCCTCGCCCTCGGACTCGCTGGTCAACCCGGCGGCGGCGACGGCATCGTGCACGATCTTGCGCTCGAACGGGTTCATCGGGGCCAGCGGCACCCGGTCCTGGGAGTCCCGCACCTCGCGTACGGCGTCGGTGGCCAGCGCCACCAGCTCCTTGCGTCGCCGCTCCCGGTAGCCCGCCACGTCCAGCATCAGCCGGCTGCGGTCGCCGGTCTCGGTCATCACGGCCAGCCGGGTCAGCTCCTGCAGCGCGTCGAGGACCTCACCGTCCGGCCCGACCAGGGCCTCGGACTGGCTGACGATCGACACGTGGGCCCGGTCGCCCTCGATGAAGGTGTCGATGTCGCCGTCCAGGTCGGCGATGTCCAGCAGCTCCTCGAGGTAGTCCGCGGCGATCTCCGCCTCGGTCTCGAGCGGGTTCTCGTTCGTCTGCGCCTCGGTCACCTCGCCGTCAGGCGCCTCAGCCTCGGTCTCGGACGGTGCTGGGGCCAGGTCGGTCTGGTCGCTCACTTCATTCCCTTCTGCGGTCGAGCCAGCGTCGGGAAACCCGGACGCCGGCCTCGGTCACCCGGTCAGCGCTTGCGCTTGGACCGGCTCTGCTTACGCGGCTGCTGCCGTACCACCCGTGGCGGCGCGGTCGCGGCCGCCGCCGCCCCGCCGCCGCTGGGCACCGGGGCCAGCGGCCGGGCGCCGTTGCCCCCCGGTTCGCCACCCTCGGGCTCCTCACCGCCACCGTGCCGCTTCAGCCGCGCCTTGCGGCGCTCCTCCCAGGCCTCGTACGCCGGGGTTCCGGGAGCCGGGTTGCGCCGGATCACATAGAACTGCTGGGCCATCGTCCACAGGTTCGAGGTGAACCAGTAGATCAGCACCCCGACCGGGAAGTTGATGCCGCCGACCGCGAAGATCAGCGGGAAGACGTACAGCATGATCTTCTGCTGCTGCGCGAAGGGCCCGGTCAGCGCCTCCGGCGGCATGTTCTTCCGCATCAGCTGCAGCTGGGTGATGAACAAGGTCACCGTCATCGCGATGATCAGGACCACCGTGACCACATGGAGGCTGGTGATGCCGTCGGACAACGGCACCTTGAGGAAGGTATCGGAGATCCTGGCCCCGAAGATCGTCGCCTGGTTGAGCGACTCGACCAGGTCGGGGTTCTGCTTGAGCCAGTAGCCCCGGACCAACGGCTCGCCGGCATCGTTGGTCCGGGAGACGCCATCCAGCACGCGGAAGAGGGCCAGGAAGATCGGCATCTGCAGCAGCAGCGGTAGGCAGGACGACAGCGGGTTGGCGTTGTTGTCCTTGTAGAGCTTCATGGTCTCGGCGCCGAGCTTCTCCCGGTCGTGACCGTACTTCTTCTGCAGCTCGCGAACCTTCGGCTGCAGCAGCTGCATCGACCGCGAGGACTTGATCTGCTTGACGAAGAGCGGGATCAGCGCGGTCCGGATGACTACCGTCAGCATGACGATGGCCGAGACCCAGGTCCAGCCGGAGTCGGTGCCGAAGACCGGCGAGAAGAGACCGTGCGCGAGCACGAGGATGCCGGAAACCACCCAGTAGAGCGGCTGCATGATGGCGCTGCCGATGGACACGAACGGGTCGTACCAGGCCATCGGGATCAGCAGCGTCAAGAGCAGTTCCATGCGTTCACACCTTGTCGTGACGCCCAGCCGGCGTCGTCGTCGCGTATCCAACCATTCTGCGCGACCTCTCGAGTCGCTCGGCCTGCTCGGCCTGCTCGGCCCCCCACTCCGGCGTGCCCGGCACCGGATCGTAGCCGCCCGGTGCCCACGGATGGCAACGCAGCAACCGGCGGCCGGCCAGCCAGCTGCCCTTGACCGCGCCGTGCACCTCCACCGCCCGCAGCGCGTACGCCGAACAGCTCGGGTAGTAGCGGCACACGTTCCCGTAGAGCGGGCTGATCACCAGACGGTACGCCTTGAGCAGGCCGATCAGGACGTACTTCACGGTGCGGCCGCCGGACTGGGGGTGGTGCGGCGAGTCAGCCGAGCCAGGGCCTGTGACCAGGCTGTGGCGAAGTCAACGGGTACCTCGTCCGGGGCGGTCGCCGCGCGGGGCAGGGCCCGGACGACCACCCTCACCGGGTCCGTCGTACGCGGCAGCTCGGCCGCCGCGAGGTGGCGCAGCCGGCGCCGGACGCGATTGCGGGTCACGGCGTTCCCGACGTTCTTGCCGACCACGAAGCCCACCTGGGCCGGGCGGGCACCGGACGCGCGCTCCCGTGTGTCTTCGTGCGCGCGGCGGGGGTCCAAGGGGGTCGTCCCCCCTGCCAGGTACGCAGCATGGAGTACCAGGGTGGGGCGGCCGACCCGGACACCACCGCGTACGGTCCGCCGGAAGTCCTCCGAGCGGCGCATCCTCTGCAGTCGGGGGAGCACCGAAATGGGTTGAGCGGTCAGGCCGACAGCTCGGAGCGACCCTTGCGCCGGCGAGCGGCCAGGATCGCGCGACCGGCCCGGGTCCCCATCCGGTGACGGAAACCGTGGGTACGGCTGCGGCGCCGAAGGCTGGGCTGGAACGTGCGCTTGGTCACGGGAAGGCTCCCACTATCGTCAAGGTCGGACAGGTTCTAAGGTGTTGTGCCGGCCCACCGCTCGCAGTTGGCGGAGGCGCGGTCGGCAAAGCGCCGCGTAAACGGCGACCTTCTAACGGTACGGGTCACCGCCAAGCCGGTCAAACCGCACCAGGCCGCAGAGTGTCCCCATCCGGTTTCGTCTCGTCCAGCCGACACGCCGCACGACCAGCGACTTTCCGCCGTTGGGTTGCACGAAGGTCCCTGCGTTGCTAGCGTCGCGCTTCGCCTTACCTTCCACATCGCCTGGTCGTTTCGGGCCTGCCCGGACGCCAAGTTGGTCCATGGTCGCCGATTGCCCCCGGTGCTCGCCGATCGGCGGCACATTTGTGCACAACTGTGGATAACGATGTGGAGGATGAGCGCAGCAGGACAGCAGACGCACGACAACCCACCGCGGGGGTGGGCCGCAGCCGAGCCTCACTCGCTCCCGAGAGCGGGCCGCCGGCACCGGATTTGCATGGAGAATGAGTGAGCGAGCCTCCACAGAGCACGGCCGAACCCCCGCTCCGGGCCTGGGAGCACCTTCGGTCGTCGTCTCCGCCCGAGCTGCGGCGTTGGCTGAACACCGGTAAGCCGGTCGCCCTGCACGCCGACCTGATGATGGTCGCGGTGCCCAACATCTTTACCCGCAACCAGCTCGAGGTCCGTTTCCGCACCGAGATCGAGACCACGCTGGCCGAGTTCTTCGGCCGCAACGTGCATCTCGCGGTGCTGGTCGACGACTCCCTCGACACCGGCGATGGCGGTCTGCCGTACGCGCCGCCGGCCGAGCCGGACCCCGACTCCAGCCTGGACGGCCACCACCCGACGCTGGTCGAGGCCCCGGGGGCGAGCGGTAACGGTTCGGTGGCCCCCGCGTACCCGGAGTATGACGGCACGAACGGGGCGAACGGCGCCGACCCGTACCGACCGCGCCGGGAGGCCGATGTCCGGCTGAACCCGAAGTACACCTTCGAGACCTTCGTCATCGGCAGCTCGAACCGGTTCGCCCACGCCGCCGCGATCGCGGTGGCCGAGAGCCCGGGCAAGTCGTACAACCCGTTGACCATCTACGGCGAGTCGGGGCTGGGCAAGACCCACCTGCTGCACGCGCTGGGTCACTACGTCCGCTCCTACGGCGATCGGGTCCGGGTGCGCTACGTCTCCACCGAGGAGCTGACCAACGACTTCATCAACGCGATCAGCCAGAACAAAGGGGTGGAGTTCCGCCGGCGCTACCGCGATGTGGATGTGCTGCTGATCGACGACATCCAGTTCCTGGAGGGCAAGGAGCAGACCCAGGAGGAGTTCTTCCACACCTTCAACACCCTGCACAACGCCCAGAAGCAGATCGTGATGACCTCCGACCGGCCGCCGAAGCTGCTGGAGAACCTGGAGCCGCGGCTGCGCAGCCGGTTCGGGTGGGGGCTGATCACCGACGTGCAGCCACCTGACCTCGAGACTCGGATCGCCATCCTGCGGAAGAAGGCCGGGCAGGAGCGGCTGGTCGCCGGGCCGGAGGTGCTGGAGTTCATCGCCAGCCGGATCCAGACCAACATCCGCGAGCTCGAGGGTGCGCTGATCCGGGTGACCGCGTTCGCCAGCCTCAACCGGCAGCCGGTGGACCTGGTGCTGGCCGAGCAGGTGCTGAAGGACCTGATCCCCGACGGCGCCGAGGCGCAGATCACCACGGCGATGATCCAGGCCCAGACGGCGACCTACTTCGACGTGACCATCGAGGACCTCTGCGGACAAAGCCGGACCCACACCCTGACCGGGGCGCGACAGATCGCGATGTACTTGTGCCGGGAGCTCACCGACCTGTCGCTGCCCAAGATCGGCGCCCAGTTCGGCGGCCGCGACCACACCACGGTGATGCACGCGGTGGGCAAGATCCGCAACCTGATGGGGGAGCGGCGCAGCGTGTTCAACCAGGTCACGGAGCTGACCGGGCGGATCCGGCAGCAGGCGTCGGCCAGCCGCTGACCGCGCTCCTCGCAAGCTGGCTCGCCCCATCGGAACACCCAGTACCGTCCGTCTCGCAACCATCCGCACCTTCGCAGGCTTCGGTGCTCCCGCCAGGCCCGTCCACGCTCTACGGACCGCCCTGGGTGTTCCGATGGGCCACCGGCTCGGCTCGTCTCCGGCCGTAAATGCGAATTCGGAGTTTGTAGAGGGCTCCCACAATCCCTGCCAGCGTGTGAGGATGGCCTGCGGAGCCGCCTCAATCCCCCAGGCTCCCCAGGAGCAACATGCGTGACACGACCAGGGCGCTGATCGGACACTACGTGGACCATCTCGGCCTCACCGGCCGGGTGCTGGAGATCGGTGGACACCGGCAGACCTCGAGTGCGGTCAAGCTCTTCCCCGAGCCTCGGTTCTCCTACCAGGACCTGGAGATCGAGGCCTCGGACATCCCGAACACGCTCGTCGCCGACATCACCGACTGCCGAGACGCCATCCCGGACGAGTCCTTCGACCTGGTGCTGTCCTCCGACGTGTTAGAGCACATCGACCGGCCCTGGCTGGCGGCCGCGGAGATCGCCCGGATCCTCAAGCCAGGTGGCGTGGCGGTCACGCACACCCTGTTCTCCTGGCGCAGTCACCCCTGCCCGATCGACTACTGGCGCTTCTCGAAGGAGTGCCTGGAGTTTCTGTTCGCCGACCTGGAGACCCTGGAGACGGGCTACGACCTGAGCGAGCGGCGACTTGACCGGTCGGGGTTCTGGCCGTCGGGCGACGACTCGGTACCGGTCGACCAGTTCGGGGGATGGCGCGAGCACTGGAGCGTCTACCACGTCGGCCGGAAGGGGCCTGGGCCGGCGGTACCGCGGTTCAAGGACGGCGATCACCCGCTCGCCGGTTACCTGCGGATGGACACCCAGGGCACGGTGACCAACCCGAAGCTGCGCGGAGTCCAGCCGCCGCCGGTGGCCGACCCCATCGGAGCGCTGCGGCCCGAGCTCGCCGACATGGTCGAGCGGCTCGAGGGCCTGGAGAAGCTGATCCTGGACCGGTCGGCCCAGCTGGAGGAGATCGCGCGGCGCTCGCAACGGCTGGAACGGCGCATCGACCGGGTCTCCGCCTCGTTCCCGTTCCGGACCGCACTCCGCGTACGCCGCCGCCTCTACAAGATGCTCAAGTAGGCGCCTGCCCGGCACTGAGAAGCGCTCCCAGGGGTTTGTGTCGATTAACTCCGTACGACGTACGGTTTAGTAGCCGAAGTCCCCCCGATGAACGAACGGTGACAAGGTCCTGCACAGGTGGGGACAACGCTGTGGAAATTGACTCGTTGACTTCGACTTCGCTGGGGATTGTCGGGGGACGGCGCCGGCGGGCCTCGCGGTGGATCCGCAGATACTCCCCGTGTAATTTTCGCTTCTCCACACACCGACGCGCAGTCCTAAACGGCCGCTGGCCGGGGGAAACGGAGGTTATCCCCAGCATCCACAGCCGCTACGACTACGACGATGAGATAAGAAAGGTGATGACGGTCTAAGTCACGCGGCGTGTGACCTGTGTACGAGTGGACCGACCGAGGAGGATCGATGAACTTTCTGAAGAGGCTGTTCGGTCGGGAGGACGACGCCGAAGAGGTCCCGATCACGATCGATGTCGACCGCCGCCGTCCTCAGCTCCTCCGGCTGGAGAAGGCCCTGGACGCGCTAGCCGCGGAGATGCGGCAGGATCACACCACCGATGACCCAGGTTGGCGTGGTCGCGTCAACGAGTACAACCGGCTGGCCGGGGAGGCGATGACGCTCCGCAAGGGGAGCCCGACCCGTGACGAGCTGCTGGACCTGGTGTTCGAGATCCGGCCCTGCTTCACCGGTCCGGTCCCGGCGGGGATGGAGAAGATCGGACCGCTGCAGGAGGAGGTGATGGCCGCGGCCGCCGACCTCCGCCAGCTGCTGCCGGGGGAGAAGAAGGGCTGACGACCGGCCTCCGTCGGAACCTGCGGCCGGGGTGCCGGTCCCGCGGATCCGGCCGATCCTCGGCTCCGGCGTACGCAGGGGTCGCTGCTGAGTAAGATCGCCCGTGCCCTTACCCCGACTCGGGAGGTGGCGGGGCCGAGGTGACCGCGGCCCCTGACCGGGGCGTACAAGGAGGAAAGCGTGAAGATCCGACTCGAGCGGGACGTGCTGGCGGAGGCCGTGCAGTGGGCGGCCCGCAGCCTGCCGGTCCGTCCGAGCGTGCCGATCCTGGCCGGGCTGCTGGTCCGGGCCGACGCCGACGGGGTCACGTTCTCCAGCTTCGACTACGAGACCTCGGCCAAGATCTCGGTGAAGGCCGAGGTCAGCGACGAGGGCGAAGCCCTGGTCTCCGGCCGGCTGCTGGCCGACATCTCCCGTAGCCTGCCCGCCCGACCGGTGGAGATCGCCGCGGACGACACCCGGGTGGAGCTGGTCTGCGGCAGCGCCCGGTTCACCCTGCAGACGCTGCCGGTGGCCGACTACCCGGCGTTGCCGAGCATGCCGGAGTCCACCGGCACCGTGCCGAGCGACGTGTTCGCCCAGGCGGTGGCCCAGGTCGTGGTGGCCGCCGGGCGCGACGAGCTGCTGCCGGTGTTCACCGGGGTGCGCGTGGAGATCGAGGGCGACACCATCTCCCTGCTGGCCACCGACCGGTACCGGATGGCGCTCAAGGAGCTGACCTGGAACCCGACCGCGACCTCGGTCTCGGCCACCGCCCTGGTGCCGGCCAAGGTGCTCAACGACACCGCTCGGTCGATGACTGCCGGTGAGGACGTCACCCTCAGCCTGGCCAGCGGCACGAGCGGCGACGGGATCATAGGCTTCGAGGGCCACGGGGCGGCTGGGGAGCGGCAGACCACCACGCGGCTGCTGGACGGCGAGTTCCCCAAGGTCCGGCACATCATGAACACGGCCGCCGCGATGAACGTCCGGGTCAGCACCGCCGAGGTGATCGCTGCGGCCAAGCGCGTGGCCCTGGTCGCCGAGCGGAACACGTCGCTGCGGATGCTGGTGGGCGACGGGGTGGTCACCCTCGAGGCCGCAACCGGGGACCAGGCCCAGGGCTCGGAGGCGATCGAGGCGACGATCGACCAGCCGGGCGGCGGCGAGCCGGCCGTGACGGCCGCAGGCTTCAACCCGAGCTACCTGCTGGACGCGCTGGGGGCGTTCGACACCCCCTACGTGAACTTCGGCTTCACCGCCCCGAGCAAGCCCTGCCAGCTGACCGGTCTGCCCAGCCTCGACGACGAGCCGCTGACCGACTACCGCCACGTGATCATGCTCATGCGCTTGCCGTCCTAGTTGGGCTGTCCACTCGCGCTCGGTCGGGACCGAAAGCTCCGGTCTTCCTCCTCGCTCGCGAACCAAAAAGCGTGTTCGCTCGCTTGTCGTCCAGACCGGACCGTCCTCCCTTGCCGACGCTCGCGGACCCACGGCAACTGTGTTGCAATGCCTGTTGGCGCGCTGAACGGCTCTGTTAAGTTGACGACAATCGCCGGGAATCATCGAAGATCAGGAGCTTGTCATGCAGCTGGGAATGGTCGGGCTGGGTCGGATGGGCGCCAATATCGTTCGGCGTCTGATGCGCAACGGACACGAGTGCGTGGTCTTCGACGTGAACCCCGAGTCGGTCAAGCAGCTCGAGGGTGAGGGGGCCACCGGCGGCACGACGCTGGAGGAGTTCGTCAGCAAGCTCGAGAAGCCGCGGGCCGTCTGGGTGATGATCCCGGCCGGCATCACGGGCCGGATCGTCGATCAGGTCGCCGCGCTCCTGGAGGAGGGCGACATCATCATCGACGGCGGCAACTCCAACTACCGCGATGACGTACGGCGGGCCAAGAAGCTGCGTGAGCAGGGCATCCACTACGTCGACGTCGGCACCAGCGGTGGCGTCTTCGGCCTGGAACGTGGCTACTGCCTGATGGTCGGCGGCGACGAGGTCGCGGTCAAGACCATCGACCCGATCCTGAAAACGATCGCCCCGGGGGCCGGAGAGATCGAACGGACGCCGGGACGCAGCGGCGAGCTGGCCCCGGAGGAGCAGGGCTATCTGCACTGCGGCACCTCGGGCGCCGGCCACTTCGTCAAGATGGTCCACAACGGCATCGAGTACGGCATGATGGCCGCCTTCGCCGAGGGTCTGAACGTCCTGCAGAACGCCGACGTCGGTATCAAGGCCACCGAGCACTCCGCAGAGGTGGCGCCGATGGAGGAGCCGGAGTACTACCAGTTCGAGATCGACCCCGCCAAGGTCACCGAGCTGTGGCGGCGCGGGTCGGTGGTGTCGTCCTGGCTGCTCGACCTGACCGCGGCCGCGCTGCAGGAGAACCCTCAGATGAACGGTCTGGCCGGCCGGGTGTCGGACTCCGGGGAGGGTCGGTGGACCGTCAAGGCCGCGGTGGACATCGGTGTCCCCGTTCCGGTGCTGGCCGCCTCCCTGTTCGAGCGGTTCGCCTCGCGCGACGAGGACAAGTACGCCAACCAGATCCTCTCGGCGATGCGGCAGCAGTTCGGTGGGCACAAGGAGCTGCCCGCCGGGTCCGAGCTGGAGGCCGGCGCCGAGAAGGCGGACAAGGTGCAGGCCAAGCCCGGCACCAACTGACGCACAATGTGAAGGATCTTGCGCCGTAGTCGGCGCAGGATCCTTCACGATTTCTGGCGAAAGGCGTCCCGGTGTTCGTCGATCACCTCCAGCTGGCCGATTTCCGGTCCTATGCCGGGATCGACGTCGATCTGGGGGCGGGCGTGGCGGTCTTCATCGGAGCCAACGGCCAGGGCAAGACCAACCTGGTCGAGGCCGTGGCCTACCTCTCCACCCTCAGCTCGCACCGCGTGGCTGCCGACCAGCCGCTGGTCCGGGTCGGCGCCGAGCGCGCCATCGTCCGGGCCCGAGTGACGGCCGGACTGGACGACCCCCGGCAGCTGCAGCTCGAGGTGGAGATCACCCCCGGCTCGGCCAACCGGGCGCGGCTCAACCGGTCCCCGCTGAAGCGGCCGCGCGAGCTGCTCGGCATCCTCCGCACCGTGCTCTTCGCCCCCGAGGACCTGGCCATCGTCAAGGGCGACCCCAGTGAACGCCGGCGTTTCCTCGACGAGCTGATCGTGGCGCGCTGGCCGCGGCTGGCCGGGACCCGAGCCGACTACGACCGGGTGCTCCGCCAGCGCAACACCCTGCTCAAGTCGTTGGCCGGACGGCTGCGCGGCAGTAGCGTCGGCACCGACGTCCGCAGCACCATCGACGTCTGGGACAGCCATCTCGCCGCGGTCGGCGGGGAGCTGATGGCCGCTCGGCTGAGCACGCTGGCCGACCTCGCGCCGCACGTAGCCAAGGCGTACGCCGACATCGCCCCGACCAACAACGATGCGATTGTGGAGTACAAGGCATCCATCCCGCTCACCGACCAGACCGCCCGTGAAGAGCTCACCGAGCTGTTGAGGGCCACCATGCTGGAGCGGCGACCCGACGAGATCCAGCGCGGCGTCTCCCTGGTCGGGCCGCACCGCGACGACCTGGTCCTCAGCTTGGGCCTGCTGCCGGCCAAGGGGTACGCCAGTCACGGGGAGTCGTGGTCCTTCGCGCTGGCCCTGAAGCTGGGCAGCTTCGCGCTGCTCCGCGCCGACGGCGTCGAGCCGGTGCTAATCCTGGACGACGTGTTCGCCGAGCTCGACACCACCCGGCGGGAGCGGCTGGCCGCCGGCGTGAGCGGCGCCGAACAGGTGCTGGTCACCGCCGCGGTCGGTGCCGACGTTCCCGAACAGCTGCAGGGCCGCCGCTTCACTGTGGCCGACGGCGAGGTCGCCCCAGCATGACCGATCCATCGCAGCCCAGTGAGGGCGGACGACCCCCCTCGGACCCCGCGCCGCCCGCGCAACAACACACGGGAGCGCGCGAGCCCGAGCCGCCGCGCCCCCCGGAGCCCGACGTCCCGCACGACCCGACCGGCCTCAACCTGGCCCATACGGTCGCCCGGTCGGTCGGCGCGACCCGGCGCCGGCGGCGTACGCCCGCCCGACGCAGCACCGACCCACAGGTCTCCGGCGCCCGTCCCGACGACCGCGACCCCAAGCTGCTGTCCGCGGCGGTCGAGGACCTGGTCCGGGCCAAGGGCTGGGCCACCGACATCAACGTGCACACGCTCCTGGCCCGCTGGCCTCTGCTGGTCGGCCCGACCAACGCCGCGCACAGCCGACCGGAGGCGTACGCCGACGCGGTGCTCACGGTGCGCACCGACTCGACGGCCTGGGCGACCCAGCTGCGGATGATGGCGCCTCAGCTCGTCGCGCTGCTCAACGAGCACCTGGGCGACGGCACGATCACCCGGGTCGCCGTCGTCGGGCCCGACGCGCCGTCGTGGAAGAAGGGCCGGCGCGCGGTCCGGGACGGCCGGGGCCCGCGGGACACATACGGCTGATCGACTAACCCCGAGCCCGTCTAGGATGCCCGGGTGCTGACCGACCTGCGGGTCCTGGTGACCGACACCGGGCGGGTCTGGTGGCGCCTGCTGCCGTTGCTGCTCTCCATCTACCTGCTCGGCTGGCTGGGTGCCGAGCTGACTCTGCGGATCGCGGTGATCCTCGGCGATGTCAGCCCCTGGCTGACGCTGATCCTGTTCGCCTTCTCCTTCGTCTGCCTGCTCACCGCGGCGGTGCTGATTCTCAACCTGGCCGGCCGCGAGCTGGGCATCCGCGAGCTCTTACCCGAGGACGAGCGGACCGACGATGACCGTGACGCCGGGATCAGCCGGCTGCTGGCCATCACGCTGCTGCCCTTCCTCGGCATGTACGCCGCCTTCGGCCAGGTGCAGGAAGCCGCCAACCGGGTGGTCGTGCAGCAGCTCGTCCGTTACGGCGTCCTCAGCGACCTCCCCACCGTGCTCGGGACCCTCGCCGACCTGGCCACCGACCGGCTGCCGCTGCTGGTCACTCTCCTGGTCAGCCTCTACGTGGGCCGCCGGATGCTTGACCTGGTGCACGACCGCACCGGCTGGCGGCTGGCCGGGCTCGCCGTGGTGCTGGTCGAGTCCTTCTTCATCCTGCTGCTGGTGATGGGCGGCATCCGGGCCGTGCAGATCTTCCTGCTCTGGCTGCGCCAGCGTGCCTTCGTGCAGTGGCTGAGCAGTGTCGGGGACGCGATCGCGAACGCCCTGGCGTTCCTGACCATCGACCTGCCGGCGGTGCTCGAGCGGCTCGCGACCCTGTTTCGCGAGCAGATCTGGCCGATCTTTCTCGAGGTGCTGACCCAGCCGTTGCTCTGGCTCGCCGTCGCCGCGCTGGTCTACGGCTCCCGGGTGCTGTCCCTGGCGGAGTTGTGGCGCCGCGGTCAGCCGTACACCGCTCGGGTCCCGGGAGCCAGCGTGTTCGCCCGCTACGCCGAGAAGCGGGCCCTGCGCCAGGTCGGCCCGCCGCCCCGCGGCGTACGCCTGGTCGCTGCCCAGACCCAGCAGGCCTTCTTCGGCGACCTGGACGACAAGTACCTGCCGACCTTCCACTCACTGCGGTTGGTGCTGCGGGCGGGGGTGCTGTTCCTCGGCTCGTACATCCTGGCGTACGCCCTGGTCCTGATCGCCCAGAACTACTTCGAGACCCTGCTCAACTGGATCGTCGGCGGGCAAGGGTACGTCTTCTGGGTCCGCTGGGAGCCGGCCTTTGCCATCCTGACCGAGGCCCCGTTCGAGACGTTGCGGCTGTGCCTGCTCGCCGTGGCGTTCCGCCGCTGCCTGGAGCTGTTCGGCCAGCGCGTCCAGGCGCCGGCCACCGCGATCCCGCCGGCGCCCGCCCCGGCAGCCGCGACCTGATGGTGCTACAGCGCTCCCGGTTGGTTCGGGTCCTCGTGGCGATCGCGCTCGTCGCCCTGGCCGCGGTGGGGCTGCGGCTGAGCGAAGGTGCCGAGGGGTTCGAGGTCGTCCGCGGCGTACGCGGCGAGCCGGTCGTGCTCAACGACGGAACGGTCACCGCGACCGACCTCCGGGTGGGAACGTCGCTGAGCCACGAACGCGAGGTGTACGCCGAGACGCCCGGTCTGTTCGTGGTCGTCCGGGTGGCGGTGGCGGCCACCGGCGTGCGCGCGCTGCCCGGCTACGACGCCCGGGTCATCACCGGGTCGCGCCGCCACGACGCGTTCCGCGGCTCGACCGTCGGCAACGTGCCGCCCGGCTTTCAGACCGAGCAGGACGTGGTCGTCGAGGTCGACCCCGCCGCGCTGACTGACCTCACCCTGGAGCTCGACCCGACGGAGCTCCTCACCGCGTACCCGGAGCACGCCCGGATCCACCTGGGCATCACCGAGGAGAACGCCGAGGCCTGGCGGGCGGCGGGCCAGGACCAGATCGTGGAGACCGTCGACCAGTCGAGCCGGGGGATCTGAATGCGGCTGTTGCCGATCCGCACCGCCCTGGTGACCGTCGCCGTCGGCTGCCTGGTGCTGCTCTACGTGCTGTGGTGGACCACCTACGCCGGGATCCACTTCGACCAGCGGTTCACCCAGCGAGCGCCGGGGGAGTCCGGTCGGGTCGGCGGCACCACGATCCGGCTGCTGTCCCTGACCAGCACCCCGCTGCTGGCCGACCAGAAGTACGCCGGCCCGGCCGAACCGGCCGAGCCGGGAACGGTCTGGGTGCTGGCCGTGATGGAGGCGAGCCAGGAGCCTGGCGCACCCGAGTTCTACTGCACGGTCGAGCTGCTGGGGCCGAGTGGCCGCCGCTGGGAGAAGCAGAGCCAGGTCACCCGTACGGTGCCCTACTGTGCCAGCGACCAGGTGAAGCCCGGTCCGCCGACGCGGTTCGAGACGGTCTTCCTGGTCCCGGAGCGGTTCGCCGGGCAGATCGTCGGCGTCGCTCTGCTCGACCCCTCGGTGGCCGACCGGGTCGACGTGGTGACTCCGCCGGCCTGACGCCGCGTCAGGACCTGGCCGGCAATATCCGCAGTGCCAGGTCCACCCGGAACCCGAACAGGCTGTTGTCCCAGGTCTTCTCGTCCGTGGTCAGGTACGGCGACTCGTACACCAGCTCGGCGACGCCGAGGGTGACGGTGGTGCCCGGCTGGTACTCCGGGGGCAGCTTGAAGGTGACGCGGTAGTCGATCGGCGGTAGGCCGGGAGCCAGGTGCTGCCGATCGAAGACGCCGAAGCCCCCCGGGCTGCTGCCGAGATCGGCGGTGTACGCCTCGCCGGTCAGCGCGCTGGCCGGGTCCTTGACCGCGAACACGCTGTTGTTGCCGAGCAGGGACGGCGCCATGCTCTCGTCCCCGGTATTGCGGGCCTGGCCGATCGCGACGACCTCCCAGCCCTCGACCTTCCCGTCGGTGTTGGTCTCCGGCTGGGCGGTGGCCTCGGTGAAGCGGAACTCGTACGGGCCGGTGACGATCAGCGCCCCGGGCTCGACCCGCTCCAGGAGGTCGGTCCGCTTCTGGAACCCGCCGGCCAGGTAGAGCAGTCCGACGACGAGCGCCAGCGAGAGCAGCACGCCGCCGTAGACCAGACCACGGCGTACGTGGGACGGATGGATGGGCTCACCGGCCGGCGCCGCCCACTCCGGGTTGACGTCTCCCTCGTCCAGCCATGCCCCGGGCCGGTCGTGGCCGGTGGTCTGGGTGGTCGACACGCGGCTCAGTTTAGGCAGCGGGGGTGGCGACAGCCGGCGCTCACTGCGGCTGGGGTTGGCACTGCCCGCCGCTCAGCTCCGAGAGGCCCGCAGTGAGCTCACGGCCGAGCGCGGCCTGCTTCGACGTGTAGGCCGGGACGCGGAGCGGCTCGTACCGGCGGACCTCGCCGTCGGACATCTTCTGCAGCCGCCTGACCCAGCGCTTGTCCTCGGCGAGCACCGCGTGCAGGCTGCTCTCCACCGGGTCGTACTCGCTCCGCAGCTCCAGCGGCGGCTCCAGGTCGCGGAACCTGGCCAGGAACCGCTCGTCGTGATCGACGACGTCTCGGCTGAGCTGGCGGGTCCGCTCGGGATGCCACTGCCCGTTCTTCAGGTCCAGGGCGGCACTGGCGTCGGGATAGCTGGTCCGGTACGCAGTGCACCACTGGTCGACCGACGTCTCGAACTGCTCGACCGACGTCGGCCGGGACGTCAGATAGACCAGCAGGGCGACGACGGCACTCAACACCGCCGCGCCGACCCCGACAATGGCGACGATTTGTCCGACCCGGCTCCGAGGCGGCGTGACCACACCGGGCTGGTGGCTCAGGGTCTCGACCTGCAGCCGTACGGGTCCGAACTCGATCACGTCGCCCGGCCGGGCCTGATCAGACGTCGTCAGAAAGCGGCTGTTGATCCGGGTGCCCGCCGCGGAGCTCTCGTCGGTGACCACGATCCCCTCGGGCCGGGCGACCAGCGTGGCGTGACGCCGGCTGACGGACGGGTCCATGATCTGGAACTCGTTGTGGGGGTCACGGCCCACGTGGACCACGTCGCCGGGCGAAAGGGTGATGCGGTAGCGACCGTCCGGCGAGCTGAGCACGAAGTCGTTGGTCACCGCGCGACCTCCCCTGAGGACCCTCCTCTCAAGAGAGAGGCTCAGCGGCGACGGCTGATACCTCGGTGCGGGGCCTGGAAACGCTACTCGAGTGCCCCTCGATGGGCGTCGCAACGGCGGTTCGGTGAAACGCGCGTAGCGTTTTCAGGCAGCGAAGCACACAGATGAGCGAATCTGCAGGAGGCCACAGGAGGCCCGGAGAGGGTCGGGGTGCGTACGGGGTCATCCGGAACGGGCGCGAATGCGCCAGATCGGCCCTACAACGCGTCCCAGCCGCGATTTGCCTGGCCAAGTCGGCGAACTGCGTACGGATTCGGAGCCGGGAGCCGGTAGACTGGTCGCAGGTCTCGATAGACCGGAAACAACCGCCACGAACAGCAACTCGTCGTGCCGCCTGCCACACCCGATGGGGTGAAGGTGTGGGCGGCGCGCGTGTGACAGGAGCCCACGAACAAGGTGCCCGCCACGCCCGAGCAACCCGACAACGACAACTTCATCGACGCCGCCGACGTCAGCATCACGGCCGAGGAGCTGGCCGCCGCGGCCGGTGACCTCGACAAGATCCGTTCCTCCGCCGTCACCCCCGGCAGCTACGACTCCGAGTCCATCACGGTGCTCGAGGGGCTTGACGCGGTGCGGAAGCGTCCCGGCATGTACATCGGTTCCACCGGGGAGCGCGGCCTGCACCACCTGGTGTACGAGGTGGTCGACAACGCCGTGGACGAGGCCCTGGCCGGCTACTGCGACACCATCCTCGTCCGGATCCTGCCCGAGGGGGGGATCCAGGTCGTCGACAACGGCCGCGGCATCCCGGTCAAGGAGCATCCCAAGGAGAAGATCCCGGCGGTGACCTTGGCGCTGACTGTGCTGCATGCCGGCGGCAAGTTCGGGGACGGCGGCTACAAGGTCTCCGGTGGCCTGCACGGCGTCGGCGTCTCGGTGGTGAACGCGCTGTCGGCCACCCTCACCGTGGACGTCAAGCGGGACGGCTACCGCTGGAGCCAGGACTTCGTGCTCGGCGACCCGGTCACCCCGCTCGACCAGCACGAGGCGACCGACGAGACCGGCACCACGGTGACCTTCTTCCCCAGCCCGGACATCTTCGAGACCACGGTGTTCTCCTACAACACCCTGGTCACCCGGTTCCGGGAGTACGCGTTCCTGAACAAGGGGCTGACCATCATCGTCCGCGACGAGCGACCCGACCGGCTGGACGAGAACGGCGAGATGATCACCGACACGTTCCGCTACGACGAGGGGCTGATCGACTATGTCCGCTACCTGACCGGCAGCAAGGAGGTGGTGCACAGCTCGGTGATCGCGATGGAGGCCGAGCGGCCCGACAGCGGCATCAGCGTCGAGGTGGCGATGCAGTGGAACATGTCCTACCAGGAGTCGGTGCACACCTTCGCCAACACGATCAACACCCACGAGGGCGGCACCCACGAGGAGGGCTTCCGGGCCGCGCTGACCAACACGGCCAACAAGTGGGGCGAGAACTGGGGCGCGATCAAGAAGCCCGAGGACCGGCTGTCCGGCGATGACATCCGCGAGGGGCTGACAGCGATCATCTCGGTCAAGCTGGCCGAGCCGCAGTTCGAGGGACAGACCAAGACCAAGCTGGGCAACACCGAGGCGCGGTCGTTCGTACAGCAGGTGATGAACTCCCGGCTGGGGGACTGGTTCGAGCAGAACCCCGGCGAGGGCAAGCTGATCATCCGGAAGGCCCAGGCGGCGGCGATCGCCCGGATCGCGGCCCGCAAGGCCCGCGACGACGCCCGCAAGCGCAAGGGTCTGCTCGGTCGGAGCGGCCTGCCCGGCAAGCTCCGGGACTGCCAGTCGACCAACCCGGAGGAGTGCGAGGTCTTCATCGTCGAGGGTGACTCGGCGGGCGGATCCGCGACCGGCGGCCGGGACCCGCGGACCCAGGCGATCCTGCCCATCCGGGGCAAGATCCTCAATGTCGAGAAGGCCCGGATCGACCGGATCCTGCAGAACCAGGAGGTCCAGGCGATCATCTCCGCCCTGGGCACCGGCGTGCACGAGGACTTCGACATCGACAAGCTGCGCTACCACAAGATCGTGCTGATGGCTGATGCCGACGTCGATGGGGCGCACATCCGGACCCTGCTGCTGACCCTGATGTTCCGGTTCATGCGCCAGCTGATCGAGGCCGGGCACGTGTTCTTGGCCCAGCCGCCGCTGTTCAAGATCAACTGGAGCAACGCGGCGGCCGAGCTGGCCTACTCCGACGCCGAGCGCGACGGGCTGCTGCGCGCTGGGGCCGAGGAGGGCCGCCGGTTGCCCAAGGAGAACGCGATTCAGCGCTACAAGGGCCTTGGCGAGATGAATCCCGACCAGCTGTGGGACACCACGATGGACCCGGACGGCCGGATCCTGCTCCAGGTGACCCTGGAGGACGCCGCTCGCGCCGACGAGATGTTCTCGATCCTGATGGGCGAAGACGTGGAGCAGAGGCGCTCCTTCATCCAGCGCAACGCGAAGGACGTCCGATTCCTTGACATCTAGTCGCTCGCGCCCGGCCGGACCGTGCATGCGCAACCATCCGCCTCGCAGGCTCGGCTCCCGCCACGCCCAACAGCGCTCCGTCGTGCTCGGACTCGCTCGTCCAGAGCCTGTCGGACCGGCCGTTCGGCCTTACCGACGCTGGCGCCCACTCCTGATCGGCCACAACGCCGATGACACGAGGCACTCCATTGACTGACACTCCTGTGGAGCGCACGACCGACCGGCGGGAGCCGGTGGACCTACAGGACGAGATCCAGAAGTCCTATCTCGACTACGCGATGAGCGTGATCGTCGGGCGGGCGCTGCCGGACGTCCGCGACGGGCTCAAGCCGGTGCACCGGCGGATCCTCTACGGCATGTACGACGGCGGCTACCGGCCGGACCGGGGCTGGAACAAGTGCGCCCGCGTCGTCGGTGAGGTGATGGGCCAGTACCACCCGCACGGCGACGGTGCGATCTACGACACCCTGGTCCGCCTCGCGCAGCCGTGGGTGATGCGCTACCCGCTGGTCGCCGGCCAGGGCAACTTCGGCTCGCCCGGCAACGACAAGGCCGCGGCCATGCGCTACACCGAGTGCAAGATGGCGGCGCTGGCCATGGAGATGGTCCGTGACATCACCGAGAACACGGTCGACTTCAAGCCCAACTACGACGGCAAGGAGCAGGAGCCCGTCGTTCTGCCGGCCCGGTTCCCCAACCTGCTGGTCAACGGCTCCACCGGCATCGCGGTGGGCATGGCCACCAACATCCCGACCCACAACCTGCGCGAGGTCGCCTCCGCCGTGCAGTGGTCGCTGGAGCACCCGGAGGCCACCGCCGAGGAACTACTCGAGGCGGCCATGGAGCGCATCCAGGGACCCGACTTCCCCAACGGCGCGCTGATCGTCGGCCGCCGCGGCATCGAGGACGCCTACCGCACCGGCCGCGGTTCGGTGATCATGCGCGCGGTGGTCGAGATCGAGGAGGATCGCTCCGGGCGTACGAATCTGGTGGTCAACCAGCTGCCGCACATGGTCAACCCAGACAACCTGGCGCTCAAGATCGCCGAGCTGGTCAACACCGGCAAGCTCACCGGCATCGCTGATATCCGCGACGACACCTCGGCCCGGACCGGCCAGCGGCTGGTCATCGTGCTCCGCCGCGATGCCCAGCCCCGGGTGGTGCTGAACAACCTCTACAAGCACACCCAGCTGCAGGACACGTTCGGCTGCAACATGCTGGCGCTGGTCGACGACGTGCCGCGTACGCTCCGGCTCGACCAGTTCATCTCCTACTGGGTCAGCCACCAGATCGAGGTCATCCAGCGGCGGACCCAGCACCGGCTGGACGACGCTCAGGCGCGGGCCCACATCTACCGCGGTCTGGTCAAGGCGCTGGACGCGCTGGACGAGGTGATTGCGCTGATCCGGCGCAGCCCGAACACCGACGAGGCCCGCGAGGGACTCAAGGGGCTGCTGGACATCGACGACCTCCAGGCCACCGCCATCCTGGACATGCAGCTGCGCCGGCTGGCTGCGCTGGAGCGGCAGCGGATCGTCGACCAGCTGGCCGAGTTCGAGCGGATCATCGCCGACCTGCGCGACATTCTCAACCGGCCAGAGCGACAGCGCACGATCATCCGCGACGAGCTGGCCGAGATCGTGGACAAGTACGGCGACGAGCGGCGGACCGAGATCATCGCCGCCGACGGCGATCTGTCCAACGAGGACCTGATCCCGGACTCGGAGGTGGTGGTCACCATCACCCGGGGCGGGTACGCCAAGCGGACCAACACCGAGCTGTACCGGGTGCAGAAGCGCGGCGGCAAGGGCGTACGCGGGGCGACGCTGCGCACCGACGACGAGGTCGGGCAGCTGTTCGTCACCACCAACCACCACTGGATCCTGTTCTTCACCAACCAGGGCCGGGTGTACCGGGCCAAGGTCTGGCAGCTGCCCGAGTCCGGACGGGACGCCCGGGGCGGGCACGTGGCCGGGTTGCTGTCCTTCCTGCCCGGCGAGGAGATCGCCCAGGTCCTGTCCATCCGGGACTACACGGCGGCGCCGTACCTGCTGCTGGCCACCCGCCGCGGCCTGGTCAAGAAGACCGCGCTGACCGCGTACGACTCCCCTCGGCAGGCCGGCGTCATCGCGATCAACTTCCGCGACGAGGACGACGAGCTGATCGGCGCGGAGCTGTGCCGCGCCGACGACGAGGTGCTGCTGATCTCCAAGAAGGGGCAGTCGATCCGGTTCCCGGCCGACGACACCGAGCTGCGGCCGATGGGCCGGGCGACGTCGGGGGTGACCGGGATGAAGTTCCGTCCGGGCGACGAGCTGCTCTCGATGTCGATCGTCGCCGGCGAGATCGAGGGTGACGGACGCTATGTGTTTACGGTCACAGATGGGGGCTTCGCCAAGCGGACCCACGTGGCGGAGTACCGGCAGCAGGGGCGTGGCGGACTCGGCATCAAGGCCATGAAACTGAACGAGGATCGCGGATCTTTGGTCGGAGGGCTGGTTGTGACCGAGAATGATGAGGTGATCGCTATCAAGGCCAGCGGTCAGATCACCCGCAGCGCGGTTGCCGAGGTTCCGGTCAAGGGACGTGACACGATGGGGGTGAAGTTCGTTGGGGTGGGAGACAGCGACTCCGTGGTCGTGATCGCGCTCAACCCTGAGACAACTGCAGAAGCAGCAGAGCTTGACGGTTCCGCCGCGCCGGAACCGGAAACACCAGAAGCCGACGCGAACTCCGGTGCCCAGCCGGCCGACGCCGAGGACCGGGAGGAAAACAGTGAGTGATGGCAACACGGGGCGACCTGGCGGCGGTCAGGCGCCCGCCGGCACCACCCCGCCCGGTCAGAACGGCAGCCCGAACGGTCGCGGCACCAACGGCAGTGGCAAGGCGAACGGCTGGGAGAACCGCGAGGAGCTAGCCGGTACGCGGGCGGGTGCGGCGCGCACCGGTCCGGGGAACGGGACCGCGGCGCCTCGGACCCAGCCCTCGGCCAACCCGGTCCGGCCGCAGCCGAACGGGGCTCAGGCGAAAACGGCGGCACCCAGTGCGGCTCGCCCGCAGCCCTCCGCCAACCCCCGGACCGCCCAACAGCCGGGCCAGCGTCCGGCGCCGGTGACGAGCTGGGCGCCCAAGGGCGCTCGTCGGCCGGGTGGGGCCCAGCCGAGTGCGGCGAACCAGTCCGGTGCGGCGAACCGACCACCGGCCAGCGGCGCGACGCCGCCGCCGGGTCCGAACGTACGAGCGGGTGGCGCTCAGGGGCAGGCCCCGACGACGGCCACGGCGGCCCACGGGAACGCGTCGGGAACGAAGGCGCCCACCGGTGACACGCGGCCGCGGCCCGACAGCGGAGTGCCGGTCTGGGATCCCCCGCCGCCGCGTGGGCCCAAGCAGTCCTGGCGCGATCGGCTCGGCCTGGCCAAGAAGGAAGCGGATCCGAACGCCTTCCAGCGGCCCACGACCGCTCCGGGGGCGGCTGCCGCCGGCGCGGCCGGGGCCGGTGCTGCGACCGGTGCCGGGACCACGGCCGCGATGTCCGCTCCTCCCGTAACCAACCCAGCGCGTACGGCCGCGCCGCCGACCAGCGCGCCGCGGCCCACCGGGGCAACTGCGCCGACCGCGCCGACGTCGCGTACGGGCGGCCCGATTTCCACGCCTCAGCCCACGCCGCAGCCGAACCCGGCGACCACCACCAACCGCGCCGCCGTTCCCGCTGCTGACTCCCAGACTTTCGGGCTCAAGCCTTCGGGTAGGGCGCCGACGCCGGCCCAGGCGCCGCCAACGGCCCAGGCGCCAACGGGCGGACCATCCACGACCGGTGGCGGCGGCAGTGCGCGGCCGCTGTACCGGGCCGCACCGCCGGTCACCGCTCCGACCCAGCCCGTGGCCCCTGGGGCTCCGGGCGCGGGCGCACCGGGTGTGCGCCCGGCCGCTGGCTCGACGGCCGTTGGCGCCGCGGCCGGAGCCGCTGGTGCGGCTGCCGCTGCGCCGTCGGCCGCGGAGACCACCGGTTCGGACGTCTTGGCGTCCGGCAAGTCGAAGGCGGGGATCGCCCGCCGCACGCGTAAGGCTCGGCTGCGGCTGTCGCGGCTCGACCCCTGGTCGGTGATGAAGACGTCGTTCCTGTTCTCCATCGCCGCCGGCATCATGCTGGTCGTCGCGACGTACGCGGTGTGGACGGTGCTGAGCACCTCCGGGCTGTTCCCGGCCGTCAACGACATCGTCGCCAGCGTGGTCTCGACCCCGGGCGACACCACGCCGTTCCGGATCGAGGAGTACATCAACACCCGCAAGGTGCTCGGCGTAGCGGCGCTGATTGCCTGTGTGGACGTGGTGATCTTCACCGCGCTCGCCACCCTCGGGTCGTTCCTGTACAACCTGGCCGCCACGGTCCTCGGCGGCCTGGAGATCACCCTCGCCGAGGACTGATCCCCGCCCGGTCGCATCACGTTCGCGCCCTGTCCTCGTCCTTGCGGCAGCAATATCCGCCGCAACGTTGAGAAAAGGGCGCGAACCTGCTGCCTGGCCTGGACCGGCCAGCCCAACCGAGTTGAGGCTGGCCGCGGCCATCGACTAACCTTGCCCCTTGTGCCCGTACGGGCACACCGCGTCGCGCGGGCCTATAGCTCAGTCGGTTAGAGCGCTGCCCTGATAAGGCAGAGGTCAGTGGTTCAAGTCCACTTAGGCCCACCCCTCCGAACGCACCTCCGACCAGCGCAGATGCCTCTGACCAGGTATGTCGACATTTCTGGTCTGAGCCATCGAGGGGGCGTACGGGACTCACGACTCTTCCGTCCGTCGCAGCTCGACCACGTAGGCGGACGCTGGATCGGCCCCACCGAGCAGGGCGTCCAGGCGGTTGACCGCCTCTTCCGAGCCGTCCTCGAACAGCCCGCCGTAGCGGGTCAATGTGAACGCTACGTTGTGGTGACCGGCCCACTCAGAGACCTCGCGAACGTTGCACCCGGCGGCGACCAGGATCGCGACGAAGCTGTGCCGCAGGCCGTGGAACGTGATTCCCGGCCGACCCGCCCGCTACGCCGCGGGCTGCCACACGCGCCGGGCGAACAGTGATCGCGCCAGTCGTCCGCCCCGGGGTGCGGTGAACACCAATGCGTCCGGGTCGGGATCGACGAAGAGGGCAAGGTGCTCCTCGACCTGGCGCATGACCGACCGGGCGACCGGGACGGTACGGCGGGACCGCCGCGTCTTGGGCTCCTGGCCAAGTGTCACATGACCACGCACCTCAACCGCCGTACTGGCCACCCGGATCCGCGACCGGAGCACGTCGACCGGCTGAGCCTCAACCCGGCCGACAACGTGCCGTTGCCGTCGGAGCGGATGAAGCCGCCGCGCTTCTTGTCGCAGTCGGCGGCCGGGTTGACCCGGTACGGCTCCGGCATCTGAGTCCGCCGCCCCGACCCCGGAGCAGGGCCGGCGGCTGTCTCGGTCCCGGATCGAAACGCTGCTCCGCAAGGGCGGTCGGCAGCGCAACCTTGCCGCCACCGCAACCACGATCCAGGCCGCGCTGCGATCCGAACAGCTGACCGCCCGGCCCGGCGTGGTGCCGGCCTATGCGGTGTCCGCGTCGGCGCTGATCGCCGTGCTGACCACCATGGTGACCCAGACCGAGGTGCTGGCTGGGCAGGTGGAGCAGGGTTTTGGCCAGCACCCGGACGTTGAGATCTACCGCAGCCAGCCCGGCCTCGGCATGATTCTCGGCGCCCGGGTGCTGGCCGAGTTCGGTGATGATCCCGACCGCTACGCCGACGCCAAAGCGCGGAAGAACTACTCCGGCATGTCAACGATTACCAAGGCCTCCGGCACGAAACGGGTCGTGCTGGCCCGCTACGCCCGGAACCGACGACTCGGCGACGCGCTGTTCCTGCAGGCCTATTCGGCGCTGCGCACCTCACCCGGCGCCCGGGCGTTCCATGACCGGCAGCGAGCCCGCGGCGCCACCCACCACCAAGCCCTTCGCGCCCTGGCTAGCCGGCTGGTCGGCATCCTGCATGGCTGCCTACGACACCGGACCCTCTACGACGAGCACCGAGCCTGGCACGACGCTGAGCAAAGGCTGACCGCCGCTGCTCGACCGGGTGACCGGCCCGAAGCGCCCACCGGAAGCTCAAGACGGCGGGGTTCCTCCATGACCAGCCAACCCTGCCGGAGCACAGCCGCGGTCAACCAGCCGGCAGACCCGAACCACCCCTGCCCAGGCTTGACCGCGGCGACCACCGGCACACAATCAACTCCCGAGAACCCCGCCCCAAAGCGGACTTGACTCTTGCGATCGTGGGATGTCTAGTCACGGGAAAAATCCGTGCCTGTGGCTTCTCACGACGACCTGACTGCTTGTCAATCTGCTTGTCTACCGTTCGCACAGAACAGCTCATCCATGACCGTTGCGCCGGTCGGATCACAGGCCGCAGCTGGTGCCGGTAGGCCAGTTCGGTGACCGTGGTGGCTATGCCCCACCAGCTGCGAGATCTGCTCCAGCGGCACGCCAGCGTCAGACAGCACCGACACGAACGAGTGCCGTAACTCGCGTGGTGTCCACATCGAGGAGTCGAGGTCGGGGACAAGCGCCAGGGCTCTACGGAAGTCGCGTCGCACGCTCCCCGCGAGCATTTGGTTCCGACTGAGGTCGCGAATACCAGTCCGTTGTCTGCCACCGATCGCCCGCGCAGCGGTCGGCGAGTTGCTGAGGTTCGTTGCTTCTAGCGCCTCAACGTACTTGGCCGGCAAGTCCGCGGTGATGTGGGCGATCATCACGGCCTCGCCCCGGTCATCCGGGCCGGCGGCGGGCGAGCACGAGGGAGTTCTCGACGGCGTACAAGGTCCGTGCGGGACACAGACATCGACAGCAACCCTGACAGCAACCCGGCGGCGTTGCCCCTGGCCGGTGACAGACGCAACGGGCCAGATCCCGCCGTAGATAGACCGTCCCGGACTCTCCAGCAGCCTCTGCCTGGGGCTACGGACAGATGGTCACGCGGGCAATCACGTCGTCCGGTGAAGCACGCTGGCAGCCTCTGGACGAGCGCGAGGTGACGTGCTCCGATGATCACATGCGATTCGATCTCAACACGAAGGCCTCGCCCGAGCAGGTGCTTCGCGCGCTGACGGACTTCACCGACGCTCGGCTGCAGATTTGGAACCGCACACTCGACCCGAAGACCTACGAGCTCCGCGACAGCGGTCAGACCTGGGCCGTTGCGCGGGAAAGCAGTCCTCGATCGCCGTTCTGGGTTGTCGTTCGCTATGACTGGTCCGACCCGGAGTCGGTCCGCTGGACAGTCTTGGACAGTAGCTATGGCGGAGGCGGAGAGGGCCTGGTCCAGATAGCACCTGGAGACGATGGGGGCAGCCGCGTGAACGCAGAGTGGGGCTACACCGGGGCCCGCCTGATGCAGCGGCCAGTCATATTCCTGATCAATCACGGGATGGGCAGATTGGTCAAGCGAATGTGGGCCTCTGCTCTCGACCGGTATGCGGAAAGCATCCGCCGATAGGTTTGCCAATCTCCTGGAGCGTCCTCGTCGATGCCCCGCCGAGGTCGGGGGAAGCGGCTCGGAGTGCGGCGGCGAACTTTCAGACAGCAAGGTCGTGGCGTCGATGTTTCAGCTCGTGACTGATGTAGAGCTTCCCCCGGACACACCAGATCAGGCGAGGGCAGGGATCAGCATCAGGTGGGGGACGACGCCGAGCGGGGGGCCGTTCTGATGACAATGGGGCTATGCGCCACCACACCTACCTGGACGATCTAGGACGGTCAATGACCGGAAGGTGACGGGGGGCGCGCCCAGCGGACTCACCTGATAAGGCAGAGGCCTCCGGCGCCGGCTTACCTGGAATCGGGGCCAAGATGGCGGCCTATGACCCGTGGGCCGCCTCTCGGCAGATGGGCTGTGTTACCCGAGTTGCCCGCGGATCGTCCCAGCTGGGCACTCCGTCGTGTGGACGTTGACGTAGTAGGTCTCGGGGTTGGCGAGAATCGCAGCGGCGACCGTCGGGTTGGTGGTCGTCCCCGCCGCCACAAGGCCGGTGTTGAGGCCGGTGCGCTCGAAGTGCACCACGATGGGACCCGTCAGACCCGTCGGTGAGTTCGGGTCTTGGACGTGGATGTGCGCGCCTGGGCTGCCGGCGATCGGCGCCGGCAGGTTGGTCGCCACCACCCGGTAGGTGATCTCGCCCGTGACCTCGTCGATCTGGACGACCGCCACACCGCTGGCGCCGCTCTCCACACCGGCCGGGCACCCGGGTACCTCGTTCTCGGCCGACAGTTGCACGACGAATGTCCTGAGTGTGGGCTCCTCCGCGTTGGCCACCGGTACAGCCGACGCCCCTGCTAACAGCAGCCCTACAGATGCCAGAAGGCCGATCACGACTCGCCGGACTGATGACATGGCAAACCCCCCAGACTGAAAGCTCCCCGTGATGCTTGTTACGGACTTCTTCGGAGCCAGGAAGCCCCCGGATTGCTGGATCCGGAGCAAAAATGTCCCTGATAAGCAGAGTCAGCGGTTCAATTCCACTGAGGTCCACCCTCCCGAACCTCACTCCCACCAGCGCAGACGGCCCTGGTTCGCCCTGTCGACACGCATGCGTCGACCGGCCGAGGGAGCAAACGGGGCTCACAGTCAATGCCCCTGACCAGCGACCCCAGCCAGAGCCTCGTCACCCACGCCTCCGAACCCGGAACGCCCTACCCCACGACGCCATCAACCGGCTAGCCAGCTGGGCACCACCGGCCCACCCGCCCTCAGCTGACGACAGCGCCGAACCACCTGGGCAGCTGGCCCAGCAGTTCCTGCTGATCTTCACCCGCCCACGCCACGTGGCCGTCCGGCCGCAGCAGCACCGCAGGAACGTCCAGTTCCTCGCTGACGTCGACGACGTGGTCGACCCGGTCGGCCCACCCTGCCACCGAAAGCCGACCGGTCTGGTCGAGTAGGAGCCCGCGGCCGGTGTGCATCAGCTCGTAGAGGCGGCCCCGCTGCAGCCCAACATCCCGCAGGTGCCGGCCGAGCAGCTCATGCCCTTCGCCGAAGTCGTAGCGGACCCCGATCGCGGTGATCTTCTCGGTCAGGTACCGGTTCACGTCCTCGAAGTCCATCAGGTCCGAGACCAGACGGCGCACCGCTTGGGCACCCGGCTCGAGCGACATCAGCTCGATCTGGGCGCGAGTGTTGTCCAGCACGTCGGCGGCCACGGGGCGCCGTTCGGTCTCGTAGCTGTCCAGCAGCCCTTCCGGCGCCCAGCCGTTGACCTCGGCGGCCAGCTTCCAGCCGAGGTTGAACGAGTCCTGGATGCCGAGATTCAGCCCCTGTCCGCCGACCGGCGGGTGGATGTGCGCTGCGTCGCCGGCCAGCAGCACCCGGCCGCTCCGGTAGCGCTCGGCCAGCCGGGTGGCGTCGCCGAAGCGGGAGAGCCACCGCGGGGAGTGCACGCCGAAGTCGGTGCCGGCGTACACCATGAGCTGCTGCTTGACCTCCTCGAGGGTCGGCGAGACCGTACGGTCCTCGGCCACCCCCTCGGCGGGTACAACAACGCGGTACACCCCGTCCCCGAGGGGTACGGCGCCGAACCGGAGCTGGGTCTTGCGGACTTCGGCCACCACGGCGGCCAGCGTCTCCTGCGGTGCGGTCAGCTCCATCTCGCCCAGCAGCGTCTCGACCTTGCTGCGCTCACCGGGGAAGTCGACGCCGAGCAGCTTGCGCACGGTGCTTCGGCCGCCGTCGCAGCCGACGAGGAAGCGTGAGCGTAGTTGTGCGCCGTCGGCCAGCTCGGCGGTCACCCCGTCGCTGTCCTGGCTCAGTCCGACCAGCTCGCAGCCGCGCCGGATCTCGACGCCGAGCTCTGCTGCGTGCTCGGTCAGTAGGCGGTCGGTGGTGGTCTGCGGGATGCCGAGGACATACGGATGTGCGGTGTCCAGCCTCTCCGGCGACGGCTTGGGAATGCCGGCGAAGAAGCCGCCGATCGGGTACTGCTGGCCGAGCGCGAGGAACCGCTCCAGCAAACCGCGCTGGTCCATCACCTCGATGCTGCGCACGTGCAGGCCGAGCGCGCGGACAACCTTGGTCGGTTCGGTCTCCTTCTCCAGCACGAGCGCGGGCACACCCTGCAGCCGCAGCTCGCTGGCCAGCATCAACCCGGTCGGTCCACCGCCGGCCACGATCACGTCGATCATCACAATCCTCATCTACGCCGGTTTTCGCTCCGGCCGGTGATTGTGCGCCACGACCCGGGTCTTGCCGCAAGCCCCCCTGTGCGCGGTACGTTGAGAATGGCAAGGCGATGCACGAGCCGCAGCCCGCTTTCGCGAGGCCCGCTGCGTACCCTGCTGGCATGGCGGTCAGCAGGAGTGTCAGGGCCCGGGCCGCTCGCCGACGCAAACGCCGCATGGCCAGGGTCGAGCACGACCTCACCTCAGAACAGTGGACCGCGCTCCAAGCTGCCTGGGGTGGGTGCGCTTACTGCGGCGAGACGGACAACCCGCTGCAGCGCGACTGCATACTCCCGATCTCGCGTGGCGGTCGCTACACGCTCGAGAACGTCGTCCCGGCCTGCTCCTCGTGCAACACCAGCAAGTGCAACGACGAGGTCACCGGCTGGCTGCGCCGGAAGCGGCTCGACGAGCGGGGCTTCTTGTTGCGCCAGGCCGAGGTCCGCATGGCCCTCGGGCCGCATCCGCCGCCGGAGCTGAACCCGGAGCCTTGCGAGCTCCGCTTGTCGACACCCTAAGGGCGGTGCGCTGACGCCGCGCTATACGTGCCGGGCCTCGCCCATCTGGGTGTCGATGTCGGCGATGAGGAGCTGACCGAACTCGGACGCCTTGCTCACCGGGGCACCGTGACTGGCCCCATCCATGCGGCGGAGTTCGCTGGACCTCAGCTTGTCCTGCAACAGCTCAGCGCGCCGGGGAAGATGCTCCGGTGACTTGGTCCCCACGACCACGAGGACATGTTGGGTGATGCCGGCGTACGCGGTGAGCCGGTCGCCGAGGTGCTCCACGGCCTCCTGGTCGGCGATCTGTCCGGGGATCAGCTGGGAACGGAAGCGCGGAGAGAGCCAGAGCACCCGGGAAAGCTTCGCGACGAGTGGCGGCATCCCGACCATGTCGCGCAGGAAGATCTCCAGGGCCTGACCGGCCCGACCCGCATCCACCGCCCGCCGCGCCGCCAGGGTCGACTCGCGGCGACCGAGCGGGAGGTCGTCGAGGTCGATCGCCGGCTCGAACACGGCGAGGGCGCCGAACCGGTCCGGCGCGGCGACCGCGGCCTCGAGCGCGACGACCGCACCGGAGGAGTGCCCGAACAGGTAGCACGGGGTCGTCACCGTTCGGGCGAGCGCCACGACGTCGGCGACCTCGTCCTCGATATCGACCGGTCGCCAGGGCCCGGCATCGGCCCGGTACTGGCGCCGGAGGATACGCAGCACCCGGTACCGGTTCGAGAGCCGGCTGGCGAGCCGTGCGTAGCCTCGCCCGTCGTCGAGTCCGCCGCCCACGATGATCACGGTGACCGGCCCGCGGCCCTGGTCAAAGGCCGAGGCCCAGAACCCATCGCTGGATTCCGCTGTCACCGTCGCAACGTCCACGGGTTTCTGACCGAAGGGGCCGAAGCGACGGCGCTGCGCCATGTCGTGACGCTAGCCGATGCTGCACGATCGCTCTCGGCGTGCCCGTCAGACCAACCAGCGGCCGTCGCGCATCAGCTCCCGGTCGGGCAGCTCGTCGACCTCGCGCCAGGCCTGGATCCGGCGCGGCGAGATGCGGAACCAGCGGTACGGGGTAGTCAGCGTACGCGGGTCGAAGCCGGAGCGCGTGGCGAACCGATCCCCCTGCTCCGGCGACAGCGCGTCCATCTCCAGGACCTCGACCCCGCCCTCGACCAGGGTGACATCGCGGGTGTGGCCGAGCGCCAGGCGAGCGACCCGGGTGGCGGCCAGGTTCCGACCGGTCGGACTGCTTGCCGGCGTCGCCAGCAGCAGCGCAGCACCGTCCCAGTCGAAGGACAGCGGCACCAGGTACGGCGCCCCGTCGGTCGAGGCACTCGCGACCCAGAGGTCGGTGTCGTGGGTGAGCCGGTCCTCGGTGTCGCGACGACGCTGCTCGCGGGAGCGGGGGGCGGCGCTCATCGGTCCTGGAGCAGCCCGAGGACGTTGCCGTCGGGATCGGTGACGGTGGCCACCAGGCGGCCGCCACCGACGTCGCGCGGGGCATCCTTCACGGTGGCGCCGGCAGCGGTCACCTCGGCCAGCTTCGCCTCGAGGTCCGGCACATGCCAGTAGGTCACCGGGGAGGTCATGCCCTGCGGCCCACCGCCGGGGACCAGCCCGATGTGCTGACCGGCGGCCTCGAAGCCGACGTAGTAGGACTCGTCGGTCTGCGGCGCTGTGCCGAGCAGGGCGGTGTACACCTGCTTGGCCGACGCCAGGTCGGAGACGGGATGCAGTACGGTCTTGATTCCCTCGGTGGACGAGCTGGTCATAGTCACTCCTGACGTCGTGGGTGGGTTCGGGTCGGTCTGGCTGGTGGACGAAGTGGTGATGTCCATGACCATCACGCTAGGTGGGACCGGACGGTCGGTGCTTCTTGATTCCTGACCAGTCTGGCCGGCTCCCGCCGGGCGAGGCGCATTGCCGCCGGGACCTGTCCACGCCCGACCCGACCCGTGCGAGCCCGGCCGCCCGGCCAGGCGCCGCAATCCGGTCGACCGATAAAGAGCGGCTGGCTCGTCTGCGAGAGGCGGCGGAGCCTCCCGCTCAGCCAGCCGTCGACGACGGCGGGTAGGTCTCCGACGCCCAGCAGGGGCACGCGACGCGATGATTCGGCCACCCCGAGCCGCCACGCCGCCACGCGTAGGTCACCGACGAGTAAGAGCTTCCACGCGAACGTCCCCTCGGCGGCGGTGACCGCGAATATCGTTGACCGGAGTGTGCAGGAGAAGGCGGATGTCGTGGAGGTCGTAGCGGCTGGCCAGCTCCCGGACGCGGTCGGAGCCACCGACCGTGGCGGCGGAACTCGCGGTATCAGGACGGTCTCCTTCGCACTCTTGGGACGTAACAGCCAGACCGGAGCAGCGACGGGACAACAACCATGAGCCAGCCGACGGTCCACCCGGACCCACACCACCCTGTCACCAACCTGACAACGACTCCGGTGGAGCACGAGCCGCTCTTCTCGGCGCCCTCCCCGGGCACGGTCGATAAGGCGGCGAACCCCCAGGATGGCGTCGAGGCGGTCGGGGCGGTGCACACCGAGTCATCGGTCGAGCCGTCGGCCCCGGACGTCGTCCTGCCGGACATCGGCCGGGCCTCGTTCGCCGACCCGGGCCTGGACCTGGAGACGGTGCACGGCACCGACACACGCACCCGCGTCCAGCCGACCGATGTGTATCCGTGGTCGGCCACGGCGTCTCTGCTGATCACGGCCCGTGACGGTTCCCAGTGGATCGGTACCGGGTGGTTCATCAGCCCCCGCACGCTGGTCACCGCCGGCCACTGCGTCTACATAACCAAGAGCGGCGTACCCGGCCGCGACGGGTTCGTCCGCAGCATCGAGGTTATGCCCGGCCGCGACGCCACGACGCTGCCCTTCGGCGCGGTCACCAGCACCGAGTTCTGGACCGTGCAGGGGTGGATCGACGGCGGCGACGAGAACTTCGACTACGGCGCGATCATCGTGCCCACCCCGGTCGGTGAGACCGTCGGAACCTTCGGCTTCGGCGTGCTCAGCGACGACGAGCTGGACGGTGCGGTGCTCAACATCGGAGGCTATCCCGGTGACAAGCCGCCAGGCACCTTCTGGTTCGACTCCCACCTGGTGGCCCGGACCGGCCCCACCAAGGTGCACTATGACATCGACACCGCGGGCGGCCAGAGCGGCGCCGCCGCCTACGTGATCAACGACGACCGGAGCCGGGTCGCTGTCGCCATCCATGCCTACGGCGGGGCCACCACCAACTCCGGTACCCGGATCTCGCCGCCGGTGTTCAACAACCTGACCGACTGGAAGGCCTGACGGAGGAACGGCCATGGACCGCGTACGCCGGGGACCGGCATGTTGACGCCGGAGGAGCGGGACCTTGTGTTCCAGCTCTTGTTGAGCGTCGTGGCCGCGGTGCCATCGCCGCGGCAGACGCTGGTGGGCGGTCTGGACGTGTCCCTGCGGGCCGGCCTCGGGGAGGGCGTGCCCAAGGACCTGGTCGACCAGGCGCTGGTGCTGAGCACCGACGACGGCCGCCGGCTGACTCCGCCGGCCATTGTGCAGCTGATCACCCAGCTGCTTCCCGGCCGGGAAGAGATCGTCGCCATCGTCGAGCGGTTGAGCACCGAACCGCCGGTCGCCTCCGCTGACCCGTTCGAGGCGCTGGTGCTGAACAGCAACCTGCCATTCCTCGACCGGACGCCGACCCGACAGGCGCTCAAAGGCTTCCTCCGCGAACTGCGGCCGAACAAGCGGGTCGTGGTGATCAACGGCGACATGAGCCCGGGTAAGACCTACACCACGGCCTTCGTCGATCACGTCCTCGCCGACGAGAGGAACATCTCGCAATGCCTGGTCACCGTCACCGGGGACCAGGGTGCCTCCGTCGGACCGATGGAGCTGGCCAGCGACCTGGTCACCAACATGACGACCACCCCGTCCGATCCGCCGCCGCCCAACACCAACCAGCAACGGTGGATCACCGAGGTCGTCAACTGGGTGCTCAGTGTCGCCAACCAGTCCAACCGCTCCTGGTGGTTCATCTTCGACGGCTTCAACGCCCAGACGATGCGCGCCGACACCCAGGTGTTCATCGACATCCTGGCCACCAAGCTGGGCACCGGCCTGCAGCGGGACCGGCACCGGCTGATCCTGCTCGACTTCGACCGTACGGTGCTTGCCGTGCCGCCGGGCAGCATCTCCGACCAGACGACGGACCCCGTGCCGCACGTCTCGGTGGTTCGGGCGATCAACCAGATCCTCGCCACCTCCCCACCGGACCTGGACCGGGGCCTGGTCACCGCGAGCGTTCTCGACGGGTTCGCCGACCCGGTTACCGACCTGCGCGAGCTGAACGTACGTCTCGAAGCGCTGATCCAGACCCACGGGGCGGCGGCATGACCACCGAAGCTTTCCTGGCCGAGATGCAGGCCCGCGCCTCGAAGCTGCGCGATTCGGCGTCCGCCGGTATGGCTCCGGCTCCGCAGCGAGCGGACGCCTACCGACGGGCCGCCGCCGTCGTGCACGTCTTCGACCCCCGCACGCTCCGTCCGGCTCCCGCGGCGGATGCGGCCCCGGCGGCTGCCCTGTCCGAGCTGATCACCACCTCGGTGCCGGCCGTCGGGTTTCGCGGTCAGGGCCTGCGTACGCTGCCGTCCGCCGTCCGGCTCGCCACCCTCACCGAGCTGGGGACGCGAGCGGCGATGCGCGCCGCCCTCGCCGCCAACCCGGACCGCGAGCTGACCGGCGTGCAGCGCGTCTTCGAGACCTGGCTGAACGAGGAGGCGTTCGACCTCGGCCGGATGCGGTTCGCCGAGCTCGAGTGCCTGCGCCAGCTCTACGACTGGGGCCTGGAGCGGTTCGGCGACCTGCCCGAGCGGGGACTCGTCGAGCGGGCCCGGACCTGGCGGTCGTCGGTGCGCGTTTTCGAGCACCTGGTGGACCGCAACTTCGTCGGGCGCCAAGCGGAACTGGCCACCCTGCAGCGGCATGCCGACCTGGACGGTCCGCCCCGCGGGCCGCTCGTGGTCAGCGGGGTGGGCGGGGCGGGCAAGACCGCGCTGATCGGCCGGTTCCTGATCGAGGCGTTCGAGAGCGCAGACCGCGGATCGCTGCCCTTCGCCTACCTGCCGTTCGACGCCGAGACCCTGGACGTCCGGGAGCCGTACACGGTGCTGCTGGCCGCAGCGCGCCAGCTCGGTTCGGCCAGTGCCGCCGGGCCCGAGTCGGAGAACCCGGCCGTGGCCCGGTTCCAGGAGGTCGTCGCCTACTACCGCGACCACCGGGGGTCGCTGAACCGGCGGGCGAGCCAGCACGCCGGCCGCGGCGCCAAGATCGCGGATCTGGGCGAGGTGGAGCATGTGCTCTACCGCGGCTTCGCCGACCTGGTGGGCGCCGTCCTGCGCGACGCCGCCCAGGTCAGCCGGACCAGGACACCGGCGCTGCTGGTCTTCGACACCTTCGAGGAGGTCGCCTACCGCACCCGCGAGGATCTGGTCGGCTTCTGGGGGATGCTGGACTACCTGTTGGAAGCGTTGCCCGAGCTGCGCGTGATCATTGCCGGCCGGCTCCCGGCCGCCGAGCCCGATGTGCGCCGGCCCACCGAACGGCTTCCCCTTGCCGAGCTGAACCTCGAGGACGCGACCTCGCTCCTGATCCAGCTCGGGGTCGCCGATCCGACCACCGCCGAAGCGGTCGCTCTGCAGGTGGGCGGCAACCCTCTGTCACTGCGGCTGGCGGCCGACGTCGCGAAGTTCGAGCGCACCGGTCACACCGGTCTGGCGCCACGGGGCGACACTCCGCTGTCGGTCCAGGCCATCGGCGCCCAACTGGTCCGCGGCCGGCTCTACCGGCGGCTCCTGGACCACATCCACGATCCCGCCGTTCGCGCCCTCGCACATCCTGGGATGGTGCTCCGCCGGGTAACGCCCGAGGTCATCCAGCACGTGCTCAGCCCTGGCTGCGGCCTGGACGTCACTGACTCGGCGCGCGCCGACGAGCTGTTCCAGGCGCTGCGCGCCGAACAGGCCCTGGTCAGTGTGGACGACGACGGGTCGCTGCGCTACCGCGAGGAGGTGCGGCGTCCGGTGCTGGAACTGCTCGCCCGCGAGATGCCGGCACAGGTGCGGCGGATCCACGAGCTCGCGGTGGACCACTACGCGCGGCGGTCCGGCGCGGCGGAACGAGCCGAGGAGCTCTACCACCGGCTGATGCTGCAGCAGGCCGACTGGCAGCTGGAGGACCGTTGGATTCCGGAGGTCGAGCGGTTCATCGCCCCCGCGATCGAGGAGCTCCCGGTCAGTCAGCGCCGCTGGCTGGCCGGCCGGATGAGTATCCAGCTGGCGCCGGAGGTGTACGAGCAGGCCGAGCTGAGCGAGTGGGAACGGCTGATCGGGCGCAAGGCGGTGGAACTGGTGCGCTACGGGGACCCGCGCTCCGTGCTCGATCTTCTCGGTGGTCGGAGCGACCGGACGGCGGACAGCCCCCTGTTCGGGATCGAGGCGCGGGCCTGGCTCGACCTGGGCGAACCACAGCGGGCGGCCGAGCTGCTGGATCCGGCGCTGGCCGGCTACCCGGTGCTGGGCAACGCCGGCCGGCTGGCGGAGCTGGTGTGGTTGCGGGCTCAGGCGGCCGGCGAGGACCGTCCGGCCCGACTGGCCTTCCTCGAGCGGCTGCGTCGGCTGGTCGCCGACTTCCGCTCACCGGTGGCCTACGTCCAGGTGCTGACCGAACTGCTCGGGGTGCTCAACCCTGACGACCTGGCCGACCCACCCGACCCGCAGGTCGGGCCGGTGCGCCGCGACCTTGCCGCGGCCCTGGAGTCACTGACCGAGGACGAGATCGGCCGGGAGGCGTCGCTGCTGCGACTGGCCCTGGTCCGGCTCGGTCCGAACTACCCGGGGCTGGTGGCCCAGCTGGCGCCGTCGGTGGTCGGCGACTTCGAGTACCTGGTCCGCCGCGGCGTCATCGCGGTCGATCCTCCGCTGGCCGAGGCGACCAGCGGAGGCGTGGAGGAGCAGCTCGAGACGACCGTGTACGAGCTGCCCAAGGCGTTGCAGTCGAGGGAGACGGTCGAGGACCGGGGGAAGGCGTACGCGATCGCCCGGGACCTGCTGGACCTGTTGAAGGCGGAGAAGGCGAACCTGACCGGAGCCACCCTCGCCGGCATCGACGACTACCGCGAGGCATGGGAGCTGAGCAGCATTCGGGAGGTGCGGAGCTGATGTTCACCCGCTATCTGCCGCAGCCGCAGATCACGGCTCTCCGCAACGTGGTTCTGCAGCTGCTCGGCTACGACGCGAACACTCGGAACGCCCTACTCGCCGGACTGCCCATCGGCTACCGCTCGCTGCTGCCTGGCGGCGGAGCACCGGCGGCCATCGGATTGCAGCTCGACCTGGACCAGCTGAACACGACCCGACGGCTGGTCGATGCGGTCGTCCCGCTCAAGGTGTTCCTGGACAACGCCATCGGCTTCGCCGGTGACGTCGAGGACGCCGACGTGCTGCGGGAGGCCGCGGCCGATGTCGAGGGAGCCAGCTCAGGTGCCCCGCCGGTGGAGGTCGAACCGGTCGACCTGGCTGAGGCGATCGTCGCCCGCGACGACATGGTGCCGCTCGGCTTCCTCGCCGGCGGGGTGACGGCCGCCCGCGCGGTGGCCAAGCTGCTGGTGCCGCGGTTCGAGGACGGCACGGCGCGACTGGTCAACGGCAAGCCGCTGAGCTATCGCGGGACGGGGTGGCTGGTAGGCCGGAACCTGCTGATGACCAACCATCACGTGGTCAACGCCCGTGAGCAGGGTGAGGGCGTGGCCGCCGAGCCCGACCTGCGCCGACAAGCGACCGGCATGGAGGTGCTGTTCGACTACGACAGTGACCATGCCGCCGGCACGCGGGTGGCTGTCGCGGACCTCGTGGCCTGGGACGTCGATCTCGACTTCGCGGTGCTGCGGCTGGCCGGAGACGACCGCGCTGCGCTCTCCCTGTCGCCCCAGGCCGTGACCGACGTCTCCCCGAGCAGCGCGGTCGTCGTGAACGTCATCCAGCACCCAGACGGCAACCCCAAGCGCTTCGGCATCCGCAACAACCTGATCTCTGCCGCCACGCCGACCGAGCTGCGGTACTTCACCGACACCCTCGGTGGCTCATCGGGCTCGCCGGTGCTGGACGACACCTGGCAGGTGGTGGGGTTGCACAAGGGCTCGCGACTGGTCCGCGGCGTGAAGTTCCAGGGGCGGGACGTCGCGTACGTGAACGTCGGAACCCAGATCACCGCCGTGCTGGACCGGCTGCGCACCGCGCATCCCGGCCAGTTACCCGAGCTCGGTATCTGACCGTGTCCAGCCCACCTCCTCAGTCACGAGCTGCGCGGTACACCATCTCGGACCGACCGGCGGACCGAGCCAGGAGAAGCGACATGACGAGCAGTTCCGCAGGTTCGGTCCTGATCGGCGTGGCCTACCTCTTGCTGGTGGTCTTCCTCCTGCTGTTCTGCGGCTGGCGGACCACGACCTTCGACGACTTCGCCAAGTACTGGGGCCTGTTCGGCACGATCGTCGGCGTCGTCACCGGCGTGATCCCCGCGTACTTCTTCAAGGTGAAGGCCGACGCCAGCGACGCCCGGGCGGCCGACGCCGACCGGCGGGCCGACCGGGAGGCCCAGAAGGCGCAGCTGTATGCCGCCGCCGCCGCTGCTCCGGAGGCGCAGCAGGTCTCGCACGACCACCGCGAGCTGTTCGAGGCGTAGTCCGGACCGACACGAGTGAAGGGACATCAGCATGACCGACGACCGGGCCTACGAGATCCGTCTCGTCGCCGCGCCGAAACGTCCGAACACCGTTGCCGCCGTACGCGTGGTCGTCCGCGACACCCTGGGTGAAGGCTGGCGGGTGCAGCGCCTGCTGCCGCGAAGTCCGCTGGTGCTGGTCCGCGGTCGCAGCACGGACGTGGTCGGGACCGAGGGACATGCGCGCGAGAGTCACGAGGCCGCGGTGGCCCTGGCCCGGACCGGCCGTTTCGACAAGGTCGAGGCGGACGTGCCCACCCGTGGCTACGCCGACCAGGAGAAGGCGCCGCTCGAGACCGCGGAGGCCGCCCCGCCGCTGGACTGGGTGCACCGCATCCTGCGCTGGGACGCGGCCCTGGCGGCCATGCCGGCCGGCGTACGCGGGGGCAAGGGCATCCGGATCGGACACCCCGACACCGGATACTCCGATCACCCCAACCTCGGCCGGACCGGACTGGACCTGAATACCGACCGCGACGTCATCGACGGCGACAACGACGCGCTCGACGACCTCGACCAACATCCGCTCTGGCCCCTGCCGTTCCCCGGCCACGGAACCTCCACCGGGAGCGTGATCGTCGGACACGGTCCGACGAACGAGGGCATCGCCGGGCTGGCGCCGGAGGCCAAGCTGGTGCCGATCCGAGCGACCGAGAGTGTCGTGCAGGTCTTCGACACCGACGTCGCCAAGGCGGTGGCGCACGCTCGTCTGGTGGGCTGCCACGTCATCTCGATGAGCCTGGGCGGCAAGGGCTTCTTCGGGCTCAAGGACGAGATCCAGCGGGCCGTGGACGCCGGCATCATCGTGATGGCGGCGGCCGGGAACCACGTCCGTTTCGTCACCGCCCCGGCCAGCTACGACAACTGTCTCGCGGTTGCGGCCACCGGGCCGGGGGACAGCCGGTGGGACGGATCGTCCCGGGGAGTCGCGGTCGACGTCGCGATGCCCGGCCAGCAGATCTACAACGCGCGCTACACCGACGACAAGCGGCCCTTCGTCGGCCTCGGCAACGGCACCTCGTTCGCCGTCGCCCACCTCGCCGCCGCGGCGGCCCTCTGGCTCGCCCAGCACGGCCGGGACAAGCTGGTCGCGCGGTACGGAGCGCGCAAGATCCAGGCCGCCTTCCTCGCGGTGCTGCGCTGGCCCGGCGTCTGTATCGTCCCCAGCGGCTGGGTCGCCGACTGGGGGATCGGGCGGGTGGACCTGTTCAACCTGGTCACCGCACCGCTGCCCAACCTGCCCGAGCTCGAGGCCGTCGACCCCTTCGGCGCCGCCGCCAACGACGCGGCGAGCCGCATCGCGTACGCGATCAACGCCGACCCCGTCCGGGTGCGGACCCGGCTGGCCGAGCTGCTCAAGGCCTCCGATCCCCAGGAGCTGGCCGAGCGGCTGGAGCTCCACGAGGGCGAGCTGGTCTACCTCGCCTACACCGATCCCGAGTTCGCCGCCGCCGTCTCGTCGACTGCGGAGACCGGCGCCGTCCGGCCGGACTTCGAGACCGCCGGCGTCAGCACGAGCCTCGCCGGGGTGCTGGCGACCTGACCAGCCGGCTGGGTCGCCGCCGCCTCCTCGCACGTTTGCCGTCTCGAGACGGCTAACGAGGGTCTCGACCCGCCTCGGAGCACCCGTTAGCCGTCTTGCGATGAGAAACGAGGGGTCAGGAGCGAGGCACCAGGGTCACGCCGCGAAGGCGCTGGACCCCCGTTCGGTCGAGGTGTCCTGGCTCGGGGTCGTAGCGGTGAGGGTCATGGCTGCTCCGGCGGCATACGCTCTCAGGCATGACGACCGTTAGCCCGCACGGGCTCCATCACGTCACCGCCATCGCCACCGACCCGCAGGCGAACGTCGACTTCTACACCCGCGCCCTGGGGCTGCGGCTGGTCAAGCAGACGGTCAACTTCGACGCCCCGGACACCTACCACCTGTACTACGGCGACGAGCAGGGCAGCCCGTCCAGCCTGCTGACCTTCTTCCCCTGGCCCGGAGTGCCGCAGGGCCGGCAGGGCGCGGGCATGACCACGGCGACCGCCTTCAGCGTGCCCGAGACCTCCCTCGGCTGGTGGCACGAGCGGTTCACCGGCCTGGGGCTCGACGTCGATGTGCCGCAGACCCGGGACGAGGAAGAGGTGCTCACCCTCCGCGACCCGGACGGGATGGTGCTCGACCTCGTCGCCTCGGTGGGCGACCACCGCTCCGGCTGGGACGGCGTCGCCGACATCCCGGCCGAGCACGCGGTCCGCGGTCTGCACGCCATCGCCCTGTCCGAGCGGCAGCTCGACCCGTCCGCCGGCATGTTGACCGACCTGCTCGGGATGAACCTGACGGCCGAGGACGGGGACCGGGCCAGGTTCGGCATGTCGGGCGGCCCGTCCGGCGCGCTGGTCGACGTGCTGTCCGGCGTACGCGACCGAGGCCTGCAGGCCGGCGGCACGGTGCACCACGTCGCCTTCCGCGCCCCCGACCTGCAGACCATGATCGGCTGGCAGCAGGAGCTGCGGTCCAACGGCGTCCAGGTGACCGAGGTCCTCGACCGGCAGTACTTCAAGTCCATCTACTTCCGCGAGCCCGGCGGCGTGCTGTTCGAGATCGCCACCGACGCACCGGGCTTCGCGATCGACGAGCCGTTGCTCGAGCTCGGCCGCAACCTCAAGCTGCCGCCGTGGCTGGAGCCCAGTCGGGAGCAGATCGCCGCCAGCCTGCCGCCGCTGCAGCTGGACGTGGACATTCCGTGACCGCCGACGACACGCTCGACCGGCCGCACGTCTTCGTTCCCGGTGAGCCCTCGGCCGCCGGTGCGCCGCTACTCCTGCTGCACGGCACCGGCGGTGACGAGCGCGACCTGCTGCCGCTGCGCGACCACCTCTCGCCGGGTGCCGCGGTGCTGTCCGTACGCGGCACTGTGCTGGAGAACGGCATGCCGCGGTTCTTCCGGCGGCTGCGCGAGGGCGTCTTCGACGAGGACGACCTCCGCCAGCGGACCGACGACCTGGCCGGGTTCGTGCGTACAGCCAGCGCGGCGTACGGGATCACCGAGCGTTCCCTGGTCGCGATCGGCTTCTCCAACGGGGCCAACATCGCCTCCGCCCTGCTGCTCCGGCACCCGGGTCTGCTGAACGCCGCGGTGCTGCTGTCGGCCATGATCCCGTTCGCCGACCCGCCGGCCGCCGACCTGAGCGGCACCGTCACCGTGATCTCCAACGGCGTCCGCGACCCGATGATCCCGCGGACCATGACGGCCGAGCTGGCGGCACAGTTCCGTGCGCGGGGCGCGGACGTCGTCGAGCTGCCGCATGCCGGCGGCCACCAGATCGACCCCGGGCTGCTGCCGCAGATCGCTTCGATCATCTGTCATCCGGAGCGGCCCATTCCCTGACGGGTGGGTAGGAAAGAACCATGACAACTTTCCAGGTCGGCTACTTCGTCGGCAGCCTGTCGCAGAGCTCGATCAACCGGACCCTGTCCAAGGCGCTGATCCTCCTGGCCCCGGACGACCTTGCGTTCACCGAGATCCGGATCGACAACCTCGCGCTCTACAGCCCGGACTACGACCAGAACTACCCGCCGGAGTCCATCGCGCTGAAGGAGGCCGTCGACCGGTCGGATGCCGTCCTCTTCGTCACCCCGGAGTACAACCGCTCCATCCCGGGCGCGCTGAAGAACGCGATCGACTGGGCCTCGCGGCCGTGGGGCCAGAACTCTTTCGACCACATCCCCGCCGCCGTGATCGGGGCGTCCATCGGCCAGATCGGCACGGCGCTGGCCCAGCAGAGCCTGCGCGGCGTACTGAGCTTCTGCAACGCTCGGCAGATGACCGCCCCGGAGGCGTACATCCAGTTCTCCCCGGAGGTCTTCACCCCCGACGGCGAGGTCACCGACGACAGCACGGCGGAGTTCCTGCGCGGCTACATGCGCGACTTCCGCGAGCACATCGCGCGGGTGCTCACCGTGATTCCCCGGCCAACGGCCTGACTCTGAGGGCGGTGACTCGCGTCTGAATTCCTTACGCGCGTTTCACCCGTACGCGGCGTGTCGCCCGTTCCGCGTAGAACGCGCACTGACCGCGACTCCCGCCAAGCGCGACCAGCGGCCGAGCAGGCGACGGCCGAGGTCCCGCGGGACCAGCCGCCCCAACTGGCTGGGTGCCCTGCTGGCGTTCGTCTGGCTGGCGATCGTGCTGCTGCCCATCTACTGGATCGCCATCACCAGCTTCAAGCACTAGACCGACTACTTCTCCGCCAACCCGCTGGTCCCGCCCTCCGCTCCGACACTGGAGAACTACCGGCTGGTGATCGAGTCCGACTTCCCGCGCTACTTCCTGAACAGCGTCATCGTGACCATCGGCGCCATCGTGCCAGCCGTGGCGTTCTCCTTCCTGGCCGCGTACGGGATTGTTCGAGGCACCGGGTGGGCCCTGCGGGGGACCAACTCGCTGTTCCTGATGGGCCTGGCCATCCCGCTGCAGGCCACGATCATCCCGGTCTACTTGATCATCATCAAACTGGGCCTGTACGACACCCTGACCGCGATGATCCTGCCGTCGATCGCCTCCGCCATCCCGCTGTCGGTGCTGGTGCTGACCAACTTCATCCGGGACGTTTCCAAGGAGCTGTTCGAGTCGATGCGCACCGACGGCGCCTCGGAATGGGGAACGTTGTGGTACCTGGCCTTCCCGCTGACCCGGCCGGCGCCAGCTGATGAGCGGCCTCACCGCCGGCTTCAGCAAGTGACCTTTGTGCGCTGGGCCCGTCGATGCGATCTCGAGGGACAGTGCTCCCAACGCGTCCTTCGACAGGCTTCGGACCCAGTGAGAGGATGACCCATGGACCTGACCCCAACCCGCGACGACAAGTTCTCCTTCGGCCTTTGGACCGTCGGTTGGCCGGCCCGTGACCCGTTCGGTGACCCCACCCGCGGACCGCTGGACCCGATCGAGGCCGTGCACCGGCTGGCCGAGCTGGGGGCGTACGGGATCACGTTCCACGACGACGACCTGGTGCCGTTCGGCAGCGACGACGGCAGCCGGGACAAGATCATCGCCAAGTTCAAGGACGCCCTGGACGAGACCGGGCTGATCGTGCCGATGGTGACCACCAACACCTTCACCCACCCGGTGTTCAAGGACGGCGCGTTCACCAGCAACGACCGCAGCGTGCGCCGGTACGCGTTACGCAAGATCCTGCGCAACCTCGACCTGGCCGCCGACCTCGGCGCGAAGACGTTCGTGTTCTGGGGCGGCCGCGAGGGCTCGGAGACCGACGGCGGCAAGGACATCCAGGCGGCGCTGGAGCGTTACCGCGAAGGCCTGGACCTGCTCGCCCAGTACTGCATCGACCAGGGCTACGACCTGCGGTTCGCGATCGAGCCGAAGCCCAACGAGCCGCGCGGAGACATCCTGCTGCCGACGCTCGGCCACGCCCTGGCCTTCATCTCCACCCTCGAGCACGCCGACATGGTGGGGATCAACCCCGAGGTCGGGCACGAGCAGATGGCCAACCTGAACTACACCCACGGGATCGCGCAGGCCCTGTGGCAGGGCAAGCTGTTCCACATCGACCTGAACGGGCAGAGCGGGCCGAAGTTCGACCAGGACCTCGTCTTCGGGCACGGCAACCTGCTGAGCGCGTTCTTCACCGTCGACCTGCTGGAGAACGGCGCACCGGGCGGCGGCGGAAACGCGTACGAGGGACCGCGGCACTTCGACTACAAGCCGCTGCGGACCGAGGACACCACCGGCGTCTGGGAGTCGGCCGCGGCGAACATGCGCACCTACCTGCTGCTCAAGCAGCGAGCCGCCGAGTTCCGGGCCGACCCCGAGGTGCAGGAGGCCTTTGCGGCCGCGAAGGTGGCCGAGCTGTGGCAGCCAACCCTGGGCGAGGGGGAGACGTACGCCGACCTGCTGTCCGATCGGTCGGCCTGGGAGGACTACGACGCCGACGCCGTCGGGGTCCCCGGGTACGGGTTCGTTCGGCTCAACCAGCTCGCGGTGGAGCACCTCACCGGGGTGCGCTGACTACAGCCGCCCGCGCTGCCCGACGCGCCCGGAGGCCGCGGGTGATCGATCCCGCCGACGTACGCGGCGCTGCCCGCCGGGTGCTCGCGGACGTGGCCGCCGACTCGCGCTACGCCCACACGGCCGCGCTGCACGTCCGGGTCGATGGGCAGGTCCTGGTCGACGAGCACCTCCGCGGGCCGCGGGCCAACGACGTCTTCTCGGTCGCCAAGAGTGTGCTGGCCACGGTCCTCGCCCGACTGGCTGCGTCGGAGCGGCTGCCCGATCTCGAAACCCCGGTGTCCACTGTTCTCCCTGCGCTGCAGGGCACCCCGGCGGCCGCTCACACCTGGTGGCACCTTTTGACCATGACCCGCGGGGCCAAGACCGATGGGCCCTGGGACGTCGACGAGGTCACCGCCCTCCCGGGCGGACAGGTCGCGCACATCGCCGCCGCGCCCCAGCTCGACCCGCCCGGCGAGCGGTTCCGTTACGACAACGGCGGCACCCACCTGCTCTCGGCCGCCGCCGGCGCGCTGCTCGGTGAGCCGGTGGCCGCGTACGCCGACCGGGAGCTCTTCGGCCCGCTGGGCATCGAGGATGCGTCGTGGCTCGCCGACCCGGACGGCGTCTCCTTCGGCTACGGGCACCTGCGGCTGAGCGCGGCCGATCTCGGCCGGATCGGGCAACTGTGGCTGGACCACGGGTCGGTCGGCGGCCAGGGACTGCTGGACCGCGGGTTCCTGGCCGAGATGGCCCGGCCGCACACGCCCGGCGGACCGCCCGACCACCTGCCGTACGGGTTCCTGACGTGGGTCGACGGGACGACACGCATGGCCGGCGGCTGGGCCGGGCAACATCTGCTGGTGCTGCCCGACGTCGCTGCCGTGGTCGTGACCACCGGGGATCCGGGCTTCGACTTCGGGCCGCCACCCACCGACGAGCTGCCGGAGAACTGGCTCCCCGCCCTCCCCCTGGTGCGGCGACACCTGCTGCCGGTGCTCGGCGGTGCGCGGCGAGCGGGCATCCTGGACCGGCCCGACCAGAGCGAGGAGAGTGCATCGTGACCGCCCGGAACCGGTTGACCCGTCTCACGATCGGCGCGAGCCTGCTCGCCCTGCTGGCGGTCGCGGCCTGTGCGGGAGGGACCGACAGCCCGCCCCCGCCGGACGACCTGCCCCCGTCGGCGGCCGCGTCGCCGTCGGCCGTTCGGTCGCCTAAGCCGGCCGACCCCTCGGCCGGCTCGGCGCTCGCTCTTCAGCTGCCGGGGATGGCGGACGCCGACGTGGTCAGCCTGCCCTACCGCGACGCCCTGGCGATGGACCTCTACCGGCCGTCGACCGGGCCGGGGCCGTGGTCGATCGTGGTGCTGCTGCACGGCGTCACCAGCGACCCGAGCCCGAAGGACAACGGCGGCCTCGTCGGCTGGGGGCAGGCCCTGGCCGCCCGTGGCCTCGCGGCGGCCGTGATCAACTACCGGCCGGACGAGACGGTCGCGGACCGGCAGGGCGTCGAGGACGTCGCGGCCGCGATCAGCCTGCTGCGGGAGCAGGCGGGGGACCTTCGCCTCGACGGCTCGCGGCTCGCGCTGCTCGGCTTCTCGGCCAGCGGACCCAGCCTGGTGACCGCCACCCTCGACCCGGCCAACGAGCCGGTGCGCGCGGTGGCCGGCCTCTACCCGCTGCTCGACACCGAGAAGGTCGGGGGAGACACCGACTTCGCCGCTGCGCTGGTGAGCGGAGCCGAGGAGCGAAGGATCCCGGTCCTGCTGGCGTACGGCGCCAAGGACTCGGTACCCGGCGTCAACTCGGCCCTACCCGCGTTGCGTCGTGCGCCCGCCACCAAGCGGGGCGATGTCCGCATCGTCGAACACGAGCGGGGTGGGCACGGGTTCGACGTGACCAAGCAGGACCACCGCAGCCGCGCGATCATCGAGCAGGTGCTGGCGTTCCTGACCAGGGAGCTGCGCTAGGGACAGCGGCGCCCGGGACCGTATGGCTCTGCTCAAACCCCCAAAGGTCGTGCTGCTCACTCTCCCTCAAGGCGGCGGGAGCGGTCAGCCGTCGGACAGCACCTCCAGCCGAACCTGCACCCGGTCGCCGGCTTCGACGGCTTCCGTCCGGCGTATGGACTTCTTGACCGGCAGGACATAGCGCCCGTCGTCACCGGGGAAGACCGAGGTCTGCCAGGTCGATGTCCCGATCGTCACTTGCACCCGCACCGACCCGAAGCCGGCGGGCGGTCGCGCCGCGGCGTGGTCGCGGATCTCCTCCGACAGCGCCGGCGGCACGCTCAGGAAGGTCCAGGTGTCCGCCCGCCGGGCGTCCCACAGCCACAGCTCGGCCTCGAACTCCATCGGCACCATCCGACCTCCTGATCGGCAGGGTAGGGGGACCGACTGACGAAACGAGCGGGTGTACCGTCGAAAGCAAGATCGATACCAACCCGACAGCAACTAGGAGGTTCTGATGGGACTCGGTGACAAGATCCAAGAGGGCGTGGGCAAGGTCAAGGAAGGCCTTGGCGACGCGACGGACAAGCCCGGTCTGGAGGCCGAGGGCCACGAAGACCAGGCGGAAGCCAAGTCTGACCAGGCGAAGGACGACGTGTCGGAGGCCCTGCGCGACGCGAGCCGCGCCACCAAGTTCGACGACAACGCCTGAGCTCCCTCGCGTAGTCGGCGGCCGGACACCTCGCTTCGCAACCATCCGCCCCTCGCGGGGCTCGGGCTCCCGCCAGGCCCGTCCACGCTGAGCGAGGTGTCCGACCCCGACTACGCTCGTCTCCCGCCTCACTGCTGAAGCAGGTTGAGGACCGCGCGCTCGATCCTGCCGTGGGTCGTGCCGTCGCCGAGGTCGTCGTCGGTGCTGGCCAGGTCGGGGGCGATGGTCAATCCGTCGTGGAACAGGTCCACCACGCGCGGGTCGACGTAGGACTTGCGGGCCACCGCCGGGGTGTTGCCCAGGTACTCCGAGACCTCCCGCATCGCCCGGGACACCGCCCGCTTGCGCGCCGACTTCGTACGCGCCTCCTGGTTCGCCTCGGCCAGCGCGACCGCGGCGATCACCGTGCCGTGCCAGGTGCGGAAGTCCTTGGCCGACACGTCCTCGCCGACCTTCTCCTTGATGTAGGTGTTGATGTCGGTCGAGCTGACATCGCGCCAGGTCCTGCCATCCCGGTACGCCAGTAGCTCCGGTCCGCCGCCACGCCGCCTCAGTAGGTCGCGGACGGCCTGCCGGACCAGGTCGTCGGCCAGCGCGACGTAGCGTTCCTGCCCGGACTTGGCGATGTACTCGAACACCACGTTCTCGCCCTCGATGGAGACGTGCTCCTTCTGGATGGTGGCGAGCCCGTAGGAATTGTTCTGCTCCGCGTACGCCTCCCCGCCGATCCGGAAGAAACCCAGGTCGAGCAGCCGAAAAGCGGTGCCCAGCGCCCGCTCCATCGGCATGCCCTCCAGCTGGAGGTCCTTGGCCACCGAGCGGCGGGCGTCCGGCAGCCGGCCGGCGACGGTGAGCACGCGGTCGTGCTTGGACTTATCCCGCTGCCGCCGCCACTGCTCGTGGTAGACGTACTGCCGGCGGCCCGCCGCGTCGGTGCCCACCGCTTGCAGGTGCCCGTTCGGCCGCGGGCAGATCCAGACCTGCTCCCAGGCGGGCGGGATAACCAGCAGTCGGCAGCGCTCGACATCCTCGGCCGCGAGTCGGGCTCCGGTCTGGTCGAGGTAGATGAAGCCCTTGCCGGCGCGGCGCCGGGTCCACCCGGGGTCCTTGGGTGAGACCGTCCTGAGTCGCGGCACGCTCACAGTCTTACCCGCCGGGCCCGGGTCTAACGTGATGGCGTGGCGGATCTGCGCATCGTGCCTATCACCCCGGCCCGGCTCGGCGACCTGGACACCCTGTTCGCCCGCGGGGACCCGCGGACCTGCCAGTGCGCCTACCTCCGGCTGACCCACAGCGACTACGCCCACTCCAGCCCCGCTGAGCACCGGGAGCTGCACCACCGCGCCGTCCGCCGGGCCGCCCGGGCCAAGCGCACCGCCGGGATGATCGCGTACGACGATGCCGGTCCGGTCGGCTGGGTGAGCATCGGGCCGCGCGACGAGTTCGCCCGGCTGGTCGCCTCGCCGGTGCTGCAGCCGGTCGACGATGCGGAGGTGACCTCGGTGGTCTGTTTCGTGATCGCTCCGCGGGCCCGGCGGCGCGGGGTGGCGACCGAGCTACTCGACGCGGTCATCGCGTACGCGGCGGAGCACGGCATCGGGCTGCTGGAGGCGTATCCGGTCGACCGCGAAGGCGAACGGGCGCCCGGCGCGGAGCTCTGGCGCGGACCGCGGCGGCTCTACGAGGCGGCGGGGTTCACCGTCGCTGCCACCCGCCGGGCCAACGCCACCGCCCGGCCCCAGCTGATCATGCGGCGTACGGTGCCCTGAACCGCTGCTGCCGTCAGGTTCCGGTCGGCGTCACGAAGCCGGTCTCGTAGGCGACGATCACGGCCTGGGTGCGATCGCGGGCGTTCAGCTTGACCAGCAGACGGCTGAGGTGGGTCTTGATCGTCTCCGTACTGAGGTAGAGCCGGGTCGCGATCTCGGCGTTCGACAGTCCGGCGACCACCAGCTGAGCACGTCGGCCTCGCGCTCGGTCAGCTGCGGCAGGGCGGCGGCTCCGCGCGCGCCGGTCCGCGGCTGATGCTCCGCGATCAGCCGACGGGTGAGGTCGGGCAGCACCAGGGACGTGCCCGCGGCCACCACCCGGACGCCGTGCACCAGCTCCTCGGGCCGGGCCCGCTTGAGCAGGAACCCGCTGGCCCCCGCCCGCAGCGTCCGGTGCAGGTAGTCGGAGTCCTCGAACGTGGTCAGCACCAACATCCGCGGTCCGTGCGGATACCGGGTCACGATCGCGTCGGTGGCCTCGATGCCGTCCATGCGGGCATCCGCACGTCCATGATCACCACGTCGGGCCGGGTCTGTTCGACGACCGCGAGGGCCTCCCGGCCACTGCCCGCCTGGCCGACCACGGTGAGGTCCTTCTCGCTGTCGAAGATCAGACTCAGCCCGGACCGGACCAGCACGTCGTCGTCCGCCACGACCAGGCGGATCAGGCCCTCAGCCATCCGCGCTCCCGAGCGGCAGTACCGCCTGTAGGACGAAGCCACCCGCCACCGGTCCGGCCGTCAGCCGACCACCCAGCTCGGTCGCCCGGACCTGCAGCCCGTGGATGCCCCGACCACCACCGGGACCGGGTCGGCTCTCGCTCCGCACGGTCGTCGTGTTCCGCACGGTGACTCCCAGTTCCGCCCCGGTGCTCGAGACGTCGACCGTGGTCGGCGCACAGCCGGCGTGCCGGAGCACGTTCGTGGTGCCCTCCTGGATGATCCGGTACGCCAGCCGGCTGACTTCGGCCGGCACGGCCTCGAGCGGCACCGTGATCAGCACGCGTACCGGCAGACCGCCGTCGTGGAGACCGGTCAGGAGCTGGTCGACGTCGCCCAGGTCAGGTGCGGACAGGGTCTGGGTCGGCGTCGTCGAACCGTTCCGTCGCTCGCCCAGCACGGCCAGCGCGCGGTCCAGCTCGGCCAGCGCGGCCCGCGTGTTGTCCTCGATGGCCAGCAGGGCCTGCCGGGCGAAGGCGGGATCGACCGGCGCCGAGGGCTGGTCCGGGTCCGGCGTGAGCGTGCGCCGGGCGGCGCGGGCCTGGAGCAGGCTCGCGTGAGGCTGTGGCGCCGCTCACCTCACCTACCGCGTTTGCCGTCACATGACGGCTAACGCGTGTCCCGGAACCGCGTACGCACTTGTTAGCCGTCATGTGACGAGAAACGCGCTCTGCGCCGCCGGCTCTGGGTCAAGCGGGCCCGGCGTGCGGGACGAACAGTCCGGCGCAGGCCGCGGTGGCGGTGCGTCCACGGACCGCCCCTCGACGTCGCCGACTGTCGTCTCGCCTTCGACGAACCGGTCGACGGAGTCTGGCCGAGTGACCACTTCGGCGTGGTCGCCGACCTGGTCCGACCCGTCCAGCCACTCGGGTCCTGGACCTGACTCCGACCGGCGGCTAAGGCCGCCGACCGGCTCCCACCGTCAGCGGAACGGCGTCCATCTCACCGGTCCGCCGCATCGCATGCCAGCGGAGCCGCAGCCCGTAGAAGGCACTGGCCACGGACTGGACCACCACGAGGTACATCAGCTGCCGGTAGACCAGCTGTTGCAGGGGCAGACTCCACAGCGGTCCGAGCCGCTCGCCGTCCATCCAGAAGGCGTATCCGGCGGCCAGCAGCCGCAGGGCCAGGAAGGCGAGCCAGACCGCGACCAGCTCCGGCGTCCGGGCGAAGACCAGTGCATACACGGTGACGATGTCGATGACCGGGGCCAGCAATGGGAGCAACACCTGGAAGACGAACAGGTAAGGCAGACCTCGGCGTCCCAGCATCCCGGCGGCGCCGGACTGCCGGATGGCCCCGCGGTGCTTCCACATCGCCTGCATGGTTCCGTAGCACCAGCGGTAACGCTGCCGCCACAGCTGGCCCAGGGTGGCCGGCGCCTCTGTCCACGCCCGGGCCTCGGGTACGTACAGCACCCGCCACCCGGTCCGGCAGATCGCCATCGTGAGGTCGGTGTCCTCGGCGAGGGTGTCCTCGCTGACCCCGCCAACCGCGGTCAGCGCCTCACGCCGGAACGCACCGATGGCCCCGGGGACCGTGGGCATGCACTGCAGCACGTCGAACATGCGGCGGTCGAGGTTGAAGCCAGTGACGTACTCGACGTGCTGCCAACGGCCGAGCAGTCCGCGCCGGTTGCCGACCTTGGTGTTGCCCGAGACGGCTCCCACCATTGACCGGCGCGCCTCGGCCATCGGTCGCACCAGTGCCTTCATGGCGTCCGGCTCGAAGACGGTGTCGCCGTCGACCAGGACCAGCACGTCGTGTCGGGCCGCGTGGATCCCGGCGTTGAGGGCGGCGGACTTCCCGGCATTGGTCTGCCGGAGCAGGCGGACGACGGGAATGCCCAGGCCGGCGACGACGGCCGCGGTCGCATCCGTCGACCCGTCGTCGACGACGACGATCTCCAGCTCGGGATAGTCGCAGGCGGCCAGGGACTGCACCGTCTTGGCGATGCCGAGCTCCTCGTTGTAGGCCGGGACCACGACCGAGACGGCCGGCCACGGCCCGACGAAGTCCGGACGGGCCGGCGACCGGTCCCGCTCGTGGCCGCGAGCCACCAGGACGAGAAGCACGGTACGGGCCACGGCGACCACCGCGAGCAGGACGAAGGCGATCTTGAGCAGCACCACCCACAGGTTGGAGAGCCGGACGACTCCGCTGACCAGGTGTCCCTGGAGGCGCTGGGCCGGCGAGGCGACGTGCCAGGGCGAGGACAGCCCAACCGCCGAGCTCACGGTGTCGAACGTGTAGCCGCGGGCCCGCAGGTCGCCGATCATCACCCGGAGCGCCGCGACGGTCTGCGCCCGGTCCCCGCCCCCGTCGTGCATCGTGACGATCGCTCCCTGGTCACCGCGGGGCAGTCCGGCTTGGACGATCTCATCCACCCCGCGCCGCTCCCAGTCGCGGGTGTCCCGATCGGTGTAGACGACCCAGTAACCGTCGGCCCGGCTGAGCGCCCGCCAGTCGGCGGGGAGTAGGGCCGAGATCTCAGAGGAGTACGGCGGTCGCAGCAGCCCGGTCGTCCGACCAGTCGAGGCCGCGATGGCCAGCTGGGTCTGGTCGAGCTCGATGCGCTGCCGGAGGGCGGTGACGTTGGCCAGGTTGGCGTGGGTGAAGGTGTGCACGCCCACCTCGTGACCCTCGGCGTACATCCGACGCATCAGGTCGGGGCGGTCGGCCGCCTGGGCTCCGACCACGAAGAAGGTGGCCGGTACGCCGCCCTCCTCCGCGAGCACGTCGAGGATCTCGGCCGTGTACGCCGTGGGTCCGTCGTCGAACGTCAGGACGACGTGCCCGTCCGGGACGCTCAGGCCCGCTTGTTGCGGGTGGTCGGCGTCGATCACCGGACCGCCGTTTCGGATGGCCTCCGGGACCCAGCCGCCGGCGGCCCGGGAGACCGGAGAACGGGCGCCTTCGCCCACGTGACCGCTGGCGACCCCGGAGACCAGCATGGCAACCAGCATCATGACCATCAGGACCGATAGCAGCACCCAGTGCATCCGCGGCGGGTCCGGGCTCGGTTGGCGGCTCATCCTCGCCGGTCAGCCGAGATCTGTGGCCGGTTTGGGGTCCCGAGTCTGGCCGGGCGGCTGGTCGGGCTTGCTCGGAGTTGCGGCCTTCGAGTTCCGCGGCTTGACGGTTCCGTGGCCACCGGCCCGCACGGTCGGGCTCGCGGACCCAGCGAGAACCCCGGTCGTCGGTCGGACCGTCGGCGCGCTTGTCGGCTCGGCCGCCGGCGGAGCGGTCGTCGCACCGACCGCTCGGGTGCTGCCGGACTTCCTGGCGTCCGTCGTCGACCCGCTGGTCCGGGTGGTCGGCTTCGGGTCGATCGTGCCCGATCCGGTCGCCACCTTGGCGCGTTCGGCCGACGAGTTCGCCGACCCCGTGCGCACCACGGGGCGGACCTTCCTGGCGTCCAGGCCGGGCACGAGCCGCTCCAGGCCGGGGACGCTGACGTGGCTGCGGAGCGTGAGGGCCAGGGCGGCGGCGAGCAGCACGACAAGGGCAAGAAAGATCCGGCTGCCCCACCGGATCGCGGACACACGCGCACCCGACGCGTCGTTGAACACCGGATTGCCCACCAAAGACCTACCTCGATCTCGTGCTCCGCGGGACGAAGCGGCCCCCGAAGGCACCGAACATGCTAAGGCACTGCGGACGAGTCGGCATCGCCAGCGCCAACTGGTGAACGGCGCTCCTTCGCCCATGCCGTTTGGGCTGTCAGACCCGCCGATTACGGTGTAAACCATGAGCGAATTCGCATCCGAGACCACCCAGGCCGCCCAGGAGGAGGTCCAGGACGTCCAGGCCGGCCCGGACGCGGCGGGGACCCTGGGCGGGTCAACCCCGGGGGCCAACGACGCCCTCGAGAAGGACCCGAGCGACTGGGTCAGCGGCGACGACCCGATCACGCCGTCCCAGAAGAGCTACCTGGACACCCTGGCCCGGCAGGCCGGCGAGGAGCTGCCCGCCGACATGACCAAAGCCGAGGCCTCCCAGCACATCGACCGGTTGCGCACGCAGGCCGGCCAGGAGGGCTGACCCGGTGGTGAACATCGGCTACACCCTGATGACCGAGCAGAGCGGTCCGAAGGAGCTGGTCCGGTACGCCGCCGCGGCTGAGCAGGTCGGGTTCGACTTCGAGGTCAGCAGTGACCACTACTCGCCGTGGCTGACCAGCCAGGGCCACGCGACCAGTTCCGCTGGATCGCCGGTGGCTGGGCGGTCAACGCCGACCTGCCGACCCCGGCAGGCTTCGAGGGGGCGAGCCAGTTCGTCCGCCCGGAGGACGTGACCGAGCAGATTCCGTGCGGGCCGGACCTCGACGCCATCGCAGGTCAAGGCGTACGTGGACGCCGGCTTCACCGACATCGCGATCGTCCAGGTGGGCGACGAGGGCCAGTTCGAGTTCCTCGCGCAGGCCGCCGAACCCTTGCTGAAGACCCTCCGCTCCCTTTAGCCACGCTGACAACTCGGTAGTGCGGAGCCGCGATCTCGGTAGTCGTTGCGGAGGTGCCCAGGGGTCTGCACTGGCTGACTGGTCCCATGAGGATCCTTGTCACTACCAGTCCGCTGATCGGTCACCTCCGACCGATGCTCCCGCTGCTCCGCGCGGCCAGCGCCGCCGGTCACGACGTCGTGGTCGCCACCGGTCCCGACCTGGTCGGGGAGCTGCAGCTCCGGGGCTTCCAGACCTGGTCCGTCGGTCCTGCGGCGGCGGACATTCTCGCGGCGCGGCGGGCCCAGCCGCCCGCTTCCGACGCGGGCGCGACCTACCGCCGGTCGGCGTCGCTGATGTTCGGCCAGCCGGGTGTCACCCGGGCCCGCGAACTGTTGCCTCGGGCAACCCGCTGGGCCCCGGACCTGGTGGTCCATGAGATCACCGAGGTGGCCGGCGCCGAGGTCGCCGTCCTGACCGGCGCCGGCCACATTGTGGTGGGCCCTACCGGAGAGGTCGGCGCTGCCGAGGCCTTGCTGCCCTTGCTCACGGCCGAGCTGGCCGCCACCCTGCACACCCCCGACCGGCACCAGGAGATCGTCGCCGCGCCCTACCTCGACCCGCGCGTACCGGCGTTGGCGCCCGACCGGCCGACCACCTTCGCCGACGTGCGCCCCGTCCGGCCGGAGCTGGACGAGCCGCACACTCGGCTGCCGCTACGCGCGCTGCGCTTCAGCGGCCAGACCACGGTGCTGCTGACCCTCGGCCGGCACGGCGTACGCGGGGAGACCCTGCTCGGCGCGCTGGACGGGCTCCGGGGGTTCGGTCTCAACGTGCTGCTGGAGACCGGTTCCGACCTCGACCTGACCGGCCTCGGCCAGTCGCCGCGCAACGTCGCCGTCGCGCCGGTGATCGACTACGCCCGGGCGCTGCCGATGTGCCACGCGGTGATCGGCAACGGTGCGGCCGAGCTCACCGCCGGCGCGCTTGCGCACGGGCTGCCCCTGGTCACCCTGCCGCGGACCCCCGACCAGCTGGCCACCGCCCGGGCCCTGTACGCGCTGGGCGCCGGGCTCACCGTGCAGCCCGACCACCTGCGGCCGGGTGCGGTCCGTCGGGCGCTTTCCGACGTGCTCGCCGACCCCGCGTACGCCCGCGCGGCCGGGCAGCAGCAGGCCGCGATCGCCGCCCTGCCCAGCAACGCGGACGTCCTGGCCGACCTCACCCTGCCGATCGCCGCCTGAACCACGACCCGGACATGGAGCACGACCGATGAAGTTCCTGTTCACCACCAACCCGTTGCTCGGCCACCTGCTGCCGATGGTGCCGCCGGCGTGGCCCGGGCCCGGCAGCTGATGCCGATGGCCGCGGCCTGGCGGCCCGACGTCGTGGTGCACGAGCCCCACCTGCCGGAGTTCGCCCAGCTTGTCTGTGCCTTCGCCGCCGAGCAGCTCGGCACGCCCAACCCGAGCCCGGGCGCTGGTCACGGCGCCCTACCTCGACCATCCGGGCCGCCATCCACCAGGTGCTGACAGCATCAGCTTCGCCCAGGCTGCACGCGCCCTCCAGGCTGAGAGCGCGACCATGCCGTCGGCTGAGCAGCGGGCTTCCCGATCTGGTGGCGCTGGTGGAGTCGATGGCCGCCTAAGGCACCTTAGGTACCTCAGGCAGCACCGCACGGCAAAGATGAGGAGTTCGTCCCATGTGCGGAAGGCGGCTTAGCCCGAGGCTTGTAGACATGAACACCGACTACAGCATCGCCATCCTCGCCGAGCAGCGTCGGCAGGAGTTCGCCGCCGAGGCGGCCAACGACCACCTCGCCCATCTCGTCACCGCCGACCGTCCGTCGTGGTGGCTCCGACTGGGCCGCTCCCTGCTGCCCAAGCCCACGCCGACCCTGACCGCCGGGCACCGCGTCGCCTGAGGCCCACCGCGATGTCGGCGGTCGATGGCAGCATGGAACCCGTGGTCAGAGGCCGTGCACCGGGCAGCCGGGCCTCGCATGTGGTCGGACGCACCGACCAGCGGACCCGGCTGCGCGGCGTGCTCGACGAGGTGATCGCCGACGGCAGCCGCTTCGTCCTGCTCGGCGGTGACGCCGGGGCCGGCAAGACCACGGTCATCGACGCCTTCACCGCCGACCTGTTCTCCAGCCTGGCCGACCGCAAAGCCCAGCTGGTCCGGGGCCAGTGTGTGCCGCTGGGTGGCGACGGGCTGCCCTACGCGCCGATCGTCGGCACGCTGCGCGACCTGGTCGCCCAGCACGGCCGGGACCAGGTGTTGGAGTGGGCGGGCGCGGTCGCCCCGGCGCTCGGCGTCCTGCTGCCCGACCTGACCGGCGGACCGCCCGAGGGCGACTCCATCCGGCTGCAGCTGTTCGAGGCCGTCACCCAGGTGTGGGAGCGGGCGAGCGAGCACGCCCCACTGGTCGTGGTGCTGGAGGACATCCACTGGGCCGACGAGTCGACCCGGCACCTGCTGCGCTTCGGGGCACGGGCGCTGACCGACGCCCCGGTGCTGATCCTGGCCAGCTACCGGACCGACGAGCTGACCCGCAGGCACCCGCTGCGGCCGTTCCTGGCCGAGATCGGACGACTGCCGGGGGCCGTACGGGTCGACGTGCCGAGCCTGGACCGCGCCGAGGTCGCCGAGCTGCTGAACCGGCTGATGGACCGGCCGCCGTCCAACGCGGTGATCGACACGGTGTTCCGGCGCAGTGAGGGCATCCCGTACTTCGTGGAGGAGCTGACCCGGTCGGCATCCCGTGGCTGCATCGACATGCCCGACACCCTGCGGGACGCGCTGAACGTCCGGGTGCAGAACCTGTCGGCCGAGGCGCAGCAGGTGGTCGAGCTGGCCGCGGTGGCCGGCAACCGGGTGGAGCACGAGCTGCTCGCCGCGGCGGCGGGCGGGGCGACGCTCGAGCTCGACACCGGGCTGCGGGAGGCGATCGACGCTGCGGTGCTGACCGCCGACGAGACCGGGTACGGCTTCCGCCACGCGCTGCTTCGTGAGGTGGTGCATGACGACCTGCTGCCCGGCCAGCACGCGCGGCTGCACGCCACGTTCGCGGCGCTGTTGGAGGAGCACCCGGAGCTGGTCAACCCCGGCACCGCGCCGCTGGAGATCGCCCACCACTGGTCGGCGGCGCATGAGGTGACCAAGGCGTTCGAGTGGTCGATCACCGCGGCCCGGTCCGGCGCGGCGGCCTACCACGAGGCGCTCAAGATGTACGAGCGGGCCCTGGAGCTGTGGGACCGGGTCGACGACCCGGTGGCCATTGCCGGATCGAGGGCATCGGTGCTCAAGCAGGCAGCTAACGCGGCGAGCAACGCCGGCGAGGAGGAGCGAGCGCTCGCCCTGGTCAATGCTTCCCTGGCGGAGGCCGGACCCGACACCACCCCCGAGGAGCGAATCACCGCCCTGATGCTCAAGGGCAGCCTGCTGTCCGGGCTGCTCCGACCCGGCGCCGTCGAGCCGACGCGCGAGGCGATGGCGCTGCTGCCCGAGGACGCCGATCCCGTGCTGCGCGGTCGGGTGCTGGAGGCGTTGGCCCGCTGGCTGACGCTGTCCGGCGAGGTCGAGGAGGGCGTGGCGACGGCGCGCGCCGCGGTGGCGGCGACCACCGGGATCGGCTCGACCTCCGCCGAGTCGCACGCCCGGAACACCCTGGCCACCGGGCTGGAGGCGATCGGTGCGGAGGCCGAGGCCATGACCGAGTGGGAGCGCGCCCGTGAGCTGGCCCGCGGCAGCACCAAGACCGAGCTGCGGTTCTTCATCAACTACTCCGACGCGCTCAACCTGACCGGCCGGTACGCCGATGCCGTCACCGAGGCGTTGGCCGGGATCGAGCTGGCCCGCGAACGCGGCCTGGAGCGCTCGATCGGCTGCATGCTCGCCGGCAACGCGGCGGAGCCACTGATCGCCGTCGGCCAGTGGAGCCGGGCCGCGGCCATGATCGACCGGGCCCTGGAGCTGGAGCCGCCGCCGCACCACATGGCGCACCTACGCCTGTTGCAGGCCTGGCTGCGGGTCTGGCGGGGCGAGCTCGACGAGGCGGAGGTGATCCTGAACGAGTTCCGGCCGATGGTCAGCGCGGACAACCCGGCGCGGCAGTACGTCCACCAGGTCATCCGGGCCGATGCCGAGCACGCCATGGCGGTGGGTGACCCCGAGCGGGCCTGGCGCAACGTCTCGGTGTTCCTGGACAGCTGGCAGCGGTTCCACGGTGCCTGGTCCTATCCCGTGCTGGCGGTCGGTGCCGCGGCGGCCCGGGCCCTGGATGCCGCCGACGGGTCAACCGGACGGTCAGACCGGGTGGCGGACTTCCTGGAGCGGCGGGCCTTGCAGATCAACATTCGGCCGTTGTGGGCGCCGCTGGTCACCGCCGAGCTGGCGGACACCGCCGACCGGTGGCGTAGTGCGCTGACCGAGCTGAGGGCGCTGCCTGGTCCGGCCCACCTGCCACCGTACGCCGGCCTCCGGCTGGCCCAGCACCTGGTTGCCGCCCGGGAGCGGGCCGAGGCGCGCGACGTGATCGCCCAAGCGATGGAGCAGGCGGCGACACTCGGCGCGCGGCTGCTCACCGACCGGCTCGGCTCCCTGGGTCAGCGGGCCGGCTTCGCGCCGACAGCCGAGGTCCGGGCCACCCCCCTGGCCGGGCTGACCCCGCGGGAGATCGAGGTGCTGCAGCTGGTCGCGGCGGGCAACAGCAACGGTGAGATCGGCAGTGCCTTGTTCATCAGCACCAAGACCGCCAGCGTCCACGTGTCCAACATCCTGGCCAAGCTGGGGGTGAGCGGGCGCGGGGAGGCCGCGGCGCTGGCGTACAAGCTCGGGTTGGTCTCGGTCTGAGCACAGGCCTGCGGGCTGAGGCCTTCGACGAAGTGGGGGTGCGAGGGCCGGGTCAGTATTGTGGAGCCCGTGAACTGGAAGGTCGCCATCGCGCTGGGTGCCGCTGTCGGCGGCGTCATGTACGCCGTGCTCCGCCGGAACCGGAACACGGCCGGCGATGCCGAGCTCTGGGCCGAGGCCACGGACCCTGTGGTCCGCTTCGGCAACCCCTGACCGCTGCGCCATCTCTCTCCGCGTTAGCCGTCACCTGACGGCTAACCGGGGTCTTGGCCGCCGTCGGGACACCCGTTAGGCGTCAGGTGACGGCAACGCCGGAAGGGCCGCGGGAACAGATCGCGGCGACAGACGTTAGCCCTACATGATTGATGACCGGGACCGGGAGGTCCTTGACGCCTACTCCGCCGCGGTGATCGGCGTCGCCCAGCGAGTGCTCCCCAGCGTGGCCAGCCTCCGGGTCCGCGGCCGCCGGGGCGAGGGCTCCGGCAGCGCCAGCGTGCTGACCGCCGACGGTTACCTGCTCACCAGTGCTCACGTGGTCGAGGGCGCCACCCAGGCCAGCGCCGCCTTCACCGACGGCACCGAGGTCACCGCCGACGTGGTCGGCCGGGACCCCCTCTCCGACCTCGCCGTACTCCGGGCTCAGGCCGACCTCCCCCCGCCGGTGGAGCTCGGCAATGCCTCGCAGCTGCAGGTCGGCCAGCTCGTGGTCGCCCTCGGCAACCCGCTCGGGCTCGCCGGCAGCGTCACCGCCGGCATCGTGTCCGGCCTCGGCCGGTCGCTGCCCACCGGCGCGGGCCGGGTGGTCGACGAGGTCATCCAGACCGACGCGGCTCTCAACCCGGGCAACAGCGGTGGCGTGCTGGCCGACAGCCGCGGTCGGATGGTCGGGGTCAACACCGCGGTCGCCGGGGTCGGCGTCGGCCTGGCCGTACCCGTCAACACCACCACCCAGCGCATCATCAGCGCCCTGATGTCCACCGGGCGCGTCCGTCGGGCCTGGCTCGGCATCGCCGGCAACCAGGCCCCGCTGCCCCCGCCGCTGGCTGCCAAGCTCGGGCGCCGCGACGGGCTGCGGATCGCGCAGGTGATCGCCGGCAGTCCCGCCGATACGGCCGGGTTACGCGCGGGGGACGTGGTGGTGGCTGTGGCCGGTGAGCCGATCCCCTCCACCACGGTGCTGCAGCGCCGGATGGTCGAGGACGCCATCGGGCAGCGGGTCGAGATCACGGTGTGGCGCAACGGCGCCCTCGTCGACGTGATCGCGGTGCCGAGGGAGCTGGACGCCCGCAAGAGCTGACGGCACCCCTCAAGAAGGATCTTGGGCGGTACGGCAGCAGGTCACCCTGCTGCTGCGCGCGCTGCCGGTCGGCGCCGCTCGCAGCAGCAGCGGTACCGCTTGGCCGAGCTGCTGGGTACGCGGCCGCTGCGCTGGCTCACCCGGCACTGAAACCCGATCACTCCAGAACGGCGACCGCCTTTACCTGGTCGATCACGGCCGGGCTGACAGCCGCCTCCCGGGACGACGTGAACGATTCGGCTTGGTCTACCCGGCCGAGTCGTTCACAGACACGGCGTAGCGCAGCAGTACGTTGCTCGACCCCTCGAACCGACGCGCCTCCAGCAGGTCCAAGCTCACCGCCGTGTCGAGGATCGGGGTGCCGGGACCTACGGCGTTCGGGCTGACCATCAGGTGCAGCTCGTCGACCAGCCCGGCCGCGAGTAGCCCGTTCCACATCGTCCGGCTGCCGAAGACCAGGATGTCGCCGCTGCCCTCGCTTTGCGCGGAGTCCAGCCAGTCGCGGACGCCGCCACGGGGGATCACCGTCGTCTGGGCGAACCACGGGTTGTCCTCCGGCACGACGTAGTCGTTGCTGACCACCACTTTGGGGAGCGTGTTGTAGACCCGGCTGATCTCGCGGTTGGTCTCGTCCAGGGCCCGGTTGTCCGGATCCGCGGGCGCGGTGGCGATGCCGGGCCAGTAGCTGCTGAACCCGACGAAGGAGGCGGCGCCGAGGAGCACGGTCCCGGCGGCGCGGATGCGTTCGAGGTTGTAGGCGTCGAACGCCGAGTCCATGTTGAGCACCATCATGTCCCGGCCCGGCCCCTCGTAGCAGCCGTCGACGGACATGATGTTGGAGACGATCACCGGGCGTCGGGCAGCGGAGGTCACGTCATCCAGTCTCGACCACTGCTCGCCTGAAGCACCGAGGGACCCGATGGCACGGGCGCCTGACGCATCATGGGCGGGTGCGGTCGCGACGGGCTCTATGGATCACCCTGGCCGCATTGGGAGTCACTCTGCTTGTGGTGATCGCCGCGGTCGTGGTGCCCCGGCTGACGGGCAGCCGCGCTACGACCGTCACGGTGATGACCCGCAACGTCTATCTCGGCGGCGACATCAACCGACCGGTGGTGGCAGCCCGCGGCAAGTCCGCCGGCGAGGCCTTGGCCGCCCTGGGGCAGGCCAACGAGCAGTTGCGCGCGATCGTCGACCAGACCGACTTCCGGGTCCGCAGCCGGCTGCTGGCCGCCGAGATCGCCGCCGCCCGGCCGGACCTGGTCGGCCTGCAGGAGGTGGCGCTGTGGCGCAAGGGCCCGCTCGAGCTCACCTCGATCGGAGTGCCCAACGCCACGACGGTGGACTACGACTTCCTGGAGCTGCTGGTCGGTGAGCTGGAGGGTCTGAACCTCGACTACGACGTGATGCAGGTGCGTGAGGAGGCCGATGTCGAGGGCCCGGCCTTCCCCGACCCGCGGCAGGAGACCGGGCGCACCGGCCGCGACGTCCGGCTCACCCTGCGCGACGTGATCCTGGTCCGCGCGGACGGTGCGGCGACCGTACGCCAGCACGGCAGCGGGCAGTACCAGGCCCGGCTCACCGCCGATCTCGCGGGTGCCTCGTTCGGCTACGTCCGGGGCTACGCGTGGGCGGACGTGGAGGCGGCGGGCACCCGCTTCCGCTTCGTCACCACCCATCTGGAGTCAGAAAGCCCGGAGGTGACCCAGGCCCAAGCGGTCGAGCTGTTAGCCGGACCGGCCGCCGCCACCGCCGACCCCGTCGTGATCGCCGGCGACTTGAACTCCGACGCCGACCCGCCCGACACCGCGTACGCCGCGCTCACCGGCGCCGGCTTCGCCGACACCTGGCGGCCGGACGCCGGTCCCGGCTGGACCTTCGGTCTGACCGAGGCCGTCGACGACGCGGAACCCAGCTTCGAGCGGCGGATCGACTACGTGCTGGCCCGCGGCCTCACGTCGCGGCAGCTCGAGCAGAGCCAGGGTGAGGTGACCGGCGACGAGCCGCCCGACCGTGACCCGGCGACCGGGCTGTGGCCGTCCGACCACGCGGGTGTCGTGGTTCGGCTGGCCATCGGGCAGTGATGCTCGACGCGCTCTCGCCGCAGCGCCGCCGCCTGGCGCTGGTCCTGATCGGCCTGGCCGGCGTGCTGGTCCTCGCTCTCGCCGCGACGCTGGTCGTCCGGCTCACCCGTCCGACCGCCGCGCCGGTGCCGCAGGACCAGCCGGGCCCGGTACTCCTGGTGCCGGGGTACGGCGGCCGGGTCGAGTCGCTGGATCCCTTGGTTGCGGCCCTCCGTTCGGCCGGCCGCGACGTACGCATAGTGCCCCGGCTGGGCGACGGCACCGGCGACCTGGACGCGGAGGCCGAGCACCTGGCCGACGTGGCGGACCAGACCCTGTCCGAGACGGATGCGCCGTCGGTGGATGTCATCGGCTACTCCGCCGGTGGGGTCGTGGCACGGCTCTGGGTCCGAGACCACGGTGGGGATGCGCAGGCTCGTCGGGTGCTCACCCTCGGGTCGCCGCACCACGGCACCAGCCAGGCCGCCCTCGGCCGCGAGCTGGCCGGCGGTTGTCCGAGGGCCTGCGAGCAGTTGGTTCCGGACAGCGACCTGCTGCGTCGGCTGAACGCCGGGGACGAGACGCCGGACGGGCCGCAGTGGGCGACGGTGCGGTCCCGGGGCGACCAGGTGGTCACCCCCGTGGACTCGGCGGCACTCGAGGGTGCGGTCAACATCCTGGTCCAGGACGTCTGTCCAGGGGCGTCGGTAAGTCACGGTGAGCTGCCCGGGACTCCGGTCACCCTCGCCGCCCTGGACGCGGTGCTGGGCGTGGGCCCGCCTGTCGCCATGGCCCGCGGAGCCTGCTAGTCAGTCGGTGATGTCCTTGGTGCTGAAGCTCGCCCACGCCGCCAGCCCGAAGACCAGCAGGTAGCCGAGCTGCACGACCAGCCCGCGCACCACGTCGTCCCACAGGATCGGATCGCGGAACAGGTCCACGAACGCCAACCAGTACCGCGTGGGCAGGAACGGATGCATGGCCTGCGCCGCGTCCAGCCCGAGCAGCACGGTGGAGGCGATCAGCACCCCGACCGTGCCCAGCGCCGCCCCGATCGAGGAGGTGGTCAGGGTGGACAGGAACAGCGCCACCGCCGCCACGCCGAGCATGCAGATGATCACGTACGCCAGGGCCAGCGCGGTGCGCAGGCTCAGCTCTTGCTGCGTCAGCGTCGACCCGCTCAGGCTGACCGTGCCCCCGCCGGCCGGTGGCTGGCCGAGCAGCAGCCGGCCCTCGACGTAGGACACCGCGCTGACCACCAGCACGGCGAGCACGACGAACGCGACGACGGTGACCAGCTTGGCCACCAGCAGGTGGGTCCGCCCGACCGGACGGACCAGCAGGTAGCGCAGCGTCCCGGTCTGGGTCTCTCCGGCGATCGCGTCCCCGCCCAGGACGGCGACGGCGATGGGCAGGAACAGCGGCAGCACTACGCCGAGCGCGGCCAGCGGAAACAGCGTCCCGTCGTTCAGCACGGCGGAGAGGAACGGCGGTCCCTCGCCCGGCCGGGGCCCCAGATCGGTGATGGCCAGCAGCACCGCGACCAGGGTTGGGAGCGCCACGAGCATCCCGATGATCACCCAGGTCCGCGGTCGCCGGAGCAGTTTCAGCAGCTCGACCCGGATCACGACGCCGCCTCCAGCACCACTTGCTCCAGGTCGCGCCGGTAGGGCCGGATGACGGCCACGCGGATGCCCTGTCCGACCAGGTGCGCGTTCAGGGTCGCGGCGTCGTCGGCCCGGACCAGCAGCCCCTCGCCCTCCACCGCAACCACCGCCGAGCCCAGCAGCGAGGCCACCCCGAAGGCATCCGGGGTCCGCACCTCGATCAGCCCGGTCGGCCGGAGCAGCGCGTCCAGCGGCTCCTGCAGCACCAGGCGCCCGCGGTCCAGCACGCCCACTTGGGTACACATCTGCTCGATCTCGGCCAGCAGGTGGCTGGACAGGAAGATCGTGGTGCCGCCCGCGTTCAGGTCGAGTAGCAGCCGGCGGATCTCCTGGATGCCCTGCGGGTCGAGCCCGTTGGTCGGCTCGTCCAGGATCAGCAGCTTGGGTCGGCGGAGCAGCGCGGCGGCCAGGCCCAGCCGCTGCCGCATGCCCAGCGAGTACGCCCGGGTGGGCCGTCGGTCGTCCGGGTCGAGTCCGACCTGGTCCAACACATCGGCGATCCGGTCCCGCCGGGCACCGCGGCGCATCGGGTCCGTCCCCGTCGCGTCCAGCAGGCCGAGGTTGGACGCGCCGGACAGGTGCGGGTACGAGCCCGGACCCTCGACCAGGGCACCGATCCGAGGCAGCACCGTACGCCGCGCCGCGGGCATCGGTTCGCCCAGCACCTCGGCCTCGCCGGACGTGGGCAGCACCAGCCCGAGCAGCATCCGCACCGTCGTCGACTTGCCGGAGCCGTTGGCGCCGAGGAAGCCGTAGACGTCGCCCTCGCCGACCTCGAGGTCGATCGCGTCGACCGCCCGCAGCACGCCGTAGCGCTTGGTCAGCGCGCGGGTCCGAATCGCGGCGGTCATGCCGTCCCCAGCAGCTCGGTCGCCGCCTGCTGCAGGGTCTCCCCGGTAACGGTCCCGGTCAGCAGTAGCGCACCCTGCCGGTCGGTGCGCGGGGTGACCAGCAGCCCGACCGGCCCGACCGGGGCCAGCGTGCCGACCGTTGTCTCCTGCACCCCACCGCTGTCTCGGAGCCGGGCTCGTAGCGGCCGCGCGACCTGTCCGCGCAACGGCAGCACCAGCAGCGTGGTCGGGCCGCGCCCGTAGACGCCGACCGCACCCGGGTCCGAGCCGTCCCGGGTGTCCAGCCCGGCCAGCGTGGCCGGCAGGTCATACGGCGACAGGGCGTTCGCCGCCGCGGCCACGTCGACCGACTCCTCGTAGGCGATGTCCACGCCCGAGGCCGGCCGGAACAGCGTTGTCTCCGGGGACGGCTCGGCCAGGCTGACGTCGCGCAGCGCCGACTCCAGCACCGGGCGTGCATCGTTCACCCCGGACAGCTCCACCCGCAGCGGCAGCCCGGACTCGGGGTCGGCCCAGATGTCGACCCGGGCGATGCTGGTGGCCCGCTCGGCCGGGGTGAGGCGTACGCCGGCGGCGGCGATCCCGGCCACCCGACGGGGCGGTAGCGCCGACAGCTCGGCATCGCGTACGCCCTGCAGCATCAGCCGGGCCAGGGTGGGCGGCAGCAGGTCGGAGGCGTCGGGCAGCCGAATCTCCGAGACCGGGCTGACGGTTGCAACCTCGGACTCGAACACCCAGCGGATCGTGGTCGGGCCGCGGCGGATCAGGTCGGTCTCGCCGGTGCTGCGGATACGGTCGATCCGCCAGTCGTCGGCCGCTCGCCACCACACGCGCAGGTCGTTGTCCTCTCCGAGCAGCTGAGCCAGCCCGACGAAGGAGTCGCTGTCCGGCACCTGCAGGGCACCTGAGGTCTCGACGTACCCCGACCACGGGCGGTCGGCGGCAGCCTGGATGCGGGCGACGACCTCGCCCGGGCTGAGGCCCGGGTCGGCGACCGGCCGGGCCTGCAGGGCCACCGGGACACCGACCAGCGCGGCTGCCGTGACCAGCACGATCAGCCAGCGCGCTCTCACGCCCGCCAGCGTAGGTGAGCGGTGCCAGACCCCTGGGTCGCGCGGACCATGGCGATCGGAGTAAATCGTCTGGCGTGGTTGACTATGACGTTACGTCAGGGTTCGACAATCTCAGCATGACCACCGCACCGCCCGTCCCCACTGCGCCGGCCGGGAACCGCGCGACCTTGCCCCTCTTCGTGGCGGCGGAGGCCCTGTCCCTGTTCGGCAACGCCGCGATCAGCATCGTGCTGCCCTGGCTGGTGCTCAGCCGCACCGGCGACCCGTCGGTCGCCGGACTGGTGGCTGCGGTCGCGGCGGTCCCGTCGATCCTGGCCACCCTGGTGGGCGGGTGGCTGATCGACCACGTCGGCCAGCGGCGGATGAGCATCATCGCCGACCTGGGCAGCGCGCTCTCGGTGGCCGGGCTGGCCATCGTGGATTGGGCGTTCGGCCTGGATATCGGTTGGTTTCTCGCCCTCGGCGTTCTCGGCGCCCTGTTCGACGTGCCTGGCATGACCGCCCGCGAAACCCTGATGGGCCGGGTCAGCGTGACCAGCGGGGTCAGGCTGGAACGGATCGCCGCGATCCGCCAGGGCGTCTTCGGTGCCGCCTTCCTCGCCGGGCCGGCGGTGGCCGGCGTCCTGCTCACCGTGCTCGACCCGATCCGGGTGGTCTGGATCACCGCGGCCTGCTCCGCCCTGGCCGCGCTCTGCACTCTGCTGCTGCCCCTGGTGGCCGCCGAGGCCGAGCCCACCGACGGTCAGCCGCAGCCTGGCGGCCTCGCCACCGTATGGGCCAGCCCCGCGCTGCGGGCGATGGTGGTCATCGCGTTCGGCAGCGCTCTGCTGACCGCTCCGCTGGTCACCGTCCTGCTGCCCGCGCACTTCCAGCGTCTTGGGCAGGCGGACTGGCTGGGATACACCATGTCGGCGTTCGCGGCCGGGTCGATCGTCGGCTCGATCCTCTTCGGCGTCCTCGCCGCGAAGTCCCGCCGCCTGGTCTACGTCCTCGGCCTGGTGCTGCAGGTCGTCGGCATGGCCGGGTTCGCCACCCTGCAGGGCTTCTGGCTGGTGGCGGCCGGATCGGTCATGGTCGGCATCGGCGGCGGACTGCTGTCCCCGATTTTCCTGGTCTTCTTCACCGAGCGGGTGGCCGAGCGGGTCCGCGGCCGGGTGCTCAGCCTGGTCAACGCCCTGGGCATGGTGGCCGCGCCGATCGGGCTGTCGCTGATGGCCCTGCTGCTGACCCGGACCTCGCTGAATGTCGGCGCCGTTGCGGTGTTCATCGGCTTCCTCGGGGTCTCCGCGTACGCCCTGGTCAGCAGGGGGATGCGCGAGTTCGCCGCGACGGCACCAGCGTCGCCGGAGCCGGTCCTCGACGAAACTCGTAGTCATGCTGACCATTAGCCAGCTGGCCGCGTACGCCGGGGTGAGCGTGCGCACGGTGCGCTGGTACCACCAGCGCGGGCTGCTGCCGGAGCCGTCTCGGGACGCCTCCGGGTACCGCCGCTACAACGGCCAGGCGGTGATCGACCTGGTGCGAATCTCCACCCTGGCCGGGGCCGGCGTGCCGCTGGCCCGGGTCGGCGAGCTGCTCGAAGCCGACGAGGCGGAGTTCAAGACGGCGGTCACCGAGCTGGACGCCGAGCTGGCCACCCGGATCTCCGAGCTGCAGCAGCGCCGGGCCGATCTGGCCCAGCTGCCCTCGGCCGAGCGGCTCTGCGTTCCCGACAAGGTCGCCGAGCTGCTCGACCTGGAACGCTCGATCGGGATCAGCGAGCGGACCATCGCCATGGAGCGGGACGCCTGGATCCTGCTGGCCGCGACCTATCCGGAGATGCTGGACGAGGTCTTCGCCTGGAAGGAGCTGACCACCAACGACCCGGAGTACCAGAAGCTCCTGGTGGCGATGGACCGGGCCTTCGACTGGGATCCCGACGACCCGCGGTTGCATGAGCTCGCCGAGCGCTGCGTGACGGTGATGGCCCAGCTCTATCCGCCGGACGCGGCGGCGAAGTACGTGGCCAGCTGGTCGGTGGACACGTCGCGCTACCGCCTGATCTCCGATCACGGGATGGAGGACTCGCCGGCATGGGACCGGCTGAACGTGCTGGTCGAGGAGCTGTCCCGGAAGCGTGGCTACCCGACCTGGTGAGGCTTCTGCGCCCCAGGCTGGTCGAAGGGCTCAGTCCGCATGGGTGGCGTTGTCGGCCAGCGCGCGCAGGATCGCCTTCACCTCGGCCGGTGTGACGCCCGGGTGCGTCCCGACGATGCGGGCCACCAGCCCGGCGATGTGCGGGGCGGCGAGGCTGTTCCCGGTGGCCACGATGCTCCCGCCGTCGGTCCAGGCCACCTCGAGGTCGATGCCGGGCGCGCCGAACTCCACCGGTGGGGTCGGGTTGACCACGAAGCGTTCCGGATCGCGGCCCGGGTAGGCCGCCACCGAGAACACCCCCGCGAACTGCGACGGGTAGCTCGGGGCCGGCACGTTGTTGACCGCGCTGACCAGCATCACACCGGCGAACGCCGCCTCGTCGACGAGGGTGTGGAACTCCTCCAGCACCGCGTGGCTGCGGCTGCTCAGGCTCAGGTTGACCACGTCCACCCGCTGCTCGATCGCCCAGCGCAGCCCGGCGGCGAAGATCCGACCACGGCCGCTGAGCGAGGACCCCAGCACCCGGACGCTGTAGAGGGTGCAGGCCGGCGCCAACCCGCGGATGATCGCCGCGCAGGCGGTGCCATGCCCGTACAGGTCGTCGTGGGGCCCGGCGACGAACCGTACGCCGTCCTCGGCCGACTCGTCCGGCTCGACCGCCACGCCGTCGGCCAGCGGACCCACGCGGGGATGGGATCCGTCCACGCCGCTGTCGACCACGGCCACCCGGACTCCCCGGCCCGAACCGTCTCCGAAGGCCCACTCGCGGGTCAGCGTCGCCGGCCAGCGGATCGATCGGATGGGTCGGAGCCGGTCCGGGGTGAAGGCCTCCGACCAGGCCGGCAGGCCTGAGGTCATGGTCGGCGGCCGGCGCGGCGCTGGTCCCGTACGGCGGCCAGCAGGGCGGCGGCCAACGTACGGTCCGGCTCCTCCACCGCCACCTCGCGGACCAGGTCGACGAGCTCGGCCAGCGCCGGGTCGCTGAGCAGGGCCGCGGCCTCGGCCTGATGCCGTTCCAGCTCGACCACGCGGTAGATCTGCGCCGCGGCCGCCGCGGCGATATCCATCTCGGCGGGTTCGGGCTTCCGGTCCAAGACCTCGAGGACGCCGCGTGGGCCGTCGTCGTCCTCGACGGGGACGGCCAGGATGCTGGTCGGCAGGAAACCGGTGCTGGCGGCCGTCTCCCGGTCGAAGCGCCGATCGACGTGAACGTCAGCGACGGCAATGGCCTGACCCGTGGCCACCGCCCAGCCGGCGATGCCCCGCCCCACCGGAAGCCGCACCCCGATGACCTCGGCAGCGCCCACGCCCGCGGCCGCCCGGAACACCAGCTCGTCGCCCTCCAGCAACGCCACCGAGCAGGCCGCGGCCCCCAGCCGCTCCCGGGTGGCGGCGACGATGCCGGTCAGCAGCTCGGTGACCACCGCGGCGGTCATGCCGCGCTCCCGGTTGCCGCAACGATCCGCACTCGGTCATCCTGGCAGACCGAGATCCGGGCGGCGTCCGCCTAGCATCGACCATCATGGCTGGCGCGCGCGCCGGGCCGCGGAGTCGCCATTGCGTGAACGATTCGGCCGGGTCTACCCAGCCGGATCGTTCACACTGCCCGGGCCAGCTCCTGGGCCCGCGCAAACGCCTCGTCCCAACGAGCCAGGAACCGGTCCAGGGGGTAACGCTCGAGGGCGGCCTGGCGGGCGATCTCGCCGCAGGCTCGCGCCGCGTCCGGGTCGGCCAGCAGGTTCGCCGCCGTACGCCGCAGCTCGTCCAGGTCGCAGGACAGCGCCCCGGCCGCCGGCGGCACGGCCCGCGACGCCTCGGTGGTGTCCAGCACCAGCACCGGCATCCCCAGCATCATCGCCTGCAGCAGCGACAGCCCGAGCGACGTCCACCGGTTCAGATGCAGGTACGCCCGCCGCTGGGCCATCGCCGCATCGAGTTCGTCCGGAGCCAGGTTCCCGGCGAACCGCAGCTCCGGGCAATGGACGCCCAACCGGTCCGGCAGCAGGTCACCGTCGATACCGAACCCGTCGATCGGGAATGCCCCGAATCCCGGCAGCAGGTCGGTCCCGGTCACCCGCCAGCGGCGGACCGGCTCGTTGACCACGTACGCCAGCCGGGCCAGCTCCCCGGTGTAGCGGTGTCCCGGGTCGGCCAGGCCGTGCTCGACCACCATCGTCGCCGCGGAGCCGCAGTCCCACAGCAGCGCGTTGAACTGGGTGACGTGCACGATCAGCACCCCGGGCACCTCGGCCATCGGGTGCCTCGCGTCGGGCACCCGGACCCGCGGCGTGTTGTGCTCCAGCCACACCGCGGGCAGCTCCCGCCCCGGCCGCTTCCCGAGGTGTACGGCGCAGTCCCGCAGGTCCGCCTCCGTCTGCAGGATCACCACATCCGGCGGGTCGTCCCGGAGCTCGGTCCAGCCGAGCTCGACCGCGTTCTCGGGAGGGGAAGCGCCGAGGCGGCTCGATCCGCCCCGCCCGCTCGCGTCCCGGGCCGGGAACAGATACGTATGCGGACCGTTCAACAGCGCGTCGGTGTAGCCGCCGTGCACGTCCCACAGCAGGACTCGACTCAGGGCAGGGAGCCTCCCGTCGTCGCAGTCGCTCCCACGTCGGGTTCAGTCTGCCGCACTCACGCCACCTCCTGGATGGGGGCCAGCGGCTGCGGCTCGGTCAGCCGGGCCACGGCCCGCACCACCGCACTCGGGGTGATCGAGCCCAGGCACGGATGGCCGGGGACCGGGCACTCCCGCGCCCGGGTGTTCCGGCAGGCGGCTTGCTGGTCGCCGAGCAGCACGACGGGTACGCCGTACGGCCGCCAGCGCTCGGTCGGCACGACCGGCGCGGACAGCGAGACGACCGGTGTGCCGACCGCCGCGGCCAGCTGCGCCGGAGTCGTGTTGGGCGCCACCAGGCACTCGGCGCGGTCGAGGACGGCAGCCAGGCTGGGCAGATCCAGCCAGCCGCCGAGGTCGTCCGCGCCGCCGGCCGCGACGTACGCGGTGAGCGTGCACTCGGGCAGCGTCCCGGTCACCAGCACCCGGTGACCGGCTGCGAGCAGGGCGTCGACCAGACCCCGGGCGTGCTCGGCGGTGGTCCGGCAGGCGGGAATCGCGGCGCCGGGGTGGAACACCACGTACGCCTCGGCGCCGGTCAGCCCGACGACGTCCGGCAGCGGGCGGCGTACGGCCAGGCGGGCTCCGTCGCCGTCGGCCGCGTATCCCGCGGCCTCGGCCAGGCTCAGGTTGCGTTCAGCCTCCGGCAGCTCGTTCGGCACCCGGTGTCGAAGGTCGAGGAGGGACCCGGCGTCGCTCTCGCTGATCCCGCCGACCCAGCCGATCCGGGCCAGCCGGAGCAACAGGGCCAAGGGCAGCGGCGACTGCGACGACGAGGTGAGAACCAGCGCGAGGTCGAAGCGGCTCCGGCGCAGCCGGCGGAGCAACGTCTTGGCGGCCGGGAGATGGGTCGTAGCGGGAGCGCTGACCACCCAGGGCGCCTCGTACTCGATCACGTCGTCCACGCCGGGCAGCAGCCGCGCGGCGGTGGCCTTACCAGGGCCGACCAGCATGGTGACCGACGAGGCCTCGGCAGCGATCGCCCGGACGGCGCCGCCGGCAAGGAGTACATCACCGGTGCTGTCGAGCCGCGCGACCAGCACCCGCCCGCGGCGGGACGGGGGACTGAGCACGCTCGAGACCTACCCTTGCCCCTCGGCCCCAAACTTCCACGGACTATGGGTCGCCGGCCACTCCGCCCCGCGCTCCTTCCGGCGTGCCGGCTCCGGCGCACACAGGGGGGCGCGTACGACGGGTGCCCCACGAGGAGACAGGCGCGAGAGAGGGACGCCGCAGAGCCTCCCCGAGGCCCCCGTCGTACGCGCAGCTCAGGACTGGTCGGCGCCTTCGGGCTCGGCCATCTTGGCGTGCATCTTCGCCTTCACCCGGTCGGGCAGCACCTTGGCCGCGGCCTCCTGCGCCTTGGTGGCCAGCGAGGCCGCAACGACCCGAGGCTTGCCGGCCATCAGGGCGGCGAAGCCCATCTTCGCGACCTTGGCCGGGTCGTCCTTCTTGGCCTGACCGACCGGCGTGTCCTCCATCTCCGCACGGGCGAAGAAGTTGGTGTCGGTCGGCCCTGGCATCAGCGAGGTCACCGTGACCTCGGAGTCCTTCAGCTCCTCCTGAAGAGCCTCGGCCAGCGACTGCACGAAGGACTTCGAGGCGTTGTACGCCGCCTGGTACGTGCCGGGCATGGTCGAGGCGATCGAGGACGTCAGCAGCAACCGGCCCTCGCCGCGGGCGACCATGTCGCGCAGCAGCAGCCAGGTCAGGTGCACGGTGGAGCGGACGTTCACGTCGACCACCTCGAGCAGGTCGGCCACGGGGGCCTCCCAGAAGAACCCTCCCCGCCCGACTCCGGCGTTCACCGCGGCGGCGTCCACCGGTCGGCCGAGCGCGGTCACCGCGGCGTACAGCTGCTCCACGCCCTCCGGCCGGCGCAGGTCGGACTGCACGACCGTGACCTGGGCGCCTCGCTCCTGGCAGCGCTCGGCTGCCGCAGTCAGCCCGGCGTCCTCCGCGCAGAGCACCAGGTCGAAGTTCTGGTCGGCAAATTCCTGGGCCAGCTCCAGCCCGATTCCGCTGGATGCACCGGTCACCACGGCGAGCTTCCGAGAGTTCGTCATGCCTGGCCCCTACCCCAAGGTCCCGACGACATGCATCTCGACTGCGGCCGGCCAGCGCGAGTCGTGGTTGGCGTAACCGATCTCCGTGCAGCCGGTTGATTGCGTAAAGAACCTGCGAGACACGCACCGCCGCTCTTTGTCAAGCCCGCGGACAAAGGCACACTGGTTCTCGTGCCTGGCCCAACGACGAAGCCGCCACCGGCTACCTCGGCGAGTTCACTGTCTCGGGCGCTGACCTTGCTGCACCTCGACGGAGTGACCCGTCGCTCCGAGCTGACCTCCCGGCTCGGCTTGACCCGAACCGCCACCGGCACCGTGCTGCGCGAACTCGAGCAGCTCGGTCTGGTGGTCACCCGGACCGGTGGCCGACCCGGTGCGGGCACTGGCCGGCCCTCGCACGGGATCGAGATCAGCCCGCAGGCCCCGATGGTGATCGCAGTCCAGGTCGGCGTGGAGACGCTGCTGGTGGCCGAGGCCGAGCTGGGGGCGGTGCTGGGACCAGTCACCGAGGTCGCGCTGCCCGACCCGGCGACGCCGGAGGCGGTCCTCGGGCTGGTGGTCGACCGGGTGCGGATGGTGCTGGACCGGGCGACCCGGCCGTGCGCCGGGGTGGGCGTCGCGCTGCCCACGGCGGTGGGCGTCGACGGATCGGCTCTGGCCGCCCACAACCTGCTCTGGCCGAGCTCGGTACCGGCGCGTACGGTGCTGGCCGGCCTGCTCGCCTCGCTCGGGCACGGGGCGCTGCCGCTGGCGGTCGGCAACGACGCCAACCTGGCCGCGCTGGGGGAGTCTCGGCACGGCGCCGGCCGCGGCGCGCACCACCTGCTGTTGCTGATGACCGGCCAGCAGGGAGTCGGCGGCGGGTTGGTGATCGACGGGCGGCTCTACACGGGCAGCGCCGGGTTCGCCCTCGAGGTCGGCCACGTCCAGGTCGGCGGCGAACGGCTCTGCCGCTGCGGCAGCTCCGGCTGCCTGGAGACCGAGACCGACCCCAAGGCGCTGCTCGAGGCGGCCGGCGGTCGCGGAGCCGGCCGCACTCTGTCCGCGGCGCGCGAGATGGTGGCGACCGCGGCGACCGACAGCGCGGCGCGGGCCGCGGTCCGCAAGATCACCGACCGGCTCGGCGCCGGCCTGGCCAGCCTGGTCAACGTGCTCAACCCCGATCGCATCGTGCTCGGCGGGCTCTACGCCGACCTGCTTCGGGCGTCGGAGATGCAGCTGCGCGCCGGACTGGCGTACCGCTCCTTCCTGGACCACGCCGCCGCGGTGGACCTGCGCCCGACCGCCCTGACCCATTCCGCCCTGGTGGGGGCCGCCGAGCTCGCCCTGCAGCCACTGCTCGACGACCCCCGACGGGCCCTGGTCACCCGGTCGGCCTAGGCCGCGTGGGTCATCGTCACAGTCATCGGGTTCTGCTCTGGTCGGGTGGGTTGGGGATCACCAGCGTTAGGGAATGGGCATGCGGGCACGAGGGCAGAACTACGGTTGTCGCGATGCGCTACTTCGTTCAGTTCACCGCCGGCACCGGCGGTCTGGTGCGGGATGCGCTCGCGGCCCGCCTCGATCGGCTGCGGGTCGCGTACGCCGACGACAGCGCCATGATCCTGGAGTCGACCACTGCCCCCGCGGCGGTGGCGGCGGTCCCGTTCCTCAAGAACGCGTTCGTGGTCGTCGCGGCGACCGAGCGTCGGGACCTGGCCAAGAGCGTCGCCCGGCTCAGCCAGGGGCTGCGTCGCGACCAGTTCCCCTCGCTCCCCGAGCGGTCCGACCGGTTCCGGCTGATGGCTCATCTGGACGGCGGCCTGGTGCCGATCGAGCCGCGGGCGCGCGCCGGCCTAGAACGCGTGGTCACCCGCCACACCGGGGCCCGGGTGGAGCCCCGTGGGATGGGTCAGGAGTACTGGGTGATCGGCCGCCAGGATCTGCCGGAGCTCCTGTTCGGGGCTCGGCTACCCAAGCGGCCCCGAAAGCCGACGGCCAAAGGGGCGATCGCGTACGAGCTGGCGGCGATGCTGGTCGCTGCCTCGCAACCGACGCCCGACGACCGGTTCCTCGACCCGTTCGGCGGCAGCGGGGCGTTGGTCGCCGCCCGCGCCGAGCTGCCGTCCCGGTCGCTCGCGTACTCCGATATCGAGCTCGAGCAGCACCGTCGCACGCTGACCGCCCAGCTGCCCGCGCGGGCCCGGGTTCGCCTGCTCGCCGAGGATGCGCTGAGGTTGCCGAGTTTTCCGGACGGCACCGTCGACGTGATCGTCACCGACCCGCCCTGGGGCGAGCACGAGGACCTCGACGGGCCGTTCGGTGAGTTCGCGCGAGCGACCGGGGAGTCCTTCGCCCGTACGCTGCACCCGGTCAACGGCCGCTACGTGCTGCTGATCAACCGCCGGAACGCCGAAACGATGCACGACGCCCTGACGGCGGCCGGTCTGCCGCCTACCGCGGAACACCCGATCCTGGTCAACGGCCACCCGGCCACGGTCCTGATCGGCCGAAGGCGCCCTGAACCTGCCGATGTGCCCTGAGCCTGTCGAGCCCGCCTTCGAAGGGCCACCTCAACGCGCCACCGCTCGCCGGTAGCGTTCGCCGACCACCTCCAGCTGCGCCACCAGCTCCGGTGGCCCGTTGACGGAGAAGTCCAGCCCCAGCATCCCGATGTACACGGCGATGATCTCCACGCTGTCGGCGCCCGTGACCAGCACGCAGGTCTGGTCGTCGACGGCCTCGACCACCCCGACCGCCGGGTTGATCCGGGCCAGCACCTCGGCCGCGGGCGCATCGACCCGGATCCGGGCGTGCATGGTCCAGCCGGCGAAGGCGACCTCGCGGAGCACAAAGGCCGTGTAGTCGCCGCCCGGCAGCTCGACCGGGGTGAACCGCGGCCCGCCCGGGGTCCGCAGCCGCATCCAGTCCAGCCGGTAGGTCGACCAGTCATCCGTACGCATGGTGCGGCCGACCAGGTACCACCGCCGCTGCCAGCTGACCAGGCGGTAGGGCTGCACCTGCCGCCACGGCTCGGGCGCGCGCCCGTGTGTTGTTGGCGTGCCGCGGGGGTCCAAGGGGGTCGTCCCCCTTGCTGGACGGTCTTCGCGATAGTCGAAGCGGATCTCCTCCCGGTCCCGGATCGCCGCTGCGATGGCGGTGAGCAGCCCGACCTCGATCTCTGGGTCGGGCACGTTGGAGCCGGTGTTCTCCGGGCCGGCGCTGATCGCCCCGCGTACGGCGTCGACCTGGCGGCGGAGCCGGTGCGGCAGGATCGCCTCGAGCTTGGCCAGGGCGCGGGTGCTGGTCTCCTCGAGTCCGGTGATCCCGGTCGCCGCCGCGAGGCCGACGGTGATGGCCACGGCCTCCTCGTCATCGAGTAGCAACGGCGGCAGCTTGGCGCCCACGCCGAGCCGGTAGTGGCCGTCCCGACCGCGTACGGCGTCCACGGGATAGTCGAGCCGGCGCAGCCGGTCGATGTCGTTGCGCACTGTGCGTGCGCTCACCCCGAGCCGTGCGGCGAGCTCACGACCGGTCCAGACCGTACGCGCCTGGAGCAGACCGAGCAGCGCCAACAGTCGCGCCGAGCTTTCTCTCACCATTTTCTCGATCATCTCGAATAAGCGGAAAGAAACGTGCCTATTTGGTCCCTAGCGTAGAGCCATGACCAACACCCAGATCACCCCGTACACCATCTCCATCGACCAGGCCGCGCTCGACGACCTGCAGCGCCGGCTGGCGGCCACCCGCTTCCCGACGCCCGCTCCCGACGACAGCTGGGACTACGGCACCCCGGTCTCCTACCTCCAGACGATGGTGGCGGAGTGGCAGCAGTTCGACTGGCGGGCGCAGGAGGCCCGGATGAATGCCGTGCCGAACTTCGTCACCGAGATCGACGGGCAGACGGTCCACTTCGCGCACGTCCGGTCCGCCGAGCCGGAGGCGACGCCGCTGCTGCTCCTGCACACCTATCCCGGCTCGTTCGCCGAGTTCCTCGACATGATCGGGCCGCTGACCGATCCGGTGGCCCACGGCGGTCGGGCCGAAGACGCCTTCCACGTCGTGGTCCCGTCGATGCCCGGCTTCGGGTTCAGCACGCCGCTGGTCGACGCCGGCTGGACGATGGCCCGGGTGGCCCGGGCGTACGACACCCTGATGCGCCGGCTCGGATACGAGTCGTACGGGACCCATGGCAGCGACGGCGGCGCAATGGTGTCCCGCGAGCTCGCGGTGCTCGACCCGCCCGGATTCCTCGGGGCGCACGTGCTGCAGTTGTTCTCCTTCCCCTCGGGGGCCGAGGGGGAGTTCGACAGCTTCGGGCCCAAGGAGTACGCGGCGCTGGAGTTCCTCGGCTGGTTCCAGTCCGTGGGTGGCTATAACCAGATGAACGGCACCCGGCCGCAGACCATCGCCGCCGCGTTGTCGGACTCGCCGGTCGGGCAGCTGGCGTACAACGAGCTGTTCGAGAACTTCGGCAACGGCACCAGCCTGGTCTCGGTCGAGCAGGTGCTGACCCAGGTGTCGCTCTACTGGCTGACCAACACCTCGGCGACCGCGGTCCGTTACCACTACGCCGAGGGCCACGCCGGGACGGAGCCGGTGGTCAGCCAGGGCCGGATCGGAGTCGCGGTGTTCGCGCACGACTTCCAGACCATCCGGCCGCTGGCCGAGCGGGACAACGCACAGATCGTGCATTGGTCGGAGTTCGACCGCGGGGGGCACTACGCGGCGCTCGAGGTGCCGGACCTGGTCGTCGGTGACCTGCGCACCTTCTTCGCCTGAGCCCGCACCGGTCAGAACCCAGTTGAGCCAGGGCTCAACTGGGTTCTGACAACTCGGGGTTACCGGCCCGCGGTCTCGAGCTGACCGAGCAGACCCTCGATCGAGGTGCGCATCCGGGCCAACGGACCGTCCATGCCGTGCAGCCCGTCCCGTAGGTCCCGGAGCACCGACTCGGACTCGACGGTGAAGGCCATCATCTCGGCCAGCGCGAGCTGGGAGTTGAACCGGACGACCTGGTTGCGCCAGGCGTGCAGTGCGGTGATCAGGTCGGCGTCGCGGGTGGTGGACAACGAGCCGCCGGCGAAGGCGGCGTCCACCGCGGACAGGTGCAGCCGCGGATAGACGGTACGCCGCAGCGGCCGACCTGGCTCGTCGCCGAAGGAGTCCGAGGCTAGGAGGTCGTCGTTGGCCTCGAGCTCGAGCTTGATGGCATCGAGGGCAGCATCCCGTGCCTCCTGCGCCGCCGCCCAGCGCTCGGCGAACAGGCCGGTGATGCCGGCCAAGATGCCGAGGACGCCGACGACCGGCTCCAGCCGATCCGTGCCGGTGGAGGTGACGAACCAGATCACGTTGGTCACGCACGCGGCGAGCAGGCTCGCCGCGGTGACCACGACGATGAGCCGACGCGGGGTGATCATCAGCTGCGGAACAGGTCCCGGGCCGGGCTGTGCACGGGCTCCGGGCTCGCGTCCTTGCTCAGCAGCATCAGCTGCAGGCCGAACCGGTACGGCTTGCGCCGCACACCCCAGCTCGTGTCGGCCGACGCCTTCACCACGAGACCGAGCGAACGCAGCTCGGCGTGCAGCACCTCTGGCGCGTACTTGCGACTGACGTAGAGCCGGATGGTGTCGCCCCGCTTGAGCGTGATCACCGTCCGGTCGGGCAGCGTCACCTTGGCGTCGTCGTCGGTGTGATGGTAGACCGCCTTGATCACCACGCAGCGGTCGTCGACGGTCTCCCCGGAGATCTGCAACAGGTCCATGTTGATCGGCAGATCGGTGTGCTGGTGCAGCGCACTGGTCACGAACTCGCAGAAGGCCTTGCTGCGCAGGTACTCGGTCGAGATCCGCTCCGGCACGTCGTCGGCCAGCTCGGTGGTCGTCGCCACTTCGAGCATCAACAGGTCCTGCGGGCGGAGCAGGCTGGTCAGCCGCCCGATCAGCTCGATATCGTCCTCGAAGTTGGCGGCGGTGTTGCCGAGCAGGCCCCACAGGATCGGCTCGTCGCCGATCAGCCGGTCCCGCAGCCCCTGGAGCTCGTCGAGGTTCTCCTCGTCGGAGAAGTCGAGCTGCACCGGCAGGGTCTGGCGGCGAAAGGTCTTGATGAAGGGCAGGTCGCGGATGGGCTGCAGGCAGATCCGCAGCATCTCCGAGCTCATGTCCACCGGGACGTACAACATCTCCGGGTACGCCGGCTGCAGGGTCTGCAGGACCGTCCGGTCCTTCTCCCCGGTGCCCGGACCCAAGCTGATGTAGTGGAATCGCGGGCCGGCGAGAGCGGAGTGCAGGTCGTTCCACCGCTGGGTGAAGGACTCGATGCCGTCCTTCATCACCGGGTAGTAGGGGTCGCGGGTGGCGTGCTGCCAGGCGATGGCCGGTTCGATGCCCCAGTAGGAGTAGCCGGAGACGATCTGTTTCTCGTCGCCGCTGGTGGAGTACGGCCGCTTGAGGTCGTTGGTCAGGTCGGCCAGCTTGCGCGACTGGTCCTCCCCGACCATCAGCAGCGACCAGCCGAACTCGGTCTCCTCCATGACCCGCTCGAGCCGCAGCATCAGCTGCATCCGTTCCACCATGCCGACAGCGTAGAGATTCGACCGCGCGCTGCCGAGTCTCAGGTCCGGTATGCGGGGTAGTCACCCCGTGCATGTGACGAGAAACGTGGGGGCGTTCAGCCTTCGGCGCGACGGGCCCGGTCCTTGGCCCGCTGCGCCTCGCGTTCGCGGCGTTCGAGCTCCTTGACCCGGGCCTGCGCAGCCTTCCGCTGGGCGGTAACCGTCTGCAGCTCCCGCTCGGCGATAACCACCGGCGAGACCTCCGCCGCCGGCGGGTCGGTGCCGTCCTGCTGAGGGTGCGCTGAGCCGAGCAGCTCAGAGCGGAACGGTCGAGTAGCGAATCTGCACCCCTTCCTCGGATCTGCACCGGCTGCAGGCGGTGCAGATCCAAGGAAACGGTGCAGATCCAAGACAGATGTCAGGTGCCGGGGTACTCGTCCGCACCCAAAGCACGTTACGGCCCTCCCGCGGCGGGTAAGGCATCAGGACCGCCCCTGCACCGAAGGAGAGTTTCCATGACCGAATCCGCCCGCCAGCAAGATGTCGTCGACGTCCTGACCACCGACCACCACGAGGTCCTCGACCTCATCCAGCAGATCAAGCGCAGCGCCGTCGCCGCCGACCGCCGGGACATGGCGGACACGGTGATCAGTGAACTGGTCCGCCACTCCGTGGCCGAGGAGATGTACGTCTACCCCGCCATGCGCAAGCACCTCGAGAACGGCGACGAGGCTGTCGAGCACGACATCAAGGAGCACAAGGAGCTCGAGACGACGATGAAGTCGCTGGAGGGTGTCGACGGCGACTCGGCCGAGTTCGACGGCCTGATCGCCCAGCTCGAGTCCATCCTCCGCGACCACGTCCAGGACGAGGAGAACGAGCAGTTCCCCGAGCTCCGGGCCAAGATCCCGTACGACGAGCTGGTCGAGATGGCCGCGAAGGTCAACACGGCTAAGGAGGTCGCGCCCACCCGACCGCATCCGGCCGCGCCGAACAACCAGCTCTTCCACAAGCTCGTCGGCCCCGGCGTCGGTTTGGTCGACCGGCTGCGGGATGCACTCAGCTCGCGTTCGTCCTAGCCGACGGCAACTTGGTGCCATCGCTCCTCCGAGGGGAAGGAAGGATCCAGGTATGGAGGCCGAGCAGGCGATCGTGTACGCGGTGCGCGTGCCCGCCGGTCGCGTCGAGCTGGCGGGCGATCTCGCACTGCCGAAGCGCCTACGCGGGATCGTGCTCTTCGCACACGGCAGCGGCAGCAGCCGGCACAGTCCGCGTAACCGCCAGGTGGCCGCGGCGCTGCAACGGGCGGGGTACGCGACCCTGCTGATGGACCTGCTCACCGCGGACGAGGAGCAGCTGGACCAGCGGACCCGTGAGCTGCGCTTCGATATCGCCATGTTGGCCGACCGGGTCATCGCGGCCGTCGACTGGCTCGGGCAGCGCGACGAGACCCGCTCGCTGCCCGTGGCCGTCTTCGGCGCCAGCACCGGTGCCGCCGCCGCCCTGGTCACGGCGGCGGACCGGCCGGACCGCGTACGCCTGGTCATCTCGCGCGGCGGCCGCCCCGACCTGGCCGGCGACGCGCTCTCCCGGGTGCGGGCGCCGACCATGCTGATCGTCGGCGGCGCCGATACCGAGGTGCTGCGGCTCAACCGGGACGCCGCCGCGCAGATGTCGGCCGATGTCGACCTGCAGATCGTGCCCGGCGCGACTCACCTGTTCGCCGAGCCCGGCGCACTGGAGGATGTCATCGACCTGGCCGTCGCTGCGCTCGACCGCCACCTACCCAAGAGCTCTGGCCAGCCGCCGGCCGGACCGATCGGCCGAGTGTCGCGGTGAACCAACCGGCCCCCGTGTCACCGGGCCTCGGCTCCCACCCGGTGGCAATCCCCAAGGCGGTCGACCCTAGGTCCTTGCTGAGAGGATCGACCCATGACCACCATTCCGCCCGTGGAGCCGGTGCCGGGCCCGCCGACCGGCCCGCCGCCCATCCCGACGCCCGGCCCACCGATCGACCCGCCGGGCGACCCACAGCCGATCCCCGACCCCGGACCGATCGACTGAGCGTCTCGCCGGACTACCCATGACCTCGAAGATGGCCCCGCACCTGACCACTGGTCGCTGGGGGCGGCTGACGGTCGGCTGGGTCCTGCTGGTCCTCGGTGTGGCGGCCCTGGTCCTGCCGGGACCGGGGTTGCTGATGATCGCGGCCGGCCTGACCGTCCTGTCCCAGCAGTACCTCTGGGCCCGGCGCCGGCTGGCACCCGTACGCGCCCGAGCGATGCAGGCGGCCGCCGCCAGCGTCCGGTCCTGGCCCGCGGTCACTCTCAGCGTGCTGCTGGCGCTCGGTGGCGTGGCGGTCGGTGTGGTCTGGGGGCTGCGGCCGGCTCCGCCCGGCTGGTGGCCGCTGGCTGAGCGGTGGTGGCTGCCCGGCGGTTGGGGTCCCGGGTCGACCATGATCATGTCGGGCTGCATCGCGCTCGGCCTGATCGCCTTCAGTTACTGGCGCTTCCGGATGCGCGATGCGGAGCAGCCCGACCTGGAGCGTACGCCGAACGGTCGAGACGCCAATGGACCGGCACAGGCCACCGGTAGTTCTGCGCGTGACCTGAGGCAGGAGGAGGCGACCTGACCAGCGCCGCCGGCCCACGACCTAGGGCGGACGAGCCTCGCAGGCCCGACGGGGCATAGTGAGTCTCCACAGGCAGCGCACCGCGCCCCGGCCATCCCCGCGACAGGAGCGACCATGACCGAACACCCCACCGACCCGAGCCGCCCAGTGCTGGCCGACGATCTTGGCGATCTCGGCGACGGTGTAACCGCGGCCGAGGACACGAACTGGGTGGACCCGGACGCCGACCAGAACACCGACCTGATGCGTCCCGACTCCGATCCGTTGCCGGACTCGCAGGTGCCCGGCGCCGGACCCGACGGCCAGGCGCCTACCACTCCGCAGGTGTAGGTCTGCTCGGCCCGCCCCCCACCCCCGTTCGCTGTCCCGCCTACACCGCCATCGCCAAACCGAGCCGGATCGAGTTCGTCAGCACGTTCGCCGACGCGGACGGCAACCCGATCGACCCGGCGGCCGCCGGCATCCCGCCGGGCGTGCCCGCGGAGGTGCCGCACGTCGTCGACCTCGAGCCGCTGCCCGGAGGCCGGACCCGGGTCACGGTGAGGGCGTTCGGCTACACCGAGGAGGAGGCCCGAGCGCAGTCCCAGCTGGGCCAGGAGCAGTGCCTGGACAAGATGCAGGCTTTGTTCGGGAGCAGCGGTCAGAACCCGCTGCCCGCGTAGTCCTCACCGGCCGGCGCGTCCCGCTCCGCACCCTCCGGATCGCTGGTCCGGCCCTCGGCGTACTCGTCCTCGACAACGGGTGACCCCGCCGATGGGTCGGCCGGCGGAGGCGGGTCGGGCACCTCGCCCAGTTCGTCGTCGTCCATGCCCCGCGGGTCAGCGGGCATCTCCGGTTCGGTCACGGGTCCTCCTGGCGTCGGTATGGTTGGTTCCTACCCGACTGGGCCCGCTTCACCCCCATCGCCAGGGATATCCCATAGCGTTCCACCGGGCGGCGTGGCAGGGTCGGACGGGTGCGTCCCGACTACTTCGGCCGTGATGTCGCGGCCGACTACGACAACCCCGACGACCCGCGGTGGAGCGGCGAGCAGCTCGATGCCGAGACCGCCTTCCTCGCCGAGCTCGCTGGACCGCGCGGCCGGGCCCTGGAACTGGCCATCGGCACCGGGCGGGTCGCCCTGCCGCTGTGCCGCCGGGGCGTCGACGTCCACGGCATCGATCTGTCGGCGGCTATGGTCGACCGCTTGCGCGCCAAGCCGGGCGGCGAGGATATTCCGGTGGTCATCGGCGACATGACGACCACCCGGGTCGACGGGTCCTTCGACCTCGTCTACCTGGTGTTCAACACCATCGGCAACCTCACCGAGCAGGACGCCCAGGTCGCCTGCTTCGACAACGCCGCACACCACCTGCGACCGGGCGGTGTCTTCGTGATCGAGACGGAGGTTCCTGGGGTGCGGTGGCTCCCGCCGACGGAGTCGTTCCGGGTGTTCCACCACGGCGAGAACCACGTGGGCATCGACGAGTACGAGCCGGCAACCCAGGGGATGATCTCGCACCACTACCTACGTCAGGCCGACGGATCGTACGCGCGGCGGTCGCTGCCGTTCCGTTACGTCTGGCCGGCAGAGCTCGACCTGATGGCCCGCCTCGCCGGCCTGCGGTTGCGCGAACGCTGGGCGGACTGGTCGCGTACGCCGTTCACAGCGGTCAGCGAGTCCCATGTCTCCGTCTGGGAGAAGCCCACGGCCGACGTGCCGCATGATTTCGCCAGAATCTGACGCCAGCCATCAGGGTTCGCCCGGGACAACGCCTGGAGGCGTCGACATCCTGTCGGCTGGCGTCAGATTCTGGCGTCCCCTTCTAGCGGCAGGGAGAGGCGTGGTCAGCTGACCGCGACCACGACCCGTGGCCCGGCCGTACCGGCCAGCGTCCAAGCCTCGTCGCACGCGGCCAGCGGCAGTACCCGGTGGTCGACCGACACCAGCCCTCGGGTGGCGAGCGCCAGCACCGAGGTCAGCGCCTCGGCCCGCTGCTCCGGCGAGATCGCGTTGTTGGTGTAGCCCAGGATGCTGAGACTCCGGCCGCGCAGGGCGGCAGAGGAGAAGTCCGCAAGGTCGTGGGCCGATCCACCCAGGTTGACCAGCCGGCCCCATGGTCCCAGCGCCAGCGCGGCCGCCGCGGCCGCCTCCCCGAAAACCGGGTCGACCACGACGTCCACCGGGCCCCCGGCCGCCTCGACCAGCCGCGCGGTCAGCGCGGCCCGCTCCTCGGCCGGGTCCAGCACGATCACGTCATGGGCTCCGCACTCCTGCGACCGTGCGGCCGCCGAGTCCGACCGGCACACCGCGACCACCCGCTCCGCCCCCCGCTCCCGGGCCACGGCCAACGCCACCTGACCCACCGTCCCGTTGGCCCCGAGCACCACCACCCGTTCCCCGGCGGCCAGCCCGGCCCGCCAGGTCAGGGCCATCCAGGCGGCGATGCCCGACGTACCGATCGCCGCCACGGCGGTGTCGGGGACGTCGTCGCTGATCGGGACCAGGTCGGCGGCCGGTACGGCGCACCACTCGGCCAGACTGCCGTCGCCCGGCGCCATCCCGGCATTGGTGGCGAACCAGACTCGGGTCCCGGGCGGGTGGTCGGCCGACTCGGCGACCACACCGACCCCCTGCACTCCGGGCACGTACGGCAACGCCGGCGGCCCGAAGTAGGAGGTCCCGCTGGCACACAGCCGGTCCAGCGGGGCGATCGGCGCGGCGCGCACCTCGACCAGCGCCCCACCCGCCGGAGGCGACGGCTTCGGGTGCTCGGCGAACTCGGGCGGCGCGGCGTAGCCGCGGAGCAGGGCGGCCCGCACGGTCAGGTGGCGATGTCGGGGTAGGGCAGCTTCAGGTGCGCCAGCGCCTTGCCGTACCCGATCTGGTATTCCAGCGGCCCATGGTCCCGCTCGAACATCGCGATGAACAGGGTCAGGGTCAGGAACGGGTGCGCCCCCATCTCGAACAGCCGCACGTGATCATGCTCGCGCAGCGCGCGCCGTTCCTCGTCGTCGAAGGCCAGCCAGGTGCTGCGCTCGCCGGTCGTGCAGTTGAGGATCTGGTTGGCCATCTCGGCCTCCCACCACTCGACCGTGCCGGCCGGGTCCTCGCGGTAGCGCTCGACCAGCTCCGGGTCGCGGTCGACGGTGTAGAGGAACTTGTCCAGCAGGTACTTGCTCATGACGCACTCCCTTCGCGCGCTCCCGTGTGTTGTTGCGCGCGCGGCGGGGGGTCTGAGGGGGGTCGTCCCCCCTCACTTCCACGGGGGTACCAGGTGAAATACGCCTCCATCGTGTGGAACAGGTCGAGCGTGTCGACGTGGTCGGCGACGACGTTCTCGCCGGCCACCCCCATCATCAGCATGAAGTCCATGAACCCGTGGGTGGCGTTGCCGGGCGGTGCAGGCTGTCCAGGGTCACCTCGGCCAGACACCCGGACAGGTTCGACGTGGCGATCCACTCCACCGCCTTGCGGTCGAAGTCCGGGTCGGGTCCGTGCGGCCCGAACTGCCGCGGACCGCCGAGCTCCAGCGACAGGTGACCGGTGCCGATGATCGCCACCCGGAGGTCCGACGGCCAGCTCTCCACCAGCTCGCGGATCGTCCGCCCCAGCTCGACGAACCGCCGCGGCTGGGGCAGCGGCGGCGCGAAGATGTTGGTGTAGATCGGCACGATCGGCAGATCCGCCTGCGGCCGCAGCGTGATGATCGGGCAGGTGATGCTGTGGTCGATCCGCAGCTCGTTGCTGAACGCCAGGTCGAAGTTGCGGTCCAGCCCGTTCCGCAGGATGTGGCTGGCCAGGTCCTCCTGGCCGGGTAACGTCATCCGCGGCAGCCCGAACTCGCGTTCCTCGTTGTAGAAGTTGGCGTCGAAGAACGGCGCCTTGCCGACCAGGAACTGCGGCATGTTGTCCAGCCAGAGCTGGTGGAAGTGGTCGCTGCCCACCATCACCAGCACGTCCGGCCGGGCCCGGGTCAGCGTTTCCCGAAACCGCTCGATCTTCTCCACCCACTCGTCGGCGAACGGCGGCCGGCCCGACCCGGTCGACGTGCTCGCCCGGTAGTAGAACGGGTGGTGGGTCGATGCGATCACTGCGGCGATGGTGGCCATACGTCCTCCTTACTGGGCCTGGGTCTCGCTGGGGTCGACGTAGGTGGCCCCGCCGTCGACGGTGCGGTAGACGTCCATGCCGATGGGTCGGCGCTGCTCCTCGGCCAGCTGCCCGAGCAGGCCGGCGGTCCGGGCCAGCAGGGCGAAGCCGCGCAGCAGGTCGACCGGCAGGCCCAGGTCGGCCAGCGCCGCCCCGCAGACCCCGGCGCCGTTCAGCGGCAGCGTACGGCCGAGGACCTGGTGGTGCACCCGTCCAATAGCGCTGAACAGTCGCAGGTGCGGCCCGTAGAGGTCCTCCTCCTGGGCGATCGTGATCAAAGCCGGCGTACGCGGGTCCCCGGCCTTGTGCACCGGATGGCCGAGCCCGGGCACGAAGCGTCCGGCCGCCTTGGTCGCCCCGACGGCCTCCAGGGCCAGCGCGTCCCAGCCCGCGTCGTCGCCGGGCAGCTGGTCCTGGGCTTCGAGCACCTCGTTCAGGTACTGGCCGCAGTCCTCGGTCACTCCCAGGAAACGGGAGCCGCCACCGAGCAGCCCGGCGGCGAGGGCGCCCTGCAGCGATTCGGGCGCGGAGAGGTAGGTCAGCCGGGCAGCGATGGCGGTGGGGGTGAAGCCGTGGTCGGCCAGGGCGACCAGCACGGCCTCGAACACCCGGACCTCACCGGTGGTCGGCCGGCGCAGCGTGACCAGCCAGAACGCCAGCTCGCCGAAGCCCACCTTCCCCATCAGGTCGGCGGCCACATCCTGGCCGAGCAGCCGGATGTGGTCGGCGTCGGAGGTGCCCAGCGAGGTGGGGAACTGCGGCGGCTCACTCATCACTCCTCCGATGCTTCCAGCCAGGCGCGGATCTCGGCGCCGTGCTCGTCCAGTCCGGGAGGCGGCAGCCGGTACTCGGGCGCGCTCTCCGAGAAGCTGATCGGGTGCCGAACGCTCGGTACCGCGTGGCCCTCGGGGCCGACCTCGACCACCGGGTCCAGGCCGATCTCCTCCGCGAACGCCACCCCGGCGTCGATGGTGTTGATCGGTCCGCAGGGGACCCCAGCGGCGATGATGTCCTTGAACCACTCGTGCTTGGTCCGGGTCGCCAGCCGCTCGACCAACAGCGGCCGGAGCTGGTCCCGGTTCGCGGTGCGGTCCTGGTTGTGCGCGAACCGCGGATCGTCGACCAGCTCGGGCAGATCGAGCACCGCGCAGAGCTTGGCGAACTGGCCGTCGTTTCCGGCGGTGATGATCAAATCCCCGTCGGAGCAGGGCAGCGGCTCGTACGGGAACAGGCTGGGGTGGCTGTTGCCCATCCGGTACGGCACCGTGCCGCCGGCGACGTACGCGCTGGAGTGGTTCACCAGGCCGGAAAGGGCGGAGGAGAGCAGGTTGACCTCGACGTGCTGGCCGCGCCCGGTCTCGTGGCGCTTGTGCAGCGCCGCCAACACACCGATGGTTGCGTGCAGCCCCGCCATCACGTCGAACACCGAGATCCCCGCCCGGTACGCCGGGCCGTCCGGGTCCCCGGTCAGGCTCATCAACCCGGAGATGGCCTGGACGATGAGGTCGTAACCAGGCAGCGGAGCGCCCTTCTCGCCGCTGCCGAAGCCACTGATCGAGGCGTAGATGATCTTGGGATTCTGCTTGGCAACGGATTCGTAGTCCAGGCCGTACCGGCTGAGCCCGCCAGGCCGGAAGTTCTCGATCACGATGTCGGCTCGGGCGACCAGCTCCCGAGCGACGGCCGCGTCGGCCGGGTCGCGGAAGTCCAAAGCGATCGAGCGCTTGTTGCGGTTGACGCCCAGGTAGTAGGTGGCGACCCCGTCCCGGACCGGCGGCTGCCAGGTCCGGGTGTCGTCGCCCTTGGGTCCCTCGATCTTGATCACCTCGGCGCCGAGGTCGGCCAGCAGCATGGTCGCGTACGGTCCGGCGAGGATACGGGAAAGATCGGCGACCAGCAGCCCGGCCAGCGGCCCACGGGGGCTGGAATCGGCCACTCGTCACCTCGCTGTACTTCGAAGAACGGACAGTTGTCCGAATGCGCCCTGAGCTTGTCGAAGGGTGCCTGACAGGGAGTGTCAGCCGTGGTCTCTCCGTCTGTCAAGGTGCCCTTCGACAGGCTCAGGACACAATGCAGGGAACCGTTGACAGTCGTACAGGCGCGGGTCCACAGTGTCCAGAACAGGGGATGGACCGCTCTGCGGACGTACGTCCGCAATCTCGAGGAGGAGACGTGGCGGAGAACGGATCAGCGTCGGCCATCGTGCTGCGGCACGGCACCGTGCTCACGATGGACGCCGACCACCGCGTGCTGACCGACGCCGACGTCCTGGTGGTCGACGGCTTGATCGCGGCGGTGGGGGAGGGCGTCGAGGCTCCGCCCGGGGCGCGGGAGATCGACGCCAGCGGCGGGATCGTGATGCCGGGCATGATCGACACCCACCGGCACCTGTGGCAGACCGCGATGCGCGGCTACGGCGCCGACTGGACGCTCACCCAGTACTTCGTCTGGTACTACCTCGAGCACGGCCGGAAGTTCCGGCCGGAGGACATCTACGCGGGGAACCTGCTGGGTGCGATCGAGGCGATCGACGCGGGCGTGACCACCACCGTCGACTGGTCGCACGGACTGCAGACCGTCGAGCACGCCGCGGCGGCGGTTGAGGCCCTCCAGGAGGTTCCGGCGCGGTTCGTGCTGGCGTACGGAAACATCCAGGCGGCTCCGTGGGAGTGGACGGCGCAGCCGGAGGTCCGCCGGTTCCTGGAGGAGCGCAAGCGGGCCGCCGACGACCGGCTCCGGGTGCAGCTGGCGTTCGACGTGACCGGAGACCCGTCGTTCCCGGAGCGGGCGGCGTTCGAGGTGGCGCGCGACCTGGAGCTGCCGGTGACCACCCATGCGGGGGTGTGGGGGGCCACCAACGACGCCGGCATCCAGCTGATGCACGAGAACGGCTTCGCGACCCCGGAGACGGTCTACGTGCACGCCGCCACCTTGAACGAGGACTCCTACCTGCGAATCGCGGCCAGCGGTGGATCGATCTCGGTGTCGACGGAGTCGGAGCAGAGCGCCGGCCAGGGCTACCCGCCTACCTGGCAGGTGCGTCGCTACGACATCCCGGTGTCGCTGTCGATGGATACCAGCGTGTGGTGGAGCGGCGACCTCTTCTCGGCGATGCGGACCACGCTCGGGGCGGACCGGGCGCGCGAGCACCTGGAGGCGCACGTGGCCGGCGACACGGTGACCTCGGCGCACCTGCGGGCCGAGCACGTGGTCGGCTGGGCCACTCGGGGCGGTGCCGAGGTGCTCAAGCGGGAGGACCTGGGCAGCCTGGAGCCGGGCAAGAAGGCCGACGTGGTGCTGATCAAGAACGACCACTCGCCGGTGTCCTTCCCGCTGCTCAACCCGTACGGGCACGTGGCGTTTCAGGCCCAGCGGGGCGACGTGCACACGGTGATCATCGACGGCCGCGTGGTCAAGGACGAGCACCGGCTGGTCGGGGTGGATCTGGAGAAGGCCCGCACTGCCGTCGCCGCCACCGTGGACCACCTGCGGTCGGAGATGGGCGAGGACGTGTGGCAGGCCGGGATGCACCCGGACCTGCCGAGCGACGACAAGGTGCTGGACAACCCGTACACCTACACCGACTACCGCACGGCGGCGACCCGCGAGGCGCGGGAGTCGATCTTCGGCGAGGCGGCGTCGAGCTCGTGAGGCGGTAGGGCATGGCCGGACGCGGGAGCGGTCCCGACTTCGTCGAGGCCCTCGCCCGAGGGCTGGACGTGCTGTCCTGCTTCGGTGCCGACCGTCCCACCATGACGCTGAGCGAGGTTGCCGTGGCCGCCGGCCTGGCCCGGCCGACCGCCCGCCGGCTGCTGCTCACCCTGGCCGAGCTCGGCTACGTCCGGGTCGGCGACAACGCCTTCGCCCTGACCCCGAAGGTGCTCAGTCTGGGAATGGCCTACGTATCGTCACTGGGGCTGTGGGATCTCGCCCGGCCGCACCTGGAGGCTCTGGTCGCCCGGACTGGGGAGTCGTCGTCGATGGCCCAGCTGGACGGGTCGGACATCGTCTACGTCGTCCGGGTCGCGGTGCCCAAGATCATCGCGCTGCGGGTCGAGATCGGCACCCGGTTCCCGGCGGCCCGGACGTCTCAGGGCAAGGTGCTGCTGGCCGCGCTGGGCGAGGAGGCGGTGGCTGCCGCGCTGGCCGAGCCGAGCCGGTCGGGTCTCCCGCCGGGACCGGTGCGACCGGTCGCGGACCTGCAGCGCGAGCTGATCCGGGTCCGCGCCCAGGGCTGGGCGCTGGCCGACGAGGAGCTGGCACCCGGCGTACGGTCGGTGGCCGCCCCGGTCCGGGACGGAACCGGGGCGGTTCGGGCCGCCATGAACGTCACCGTCCATGCTGCCGAGACGTCCACCGAGAAGCTGCTCGGCGACTACCTCCCGCTGCTGCTGGAGACCGCCGGCCGGGTCGGTGGCGACTGGGCGCTGTGGCAGTCCCGTCCGCACGTCCAGCCGGCCTGACCGATCCGGGCGGCGGGGTCAACGCTGCTCAGCCAGACGGGACCGCCGCTCGGCCGATGATGAACTACCGAGCGCATCCAGCTCGGTGTGGATGGGATGCGATCGGTGGCGGTATGCCAGAGTCGCTCGGCTGAGCACGAGGCGCTGCCTCTGACCGAGCAGGCCGAGGACGTCTGGATGACCTCGTTGATCCACGTCTGGCTCGACACCATCCTGCTCGCCCGAGGCGATCCGGCCCGGGCCACGATGGAGATCAGCGATGGGCTCACGCTGGCCCGCGGACGCGGCGACCGGCTGGCCATCTACGTGGCGCTCTACAACCTCGCGCAGGCGGCCATCGTCCAGGGACATTCCGCGCAGGCCTGGCGGCACCTGGTGGAAGGCATCGAGCTGTCCGAGCAGAACCATGACGTGGCCAACCTGGCCTACTTCCTGGAGGCTCTGGCACTCGTCGAGTCGGCGGAGCAGGCGGCGGATCGGGTTCCGGTCCTGCTCGGGGCGGCGGCGCAGGCCCTGCACGAGCGCACGGACCACAAGTCCTACGGGTACTACCGGCCCGACGAGTCGCTGCGGGAACGCGTGGAACAGCAGACCCGGCAGGCCTTGGGCGTAGACGCGTACGCCGAGACCCTCCAGGTCGGACGGGATCTCGATGTCGACGGCGTCGTTCGCTTCGCCCTCCAAGCATCGACCGGAGAATGATGTCGTGGCGAGAGCATGACGGGTAGCGCACTGCCCCTGATCCTGGTGGTCTCCGGCGAGGAAGGCGTACGGCAGGGGCTGGTCCACGACATCGCCCGCCGGTTCGGTGCGGACTACACCGTGACGGCGGTCGCGACCACCGACGCCGCCTTGGATCGGCTGGGCTCGCAGGCCGCAGCCGGTGCCGACACCGCGCTGGTGATCGTCGACGAGCGGTTGGGCAACCCGCCGCCCGCCGACTTCCTCCTCCACGTCCGTCAGACGGAACCCCAGGCCAAACGCATCCTGCTGATCAGGCGCGGCAACTGGTCCTCGGGCCACCCTGTCGTATCAGGAATGGCGCTCGGGCGGGTCGACTACCACCTGTTCAGTCCGTGGGCCCCGCTGGAGCAGATCCTCTATCCCAGCGTCAGCGACTTTCTCGCCGCCTGGAACACCTCGCAGGACGCCCCGAACGTGGCCGTCCGGATCGTCGGGCACCAGTCGGCCGCACGGTCACATGAAGTGCGGGATCTGCTGACCAGAGCAAGCGTCCCGTACTGGTTCTTCTCACCGGAGACCGAGGCGGGACGGCAGGTCCTTGCCGACGCCGGCGAGGACGGCAGGCGGCTTCCGGTGATGCTCTTCTACTCCGGAAGCGTCCTGGTCGATCCGAGCAACGCAGATGTCGTCGACGTGCTCGGGGTGAACACCAGTCCTCCCACGACGTCCTGCGACGTACTGGTCGTCGGCGCCGGACCGGCCGGTCTGGCCGCCGCGGTATACGCCGCCTCGGAGGGGCTCGACACCATGGTGGTGGAGCCGGAGATCCCTGGGGGCCAGGCCGGCACCAGCTCCCTGATCCGGAACTATCTGGGCTTCCGTCATGGAGTCAGCGGCCAGGATCTGGGTGTCCGGGCCACCGAGCAGGCCTGGCTCTTCGGCGCAACCTTCGTGCTGACGCAGAGGGCGACCCGAATCGAAGTGCGGGGAGCGGACCGGATCGTGCACGTGACGGACGGCAGCACGGTGACGGCCCGGGCCGTCGTCCTCGCCTCGGGCGTGGCCTGGCGCCGGCTGAGCGTTCCGGCCCTCGAGGCACTCGTCGGGGCAGGGGTCTTCTACGGAGCCGCCGGCGCGGAGGCCCGGGCGGTGCAGGGCCGCGACGTGGTGGTGGTTGGCGGCGGGAACTCGGCCGGCCAAGCCGCTGTTCACCTGGCCCGATTTGCGCGGTCGGTCACCATGCTGGTGCGAGGTCCCGGCCTTGCCGCCACCATGTCGAAGTACCTGGTCACCGAGATCACGAGCAACCCGGTCATCTCCGTACGCGTGCGGACCGAGATCCTCGATGGCGGCGGAGCGGCCGGTCTGGAGACGCTGACCGTGATCGACCACACCACCGGCCATCCGGCGACCCTGCCGGCCACGGCGCTGTTCGTGATGATCGGAGCCGAGCCGCGTACGGAATGGCTGGCCGGAACGGTGGCCCGCGATCCCCAGGGCTACCTGCGGACCGGTCAGCTGGCCGCTGCCCACGACACCAAACTGGCCTGGCCGCTCGATCGGCCGCCGATGCTGCTGGAGACCAGCGTTCCCGGGGTCTTCGCGGCCGGGGACGTCCGCTCTCGGTCCGTCAAGCGGGTGGCCGCGGCGGTCGGCGAGGGCGCCACCGCCGTCCGGCTGATCCACGCCTACCTCGCTGGGGAGGAGGCCTGACTGTGGTCGCTACTGCTTGACCAGGCGCCCGGACCCGCTGATCGACTGGTCGATCGTGGGATCACCGGAGTAGGTCACCGTTCCGCTGCCGCTGATCTCGACACGGAGCTGGTCAGAGACCGCGACCGTCGCCCTTCCGCTCCCGGAGATCTCGATGGTGGCCGACCGGCTCGAGAGATCGGCGGCCTCGTACCGTCCGGACCCGGACACGTCCAGCTCCTGCTGGTCGGCCGATCCCGCGAGGTTCACCGTTCCCGATCCGCTGATGTTCACCTGCAGGGTGTCGACCCGCACGTTGGTCGCCGAGACGCTCCCGGAGCCAGACAGCGCGACGCTCGTCAGGTCCTCGAGCGTCACGCGATAGCGGATGGGGCTGCGCGTCTGCACCGTGGTCCGGGGCTTCGTGCCCAGCCGGAGAACGCTGTCCTCCACCTCGCTGGTCAGCACCGGCAGCACGTTGTCGTCGGCCTCGATGGTGAGCGACTCTGTGTCACCCTGCTCGATGGTCACCTCGCCGTTGCCGGAGAGCTCGATCCCGGTGAAACCGCTGACCTGGCGGGTTTCGGACTTGACCTGTCCGGAACCGCTCACGACCGAACAGCCCGTGAGGACGAGCAGAACAGCCACCATGGCGAGCAGACACCGGTTCTGCATGTGGCCCCCTTGCCGCAGGGTTCGACGTCAGTTCCCAGTGTGGCGAGAAGGCCGCGAGCTCGCCACTGCCGGACCGCAGTGGTTGGAGCGCGACGCGTCGACGGGGCCCGTCCCAGCCCGACACCCGTCTGCTCGGGTCTACAGCTCGTTCACCGAGAGATTGAGGATGTTGCCGTCGGGGTCGGTGAACCAGACGGCCCTGATCCCCTCGCCCATCGTGGCGACCCCGTCGTTCCATGCCAGGCCGTCCATGTCGAAGGTCAGAAACTCGACGCCCTGGGCGCGCAGCTCGTCCACCTCACTGTCGAATTCAGCCGCCGGGATGTCAAAGGTCACGGCGGTGGCCTTGTTGGTGCCCGCGTACGCCGACGAGTAGACGAACAGGTTCCCGCTTCCGCAGGGGTAGGTCACGCCGCCCGGTTCCTCCCGCTCGGCGGTGAGACCGAGCGTGTTCTCATAGAAGGCGCGGGCTCTGGTCAGGTCGGAAACGGCCAGGGTGGGGACGGGTGTCTGCTTCGACAACATGGGAAACTCCTTCGTTCAACCTTGTTCCTCGGACGTTACGCCGGTTTGGACTGCGCGGTGTCCGATGCGGTGAGCTGGCCGAGATCCTCCCGCTAGCCTGAGGCGATGCGTGCTGATCATGTGGTGACGCCGGCCGGCGTTCTTCATGACGCGGTGATCGAGATCGCTGGTGACCGGATCCTCTCCTGCTCGGCATACGCTGGGCCGGCCGATCCCGAACCGGAGCACCTCGCCGGTTGGGTGGTTCCCGGTTTCGTGGACATCCACGTGCACGGCGGGGGCGGGTGCGACTACGCGACCGAGGACCCGCAGGTTGCCATCGAGGCCCGGGCGTTCCACGCCGCGCACGGCACCACCTCCAGCCTGGCCAGCCTGGTCACGGCCTCGCCCGAGGTGCTCGCCCGGCAGCTGGCGACGATCGCTGACCTGGTCGACGACGGGTACTTCGCCGGCGTCCACCTCGAGGGGCCGTTCCTCTCGCCCGCCCAGCCGGGGGCCCACGAGCCGTCGTTGCTCCGCACCCCCGACCCGGCCATCGTCGACGGGCTGATCACCGCCGGCCGCGGGCGCCTCGCGTTGGTCACGCTCGCCCCCGAGCTACCCGGCGCGCCGGAGGCGATCACCCAGTTCCTCGACGCCGGCGTACGGGTCGCCGTCGGTCACACCGACGCCGACCGGGACGCGGTGGCCGCCGCGCTCGACGCCGGCGCGACCGTGGCGACGCACCTGTTCAACGCCATGCGAAGCGTCCACCATCGCGAACCCGGTCCGGTGCCGCTGCTGCTGGACGATGCCCGGGTGGGTATCGAGCTGATCGCCGACCGTTTCCACCTCCACCGCGACGTCCTACGGATGGCGGTCGCGGCGGCCGGACCGGAGCGCGTCCTGCTCGTCACTGACGCCATGGCCGCCGCCGGTCAGCCGGATGGGGCGTACGCGCTCGGTGGCCGCGACGTCCGGGTCCAGGACGGCATGGCCCGGCTGGTCGACGCCGACGGCGTTCCAGGGCCGATCGCCGGTTCGACCCTGACCATGGCCGAGGCGTTCCAGACCATGGCCGGCCTCACCGGCCGCATCGAGGTCGCCGCCGCGATGGCCGCGACCAATGCCGCGCGACACCTCGGCTTCGACGGTGTCGGCCGCATCGAGGCGGGCGCTCGCGCCGATCTGTGCCTGGTCGACGAGAACGGAGCACTGCAGCGGGTGATGCAGGGCGGCCGCTGGCTGCCACCGTTGGAGTCCCCATGACGGCGTGGGTGGTCGCGGTGCGCCAACGGCTGGCCGACCCGGATCTGCTCAACCGGCTGCTCGACCTGGGCCTGCGGGCCGACGACGCGGCCGCGCTGGAGCGAGCCGCGGCGGCCGTGCTCGACCGGCCAGCCGACGTCGAGATCATCGCCACCCTCGCGGACCGGCTCGTCGGCCGGCTCGGCGACTTCGCTCCCGACGACCCCGCGGCCGTCTGGTCCGGGGTGCCCGTCGGTGCCGACGGGGTACTGCCGCTGCTCGCGCTGTTCGTGACTGCGCCGGAGGTTGCCGACTGGCACGCTCGCCGGGGGATTCCCGCGACGATCTCGGCGGCCACGCTGGCCGACCTGGGGCAGCAGGTGTGGGTACACCGACTGACCTTCGGAACCTTCGGCCTGCACACCCACGACTGGCTGACCATCGCCTGGTCCGGCGCCCTCTACTGGCTGGGCCGGCTGCAGTTCAACCTGCAGCCCGAGGACGACGGGTGGGTGCTGTCCACCCACATCCCGCGAACCGGCCCGCTGACCCCGGAGAGCGTCGACCAGGCGTTCGCCGCCGCCAGCGACTTCTTCGCCACCTACTTCCCGGAGTACCCCACCCGGGCGTTCGTCTGCCAGAGCTGGCTCTTGGATCCCGCCCTGAGCGAGGACCTGCCCGACTCCAACCTGGCCGCCTTCCAGCGCCGCTGGTCCCTGACCGACGAGCGGTACCCCGGCGAGGCGGACGTCCTGTTCTTCGTCTTCAACCGCCGCGGACCGACCGAGCTCGACTCTTTGCCGCGGAACACGGCGCTGCACCGCGCGGTCCTCGACCGGCTGGTCACCGAGCGGGGCTGGTCGAGCATCACCGGGCGGATTCCGAAGTGACCGGCGACGTGCTGCCCACCCTGCTGCCGGGGTTTGCCGGAACCACGCTGCCCGGTTGGCTGGCCGCTCGGCTCCGCGCCGGACTGGGTGGGGTCTGCCTGTTCGCCTCGAACATCGAGTCCCTCGACCAGCTCCGGAACCTGACCGACGCCATCTACGCGGAGAACGCCCGGGCGCTGGTGGCTCTCGACGAGGAGGGCGGCGACGTCACCCGCCTCTACGCCCGCCAGGGCGCGCCGTCGCCGGGCAACGCGGTGCTCGGCCGGCTCGACGATCTCGACACGACCGCGGACGCCGCCCGCCAGATCGGCGACCTGCTGCGCCAGACCGGCGTCAACGTCGACTTCGCGCCGAGCGTCGACATCAACTCCAACCCGGACAACCCGGTGATCGGCGTGCGCAGCTTCGGCGACACGGCCGACGGCGTGGCCCGGCACGGCGCCGCGTGGATCCGCGGGCTGCAGTCCACCGGAATGGCCGCCACGGCCAAGCACTTCCCCGGGCACGGTGACACGGCCCTGGACTCCCATCTGGCCTTGCCGGTGGTCGACCGGTCGCTCCCCGAGCTCCGCGAGCGCGAGCTGGTCCCGTTCGTCGCGGCGATCGAGGCCGGCGTACGGATGGTGATGACCTCGCACATCCTGCTGCCCCAGCTCGACCCGGACCAGCCGGCGACCATGAGCCGGGCCATCCTGGGCGACCTGTTGCGAACCGAGCTCGGCTTCGACGGCGTGATCGTCAGTGATGCCTTGGACATGGCCGGGGCCCACACCCGCGGCGGTCTCGGGGAGACCGCCGTACGCGCCCTGGCCGCCGGCTGTGACCTGCTCTGCCTGGGCACCAACAACACCGACGCCGACCTGTCGGCGATCGAGCACGCGGTCCACACCGAAGCGCTGCCGTCCGAACGGATGGCCGACGCGACCGACCGGGTGCTGAGCCTTGCGGCAATGCGCCCTGAGCTCGTCGAAGGGCCTTCGACCAGCTCAGGCCACATGTTCGCCGAGGACCAGCTGGTCCAAGCCTTCGACGTCCAACCGTCGGCCGAGCACTGGCGGACGACTCGACCCGACCCCGTCACCGTGGTGCGCCTGCAGGCGCGACCGAACTCTGCCGCGGGACCGACACCGTGGGGTCCCCCACCGACCCCGTCCGAGATTGTCGTGACGGCGGACCGACCACTCCCTCCCACCCCGACTCTCGGTGCCGCGGTGCTGGTCGTGGGCCAGGACATCCACCGCCACGCCTTCGCTCGGGAGGCGGTGGACCGGCTCCGCGCCGAGCACGCCAGCGTCCTGGTGGTCGACATGGGCTGGCCGTCGCCGGACCGCCATTACGCCGATGTCGCCACCTTCGGTGCCTCGGCGCTGATGGGCCGCGCGCTGCTTCAGTTCCTGCGGCTAGGTTGAGGCCGCGATGGAGATCGTCATCCTGCCCACCCCGACCGAGGTCGGCCGACTGGCCGCTCGCAAGATCGCTCAGGTGGTCACCCGCAAGCCGACTGCGGTGATCGGACTGGCCACCGGCTCCTCCCCGCTGGCGATCTACGCCGAGCTCGCGGCACAGGTCCGCGACGGTGCTCTGGATGCCCGGAGGATGCGCGGCGTGGCCCTGGACGAGTACGTGGGAATTCCCGCCGACCACCCCGAGTCGTACCGCTCGGTGCTCAGCCGGCAGGTGACCGAGCCGCTCGGCCTGGACCCGGGGAACGTCTTCGTGCCCGACGGCCGCGCCGCGGACATCCCAGCGGCCTGTACCGCGTACGAGTCGGCCATCCGCGATCTCGGGGGCGTGGACCTGCAGATCCTGGGCATCGGCGCCAACGGACACATCGGCTTCAACGAGCCCACGTCGTCATTCGCCTCGCGCACCCGGATCAAGACCCTCGCCCCGCAGACCCGCGCCGACAACGCCCGGTTCTTCGCCGACCCGGACGAGGTGCCGACCCACTGCCTGACCCAGGGCCTGGGCACCATCATGGATGCCCACGAGCTGCTGCTGGTGGCCCAGGGCGAGGCCAAGGCCGCGGCGATCGCTGCGGCGGTCGAGGGCCCGGTGACGAGCATGTGCCCCGGCTCGATCCTGCAGTTCCACCCGCAGGCGTACGTGCTCATCGACGAGGCCGCCGCGGCCGATCTGCAGCTGGTCGACTACTACAAGCACACCTACGCGAACAAGCCCGACTGGCAGCGCTTCTGACGCCTGAATCTGCTACGCGCGTTTCACCGCCGGGCGGCGTGTCGCGGCGTCCCCGGGCGACTGGAGCAGCGAACTCAGGGCGATCCCGTACGCACCCGCGCCACGCCCCCGCGTAGCCGCTCGAAGACGTCCTCATCCACGACGACCCCGGCCTCCCGCAGCGCCAAGACCGCCGAGCCGACCACCCCGTCATCCACCGGCACCACGTCGTCGGGCAGCCCGAGCCGGACGCGGAGGTCGGGGGGACCAGCCAGGAAGCCGCGGATCATCACGCTGCCCCCGACGACGACCGGCCCGGTCAGCGAGGGCTCGCGGACGGTCGCCAGCAGGTCGGCCAGTGCCGCGGCCGCCTGGTCGAGGATCGCCTGGGCCACCGGATCCTCCGCAGCGGAGAACGCAAGCGGGGCGAGCTCCGACAGCTGAACCGGGCGTCGGGCGTAGAGCGCAGACACCACCCGAGGCAACGCCGGCTCCGAAGCAGCATCGATCCTCAGAGCCGTCAGCACCGACGACGTCAGCGCGGTGGGCGGTCCCTGCCCGTCCAGTGCCGACACCACCGCCCGCGCCACTCGGTGCCCGATCCAGAAGCCGCTGCCGGCGTCGCCGAGCAGCCAGCCCCGGCCGCCAACCACCCGGTGCAGCCGCCCGTCACGGATCCGCGCGGCGATACTGCCCGTGCCGGCGATCAGTCCGTACCCGTCGAGCCGGTGGGTGCCGGTGTGGAACATGGCCAGCAGGTCGGGCTGCAGCACCACGCGGCCCAGGCCGAGTCGGCCGAGGCACTCGGAGAGCTGGGCGGAGAACGCGTCGGTCTTCTCTCCGGCCAGGGCGATGCTCACGGCCTCGACGTCGCCGGCCGGCAGCCCGGTCACCGCCTGCTCGGTCGCGGCCCCGATCGCCGCCACCGCCGCGGGGATACCGGCCGAGGTGGGATTCCCGCCGGCGGCCCGACCGTAACCAAGGACGTGACCGGTCCGATCGACCGCCACGGCCCGGGTGCTGGTCCCGCCGGCATCGACGGCGATAAACATTCGGTCTCGCTTCGATCAGGTGGTTGCTGCCGGCGGGGCCATACAGTACCGTAAGACAAATTTTCAGCCTGACCCCGAGAGAGCGATACTCATTCTCACTGACGCCAGAGCAGCGGTAACCCGTGAGCACGCTCCCGCCGTCGGGGACCGGATCCGCGCGCTGCTGCCGGAGATGCCGCTCGCGCTGGCCCGGGTCGCGGACTACGTGCTGCGCAACCCGCAGGCCCCGATGACGCTCTCCATCGGCGAGCTGGCCGAGCAGGCGGGCACCTCCCCGGCCACCGTGACCCGGTTCTGCCGGATGCTCGGCTACTCCGGCTACGTGGAGCTGCGGGTCAGCAGCGCTACCGACGTCGGCCGGAGCGTGTCGCTGGACTCCTGGACCACCGAGATCGGTCGCGGGTTCGGTCCGGAGGACTCGCCCGAGGACCTGCTCCGGCTGCTGATCGGCGGTCACACCCGGACGCTGCGCGAGGCGACCTCAGCCATCGACCTGGCCGTGATGACCGAGGTCTCACGGCGGATCGCCGTCAGCGCCCAGGTCGACATCTACGGCGTCGGCGGCAGTGCCATGCTCGCCGAGGAGCTGCAGGGCCGGCTCTACCGGATCGGCGTCCGGACGTACGCGTGGTCCGAGGTGCACATCGGCCTGACCAGCGCGGCGATCCAGGATGCGGACTCGGTGGCGATCGGCATCTCCACCACTGGGCGCACTGAGGAGGTCATCCAGATGCTCACCGAGGCCGGCCGGGCCGGCGCGTTGACGGTGGCCATCACCAACAACCCCGCCTCGCCGCTGGCCGAGGTCGCCGACCGCACCATCGTCACCTCGGTGCACGAGCAGTTCCTGCAGCCCGACGACCTGTCGGCCAAGCACGGCCAGCTGCTGGTCCTCGACCTGCTCTACCTGTTGGTCGCCCAGGCCAACTTCGACCGGTCGAGCGCCAAGCTCGCCGCCTCGGCCCGAGCGGTCGCCTCGCACCGGCGACCCCGTAGAAGCCCCGCAGCAGCCGCGGGTCCGACATCATGACCACTGTGCCCACCCCGTCCCTGGCCGCCGACTTCGCCGTCGAGGTGCGTACGCGGCTGGACAAGATCGCCGCCCTGGCCGCCGACGGCGGTCTCGACGAAGCCATCGACCTGCTGACCCGGGCGATCGAGGCCGGCGCGGTGATCCAGGCGTTCGGCACCGGGCACTCGGAGTCCTTCGCTATGGAGGTGGCCGGCCGGGCCGGCGGCCTGATTCCCACCACCAAGATCGCGCTCCGCGATCTCGTGCTGCGCGGCGACTACGAGCTCGATGCCCTGGGCGGGTCGAGCCTGGAACGCAGTCCGACCGTGGCCGAGGACCTCTGGGCGGTCTCTACCGTCAACCCCGGTGACGTGTTTCTCATCGCGTCCAACTCCGGCGTCAACGGCTCGATCGTCGGTCTGGCCCGGCTCGCCAAGCAGCACGGGCACCCGGTGATCGCCGTGACGTCGCTGCAGCACACGATGGCCGTCGAGCCCAAGCACCCCAGCGGGCAGCGGCTGTGCGACGTGGCCGACGTGGTCCTGGACAACCTGGCCCCGTTCGGCGACGCAACGCTGGCCCTGAGGGGCGGCGTACCGGTCGGCTCGGTCTCCTCGATCACCAGTGCGTTCATCGCCCAGCTGCTCACCATCGGCGTCGCCGAGCGGATTGCCGCCACCGGGGCCGTCCCCCCGCTCTACCTGTCCGCCAACATCCCCGGTGGCGACCAACACAACTCGGGGCTCGAAGAGAAGTACGCGGGCCGGCTCCGTCGCGGTACCTAGCGCCGGACCACCGACCCGCTCACAACGCACCACACCACACCACGTCACACCAGGAATGGGGAGGCAGTAAAACAATCATGACTGACACCAACAGGCCGATCGCCCGCCGCGACTTCCTTCGCGGTTCTCTCGCGGCGGCGGCGCTCATCCCGGCCAGCGGGTTCCTGGCCTCCTGCGCCACCGCAGGGACCGGCGACACCCCAGGTGGGGAAGCGCCGTCCTCCGCCCCGGCCGGGACATCGGACACCAACCCGTTCGGCATGCCGGCCAACTCGACGGTGGACGCCGTGATCTTCAACGGCGGCTACGGAATCGCGTACACCGAGTTCGCGGCTGAGCAGGTGGAGAAGCTGCAGACCGGAAGCACCGTCAAGGTCACCCCGGCGACCAACATCGCCCAGACCCTGCAGCCGCGCTTCGTGGCCGGCAACCCGCCGGACGTCATCGACAACAGCGGGGCGGGCCTGATCGGCATCAACACGATCCGCGACCAGCTCGAGGACCTGACCGACATCATCGAGGCCAAGAACTACGAGGGCGTGCCGATCAAGGACACCCTGTACTCCGGGGTCACCGAGTCGGGCACCTTCGACGGCAAGTTCGTTCAGCTCAACTACGTCCTCACCGTGTACGCGCTGTGGTACTCGGCGTCCCTGTTCAAGGAGCAGGGCTGGGAGGTCCCGAAGACCTACGACGAGATGCTCGCCCTGGGCGAGGAGGCCAAGGGCAAGGACAAGTACCTGCTCGGCTGGGGCAAGGAGGCCGCGACCTACTACCAGACGATGGCCATCTGCTCGGCGATCAAGCAGGGCGGCGACGAGGTCCGGCTGGCACTGGAGAACCTCAAACCCGACTGCTGGAAGTCCGAACCGGTGCAGGCGGTGTTCAACGGTCTGAAGAAGATCATCGACGCCGGCTACGTCAAGCCGGGCGGGGCGGGCACGCAGTTCACCGCCGCGCAGTCGCAGTGGAGCGATGCCCAGGACTTCATCCTTTACCCCTCGGGCGGCTGGATCGAGAATGAGATGAAGAAGCAGACCAAGGAGGGCTTCGAGATGACAGGGGCGCCGGAGCCGATCGTGTCCAGCGACTCGGCCCTGCCCTGGGAGGCCCTGCACTCCACCGCAGGCGAGGGCTTCATCGTCCCGTCGCAGGGCAAGAACGTCGCCGGCGGCAAGGAGTTCATGCGGGCAATGCTCTCCAAGGAGGCGGCGGTCAACTTCGCCAAGTCGACCTTCTCCTCCACCATCGTCAAGGACACCATCCCCGAGGACGGCTTCGGTTCGACCGCCCTGGTGTCGCAGGTCAAGCTGCTCGAGGGCGCCGGGGAGAACGTGTTCTCCTGGAACTTCATCGACCTCTACGGCCTGAACACCGACCAGCTGGTGGTGTGGAACACCTTCCTGCAGGGTGGCTCCGACGTCTCGAAGCTGACCGAGGACCTGCAGGCGATCACCGACAAGACGGCCAACGACGACTCGATCAAGAAGGTCGAGGTCACGTGATTTCCGGGAAGGGGGACGACCCCCTTGGACCCCCGCCGCGCGCGCAAGAACACACGGGAGCGCGCGTGACGGTGGTGCAGTCGTGACCGTCGTCGCCACCAACACCCCGGTCGGGAAACCGACCGGGGTGAAGGTCCTCGCGTCGCGGGCCTGGCGGCGCCGCAACCTCACCTTCGACCGGATCAGCTTCTTCATCGTGTTCCTGGTGCTACCCGTGGCGGGCTACCTGACCTTCGTGGTGTCGCCGTTCGTGCAGGCCGCGTACTTCTCCCTGACCAGCTGGACGGGCTTCTCCCCGGACATGGCGTTCGTCGGGCTGGACAACTACGTGAAGCTGATCAACGACAGCACGTTCATGACGGCCGTCGGCAACAGCGTGACCCTGGCGATCGTCCTGCCGACCGTCACGCTGGCGATCGCGCTGATCTTCGCCTCGCTGGTCACCGTGGGTGGACCCAGCCGCGGCCAGATCCGCGGGCTGCGGCACTCCAGCCTCTACCGGGTGATCTCGTTCTTCCCGTACGTGGTGCCGGCCATCGTGATCGGGCTGATCTGGGCATCGATCTACGACCCGAACAGCGGCCTGCTCAATGGGGTGCTGGTAGCGCTCGGGCTGGAGCAGTTCCAGGCCTTCGCCTGGCTCGGGGACGTGCGGACGGCCCAGTACGCGGTGATGTTCGCCATCGTCTGGGGCCTGGTCGGCTTCTACATGGTGCTCTTCATCGCGGCCATCAAGGGCGTGCCCGCCGAGATCTACGAGGCGGCCCGGGTCGACGGGGCCGGACGCTTCCGGACGGCGACCTCGATCACCATCCCGCTGATCCGGGACAACGTGCAGACCGCGTACATCTACATGGGCATCCTGGCGTTGGACGCCTTCGTCTACGTGGCCGCCCTCGCGCCCGGCGGCGGGCCGGAGAACTCGACCCTGGTGATGTCCCAGCAGCTGTTCACCACGGCGTTCACCAAGGGGCAGTTCGGCTACGCGTGTGCCATGGGCGTAGTGCTCGCGCTGATCACCCTGGCGTACGCGGGGCTCGTCTTCGCGGTGAACAGGCTGACCGGCGGCACGAACGAGGTGGGCGAATGACCGGGCTGACCACCGACGTCCGTGAGGGCCCGGCCACCGACGTTCGCATCGATGTCGACGCCTCCGACGGCGGTCCGACCAGCGCCGGGGACAAGGTCGTCGGCGCGGTGTCGCACACGGTGCTGGTGGTCTGGTCGCTGCTCGTGGTCGTCCCGCTGCTCTGGGTGCTCATGTCGTCGTTCAAGACCAGCTCGGAAATCTTCGCGTCGCCGTTCGCCCTGCCGGAGAACTGGAACTTCGACAACTACCGCAACGCCTGGACCACCGCCGGCATCGGCAGCTTCTTCCTCAACTCGGTGATCGTGGTCTTCGGCGCCCTGGCTGTGACGATGCTGTTCGGCTCGATGTCGGCGTACGTGCTGGCCCGGTTCACGTTCCCGGGCAGCCGGCTGCTCTACTACCTGATGCTGGCCGGGTTGACGTTCCCGGTGTTCTTGGCCGTTGTGCCGCTGTTCTTCGTGCTGCGGGGGATGGGCCTGCTGAACACCCTGCCGGGGCTGATCGTGACCTACGCGGCGTTCGCCTTCCCGTTCACGGTGTTCTTCCTGTACGCGTTCTTCCGGACGCTGTCGAAGTCGATCGCGGAGGCGGCGGCGATGGACGGGGCGGGGGAGTGGCGGATCTTCTTCCAGATCATGCTGCCGATGGCGCGGCCCGGTCTGGCCACGGTGGCGATCTTGAACTTCGTCGGGCTGTGGAACCAGTTCCTGCTGCCGGTGGCGTTGAACACCAACACCGAGAACTACGTGCTGACCCAGGGCATGGCCTCCTTCGCCTCCCAGGCCGGCTACTCGGTCGACTTCGGGGCGTTGTTCGCCGCGGTGGTGATCACGGTGGTGCCGGTGCTGATCGTCTACCTGATCTTCCAGCGCCAGCTCCAGGGCTCGGTGTCCCAGGGCACCAACAAGTAGGGGCGCGGTACGCTCCTCCTCGCGTTCGCGCCCTCTTGTCATCCTCGCACCCGATATAGCTGCCGCAAGGACGCGGAAGGGGCGCAAACTCGACGACACGTCTCGCCGCGGGGCCCGATTGGCCGATCGTGCGGCGCGCGTGCGACACTTATTCCGCTGTTGCAATTCTTGAGCCGTGGTAAGTGCTACGCCCCTGGGACTTTGCGTGGGCGGTGGGCCAGGTCCGGCGTCCGACAGCAGTCTGAGAGTCGCGAGGTGCGGCCTCGACGTAACAAGGAGATTTGTCATGGCACAAGGAACCGTCAAGTGGTTCAACGGTGAGAAGGGCTTCGGCTTCATCGAGGTCGACGGGGGCGGGGCGGATGTGTTCGTGCATTACAGCGCGATCGCGTCGTCCGGGTACCGCTCGCTCGAAGAGGGTCAGCGGGTGGAGTTCGAGACCACCCAGGGCCCGAAGGGCCAGCAGGCGGACAACGTTCGTCCCCTCTGAGTCACCTGTTGCAGGTCTAGAAAGAAGCGTCGGCCGTTAGGCCGGCGCTTCTCTGGTTTCGGAGGAAACCGCGATGGACCCTGGACCACGCACAGTGCGCCGAGTCGGCTGGGGCTTCATCGTGCTCTACACCGCTGCCTACCTCGGCACCACCCTGGTGCTCATCGCACCGCTCCTGGTCACCCTGGCGCTGAAGGTCAACTCGCTGGTCGGGATCGAACAGGCACCGGCCAGCTTGGCGCTGGTGACCGGGGTCGGCGCTCTGCTGGCGATGGTGGGCAACCCGTTCTTCGGCAAGATGAGCGACCGCACCACGTCGCCGCTGGGCATGCGGCGGCCCTGGATGGTCATCGGCCTGGTGGGCGGGTGCCTCGGGGTCCTGGTGGTCGCGCTGGCGCCCAACATCCCGGTGGTCCTGGTGGGATGGTCCGCCGCCCAGCTGTTCTTCAACGCCCTGCTCGCGGCCATGGTGGCGGTACTGCCGGACCAGGTTCCGGTCGCCCAGCGCGGTCTGGTCTCCGGGTTCCTGGGTGTCTGTCTGCCCATCGCGTCGGTCACCGGGACCTTCCTGGTCCAGCTGTTCACCGGCAACCAGCTGGCCATGTTCCTGGTCCCGTGCGTCATCGGCGGGGCGTTCATCCTGCTCTTCGCGCTCCGGCTGAACGACCGCCGACTGGCCCCGGCCGATAGGCCGGCCTGGTCGTTGCGGGAGTTCGCCGGCACGTTCTACGTGGACCCGCGGCAGAACCCGGACTTCGCCTGGGCATTCGCCAGCCGCTTCCTGTTCGTGATGGCGTACGCCTTCCTGATCACCTACCAGGCGTACTACCTGCTGGACAAGATCGGCAGCGCCGAGGCGGACGTGCCGCGCCAGATCTTCCTCGGCACCCTCGTCCAGTCCACGTTCGTCGTCGCGGCCTCGCTGGTAGGCGGCAAGCTCTCGGACTGGACCGGCCGGCGGAAGATCTTCGTCCTGACCGCGGCGACCGTGTACGGGCTGGCGATGTTCGTTCTCGCCGTCGCCAGCGACATCAACGGCTACCTCGTCGGCATGGCCATCGGCGGACTGGGCTTCGGCATGTATGTCGCCGTCGACCTCGCGCTCGTCGCCGACGTTCTGCCGGGCCAGGACACCGCCAAGGATCTCGGCGTCCTCAACATCGCCGGCGCGCTTCCCTTCTCTGTCGCGCCGGCGATCGCGCCCGCCATCCTGGCCATCGGGGATGGCAGCTACGGCCTGCTGTACGCGGTCGGTGGGGTCTCCGCCATCCTCGGAGCCGTCGCGATCCTGCCCGTGAAGCGGGTCCGCTGAGCATCGGCGAGGTCCCCGCCGACGGGCTCGTAGGCGCCCTGGTCGAGACGGAAGGGCGGGTACTCGTCGTGCATCAGGGCGACGTAGGTGAGGACCCGGTAGCACCAGCGGTTGATGCCGATCATCAGGTCGAAGAGGCCGCGGGGGTACGCACCTGTGATGAGCAGCAAGAAGCCGGCGAGGACGGCGAGCAGGTTGAGCATTGAGTAGCCGCCGATGGACTGGAAACCTACCGTCCAGTCGATGTCGGTCCACCACCACGGGAGGATGGGTGCGGCGATGAGGCCGACGACCACCAGGTGCGGGACGGCGAGCAGCCACTTGACCAGGACCAGGCCCCGGGAAGGATGTTCGGGGTAGGCGACCTCGATCCCGGCCGGGTAGTCGGCCCGAGCCAGGGTGAACGGCGGGTAGCGGTCGGTGGCCAGGGCGGCGTACACGTAGAACCCGACCCGCCAGTTCCAGCGGAGTACGCCGAGGTTGAAGTCGAACAGTGAGCGTGGGTAGCGGCCGGTGAACAGGATGGCGAACCCGGCGACCACGGTGGTGACCAGGAACGCGACCCAGAGGAACGCCAGTACGACGTAGTGCGGGATGGCCAGGAACATCTTGACCAGCCAGAGCCAGCGGGAGAGGTCCGGGTCCAGCTCGCCGGTCAGCCGGACCGGATAGGTGGTGGGCGATGTCATGTCAGTGGTCCTGTCGGGAAGCGGTTCGGGTGACCGCCGGGTAGTCGGGGCGGGTCTCGGCGGTCGTCATTTCGGCCGTGATCGGGGAGGGTCTGAAGCCCTTGACGACCAGCCAGACGCCGAGGGAGACCTCCCACAGCGCGATCGGGACGACGGCGATCCCCGCCGGCAGGGAACCCTGCGCCCAGAGCCCGAACATGACCGCGAGATCGGAGGCGAACAGCAGGGGAGCCCCGATCAGGCCCACCAACGGAATGATCCGCGGCACCAGGCCCGACCGGTACAGCAGCGAGCCCAGCAGCAGGGCGTTCACACACGCCATGAAGCCGGGTCCGAACAGGAACGTCCAGTTGTACATCGCGACCAGAGCGTGACTGGCGCCCAGCGCGTCGGCTCCGGCCCCGGCCTGCCGCAGCGTGACCACGGACAACAGGGCGACGACTCCGGTCACGATGATGGCCGCCTCCAAGGTCCGGGAGCCGACGAAACCGAGCGCAACCCCCCGGTTCTGCCGCTTGACGACCGGGTACAGCGCGACCGCGGTACCGATGCAGGCGAACGCCATGAGCACATCGAGCAGACCGGCGAAGAGGATCTGCGTGTCCGCCGGCCCGGGGCCGAGGACGTAGCTCGGGTCGTTCCGCACCGGGCCGAACAGGACCCGAGCCGGTATCGAGGTGGCGAAGGTGATCAGGTACAGCGCGCCGGCGACCAGCGCGTTCTTCCTCAGCGAGCTCATCGGAACTCGTGTCCGTGCCGGCGTTCGGTCGAGAACAGTCATGTCATTCTCCTTGTCGATGGGTCTGCGCCTGGTGCGGCGCGATGGTGGGTGTATCGGTGTGGTCGGCATCGCCTGGGTGACCGACACCAGCGGCAGGCCCAGGTCGCGCACTTTCTGAAGCAGTCCATGCAGGGCGGACTGGTCGGTCACCGGGCCACGGATGAGCGTGGTGCCGTCGGGTTCGTTGGTGAGGCTCAGTCCGTCGAACCAGGCGGCCCATCGGGCGCCGAGGTGTCCCTGAATGCGGATCTCGTACGGTCCGGCCTCGAGATGGCCGCTGAACTGATCGCTCATGGTCCTCCTTCCGCTCGAAAGCTAGAAGGCAACGTGATGAGCGGGCATCACCACATGTGTTGATTGCTGTGGTGAGGTACGCCGACCGTCAGTGGTCGCGGGTACGCGACAGCAGGCCGAGTTCTCGGGCCCGGCGTACCGCCGCTCGACGGTTGTTCACGCCGAGCTTGGCGTAGATATGGTTGGTGTGGGTCCGCACGGTGTTCAACGAGACGATGAGCCGGCGGGCGATGTCCGGACCGTCCAGGTCGCTGCCCAGCAGGCGAAGCACATCCAGTTCGCGCTCGCTCAGCGGCTCGATCAGACCAGGTTGGCCGCCGGTCCGGCTGCTGCTCTCGGTCTCGTTGAGGGCGGCGAGCAGCCGACCGGCGTAGCTCCGGCGGATGCCCTTCTTTGCAGCCGATCGCAGCAGCGCGGCCATTGGCGGGCCCTCGTCGACGAAGAGCCGGACGTAATCCTCCGGCTCGGCCAGCATCAGTGCCTGTTGCAGTGAAGTCAACGCCGTCGGGAGGTCGCCACCTGCCTGGTGAGCAAGGGACTGCAGCACCAGGATCTCGAGCAGGTTCCCGGTCCGCTTCCCCTCGTACGCCGCTACGCGCAGTCGCTCGAGGAGTCGCGTGGCCTCATCGAGGGAGTTCTTGGCCCGCTCGGCCGCGTACTGGGCCAGGAGTACCCGGCTGAGGGTAATGTGCTCGAACTCGTGCAGGTAGCTGACCTCGTCCGCCGCGGAGAGTCCCTGCGTACGCGCCCAACCGAGCGCTTCACCCAGGCGCCCGAAGGCGACCCAGAGCCGGGCGCGCAGAGCGGCGACCGGCCGGACGTTCGGGGAGAAGTCACCGGCGTAGAGCCGCTCCGCTGCGTTGAGCAGGTCGAGGGCGCCGCCCAGATCCCCTTGCGCCTGCCGGATCCGCGCGAGCGCGACGCGCCAGCGGTACTCGTTCTGTGGAAAGCCGGCCTGCACACCCAGATCCCGGCTCAGCTGGACGTGCTGCAGCGCGGCCTCGAGATCATTGCGCTCATAGCGGAGCTGGCTGATACCGACGTGCATGTCGGCCGATCCCCGCAGTGCGGGGACACCGTGCTCGGTGGCCCGCCGAAGCCCCTCCTCGTAGAGAGTCATGGCCTCCCGGAGACGGCCTTGGGCGATCCGAAGGTCGGCCAAGGTGACGGCGCCCGCCACCACATCGGCAACGTGCCCGGCTCTGGCGAGGCTGGCCATGCCCTCGGCGTACCAACGGTGTGCGGCGTCCAGATCTCCACTGGTCCAGTGGGCGAGGCCCAGCAGGGCCGCGGCCGCTCCACGCCCGACATGGTCGTCCTCATCGGCGAGCTCGAGCGCCCGCCGGGCGTGGGTCAGGGTGCTGGCCACATCGCCCCGGACCTGCGCCTGCCCGGCCCGGTACTGGGCGATGGTCCCAGGTAGTCGGCGGATGGCCACGTCGTCCACAACCACCCTCGCCGCCGGGGGATCCTCGTCGCCCTGTCGGTTGTCCGTCGCCCCGTCCAGCCACCCTTCGGCGTCGCGCAGACGTTCCTCCACGCTCTTGAGCTTGCCGTCGGTCATCAGGGCCCCGATAAACGCCATGCTCAGCACGGGTCGAACCCGAACCACCTCATCGGGCAGCGCCTCAAGCCAGTGGAGCAGGGTGGCGTCCTGCCGGCTCTGGCGCAGCGCCGGGATCGCCAGCTCGATCAGCTCGGCGGCTCGCTCGAAGTGCTTACCGGCCAGTGCGTGGCGGACCGCCTCGGACCGCTCGCCGTTCTGCTCGTACCAGTCGCTCGCCCGCCGGTGCAGAACGGGAACGCCCTCGGGCTGCTCGTCCAGCAGCCGCGCTTGGAGGACGTCGGCGAACAGGTGGTGGTAGCGGTACCACTGGCGCCGGTCGTCGAGCGGGACCAGGAACAGGTTCCCGCGATCGAGGGCCTCGAGCATGGCCTTGCCGCCGCGCTGGCCGGTGACGGACTCGCATAGGGCGCCGGTCAGCCGGCTCAGGATCGAGGTCTGCAGCAGGAAGCTCCGAAGCTGCTCGGGCTGGCGCTGCAGGACCTCCTCGGCCAGATAGTCGACGATGTAGCGGTCGTCCCCAGCGAACCCGGCGATGAAGCCGGCGAGATCGTCGCGTCCCTGCATGGACAACGCCGCCAGCTGGATCGCGGTGATCCACCCTTCGGTCCGCTTCTCGAGTGCTGCGACATCCTGCTCGGTCAGGTCGAGCCCCATCACCTCGTTGAGGTACTCCGCCGCCTCGTCGGCGGTGAAGCGCAGGTCGGCGGCCCGGATCTCGACCAGCTCGCCCCGTCCACGCAGCCGGGCCAGCGGCAGCGGCGGGTCGGCGCGGCTGGCGAGCACGAGGTGCACGTGCGGAGGCAGATGCTCCAGCAGGAAGGCCATCCCGTCCTGGATGTCCCGCGCCTCGACGAGGTGGTAGTCGTCGAGCACCAGCAGGACATCGTTCGGCAAGGCGTTGAGGTCGTTGAGGAGGGTGGCCAGAACCGGCTCGAGTGGCGGTGGCTGGGCCGAGTTCAGGAGCGAGAGAGCATCTTGGCCTACCCCAGGGGCCGCCGGTCGGAGCGCCGCGACGACGTACGGCCAGAACGCCGCCGGGTCGTTGTCGCGCTGGTCGAGCGAAAGCCACGCCACGGCGTAGCCATCGTTAGCTGC